>JBEKWH010000012.1:0-122406 GCA_049513255.1 Solirubrobacteraceae bacterium
AATGCCACACCCATCGGACAGCAAAACCCAATATTAGTGTCTACGCCCAACCACCAAAAGAAGGCCCGATTCCCCGCAAACACGGGCGATCGGGCCTCAGAACCTCAAAAACTTCCGTCTAGACCTCGTTCTGGGCTCTACGGTTCGGCGGGCGCGCCGCCCGCGACGGCGGCGCTGGAAGATCCGGGCGGCAGCCCAAGCGTGGGTGTGTTGGCGGCCTTGCCGACGATGTGGGTGCCGATGCGGACCGTCTCGGTGATGCCGAGCGCCTGCGCCGCGCCCGCGGTCAGATCCCAGCTCGCGTCGTGGCTGTACGGGCCGCGGTCGAGCACCGGCACCGTCAGGCTGTGGCCCTTGTAGGTGACCTTCACCAGCGTGCCGCATGCGAGCGTGCGGTTGGCGACGCCTACGACCCCGGGGGTCAGCGTCTGGCCGCAGGCGGTCTGCTTGCCGTAGAAGCCGGGGCCGAACCACGTGGCGATCCCCGTCGAGCGGATGCTGGTCGCGGGCGTCGGGCCGGAGGTGGCAGTCGGTGCGACCGTCGCCCCGGAAGTGCCGCCCGTGTCGGCGAGCGCAGCCGCAACGGGGCTGGACAAGCAGACGCTCCCCGTGAGCAGCACGAGCACGAGCGTGTATGTCTTGGGCGCGATTCGCATTCTCTTCGACGCCTACGGGGTGAGCTGACGGGCTCGCGCGGCGGTTGAGCGCGGCGCTACGGCCCCGAACGGGCCGATTCGCCCCAGTGGATCGACTCGATCCACATTGGGTCCCCCGCCCGCCGCGACTTGCGTCGTGGCGGCTCGGCGTTGCCGGAAGTATACAAGGCGCCCACGAGGGGCGTCGGTGTGCGATGGGCGCTCGCGAGCGAGTCGGTTGCGGGCGGAGCTCAGGAGAGCGGCAGGCGCGACAGCACGTCCTTGAGCAGGCGCTCGCCCGTCGACAGGCTGGCCTTCGTCAGCTCGCCGACGATCTCGGCCACCGATGCCACGAGCTCGGCGCCACCCGGCGGCTGCACCGTCTTGCTGGAGCGCTCGCTCTCGCACTCGAACCCCTGCCTGGGTGCCGGCTCAACGTGGGCCACCGGCCGCGTGGGGCGCGGGCGAGCGCTGCCCGAGCGCTGTCCGCTCGCCGATCCGCGTGTCTTGGCGCCGGCGCCGCCGCGTGTCTTGGCAGAACCGCGTGTGCCGGCGGGTCGTCTGGCGGTGGACGTGGCGGTCCTGGGCGGGCTGGTCGAGACGCGGCCGTTGGAGCTGGCCGGCGCGGCGCTCGCGCTCGTGGATTCGGCGGCGGCCGCGGCTGTCGCCGCGCGTGCCGCGGCGCGGCGCGGGCTCGAGCGCTGCGGGCGCGTGCGCGGCAGGTTGGACAGGACCCCCTGACCGTCCGTGGCAAGGGCCCCCTGACCGTTCGGCGTCGCTGCCGCTCGCCGCTCGCTCTCTTTGGGGGGGCTCATTGCGCACATCATTGCTTAATGCGACGTGCAAGCAGATTGGCAACCGGTCAACCTCGCCGTGACGCGTTAGCATGAGCGTCTGGAGAACCGATTGGACGTGTAACGTCGGCAGCGTTGCGACCGTAATGTCCGACGGTGTAGCTGTTCTCAGCCATAATCTTGCATGGGGCTCTTGCCTTCGGTTGTCGATCGCGGAAGAAACGGAAACACGAATGTCAGTAGTCGAGCTGCAGGAGCTGGATGAGGTCAAGGGCCTGGTCGCCAAGGGCCAGCAGGTGGGAGTCCTCTCCTACGCGGAGATAACCAAGGCGGTGTCCGAGCTGGACCTGGACGAGTCAGACGTCGAAGAGCTGCACGGCTTCTTCGAGCGCTCGGAGATCGAGCTCGTCGAGGAGATCGACCCCGCGATCGCCGCCGCCTCGCTCGTCGAGCGCGCACCGGACAAGCGCGGCCGGCGCAAAGCCAAAACCGCGCTGGACCTGAAGCCGGACATGACGACGGACTCGCTGCAGCTGTTCCTCAAGGACATCGGCAAGGTACGGCTGCTGACCGCCCAGGAGGAGGTCGATCTCGCCAAGCGGATCGAGCGCGGCGACCTCGACGCCAAGCAGAAGATGGTCGAGTCGAACCTGCGCCTGGTGGTGTCGATCGCGAAGAACTACCGCAACCAGGGGCTGCCGTTCCTCGACCTGATTCAGGAGGGCACGCTCGGGCTGGTCAGGGCGGCCGAGAAGTTCGACTATCGCAAGGGCTTCAAGTTCTCCACCTACGCGACCTGGTGGATTCGCCAGGCGATCGCACGGGCGCTGGCGGACAAGGCGCGCACGATTCGCATCCCGGTGCACGTCGTCGAGAAGCTCAACAAGATCGGCCGCGCCGAGCGCAAGCTCGTGACTGAGCTAGGCCGTGAGCCAACCGCGCAGGAGATCGCCGACGTCACCGGCATCGACCCCGAGGAGGTCGACTCGATCAAGCGCTCGGCGCAGGCGCCGGTATCGCTGGAGAAGCCCGTGGGCGACGAGGAGGAGTCGGAGTTCGGGCAGTTCATCGCCGACGAGCGCGCCGAGTCCCCGTACGAGCGCGCGGCCGAGATCCTCACCAAGGAGGCGTTGCGCGAGGCGCTCGAGAACCTGTCCTACCGCGAACGGCGCGTGCTCGAGCTGCGCTACGGGCTCGGCGGCGAGCACCCGCGCACGCTCGACGAGGTCGGCCGCACGTTCAACGTCACCCGCGAGCGCATCCGCCAGATCGAGAACCAGTCGCTGAAGAAGCTGCAGTCGCTCGCAGAGGCCCAAAAGCTCCGCGACGTCGCATAGGCCGTCCACGGCGCCGGCTGGCGCTCAAGCACGGCGGGCGGGCTGCCGATCAGGGGTGCATGTTCGACGTCAAGGCTGCGCTGCGTGAGCTCGTCGAGAAGGGCGGCTCCGACCTGCACTTGAAGGTCGGCTCCTCGCCTCTTTATCGCGTCAACGGCGAGCTGAGCAGCGACCAGAGCGTGCAGCCGCTGAGCGCCGAGGAGACGGAGGGTGCGCTGAGGACGCTGCTCAGCGACGAGGTCAAGCTCGGCGAGTTCGCCCAAGAGCACGAGGTCGACTTCTCGTTCGAAATCCCTGGCGTCGCGCGCTACAGGATCAACGCGTTCCAGCAGCGCGGTGTGATCTCGATGGCCTGCCGCGCGATCCCGCACAAGATCAGCACGATCGAAGAGCTGTCGTTGCCGCCGGTGGTCAGGGAACTGGCCGAGGAGGAGCGCGGGATCGTGCTGCTGACCGGGACCACCGGCTCGGGCAAGTCGACAACGCTCGCCGCGATGATCGACCACATGAACTACACGATGAGCAAGCACATCGTCACGATCGAGGACCCGATCGAGTTCGTGCACGAGGACAAACGCTCTGTGATCAACCAGCGCGAGGTCGGCATGGACACCGCCTCGTTCAAGCGGGCGTTGCGCCGGGTGCTGCGCCAGGACCCCGATGTGATCCTCGTGGGTGAGATGCGCGATGAGGAGACGGTCCAGACGGCCCTGTCGGCGGCCGAGACCGGGCACCTGGTGCTATCCACGATCCACACGGTGGATGCCACCGAGTCGATCAACCGCATGCTCGACTTCTTTCCGCCCCACCAGCATGGCCAGGCGCGCAGCATGATCGCCGGCACGGTCAAGGGCGTCATCTCGCAGCGTCTGGTGCCGGGCGCCGACGGCGGTCGCGTGGCCGTCTGCGAGATCCTGCGCATGACCGGACGGGTGCGCGACATGATCGTCGACCCGTCGCAGACCGGCAAGCTCGTCGAGGTCATCACCTCGGGCGGCTATTACGGCATGCAGACCTTCGATCAGGCGCTCTACGGGCACGTCAAGGCCGGCCGGGTGACCTTCGAGGACGCCATGCGCGTGGCGTCGAGCCCGCACGACTTCAAGCTGCTGATGCAGGCCGAAGGGCGCCGGGGAACGACGATGGAGGACGTCGCCGCCGCGGAGGCAAGCCGCGACGCGGGCTCCACGCCGTCGCTCACCACTGCTTGATCAAGCTGGCAGTCGGCCCAACACTTCAATTGGTAAAGTAACGGCTAGATGGCCGTTGATGAGACCTGTCCGGTGTGTATGACCGCCGAGATCGTATGCGGCAAGTGGACGCTGCTGCTCGTTCGGGATCTCGCCGAGGGTTGCTCGCGCTTCTGTGAGTTGGAACGCTCGCTCGCCGGCATCAGTCCGCGCACGTTGTCGCTGCGGTTGCGAGCGCTCGAGGAGGAGGGGATCGTCGAACGCGCGACGTTCCCTGAGGTGCCGCCGCGCGTCGAGTACGCGCTGACCGAGAAGGGGCGCGCGCTGCTGCCGATCATCGACGACATGCGCGCCTACGGCGAAGATTGGCTGGGCGCGGAGTGCGCCGAGCGTATCGACCCCACGGTTCTCACAGCCGCCTAGACAACTGCAAGACGCAGTGCGCCAGGCAGGAGCGCACCGAGCGAGCGCGAACTCAGCGCACCATGCGCTTGCTCCCCGTCCAGGAGGTCCTCACGGAGTTCGTCGAAGCTGCCGCCAGCCACTTGGCGACCGCGGTCGCGGCGGGCGCGGAGGTGCCGTTCGAGCTCGAGTCGCAGCGTACGCGCGGGCGATCGAGCGCCGCGCCGCTGTATTGCTACCGCGCGTTGACCGACGAGTTCATCGCCGAGCGTCGCTCCGAGCTGGAGCGCCTGCCGAGCTACAGCGCGGCGGCGAGCGCGCTCGAGGGCTTCGACGGCCTTGACCGGTATCTGGCGAACCTGAATGCCGAGCCGGCGCGTGGCGATCTGCGTACGCGGGTGCGTGCGGCGCTGTTGGCGCTGCTCGGGGACGTGTTCGAGGAACAGACCAACTTCGAGCTGCGCCCCGAGCGACTGCACGCGGCGCTCGCGCGTGTGGAGCGCTCGGCGCTCGCGGGCGCGGGCCAGACAATGCTCGTTGCCACCCTGCACGGCCTCACGATCAGCTCGAGCGAGCTGCAGTTGACCGGTGGCCTCACGATCGCCCAGCCGCACGTGCTCGAGGGACTGCCCGACGGGGCGCTTGTCGCTGGTCACGACGGCGCGCACGAGCATCTGGTCGTGGCGCTCGCTGCTGGCGAGGACGACGCGCGCGAGGCGATCGCCCGCGGTCGCGAGATTCTGCAGGACTTGCTGCGCGCGCTGAGGCTGTTCGGTGACGGCCGCGTGACGCTTGGCGCGCTTGCCTGGTCGCGGGTTGCCGGCGGGCGCTGGCGGGCGCTCGCGCTCGGCGCGGGCGGCCGCCCCCACGGGATGCTGGTCGTGACCGCCGAGCAGGAGGACGAGCTGCGTGCCTTCTGCAACCTGGTCTCGCGTCGGGCGCCCCACGGCAACGAACTCGCGTGGGCGCTCAGGCGCTTCGAGCTCGGCTGTGAGCGCGAGAGCTCGTTCGAGGCGCTGACCGATCACTTGCTCGCGCTGCGCGCGCTGCTCGAGCCCGAGGGGCCCGCGAGCGGCCTGCTGCCCGGGCGCCTTGCCGCGCTGTGCGCGATGCCCGAGCGTCGCGTCGAGTTGACCGAGCGGGCGCTCGCCGCGCTGGCGCTCGAGCGCGACCTGATCATGGGCGCGGCCGCCGCGCACACCGACCGATCGCAGATCGCCCAGCAGGCCCTCGCCCGGGATATGGCAGACCATCTGCGCGCGCTGCTGCGGGACGTCATCTGCGGTCACCTCGACCCGAACCTCGTCGGCCTGGCCGACCAGCTGCTGCTGGCGCCGGTGCACGAGCCGGAGCAGACAGTCGCCGACGGCGCTCCTCCGTTCGAGCACGTCTCCGTCGCGCAGGGCTCAGTCGAAGAGGCGCTCGGCGATATGGGCCAGGCCGAGGAGATCCTGGACGTCTTCATCTAGGTGGGCGACCAAGATCGGCTGGCGCGCGCCCCACGCGTGGGAGAGCTGTGTGATCGTCTCGCGATCGCGCGCGGCGAGTGTGTCGAAGTCCGCGAGGTTGGCCGCCACGCGAGCGGCCAGGCGCTCGCCGAGGGCCGGCTCGAGCAGCTCCGCGACCTCCGGCGCAGTGTGGCCGTGCAGACCGTAGGTGTTGACGCGGTTGACGATCAGCTCGCCCACGGGCAGTCCCTTCTCCGCCAGCTTCTGCACCAGATAGGCCGCCTCGCGGGCCGGCTCGGCCTCGGGTGAGGTGACGATCAGGAAGGTCGTGTGCGGGGCGCGAAGCAGCGCTGCGACCTCGCGCGTGCGCTCGCCGAAGCCGTCGATCACGCCGGTCAGCGAGCGGAAGAAGCGCGACAGCTCGCCGAGCATGTCAACGCCTGTGACGCGCGCGAAGATCGCGAACACGAGTGCGGTGCCGCGGCCGAACACTCGCGCGGTCAGCCCGCCCGGTCTGAGGAACACCTGCAGCGCCCGGCCTTCCAGGAAGCCCAGCATGCGGCCGGGCGCGTCGAGGAAGTCCAGCGTGTTGCGTGACGGCGGCGTGTCGAGCACGATCGTGTCGAAGTCGTGCTCCTCGTGCAGCTCGTACAGCTTGGCGATCGCGCTGAGCTCATGCGAGCCGGCGACCGCTGTAGAGAGCTCCCGATAGACAGGGTTGGCGAGGATCTCATCGCGCGCTCGCTGATCGGGCGCAAGGCGCACGATCAGCTCGTCGAACGTGCGCTTGGCGTCGAGCATCATCGCCCACAGCTCGCCCTCGATCGGGATGCCCTGCTCGGCAAACAGCGCCGGCGCGATCCGTTGCGGCTCGGAAGGCAGCTCCGCCAGGCCCAGCGCCGCGGCCAGCCGCCTGGCAGGGTCGATCGTGACAACCGCCACCTTCTGCCCGCGCTGCGCCAGTCCGAGCGCCAACGCGGCCGAGGTCGTCGTCTTGCCGACCCCGCCCGCGCCCACGCATACCAGCACTCGCTTGCCGCTCAGGCGCGCGCTCAACGTTGAGCCGCTCTCGCGCGCGGGGCTGCTCGCGCCGGCAGCGCGGCTCGCGTCGGTCATCTCCGGATCGTAGTTCCCATGCAGGAATCCCTCCGCGCCATGCGAATACCCACCGGACGGCTTTCCAACAATCGAGCATCGGAGCCACCGTGGAAGGCAGGGCCAAGGTCATCGCGTTCGCCAACCAGAAGGGCGGCGTGGCCAAGACGACGACGACGCTCAACCTGGCCGCCGCATTTGCGGAGGAGGGCCACCGCGTGCTGTGCGTCGACATGGACCCGCAGGGCAACCTGACGATGTCCCAGGGAATCGACCCGGACACGCTCGAGAAATCGATGTACGACGTGCTCGTCCACAAAGTCTCGATCCGCGAGGTCATCCGCAAGCGCGAGATCGACATCGCCTGCGCCTCGATCGACCTCGCCGGCGCGGAGATCGCCATGTCGACGATGATCGGCCGCGAGCGGGCGCTGCAGAAGGCCTTCGAACCGGTCCTCGAGGACTACGACTTCATCTGCATCGACACCCCGCCCAGCCTCGGATTGCTGACGATCAACGCGCTTACGGCATCCGACAAGGTGATCGTCCCCGTGCAGTGCGAGTATTTGTCGATGCGTGGCCTCATCCAGCTTCAGAACACGCTCGCGATGATCCGCGAGAATCTCAACCCCGGCGTCGACATCGAGGGTATCCTGCCGACGTTGGTGGACTCGCGCACGATTCACGCCAAGGAGGCGATCGAGATCCTCGAGGAAAACTTTGGCGACCGTGTCTTCGCATCGCGCATCCGCAAGACCGTCCGCTTCGCCGAGGCTCCGGTGAAGGGCATGTCGGTCCTCAAGTACGAGCCCGACGGCGTCGCCGCCCAGTCCTATCGCCAACTCGCGCAGGAGGTTCTTACCAATGGCCAACGCTAAACGCGCGAGCATGCGTGAAGGGCCTCTGGCGGCGCTCTTCCGCAAGACCGAAGACGCCGACGCCCACGGGGAGCAGCCTGGATCCACAGACGCGCCCGGCGCGTCGCGCCCGCTCGACGAGCTCGCGGCATCTATGCCCGCCGCCGCTGCGCCCACCGACATCGCACGCGCGAACCATCAGCGCGAGCGCGGGCTGCCGCACCCGGCTCTGAGCGCCTCGTCGCCCAGCTCGCCAGCGGCGGAGACCTATGTCCCGTCCCCGCAGGAGCGTCTGCGCCACGCGTTCTCCTCGGAGATACCCGAGAACGTCATGGACCACCCGTCCGCCGGGCGTCCGCTGATCGACGAATTCGCCCGCCCACACGTGATCCCTGCGAGCCAGTCTGCGCCCGTCGGGCAGCCCGTCATCCGCGTCGTCGGCGTCGGCGGTGCGGGCGTCAACGCGGTCAACCGCATGGTCGAGGCGGAAGTCGAGGGCATCGAGTTCGTCGCCGTGAACACCGACGTGCAGTCGCTGCAGCAGTCCACAGCCGACATCACGCTGCACATCGGCTCCGAGCTGACGCGTGGCCTGGGCTCCGGGTCGGACGCGAACGTCGGTCGCCAAGCGGCGATGGAGGACTACGACCGCGTCAAGGCGCTGCTGAAGGGCTCGGACATGATCTTCATCGCGGCAGGCGCCGGCGGCGGCACCGGCACCGGCGCCGCTCCGATCGTCGCGCGCATCTCGCGCGAAATCGGTGCGCTGACGGTCGCGATCGTGACCAAGCCGTTCGGCTTTGAGGGCACCCGCCGCGGCGAGCAGGCCGAGCGCGGCGTGAGCGCGCTTGCCGATGAGGTCGACACGCTGATCGTCGTGCCCAACGACCGTCTGCTGGGGGTGCTCGACAAGCAGACCGCGATGGTCGAGGCGTTCCGCGTCGCCGACGACGTGCTGCGCCAGGGCGTGCAGGGGATCTCCGACCTGGTCACCCTGCCGGGCCTGATCAACCTCGACTTCGCGGACGTGCGCACGATCATGAGCGAGGCCGGCAACGCGCTGCTCGGCATCGGCATGGGCGTGGGCGAGCACCGCGCCACCGAGGCCGCGATGCAGGCCGTCTCATCGCCGCTGCTGGAAACGTCGATGGAGGGGGCGCGCTCGATCCTGCTGTCGATCACCGGCGGTACGAACCTGTCCCTGTGGGAGGTCAACGAGGCCGCCAAGTCCGTGTCCGAGGCAGCGCACCCCGACGCGAACATCATCTTCGGCGCGATGGTCGACGAGAAGCTCGACGACCAGGTGTGGGTGACGGTCGTCGCCACCGGCTACGGCGACGAGGGCAGGCGCAAGAGCGCCAACCGCTTCAGGGAGCCAGCCACCGGCGAGGTGCGCGCCCAGCGCGCAGCGCCGGCGCGTCCGAGCCGCGAGCGCGCGGAAGGCGGGCAGCGACGCGGCGGCCTGGCCGTCGACGAACTGGACGTCCCCGAGTTCTTGCCTAATTTCTAGCCCGCTCGTCACCGACTAGCAGCGCTGTGGTATCGCTCTGCAATGGGCGACGTTGAGCGGGGAGTGATCGCGGCGGGGCATCCGCTGACGGCGGAGGCCGGCGCGCGGGTGCTGCGCGAAGGCGGCAACGCCGTCGATGCGACGGTGGGCGCGATGCTGACGTCGTTCGTGAGCGAGTCGCTGCTCACCGGCTTGGGCGCGGGCGGCTACATGCTGGTTGCGGGCGGCGGGATCGAGCCGACGCTGCTTGACTTCTTCGTCGAGGCTCCGACCCGCATCGGCGACGGCTCGGAGGCTGAGCTGCTCGGGGTGGGTGTGTCCTTTGGCGACGCCGAGCAGGTGTTCTACATCGGCCCCGCGTCGTGCGGCGTCTACGGAGTGCCGGCGGGGATCTGCGAGGCGGCGCGCCGGTGGGGCACCGTGCCGCTGGAGGAGCTTGCGGCGCCGGCGGCGCGGCTGGCGCGGGAGGGCGTCGTGCTGAACGCCGGTCAGGCATATGTGGCGGAGATCCTCGTCGAGCTGTTGACCTCCACGCCCGAGTGCGCCGCCCTGTGGGCGCCCGGCGGGCAGCCGCTGCGCGAGGGCGGGCTGCTGCGCAACCCGGAGCTCTCCGAGGCGCTGCTGCGTCTTGGGCGGGACGGCGCCGAGCCGTTCTACCGCGGGGACATCGCCACGGCGGTGTGCGACTGGCTGAGCGCGCGTGGCGGCTCGCTGCGCGCGGGCGACCTGGCCGGCTACGAGGCGATCGAGCGGGAGCCGGTCAAGATGGCCTACCGCGATCGCGAGATCCTCACCAACCCGCCGCCGTCGGCGGGCGGCACGCTGCTCGCATACGCGCTCGCGCTGCTGGATCGTGGCCCGTCGCCGCCGACGCTGCGAGCGGTGATCGACGCGATGGCCGCCGCGCAGTCCGAGCGCACGCCCGAGTTCGTCGAAGGCCTTGACCAGGATGGCTTCCTCGGGCGCTTCCTGGCCAGCCGTCTCGGCTCCACCACGCACATCTCCGTGATCGACGGCGACGGCTGCGCGTGCAGTGCCACCTGCACCAACGGCGAGGGCTCGGGGGTGGTGGTCCCCGGCACCGGCATGCACATCAACAACGTCATGGGCGAGGAGGACCTCAACCCGCTGGGCTTTCATCTGCACCCGGCAGGCCGACGGATGCCCAGCATGATGGCCCCGTCGGTGGTGATGCGCGACGGCGAGGTCGAGCTGGTGCTCGGCAGCGCAGGCTCGAACAGGATTCGCTCGGCGTTGCTGCAGACGATCGTCGGCGTGGTCGACCACGCTATGCCTGTGCGCGCGGCCGTTGACGCGCCGCGGGTGCACTATGAGGATGGGGTCATCTTCGCCGAGCCGGGGGTCGAACTCGACGAACTGGACGCCGATGTGCGTGTCGTGCGCTTCGGCGCCTTGAACCTGTTCTTCGGCGGCGTCCAGGCGGCGCAGCGACAGGGGTCGCTTCTGAGCGGGGCCGGCGATCCTCGCCGCGGTGGCGTGGCGGTGGACGTGTGAAGATCTCGCTTGCGTTCGGCGCGCTCCTGGCAGCGATCGTAATCGCCGCTTGCAGTGGCGTGACCGCGCCCGACCTGTTCATCGTCTACCGCAGCGGCTCGACGCCGCACGCGCGGCTGACGCTGCTCGTCAACGAAGAAGGCGGCGTGAGCTGCAACGGTCGGGCCATGGCGCAGAAGCTGAGCGACGCCCAGATCGTCAAGTCGCGGGAAATTCAGGAAGACCTCCAGAAGCCGTCTTCCAGCCACCTGTCGCTGCCGCCGGGCGCCGGATCGGTGCTGCGCTACTACGTGCGCGACGAATACGGCTACGTCCGCTTCAGCGACGACTCAGCCGGCCAACCAAACGTCTTTCAGAAACTGCAGCTGTTCGTGTTGCAGACCGCGCAGGAAATCTGCCATCTGGCGGAGTGACTGCGGTGGCGGCTCTACCCGAACCTGACCTTGCCGTTGGACAGCGCGCGCATGCGGGCGCGCTCGACAAGATCCAAGCGCTCGAGCGCCGCGTGGAGCAGTCGCTCGAGCAGGCGTAGCCGCGCGTTCTCCGAGCGCAGCTCGAGCAGCTCCTGCTTGGCGTCAACCGGGAACTCCACGGTGGCTGCCATGCGGTAGGCGTCCATCTTGCCCAGCTCACTCGCGTCGATCTCGCGATCGGTCGCCTGTACGACCAGCTCCCTGTAGCGGTCACGGGCGGTGTCGGCCGCCTCGCGGTCGGGTTGCTCGTCGGGCTCGTCGAGGAACTCGACCACCCCGGCGGGGTACGGGAGATCGTTCTGGCGCTCGAGCAGGCGGAATGGCCGGGTGCCGCGGACAAGGATGTTCAGACGCCCGTCCTCCATGCGCTCGAGCACCTGCTCGATCTCGCATGCGCAGCCGATCAGCTTGAGCTCCTCGTCGGAGAGCCACACGATGCCGAACTCCCGCCCGGGCGACCCAGGCTCGGCTGGCAGGCAACGCGCGATCATCCTGCGGTAGCGCTCCTCGAAGATATGCAGCGGCACGCTCTCGCTCGGCAGTACGACGATTCCCAGTGGGAACAGCGGAAAGCCCCGGCAGGGCGATTCAGGCATCGTCCTTGAGTCTAGGTGCACTCGGGATGCCCGCAGGGGGCAGCGCCCGGCCGGCAAGAGCGGCGCTCTTCTACGACGCCGTGTGAGATAGCCTAGAGCCCGATGTGGGGGCGGGCGCATACCCGAGGCGTTTGCCTCCAATGATCCCCGCGGAGTTCGAAGACCAAGGGAGACTCACTAGTGCTGCACGTCGCCACAGTCCATTTTGGTGCGCCGCGTTGGATCGAGATCCAGACGCGATATCTCCGTGAACACATCTCGGTCCCCTATCAGACTTGGACTTCGTTGAATCAGATCGATCCGTCCTACGGTGTCCATTTCGATCGAGTAATTGAGCAGAGTGGCCGGCATTCCGACAAGCTGAACCACCTGGCGATCGAGATCGCGCACGAGGCCTCCGACAGCGACCTGCTGATGTTCCTCGACGGTGATGCGTTTCCCATCGCCGACCCCATGCCGCTCATCACCGACGGCCTCTCCAGAGCGCCGTTGATTGCTGTGCGCAGGGCGGAGAACAACGATGATCAACAGCCACATCCCTGCTTCTGTGTAACTACCGTCGGGGCTTGGCGCAAACTACCCGGCGACTGGTCGATGGGTTACACCTGGCAGGCTGGTGATGGCAAGCAGATCAGCGACGTCGGAGGCAATCTTCTTCGCGAGCTCGAGCTGACGGAAACGCCGTGGGTCGAGGTGCTTCGGTCCAATCGTAAGAACCTGGACCCCATTTTCTTTGGCATCTATGGCGACGTTGTCTACCATCACGGCGCTGGCTTTCGTCCGAGCGCATTCTTCAGAGGCCATAACGCGCGCGCCCCCGAGCCTAGGCCGCTCCCGCGTTTGCCGATCTTGCGTCCGGTGGTGCGGTGGATTAATCGGGAAAAACTGTCCCTGTGGAAATACAAAGGCAACAAACGCAACGCGGAGCTGTCCAACTACGTGTACGAGAAGATCCAGCAGGGCGGCTCGGATTGGCTGGCTGAGTTCCTTTAGCCGTTACGGCCGCTTGCGCGCGGCAAGCATCAGGTTGTAGAAGATCGCGGGCGGCAGCCGCGACTCCAGCAGCCGGCGGTCGAGCTCCTGCAACAGCAGGTAGCCGCGGTAGGCGTACAGCCGCCACGCCCACGGCACGTCGTCGGGGTCGGCCGTCGCCTCGAGCGTGCGGTTGGCCCAGCCGAACCAGTTCGCCAGCAGCTCCTCGCCGGTGACGCGCACATCCTGTAGCCCGGCCGCGCGGGCGACGCGCGAGAGCTCCGCCGGGGCGAACGCGTGGATGTCGACGACGCCCTCGAGCGCCGCGTCGGGCTCGCCGCCGTCCGGCGCCGGCGCGCGCCCGGCGCCGATCGCGCGCCGCCACAGTGGCGCGACAGTCGTCGCGAAGCGCTTGGGCACGCGTGCGAGGCGGTCGCCGTAGCGCGAGGGCTCGCCCGCGAACAGCACCGTGCCACCCGGCGCGAGCACGCGCTCGAACTCGGCGAACGCCTGCGTCAGATCGGGAATGTGGTGGAGCACCGCGTGGCCGAACACGAGGTCAAAGCTGCCATCCGCGAACGGCAGGCGCTCGGCGTCCGCCGGCTCGGTATGGACCTCGAGTCCGAGGCGCGCGGCATTCGCTTGCAGCGTGTCGAGCATGCCCGGCGAGATGTCGCTGCATGTCGCCTCTCCGATCAGCCCCGCGCGCAGGAGGTTCAGGCTGAAGTACCCCGTCCCCGAGCCGATCTCCAGCGATCGCGCGTAGTGGCCGGGCTCGCCGCCGAGCGCCTTGCGCACCTTCGCGCTCACCTGGCTCTGCCCGAGCTCGCCGAAGTCGATGCCCCACTTGGAGTCGTAGTGTTCAGCCGCAACATCGTGGTAGCGAGTGTTGGCGTCGCGGATCTCCTCGGCGCTGAGTGCGGGGGGCATGGGACGGACCATATACTCGCGCGCCATGCTCGCGCCGCCTACTCACGGCCTGACGATTCAGACGAAAGCCGTCTCTTGACCTCTATGTCCGACGTGCTCCCGCCACCGCCGTTCTTCCAGCAGCGCGATCAGCCCCAGGGCGTACCGCCGCTGGCGCTGACCGGCGAGCGCACGCTCCCGGACGTGCCCGAGGAGAACTACTGGTTCCGTCGTCATCTGGTCGTCTACGAGTGGATCGCCGAGCGGCTACGGGGGCTGCGCGCGATCGACATGGCGTGTGGCGAGGGTTACGGCTCAGACGTGCTCGCGCGCACCGCTGCCAGCGTGGTCGGCGTCGACGCCAACCCGGAGGCCCACGAGCACGCGCGTCTGCGCTACCAGTGCGCCAACCTGCGCTTCGTGCGCGACCTCGTCGACAGCTTCTCCGAGCCAGCCGACGCGGTCGTGTTCCTGCAGACGATCGAGCACGTGCAGGAGCCAGGCGCCGTGCTCGAGCACTTCCGCTCGCTGGTCGGCGACGGCGGGGCCGTGTTCGTGTCCACACCGAACGTGCTCACGCTCGCGCCCAAGGGCGCCCCGCGCTCTGACAATCCCTGGCACGTATACGAGTACCGTCGCCACGAGTTCGAGCAGCTCTGCCGCGCGCACTTCGCGAGCGTCGAGCTGTACGGGCTGTTCCACGCGCGCAAGCTGCGCGCACACGAGCTCGCGCTGCGGCTCGGCTGGGATCGCGTGCACCCTCGGCTGCGGCTGACGCGTCCCTTCTACGACTGGTTCACGCCCGCGATCGCCGCGTCGGACTTCAAGCTGGTCCCCGCCGCCGGCGGCGGTGCCCCCGCCGCCGACGCGGACATGGACCGGGCGCTGGACTTCATCGCCGTGTGCCGGCCGTGAGCGACAGCCGCGATCGCGGCGCGCTGGCGATCGTCCTGCACACGCACATGCCCTACGTCGAGGGCTTCGGGACGTGGCCGTTCGGCGAGGAGTGGCTGTGGGAGGCGATGGCCGGCTGCTACCTGCCGCTGCTGGAGCTGCTCGACCAAGACGCCCCGCTGACGCTGTCGCTGACGCCGGTCCTGTGCGACCAGCTGGAAGCGCCGGGCCTGTATGAGCGCTTCGCAGCATTCGTGCAGGGTGTGCGCCGCGAGACGCACGAGGAGGACGCCGCCGGGCTGCGCGCGGGCGGACACGAGCTGCTGGCGCGCGAGCTGGAGCGCTCCTGGCGGGACTACACGAGCGCGCTCGAGAGCCTGCGCCGCCGTGGCGGGGATCTGCTGGGGGCGTTCGCTCCCCATGCCCAGTGGACGTCCGCGGCCACGCACGCGATCCTGCCGCTGCTCGCCACCGACGCCGGCGTGCGGCTGCAGGTGCGCGGCGGCGTCGCGTCCCACCGCCGTCGCTTCGGCGCATCGTCCCCGGAGGGGGAGCACTGGCGTGGCGGCTTCTGGCTGCCGGAGTGCGCCTACACGCCGTGGCTGGGGCGTGCGCTGGAGGACGCGGGCGTGCGCGCCACGTGCGTGGAGTTGACCAATCGCTTCGGGCTGGGCGCAAGCGAGCATCTCTCCGCGCTCGCCACCGAGTCCGGCGTGCTGCTGGTGCCGATCGACCGCAGCACGATCTCGCTCGTGTGGAACGAGCGCGGCTATCCCGCCAGCGGCGCCTACCGCGACTACCACCACCACACCGTCCACCACCACAATCCCTGGAGCAACGACGGCAGCGCCTACGATCACGCCGCGGCGCAGGCGCTCGCGCGCGAGCACGCCGCCGACTTCGTCGCGCGCACGATCGCGCGCCTGCGCGACGCCAACGAGGCTGTCACGGCAGCGGCGCCGCTGCCCGGCGGTGGGCTGGTCGTGTGCGCGCTCGACACCGAGCTGCTCGGACACTGGTGGTATGAGGGCGTCACTTGGCTGACGGCCGTTGTGCAGGAGTGCTCGCGCCAGGGGCTCGAGCTGGTGCGTCTGGACGATGCGCTGGAGCGCCACGAGTGGCCGGCCGGTGGCGCCGAGGAGGAGTACGTGGCCTGGCCGGCGAGCACCTGGGGCGCGGGCGGCGACCTGTCGACATGGTCCGGTCCGGCGGCCGCGCCGATGGCGTTCGCGATGCGCGCCGCCGAGCTCGAAGTCGTGGCCGCCGGCAAGCGCGCGGGCACGGCGGCGGTGCGTGAGCTGCTGGCGCTGCAGGCGAGCGACTGGCCGTTCATGATCTCGCGCGAGATCGCCACGCCTTACGCGCGCGAGCGCTTCGATGGCCATCGCCGGGCGTTGACGATGGCGTTGGCTGCCGGCGCGCAGGCAGACGTCGCGGGCCTGCGCAACCTCGCGATGCACGCCGAACGCGCGTGCCTGCTCGACCCGTCTTAGGGGTGCGGGATAGTCATCCCGACACAGTTCTACGAGAGGAGTCGAGATGGCGGCAACCGAGGTTGAACAGCAGCCGCAGGGCCGGGCCAAACTAGATCCCCTGCGCCACCACGAGCACTACCAACAGCAGGATGGCAAGCACCCGTCGCCCTACGCCGGCGGAAGCAGCTTCATGGAGCGCGTCGCCGAGAATGTCGCATCGGGCATGGGCACCGTGCAGTTCGTCATCATCGGCTCGCTGATCATCCTCGGCTGGGTGTTCGCCAACGGCGCGGTGCACTATGCCAGCACTACGATCAAAGCGCTGGAACATGGCGGTCAGTTCGACCCCGAGCCGTGGATCCTGCTGAACCTGATCTTCTCAGGCGTTGCCTTCTACACGGGCGCGCTGGTCATCATCGCCCAGAAGGCGCAGACGAGGACCGACAAGGCCAACGAGGAAGCCGCCGCCAAGCACAGGGACGAGCTCGCCCAATTTCAGAACGACCTGCTGCAGAAGAACACCGACGTCACTGAAGAGATCCACACGCTGAGCCAGAAGCTGAGCACGCTCACCGAAGAAGTGCACGAGGCGACGTGCAGGCGGGGTACTGCACCGGCGTGACGCTTTAGGGTTCGACCGAGCGCCGGCGCCCGCGAGGGCTCACTCCCAGCGCATCGCCTGCGGCGTCTCGCGCATGCGGATCACGCGCGCGGGCGTGCCGCCGACGACCGCGTTCGCGGGCACTTCCTTGGTGACCACCGCGCTGGTGCCGACGACGCTGTTCTCGCCGACCGTGACGCCGCGCAGGATGCAGGCGCCGTAGCCGAGCCACACGTTGTGCCCGACGCGAACGTCGCGCTTGTAGATGCCCTGCGCGCGGATCGGACGCTCGACCTCGGTGACGCCGTGGTCGAAGTCGATCAGCATGACGCGGTCGGCGATGATGCACTCGCGCCCGATCGACACATGCTGATAGGCCGAGATCGTGCAGTCCTGACCGATGACCGTCTTCGCGCCGATGCTCACCTCGCCCTCGTGCACGCGGATCTTGCTGCCGTGCCCGATCCACGCCCAGCGGCCGATGCGCAGGGTCGCATGGCGGCCGATCTCGAACGTGACGTGCGGGCAGATGAAGCAGATGCCGTCGGTCTGCAGGCGCCTGCCGAAACGCAGCTTCAGCAGCACGTAGCGGCCCAGCAGCCGCGCGTAGTGGCGGTTGAGCATGCGGTGCGCGCGCATGAAGCGCAGCAACGTCAGCGGGCCGCCGTGGAGTGGCGCCGGCGCCCTACGCAGCGCGTCGCCGAGCTGCTCGGCGCGCGCCTGCGCGGCGGCTGGGTCGGCGGCAGCGTCGGCAACGAGCTCCATCGCGCTCGAATCGTAAGGGACGCACGGCCCCTGCGATGATTGCGCGCTCGATGGCCGAGCCAACGCTAGCCCAGCGCCTCCTCGACGGCGACCGCCGCGCGCTTGCGCGCGCGATCACGCTCGTGGAGGACAACCGCCCCGAGGGCTGGGAGCTGGTCAGAGAGGTCTACCCGCACACCGGTCATGCCGAGGTCGTCGGCTTTACCGGCCCTCCCGGCGTCGGCAAGTCGACGCTCATCGGCGCGCTCACCAAGGAGCGTCGCAAGGCTGGGCGGACGGTCGGCGTGCTGTCGATCGACCCGTCCTCGCCGTTCACGCACGGCGCGCTGCTGGGCGACCGCATACGGCTGTCCGAGCACTTTCTCGACCCGGGCGTGTTCATCCGCTCGATGGCCAATCGCGGCGCCCTGGGCGGCCTGTCCGAGGCGGCGCTGCAGGCCGCGCTGCTGCTCGACGCCGCCGGACGCCAGGACGTGTTCGTGGAGACCGTCGGCGTGGGGCAGGCGGAGATCGACATCATCGACCACGCCGACACGATCGTGCTCGTGTTGATGCCCGGCTCGGGCGACTCGATCCAGGCGCTGAAGGCGGGCGTGATGGAGATCCCAGACGTGATCGTCATCAACAAGGCAGACCATCCGCTGACGGACACGATGATCCGCGAGATTCGCGGGGTGCTGTCGCTCGCCAACCTCGACCGCACGCCCGAGGAAGCGCGCGAGCGCTGGCGGGTGCCGATCGTCAAGACCGAGGCCGCCCGCGGCGAGGGCATCGAGGAGCTCGTCGGAAGGCTCCAGGAACACCGTGCTCACATCCTCGCTGCCGGCCACCTCGACGAGCGCCGCGCGCGCAACCTGCGCAACGAGGTGCTGGCGATCGCCGCCGCGCGCATGCGCCGGCGCCTGGAAGAGGACCTGCCGGAGGACGCCGAGTTCCAGCGGCTGCTTGAGCAGGTCGTGCAGCGGCGGCTCGATCCCGCGAGCGCTGCCGCCGCGCTGCTCGAGCGCCGGACATAGAGCGCGCGCTGATGTTGCTCGGCGCTCGTGGTGAACTGCTGGTACTGCGCGTTGCCCCGCTGTGCAGCCGCGAGGCTGGGTGTCCGACCAGCCACGAGTGACAATTCCTTAGCGCAAAACTGACAACGTTTTGACACAGAACTGGGGGTTGACACCGCGCAGCGGTTCTGCGACTGTGCGACTGGGAAGCGACGTCGCGCCGGGTGTGCAACGGGGAAGGCCGCCCACATACGAACCTAGAACTGGCGAGGGGGGCTGAGATGTCTGATCTTGGGTCAAAGCTACGGTCAAGTGGGCGGCGGTGGTCAAGTGGGCGGCGGTGGTCAGCTATCAGCCTACGCGCGCGGGCGATTCGGGTGAGTGCAGTGGCCTTGCTCGTGCTCGCGAGCGCCCTCGCGTGGCTCGCCGCGAGTGCCATCGCCGGCTCCGGTCCACCGGTCAACAACCCCCTGGCGCGTCCGGAAATCACTGGTCCCGTCGCCAGGGAAGGCGCGACGTTCAAAGTGAAATCGGAAGGGAAATGGTCGGGCGAAGCGGGGATCGAATACTCCTATAGGTGGGAAGACTGCAACCTGGAAGGCTCGGCATGCGTAGCGAATGGCGGCACGGGCAAAACGTACGAAATCGAAGCAGCCGACGTCGGCAAGACGCTCAGGGTCACAGTGGTCGCGGAAAACAAAGCCGGCAAAGGCGAAGCATCCTCAGCTACGACCTCGAAAATCGCGGGAAACCCGCCGAGAAACATCGAACTGCCGTCGTTCAGCCCGAGCGAACCCCAGGAAGACGAGCTGCTGACGGCGAAAGCCGGCCGGTGGTCGGGGACGCCCGCAACCAAGTACATCTACGAATGGGACGCGTGCCCGACGAAATCGTGCTCCGAATTCCTCATCAAGGAAGAAACGAGTCTGTCGGAATCGAGTTACCGCGTCGTCGGCCATAAGGGCCTGCAGCTGGAACTGACGGTGACCGCTGTGAACTCCGCCGGCGAAAAGTCCGCGAGCCCCGCAAGCAAAACCGCGCCGGTCCGCGAAGGGGGACCGCCCGTGAACACCGTTGCGCCCAAAATCGAAGGCGAACCGCGTGCGGGGGTGACGCTGAAAGCAAGTCCCGGCAGCTGGTCCGGCGCGGCCCCGATCGAATTCAGCTACCAGTGGTCGAGCTGCACGGTGCTGGAAGCGTGCACGCCGATATCCGGTGCGACCGGCGCGAGCCACACCGTCGAAGAAGTCGAAGTCGGTGACACCCTCAAGGTGACGGTCACGGCGAAAAACCTCGTGCAAAGCGGCGTAGAAGCCTCGTCAGCCAAAACGGAAGTCGTGACGGGGCACCCGCCGGCGAATATCGCAACGCCCTGGATCTACGGCGAAAGCGTCGAAGGTACGCAGCTGCTCGCCGCGACGGGCGAATGGCGCGGCGAATCGCTCAAATTCAGCTACCAGTGGCGCAAGTGCGAAGGCGCACTGACCGGCGAAGAATGCCCGGCGATCGAAAAAGCCACCAATCCCAACTTCACCCCCACGGGAGTGGCGGGCACGCGCCTCGAGGTCACGGTCACAGCGAGCAACGCATCCGGCGAATCGTCGGTTACGTCGAGCGAGACGGGCACGATGACGCCGGCGCGCGAAGGCGAGGCCGACGGCTGGGGTTTCAACGGCAACGGCAACCTCGGCACGATCTGGTCGGACGAACTGCAGGTGAATCCCGTCGGCCTCGGCTGGGAAACGCCGTCCGTCGGCGAACCCAGCGATGAAATCAGCAAGATCAAAGAACTTGCCGGAGGCGGCACCGTCGGCTACGCGCTCGTGCCCGGCGAAAAAGGCCCGGTGATAGACGCCTGGGGGGAGAACGGCAAAGGGCAGCTCGGCGACGAACAGAGCGGAGGACGATCCGCCTGGGAAACCGGCAAGGCTCACGTCGTCGTCCAGGAAGCCCCTGGCCGTCCGTTGAAAGAAGTGGTGCGAATCGCTGGGTTCGGCGAGAGCGGCGACGCGGTGCTGACCGGCGGCAGGGTGCGCACCTGGGGCAACAACGAATTCGGGGGGCTCGGCGACGGGAGTGACGGGCTCGAAGAGTTCAGCGGCCAGAACGAGCAGACGCCGGTCGCGGTCGCCGAAGTCGCCAAAGAAAAGGACGAGGAGCCGATCGAAGAAGGCGGGAAAGTGGTGGGGCGCAGGGAGAAAGGCGAACTCAGTGGCGTGATCGCGCTCACGGATGGCGCCGGCGCCAAGTACGCGCTGCTTGAAAATCGCACGGTCGTGGCGTGGGGCAGGGACACGAACGGACAGCTCGCGATCGGCAAGGATGCGCAGCCAGGTGAAGAACCGACGGCGGAAGACACGTTCGCCGAAAGCTGCGCACACACCGAATTCAGGCACAACGTCGAACCGTGCGCGACGGTCCCCCGGCCCGTCCTGCTCAACGGAAAACCGCTGGAACACGTGGTCTCCATCGCCGCCGACGGCCAAGACGCATACGCGCTGCTCGAAAACGGCGAGCTGCTGTCGTGGGGCGGCAACGAACAGGGTGGGCTCGGACGGGGACTCAGCGTCAAAGAAAAAGAAGGCCTGCCGGGCTACGTGGAGACCGAAGCCGAAGCGCCGCTGCGCGAAGTGGTGGCGGTCAGCGCCGGCGCGAACCACGTGCTGGCGCTGCTGAGGAACGGGGAGGTGTACGGCTGGGGCTTCAACAAAGAAGGCCAGCTGGGTGAAGGGAGCAAATCCGAATGCCAGGGAGAACCGTGCGATCAGTTCGCGCGGCGGATCTCGACCCCGAACCCCAGCGACCCCGAACGGCAGCTGGCGGTCACGAGCGTTGCCGCCGGGCTCGAATACAGCCTCTTCCTCAGCGGCGGCAAGGTCTACGGGTTCGGGCGAAACCGCGAAGGTGAGCTCGGAGTCGGACACGAATGCGAAAACCCCGGCGGCACGCAGGGCGTCAACCGGGGCAAACCTCACAAATGCTTCTTCCACAAACTCGTGCAGGTGCCCGAGGTGGAAGACGTGAGCGCAGTCGAGGCGGGCGGCTCGCACGTCATCGCGCTGCTCGAAAACGGACGGGAAGCGCTGCGACCGGCCGTGGAAATGACGCCCGGCCTGAGCACGATCGCTCCGTTTGGCAGCCTCAACTCGATCACGCTGAAATGGACGCATGCGCAGTCGATGAAAGTGAAGTACCGGCAATTTGAGAGAGCTGTGTCGGAATGCCCGGAAGTGGGAGGAGAAGAAGCCGGAGGGGAAGGCACGGGAGGGGGAGGAACGGGCGAAGAAGGTAGCGGAGGAGAAGGAGCGGAAGAAGCTCTGGAAGAATGCGCCGCGACGCCGCCGGGTGAAGCGGGAGCGCCTGAAAACGTCGGTCTGCCACGAGTTGGTCAAGTGGTCAAAGAAGTCGTGGAAGGCAAAGAAAAACGCCGGCTCAAGCAGGCGAGAGCGATCGTGGCCAACGAAAAAGCGGGCGCGGGCACCTATATACTCGGTACCACGGTGGGAACCTGGAGCGGAGAACGCCCGCTGACGTTCACGGTGGAGTGGGAACGCGAGGTAAGCGGTGCATGGGAAAAAGCGGCGCCCGCACAGGAATACAAGGAAGAAGTACCGTCGAGCTACGAATTCGAACCGACGCTCGAAGACGTCGGAGATGACTTGAGGGTGAAAGTAACCGCCACCAACAAGCTCATCCAGGAAAAAGAACAGCCGCCGGTGGCCGTCGACTCGATGCCCACGGGAGCTGTGAAAGGGCCCCGCTCCGACGTCCTTAACATCCGCCCGATATCGGGCGCTGAAAAAGAAGCGATGGAATCCGAAAAAGAGCTCGTGATCAAAGAACAGTGTCCGGAAGGCAAAGTGATCTGCAGCAGCGGCAGGCACGAAGAGCCGAAGAGCGAATGGGAACTCAAGCCCGGCGCCTATGAAATGGAGCTGCTGTTCGAAACGACTGAAGGCACCAGTACGTTCCCCGGCAAATACAAGATCGTCGGTCAGATCGAATAGAGACGCAAGCCGCCGGTCTGACGCCCTCGACCCTGCCGACGCAGCCGCTGCGCTGCTGGCGCGCGGGGCCGGGGGCTCAGTGGCCTGTCACATGGATCCGCACCTGCCACAGCACGATGAACTGCGGGCACGCGCGCCCGGCCGCGCAGAGCGGGCGCTCGAGCGCCCGTAGCTCGGTGTGCCCCGACGCGATGGCGGTGTATGCGACCTGCGCAGCTCCGCCGTCGCGTCGGGCCGCTCCAACTTGACGCAGAAGGTGTGAGCCCGGCTCTGTGGGGACGCTCCAGGTGAGGCCCGGGGACCGCAGCTGCACATCCACCGTCCAGCCGACTCCCACCGTGACGGTGCGGTTGTCGTCGCTGCGTGTGATGCACACCGAGCGCTTGCCGGTGGTGCATGCCGCGCTTGCAGGCGCTGCCTGCACAGCGTCGCTTGCCGTAGAGGTTGGGCGCCTGCTGGTGAGCGTGCCGCCGCACGCGCCCGACGCGCCCAGCAGCAGCGCGGCGCTCGACACGAGCGCCGCCGGCGGGAGTGCACGGCGGAGGCGCACGCGGGTCATAGCGAACAGCGTAGGGCGGGAGCGCGCCGATCAGCGCTCGCTATGAAGCGAGCGCGCGGTCGCCGAGCGCGGCACCGAGCGCTGGTCGGGCAGCGTGCCGATCACACGGTCGCCGACCGTCGAGGTCACGCCGAACCAGTAGCGCTCGTTCTTGTAGTGGTGCAGGCGATGGTTGCGCCAGATCGCCTTGTAGTAGCGCCCCCGCGCGCGGTGGGGGGTGTGGATCAGGAAGTGCGTCCACTCGTATGCCGCGAGGATCGCAAAGCTCGTCACAACACCCGTCGTCGCATAGGCCAGGCGCGGACCGCCGAGCGCGACGTGGATCGGGAACGACAGCGCCCAGTTGACGGCCGCGATCATCGCCAGGAACACGAGCGCCGCGTAGACGGGGATCAGCACCCCCTCGAGCACACCCGGCGCCTCGTGATGAGCGCGGTGCTCGCGCGCGCTCAGGATCTCCATCCTGCGTCCCAGCAGCGTGAACGGGCGCGCGTGCAGCAGGTACACGTGGATCGTCCACTCCACGAACGGCGTCACCGCGAGCAGGCCGGCGACCATCACCAGGTCGCGCCAGCTGAAGTGGCCCTGGATCGCGCGCGCGGCGAGCGCCAGCACGAGCGCGCCGAGCAGATATGGCGGCGACGGCTGGCGCGCGAACACGCGCGCGCAGTCGCGCAGCGACGGGTCCTTGCCGGTCCTCGTCGGCACCGCCGCTGACGGCGCCGTCAACGGGTCGCGCTCGGCATCCTCAGCAGTCGCGTCCTCGCGCCGCTCCGGCACTCGGGCAGTCGCGTCTGCGTGCGACTCCCGTCCTCTGACTCGTGCCAACAGCTCGGACATCGTGCACGAATGCTAACCGAGATCCCGCTTGACCTCGTGGCGTTCGACCGACGCTGAACGCACACCAAGCCTCTAGGCTGCTGAGGAGCATTCGCTCGGAGCTCGCCGGGTCCGCCACCACGCCTCCGGCGAGCACCATCGTCCGAAACAGGGGAGGTTGGCATGGCGAAGATGAAGCTGTTCGGGGTGGGCGCGGGCGTGACCGTCATGCTGGCGGCCTCGGCAATCTGCGCGAGCGCCGCGTCGACCAACGCACGGCTGCAGCTGAAGGCGGAAGGAAAGCCGCTGCAGGCGGGCGCCGAAGTCCTGCTGGTGGCCGGGTACTCGCTGGGCGAATGCTATTGGGAAGAACAGGCATTCAAGGTGACGGTGAACGGCTCCAGAACCGACAAGCTCGTGAGGACGGGCGAAGCGGGGCAGCTCGAAAGCTGCGGCGGAGGCGCCAAGGCGATTGAAATCACGAGCGCCAGAAAGATGATCGTGAAGCTGGCGCCGATGCGCATCCACCTGGGAGGGCCGTGCGTGTACGAATTCAAGGAAATCTCCGCCACGTTCGCCCAGAGGGAATGGGGCCCCGAAATCTATGGCAGCGCTGCCGGCAAGCTGGACAGGGCCCAAAGCGTGCGATCTTCGGCGTGCGCCAAGACTCGCACGACGATCTTCGACATGGCTCTGAGCGGGGTGGAAACGGGACTGATCAGCTAGGCGCCGAGCGCGCGCGCGATCACCATCTGCTGAACCTCGTCGGTGCCCTCGCCGATCGTGAGGATCTTGGCGTCGCGGTAGAAGCGGCACACTGGGTACTCCTCGATGAAGCCATAGCCGCCGTGTATCTGCACGGCCTCCTCAGCGCAGCGCACCGCCAGGCGACCGGTCTTGAGCTTCGCCTGCGCGGCCGTCAGCGTGAAGTTGCGCTTAGCGTCCTTCTCGCGCGCGGCCTTGTACACGAGCAGCCGCGCGGCCGCGATCTCCGTCGACATGTCCGCGAGCTTGCCCTGGATCGCCTGGAACTTCGAGATCGACTTGCCGAACGCCTTGCGCTCCTTGGCGTAGGAGAGCGCCTCGTCGAGCGCGCCCTGTGCCAGCCCGACGCCCATCGCGGCGACGCCGATGCGCCCGATGTCGAGGATGTGCAGAAACTGCTTGAAGCCCGCGCCGCGCGGTCCCAGCAGGTTCGCCTCGGGCACGCGGCAGTCGCTGAACGTCAGCGGGCGTGTGTCTGACGCGTTCCAGCCCATCTTGCGGTAAGGCTCGCCCTGCTCGTAGCCGTCGGTGCCGTTCGCCACGATGATGTTCGAGATCTCCTTGGAGCCGTTCGCCTCCTCGCCGGTGACCGCGGTGATGCACACCATCCCGGAGATGTCGGTGCCGGCGTTCGTGATGAACTGCTTGGCGCCGTCGATCACCCATTCGCCATCCTGCAGGCGCGCGCGGGTGCGCGTGTTGCCCGCGTCGGAGCCCGCCTCCGGCTCCGTCAGCCCGAACGCGCCCAGCCGCTCCCCCGAGCACAGTTGCGGCATCCACTCGCGCTTCTGCTGCTCGTCGCCGAACACGTAGATCGGCTGCGTCCCCAGCGACGTGTGCGCGCACAGCGTGATCGCCACCGAGGAGTCGACGCGCGTGAGCTCCTCGACCGCCAGCGCGTACGCAAGCGTGTCGCCGCCGCCACCGCCGTACTCCTCCGGAAACGGAATGCCCATCAGGTTCAGCGCGCCGAGCTTCGCCACGATCTCGTACGGGAACGACTTCGTGCGGTCGAGCTCCGCCGCGACCGGCGCGACCTCGCCCTCGGCGAATTCCCTGACCGTGCGCCTGATCAGCTCATGGTCGGGCGACAGGTCGAAGTCCACGGCGGGCATTCTCACAGACTCCGTCCATCGACGAAGTGCGTATAGCCATGGTTGGACAGCCTTTGTCGTGGTGGTGCGTCGCTGACGCACCACGTGTCGCTGGGCGCGTTTGGACGCTCCGGCTTCAGGCTGCCGTCACGCCTATGTCACGATTGGGAGCTCCGTGACCCGCGCGCGCCTGATCCTCGACATCTTCAGGCGCGGGCGTACCTACAGCTACGGCCCGCATCGCTCGCAGTGCGCCGATCTGCGGCTGCCGGCGGCGACCGGGCCGCATCCGGTGATCGTGCTCATCCATGGCGGCTCGTGGCAGGAGCGCTACGGCAAGATCGTCATGCGCGGGCTCGCCGGCGACCTGGCAAGGCGCGGCTGGGCGGTGTGGAACATCGAGTACCGCCGGCTCGGGGGCGACGGCGGCTGGCCTGCCACGTTCGAGGATGTCGCCGCCGCGATCGACCTGCTTGCCGAGCTGGACGCGCCTCTGGACCTGGAGCGGGTGAGCGTCCTCGGCCACTCCGCCGGCGGTCACCTGGCGCTGTGGGCGGCCGCGCGCGACAAACTGCCCTCCGGCGCGCTCTGCTCGCTCGCGGACGGCTCGGGCGTGCGCATCCGCCAGGTAGTCGCGCAGGCCGGCGTATGCGATCTCGCCGGCGCCTACCGCCTGTGGCGCGGCGGGGCGGCACGGGCGCTCATGGGCGGAGCTCCCGAGGAGGTCCCCGAGCGCTACGACGTCGGCGATCCGCTGCGCCTGCTTCCTGCGAGCATGCCCGCGCTGCTGATCCACGGCGTTCACGACGAGACCGTGTCTGTGACACTCAGCCGCAGCTACGCCGATGCTGCGCGCGCCGCCGGCGGCGAGGTGGAGCTGGTCGAGATCGAGGGTCGTGCGGGCCGCCACCGCGCGCACATCGACCCGCGCGGAGCCGCTTGGGCGGCGGTCATCGAGCGCCTCGCGCACGCGCCCTCGCCGAGCGTTGCGCGCTGAGCGTCAGCGCGTGCTCGGCGTGTCCACGCCCGGCACGGAGGGCGGCTCAGGGTCGTACGGCGGATCGACGTCCACGCCGCACGCGCCACTGCACGTCTCGCAGCCGTTTTCCCAAGCGCAGCCCAATCAGCGGCTTCGCTGGGGACATGCTGGCCTCACCGAACTCCCGCGTCGCGTACACCGGTGAGATCGTCACCGCGAACTTCGGATCGTGTACTCGCGCCATTGCGCTCGCGAGTCTCGCGTCCTCCTGCAGCGCGGCGGCGCTGGCGATGACGCCGACGCCCCCGATCCCGGGCTGAGCAAACAGCAGCAGATCCCTGTTCGTTTGCGAGAGGAAGTCCTCCACCGCGGTGAGCACGCCGTTGTGCGGGCCGCCCTCCCGCTCGGCGTTGAGCATGTGATCGTTCTTGCCATGCTCCACGAGCGCTGAGTGAAAAGGCTGGATGCCGGCACGGCGGTAGGGCTGGCGGTGCTCCGCAGGGATCGTCGCCGGGTCGTAGTACAGGTCGCGACGGCCATACGGCCAGCCCACGTCGTGCATGATCACCAGCGGCCAATCGGGGTTGACTCTGTCGATCGCCTGCAGCTCGCCCAGCATCGTGTACCAGTTGTGGTCGCCGTCGAGCAGGATCAGGTCGACCGGGCCGATCGCCGGCAGCGCGCTGAGGCTGAGCTCGAGACGCATGGCCAGGTGACCCGCCCAGTCCTTGGTGTATGCCTCGACGTCGAACTTGGGCTTCGGGTCGATCACGTGCAGGACCGCGTCGTGCTCAGCGGCCCACGAGGCGACCAGGCGCGTGTTCTTGCCTTGCGCCGCTCCGACCTCGATGATGGTCTTCGGTGATCGTGCCTGCAGCAACGGCAGCACGGCAGAATCCCAGAAGCGGTGCACGGGCGGCGCATGCTAGCGCAAAACCGCTCCGCCCCGAGACAGCGGAGTGGTCTTCCGTCAAGTCCTCAGACGCAGTAGGACTTGGCGAGCTCCACCAGCAGTCGCACACCGTAGCCGGAGGCGCCCTTGCCGACGTACGCGCGATTCAGATCCCATGCCGAGCCGGCGATGTCGAGGTGCGCCCACGGCGTCTCGCCGACGAAGTTCGACAGGAACGCGCCACCGACGATCGTGCCCGCCTTGCGCGCTTCGGGCGCGTTGTCGAGGTCGCCGTAGATGCCCTTGATCAGCTCGCCGTACTCCTCGTGCAGCGGCAGGCGCCAGACGATCTCGCCGGTGCTCTCGCCGGCGGCGGCGATCCGCGCGGCGAGCGCGTCGTCGTTGCTCATCAGCCCCGCGTACGTCGATCCCAGCGCGACGATCACCGCGCCGGTCAGCGTCGCCAGATCGACGATCTGCTCGGCGCCCTGGGCGATCGCGTGGCACAGGCAGTCGGCCAGCACCAGCCGGCCCTCCGCGTCGGTGTTGTTGACCTCGATCGTCTTGCCGTTGGCGGCCGTCACAATGTCCCCGGGCTTGATCGCGTGTCCGCTGGGCAGGTTCTCCGTCGCGCCCACGACCGCCACGAGCCTGACCGCCAGCCGCAGGCGCGCGATCGCTGCGACCGCCTCGATCACCGCCGCGCCACCGGACATGTCGAACTTCATCTCCGCCATTTTCGCCCCGGGCTTCAGCGAGATGCCGCCGCTGTCAAACGTCACCGCCTTGCCGACGAAGCCGAGCGTCGGGGTGGGTGGGATCTCATCGACACCCGGTCCGTCGTATCTGATCGTTATCAACGCTGGCTCCTGGTCGGATCCCTGGGCGACCGCCGCGAACGCGCCCATGCCGTGGGCGACGATCCCGGCGCGGCCCTCGACGGTCACCGACACGCCCTCGACGTCGCGCGCGAGCGCCTGCGCGTACTCACCTAGCGCCGACGGCGTGAGGTCGTTGCCCGGCCGGTTCTGCAGGTCACGCGCGCGGTTGACCGCCTCGCCGCGCACAGCCGCGTCCGCGACCGTGCTCGCGAGCCCGTCGGGGCCGGAGACGATCAGCCGCTCGAGCTGCTTGGGTGGGGCATCCTCGCCCGAGCCCTCGCCGGCGGGCGCCGACTTGTGGCGCTCAAAGCGATAGTCGCTGAGAAGCGTGCCCTCCACGAGCGCCGCCGCGATCGCGGCCGGCGCGGGCGCAGCTGCGGAGGGTGCCTCGGCTGCGCTTGCGGGAACGGCCCAGCACAGGGCGCGTGTGGATATCTCCTTCGCGCGCGCGCTCGTCACCGCCGCCGCCACACGCGCGCGCTCGGCGGTGAAGTCGGCGCGGGCGCCCAGCCCCACGAGCAGCCAGCGCTTGCCGTCGGCGTGAGTCAGCGCCAGCGACTTGAACGAGCGGCGCGCCTCGCCCGAGACGAGCAGCTCACCGACCTGCGACGGCGCCTCCGGCGGGGCGTCCTCGCCGTCGAAGATCCCGACCGCGATCGTGTCGGCGTCGGTCGTTCCTGCTGCTTGGGCGACTGCGGATATCTGCATGCGCCGGCACGATATCCAGCTTGGGGGCGTTTCGTCTGCGTAACCTTTCAAGAGCGGTCCACTACCATTCTCGCTCTCGCGTCCCTTCTCACCGACCTTTAGGAGCAGAGCGACTTCCATGCCCAAGACCGTGATCCTCGCCAGCGCGCGCACTCCCATCGGCAAGATGGGCGGCGGCCTGTCCACGCTGGAAGCCACCGAGCTCGGCGGCATCGCGATCAGCGCCGCGCTCGAGCGCGCCGGGGTTGAGCCGGAGCAGGTCGAGCACGTCGTCATGGGCCAGGTGCTGCAGGCGGGGCAGGGACAGATCCCCTCGCGTCAGGCGCAGATCAAGGCCGGGATCCCCAAGGAGGTCTCCTCGGAGACGATCAACAAGGTGTGCGCCTCCGGCCTGCGCGCGTCGGTGATCATCGACCAGGCGATCCGCGCCGGCGACATGAACGTCGGCGTGGGGGGCGGCATGGAGTCGATGTCGAAGGCTCCCTACCTGCTCCCGCAGGCGCGCTTCGGCTACCGCATGGGCGACGCCAAGATGCTCGACGCGATGGTTCACGACGGGCTCACGAACCCGTTCTCCGGCAAGCAGATGTTCGTCGAGGCGACCGAGATCGGCGATGAGCTGGAGATCACGCGCGCCGACCTCGACCGCTGGGCGCTGCGCTCGCACGAGCTCGCGCTGAAGGCCACCGACGAGGGGCGCATGTCCGAGGAGATCGTCTCGGTGACCATCAAGGGACGCAAGGGCGACACAGTCGTCGAGATCGACGAGGGCCCGCGCCGCGACACGTCGCTGGAGAAGCTCGCCGCGCTGCCCGGGCTCGTCGGCAAGGAGGGCTCGCACACGGCCGGCAACTCGCCGGGCGTCAACGACGGCGGTGGCGCGCTCGTGCTCGCCTCCGAGGAGTGGGCCGCGGCCAACGGCAAGGAGGCGCTCGCCGAGATCGTCGCGCACGCGCAGAGCGCCAACGACTTCGCCTACCTGGCCACCACGCCTGCCAGCGCCGCCAAGAAGGCGCTCGAGAAGGCCGGCCTGCAGCCGGGCGACATCGACGTGTGGGAGATCAACGAGGCGTTCGCGTCCGTCACGCTCAACTCGATCCGCATGCTCGGCATCGACGAGGATCGCGTCAACGTCAACGGTGGCGCCGTCGCCCTCGGGCACCCGATCGGCGCATCCGGCGCGCGCATCCTCGGCGCCATAGTCCACGAGCTGCGCCGGCGCGGCGGCGGCCTCGGCTGCGCCGCGATCTGCTCCGGCGGGGGGCAGGGCGACGCCCTCATCCTGAAGGTCTGAGTGATCGAGCGCGGAGACGGCGCCGGCGGATCGCCGAACGGCCAACCGCGCGGGGCCGCGTTCTTCGACCTCGACAAGACGCTGATGGCGGGCTCCTCGGGCGTGTTCTTCGCCCGGGCTGCTTACGAGACGGGGATGATCACGCGCGGGCGCCTCGCGCGCGACGTGTACGAAAACGTGCGTTTTCGCCTGCATGGCTCGACCGACGATCGCGCCGACGACGTGCGCAGGCGCGTGGGGGAGATGATCGCGGGCGTGCGCGTGCGCGATCTGCAGCGCCTGACGCCGCGCGTGCTCTCGGGCGTGCTGCCGCGGCTGTACCCGCAGATGCTCGAGCGCGCATACGCCCACCAGGACTCCGGACTGCCGGTGTACATCCTGACCGCCGCTTCGCAGGAGATGGCCGACCTGCTCGCGCGCGTGCTCGCGTTCGACGGCGGCCTGGGCTCGCGCTCGGAGGTGGTGGACGGCCGCTACACGGGCAGGCCGGCGGGACCGTTCAACTACCGCGAGGGCAAGGTGCTCTCGATGCGCGAGGTCGCCGAGCGTGACTACATCGACCTGGCCGCCTCCTACGCGTACTCGGACTCCGAGTCGGACCTGCCGATGCTGCGCGCCGTGCGCTACGCGGTCGTCGTCAACCCGGACGCGGTGCTGCGACGGATCGCGCTGGAGGAGGGCTGGGAGGTGATCGAGCTCGATCGTCTTGGCAGGCGCTTGAAGCTGGTCGCAGCGCTCGGCGCGGCGGCTGCGATCGGTGGTCTGGGGAACGCCGCGTGGGGGCGCGTGGGAGCGCGAATCGGCCCGCGGGCATAATCTGCCCTGCGCATGTCCTCGCCACAACTCCAGAGCAAGATCCGCGTGGTCGTCGCCAAGCCGGGACTCGATGGTCACGATCGCGGCGCCAAGATCATCGCGCGCGCGCTGCGCGACGCCGGCATGGAGGTGATCTACACGGGCCTGCACCAGACGCCCGAGCAGATCGTCGAGACCGTCATTCAGGAGGACGCCGACGCGGTCGGCCTGTCGATCCTGTCCGGTGCGCACATGACGCTCGTGCCGCGCGTCGTGGAGCTGCTGCGTGAGCAGGGCGTCGAGGACGTCGTGATCACCGTCGGCGGCACGATCCCCGCGGAAGACATCCCCGAGCTCAAGAGGCTGGGCGTCGCCGAGGTGTTCACGCCCGGCGCGCCCACGCAGGCGATCGTCGATTTCATCCGCGGCGCGGTCGTCGCGCGCTAGCGAAACCGATTGACTCGTCAGTCAACCGCGCGAACAGGTACGATTCAGTCACTCAGACCCCAAGGAGAAGCTGACTCAATGAAGATATGCGTCCTGGTGAAGGAGGTTCCGGACGCCGCCGTCGAGAAGAGGATCGACCCCTCGACGGGGCGCATGGACCGCAGCGGCGAGAAGAACCTCAACCCGTATGACACGCACGCCATCGAGGCGGCTATGCAGATCAAGGAGGGCGGCGCGGTTCCCGTCGAGGAGATCGTGGCCGTGACGATGGGCCCCGACAGCGCCGTGCGCGCGCTGCACAAGGCGGTCTCACTCGGCGCTGACCGCTCTGTGCACCTGTCGGACCCGGCGGTTGCCGGCTCCGACGTCGCGGCAACCGGCTACGCGCTGGCCAAGACGCTGCAGCGCGAGAGCCCCGACCTGGTGCTGCTGGGCCAGCAGTCAGACGACGGCGAGTGCTACACGATCGGCGCGGTCGTCGCCGAGCACCTGGGCATGCCGTCGCTGACGCAGGTGATCAAGATGGACATCGCGTCAGACGCGCTGCGCTGCGAGCGCCAGGCTGAGTACGGCTACGACACCGTGCAGGTCAAGCTGCCCGCGGTGATCTCCGTCGGAGATGCCATCAACGAGCCGCGCTACCCGTCGCTGAAGGCGATCATGGGCGCCAAGAAGAAGCCGCTCGACACGGTCACCGCCGCCGATGTCGACATCGACGCGTCCAAAGTCGGCGGCGATAACTCAGCCGCCCAGTGGGTCGCCGCGAAGGCGCCGCCCGCGAAGGCCGCCGGCGAGATCATCGAAGACGAGGACACCGGCGAAACCGTCGAAAAAATCGTGGCCTGGCTCGACGAGAGGAAGCTGATCTAGATGTCAAACATCCTCGTTTACGCGCTGCACTACGACGGCGCGATCAACAAGAACTCCCTCGGCGCCGTCTCGGAGGGCGCCAAGCTCGCCGCCGAGCTCGGCGGCGAGGCGCACGCGATCCTGCTCGGCGAGAACGTCCCGCAGGAGCTGGCGGCGTCGCTGGGCAAATACGGCGCCAAGAAGGTGCTCGTGGCAGAGGGCCCCGAGGGGCTGGCGCAGCCGCTGGTCGACGCGATGGCCGCGGCCATCTCCGGCGGCGACTACTCCTACGCGCTGTTCGGCGGCGGTCTGCTCGGCTTCGAGATCGGCGCCGGTCTGGCTGCACGGCTGGGCGCGGGCGTGGCGATGGAGGTCACGAGCGTGCGTGCGGAGAACGGCGAGCTGATCGCCGAGCGCCCGATCCTGGGCGACTCGTCGATCTCCGAAGTCAAATACCGCTCCGATGTCGGCATCGTGATCGGGCGCTTGAACGCGTTCGAGATCCGAGACGTCGGCGGCGCGGATGCGCCTGTAGAGGCGCTGAGCTACGAGCTGAGCGCCCAGGCGCAGCAGGCGACGATGCTCACGCGCGGCGAACAGCGCGGCGCGGACGTCGACATCGAGGGCGCCGACATCCTCGTCGCCGGCGGCCGCGGCCTCGGCAAAGCCGAGGGCTTCCAGCTTGCGGAGGACCTGGCGGCGGCGTTCGGCGGCAACAGCGCCGTCGCCGCCACGCGCGCGGTCGTCGACGCCGGCTGGTACCCGTACGCCGCGCAGATCGGCCAGACGGGCAAGACCGTCGCGCCGAAGCTGTACCTCGCGGCGGGCATCTCCGGCGCGATCCAGCACAAGGTCGGCATGCAGGGCTCGGAGAACATCGTCGCGATCAACAAGGACGCCAACGCGCCGATCTTCGAATTCTCCGACCTCGGCATCGTCGGCGACCTCAACAAGATCCTGCCCAAGCTCACAGAGGCTGTGAAGGCCAAGAAGGGCAGTTGAGCATGAGCGGCCACGGCTCCAGCAATGGGAAGGTCGCACCTGCGGCCTTCCCGCCCCCGGTCGACTCGCGCAAGGAATTCATCAAGCGCGGCCTCGACGCCGAGGACGAGCTGATCGAGGTCGGCGTCGCGATTGTCGGCGGCGGCACCGCCGGCCTTGCGTGTGCCAACCGGCTGCTGCAGCTGCTGGCGGACGACCCCGAGACGATGGAGCGTCTCGGCGAAGTGCCGGTCGCGGTCGTCGAGAAGGCCAAGACCTGCGGCGGGCACAACCTGTCGGGCGCGGTCATGCGCCCGGGGCCGCTCGAAGAGCTGTTCCCGGAGATGACCCGCGAGGACTGGCGCAAGGAGGGCTTCGCCTACGGCGAAGTCACCAAGGAGGCGGTCTACATGCTGCCCTCCGGCAAGACCAAGCTGCGCATCCCGACGCCGCCCAACTTCAAGAACCACGGCAACGAGGTCATCTCCGTGTCCGCGATGGCGCGCTACCAGCAGCGCCAGGCGGAGGATGCGGGCGCGTACATCTTGACCGAGACCTCCGCCACGCAGCTGATCGTCGAGGACGCGCGCGTCGTCGGCGTGCGCTCCGGCGACAAGGGGCGCGGCAAGGACGGCGAGCCGCTCGGCAACTTCGAGCCCGGCACCGACATCAAGGCGCACGCGACCGTGCTCGCCGAGGGCTGCTGGGGGCATCTGACGGGCGCCGCCATCAAGGAGTTCGACCTCGCCAAAGCGCGCGAGCCGCAGGTGTGGGAGCTCGGCGTCAAGGAGGTCTGGAAGGTCCCCAAGCCGCTCGACCGCGTGATCCACACGATCGGCCCGTGGCCGCTGAAGCTGTCTGCCAAGTACGGGCAGATCGGCGGCACCTGGCTGTACCCGATGAAGGACGAGAAGACCGGCGATGACCTGGTGAGCATCGGCTTCGTGATCGACCTCGAGTACGCCGACGCGACCACCTCCGCGCACGACCTGCTGCAGCAGTTCAAGCTGCACCCGCTTGTCAAGGGCATCCTCGAGGGCGGCGAGCGCGTCGCCTGGGGCGCAAAGGCGCTGCCCGGGGGCGGCTACTGGTCGATGCCCAAGCTGTCGATGCCCGGCGCCGTGCTCGTCGGCGACGCCGGCGGCATGGTCGACACCGTCGCGCTCAAGGGCGTCCACCACTGCATCATGTCCGGCAAGCTCGCCGCCGAGTCGATCTACGCGGCGCTCGTGCGCGGCGAGCACTCGTTCGAGCCCTACGAGCAGGCGATCGAAGACTCGAGCGTCGGCAAGGAGCTCTACCAGGAGCGCAACACGCGCCAGCCGTTCCAGAAAGGCTTCGTGCTCGGCGCGCCGCTCGTGAACCTGGCGATCGCGACCAAAGGCAAGCTGCCACCCGGGCGACTCGCCTGGCATCGCAACGACGCGCAGCCGATGTTCGTCGGCAACACCAAGGACAGCTATCCCAAGCCCGACGGCAAGTACACCTTCGACAAGCTCTCCAGCGTGTTCATCACCGGCAACGCCACGCGCGATGACGCTCCCAATCACATCCGCGTGCGCAAGCACGTGCCGCGCGAGGTCGCCGAGACGTGGCGCTGGATGTGTCCCGCCGGCGTGTACGAGATCCCCGAGGATGCACCCGCGAAGGGTGACGTCGACGTGATCGTCAACTACACCAACTGCGTGCAGTGCGGCGCCATCACCGCCAAGGGCGGCCGCCTGACGGCCCCCGAGGGCGGCGACGGTCCGCTCTACCAAGTGACCTGAGCGACCGGCGCGGGGGAGATGCGCAGGGGGATGGAGACACTCGGCGTCGCCAGCCGCAGGCGATCCGCGCGCGCTCGCGTCGCCGCAAGACCGACCACGTGCACGCGCTTGCTGCGAAACACACGCGCTGTTTGAGTGTTACGAGGGTGTGATGAGAACGATGTCCTCAGGTGTACGCGTCTCGTGCGCGGCGTTTCGGCGCCCGGTCGTGGCGCTCACGTGCGCCGTCGCCGTGCCGTGGCTGGTGCTCGCGCCGGCCGCGATGGGAGGCACGGCGACGGCCACCTCGTCCGCCGCGGCGGGCGTCTCGGTGTCGGAACCCTTCGCCGCGTCGGCCGCTTCGGCCGCGTCGGGACCGTCCGGCGCGTCGGGCGCGACGGCGACGCTCGAGCAGTGCGCCACGGCGACGATTCCGCAGACCGAACGCTCGGCCACGTTTGCAGGCGAAATGACAGCCATCGCTGGCACGGCGCGCATGGAGATCCGCATCGACCTGCAGGAGCGCGCCCTCGGGGAACTGCAGTACCGCACCGTCAGCGCCCCCGGGCTGGGCGTGTGGCACAGCTCGACCGCGGGCGTGAAGGTCTTCACGCACATCCAGCAGGTGACCAACCTGTCGGCGCCCGCCTTCTACCGCGGTGCGCTGCGCTTCCGCTGGGTCAGCGCCTCGGGCCATCTGCTCAAGAGCGAGGAACTGCACACAACCCGCTGCGAACAGCCGGCCCCGCCGTCCACCACGGGCACAACCGTTTCGAGCTGATCGTGGCGCTCGTGCCGCGGCCCGCTAGAATCGAGCGACCATGAAGGCGGAGATCCACCCGAACTACGTCCGTGCACACGTGCGCTGCACGTGCGGCAACGAGTTCATCACGCGCGCCACGAAGGACGAGCTGCACGTCGAGGTGTGCTCGAACTGCCATCCGTTCTACACGGGCAGGCAGAAGCTGATGGACACCGGCGGGCGCGTCGAGCGCTTCCAGCGCAGGGTCGCCAAAGGCCGGCTGCACTCGGCGCAATCGCGGTCCGCGCAGTAGTCAGATGGCAGGCGCCGTGGCTGATCCCGCGGCGCCGGCAGCGCTGCTCGAGGCCGACGGCGAGCTGAGCGCTCAGCGCGACGCCCCCGTTGGCGGGCAGGCGGTACTCGAGGGCGTGATGATGCGCGGCGTCGCCAACTGGGCGGTGGCCGTGCGCAAGCCCACCGCCGAGCAGCTCGACGAGGGCGAGGACGGGGCGGACGCGATAGTGACCGAAGGCGCCAAGGGCGAGATCGAAGTCAACACCTATCCGCTGGACTCGGCGATGAAGCGTCACCGGCTGCTGCGGATGCCGATAATGCGGGGGGTCGTCGCGCTGGGCGGGTCGATGGTGATCGGCTTCAAGGCGCTCGAAATATCCGCCAACGCGCAGCTGCCTGCAGAAGAGGTGCAAGACCAGCAGGGAGACGGTGTCGCAGGCGGCGACAGCGAGAACGGCGCGGCGCCGACGCAGGAGACCCAGGAGATCCCACGTGCGGTGTGGGCGGGCACGGTCGTCGTTGCGATCGCGCTATCGGTCGTGCTGTTCTTCCTGATCCCCGTCGGGATCACAAGCCTGATCAAGAGCCAGCTCCACTCCTCGATCCTGTTCTGGGTGATCGAGGGCGTGATCCGCACCAGCCTGTTCCTCGGTTACATGCTGCTGCTCTCGCGCGTGCGCGACCTGCGCCGCGTGTTCGAGTACCACGGCGCCGAGCACAAGACGATCTCCTGTTACGAGGCCGGCCTGCCGCTCACGCCCGTCAACGCTCAGCGCTTCTCGCGGTTGCATCCACGCTGCGGAACCAGCTTCCTGCTCGTCGTCATGATCGTCGCGATCTTCGTGTTCGCGCCGATCGGCCTGCCCGCTTGGTACTGGCTGATGGCCACGCGCGTGCTCGGCGTGCCGGTGATCGCGGGGATCTCCTTCGAGCTGATCAAGTTCGCCGGGCGCAACCGCAGCCGTGGCTGGGTGCGCGCGCTGATGTGGCCGGGGCTGAAGCTGCAGCTGTTGACCACGCGCGAGCCGGACCTCGACCAGCTGGCGGTGGCAATCGCGTCGCTGCAGGCGGTGCTCGAGCTAGAGACGCCGGGCGAGCTCTCGGCGGCCGACCTCCTCGGCGTCGAGGTCGTTGCCTAAAGCACCCTGCGCTCGGCGTGATGTTCGAAAAGGCGATAAGGCGGGCGCGTCGGTCGGCGCGCCGCGCACAGGTTGCGACGGTGTACCCCCTGGCCGCCCTGGACTCAGCCCGTCGTCGGCGTCCGCCGGACCCTGCTTCGACGAGCGCCTGCGGCGGCGCCCCCGACGTCCAGCCGAGCGGCGTGTTCGCCGCCGTGCCGCACTGGCGCAGTCAGCCGGACGCTCGCACGGCCCCCGCCTCGTCCGCGGCGCCGCACGACGTCGATCGCTCCCAGATCTTCGTCGACTGCATCAAGAGCCTGCTCGATCTCGACGTCGATCGTGTGGTGGTGGCCGTGCTCACGAACGAGCCGCGTGAGACCGCCCGCGATCTATCCTCGCGCCTCGCCGCCAGCTCGAGCGACGTGCCCGTCAGCACGCTCCCCGACCTCAGAGCCTTCAACGGGCCGCATGCCGACGGCCGCCAGGTCGTGGTCATCGGCTGGCGCCCCGGCCTCATCCGCAGGCACGGCTACTACCTGACGTGGGCGCACAAGCCCCTGTTTCGTCGCGCGCTCGAGGATCCGGGCCTATCGCACTTCATCTACCTGGAGGACGACATGCGCTTCACGAGCGAGTCGCTCGCGTACTGGTGTCGCTTCCGCGAGCCGCTGGCACGCCATGGCCTGCTGCCGGGCTTCGTCCGTTACGAGGTGTTCGACGACGCTCGCTACGTGGTCGACCAGAAGACTCGCCAGAGCGTCGATCAAGTCGACCGGCAGGGCGTGGTGCTCAGCCAGCCGGACACTGGCCGTGGGTCCGGGCTCGATCTCCGCTTCGTCAGCCTCAACAACCCCTACCAGGGGATGTACGTCATCGACCGGGAGCTCGCGATCGATCATCTGTGGAACTCGCCGGCACGATCCTCGCTGCTGAGTCGCTCGATCAAGTGGCCGACTGACGTTCAGCTGCGCGCGGCGATCATTCGGGAGCGGGCGGCCATCGGCCCGATCCTCGACGACGTGCCGCCGGGCTTCGGGTCGCGAAACGTCGTGCCGCTGCAGATGCCACGTCCCGGGGAATACCGCCTCGATCCCGCCTGCCTGATCGAGCACCTCACGGGCAACTACTCACGTTCTCGCAAAGCCTTCGGCAAGATCCGCGTCGAGGACTTGTTCCTACCCGCGACCAGCGATCCTCATGCGGCCGGGATCTCGCCACGGCAGTAGAGCAGGTTCAGAAACTGCCCGGGGTTGACCCAGGAGTCCGGCAGCGGCGCGCGCTTTCCGTTCAGCACCGCGCGCGGCCAGTACGCTCGGTAGCCGCGCTCCGCCAGGAACGCGTCGACGTCCCAGCTCCGCAGCTCCCAGGTGCCGACGATCTCGCTGTTGAACTCGATCAGCACCCACGGTGAGAGCCGGCGGAAAGTCTCCTCTGCTCCGCGCAGCACCTCCAGCTCGTATCCCTCCACGTCGATCTTCAAGCCCGTCACCGTGGGTGAGCCCTCGAGGATGCTGTCGAGCGTGACGGTCCTCACCGTCTGTCCAGCGGTCCCCGGCCGTGCGTCGACGTGCATCACGTTGTGGACATCGCCGGCGAGGACGACCTCGATGCCCGACTCAGCCCCCAGCGCGTTGTTCACCAAGCAGACGCGGTCACCAAAATCGTTGATCGCGCAGTTCTCCCTGAGTCGTGCGAACGTAGAAGCGACAGGCTCGCACGAGAACACCCTCCCGGTCGGTCCGACAGCGTCGGCGGCGCACACGGTGAACAGGCCGATGTTCGCTCCGCAGTCGACGAAGACGTCGCCTTCACCGAGGAGCCTGGAGACCAGGCGCAGCTCCGGCACCTCCTCTCTTCCCAGATACACGCGTCGGTCGTATCGGACCGACAGATCGCAGATGAGCTTGCCGCCTGTCTCGAGCGTGGCGATCTGCAGGCCCGTGTCGGGAAGTCCACCCTCCAGGCGCCGACGGCGTCTCGCTGCCGCTCCCAGTGGGCCCCTGCTCCATTGCCGGCGCCCCGCGGCAAGGGCTGCTTCCAGGCGTTTCCTCATAGGTCGGCCACCCTATCTAAGGGGGTCGGCGTCGGCGCATTGTACGCTCGGGCGGTGATCGAACAGCTCGTCGAACAGATCGAGTCGCGCTTTGCCGAGCTCGGCGCGCAGCTGACGGACCCAGCGGTGATCTCCGACCGGGAGCGCTATGCCGAGGTCGGTCGCGCCTACAGCCAGCTCGAGCCAGCGGCGAAGCTCGCGGCGCAGTGGCGCCTGGCCCAGGATGACGCTGCGGGCGCCGAGGAGCTGCTGTCGGAGATGGGCGAGAGCGCGGAGATGCGCGAGGAGCTCGGCCAGGCGCGCGAGCGCATCGAGGCGCTCGAGGAGGAGATCCGCCTGGCGATGGTCGAGCGCGACCCCAACGACGACAAGAGCGTGATCGTCGAAATCCAGGGCGGCGCCGGCGGCGATGAGGCCAGCCTGTGGGCGGGCGACGTGTACCGGATGCTCGCGCGCTACGCCGAGCGTCGCGGCTTTCAGCCCGAGCCGCTGGAGATCGGCGACGGCAAGTACACGTTCGCGATCAAATCCCACCCGCCCGACGGCGCGTACTCGGTGTTCAAGTACGAGGGCGGCACCCACCGCGTGCAGCGCGTGCCGCAGACCGAGTCCCAGGGCAGGATCCACACCTCGACCGCGACCGTCGCCGTGCTGCCGGAGGCCGAGGACGTGGACGTGCAGATCGACCCGGGCGACCTGCAGATCGACGTCTACCGCTCCTCGGGTCCGGGCGGGCAGTCGGTCAACACGACCGACTCCGCGGTGCGCGTGACGCACAAGCCGTCCGGGATCGTGGTCTCGATGCAGGACGAGAAGTCCCAGCTGCAGAACCGCGAGAAGGCGCTGCGCGTGCTGCGCGCGCGGCTGTACGAGCGCGCGCTCGCCGAGCAGCAGGCCGAGCTCGCCGCCGACCGACGCTCGCAGGTCGGCACCGGCGATCGCGCCGAGAAGATCCGCACGTACAACTACGGTGAGCGGCGCGTGACCGACCACCGCATCAAGCTCACCGTGCACAACCTCGACCAGGTGCTCGAAGGCGAGCTGGACGAGCTCACCGACGCGCTGCAGTCCGACGAGAAGCGCCGGCGCCTGGAGGCGCAGGCGAGCGACGATGGTTGAATCAACCGTCGACTCAAATTCATTCGCACCGGCGCTCGTGCGATCCTCTTGAGCTGCTGATGCACGCCTCTCTGGACACGGGCACGCCTGCGCGCGACGCGCTCGAGGGCGCGATCACGGCGATCACCGCCGCCGGTTGCGAAACCCCCCGGCTGGACGCCGAACTGCTGCTGGCGCACGCCCTCGGGATCACGCGCGAGCGGCTGCTCACCGAGCCCGACCTGCCCGTCACCGGCGCGGCGGTGCGCGCCTTCCAGGACGCAGTGCGCCGGCGCGCGGTCGAGCGCGAGCCCGTCGCCTACATCATCGGACGCCGCGGCTTTCGCCGCCTGGAGCTGGTCTGCGATCGCCGCGCGCTGGTACCGCGGCCGGAGACCGAGCTGCTGGTCGACGTCGCGCTCGGGCTCCCGGCCGGCGCGCGCGTGCTCGATCTCGGCACCGGCAGCGGCGCGGTCGCGCTGGCGCTCAAGCACGAGCGCGCCGACCTGCGCGTCAGCGGCAGCGACATCAGCACCGCCGCGCTCGAGCTGGCCGCGCTCAACGCCGAGCGCCTGGAGCTGGACGTGCAATGGCTGCACGCAGATCTGCTCGCCGAGGTGGGCGAGTTCGACGCGATTCTCGCCAATCTGCCGTACATCGCCGAGTCCGAGCGCGAGTCGCTGGCGCCCGAGATCACGCGCCACGAGCCCGCCGAGGCGCTGTTCGGGGGCCCCGACGGCCTGTCGCACCTCAGCGCGCTGCTGACCCAACTCGCGGAGCTGCCGGAGGTGCGCTTCCTGGCGCTGGAGGTCGGCGCCGGCCAGGCCGCGTCAGTCGCCGCGTTGACGCACGCGGCGCACTTCGACACGATACGGTTCGAACGCGACCTCGCACGGATCCAGCGGGTGGTGATTGCGGAGCGGCATGGGTGATGACTGCGAAGACCGGCGAGCAGCTGGAGATCACTGAGCAAGATGCGCAGCGCCTGCGGCGGTGCATCGCCGCAGGCGGCGTCGCGGTGTTCCCGACCGACACCGTCTACGGCGTCTGCTGCGATCCCGACAACGAGCAGGCCGCCAGACGCCTGTACGAGCTCAAGGGCCGCCCAGCGGCCAGGCCCGCGGCGGTCATGTTCTTCGCGCTGCAGCCGGCGCTGGACACGCTCGAAGAGCTCGCGCTCGACGAGCGCGACGCGCTCGCAGCGCTGCTGCCGGGGCCGGTGACGCTGCTGCTTGCGAACCCCTTGCAGCGCTTCGCGCCCGCCTGCAGGGTCGATCCCGCGACGCTCGGCCTGCGCGTCCCGCGCCTGCCCGAGCACCTGGCGGCGCTCGGCGCGCTGTCGATGCCCGTCATGCAGTCGAGCGCCAACATCTCCGGCCAGCCAGACGCGCGAACGCTCGCGCAGGTGCCGCAGAGCATGCTCGACGGAGCCGACCTGGTGCTCGACGGCGGCGAGCTGCCGGGCACGCCCTCCACCGTGATCGACCTGCGTGACTACAGCGCGCAGCGCCGCTGGCACGTGCTGCGCGAGGGCGCCCTCACGCGCGGCGCCATCCGCGAAGCGCTCACCGCGATAGCCTGAGTGCAGAGCGTCCGTGTCCGAGCTGAGCCCCGACTACTTCAACCGTCCGCTAGCCGAGGTCGATCCTGAGATCGCCGACGCGCTGCGCGGCGAGCTCGAGCGCGAGCAGAACACGCTCGAGATGATCGCCTCGGAGAACTTCGTCCCCCGCGCTGTGCTCGAGTGCCAGGGCTCGGTGCTGACCAACAAGTACGCCGAGGGCTACCCCGGGCGGCGCTACTACGGCGGCTGCGAGTGGGTGGACGTCGTCGAGCAGCTGGCGATCGACCGCGCCAAGGCGCTGTTCGGCGCCGAGCACGCCAACGTGCAGCCGCACTCCGGCTCGCAGGCCAACACGTCCGCCTACCACGCGCTGCTGCAGCCCGGCGACACGATCATGGGCCTGTCGCTGGCGCACGGCGGCCACCTCAGCCACGGCATGAAGATCAACGTCTCCGGGCGCCTGTACGACATCGCCCCCTACGAGGTCGATCGCGACAGCAGCATGATCGACATGGACGAGGTCGCGCGCATCGCTCGCGAGCGCCGGCCGAAGCTGCTGCTGGCGGGCTGGTCGGCCTACCCCCGCGAGCTCGACTTCGCGCGCTTCCGCGAGATCGCCGACGAGGTCGGCGCGCTGCTGATGGTCGACATGGCGCACTTCGCCGGCCTCGTCGCCGCAGGGCTGCATCCCAATCCGATCGACTTCGGCGCCGACGTGGTCACGACCACCACGCACAAGACGCTCGGCGGCCCGCGCGCGGGCGTGATCCTGTGCAAACAGGAGCTCGCCAAGAAGATCGACTCGGCCGTGTTCCCAGGCCAGCAGGGCGGCCCGCTCGAGCACGTGATCGCCGCCAAGGCGGTCGCCTTCAAGATCGCCGCCAGCGAGCTGTTCGCCGAGCGCCAGCGGCGCACCGTCGAGGGCGCACGCGCGCTCGCGCGCGAGTTGATGCAGGCCGGGCACGGCATCAACGTGCTCACCGGCGGCACCGACGTGCACCTGATCCTCGTTGACCTGCGCGAGACCGATCCCGCGCTCACCGGCCGCCAGGGCGAGGACCGGCTGCACGAGATCCAGATCACGGTCAACCGCAACGCGATCCCGTTCGACCCGCGTCCGCCGATCGAGGCATCCGGGCTGCGCATCGGCACGCCCGCGCTGGCCACGCGCGGCCTGCAGGAGGAGGACTTCGAAGAGGTCGGCAGCATCCTCGCCGTCGCCCTCACCCCCGAATACGAGGCACGAGCCGCCGAGCTGGCCGATCGCGTCGCCGCGATCGTCGATCGCTACCCGCTTTACCAGGGCCTGCCCGCGACCGCGCAGGTTTAGGTCGGAGGGCGCGCATGCGCGCTCTCCCGATCGGCCTGCGATGCTTTACATGAGCCGATGGCGCATCCAACCGAGCTCGACGCGCTTTATGCGTTCCTGGCCGCTGCGGTCGTCACCGCGCTGCTGACCCCCCTCACGATGCGTTTCGCGAGGGCCGTCGGCGCGATCGACGAGCCGCGCGAGCGGGGTCTGTCCGAGCGCCCGACGCCGCTGCTCGGCGGGCTGGCGATCTTCGCGGGCGTGCTGCTCGCTGGCCTGATCTGGCTGCCGACCGGCTATGCGAGGGAAGCACAGCCGCAGCTCTGGCACGGCGTGCTGCTCGCGGCCGCCGTGATTACGCTCATCGGCGCGCTCGATGACCGCTTCGACCTGCACCCCGCGGTCAAGCTGCTCGGCCAGGTGCTGGCGGCGGTGATCGTCGTGCACTTCGGCGTCGCCGTGAAGAAGATCACGCTGCCGTTTCTCGGCGCGTTCGCGTTCCCCAACACCGGCCCCGCGGACGCCGGCCCGGTGCTGACGGTGCTCGGCCTGGTGGTGATGATGAACGTCGTCAACTTCTCCGACGGCGTCGACGGCTTGGCGGCGGGCGTGTGCACGATCATCGCTGCCGCGATGGCGATCATCGCGTTCGACCTGAACCGCCAGGAACCGGGCGTGCTGGCGGCGCTGACGGCCGGCGCCGCGCTCGGCTTCCTGATCTTCAACTTCCCGCCCGCGTCGAGCTTCATGGGCGACTGCGGAGCGCAGCTGCTGGGGTTGCTGATGGGGGTGATCACGGTCGAGGCCGCGGTCAAGACCGAGGCCGTGGTGTCGTTCGTGCTGCCGCTGATCCTGCTCGCCGTGCCGTTCTTGGACACGACCTTCGTGGTGCTCAAGCGCTTGAAGTACCGACAGCCGATCTACAGGCCCGACAGCGAGCACTTCCACCACCGCATGGCGCGCATCGGCTTCTCGAGCCGCCGTACGATCGCCTACCTGTACGCGTGGACGCTGCTGCTCGCCGGCATGGCGCTGGCGCTGCGGTTCGTTCCCTACAGCGACCACAAAGGGCACTACCACACGGGTTGGACGCTCGTGATGCTGGGCATCGGGCTGCTGGTCGTCGCGGCCAGCGTGTATCTCGTGTACGTCCTGGAGATCCTCAAGTTCAGGCGCCTGGACTCGATCCGGCTGCGGCGGCTGCGCCCCGACGCCTCACCAGCGGAGATCGAGCTGGATGTGGCGAAGCACCTGGAAACTGGTGAGTTTGAGGCTGTGACGCAGGCCGGGGATGCTGATGTGCAGGTTCGGGGCGAGGTAGCGGCTGGAGGGACTGAGCAGCGGGTCGGCAAGCGGCAGGTGGATGAGGACCGCGTAGGCACAAAGCAGGAGCGCGGCGGCGCACAAGCGCCGATCGCCGCTGACGGCCGCTAGCGGCAGCACCCAGATCGCATACCACGGCAACAGCCACGCGGTGCAGGCCAGCAGCGCGATCGTGCTCCAGCCGGCCGCCACGCGCCAGTCCGCGCCGCGCCATGTGCGCCACAACGCGAACGCGAGCACCACTGCGAAGCCGCCGATGTACAGATGGCGCCACCAGCTCGGCGTGCCGCTCAGCCCCACCAGGCGCGCCGTCTCCGCGGGCACGCTGTGCGTTGCCACGAGCTGCTGCTGCTCGCCGACAGCGCTGAGGAAGCCAAGCGCGTGCACGCCGAAGCCGACCACGCCCACGAGCGCGACCGCCAGCAGCGCCGCGCACGCGCCGAGCGCCACGCGCGCCCGCTCGCGCATGCGCGGCGAGGAAAGCACCAGAAACGGCAGCACCAACCCGGCGGTGACCTTCACGCCGACGCCCGCCGCCAGCGCGCCCGCAGCTGCGCGCGAGCGTTGACTTGCGCCGGCGGTGAGCGCCAGCGCGAGCGCCAGCGCCAGCAGCAGCAGCGTGTCGTTGTGCGCTCCACCCACCGCCAGCACCAGCAGCACCGGGTTCAGGCCCACGAACGCCACCGCCCAGCTGGTCGAGTGCCCCAGTCGCCCGGCGGCGCGCCCGATCAGTGCGACCGCGCCGAGGCTCGAGATCACGGCGAGCGCCTTGAACGCCCACAGCCCGCCGGCGAGGCCCAGCGGCACGAGCGCATAGCTGAGCAGCGTGAACAGCGGGCCGTACGGCGAGTGCTGAAACGGCCAGCCGATGAACCGGTAGGCCGGGTCGGTGGGCGCTTCGGCGGCAAAGTGCGTGTACGGGTCCAGTCCATGCAGGACGCCCATGCGCGCGAAGTCGAGGTAGCCGAACACATCCTGGGAGATCAGCGGCGGTCCGAGCAGCAGGATCGCGTCCGCCGCCACGATCGCCGCCGCCAGCGCCGCCAGTGGCAGCCGGCGCGCGACCAGCAGCACCAGCGCGTAGCACGCGCACATGATCAGCATCAGCGTCTGGAAGCTGGAGCTCGAGAGGCCGATGCCAAGCCCGCGCAGCGGACCTGCCAGCCACGCTGGCCACCCGCCCTGGCGCGCCGGCACGTACTGCGACGGTGCTGACGCGGCGCCCGCGCTCACGAGCAGCACACACGCGACGATGCCCAGCAGCGCCAGCGCGCCGAGCGCGCGCGCCAGGCCGACCGGTGTCCGTGCGCCCGCCTGCGCGCCCGTGCCCCCGGGCGTCGTCCCTGCGATCCGGGCGGGGGATAGGGGGGTCGCAGCCTGTATGAGAGCATTGTTACGTCTCCCTGCTACGCGGGTGTCCCCTGCGGCCGATAACCTGTGCAGAGGTCCGTGCTGTCGGGGGGACTCCCTGTGTGCACGTATGCCCGCTTCGGCCGTCCGGCCGCGGCGTGCCACCTTCCTATGCGACGTCGCAACCGCACACGCAACAGGCGCCGGGCTCCCGGTCCACATCGCGTCCTGATTCTCTCCGCAGATGTCGGCGAGGGTCACGCTGCGGCCGCGCGCGCGCTGGCGGAGCAGATAACCGCATCCGAGCAGCACGCCGAGGTCACCGTGATCGATGGGCTCGCAGCGATGGGCCCGCTCGTGCGTCCGGTCGTCGAGGACGGCTACCGCGTGCAGCTGCGCTTCATGCCGTGGACCTACACGCTCGTGTACTGGCTGCTCGAGAACGTCATGCCCGTGCGCGTGCTCGCCCGCAGGCTGCTGTGCCTGGTCGGCTCACGCCCGCTGGCGCGGGCGATCGCCGAGCACGACCCCGACGTCGTCGTCTCGACCTACCCCGCCGTCACCGTCGTGCTCGCGCGCCTGCGGCGCGTCGGCGAGGTGCGCTGCTCGACCGTCGCCACGATCACCGATCTGACCGGGCTGTTCTTCTGGGCGCAGCCGGGCATCGACATGCACCTGGTGATGTACGGCGAGTCGATGTCATCGGTCGAGCGCATCGCCGGGCGCGGCAGCGTGCAGCTCGTGCGTCCGCTGATCTCCGCCGAGTTCCTGCAGTCGCGCTGCCCCGTCGACGCGCGTCGCGCGCTCGGCCTCTCCGAGGACGGCCGCACGGTCGTCGTCTCGGGCGGCGGCTGGGGTGTGGGGGACATCGCCGGCGCCGTGCGCGAGTTCACGAAGGTGCCCGAGGTCAGCAACATCGTCTGCCTCGCCGGGCACAACGAGCAGCTCGCGGGAAAGCTCCGCGACGCCTTCGCCGACGAGCCGCGGGTGTGCGTGTACGGGTTCACCGACAGGATGCCCGAGATCCTCGCCGCGGCAGACGTGCTCGTGCACTCGACCGGCGGCGTCACGTGCCTGGAGGCGCGGGCGGCCGGCACACCGGTCGTCTCATACGGCCTGCCCGTCGGTCACGCGCGCCTGAACACGCGGGCGATGGCCGCGCTCGACCTCCTGCGTCTCGCCAACGACACAGACGAGCTGCGCACACACGTCCAGGCCAGCTTCGCCGAGGACTCGCTCATGCCGGAAGGCGCGGCCGACGCCCCAGCGCCGTCACCAGCTGCGCCGCCGGCACACGGGGCCCATCCCGAGGCCGTCGACGTCGTGCTGCAGGCGCCGCGGCGCGTACGGCCGATTCCCCGCTGGCGGCTGCGCCTGGTGGCGTTCGCGACCTGGCTCGCGCTCCTGCTCGGCTTGGGCGCGTGGGTGATGTCGACCGACGACGTAGCCGCGCTGGCCGACAAGATTCTGCACGTACATCCGCTCGTCCACGTCGTGACCACGCAGCCGGACGTCGGCGTGATCGTGCACGTGCCCGCGAGCGACATCGCCTCGGTGGCATCAGCGCTCGCCGCCAAGGGGATCCATGTGTCGATCGCCGACGACTCGACCGTGCCGTCGGGCGCGCAGATCGCCTCGCTGCGAGGGCTCGGCGACGAGCTGCTCCCCGAAATCCCCGGCTCGGAGCCGCTGCGCTGGGAGCGCACGCGCAGCGTGCTGCGCTCGCAGGCGCGTGCGCTGGGACTGCAACACCACCGCTTCTACTACCTGCAGCCACGGGGCGGGCTGTCGGTCGGCCAGATGGTGCTCGCGCGCACCGACGGCGCGATCCCGGTCAAGGGCGCGCTGCGCATCAGCGCCACCAGCGCGCTGCCTCAGCGGCGCATGCGTGCAGGCGACGTGCTCGTCGTCGAGCTCGACGGATCGTCCGCGTCGGTGCTCGGGCTGGAGCGCATCGTCAACTGGCTCGGCTCCTCGGGGCTCGGCGTCGAGCCGCTCGCGTGGCTCACCCGCTCGCCTTCCATCAGCGCCAGCAGCAGCGGCGAGCGCGCCAACATCCCCGCCCCGACGATCAGCACCACCAGCGACACGCCCAGCGGCACCCCGCCGAGCGGCGTCGCGCCGAAGCGCTCGCCGAACAGCACCGGTGCGAGTCCGACCGGCACGACCGTCTGAGTCACGAACACCACCGGCGCCACCTGGATCGCGGGGCGCGACTGCAGCGCGCTCATCTCACTGAGCACGCCCACCGCCGAAGCGGCTGCCGTCGACAGGCCCCACAGCGCGGCCACCAGCAGGTGATGCCGGGAGAGGTCGTCGGAGGCGAGCTTGGTCGCGACGCCGCTCCAGCCGCCGGCCAGGCCTGCACAGACGATCGTCAGCTCGGCGATCGAGTGCCCGAGCGCGCGCAGCAGGTACGGCACCAGGCTCGCGAGCGCAAGCGCGAGCAGCGCCAGCGTGATCGTCAGATGCCCTCCGATTTCGTTGGAGCTGCGCGGCGGCGCGCACAGCCCGGCGCCGATCACGCCGATCACGATCGCCAGCGTGGCCAGATGCTCGCTGCGCCCCGCGTGCTCGCCGAGCATCCGCCGGCCGACGTACAGCAACACGAGCAGGCCAGCCGCCAGCGCCGGCTGGACCACTACGAGCGGCGCCAGCAGCAGCGCCAGCACCTGCAGCGGCCAGCCGAGGATCGACAGACCCGTGCCCATCAGCCAGCGGGCTCGCTTCAGCAGCCCTCGGACCAGCGCCACGCGCAGGTGCTCCTCGTGCGGCGCCTCCCTCGCCTCCATCGCCTGCAGGGCGATCCCTAGGCTGTAGAAGGCCGACGCCCCCACCGCCGCCCCGATTCCCAGCACCAGATCAACCATGTCCGCTCACGATCATCGCACTCACGGGACCCGCATCGCTGGCGCGCTCGGCGGCGCGGCGCTCGCCGGCTACCTGCTTCCGGGACTCGCCGGTGCGTGGCCGGCCCTGCGCGGGCCGCTCGGCATCGAGGATCGCACCGCAAGCGGGCGCGGCTACGCGCTCACGTTCGACGACGGGCCACACGCACAGGGCACGCCCGCCGTGCTCGAGATCCTCGAGCGCGAGCGCGTGCGCGCGACGTTCTTCCTGGTTGGCGAGCAGGTGCTGCGCAATCCGGCGCTCGCCCGCGAGATCGCCGACGCAGGGCACGCGATCGCCCTGCACTGCCACCGTCATCGCAACCTGCTGCGCCTGACCCCGCGCCAGGTGCACGAGGACATCGCCACGGCTCACGAGATCATCGTGACCCACACCGGTCGCACGCCCGAGCTCTACAGGCCCCCCTACGGCGTGCTCAACGCATCCGCTTTGCGTCTCGCACGGGCACACGGCTGGCGCACACTGCTGTGGAGCCACTGGGGCCGCGACTGGGAGGCGCGCGCCACCCCCGCCTCGATCGCCACGCGCGTGACCGACGGCGCCGGCGATGGCGCCGTGCTGCTGCTCCACGACGCCGACGACTACTCCGCGCCCGACTCCTGGAGGCGCACCGCGGCCGCCCTGCCACGCGTGCTCGCGACTCTGGCTGAACGGGGACTCGAGCCTGTGGCGCCGTAATCGTCACGCGGTGTGAGCTCGAGCGTCTGTCTTGTCACGCGGTGTGAGCTCCGGGGTCTGTTTGTCACGCCGGTGTGAGCTCGAGCGTCTGTTTTGTCACGCCGGTGTGAGTTCGCGGGTCTGTTTGTCACGCGGCACGGGATCGTTACATCCTGTAATGATTGCTTAACTGAAATCATTGCTCGCATGAAATCATTGAACAACGTAATCATTTCAAGGTGGAACGACCGCGCGTTCGGACTGATATCCACAATCCCGCCGGCCCGACACCGCTGAGCCGGTGGATAACATCGACGGCTTGTCAACGGTCGCACCGATCGACGCGCGTGGCTCTGTCGCGACGGCTGCCTCCGCGGCAGCGCTGCCTCGGGTTCACGTGCGCTCGCGCTGGTGGCTGGAGGCGCTGACGATCGCGTGGCTGTGCTGGGTGTATGACGCGATCACGAACCTGGCCCCGCTGCGAATCCACGCGGCCCTGACCCACGCGCAGGACGTCCTCAGCCTGGAGCAGTCCCTGCGCATCGACCCTGAGCGCGCGCTCGATCGCTGGATGGCCGGGCACCAGACGCTCGGGCTGCTCGTATCCGACTACTACGACAACGCCCACTTCGTCGTGACGCTCGGGCTGCTCGGCTTCCTGTGGTGGCGGCGGGCGGACGTCTACCGTCCGCTGCGCAACGCGCTGGTGCTGGTCAACGTGCTCGCGTTCGTCGTCTTCTGGCTGTTCCCGGTGGCACCGCCGCGCATGCTGCCGGGCTTCGTCGACGTGGTCGCCTCGACCCACGCGATCGGCTCCTGGCACACGGGCGCGCTTGCGTCGGCCGCGAATCAGTACGCGGCGATGCCGTCGCTGCACATCGCGTGGGCGGTGTGGTGCACAGTCGTGGTGTGGTGCATCTCCTCGCGCACGTGGTCGCGAGCACTCGCTGTGCTCTACCCGTTCTTGACCGCGTTTGCGGTGTTGTCTACAGGGAACCACTTCGTGCTCGACGTGCTCGGCGGGCTCGTGACGATCGCCGTTTCGCTTTTGATAGTGCGGTTTATGGGGGGTCAGCTGCCGCGGCTGCGCACCGGCGTGCTGCGGAGAAGTCCGCGGCAGGTGGGCTCCAAGCCTGCGTACCGCATGTCACAAACTTGTTACGAAGTACGAGACCAGGTAGACTAGGCGCGCCGTCGCAGACCGTTGAGGGACGCTTCGATGGCGCCGCTGCTTGCTGAGCGCGGAAACGTCCTTTTCTATAGGGTGGCCAGTCGACCGGACATGTCAGAACAACGACCCACAGACCGCGCCGCCGGCGCCAAATCGTCTCACGCCCGGCCATCCGACGGGTAACACGGCGACGTTCCCCTGCACGTGCATCGACGACCGCCAGCCGGCCTGCGCCCGGCCATCACGCAATCGCCGCTAGAGCTTCCGCCGCGCGACATCCATCGCCGGGACGGCGCTGGTGCCTCGCTCGCGCAGCGCGCAATGGTGGTCGTGCGCTATTTCGACGTCCTGCTCGTCGCGCTTGCGGCGCCAGTGGTGCTGACGCTCGGCGCGCCTGCGCTGGGCTATGCGTTGGGAGCGGGGGTATGGGTCGCGCAGCGCATCCTCGCCGAGGTCGATAAGCGCTGGGTTGGCAAAGCCGCCGCGCCACGCACGCAACTCGGCCTGAATCTGTTCGAGGCCTTCGGTCGCATCTGGCTGCTGGCGGGCGCGATCATCGTCGCGGGCGTCGCCGGCGGGCGCGCTGACGGCCTGACGGCCGCGGTGACGATCTGCGGCGCCTACACGGTTGCGTTCGTGATCCGCGTCTTCTCGGGCCCGCCCACGTCCTCGCGCGCACGGCGGGAGGCCACCCGATGAACCGCCTGCGCTCGTGGAGCAAGGCCAAGAAAATCGGCTACAGCGTCGCGCTCGTGTACGTGCTCGGCCTGGTGGGCTTCGCTTTGGGCTATGGGATCAAAGGCCACAAAAACGAAAGCTTCAAAGTCATCGACGCCTTCCACCTGGAAACCTGGTTTCACATCGCCGGACCGCTCAATTTCGACAAGGGCGTCCTCTACCTGCTGATTGCGACCGGGCTGACGCTCGGGATCATGCTGTTCGTCGCGAGGCACATGCAGAAGCGTCCGGGCCGGCTGCAGACCGCGGTTGAGATGGGCTACGGGCTGATGACGCAGGTCACGCGCGACAACATGGACGAGAAGATGAGCAGGAAATGGTTTCCGCTCGTGTTCACGCTGTTCGTGTTCATCCTCGTGTCCAACCTGATCGGATACATCCCGCTGCCGGTCGACTCGTCCGAGACCTTCAAGCTGTTCGGCGTGAACATCCCGTCGTTCCAGATCTACGCGGCGGTGACAAACGTCGCGGTGCCGCTCGTGCTCGCGCTTGGCGTGTTCTTCGCGTACAACATCGAGGGCGTTCGTGCGCACGGGGTCGGCGGGTACGTCAAAAGCCTGATCCCCTCGGGTGTCAGAGGGCCGATGCTGCTCTTCATGTACCCCCTGGAGATCGTCTCGAACTTCCTGCGACTGCTGTCGCTTACGATCAGGCTGTGGGCCAACCTGCTCGCGGGGCACCTGCTGATCGACTTCATGGCCGGCAACCTCGCGGTGCTTCTCGGCCTGCAGCTACTGGGCTGGCTGACGCTGCCCATCGGAGTCGCCATCTATCTATTCGAGGCGGTCCTGATCGCCGGACTACAGGCCTTCATCTTCGCCATCTTGACCGCCATCTACCTCGGCGGGGCAACCGCCACAAGCCACTAAGCACTCGACAAGGAGAACGATGCTTCACCTCTTGCCTTTCATGTCAATCCATCTGGGCGCCCCGTTGCTCGCCGTCGCGGAAGCCTCCAAGGAATACGGCGCGAACGCCGGTAAAGCGATCGCTCTCGGCGTGGGGGCCGGCGGCGGCGCCGCGGGCGCCGGCGCGGGCATCGGCATGCTGTTCGGCAAGGTGATCGAGTCCGTCACCCGCCAGCCGGAGATGCGTGACGAGATCACCTCGATTCAGTGGCTCGGCTTCGCGCTTACCGAGGCGACGTTCTTCTACGGCCTGGTGGGCGGCTTCATCGCCTTCTTCCTATAGATCGATGCAGTCCTTCGCCACCATTCCGAGCACGCCGATCGCCTCGAGCGACTCGTGGTTGATCACGCCCAACGTCGGCCTGATGATCTGGACGTTCGTCGTCTTCGGGATCTCGCTGTACATCCTCGTCAAGGCCGTGTTTCCCCGCATCCGCGCCGCGCTCGACGAGCGTCGCGCGAGCATCGACGAGTCGATCGACTCGGCCGAGCGCACGCGCACAGAAGCCGAGGAGCTGCTGAGCGAGTACCGCGAGCGCCTGAAAGAGGCCAGGGTCCAGTCAGAGGAGATCCTCCAGCGAGCGCGTCAGACCGCTGACTCGCACGAGCACGAGGCCCGCGAGCGCGCGCAGGAGATCCTCGCCGAGGCGGCCAAGAAGGCTGCGCGCGACATCGACGCCGCCACCAAGCGCGCGCTCGACGACATCCGCCGCGAGGTGGCCGACCTGACGATCATGGCTACCGAGAAAGTCGTGCGCAAGACGCTCAACGAAGCCGACCAGCGGCGCCTGGTCGAGGAGGCGCTGAGCGAGATCGACCTGTCCAGCCTGTCCGCGGGAGCACAGAACTAGTGGAGGAGCTCGCCCGGGTATACGGCCGCTCGCTGTTTCAGGTGGCTCTCGAGCACGGCCGGCTGGACGAGCTGCGTGAGCAGCTCGGTCAGTTCGCCGACGCGGTCAGCCAGAAGCACGATCTGGCCGTGTTCTTCTTCTCGCCCTACTTCTCCACCAAGGAGAAGCGGGAGGCGCTCGACCGCATGCTCGACGGGGCCGATCCGCTGTTCTTGAACTTCCTCGAGCTGCTCATCGAGAACCACCGCATGCCGGTGATCTTTCGCATCCGCCAGGAGTACGAGCGGCTGTGGGACGAGGAGAACAGGACGCTGCCGGTGGAGATCACGAGCGCGATCGCGCTCGACGAGCAGACCACCGAGAGCCTCGGCAAGACGATCGGCGAGCGCGCCGGGCGCAAGGTGACGCTGGCGGCGCGCGTGGACCCGGACATCCTCGGCGGCATCATCATCAGGGTCGGCAACTCGATCCTCGACGCCTCTATTCGCAACCGACTGGAGCAGCTGCGCAGGCACGTTGCCCAAGGAGCCTCGTAATGCAGATCAACCCCGACGAGATCACAAGCATTCTGAAGAGCCGCATCGAGGGACTCGACAGCGGCACAGCCGAGCTGACGGAGGTCGGCACGGTGCTGTCCGTCGCCGACGGCATCGCGCGCCTGCACGGCCTGGAGAACTGCATGTCCTTCGAGATGCTCGAGCTGCCGCACGGCGTCACCGGCCTGGCGCTGAACCTCGAGTCCGACAACGTCGGCGCGGTGCTGTTCGGCGAGTGGGAGCACATCTCCGAGGGCGACACGGTCAAGCGCACCGGCACGCTGCTGGAGATCCCCGTCGGCGAGCAGCTGCTCGGCCGCATCGTCGACCCGCTCGGGCGCCCGCTGGACGGCAAGGGCGAGATCGCCGTCACGGAGACGCGCCCGGCCGAGTTCAAGGCGCCCGGCGTCGTGCAGCGCCAGCCGGTGAAGCAACCGATGCAGACCGGGCTGAAGGCGATCGACGCGATGATCCCGATCGGCCGCGGTCAGCGCGAGCTGATCATCGGCGACCGCCAGACGGGCAAGACGGCGATCGCGATCGACACGATCATCAACAACAAGGACACCGGTGTGGTGTCGGTGTATGTGGCAATCGGTCAGCGCATGTCGACCGTCGTCGCGCTGGCGCAGACGCTCGAGCAGTACGGGGCGCTCGAGAACACGATCATCGTCGCCGCGCCCGCGGATGAGGCGGCGCCGATCAAGTTCATGGCGCCCTACGCCGGCTGCGCGATGGGCGAGTACTTCCTCTACAAAGGCAGGCACGCGTTGTGCGTGTACGACGACCTGACCAAGCACGCCTACGCCTACCGGCAGATGTCGCTGCTGCTGCGCCGTCCGCCCGGTCGCGAGGCGTATCCGGGTGACGTGTTCTACCTGCACTCGCGCCTGCTCGAGCGCGCGGTCAAGCTCAACGACGACCTCGGCGGCGGCTCGCTGACGGCGCTGCCGGTGATCGAGACGCAGGCGGGCGACGTCTCGGCGTACATCCCCACGAACGTGATCTCGATCACCGACGGGCAGATCTTCCTCGAGTCCAAGCTGTTCAACTCGGGCGTGCGCCCGGCGATCAACGTCGGCATCTCGGTCTCGCGCGTCGGCGGCAACGCGCAGATCGGCCCGATGAAGAAAGTCGCCGGCAGGATCAAGCTCGAGCTCTCGCAGTACCGCGACCTGGAGGCGTTTGCCCAGTTCGGCTCGGACCTCGACGCCGACACGCAGCGCACGCTCGCCCGCGGCGAGCGCCTGGTGGCCACGCTCAACCAGCACGAGCGCTCGCCGCTGGCAGTCGAGGATCAGACGGTGCAGATCTTCGCCGCCACCAACGGCTACCTCGACCGCCTGAACGTCGAGCGCGTCCAGGAGTTCCTGCGCGGTCTCGTCGAACGCCTGCACTCCCAGCACCAGGATCTGCGCGCGAAGATCAACGGCGGCGACTGGTCGGACGAGACCCAGAAGGAGGTGCGCGACACGGTCGACGCCTTCGCCAAGGACTTCGGCTACGACCTCGACGAGGAGGGTCAGCCGCTGGATGAGGACGCGCCCCTGCAGCCGAGCCCGACGCGCAACGGGTCTAGCCAGGACGAGCCGGCCCAGGACAAGGAGCCTCAGGCGGCCTAGCGCCGCCCGCGGGACACAGCCATGGCTTCTCAGCGCGACGTCAAGAACAAGATCTCGGCGGTCAAGAACATCCAGAAGATCACGCGGGCGATGGAGATGGTCGCTGCCGCGCGCCTGCGCCGCGCAGAGCAGCGGATCGACGCTCTGCGCCCGTACGCCGACGCGCTCGCGCGCATGACGCGCCAAGCGGCCGACGCAGCCGGCGCCGAGGCTAAACGCGTGCCGCTGCTGCGCGAGCATGAGGCACAGACCAATGTCGGGCTGCTGCTGGTGACGGGCGATCGCGGCCTCGCCGGAGGCTTCAACTCACAGATCATCCGCGCCGGCGTGCGTCTTTCGGCCGAGCTGACCGAGCAGGGGCTGCACAGCGCCTGGTACGCGACCGGACGCCGCGGCGTGTCCTCGCTGGCGTTCCGCGGCCACGAGCTCAGCGGCGCGTACACCGGCTTCGCTGACCGGCCTGCGTACGCGGACGCGCGCTCGATCGCCGACGACGTGATCCAGGCCTATGTCGACGGCCAGCTCGACCGCGTGGAGATGATCTACAACTCCTACGTCTCGCCCCTCACCCAGCACGTAACCCACCAGACGCTGCTGCCGCTGACCCACCAGGCGCTCAGCGGCGACGGCGGGTACGAGCAGAAGCGCGGCTCGGTCGAGTACGAGCCCGACCCCGAGAAGATCCTCAGACGCCTGGTTCCCGACTACATCGAGATCTCGATCTACCGGGCGCTCGTGGAGTCCGCGGCCGGCTTCTTCGGGGCACAGATGACCGCGATGCGCAGCGCCTCAGAGAACGCCGGCGAAATCATCACCGACTACACGCTGCAGATGAACCGAGCACGCCAGGCCGAGATCACCCAGGAGATCATGGAGGTGGTCGCCGGCGCCGAGGGCCTGAGCTGAGCGACTCAGACGCGCATGACCACGAAACTTGAAACAGATGATTAGGAGATCAGAGAGCTAATGCCACCCAGCACCACCACAGAGGCCACCGACTCATCGTCGGTCAACGGCGCGGCCAAGCCGAACATCGGGCGCATCGAGGAGATTCAGGGCGTCGTGATCGAGGCTGTGTTCCCCGACCGCCTGCCTGAGATCAACCACGCAATCACGATCGTGCGCCCAGCGACGAACCGCGAGGAGGAGGCGCCCGGAATCAGTGCTGGGGCGGAGGAGGACCTGCTCGTGTGCGAGGTCCAGCAGCACCTCGGCGATGACCGCGTGCGCGCTGTCGCGATGGACACGACTGACGGTCTCGCGCGTGGCGTCGCGGTGCTCGACACCGGCGGCCCGATCACGGTGCCGGTCGGGGAGGCGACGCTCGGGCGCATCTTCAACCTGCTCGGCCAGCCGATCGACCTCGGCGAGCCGCTCCCCAAGGACGTCGACCGACGCGGCATCCACCAAGAGGCTCCACGCGCCGAGGACCTCACCCCGACCACGGAGATGTTCGAGACGGGCATCAAGGTCATCGACCTGCTCGCCCCGTATGCCAAGGGCGGCAAGGTCGGGCTGTTCGGCGGTGCTGGAGTGGGCAAGACCGTGCTGATCCAGGAGCTCATCCACAACCTCGCCAAGGAGCACGGCGGGCTGTCGGCCTTCTGCGGCGTGGGCGAGCGCTCGCGCGAGGGCAACGACCTGTGGCTGGAGATGAAGGAGTCGGGCGTGCTCGACAAGACGATGCTCGTGTTCGGTCAGATGAACGAGCCCCCCGGGGCGCGCATGCGAGTCGCGCTGTCGGGCCTGACGATGGCCGAATACTTCCGCGACCAGGGCCAGGACGTGCTGCTGTTCATCGACAACATCTTCCGCTTCGTGCAGGCCGGCTCCGAGGTCTCGGCGCTGCTCGGGCGCATGCCCTCGCAGGTCGGCTACCAGCCGACGCTCGAGACCGAGATGGGTCAGCTGCAGGAGCGCATCACCTCCACCAAACGTGGCTCGGTCACCTCGATCCAGGCGATCTACGTGCCGGCCGACGACTACACCGACCCGGCTCCTGCGTCCGTGTTCGCCCATCTCAACGCCACCACCGCGCTGTCGCGGGCGATCTCCGAAAAAGGCATCTACCCGGCGGTCGACCCGCTCGACTCGACCTCGACGATCCTGAAGGCGGACATCCTCGGCGAGGACCATTTCCGCGTCGCCAACCGCGTCAAGGAGATCCTGCAGCGCTACAAGGAGCTGCAGGACATCATCGCGATCCTCGGCATCGACGAGCTCTCCGACGAGGACAAGCTGACAGTCCAGCGCGCGCGCAGGATCGAGCGCTTCCTCTCACAGCCGTTCTTCGTGGCCGAAGAGTTCACGGGCACGCCCGGCGCGTACGTGCCGATCGCGGAGACGATCAGGGGCTTCGAGGAGATCATCGACGGCAAGCACGACGAGGTCCCCGAGAGCGCGTTCTTCCTTAAGGGCACGATCGACGAAGTCGTCTCTGACGTCCGATGACCTGCGCTGGCCGAATCGGGGATGCGAGCGGAGCGAGTGTCTCCCGCTTCGGTCTGCGTCCTCGCTCGCTCGCGTGCGCAGCACGCCACGCTCGCTGCGTCCTTGATCTGCTTGGTCCTCGAACGTCAGTGGGCGGGGGGAGATAGAGGATGGCGCACGCGAAGTTCCCTGTCGAAGTGCTCACCCCCGAGGGCGAGGTGTTCTCGGAGGAAGTGGAAATGCTGTCCACCTTCACCGCCGTCGGCTCGATCGGCATCCTCGCCAATCACGAGCCGGTGCTGGCGATGCTCGAACCGACCGAGCTGCGGCTGTATCGCGCGGAAGGGGACATCGTGCGCTTCGCGCAGGCAGAGGGCTACCTGCAGTTCGCTGACAACCGGGCGCTGGTGCTCGTCGAGGAGGCGCTCGCACCCGCGCAGATCGACCGTCCGACCTTCGAGACCAAGCTCGCCGAAGCGCGTGCGAGCGCCGAGCGCGCGGCGGAGGGCAGCGAGGAGCGCTCGCGAGCGCTGCGGGACGCCAAGCGCTGTCAGGCGTTCCTCGCGGTCGAGCAGTAGCCGCGTCCTCTCAGGCGCCCCCTCGTCCCCGCAGCAGCTAGCCTTCCCCGCTTCATGAGCGCAACACGCGAGCCAATCGGAGTGATCGGGACCGGCTACGTCGGGCTGGTCAGCGCGGCCGGCTTCGCCGAGCTGGGCAGCGACGTGTGGTGCGTCGACATCGACGCCGCCAAGATCGAGCGCCTGCGCCGCGGCGAGGTGCCGATCTATGAGCCCGGCCTGGAGGAGCTGCTCGTGCGCAACGCCGTGCGCATGCACTTCTCCACCGACATCGCCGACGCGCTCGAGCACTGCCGGCTGCTGTTCGTCGCGGTCGGCACCCCGCCCACCTACTCGGGGGACGCGGACCTTTCGGCCGTGCACGCCGTCGCGGACGCCATACCAGCCTCCAAGGACCACGCGCTGGTGATGAAGTCCACGGTGCCGTGCGGTACCGGGGCGTCACTGCTGCGCGTGTTCGGCGAGCAGGGCAAGGATGCGCTCGGCTACGTCTCGTGCCCGGAGTTCCTCAAGGAGGGCTCCGCCGTCGAGGACTTCCTGCACCCCGACCGTGTCGTCGTCGGCGACGACGGCAGTTGGGCCGGCGACGCGGTCATCGCGCTGTACGAGCCTCTGCAGGCGCCGCTGGTGCGCACTGACGTGGCGAGCGCGGAGATGGTCAAGCTCGCCTCCAACGCATTCCTGGCGACGAAGATCTCATTCATCAACGAGATCGCAAACGTCTGCGAGGAGACCGGCGCGGACGTCGTCGAGGTGGCCCGCGGCATGGGTCTCGACGATCGCATCGGACCGAAGTTCCTGCAGGCGGGGATCGGGTATGGGGGGAGCTGCTTCCCCAAGGACGTCGACGCGCTCAAGCAGCTCGCCGGCAACTCCGGCTACCACTTCCAGCTGCTGACGGCCGTGATCGAGGTCAACGAGCTGCAGAAGCGGCGCGTGATCGGCAAGCTGCACAAGCATCTGGGCGGGCTCGCGGGTAAGCGCGTCGCGCTGCTCGGCCTGGCGTTCAAGCCGAACACCGACGACATGCGCGAGGCATCCTCGCTGGTGCTCTCGGCGCGCTTGCACGCGGACGGGGCGAGTGTCGTCGCGTATGACCCGGTCGCCGAGGATCAGGCCCGCGCGCTCGTCTCCGAGATCGCGTTTGCCGACTCGCCGATGAGCGCGATCGAGCACGCCGACGCGGTCGTGCTGGTGACGGAGTGGCGCGAGTTCCTCGAGCTCGACTGGGACGCGGTCGCGGCGGCGATGAGCGGCAACGTGGTCGTCGATGGGCGCAACGCCCTGGATCCGGACGCGATCCGCGCGGCGGGCCTCGTCTACGAGGGCATAGGCCGGCGGTAGGCAGTGCAGGCGGTGATTCTCGTGGGTGGGCAGGGCACCCGCCTGCGTCCGCTGACATCGACGGTGCCCAAGCCGGTGGTGCGGCTGGTGGACCGGCCGTTCATCGCGTTCATGCTCGAGTGGTTGCGCGGGCACGGCATCGACGACGTGATCATGTCGTGCGGCTTCCTGGCCGACGGCGTGCGCAGCGTGCTCGGCGACGGCTCGCAGCTGGGCATCCGCCTGCGCTTCGTCGAGGAGCCGGACCCGCGCGGGACGGCCGGCGCGCTGAAGCTCGCCGAGCCGATGCTCGACGAGCGCTTCCTGATGCTCAACGGCGACGTGCTCACCGACATCGACCTGACCGCGCAGATCGCCCAGCACGAGGCGACCGGCGCTCGCGCCACGCTCGCGCTCGTTCCTGTCGCCGATCCCAGCGCCTACGGCCTGGTGATCCTCCGTGAGGACCACTCGGTGAGCGATTTCGTGGAGAAGCCCAGCGCGGACAGTGTCAAGAGCAACCTGATCAGCGCCGGTGCATACGTGCTCGAGCGCGAGATTCTCGAGCTTGTGACCCCCGATCGCAACGTGTCGATCGAGCGCGAGGTGTGGCCGCGGCTGATCGATGACGGCCTCTACGGGTTCTCCTCGCGCAGCTACTGGCTGGACATCGGCACGCCGGCGCGCTACCTGCAGGGGACGTTCGACATCCTCGAGGGCAACGTCGAGACGGCAGTGCGCGCGCGGCTCGGCAGCGACTGGCTGGCGATCGACGACGGCGCGCAGGTGCACGGCAGGGTGATTCCGCCGGCGCTGCTCGAGCGCGATGTGCACGTCGCGCACGGAGCGCACGTGGGCAGCCTGGTGGTGCTCGCCGAGGGCGTCTCGGTGGGCGCGGGCTCGACAGTCGAGCGCGCGGTGGTGCTCGAGGGGACACAGATCGGCGAGGGCTGTGAGCTGCGCGACTGCATCGTTGCAGCCGGCTGTCACGTGGGCACGGGCACGCGCATCACCGGCGGGGCGGTGCTCGGCGACGGCGTCAGCGTGGGGGCGCACAACGTCATCACGCGCGGGGCGCGTATCTTCCCTGGTGTCGAGTTGCCCGACGGCGCGATCGAGTTCTAGGCGCGCCTCGCGCATCCACCAGCAAACGCGAAAGACTCCAACGAATCCATGACCACGGTTTTCCCGGCACCACAGGAGGCGAGCAGCAGATGAGCGATGGCGGCGCGACTGCGACACCGACCGCAGAGGAGCTCTCGCGCGAGAGCATCGCGCGTGTCGATCCCTCAGGCCAGCTGGGCGACGTGCTGGCGTTGCCCGAGCATCTGCGCGACGCGCTGTGGCGGGTGGAGTCGGCGATCATGCAGGACTGGGACACGACCGCCGGCCTGGTCGTCGCGGGCATGGGCGGCTCGGCGATCGGTGGCGCACTGGCGCGCGCGGCGATGGGCGACCACGCCTCGCGCCCGATCTTCGTGACCCGCGCGTACGGGCTGCCGCCGTGGACGACGCCCGACACGATGGTGCTGTGCGCGAGCTACTCGGGCGAGACCGAGGAGACGCTCGCGTGCTACGAGTCGGCGGGCGCGCTCGGCGCCAAGCGCACGGTCGTGACCACCGGCGGGCGCCTGGCCGAGATGGCGCGCGCGGACGGCGTGCCCGTGATCCCGCTGCCGGGAGGCTTTCAGCCGCGTGCTGCGGTCGCCTACATGATCGTCGCGGCACTCGAGGTCGCCGCGCTGTGCGGCGCCGGCCCGCGGCTGACGCCGGAGATCGACGTCGCCGCCTCGCACATCGAGCAGCTCGTCGCCGAGTGGGGCCCCGACGCGGCGGAGGACTCGCTGGCCAAGGAACTTGCCCGAGGCCTGCATGGCACCACACCGGTGATCGCCGGTGCGGGCCTGACGTCGCCGATCGCATACCGCTGGAAGACTCAGATCAACGAGAACGCCAAGCAGCCGTGCTTCTGGAACGAACTGCCAGAGCTCGACCACAACGAGATCTCCGGCTGGGAAGGCGCGAGCGAGGTGGGTCGCTTCTCGGCGGTGTTCCTCGACGACTCCGACGCGCACCCGCGCGTGAAGGAGCGGATGGATCTGACCGAGCGCCTGATCGCCGGCAGCGGGGCGGCGAGCTTTCGACTGGAGACACGCGGTCAGACGGCGATCGAGCGGGTGATCTCGCTCGTGCTGCTGGGCGACCTCGTCTCGATCTACCTGGCCGCGCTGCGCGGCGTCGACCCTGGGCCGGTCAAGCTGATCGAGGAACTGAAGGCCGCGCTGGCCAAACGCTAGCTGCAGCTGGCTGGCCACCGCGTGTGTGATACCGTCCGACGCGGCCGAGGAGCGCTGCGACGGGCTGTAATCCGCCACGCTCGGCCTGTCAATGCAGCAAGGGCGCTCACCTGACCGGACAGGAGGCTTCGTCATGTCAGCCATGACCCCCACAGCAACGCTCAGTACCGACTTCAAGGTCGCCGACCTCGCGTTGGCGGAGTTCGGCCGCAAGGAGATCACGCTCGCCGAGCACGAGATGCCCGGCCTGATGTCGATTCGCCGCGAGTACGCAGACGTGCAGCCGCTGAGAGGCGCGCGGATCACCGGCTCGCTGCACATGACGATCCAGACGGCCGTGCTGATCGAGACGCTGACGGCGCTCGGAGCGGAGGTCCGCTGGTGCAGCTGCAACATCTTCTCCACGCAGGACCACGCCGCCGCCGCGGTCGCGGTCGGTCCCGACGGAACCGCCGAGGACCCCCGCGGCGTGCCGGTGTACGCGTGGAAGGGCGAGACGCTCGAGGAGTACTGGTGGTGCACCGAGCAGGTGCTGCGTTGGCCCGAGGCCGACGATGGCTCGACCGGGCCGAACATGATCCTCGACGACGGCGGCGACGCCACGCTGCTCGTGCACAAGGGCACCGAGTACGAGAAGGCCGGCGCGGTGCCCGCGCCGACGGATGCCGACCCGGAGGAGTACCGGGTGATCCTGTCGGTGCTGACGCGCTCGCTGGCCGAGGATCCGCAGCGCTGGACCCGCGTCGGCGAAGGCATCAAAGGCGTCACCGAGGAGACCACCACGGGCGTGCACCGCCTGTATGAGATGGTCGAGCGAGGCGAGCTGCTGTTCCCGGCGATCAACGTCAACGACTCGGTCACGAAGTCCAAGTTCGACAACCTGTACGGCTGCCGGCACTCGCTGATCGACGGCGTCAACCGCGCCACCGACGTGATGATCGGCGGCAAGGTCGCGGTCGTGTGCGGCTTCGGCGATGTCGGCAAGGGCTGCGCGGAATCGCTGCGCGGCCAGGGCGCGCGCGTGATCATCACCGAGATCGACCCGATCTGCGCGCTGCAGGCGGCGATGCAGGGCTACGAGGTCAAGACGCTGCAGGACGTGATCGACAGCGCCGACATCTTCATCACCACCACCGGCAACAAGGACATCATCACGGCGCAGGACATGGCGCGCATGAAGCATCAGGCGGTCGTCGGCAACATCGGGCACTTCGACAACGAGATCGACATCGCCGGTCTCGCGAAGACCCCGGGCATCGAGCGGGTCAACATCAAGCCGCAGGTCGACAAGTGGGTGTTTCCCGATGGTCACGCGATCATCATGCTCTCGGAGGGTCGCCTGCTGAACCTCGGCAACGCGACCGGGCACCCGAGCTTCGTGATGAGCAACTCGTTCTCCAACCAGACGATCGCCCAGATCGAGCTGTTCACGAAGAACGACGAGTACGAGAAGAAGGTCTACGTGCTGCCCAAGCACCTCGACGAGAAGGTCGCGCGCCTGCACCTGGACGCACTCGGCGTGAAGCTCACGCGGCTCACCGACGAGCAGGCCGCCTACATCGGCGTTCCCGTCGACGGTCCCTACAAGCCGGACCACTACCGGTACTGATCGACGCATGAAGGCGATGGTGCTGGCGGCCGGGCTTGGCACGCGCCTGCGCCCGCTGACGTACGAGATCACCAAGCCGATGGTGCCGGTGCTCGACAGGCCGGTGATGGAGCACATCGTCGAGCTACTCGAACGCCACGGCTTCGACGAGGTGATCGCCAACCTGCACTATTTCCCGGACTCGATCCGCGAGTACTTCGGCGCGCGCCTGTCCTATCGCTTCGAGGAGGAGCTGTTGGGCACGGCGGGCGGCGTGCGGGGCTGCGCGGACTTCTTCGGCGAGGAGCCGTTCCTGGTGATCTCCGGCGACGCGCTCACGGACATCGACCTGGGGGCGTTCGTCGCCAGGCACCGTCAGGCGGGCGGGGTGGCGACGCTGGCGGTCAAGCATGTGGCGGACACGCGCGAGTACGGCGTGGTGCTGCACGACCGCGAGGGGCGGATCACGGGCTTCCAGGAGAAGCCGCAACCGGACGAGGCGCTGTCGAGCCTCGGCAACTGCGGCATCTACCTGTTCGAGCCGCAGATCTTCGACTACTTCCCAAAGCGGCCGTTCGTCGATTGGGCCCAGGACGTATTTCCGGTGCTGCTCGAGAACGACGTGCCCTTCCACATCCATGAGGTGGGCGAGTACTGGAACGACGTCGGCTCGCTGAGCGAGCTCAGGCAGGGCACGTTCGACGCGCTGCGCGGCGAACTGCACCTGCAGATCGAGGGCGAGGAGGTCAGCCCGGGCGTGGTCGTGGCGGGCGGGTCACCGTTGAGGGCCGACACCGACGTCGAAGGGCCGGTTTGGGTTGGCCGCGACGTGCGCATCGGCGCCGGCGTGCGCCTGATGGGCCCGATCGTGCTCGGCGACGGCGCGAGCGTGGGTGCGGGCGCGCAACTGCGCGAGAGCATCGTCTTCCCCGGCACGGACATCGCCAGCGAGTCGATCCTGATCGGCGCGATCGCCGGCCACGGCGGCATCCTGCAGAGTCTGCGCCGCCACGGCTGAGCGGTCCCATCGCCAACCGCCCACGGCCGGCCGTGGGCGGTCCAGCGCCTTAACGCGAAGGGGCCCGCCTAGGCGAGCCCCTTCACGGAAAGTGAGACTATGACAAGAGTCATCGTAGCACGTCCCGCTGACGGATGGCTTCTCAAATGCTCGTAGTTTGCGGCTTCGGCGACATGCGCTCGACGGCAAGCCTCATGCAGCCCGGCGGCGACGGCCTATCGAATCTGGCCGCGATTCGCTCAGTAGAACGCCGCGTCAACATTTCGTCTAAGGCCCATTTACATCCGCCGCGCTCGGGCGTAGCATCGGAGACGCCATCAGACAAGAAGTCCGACCGAAGGAGCCTACGATGCAAATTGACATCAAGGGTCGTAACGTCCCGGTCACCGACGAGCTCCGCATGCACGCAGAGCGCCGTCTGACGAAGGTCGCGCGCCAGGTCTCGGACCTCGCCCGCCTGGAGATCGAGATCTTCAAGGAGCCCAATCCACGCGTCGCCGACAGTCAGGTGGCGGAGTGCACGCTGTATCTCAAGGGCGTGACGCTGCGCGCGCGCGATGCGTCGCCGGAGATGCTGCACTCGCTGAACCTGGTCGTCGACGAGCTCGCGCGCCAGGTCAAGCGCCATCGCGACAAACTGCGCCACCGGCGCGAGGCCCACGCGGCCGCCGCGCGTGTCGCGCACGCCGCCGCCCAGGGGGCCACGCTGCCGTCGATCTGAGCGGCGGGGCCGCGGGTCGCGCAGCTGACAGCAGCGCCAAGCATCAGCCGCGGGCTGATGGCTGGCCGATAACCAGACGTTTAGCGTCTGGGGCTATCCTTGGCGCATGCCTTCCCTGCTCGATCGCGCGCTGAACGTCGGCGAGGCCAAGAAGTTCAAGCTCTACCAGAAACGCGTCGCGCTGATCGGCGCGTTCGAGGCCGAGCTCGAACACGACAGCGATGCGGAGCTGCGCGAGCGGATGGACGCGCTGCGCGAGCGTGCGAGCGACGGCGAGGACCTCGACGCGCTGCTCCCCGAGTGCTTCGCGGTCGTGCGCGAGACCGGCAAGCGCACGATGGGGATGCGCCACTTCGACGTGCAGATGATCGGCGGGATGGCCCTGCACGAGGGCCAGATCGCAGAGATGAAGACAGGCGAGGGCAAGACGCTGACGGCGACGCTAGCGGTCGTGCTGAACTCGCTCGCCGTGCGCGACGCGGACCCAGCCGCGCCTGAGGGCACCCCGCGCGAGCGTCGGGGCGTGCACGTGGTGACGGTCAACGACTACCTGGCGCGACGCGACGCGGAATGGATGAGCCCGATCTACGACGCGCTGGGCGTGACGGTGGGGGTGCTGCAGAACATGCAGGCCTACGAGGACAAGCAGCGCGCGTACGCGTGCGACGTGGTCTACGGCACCAACTCGGAGTTCGGCTTCGACTACCTGCGCGACAACATGGCCAAGGATCTCGACGAGAAGGTCCAGCGCGGGCACTACTTCGCGATCGTGGACGAGGTCGACAATATCCTGATCGACGAGGCGCGCACGCCGCTGATCATCTCCGGGGCGCCCGAACAGGCGGCAGACCTATACGTGAAGTTCGCGCGCCTGGCGCCGCAGATGAAGATGGGGGAGACGCCCGAAGGCATGGACCCGCGCACGAAGAAGCAGTTCGTGGCGGACTTCGACTTCGAGATCGACGAGAAGCAGAAGACGGTCGCGATCACCGAGCAGGGCGTCGCCAAGGCCGAGCGCTTCCTCGGCATCGACCACCTGTACCGCGCCGAGAACGGGCATCTGGTCAACCACCTGATCCAGTCGCTGCGCGCACAGGCGCTGTACAAGCGCGACGTCGACTACGCGGTGATCGACGGCGAGGTCAAGATCATCGACGAGTTCACCGGACGCATCCTCGACGGCAGGCGCTGGTCGGAGGGCCTGCACCAGGCGGTCGAGGCCAAGGAGGGCGTGTCGGTCCAGGAGGAGAACCAGACGCTGGCGACGATCACCTACCAGAACTACTTCCGCCTGTACGACAAGCTCGCGGGCATGACCGGCACGGCGCTGACCGAGGCGACGGAGTTCATGAAGATCTACGACCTGCCGGTCGTGCAGATCCCCACCAACCAGCAGATGATTCGCGAGGACCGCAACGATCAGGTCTACAAGACCAAGGAGGGCAAGTGGAACGCGGTCGTCAAAGAGATCGTCGCGCGTCACGAGGCCGGCCAGCCGGTGCTCGTGGGGACGATCTCGGTGGAGGTCTCAGAGCTGCTGGGCGAGCGACTGACCAAGCGCGGGATCAAGCACACGGTGCTGAACGCAAAGCCCGAGCACGCCGCGCGCGAGGCTGACATCGTCGCCGAGGCCGGCCAGCCGGGCGCCGTCACGATCGCCACCAACATGGCCGGCCGCGGCGTGGACATCAAGCTCGGCGGCAACCCCGAGCATCTGGCCGCCCAGCAGCTGGCGCGCGAAGGCGTGGACCCCGCGGACGCGGAGACCTACGAGCGGCGCATGAAGGAGATCCTGCCGGAGGTCGAACGCAAGCTCGCGGACAGCCGCGAGATCGTGACGGCCGCCGGCGGCCTGTTCATCTGCGGCACCGAGCGCCACGAGTCCAGGCGCATCGACAACCAGCTGCGCGGGCGCGCGGGCCGCCAGGGCGACCCGGGCGAGTCGCGCTTCTTCCTGTCCGCGGAGGATGACCTCGTGCGGCTGTTCGCCGGCGATCGCATCTACCGGATCCTCGACAAACTCGGCGGCGTCGACGAGGAGGGCAACGAGGAACCGATCGAGGCGGGGATGCTCTCCAAACAGATCGAAAAAGCTCAGAAAAAGGTAGAGGAGCAGAACTTCCTGATCCGCAAACGCGTGCTCGAGTACGACGACGTGATGAACGAGCAGCGCCGCGTGATCTACAAATACCGCGACGAGGTGCTCGAAGGCAAGAGCATCGGCGATGAGGCGCGCGAGGAAGTCGCCAAGGTGATCGAGCGCACGATCGACCAGTACACGCCGGGAGACTTCATCGAGGACTGGGACATGGACGGGCTGTTCACGGCGCTCGGGCAGTTCTTCCCACTGGATCTGAGCAACGAGGAGCTCAAAAGCGACACCGTCGACCGCAACTCGCTGAGCGATCGCATCGTCGAGGAGGCGCTGGGGCGCTACAACGCGCGTGAAGAGGCGCTCGGCAAGGAGCTGATGGAAGCGCTCGAGCGCTTCCTGCTGCTGCAGACGATCGACGAACGCTGGCGCGAGCACCTGTTTGACATGGACTACCTGCGCGAGGGCATCCACCTGCGCGGCTTCGCCCAGATCGACCCGCTGGTGGCGTACAAGAACGAAGCGTTCACGCTGTTCGGCGACCTCATGAACAGCGTCTGGTCGGACTACGCGCGCATGATCTTCAACGTGCAGGTGAACGTCGAAGGCCAGAACGGCGGCGCCGGCCCGGGCGGCGCGCCGATCGCTCCGTTCTCCGCCGCCGGCAGCTCCACGCGCGCGGGCCGCGTGTCCTACTCGGGTGGCCACAGCGCCGCCGGCGCAGGCGCGCTCGCTGCCGCGGCGGCTGCCGCCGGGCTCGGCACTGGCGCCTCCGCCCAGGCGGCGTTCGGCGAGAACGGTCAGGAGATGGAAGCGCTGCCGGTGGTCGAGCAGCGCGTGCTCGACGACGAGCACCAGGTCGGGCGCAACGACCCGTGCTGGTGCGGGTCGGGCAAGAAGTTCAAGAAGTGCCACGGGGCGTAGCGGTGCGGCGCGCGGCGCTGCCGGCGTTGGCAGCGCTGCTGGTGTTTCTCTTCGCGGGCGTCACGTCCAGTGGCGCCGAAGTCCCATCCCAGGCGTGTCCGCCAGCCGCGGCGCCCTCCTCGGCGGGCGCGGCGCCGACGACGCCCACTGCCGCCGGCGCCGCGGAACCGACCCCCGCACAGGTCCTCGTGTGCGTCGGCGCGGAGGCGATTACGGGCGCCACCTACTCGCACTGGCTGACGGTCGCGAAGGACGCGGTCGGACCACCGGTCAAGGGCCATCATGCGGCCAGCGCGACAGAATTGCAGAGCGAGGTCCTGGGCTTCTTGATCTCCTCCGACTGGGTCACCGGTGAAGCCAGAGCGCTGGACGTCACCGTCTCGGCGGCCAAGGTCAAGAAGGAATTCGACCACATCCGCAGGGCGCAGTTCCCGAAGCGTGAAGAATTCGAGGCGTTCCTGCGGGACTCTGGGCAGACCGTCGCGGATCTTCTCTTCCGAGTTGAACTGAACCTTCTGTCAGGGCGGATTCAGAAGCAGGTCGTGGCCGGCCATCGCAGCGCGACGAGCAAGCAGCACGCACTCTCACGGTTCGTCAAGGCCTTCAAAGCCAAGTGGCAGGCGCAGACATACTGCGCGACGGAATACGACGTCGCGGACTGCGGGCACGTTCAAGACGCCGTTTAGAGACAGTTGACGTTGCCGTACGACGTCCGTACGATACTTGTATGCGTGCTCAGCGAATCGAGCTTCGCCTAACCGACGAAGAGCGCGAGATCGACGGCGCCGCGGCCTCGGCGGTTGGCGAGACGCTGAGCGACTTCTTCCGCAGAGCGGCGCGTGCGCGTGCGCAGGAGATTCTCGCCGACCAACAGCAGGTCTCGCTGAGCGCCGACGAGGCCGCACGCTTCCTCGATGCGCTGGAGCATGTCGACGAGGACACCCTCGTCCGTCTGCGAGACCTGCGCCATCGCACGTGACGGTCAGCTTCACCGGCACCGAGCGCTACGACCCCGCCCGCCACGACGCCTCGAGCTTCGGCTGCGGCAACGAACCGCTCGACCGCTGGCTGGTGCGGTACGCAGGGCAGAATGAGCGACGTGACGCAGCCCGCTCGTTTGTCGCCACATCCGACGGACACGCTGTCTGTGGTTACTACACGCTGCTTGCTGGCCAGCTTGAGCATCGTGGGGCGACGCCCGCGGTTCGCAAGGGGCTATCGCGTCACTTTCCAATCCCTGTCGCGATCCTTGCGCGTCTCGCGATCGACTCTCGCCACCAGGGCCGTGGGCTCGGCGCGGCGCTGCTCGACGACGCGCTCGGGCGTGTGTGTCTGGCCGCCAAGCAGGTGGCCGTGCGCGCGGTGGTCGTCCACGCCCTCGACGAGAGCGCCGCGGCCTTCTACGAGCGGTTCGGCTTCAAGCCCCTCAGCGCCACGCCGAGGACGCTCATGGTTACGCTCGCTGCGCTGCGCAGCGCGGGCTACGGGCAATGACCGCCGGCACGCAAAGCTACGCATGAGCTGCGAGCCCCTGGCAGCCGCCGGCGCTACCTGCTCGTGGCATGAACCGGCGCCCGACTCGCGCTCTGCTTGACGCCGGTCTGGATGTAGCGCGCCGCCACGACGCACGCGATCAAGCCGAGCAGGCGCCGCAGCGAGGTCTCGGGCAGGCGGCTCTGCAGGCGCGCGCCGGCGTAGCTGCCGGCGAAGCCGCCAAGGCCGATGGAGATGCCGAGGCCCCACTCGGGGGCGACGTGGCCGCCGTCAACCAGCTGCAGCGCCTCGTAGGTGCCGATGCCGACGATCGAGGTCAGGAACGTCGCCAGCAGTGTGGCGGGCGCGACCTCATATGCCGAGAAGCCCGAGGCGATCAGCACGGGGGCGAGCAGCGATCCGCCGCCGATGCCGTAGATGCCGCCGACGACGCCGACGCCGAGCGCGAGCACGCAGATCAGGGCGCGTCCACGCCGGCCGGGCTCGGGGCGGCTCGGCGACATTCGCTGCGAGCCGAGCAGCAGCCACAGGCCGAGTGGCAGGAGCACACCCGCGGCGATGAACGTGAACGTCCGGCCGCCCGAGAGGTACTCGACGCGGATGATCGCGCCGGCGATCACGCCGGGGAGCGTGCCGGCGATCAGCAGACCGCTCAGCGAGTTGAACAGCCGCCGCTCGCGCCAGAAGCGCAGCAGCCCTCCCGGAACGGCGACGACGTTGAACAGCAGATTGGTGGGCGTGACCGCAGGGCTCGGGACGCGCAGCAGGCTCAGCTGCACGGGCAGCAGCAGCACCGCTCCCGAGACGCCGGCCGGCGTGGTCGCGAGCGCGATCAGGAAGCCGCACGCTGCCCCAGCGGGCCATTGCCAAGTCATCCGGTGAACATAGCGGTCGTCGAGTCCCGCCGGTGCCCGCAAGTCCAACGGGCGGGGCCAGCATGCGCGTGCTAGCCTCGCCCTCGCAATGCGATTGCTGCTGGCCACCGTGCTCGTCCTGCTGTGCACCGCCGCGAGCGCGTCGGCGGCCGAGCAGCTGAAGCTGGCCGTCAGCCCGCTCACGTTGAGCCTCGCCAACGCGGAAAGCGAAGGCTTCACGGTCAACGTGTCGGGCAGCTCCAGCAAGCATGCGGCGCTGACGGTGTTCTACCAGCTGGGCACACACTCGGCGTGCGCCGCGACCGGCGGCAAGGAGATGGTTCGCAAAGGCGTGAGCCAGTTCGAGCCGATCCCAGCAACGCCCAGCGATCCGCAGCATTTTCCGGCCAACCCCAGCAATTTCCACGGCTCATTCGACTGGCACGGCACGATCACCGTCTTCAGCGGCACGGCGGGCCCCGGCACGTATCTGGTGTGCGGCTATCTGGCGCCGAAGGACAGCTCCGGGAAGCCGTACGTGAAAACGTCGGCGAAGTTCACGCTGAGCGCGACCTGAGTTCGCGCCTCGGGCGGTGTATCACCATGGCTATACGGTGTTCTCAACGGAGCGATTGCGCCGCACCGCCGCCCTCCCGCGCGTGTGCCCCCGGCCCCGACCACCCACGCTGATACCGTGACCACATGGCCACAGCCGCACCCAGCGAGTCGACCCCCCAGCGCTTGGCTGCAATCCGTGAGCAGATGAAGCTGCTCTCGGATTATCTTTGACCCGGCTGAGCTGGCCGAGCGCGTAGCGGCGCTCGAGGGCGAGATGGGCGCGGAGGGCTTCTGGGACGACTCCGACCGCGCGGCGACGGTGTCAGCGGAGCACTCGCGCGCGTCCAGGCGCCTCGAGATGTTCAACGCGCTTCAGGCCGACGTCGAGGACCTGGACGGGCTGGCGGAGATGGCCGCTGAGGACTCATCGCTCGAAGGCGAGGTGCAGGAGCAGATCGCCTCGGTAGAGGAGCGTCTGGCGACGCTCGAGGAGCAGCGCTTGTTCTCCGGGCGCTATGACTCGGGCGACGCGCTGGTGACGGTGAACGCGGGCGCGGGGGGGACCGACGCGCAGGACTGGGCGGAGATGGTGCTGCGGATGCTGATGCGCTGGGCGGAACGCCGTGGCTTCGAGGTCGAGCTGCTGGAGGTGAGCGCGGGCGATGAAGCTGGCATCAAGTCGGCGACGTTCCGCGCGTCCGGCGAGAACGCGTACGGGCTGTTCGGCGCCGAGCGTGGCGTGCACCGGCTGGTGCGTCTGTCGCCGTTCGACTCGGCCCACCGCCGCCACACGGGCTTCGCCGGCGTGGAGGTCGCGCCGGTGGTCAAGGACACGGGCGAGATCGAGATCAACGAGGACGACCTGCAGGTGGACACCTACCGCGCGTCAGGCGCGGGCGGCCAGCACGTCAACAAGACCGACTCGGCGGTGCGCATCACGCACCGCCCGACGGGCATTGTCGTGCAGTGTCAGAACGAGCGCTCGCAGTCCTCCAACCGCGCGACCGCGATGGCGATGCTGCGCGCGAAGCTGCTCGAACGCAAGGAGCGCGAACGCCAGGAAGAGATCGCGCGCGAGAAGGGCGAGGCGCAGGACGTCAACTTCGGCTCGCAGATCCGCTCCTACGTGCTGCACCCGTACACGCTCGTCAAGGACACCCGCACGGGCCACGAGATGGGCGACGTCCAGCGCGTGCTCGACGGCGATCTCGATGGATTCGTGCGTGCGTACCTGCTGCAGACCGCGTCGTCGCACCAGTAAGGCTCAGCGACTGGCCTTGATCTGCTCGCGCTCGGCCAGCCGGTTGCGGCGGCGAAGCTGCGCCTCGCTCTCGCGCCGGCGCTCCTCCTCGCTGCTGGCCAGCAGCGGCGGCACGGGCATCGGGTTGCCCTGCTCGTCGACGGCCACCATCGTCAGGTAGGCGCTGTTGCTGTGCCGGCGCTCGCCCGTGCGCGGGTTCTCGGTGTCGACTCGCACGCCGACCTCCATCGAGGTGTGCCAGACGGCGTTGACGCTGGCCTGGAAGGTGACGAGCTCGCCGACGTGGATCGGGACCCTGAACGTCATGCGGTCCATGCTGGCGGTCACGACCCTGCTGCGGCAGTGTTTGACGGCGGCCAGCCCGCACGCCTCGTCACACAGCTTCATGACCGTGCCACCGTGCACGAAGCCGGCGCCGTTGGCGTCCAGCGGCCCCATCCAGTGGGCGAGTGTGGCGTTCGAGTCTGCGGCTGGGCGCGCGTCCATGTCGCTGATCCTATGCTGATGCGCAGTGAGCACAACTGTGGACGTCGACATCGCCGCGCTCGTGCGCACCGCGCTCGCGGAGGACGTCGGCAGCGGCGACGTGACGACGCTCGCGACGGTGGACGCCGAGGCGCGCGCTGACGCGCTGATCACGCAGAAGGCGCCCGGCGCCATCTACGGCCTGGACGCGGCGGAGGCGACGTTCGCGCTGCTCGACCCAGACGCCAGCTTCGAGCGGCTGGTGGACGAGGGCGTGTGGCGCGAGCAGGGAGGGCCGGTGCTGTCGATTTCCGCGCGCGCGCGAGCGCTGCTCACGGGCGAGCGCACGGCGCTGAACTTCCTCGCGCATCTGTCCGGCATCGCCACGCTGTCAGCGCGCGCGGCGCGCGAGGTGCAGGGCACGGGCGCGCGGGTGCTGGACACGCGCAAGACCACGCCGGGCCTGCGCGCGCTGGAGAAGGCAGCCGTGGCTGCCGGCGGCGCCAGCAACCACCGCGCTGGGCTGTACGACGCGATCCTGATCAAGGAGAACCACATCGCCGCAGCCGGCGGGATCGCGCAGGCGATCGAGCGCGCGCGCGCGGCGGCGCCCGAGCTTGCGGGCACGCTGGAGGTCGAGGTGCGCGACGCGGACGAGATCGAGCAGGCGCTCGCGGCGGGCGCACCGCGCCTGCTGCTGGACAACATGGACGAGTCGCAGCTGCGCGCCGCGGTCGCGCAGGTGGCCGGTCGCGCGGCGCTCGAGGCGAGCGGCGGCGTGACCCTGCAGACGCTGCGGGCGCTCGCGCAGACGGGGATAGAATGGATCTCGATGGGCGCGCTGACCCATTCCGCGCCCGCCCTCGACCTCTCGCTCCTCATGGAGGCTCAGCCGTGAACCTACCGATGGCCCCATCTCAGGCGCCCGCGGGCGGCCTTTCGGACGCGGAGATCGCCGAGCTGCACGCGGAGGTTCGCGCGCTCGCGGCCGAGCGCCGCGCGGTGATCCTCGCGCACAACTACCAGGTGCCGGAGGTGCAGGACGTGGCCGACTACGTCGGCGACTCGCTCGGGCTCTCGCGCCGGGCCGCGGCGGCGGTCGATGCGGAGACGATCGTGTTCTGCGGCGTGCACTTCATGGCCGAGACCGCTTCGATCCTTTGCCCCGAGAAGACCGTGCTGATCCCGGACCTCGACGCCGGCTGCTCGCTGGCGGACTCGATCGACTTCGATCAGCTCGCCGCGTGGAAGGCGACCTACCCGGAGGGTGTGGTCGTGATGTACGTGAACACCACCGCCGAGGTCAAGGCGCTGACCGACTACTGCTGCACGTCCGCCAACGCCGTTGACGTGGTGCGCCACATCTACGACACGCGCGGCCCCGACACCGAGATCCTGTTCGGCCCGGACATGTGGCTGGGCGCCTACGTGGAGAAGGAACTGGGCAAGCGCATGCACGTGTGGGACGGCGAGTGCCACGTACACGCCGGCATCCGCCCGGCGGACATCGCGGCCACGCGCGCCGCGCACCCCGGCGCCGACTTCCTGATCCACCCCGAGTGCGGCTGCACGACCAGCATCATGGAGTACGTCGCCGCCGGCGAAGTGTCAGCCGAGGGCGTGCACATGCTGTCGACGGGCGGGATGCTGAAGTACGCCGAGCAGGCCGAGCACGACGCCGTCGAGGAGGCATCCCGCCGGCATGCAGACAGCGCCGCGACGGGCACTGGCGACGCAGCGCCGGCGCGCCGGGAGGCCGTCGTGGCGACCGAGATCGGGATGCTGTACCCGCTGCGGATGGCCGCACCGGACGTCGACTTCATCCCTGCCAACGCCGAGGCGTCGTGCAAGTACATGAAGATGATCACGCTGCCGAAGCTGCGCGATGCGCTGCGCCACATGCAGTTCGAGGTGCGCGTGCCCGAGGACATCGCCGTGCGCGCGCGCGTGCCGATCGACCGCATGGTCGCGCTCGGCTGAGCGGTCGATGGCCTTGAGCAGTTGCTTTGAGCACTCGCTTTGAGCGAGTGCTAAACTACGCGTCGTGACTTCCGGCACGTCGAGCGAGCACATCCAGGCGGCGAACGCCGAGCAGGCGGCGAACGCCGAGCAGGCGGCGAACGCCGAGCAGGCGGCGAACGCCGAGCAGGCGGCGAACGCCGAGCCGGTGGCGAGCCCGGCCGGCATAAAGCTGCAGATCGTCGAAGCCGCCCTGCAGACGCTGAGGACGAGCGGCTTCGCAGGCGCGAGCGCGCGCGCGATCGCTCGCGAGGGGAACTTCAATCAAGCGCTCGTCTTCTACCACTTCGGCAGCGTGCGAAACGTGCTGCTCGCGGTGCTCGATCTGATCAGCGAGCGGCGCATGCGGGAGTACGGACCTGCGTTCGAGCGCGCGGGCAGCGCTCCCGAGCTGGCGCAGCTGGCCCGCACGATCTACGCCGATGACCTCGAGCGCGGTTACATCACCGTGCTCGGCGAGATGGTCAGCGGCGGTGTCAGCGACGCCAGCCTCGGGGCCGAGGTGGCCGCGCGCATCGAGCCGTGGATCGAGATGGTCGAGCGCAAGCTCGAGCAGCTGCTGAGCGGCACGCCCGCACTGGCGCTGGCATCTCCTCGGGACCTGGCGTTCGGGCTCGTGGCCCTGTACTTCGGCGTCGACATGCTCAGCCACCTGCAGGGCGAGCAGGCACGTGCCGCGTCACTGCTGGACCTCGCCACGCGTCTGTCGACGCTCGTCGACGCGTTCCTGCCCTCGCAACCGAAGGAGACCCCATGAGCAGCGACACGTCTGTCGATCTCGTGACGGGAGCATTCAGCTACACCGGGAGTCACATCGCAAAGCGGCTGCTGGACGGCGGACGCCGCGTGCGGACGCTCACGTTCCACGCAGACCGTCGGCATCCACTGCAGGGCAGCGTCGAGAGCTGCGCCTACCGGTTCGACGATCCGGCGGCGCTTGCGCGCAGCCTGCAAGGAGTGGACACGCTCTACAACACCTTCTGGGTCCGCTTCGACCGCGGACAGACGAGCTTCGCCAACGCGATCGAGAGCTCGCGCATGTTGTTCCACGCCGCCAAGAGCGCCGGCGTCAGTCGCATCGTGCACGTCAGCATCACCAACCCGTCGATCGACTCGCCGCTGCCGTACTTCCGCGGCAAGGCCCTCGTCGAGTACGCCCTGGCCCAGTCCGGCGTGCGCTACGCGATCGTCCGGCCCACCTGGATATTCGGCGGCGAGCGCGACGTGCTCGCCAACAACATCGCCTGGATCCTGCGCCGGATGCCGGCCTTCGCGCTGCCCGGCAGCGGCGACTACCTCGTGCAGCCGGTGCACGTGGAGGACGTGGCGCGCATCTGCGTCGACGCTGCGCGCAGCGAGGGCGACGGCGACGCGGTCATCGATGCCGCCGGACCCGAGACGATGCCCTTCTGCGATCTCGTCGCGCTCGTCCGCAGCGCGGTCAAAGCGCGCTCGCCGATCATCCACATCCCGCCACCCGTGATGGCAGCGACCGCCCGCGCGCTCGGCGTGCTCGTTCGCGACGTCGTCCTCACGCCAGATGAGATCAAGGGCCTGATGGCCGGCCTGCTCGTCTCACACGACGCTCCGCTCGGAACGATCGCATTCGGCCAATGGCTCGACGAGCACAAGACGTCCGTCGGTCGCTCCTACGCCAACGAGCTGCGGCGGCACTTCGTCACCAGGCTCGCCGCGTAAACCACTTGTTGCACGCCGGCGTCAACGAGCTGCAACGTCACGTCGCTGCCAGGCTCGCCGTTGTGAACTATGTGTTGCACCCGTGCTAACGCGTTCACAACGTCAAATCGTCACCAGGCGCGGCGCGTAGGCCGCTTGCTGCCACTTGTCGCAAGTCTGCGCCAACGAGCTGCAACCTGGCGTGGCCACCGCCCGCGCCGGCATCGACGCTGACGAAAGTCTGACCGCTCGATTGGCCTTGACATGTGGAGTACGATCAGCGCACTGGCGAGACAACCACCCGTGGGAGGGAATCATGGGGATCATGAGCAAGCGCCGGCGACGGTCTGCAACCGGCGCCGGGAGTGTTGGGCCCGATGAGGGCGGCGAGGCTGCGGTCTCGGGGGGCGAGTCGCTGCTCGCGACGCGACGTGTAGCGCTGGGAACTGCGGCGGCGGTGACCGTGGGAGTGCTCGCGGACCGAGCGTTGTCGCCGGACTCCGCGTCGGCGGAAGGGACAGAAAAAGAAGAAATCGAAGCGATCGAGTATCTGTCCGCGTCGGTGTTGAAGACAAGCAATTATACCTACGTCGCGACGGATCTCGGAAAGACCATCGAAGGCGAAAAAGCTGAAGGTGAAGTCGTCTTCACCGTCCCGAAAGGCGTCTTTGCGGTGGGCGCTACGCTCGTCTTCCGCCAGGCCGGCAAAGCAAAAGTGGCGCTGGCGGCGGCGGCGGAAGTCCGGATCCGGACTCCGGAAGGCCTTGAAGCCAAGACCAAGGGGCTCTGGTCATCCGGTGCGCTGCACCAGCGCGCCACCAACGAATGGGTCGCCATGGGTGACCTCCAAGTCACTCCCTATGGCTCGCTATGACTATCGCACAGCGCGCCGCGGCCCTCGGTCGCAGGCGCAGTACAAGCGGGGCGGCGTGGGGTAACAACACGCACCATCAGCTGGGCGCGGGCTGGGGTTGCAGTCTCATGTCCCAACCTGTGGGCATGCTCCTGAACGACGTCGTACAGATGGTCTCCGGATATTTCGCGACCGTGGCGCTGAGGACGGACGGAACGGTGTGGAGCTGGGGCAACGGAACACTCATCGCTCGCAAGGAAGTGCTCGGGACGCAGACGCTGCCCGTGGAAGCCGAACTGGCCGACGTCGTTGCGATCGCGGGGGTCGGGGACCACGTCCTTGCCCTGCTGGAAAATGGCGAAGTGCGAGCGTGGGGAACCATCAAGTTCGGCGAGCTGGGCAACGGGGAAACAAGCGGTGACAAATCAAAAGGCGGTCAGCACGAACCGCAACCGGTCTACACGAACGCGAGCAAGGAACACCATCTGACGGGCATCGTGGCGGTGGCAGTCGGGCAGTTTCACTGCCTGGCCGTAACCGAAAGCGGCGAAGTCGTGGCCTGGGGCAACAACACCAACGGTCAGCTCGGGAACGGAGAAACGGAGAGAGAAGAGCTGTATCCCGTCCACGTCAAAGGCCTGCCCGAAACGGTGACGGCCGTCGCCGGCGGCGGGCGGGACACATCGTCGGTCAACGGCGGTCACTCGCTGGCCCTGTTGGAGGGTGGGACGGTGATGGCATGGGGTTACAACGAAAAGGGACAGCTCGGAAACGGCACGACCGAACAGGCCACCGAACCGGTCGCCGTCAAAGGTCTGGCGAACGTCGTCGCGATTGCGGCCGCCGGTCAGAACAGCTATGCGCTGGTCAAGGAAGGATCGACAACCAAGCTGATGGCGTGGGGGGGCAACGAGACAGGTCAACTCGGGATCGGGACATCGGGTGAAGCAGTCCAGAAGGAACCAGTCGAAGTGAAAATGCCGGCGGGTACGGTTACGTACGTCTCCGCCGGGCAGGCGAACTACGTTCCGTTCGGCAACTGGTGCCTCGCAGTCTGCTCCGGGAAGGCAGTCTCGTGGGGGAGCAACGGCTCTGGCCAGCTTGGATACGAAACGGAACTCGGCGAATATGTCCAGCTTGGCAAGAAAGTCAAACGAATGAAGCCCAATCCCACTCCGAAAGAGATCCCGACGCCCGAAGGGGCGGGCAAGGTGATCAGCGTCGGTGCGGGCGAAGATCACGCCGTCGCGACGCTGGACGGCCCTGGGCCGAGTCTGATGGTGACCTCGAGCGTCGTGCGCAGTGGCACGCCCGAAGCGATAGAGCTCACGTTGAATTGGGAATGGGACACGGAACACGAAGGAAAAGAATGGACGTTCGACGTCGAGGTCGTGCACTCGCACGCTGAACTGAAGAAAGCACACAAAGAAAAACACAAATTCAAAAAAGCGACGCTTCGCACCTCTTTGGGCGCACGGTCGTTTACCATCCACAGCAGCGAAGTGCCCGAATGGGCGCCCGGGCACGATTTCAACGCCGTGTTGAAGCTGAGGCCGGAGCACGAAGAAGCGGTGAGCTGGGTGGCGAAGGGCGTCTCCACCGCAGAGGCAGAAGAAGAAGAAGCGCCGACGGTCGTAACGCTCAGCGCCGCGGCGGTCACCGAAACGTCCGCAGAACTGAGGGGGACGGTCGAATCCCTTGAAAGCGAAGTGACGGAATGCTACTTCGAATACGGCACCTCGGAAGCGTTCGGGTCGATCATCGACGTGTCGTCGCTGCCCGAAGGCGAAGGCGAAGTCGCCGTCTCTGCAGAGCTCACGGGACTGACGCCAAAAACCACGTACTACTTCCGTCTCGTCGCCGTCAGCGAAGGTGGCCAGGGCGAAGGCGAACCGGTGACGTTCACGACGTCCTAGACGCACCGCGCCCGGCGTGCACAGTACGCGCCGGGCGCAGCGGCTCAGAACTCGTCGGCCGTGTGCGGCCCCACGCACGACACCGCGAGTCTGTCGGCGACGCCCGCCGCCACCTCGCGCACTTCGTCGTAGGTAACCGCGTCGAGCGCCGCGACGATCGCGTCGGGGTCGATGTCCTCGTGAAAGACGATGCTCTGGTTGGCGCCGTAGCGGGCTACCGCGCCGGTGTTCTCGAACGCCAGCACCAGCCGGCCGGCGGCGTACGCGCGCGCCCGCGCCACCTCCTCCTCGGTCGGGCCGTCGGTGCGCAGCTCGTCGACGATCTCGCGCATGCGCGTGTACGCCTCGATGCACTTGGCCGACTCAAGGCCCGAGCTCAACTGCAGGATCGGCACGTCCGCGAATGTGTGCGCGGCGGCGCTCACCGAGTAGCACAGGCCGCGCTTCTCGCGGATCTCCTCGAACAGCCGCGAGCCCATCGAGCCGCCCAGCAGCGTCGCGTAGATCGTCAGCGCAGCGCGTTCGCGCGCGTCGGTCACAGCGATCTCCGGGCGATAGATCATGCGCAGGTGCGACTGGTTGGTGTCGCGCTCCTCGACCAACGTCTGCGGCGCAAACGCCGGCGCCGGCACGTACGGCTCGGGCTGCGGCAGCGACGGGAAGCGCGCGAAGCGCTCCTGCAGCTCCTGCTCGCCTGGCAGGTGATCGAGATTGCCCGCCAGGAAGGCGCCGCCGCGCGAGCCCGCCCAGCGGCGCTCGCGGAACGCGACGATGCCCTCGCGCGTGAAGCTGCGCAGGTTCTCCTCCGGGCCCAGCACCGTGCGCCCCAGCGGATGGTCGCCGAACGCCGCCCGGTCGATCAGGTACTCGGCGACCATCGACGGCTGGTCATAAGCGCGGTTGATCTCCTGGATCACCACGCCGCGCTCGCGGTCGAGCTCCTCCGCGTCCAGGCGCGGGCGACCGACGAAGTCGCTCAGCAGGTCGATCGCCTGCGGCGCGCTCTCCGCGCGCACGGTGATGTGGAACGCCACCAGGTCGTGGCTGGTGTACGCGTTCAGCACGCCGCCGAGCCGCTCGGCGGTCTCGTTGACGTGCTTGTACGTCGGATAGCTCTCGCCGCCCTTGAACACCAGGTGCTCGAGGAAGTGTGCCATCCCGTTCTCCTCCGGGCGCTCGTTGCGCGCGCCCGCGTCGAACGCAACCAGCACCGTCAGTGCCCGTGTGCCCGGCAGCTCCATGCGGTTGATCGGCAGCCCGTTGCCGGGAACCGTCGTCGTGCTCACCTGTGCCATGCCCCAACCCTAGAACGTTCTACGCTTGCGCCGAGCCCATGTCCTTCCGCCGACAGTCGCTGACCTCCGCACTTGCCCTGCTGCTGCCCGTTCTGCTGCTGCTCGCCGGCCTGTGGCTCGGCGGGCACCCGGAAGACCTGCCCGGCTTCCTGCGCAGCGCGTTCGTCGCCAGCCCGCAGACGCAGGTCGTCGACGAAGCGATCCAGCGGATCGCCGACGACTACTACCGGCCGATCTCCACCAGCAAGCTCGACAACGCCTCCATCAGCGGCCTCGTCGCGAGCCTCGGCGACCGCTTCTCGCACTACCTCAGCCCCAGCGAATACCGCGAATTCAGCTCGCCGCCGCATTTCACCGGCATCGGCGTGTCCGTCGCCACGCAAGTCGCGGCCGATCGCGGGCTGCTGATCGAGCGCGTGTTCAACGCCTCACCCGCGCAGCGCGCCGGGCTGAAGGCCGGCGATCTGATCGTCGCCGTCAACGGGCGCAAGCTCCAGCGCCTGTCAGCCGAAGCCGCCACCGACCTGATCAGAGGGCTCCCTGGCACGGACGTCCAGCTTGGGATCGAACCAGCGCCGGACACGAGCACCGCTCGCGAAGCGCCGCGCAGCGTCAAGATCACGCGCGCCGTCGTCTCCGAGCCGGTCGTCGAATCCCTGACCAAGACCGTCCACGGCGTCAAGCTCGGCGTGGTCGCGCTCGCGAGCTTCAGCCCCGGCTCGCACGTCGAAGTGCGCGAAGCCGTAGAACACGAGCTGCACGCCGGCGCGCGCGGGCTCGTGTTCGACCTGCGCGGCAACGGCGGCGGCCTCGTCGAGGAAGCGCAGCTGATCGCCAGCATCTTCATCCCCAAGGGCGTGATCGTCACCACGCGCGGGCGCACCGTGCCCACGCAGGTGCTCTACGCCACCGGCGGCGCGATCCCGCCGTCGATCCCGATGGTCGTCCTAGTCGACGCCAACACCGCGTCCTCGTCCGAGATCGTCACCGCCGCGCTACAGGACCACTACCGCGCGACGGTCGTCGGCACGCACACGTTCGGCAAGGGCGTCTTCCAGGAGGAGCAGCCGCTGGCCAACGGCGGCGCGCTGGACATCACCGTCGGCGAGTACTTCACGCCCGACGGGCGCAACCTCGGCGGCGGTGGCGTCAAACAGGGCGCCGGCGTGATCCCCGAAGTGCTCGTGCCGAAGAACATCGTCGACACAAACCGCGGCGTCGACGTCGCGCTCAACACGCTCGCCGCCAAAGTCAAGTGAGCGCCTCCAGCCCGCGCGGGCGCAACGGGCGGCGCGCGCACGGCGCCGCCGCTCCTCGAGTCGGGGCCGCCGCCACCCCCGGCCCCGCGCCGGCGGGCGCGCTCGTAGCCGTAGTCGAGCGCCGCGGGCGCTTCCTCACGGCCGAGCCGCTGTTCCCGCCGCGTGAGCAGGGCGGCGGGCATCCGCACCGGCGCGGTGGCGCTCGTCTGACGCTCGGGCCCACGCGCTCCGGGCGCGGCGGCAGGCTCGAGGTCTCCGCCGGCGATCTCGTGCTCGTGCAAGGCTCCGCGCGCGGTCACAATGCCGGCGCGCGCGTCGTGCGCGTGCTCGGGCGCCCGGACGTCGCCCGCGACGTGATCGAGGCGCTGCTGCTCGACCGCGGCCTCGCGCGCGGCTTTCACCCGGAGCTCGAGAGCGAAGCGCGCGCCGCCGGCGAGCGCGTCAAGCGTGCGCCAGGCGAGCGGCGCGACCTGCGCGAGCTGCCCACGTTCACGATCGACCCGATCACCGCACGCGACTTCGACGACGCCATCTCAGCCGAGCCGATCGACGGCGACGCGACGCGCGTGTGGGTGCACATCGCCGACGTCGCCGCGCACGTGCCCGACGGCTCGCCGCTCGACCGCGAGGCGCGCAGGCGCGCCACCAGCGTGTACGCGCCCGGCGCCGTCGAGCCGATGCTGCCGCACGCGCTTTCCAGCGACGCCTGCTCGCTGATGCCCGGAGTCGAGCGCGCGGCCGTGACCATCGAGATGGAGCTGCACGGAGCCGAGCTCGCACGCGCCGCGTTCTACCGCTCCGTGATCCGCTCCGACGCGCGCCTCGACTACGAGCAGGTCGACCGCATCTTCGCCGGCACAGCGTCCGCCGCCGAGCCCTGGGGCGAGCCGCTGCGCGCCGCGCGCGCGGCCGCCGCCGCGCTGCAGCGCGCCCGCGAGCGCAGCGGCGCGCTCGTCGTCGACTCCGAGGAGCCCGAGTTCGAGTTCGACGAGCAGGGCAACGTGCTCAGCATCCTCGGACGCGTGCAGACCGAGTCCCACCGCCTGATCGAGCACCTCATGATCGCCGCCAACGAGGCCGTCGCCGGGCTGCTCGAGCGCCGCGGCGTGCCGTGCCTGTATCGCGTGCACGAGCGACCCGAGCCCGAGCGCGTCGAGCGCCTCGCCGACCAGCTCGCAACGCTCGACGTGCCCACACCGGCGTTGCCCGAGCGCATGTCCTCCACGCAAGCCGCCGATCTGCTCGGCGAGATGTCACGGCGCGTCGACGAGCACGTGCGTCGCACCGGCCACGGCCGCCAGGCGCTCAGCTCGCTGATCCTGCGCTCGCTCAAGCAGGCCTACTACTCGCCCAAGAACCTCGGCCACGCCGGCCTGCACTCCGCCGCCTACTGCCACTTCACCTCGCCCATCCGCCGCTATCCCGACATCGTCTGCCACCGCGCGCTGCTGTCGGCCGTCGGCGGCAGCGACGCCGCGCCGCGCGCCGGCGAGCTCGTCGAGCTCGGCGTGTGGACCTCCGAGCGCGAGCGCGACGCCATGATCATCGAGCGCGACTCCGACGACATCGCGCGCTGCTTCGCGCTCGAGCGCCTGCTCTACGAGCAGGGCCACGACCAGCCGTTCGCCGGCGAGATCACCGGGCTGATCTCAGCCGGCGCGTTCATCGCGTTCGACACGCCCGCCGGGGGGGAGGGCGTCGCCGGCGCAGCCGACGCCCGCGCTGCGGGCGAGCCGGCCGCAGGCGACGGCGCCGCAGACGGCGCACCGGACGCGGCGCGCTTCGAGGGCATGCTGCCGGTAAGGCTGCTGCGCGCGCCCGCGGCCGCCGCCGCCAGCTCCTCCGCCGAGGCCAGCCGACGCTCGCGCGACGGTGGCCAACAGGCAGGCGACGGCGGACGCCGTCCACGCGGCGGTGGTCGTCAGTCACGCGGTGGCGCGCGCCAGCCAAGCGGCGGTGGTCGCCACGCAGCGGATGCCCGCCGCCAGGCAGGCAGCGAGCGCGACGCCGCGCGCGAGTGGTGGGAGCTCAACGAGGAGGGCACGATCCTCAAAGGCGAGCACACCGGCGCCACGCTGCGCCTGGGCGACGCCATCGACGTGCGCGTCGCGCGCGTGGACTCGATCCGCGGGCGCGTCGATCTGACACCCGCGCCTTGACGGCCACTACGAACGCCGCAGCGGAGCCCGTCAGGGCGGAGCCCATTAATCCGGATCGCTAGTCTCGGACAGTGGCAAAGGGCAAGAGCAAGCGCAAGGTCGGAGCGGGGGACGTGGCGTCCAACCGCTACGCCTCCTATCGCTACGAGCTGATCGAGCGCCTCGAGTGCGGCATCGTGCTGGAGGGCACCGAGGTCAAGGCGCTGCGCACCTCAGGCGCGCAGCTCAAGGACGGCTACGCCGCGATCCACGACGGCGAGCTGTGGCTGCACTCCGTGCACATCCCGCCCTACGGTCCCGCCTCGCGCGAAAACCACGAGCCCGAGCGCACGCGCAAGCTGCTGCTGCACCGCCGCGAGCTCGATCGCCTGGCCGCGCGCGCCGCCGAGCGCGGGCTCACGCTCGTGCCCACGCGCGTGTACTTCTCCGGCGCGCACGCCAAGGTCGAGATCGCGCTCGCGCGCGGCAAGGATCTCTACGACAAGCGCCAAACGCTGCGCGAGCGCGAGACCAAGCGCGACATGGAACGCGGTATTCGCGAAGCGCGGCGGTAGGACCCCGGGCGTGGCGACGCGCCCGCACATTGTCTCCCCCAACCTCGACCGTATAACGATTGCTATACGGTAGGTTCGGGGCCGAGGCTAGATCGAGCCGAAGCTGTGGCCGCCGCTGGTCAGGATGTGCGTCTCGCTCATCCCGAACACCAGCGCCACGATCAGGCCCACATACACCGCGCCCACGATCAGCCGGTGGCGCGGCGCCACGCGGTAGTAAGCCGCCTGCTCCAGCGAGCGCGTTTTGCGCTGCTGCCAGCGATGCCACGTCTGGAACGCCGCGAACAGCACGATGATCAGCAGGATCGGGTTGCCCGGGTCGATGAACACCAGCGCCACCAGCACGCCCAGGCCCGCGAACCACATCCACGGGCTCATCGCCGCCGCCGCGCGACCGCCGTCCAGCGGGATCACAGGCAGCAGGTTGAACAGGTTGATGAAGAAGCCGAAGTACGCAAGCGCGATCAGCAGCGAGCTGCCCGTCAGCTCGCCCACGACCGCCACCGCAGCCGCGCCGATGCTGCCCAGGATCGGGCCCGCCAGGCCGACGCGCGCCTCGGCCAGCGCGTTGTCGCCCAGCGACTTCGCGAAGATCGCCGCGCCCATGAACGGGATGAACATCGGTGCGCTCGCTTGCAGCCCCTCGCGGCGCAGCGCGATCACATGCCCCATCTCGTGCACGAACAGCAGCACCACGAAGCCCGCCGCAAACCACCAGCCGAAGAACAGACTGTACGCCGCCACCGACACCACCGCCGTACCCGCCGTCACGAACAGCTTCAGGTTCGGCAGCGCCACCAGCAGCGCCTTGATCGCCACGCCGAACTTCGCGATCAGCGCGCCGATCGCAGCCAGCATGCTGCCGATGCGCTTGCGGATGTTGCTCGCCGTTTTGCGCACGCCCGGCGCAGGTCCGCGTGAGGGCTCGCCGAACGGGTTCTCGCCGGGGCGTGTCGGCGCGTGGCTCGGGTAGGAGCCGGGAGCCACCGGCGAGACGGGAACGGAAACAGCCGGCACCGACGCCGGCAGCGAGAACTCCTGATTGTCCATGGCTCCATTGTGGCAGCACTTCTAAGCGGTTCCTAACCCCTGCGCGCATGTTTGCGCGCCTGTGCGCGCCCATCGCCTGGCGCATGTGCTCCTGCGGGGACGCGCGCGGGCGCGCGCGAAGAGTTTTTTGCGGAAGGTGCGGCATCAAACGTCCAGCACGCTTGCATACGAGTGGGGCGCGAGCTACCTTGAATCCAGACGCGGAACCGAGCCGCAAAGAGCGAGGCCACTGAGGTGTGAGGCCGCGCCACCCGCAAGGAAAGGCCCTCGGGCCGGACCCACCGGGTTCCTCAAAGTGGCTTGGGACCGCGTCTATTTTTGTCTGTGCCGCTCGACACGTTGGCGGTACAATGGACCGGCAGTACACCCAACGGGGACGACAGGCTTCGACGTGGTCGGCTCGTGTGGGTGGTGGCGAGTCGAGGTCCCGGGCGGCCTCGTAAAACACCCGGGAAAACCATAAGTGCGGACTCTCACGAGTACGCCCTCGCCGCTTAGTCAATAGCTAAGCCGTGAGGTTTCGGGCCTCGCTCGCCTGCGGCGGGGGTCCCCGGAATCAGAAAGCAGGCTCACCCGGTGCGGTCCGCCTCCGCCAATCCGGGGAATCTCAAGGAGGCTGGTCCCCCACAACCCCGCCGGCGAGGCGAGTAGGGGATGAGATCAGAGCGCCGGCTACGCTCGTAGAAGCCATTCACACGCGATTACGGACGTGGGTTCGATTCCCACCGTCTCCACTGACAACTGTCTGAAAGCAGCTCACGGTCAGCCGCTCATGTCGGATCCGAGGGTGCCGATCATGCGTTTCATCGCAGTCGATGGCTACGGTCGTGCTCATGCCGAAGAAGTACAAGGATGTGAGGAAGGCGCTCATCGATGCGGGTTGGCGTGTCGTGCGTCAAGCGGGCTCCCACGAGGTTTGGGCCCACTCCGACCACGAGGCGCGTATCGTCGTTGCCGGCAAGGACAGGGACACGGTGCCTGTCGGCACGCTGGGTAGCATTAGGCGAGCAAGCGGTTTGGAGCATCTGCGATGAGCGACTACGTGGTGATATACGAGCAGGCCGAAGATGGAGCTTGGGGTGCGTATCTACCGGACCTACCCGGCGTTGTTGCGCTCGGCGCGACGCGCTCGGAGGTCGGCGAGCGCATTGAGGAGGCGCTCGCCGCATACGCAGACGATCTTCGTGGAAGAGGCGGGGCGCTGCCGGCGCCTCATCACACCGCCGGAACCGTCGCTGCCTGATCTGGCCACTGCTGCGAGGCAACTACGCCAAATACAGGCACGGAGCGCGCACGACCGCGGGGTTTGCGCAACGTACGGTCCTCTCCACTGACAGTTGTCTGCAGCAACTCCCTGCTCATCCGCCAAAGGCGGTCAGGCGCTTGTCTTGTCGGCGAATCGCTGCCGAGCTGCCTGTCTGGATACCCCGAGAGCTAGCGCGATGTGGTTCCAGGAGCGGCCGTGTGCCCGAGCGAGGACGACGGCCTCGCGCAAGCGGGCATCATCGGCTCGCACCGCCTCAGCGGCGGTGGCGATCTCGCGGAGGTCATCGGCGCCTTCGACTTGGGCTGTGTCGGGGTCCAGCGAGTCGGCGAGCTGCTCGAAACGGCTCGCGGCCTGCTCGATTTCCTCGCCGATTCGCACCTAGACAACATAGCTTGTCTAATGGACGGCGGTGGCCCGACCCCCTAGGTTCGGTCCGCTTGAGTTTCAGTTCGGGAACGGCTCAGGCACGCGTCTGCCCGGTACGTAGCTCTCCTCGGGCTCGAGCATCGCCTGTAGCTGAGTGCGGAGCTCCGGGGTGTCTTGGTGGCCGTGCGCTGCCACCGCGTGCTGCGCGGCGGTGGCTACGACCTCGTCTTCCTCGCCGATGATCGTCAGCGAGCAGTTGTTGTCGCTCTCGAAGCGACGGCAGTCTGCGATCTTGCGTGCCATGAAGCTCACCTCTCAGGGTTGGAATGATCAGGTTGTCGCTGGGCGCGGCGCTCGTCCGGGGGGGTCAGGCGTTCTTGGCGTAGTCGCTGGCGCCAAACCAGTCGATGACCTTGACGGGCTCATCGCCTACCACCCAGGCGTCGTGTCCGCTTGCGAGGGAGGTGACGTCCCCAGGGCCGCTACGAACTCGGTGCCGTCGTCCATGCGGATCGCGAGCTGGCCGCTGACGTGGTACTGAAAGTGCGGCGCCTGGCAGCTGTCCGTGTTGGCAATCGGTTTGACGTGGTCTGACCAGCGCCAGCCGGCCTCGAAGACCATCATCCCGACCTCTCCGCCGCTCATCTTGAGAATGCCCGCGTGCCCGTGGGGGAACTCGCGCGTCTCGTCGGGCGCGTCAAAGCTTCTGTGCTCTGTCGTTTGCAGCGGCACCGTCCTCTCGTGGGGACTCGTTCTGAATCGCTAGTCTTATCTACTAGTAGGTTAGTTGTCAAGGTCAGTCTAAGACTGACCTCCTGCGAAGATGGGACACATGGCGGTCACGCAAACTCAAGCGCCGGCGGGCACAGCGCAGCGCATTCTCGATGTCGCCGAGCAGCTGGTTCAGAGCCGGGGCTACAACGGGTTCAGCTACGCGGACATCGCAGGCGAGCTCGGCATCACCAAGGCCAGCCTGCACTACCACTTCGCCAGCAAGGCCGAGCTGGGCGAGGTGTTGATCGAGCGTTACTCCGCCCGCTTCAACGAAGCGCTCGAAAGGATCGACAGCACGACCTCCGGTGCCGGCGCAAAGCTCGACGCGTACGCGAGCCTCTACGTCGATGTCCTGCGTGGCGACCGCATGTGCCTGTGCGGGATGCTCGCAGCCGAATACCAGACCCTGCCCGGGCGAATGCACGGCTCGGTCGTCCGCTTCTTCGATCACAACCTGACCTGGCTAACGGGCGTGCTCGCAGACGGCCAAGCCGACGGCGAGCTGTCCTTCGACGGATCTCCCGCGGACGCAGCCCAAACAGTCCTCAGCGCCCTCCAGGGAGCGATGCTCGTCGCACGTCCCTACCGAGACCTAGGGCGATTCCAAGCTGCCGCTGCGCACACACTCGCCAGCCTCAACAGAACTCCACCGTCCTGACGGACGCGCGCCGGAAGCCGCGGTCCGCTTTGCAGCGGGAGGTTGCCCACGGACGGTACCTTCACCGCTGGAAGACAGGCGAAGCGAGCCGCATGTCGCTAATGGAAGACTCCTACCGCGTCGAAGTCAAGCTCTACGCCAACCAGAAGGCGCTCGGCCCATCCTGCGTCGACTCGCCGCCGCGTAAGCCGATTGGCGGCTAACTGAGTCTGCCGCGGCTCCGACCTACAATGCCGTGACGCTGCAGCTGCGGCTGCCGTGCGATCGAGAGGAGCCAGCGAGATGCTTCGAGCCGAGTGGCGTGACTCATGAGGGCAATCCAGTTCGAGCGCTTCGGCGGCCCCGAGGTACTCGCGACCGCAGAGGTAGCTGAGCCACATGCCGCGGCCAGCCAGATTCGCGTCGCCGTCAAGGCCGTCGGCGTCAACCCCGTCGACTGGAAGGTTCGCCAAGGACTGATGGGCGGAGAGCTGCCTCAGGGCACCGGGCGGGAGGTCGCCGGCGTCGTCGACGAGGTCGGCGCCGGCGTCAGCGACGTGAGCGTCGGCGATGAGGTCTTCGGCTCCGTGGAGGGCGGCAACGGCGCCGCCGATTTCGCGTTGCTCGAGCATTACGCGCGGATCCCGCCGTCGCTCGACTTCGCCGGTGCCGCAGCGCTGACGGTCGCTGTCGAGACGGCCGCGCGCACGCTCGACCTGCTGGACGTCAGCGACGGTCAGACCGTGCTCGTCAACGGCGCCGCGGGCGCCGTCGGGATCAGCACCGTCCAGCTCGCGCGCGAGCGCGGCGCGAGGGTGATCGGTACCGCCAGCAGCGCCAACCACGACTATCTGCGGTCCTTCGGCGCCGAGCCGACCACCTATGGCGACGGGTTGGTGGCGCGCGTTCGCGAGCTGGCGCCCGACGGGGTGGATCGCGCGATCGACGACGCCGGCGGCGGCGCGCTGCCGGCGCTGGTCGAGCTGACGGAAAGCGCCGAGCATGTCGTCACGATCGCCGACTACCAGGGCGCGCAGGAGACAGGCGTGAGGATGACCGGCGGCCCGGACTCCAAGCGCGCCTGGCATGCCCTCGATGAGATCGGCGCGCTGATCGAGGCCGGGCGATTCTCGCTTCCCGTGGCGCAGACGTTCCCGCTCGAGCAGATCGCCGAGGCGCATCGGCTCAGCGAAACCGGCCACGCGCGTGGCAAGCTCGTGCTGCTCGTGGACTGACGTCACGGCCGGGCGATGAACTGCCAGCCGTGCCGGGTTGCGGCGGCGAGCACCGCAGCGAGATCCGGCTCGCCGTCTGGCGTTCGCTCCCCGGCCTCCAGGAAGAAGCGCTCCATGCCCGCCGGGCTGAACAGCACCAGCCGGCGGCCGGTGGTCCGGCCGACATTGCCGCCGGAGTGAGTCACGCCCTGAGGGACATGGATCGTCTCGCCGGCGGACAGCCGGGTCGGCGTCCCGTCCAGCTGCATCTCGAAATCGCCTTCGAGGATATGGATCGTCTCAGCCTCGTTGGCGTGCCGGTGAGCGGGCAGCGACCAGCCCGCCGGCGGGTGATCCACGAGAAGGCAGAACGCGCCCGCCGTGTCTTCGCCGGCAAGGTGGATCTCAGTGCGCACGTCGGCTCGGTGTTCGTCGCCGACACGCCATGCGACGAGAACAGCGCGTCGAGTACCTGTCCGGCTCCCGGGTTCCCGCCGAACTTCCTCGGCGAGCTGAACCCCTGGACGGGGGCGATCGCGCCCGTTCCCCTGCTCGGCCCGGCCGTCCAGCCACAGGGGATGCTGTTCGTGCCGTAGCGATCACGCACACGCACGACGCGCGGCCCCCGCGGAACGTCCCTCACGTCCGCGGAGGCCGGCGTGTTCTCCAGCGCGGCCCCTCCCTCAAAGGGCCGCCTTTGTCTCCCCCAAGTCGCTACCAGCTCGAGTGTTCGCCTCCCGCGCAGCCGGTTTTCAGTTTCGGGCTGTTGCACGTGCGGCTGATCGTCCCGTTGGCGGCCCGCGTGATCGTCAGTTCGTCGCCGTCCGTCGCCGTCGCGGTCAGCGAGTATTCGTCGGCGCCGGGAGCCGCTTCGCTCAGGTAGGCGTGCTGCTCGCTCGGCGTGATCGCGATCGTCGGCTCCTCAGCCGCCAGTTCGGCTGTCGTGACGTTGGCATAGCTGCCACCGTGGTCGAGCGCGATCGTCTCTGCCGTGGTCTCGGCGTTGCGTGCCAGTTCCTTGGCCTGCACGTCGGTCGCCTTGGTGGTCGTGCTGAGAAAGGCTGGGATCGCGATTGCAGCCAGGATGCCGATGATCAGCACCACGACCAGCAGTTCGGGGAGCGAGAAGCCGTCGCTGCTGCTCGCGTAGCGGGCCAGGCGCCGCCAGCCGCTGCCGTCGGTCGGCTCTGTTCGGGCGGCGGCGGTGCGGTGCGGCGGGTTCGACTGCGACAGCATCACGGCTGGCCTCCTTGCTCGGCTGGCAGTCGGGCTGTCTCCGCGAGACCCCTCACTTTGCGACCCCGCCTCACGACGGGTTTGCCCCTTCAGTCCAGTTGATCGAGGGCTGAGTGTGCGGATCGCGGCCGCCAGATGGAAGCGAAGTTCGCTTCTCAGCGTTTTTCTGGACGGATGTACGAGTCCGTCATGCTTTTCGGGCCCGACATCGGACAGCTCCTGCAGCTACGGGCTCGTGTACGTGAAGCGCGCCTTCGTCGGCGCGTTGCCGCTGCCGGTGAAGTAGCTCTCGAGCGTCGTGATCGTCACCGGCACCTTCGTTCCCGCGACCCCGGGTGGCGACACCGCCTCCACGGTGGTGGTCGAGCCACACGCTAGGAGCGCCTGTATCGGGCTGAACGACTCCGCTTCGCTGGTCCCGAACGCCACCGCCAGCGGACAGCCGAGGTTCTGGCCGTGGATCGCCACCCTGGTGGCGCCCGCCGCGCTGCCGGAGTGGGGCGCCAGCGATTCGACGTCCGGCTGGCCCGGCGGATAGAGGAACAGCAGGTCCGCGTTGGACGTCGCGCTGCACCCGGTCACCGTGCACACCTGCACGTTCGCGAGCGCCGGGTTCTGCGAGACCGTCTGCGTGCTCAGCTGCCTCTCGCCTGTGGCAGTGAAGCTGTAGCTGGTGCCTTCCGACGGCGGGCTCTGGCTGTCGTCGAAGCGCACGACCGTCACCTGTCCCGACATTCCCTTGCCGGTGATCTGCAGCGGCGTCCCGCCCGTGTCGGCGGCCCCGCTGATCCCTTCCAGCCTGAGCTTGCTGGCCGTGCTTTCCACGCCGGACACCCGCGGCACGCCCGCGTAGGCAACAGCTGCCGGCGCCGATCCGCCTGCGAGCGTGCGCACGGAGATCGGGACGCTCGTCGGATCGACGGTGGCGGCCTGTGCGGATTCGGCGATCGCCGGCGCCGCGATCTGGATCTCGGTGCCGCTGATGAAGGCGATTTCCTGGTCCAGCGTTTCCAGTTCCACCGGCGCTCCGAGGCCGGGCGCGTTGAAGTCGGCGTAGTCGAGCGTGAAGCGGCTCAGGCCGCTGCCGTGGACCGTGACGAGTGTTCCCCCCGTCTCGCTGGCGAGGCTCCCAGGCCCCTCGGAGGTCGAGACAGAGGTGATCGTCGGCGCCGGCGCGTAGTCGAACTCGGTGGGGGCGGGGTACACCTCGCAGCCGCAGCCTGCGGGCGCCCGCAGCGCCCCGTCCTGTTCGAACGTGGGCGCGCCCTCGAACGGCGCCAGGATCGATCCCGTCGCGCTGGCCCCGGCGGGGCCATGGACCACCACCTGAACCTGACAGATGTCGTTCGTGGCGTTCTCGCCGGCGTATACGCCCGTGTCGGGGAGCGGCGCGCAGGCCGTGTGCGCGGAGTAGGGGGGAGGGGTCACGAGAATCTGTGAATCGCTCAGCACCTCGAAGCTCGACGCCTTCACGCCGCCGAAGCTCACTGCGCTCGCGCCCGTGAAGTCGGAGCCAAGAATCGTCACCTGAGCCGGCGCGCGCTCGCTGCCGCCGTACGGCGTGACACCGGTCACGCTCGGTACCGCGCCCGTCTTGTTGGTGTCGACGTACTCGAACGTCGATGCTGGACCCGGGGAGCTGGACTGGTCGTCCGTCAGGGTCACGATCACGTCGGCCGGCCCCGCCCCGTCCTGCGCTGCCGGCGCCCCTGCCGGCAGCGTGTCGCGGGCCGGCGGCAGCGTCACGGTCAGGGCTGTCGCGCTGAGGACGTCGATCGCGTCCGCCGGGACATGCCAGACGCCGACCTGGACATCTGCGACGTCCGGGGCGCCGGCGCTCTGGAAACCAGCGCCGGTGAGCGTCACGCGCTCGCCGCCCGCGGTCGTTCCCGAGCTCGGGGACAGTTCGGTGACCGCCGGTGCGCCCGCGTCGGCGGCGTAGCTGCACAGGTAGTACGCGAGCCCCGCGGAGCCACCGGGGCCCGTCATGCGCGGCGAGCCGAGCCCAGACGCCAGGTCGTACCCGCGCGTGGCCGGGAACACCTTGCCTTCGTCGAGGCCATACTGGTCGTTGTCGCCTTCGGTGATGTCGTTGAACGAGGCCGCATCAGCCGCTGGGTCTGAGGCGATCGCGTACAGCAGCGGGCTCACGAAGCCGACGCCAGAGGCGGTCGACGGGTTCTCCCTGCACGTCGGCGAGGCGTCGGCGAGCGCGAGCATCCCGGCCCAGATCGGGGTCGCCGAGGAGGTGCCACCGGAGGTGACCCACCCATCCGGGTTCATTTCTTCGCCTTCGCCTCGGTACTGCTCGCTGTACACGGTGATCGCGCCGGTGTACTCGTCCGCCTGTGCCGAGACGTCCGGCTCCAGCCGGCACGGGGTGCTCGCTTCCGCTCCAGCGAGTGTCCCGTCGCAGAACCCAGTCGCGTAGCCGAAGCGCCGCTCGACGCTCGCCGCGTTCGAGTAGTCGGCGCCGCCCGGAAGCGCGATACCCGGCACCGTCGCGTCGCGCTGCCAGCTGGGCATCGCAAACGACTGCGAGATCCCGCCGCCCCCCGCGCCGCCTTCCCCGCCGTCGTTCCAGACGTGCTCCTGCACCGGCTGGGCGGCGTCTGTGATCGTCGTGCCGCCGACGCCCAGCACGTACGGCTGGCTGGCGATTTCCCCGGCCGAGATCGGGTTCTGTCCCGGCTGGGGCGTGGCTTCGCGGTGGACTTCTTCGCAGCTGTCGCTGCCGTTGTCGCCCGCGGCGCCGAGGAACGTCTGGCCCTGCGCGGCGGCCTGCTGGAACAGGAAGTCGAGCGCCTGCTGGGTGCCCGGCTGGCCGGCCTCCTCCTCCTGCTCGCAGGGCTGGCCGTAGCTGGAGGTGATGATCTGGTCGCGATCTTCGTCGACCATCGCCGCGATCTCGGCGACTTCCCCGCCGGGGGTTTCCGGGTTCTCGTAGACGTCGATGTCCGCGCCGGGCGCCATCGCGGAGACGTCCTCGACGTCGAGCAGCGCCTCGCCGTCGGAGCCGGGACCCTGCGGGATGCCGCCTTCCAGGGCGATGATGTGCAGGCGCGCGAGCATGCCGGTGGCAGCCGCGGCGCCGAAGTAGCAGGTGTCGAAGTGCTGGATGTCGGAGGTCAGGAACGGTTCCTGCTCGAACACGCCGATGCGAACGCCGGCGCCAGTGTCGCCGGCGCCGTAGAGACCGAACGCCCCGTACGCGTAGGCGATCTGATCGTCGGTCAGCCCGCCTTCATCGCTGGCGTCGACTCTTGCCGCACGGCAGGCATCGGGCGAGCCGGGGGGATGCGCGAACTTCGCTGCTTTCGCTGCCACGATGCGGCCCCGCCCGGACGCCGTGCGGTGCACTCGCAGCGGGTAGGGATGTTCGAGCTCGCTGAGTCCCACGACCGCCGCTACGGATCCCGCGATCGAGCTCGGCAGCGCCGGTGCGGAGGTGCTCGCGCGTGCGAGTCTTCCGTCGGCCAGGCGGTAGGAGTCGAAGCCCGTCGCAAACGCGCCTGCGACTCGTGACGCGGTACCGGAGAAGCGCACCAGCATCCCATCGGCCGTGACGCCGCCGAGGTGCAGCCCGTCGCTCTGCAACTGGTCCTTGACGGCGGCGATCGTGCTTGCCATGGGCCCGAAGCGCGCGGCGAACTGGGCCTTGGCGAGGTAGTGGCCAAACGACGGCGAGCCCTTGTGTGTGACTTCGCTGATGAAGTTCTCGAGCGCCTGCGCGTCGCGCGGGCGCAGCACCACTGCACCGGAGATCGTGCTCCTCGGCGCGGCTGGCCCCAGGTTGACCGCGCTCGACGGCGGCCGTGGCGCGGGGCCGATGCGCACCAGGCCGGCCTGGCCGGCGGCCGTCGCCGCCTCGAGCACCACCGTCAGCGCTACTGCGAGCACGAGCAGCACGACGCCCACGAGCCGGCGACGGGCGCCGCTGCCCTCGCCACTGGCTCTCCCGTGCTCGCTGCGTCCATCCATGACGACCTCCAAGCCGCGCGCCGCCGCTCGTCAGCGGTTGTGGCCGCCGGTAGCGTTGCAGAGCGTCGGCTGACGTGTCAATCGTCGTCCGCTGGCGCGGGTTGGGGCCCCGGTTTTATGCGAACATATGTTCGTATGAGTTCCAGCGGATCGATCGTCATCATTGATCGTCGCCCGCTCCCTGGAAGCCCTGCAGACAGCTGTCGGTCACACGATCAAGTGGCGGTCGGACGTCCGGCACTCGGCCGAGTGGCGGACGGACATCGGTCGCATTCCTCTCTCTCGCCAGGAAGAGTTGAGCGATGAGCACGATGGAGTCCTACAAGGCGGAGCTTGCCCGATTTCTCGAAGGCTTCGGCGCCAACGTTCGCCGTGTGCGCATGGCCAAGCGCCCTCCCTGCTCGCAGGAACGGCTGTCGCACCTCACCGGGCTGCACCGCACCGAGATCGGCAAAATCGAGCAGGGCGTGGTGGAGCCACGGCTAACCACCCTGTTCATCCTCGCCGACGGGCTCAGCGTGACCGTGGACGAGCTGCTCACCGGCCTGTGGGTGCCGACCGAGCGCAGACCCTCGCCGCGGGCGGAACAGTGGTCCTAGACGATGGTGGGCACGGCGCGTGACGCGCGCCTCGACCCCCGACCCGGCGCTGGCAGCCGCGCTGCGCCGCATGCGCGCCGAACGCGGGATCACGCGTGAAGCGCTTGCATTTCGCTCCGGGATCACCGCCGGCTCGCTGGCACGGATCGAGCTGGCCCAGGCGGCGCCGGGGTGGGACACGGTGCGCCTGCTCGCCAACGGGCTCGACATAGGCATGGTCGAACTGAGCGCCGCGGTCGAAGGCAGATCGCTCTCGGCGATCTCGTTTCCGTACTGACCGAGCATCGAGCTGGCGCTTGGTCCGAGCGCGTCGCGCAGCGCCGCCGGCGTCAGCCGACCGGCAGATCCTCAGGCAGTGGAACCTCCTGCGGCGGGGCGCCGGGTCCAGGCTGTCCCCAGTCCGTCCATGCGTGGCCGTCTCGACCGACGTGCTCGCCGGAGCCGCCGAGCGCGAGCAGGACCAGGCGCTGCGTCCCCGCGTTCACGAGCTGCCGGCGTGTCGCCGGCGCGACCCGCACGGCGGCGTCGCGGTCGAGCACGTGCTCGACCCCCTCGACGATCAGCGTCAGCTGCCCCTCGAGCACGATGTAAACCTCCTCCTGCTGCTCGTGTGCGTGAATACGGCCGCGCTGGCCCGGCGCCATCACGATCAGGTTCATACCGAACGTGCTCACGCCAAGTTCACGCCGCAGGGCCTGGAAGCGCTCGCCGCTGTCGCGCTGCAGCTGGGCGATCGCGATCTCCGTGTCGGGCACGCCGTCAGCATAGAGGCGCTACAGTCAGGGTGCTGGCTATCTGGAGTTCACGAGGCTCCAGCCGGGCCGGCACGGGAGGCCGACCGCCCGCCCAAGGCCGGTGCGAGCGCGCGACCAGCTCGCGCGGCGCCGGTTTCGCCGGCGGAAGGGAAGGTCATTCATGTCTGAGAACTCGGCCGAGCGGCGCTCGCGCACACGCGCGCCGCGACCGTCATGATCCCGCTGCGGCGTGTGGAGGAGATGCAGGCCGAAGCGCGCTACCACCGCGAGCGCTACGAGCTCTACAAAGCCAAGTCATACGGCCCGACCTTGACCAGCGTCAAGCGGCTCAAGGAACTCGAGCGCAGGTTTCAGGGCGCCAACTCGCGGTTGCGCTCGGCGGAGCGAGAGAACAGCAACCCGGAGCCACCGGACGAGCCTGAGTAGTGCCGAACGGATGCGCCTGATCGCTGATGCGGGGGTGCATCGGCAGGGTCAGGCAAGCGCCGCAGGCTCCTACAGCAGGTGCGCCAGGCGCCAGCCGAGTGAGGCGCCGCCGACGGCGTGCGCGGCGACCGCGGCGGTGACCGCGGCGCCCGCGCTCGCGACGGCCACCGTCGCCACCGGCTCGCCCGCCCGCAACCGGGCGACGGTCGGTTGCGCGACGGCGACCCGGATCGGCAGCTCCAGCCCACCCCAGCCGACCTCGCGCAGAGCGGCGCTGGTCGCGATCGTGGTGCGGTGGCCGTCCGCGTCGCTCGCGCTCAGCACGCTCGTGCCCGCGGGCAGGAGCGTCTCTACGCGCAGTGACGCCGCGACCGAGTCGCCCAGCCGCCGTGCGCTGGAGAGAGCGGCTTCGATCAGCGAGCCGTCGCGCTGGCCCAGCACCACGCCGAGCACCGTCAGCCGCTGGCCGGCGATCGTGACGCGCTTGGCGAACATGAAGCAGCCGCCGGCGGCGCGGTCCGAGCCGGTCTTGATGCCCACGTAGCCGTCGCTGCCGAGCAGGCCGTCGAGGTTGGCGACGGCGCCCGCGACCGGCAGCTCGGCCTCCGACTCGGCGACGATTGCAGCGAACGCCGGTCGGCGCATCGCCACGCTCGCGAGCTTCAACTGGTCGGCGGCGGTGGACGCCGTCCGGTCGTTGAAGCCGCTCGGGTCGGTGTAGCGGGTCGAGCGCATGCCGAGCTCGCGCGCGGTCGCGTTCATGCGGGCCACGAACGCGGTGAGCGTGCCCGCGTCGTGCACGGCCAGCAGCGCGGCGATGTTGTTCGCCGACGGCAGCAGCAGCGCCTGCAGCGCCTGGCGCTCGCTGAGCCGCTCGCCGGCGCGCACGGGCACGACCGACTCGAGCAGCGCCGCACGCCGTTCCTCTTCGGCGACCTCCGCCGGCGTGATCGTCATCTCGAACCCTTCTGCGCCGGCTCCCAGCGGGTGCTCGAGCAGCGTCAGGTAGGCGGTCATGACCTTTGCGACGCTCGCGATCGGGACCGGGGCGAGCGATCCAGAGCTGGTGATGGGGCCGATCCCCTGTACCTGCACCGCCGCCTGCCCTTCACGCGGCCACGCGAGCACCGGTGGGCTGCCGGGGACGCGGACGTCGGAGGCGAGCGTCCGCTGGATGCGCAGCGGCGGCGCGGCCTCGGTGGCGAGTCGCACGATCAGCGCCACCGCAAGCAGCACGAGCAGGAGCGCGCCGGCGGCGATCCGTCGCGAGCGCCGGCGAGATGCGATCATCCCGGCAGGTTAATGGCCCGGCTGCCACCACTCGACCGCAGCGACGCCGAGCCGCTGGTTCGCCAGGCGCTCGAGCGCCTGCCGCAGCTGGCGATCTTCGCGACCGTCGCCAACGCGCAGGGCTCGTTCGTCAACTGGCTGCGATTCGGCGGCGACTGCCTGGACTCGCGCTGGTTCGATCCGGTGCTGCGCGAGCTCGCGATCCTGCGCGTCGCGCGCTTGACGCCGGGCGCGCAATACGAGTGGGTCCAGCACGTGCCGATCCTGCTCGCCGTCGGCGGCACGCCGGAGCAGGTGGCGGCGCTCGAGGCAGACGATCTGGAGGCCGAAGCGCTCGGCGAGGACGGGCGGCTGGTGCTGCGCTTCACCAGCCAGGTGGTGCTCGACGCGACTCCCGACGACGCGACGTTCGCGGCGATAAGCGCGCGCTTCACGCCCGCCGAGATCACGCAGCTGCTGCTCGTGATCGGCCAGTACATGATGGTCGCGCGCGTGATGGCCACCGCGCAGCTGGAGGTCGACGCCGTGCTCGGGGCCGACGTGCTCGCCGGCATCGAGCAGGCCAGCCAGGCGCGCCAGCAGGCCAGCAGGGCCTCTCAGCCAGGCTGAGCGCTCGCGGTGGGGGCGACCGAGCGCGCGCGCACGCGGACCACCTCGGCGCACGCCGCGGGATCGTCGTAGAACGGCACGTGCCCGGCGCCGAGCGTCACGTGCGTCGCCCACGGCAGCAGTGCGCGCGCTCGCGGCGCCTGCAGGCGGTAGGGGAGCAGCCGGTCGCGCCTGCCCCACGCGATCGTCAGCGGCGTGTTGCGCAGCTGCCGCGGCGCGTCGAAGCGGTACTGGCTGAAGGCGGCCAGCGCGCCGGCCAGCGCGGGGGAGGCCCACGCATCCCTGAGCGTCGCGATCGCCTCCTCGGCGGGCAGGCGCGCGGGATAGCCGAACGTCTGCGAGAACAGCGCGACGCGTCCCGCGCGCGTGCGTGCGAGCGCTTCGAGCGCCGGCCGCGCCGCCTCGGGCACGCCGCCGAGCGCGCCGAGCGAGAGCTGGCAGAAGCGCAGCTCGGCGGTCGTCCAGAAGCCCGCCGGCGAGAACGCGCTCACGGACCGGACCGCGCGTCCGCGCGCCAGCTCGAGCGCGATCGCGCCGCCCATCGAATTGCCGGCGACGTGCGGGCGCTCGAGGCCGAGCTCGGCGAAGAACCACTCGAAGGCGTCCGCGTAGGCCGGGATCGTCGGCTCGATGCCCGCCGACAGCGGCGCCGAGGCTCCGAAGCCGGGGGAGTCGCAGGCGATCACGTCGAACTCGCCAACCAACCGCTCGATCACGGGCTCCCACGCCTGCCAGTGGTGGCCGACGCCGTGCAGCAGCACCAGCGGCGGGCCTTCGCCCTCGCGGTGGTAGTTGATCGAAAGGCTCATCTAAGGCTCCAGTTGAGGTTGAGGCTCACGCCGGGCCTCCCACACGCGGCGGTCTCATACCTGGTCCCTGACGAGATCGGCGCCGCGCTCGGCGATCATGATCGTCGGCGCGTTCGTGTTGCCGCCGGTGATCGTGGGCATGATCGAGGCGTCGATCACGCGCAGGCCCTGCAGGCCGTGCACGCGCAGCCGCGAGTCGACGACGGCCTCGGGATGGGTGTCGCTCATCCTGGCGGTGCCCACGGGGTGGTAGATCAGCATCAGCCGCCGGCGCAGATCGGCCTCGAGGTCGGCGTCTTCGACGCTCGAGGACCCGGGCTTGAGCTCCTTGACGACGAGCCGCGCGAGCGGATCCTGCGCGGCGATCTCCCGCGCCAGGCGCACGCCCGCGACCAGCGAGCGCACGTCGTCGGGCTCCGACAGCGTGTTGGTGATGATCCGCGGCTTGGCGGTGGGGTCGGCCGAGCGCAGCCACACCTGCCCGCGCGCCTGCGGCGAGACGAGCACCGGTGCGATCACCATGCAGTGCCCGTCGTAGGTCTCCGCGCCGTGGTCTTCGTAGTAGGCGGCGCCCATGTGGAACTGGATGTCCGCCGCCGCGAGGCCGCCGCGCGTGCGCGTGAAGGCGACGACCTCGGCGACCGTCGAGCTGAGCTTGCCCGATTTGCGCAGCAGCCACTCGGCCAGCGGCCTGGGCTTGTCGGCGCCGTACAGGGTGTCGGTGTCCGACACCTCCCACAGCACCGTCAGGAACGGGTGGTCCTGGAGGTTGCGCCCGACGCCGGGCAGCTCGTGCCGGGCCTCGACGCCGGCGCCGCGCAGCTCAACGCCTGAGCCGATGCCCGACAGCAGCAGCAGCTGCGGCGAGCCGATCGCGCCGGCGCTCAGCAGAACCTCGCGCTCGGCCCGCACGAGCTCGACGCCGCCGCGCCCCTTGCGCAGGCGCACGCCGGCAGCCCGGTCGCCCTCGAGCTCGACGCCCAGCACGGTGACTCCCGTTCTGACCTCGAGGTTCGGGCGCGTGAGCGCCGGGCGCAGGTACGCGTCGGCGGCGCTGAAGCGCCTTCCGTTCTTCTGCGTGACCTGGAACATCGACGCGCCATCCTGCTCGGGGCCGTTGTAGTCGGCGATGCGCGGGATGCCGGCGGCCTCGCTGGCGGCCAGCAGGCGCCCGCTCAGCTTCCGCGGCGAACGCTGCTCGGCGACGTGCAGCGGTCCGCCGGCGCCGTGGTACTCGGACGCGCCGCGGACGTTGTCCTCGGAGCGCTTGAAATAGGGAAGCACGTCCGCGTAGCCCCAGCCGGGCGCGCCCTGCGCCTCCCAGCCGTCGTAGTCCAGCGGCCGGCCGCGGACGTACAGCATCGCGTTCATCGAGCTCGAGCCGCCGAGCGCCTTGCCGCGCGGGATGTACAGCGAGCGGCCGTCGACGTGCGGCTCGGGCTCGGTCGCGAAGTCCCAGTCGAGCTTCGAGTGGAACTGTTCGGGGAACGCCGCTGGGATCTTGATCTTCAGCGAGCGGTCGGAGCCGCCCGCCTCCAGCAGCAGCACCCGCACGGACGGGTCCTCGGACAGGCGGTTCGCGAGCACGCAGCCGGCGGAACCGGCACCAACGATTATGTAGTCGTACATGGCCTCGCGTCCCCTCCCGGCACCCTAAGCACTCATGACAGGAGCTGGCTTTGACAGTGGAGTGAAGCGGTACTCGTCGGCGTCCAGCTGGCGTGTCTGCTGCAGGTACTCGCGCATGTAGCCCGGCCAGTTGGCGACGATGCGCCCGTGCTCGTCGCGGTACCAGGAGTCGCACTGCGTCCACGCGGTGCCGGCGAAGCGCGCCTGCAGCGCGCGATCGCTCGCGGCCTCGACCTCGGCGCGCACCTCGATCGCGCCGGCCTCGCGGTCGCGGAGTTGCCGCAGGGCCTGACGCAGGTACGCGGCCTGCGCCTCCAGATAAACGATGATCGAGCCGCCCGAGGTGTTGGTGTTGGGCCCGTACATCACGAACATGTTCGGGAAGCCCGGCACGCACATGCCGAGATGCGCGTGCGCGCCGCCGGACCAGTACTCGTGCAGATCGACGCCGTCGCTGCCGGTGATCCGCATCGGGAACATGAAGTCGTTGGTCTTGAAGCCGGTCGCCCAGATCACGCAGTCCACCTCGCGCGCAGTGCCGTCCCCGGTGACGAGGCCGGTCGGCGTGATGCGCGCGATCGCGTCGGTGACGAGCTCGACGTTGGGGCGCTGTAGCGCCGGCAGGTAGTGCGAGCTGAAGAGGATGCGCTTGCAGCCGAACGTGTAGTCCGGCCACGCCTTCGCGCGCAGCAGCGGGTCCTTGAGCTGCGAGCGCATGAACGCGACCGAGCGTGCCCGCGCGAGACGCCCGACCGTGTCCGGGTGGCGGATCGCGAGCGTCAGCGACTCGGTGTACTCGAACACGAACTTCCGGCGCAGCGCCTGCAGCCCGGGGACGCGTGCGATCGCAGTCCTGATCGCCTGGTTGTAGCGGCGGTTGTGGCGCGGCAGGAACCAGTTGCCGGTGCGCTGGAACACGCTCATGTGCTTGACCTGCGGCGCGATCTCGGGCACGAACTGCACGGCGCTCGCGCCGGTGCCGATGACCGCCACGCGCTTGCCCGCGAGCGGGTAGCCGTGGTCCCATTCGGCCGAGTGGAAGCTGTGGCCGGCGAAGCTGTCCGCGCCCTCGATCTGCGGCCGCGAGGGCTGATCGAGCTGGCCGGTCGCGAGGATCAGCGCGTCCGCCTCGTGCACCCCGCCCTGCTCGGTCTCGACGCTCCAGCGACAGCGCGCCGCGTCCCACGTGCAGGCGGTGACCGTCGTGTTCGTCTGTACCAGCCCGTCGACGTGATGCGTGCGGGCGACGTCGTGCAGGTAGGCGTGGATCTCCGCCTGCGGCGAGCACAGCCGCGACCAGTCGCGCCGCTGCGCGAACGAGAACGAGTACAGATGGCTCGGCACGTCGCAGGCCGCCCCCGGGTAGCTGTTGTAGAACCACGTGCCGCCCAGGTCGGGGGCCTTCTCGAGGATCGTGACGTCGGTGATGCCGTGCCGGCGCAGCTCGATCGCCGCGGCGATCCCGCCGAACCCCGCGCCCACGATCAGGACCTCGAGGGCGCGCTTCGCCGATGACTGTGGACGCACCGCCGTGGCTGACATCTGACTCCCCTCCTTCCCTGCTGAGCTGTTCACGCCAACCTTATGCCCTTCCGGGCTCGCCTGTTATGACCCCGCGGGTGGGCGCGCCGGTGGGCCGGCGGCAGGCTGGCGCTCGAGCGTGTCCGTGAGCCACGCTGCGGCCGCGGGGATCTCCCTGGGATCGATGTGGTGCGCGGCGTCGGACTCGTGGTAGTCGACCGCCAGCCCGGCGTCGCGCAGGCGCTCGGCGGCCGCGCGCGCGAAGCCGACGTCGATCACCTGATCGCGCCGGCCGTGCGCGATGAACACCCGCACCGCCGCGCGTGTCGCGAGCTCGGGCTGCCAGCCGTCGATCGTCGCGATGAAGCCCGAGAAGGCGAGGATCCCTGCGGGCGCCGGGCGCTCCGCGCTGAGCGCCATCGCATAGCTCATCACCGCGCCCATCGAGAAGCCGCCGAGCACCGTCCGCTCCGGTGCGATCCCCGTCGCCCGCCAAAGCTCGTCGTGCAGCTCGCCGAGCTCGCGGCGGGCGGCGTCGAAGGTCTCGGGGTCGGGATAGCCGACGCGCGGCACCAGGTACCAGTGGTGGCCGGGCGATGGGGCCGGTGGGCTTCCGTGCATGCTCAGCGGCGCGCGCGGCGTCACCACGTGCAGCCGGCGCGCCGGATCGAGGACGTCGCTGAGCGGCAGCAGGTCGTGCTCGTCGGCGCCGCGCCCGTGGTGCAGGATCAGCAGCCCCTCGGGCTCGCCGGCGGCCGGCCGCTCGCGGAAGACCAGCGCGCTCAACCGGCGCTCGCCACCGGCTCGCGGGGGATGTACGGCGCGAGCTCGCGCCGCGCGATCGAGAGCTTGTGGACCTCGTCGGGGCCGTCGGCCAGGCGCAGCGTGCGCAGGTGCGCGTAGGCGGCGGCGAGCGAGAAGTCGTCGGAGACGCCCGCGCCCCCGTGCACCTGGATCGCGCGGTCGAGGACGTTCAGCGCCGCCTTCGGCGCGGCCACCTTGATCGCGGAGATCTCGATGCGCGCGTGGCGGTTGCCGACGGTATCCATCAGCCACGCCGCCTTCAGCGTCAGCAGGCGCGCCATCTCGATTTCGATGCGCGACTCGGCGATCCAGTCCTGCACGTTGCCGCGCATCGCCAGCGGCTGGCCGAACGTCACACGCGAGACCGCGCGCCGGCACATCGCCTCGAACGCGCGCTCGGCGACGCCGATCGCGCGCATGCAGTGGTGGATGCGACCCGGACCCAGGCGCGCCTGCGCGATCATGAAGCCGTCGCCCTCGTTCGCGATCAGGTTCGACACGGGCACGCGCACGTTCTCGAAGTCGACTTCCGCGTGCCCCTCCTGGTCGTTGTAGCCGAACACGGACAGGTTGCGCACGACCGTCACGCCGGGCGTGTCGAGCGGCACCAGGATCATGCTCTGCTGCTTGTACGTCGACGCGTCCGGCTGCGTCTTGCCCATCACGATCATGATCTGGAAGTTCGGGTGCAGCGCCCCCGAGGTCCACCACTTGCGGCCGTTGAGCACGTACTCGTCGCCGTCGCGCTCGATCCGCATCGCGATGTTGGTCGCGTCGGAGCTGGCGACGTCGGGCTCGGTCATCGCGAACGCCGAGCGGATCTCGCCGTCGAGCAGCGGCCGCAGCCAGCGGTCCTTCTGCTCGGGCGAGGCGAACTGGTGCAGCACCTCCATGTTGCCCGTGTCCGGCGCCGAGCAGTTGCACGCCTCCGAGGCGATGCGCGAGCGCCCGAGGATCTCCGCCAGCGGCGCGTAGTCGCTGTTCGACAGCCCCGCGCCATGCTCGGGGTCGGGCAGGAACATGTTCCACAGTCCCGCCTCGCGCGCGCGCGCCTTCAGCTCCTCCATCACCTGCGGCTGGTGGTGCGGGTTGCCGGACTCCTGCAGCTGGCGCTCATACACCTCCTCCGCCGGGTAGACGTGCTCGTCCATGAACGCCGTCAGGCGCTCCTTGAAATCAACGCAGCGCTGGCTCGGTTCGAAGTCCATTGGTGCTCTCCCTCGGTGACGGCGATGGCCTCTGGTCGCCTAGGATCATCGCCGATGAGCGAATCTCGCGCGAACCAGCCCGCCGAGGCGGACGCCGGCGCCGGCTCGGGCGCAGGCGCGAGCTACCGCGCGGCGGGTGTCGACTACGACGCGCTCGATGCCGGCAAGCGCCTGGCGATGGCCAAGGCGCTGTCGACCTCGCCGCTGCTGCAGGCGCGGGGCGGGCTCGCGCTCGACGCCTCGCGCGGGGAGCCGGCGTTCGTGTTCGAGCACGGCGGCCAGACGCTCGCGTTCGTCGTCGAGGGGCTCGGCACGAAGTCGATCATCGCCCGCCACGTGCTCGAACAGCAGGGGATCGACCGCTTCGCCGAGGTTGCCTACGACACGGTCGCCGCGATCCTCAACGACCTCTGCTGCGTCGGCGCGCTGCCGCTGGTCGTCAACGCGTACTTCGCGACCGGCGCCTCCGAGTGGTACCTGCAGGAGCAGCGCTCCGCCTCGCTGCTCGAGGGCTGGCGCAGCGCGTGCGCGGACGCGGGCTGCGTGTGGGGCGGGGGAGAGTCGCCGTCGCTGCCGGGGATGCTCGCCGAGCATGACATCGAGCTCGCCGGCGCGGCCGTCGGCGCCGTGCCCGCGGGACGCGCGGCGATCCTCGGCGAGCGGCTCGGCCCGGGCGATGAGATCGTGCTGGTGGCCTCCAGCGGGCTGCACGCCAACGGCGCCTCGCTGGCACGACTCGTCGCCGGGCGGCTGCCCGACGGCTACGCGACGCTGTTGCCCAGCGAGGGCGCGTCCGCCGCTGCCGCGGGCGTCACGCTGGGAGAGGCGCTGCTCGAGCCGTCGGTGATGTACGTGCCGCTGATCGCCGCGCTGCTGGAGGCGGACATCGACGTCACCTACCTGAGCCACGTGACCGGCCACGGGCTGCTCAAGCTGATGCGCCCGGCAAAGGAGCTGAGCTACCGCATCGAGCGCCTGCCGGAGGTGCCGCCGGTGCTGAGCTTCCTGGTCGAGCGCGCCGGCATGGACGCGCAGGCGGCGTACTCGACGTTCAACATGGGCTGTGGCTACGCGGTCTACTGCGGCGCCGGCTCGGGCGAGCGGATCGTCGCGCTCGCGCAGCGCCTCGGCCTGCGCGCGCTGCTCGCCGGGCGCGTTGAGGAGGGCCCGAGGCAGGTGCTGCTGGAGCCGGTCGGCGTGCGCTTCGGGAGCGAGCGGCTCGAGCTGTCGGTCGAGCAGGCATAAGCCTCAAGTCGAGCCTTACTGTTCGAGATAGGCGGCGTGGCGCCGATTTTGGGCCGGCTTGTCGGCTCCGCCCGCCGTTCTGTGCGACCCCTGAAACTTGAACGCGTCAAGCGAGACGGATAAGGTTTGCGTCAGAAACTCGCCGCTGTTCTCCCGCCAAGTAGCGGGGGATCTCGATGTCGCCGGACCGGCATGGCTCCGGAGCTACCCGGATCGAGGCGGACCTGTCCATCAAAAGAGGGAGAGAACCTGATGCGCAGAGCATCCACCTGTCTTGCCGTCCTCGGCCTGGCCCTGCTGGCCCTGCCGGGAGTGGCCTCGGCGAAGCCGAAAGTCACCTTCAAAGCGCTCGCCGTGCCGATCCCTGGCTTCCGAGGCACGGGCAACATCCTCGGCGCCGGCACCGATCTGGAAACTGAATACAAGATCGAAGGCAACGAATACCAGGGCTCGCCGCCGCCGATCATCGGCGTCAACGTGTTCCTGCCCAAAGGCTCGGTCCTGCACCCGTCCGGTTTCCCCACGTGCACCAATGCCACGCTCGAACAGTTCGGCCCGGTCAAGTGCCCCAAGGGCTCATCCGCCGGCCCGACCGGCAAGGTCGTCGGCTTCGTGACGTTCGGCGGCGAACGCGTCGAAGAGGAAGCCGAACTGGACTCCTTCTACTCGCCCGGCGGCGGGATCGAGTTCTTCACCGACGGCCACTCGCCGGTGTCGCTGGAAATCCTCTCCAAGGGCCGCTACATCAACCTCAACGGTGCTGCTGGCTTCGGCCCGGAGGCGGAGGTCACAGTGCCGCTCGTGCCAAGCGTCCCGGGCGCGCCGTTCGCGTCGGTCAAGACGATCACCGGCAAGTTCGGCTCGGCCTACAAGTCGCACGGGAAGACGATCTACTACGGTCGTGTGCCGAAGACGTGCCCGAAAGGCGGCTTCCCGATCAAGACCGAAGTGATCTTCGCGGAAAACGGCGAAGAATCGAAACCGGTGACCGTGACCGCTGAATACAAAGCGCCGTGTCCTCGCAAGTAGGGGAGCAGGAGGGTTTGCGCCAGTGAGGGCGTAAGCTCGACAGGAGCAGGCCGGGGGGCGACCTCATCGAAGTTGGTGAGGTCGCCCGCTCGCTGTAAACGCAAGGAAGGATTGGGGTTGAGGAAGGCGATCATGGGGTGGAGGAGATTGGCGGCCGGCATCGCCGGCGCCGCCGGCGTCGCCGCGGTCGTGATCGTCGTGCTGCTCGCGACCGCTGCGGGAGGCTCCAACGGCGGCTACACCGTGCGCGCGATCTTCGACGACGCCGGCAACCTGATCCCCGGTGAGAACGTCAAGATCGACGGCGTCAAGGTCGGCACCGTGAGCTCGGTCACGCCCACGCCCGAAGCCAAGGCGGCGGTCGTGATGGACATCGAAAACCCCGGCTTCAAGAACTTCCGCGCCGACGCGAGCTGCGAAATCCGCCCGCAGTCGCTGATCGGTGAGAAGTACGTCGACTGCCTGCCGACACAGGCGCGCGTGGAAGGCTCGCCGCTGCCGCCGCCATTGAAGCGGATCCCCAGCGGCCACGAAGGCGAAGGCGAGTACCTGGTTTCGGTGCAGCACACCTCCAGCCCGGTCGACGTCGATCTGCTCGGAGACATCGATCGCCTGCCCGAACGCGAGCGCTTCACGATCATCCTCAACGAACTCGGCGCGGGCCTGGCCGGGCGCGGCAGCGACCTCAGCGAAGTCGTGCAGCGCGCCAACCCGGCGCTGCGCGAACTCGACAAGGTGCTCGAGATCCTCGCCAACGAGAACCACGTGCTCGCGAAGCTGGCCGTCGACTCCGAACAGGCGCTCGCGCCGCTCTCCAAAGTCAGCGGGCGGGTCGCCGACTTCATCTCGCAGGCGAACACGGTCGCGCAGGCGGGCGCCGCCACGCGCGGTTCGCTTGCCCGCAACCTGCAGCTGCTCCCGCCGTTCCTCGAACGGCTCGGGCCGGCGCTCGAACGCGTCCAGCGCTTCGCCGAACAGACGACGCCGACGTTCAGCGACCTCAAAGTCGCGGCGCCCGGCCTCGACAAGGCGTTCACGAGCCTGCCGGCGTTCGGCAAGAGCAACGAAAAGTTCTTCGCCAGCCTCGGCAGCACCGCCAAGGTGTCTGGCCCCGCGCTGAACGCTTTCCGGCCGCTGCTGAAACAGCTGAGCTCCCTCGGCAACGCCGCGGTGCCGTTCACGAAGAACTTCTCCGAACTGTTCGAGAGCCTGCAAAAAACGGGCGGGCTCGAGCGCGTCATGGACTTCATCTTCCTCGGCACGGGCGCCGCCAACGGGTACGACGCGCTGGGCCATTTCCTGCGGGTCGAGGGCGTCGGCAACACCTGCATCGGCTATGCGGTCAAGCCATCCGTTGAGACGAACTGCAAGCGCAAACTTTTCAGCAACTCCGGTTCGGAAGAAGCGAGCGCGTCGGCCGCGTCGTCGGACTCCAGCTCGGGTGCGACGAGCGTCGAGATCGCACGGACGCTCGCGGTCATGAAAGGCGCGACGCCCGCGCAGGCGCTCGCGGAGTACCCCGGCCCCACGACGACCGCGGGGGAAGCCGCCGCCACCGGCCTGGGGAGCGGATCGGCGGCGACAGCCGCGCCAGTCGGCGGCTCGACGGCCGGCACGACCTACTACGCGCCCGCGAGCGAAGGCTCGGAAGCCGGCGGCCTGCTGCTCAACTACCTGCTCGGAAACGAATGACGCGATGATCCGACGGCCTGCACTCTTGCGTCCATTGCTCCTGCTCTGCGCCCTTGCCCTGGCTGCGTTCGTGCTGGGCGTCCCGGCGGCGAGCCTCGCCAGCGCGTCGTCCCCGGAGGGGGAAACCGACCCGAGCACGACGACCACCACGACCGCGAGCCCGCCGGCCGAAGCGACAGCCACCACGACCTCGCCGGCGCCGGCACCGGAAACGCAGACGAGCACCGCGAGCGGCGAAGCCCCCGCTCCCGCAGGCGCCGGCACGCCCGAAGCGGCGCCGCCGCAGGTACAGGCCCAGCACGCGCAGGGCACGAGCCCCAGCGGCGCCCACGCCAAAGCACGCGCGCGCAAGAACGCGACAGGCGCCGCGGAAGGCGAAGGCGCCGCGGGCAAGGGCTCGGCCGCGGATGAAGTGCGCGCGAAGCACCGTGCTCCGTCGCCGACGACGCTGACGCCGTCGCTGCCGTTCTCGCTGCGCTCCCCGTTCGCGGGCGTGTCGGGCTTCTTCATCGAAAGCTTCCAGATCCCGCCGTTCCTGCTGCCGATCTTCCAGGCTGCAGGCACCGCCTACGGCATCCCCTGGCAGGTGCTCGCGGCGATCAACGAGGTCGAGACCGACTACGGCCGCGACCTCAGCGTCTCGAGCGCCGGCGCCGAGGGCTGGATGCAGTTCCTGCCCTCCGAGTGGGCGCAGTACGGGGTCGACGCCAACGGCGACGGCTTCGAGGATCCGTACAACCCGGCCGATGCGATCTTCGCCGCCGCCAGATACCTCAAGGCAGCGGGCGGCGACACGAACATCAAGGCTGCCGTCTACTCCTACAACCACTCGCAGGCGTACGTCGAATCGGTACTGCTGCGCGCGCAGCTGCTGGCCGGCACCCCCTCGGAACTGCTGGGCGCGATCACCGGCTTGACCGAGGCGCGCTTCCCGGTGCACGCCGCCTCCCACTACAGCGACGGCTTCCCGACGGTCGCCTCCGGCGGGGCGGGGCCAGCCACGACGCTCGTCGGCACGACGATCTACTCACAGGCCGGCGCGCCCGTGATCGCGGTGCAGGACGGAGAAGTCGTGCAGGTCGGCGACTCCCCTTCGCTCGGGCACTTCGTCGTGCTGCGCGACGCGTACGGCAACACCTACGTCTACGCCGAGCTGGGCGAAGTGGCGCCGGTCTACCCCGTGCTCGAGCCGCGCGTGCACTCGGCGCCGAGCCCGCGCATCGCGCGGCCGGGCAAGGCCGAAGCGACGCCGGACAGTCCCGCGACGGCGGGCGCGCAGCCGCGCTCGCCGTTGAGCGAGGGCGCTGCCATCTCGGGCCTCGCGCTCGGCGCCGCGGCCGGCCTGGAAGCGAGCCCGACCACACCCGCGGCCCCGCCGACGCCCGCGACACAGGTGCCAGCGCCGCCGAAGCCGCCCGCGCACGTGCGCGTCTTCACGGAAGGCGCCAACGAGGTCTACCTGCACCCGCTGGTAGCCGGCGTGCAGGTGATCGCCGGGACGGTGCTCGGCCACGTCGGCGCGGGCACAGACGAAGCCGACGGCGGGCCGCACATCCTCTTCCAGATCCGCCCCGCCGGCGTGGGCGCGCCGCTGATCGACCCGAAGCCGATCCTCGACGGCTGGGTCGCGCTCGAAGACACCTCTATCTTCCGGGCCAAAGGCGAGAACCCGTTCCTCGCGACCTCGCCGACAGTCGGCCAGGCGCTGCTCGAGTCAAAGCAGCAGCTGCAGCCCCAGGTGCTGCACGACGACGGCATCCGGCTCGGCGCCTGCGCGCGCCACGACGTGCAGGAGGGCAGGGTCGACAAGCGCGTGCTGGCGATGCTCGAGTACCTGTCGGTCTCCGGCCTGCGGCCGACCGTCGCCGGGCTGCCGTGCGCCAGCTCGACGCCGGCGGCGCTCGCGGCCAACGCGCCCGCGAGCGCGAGCAGCATCGCGGTCAACATCACCGCCGTCAACGGCGTCCCGGTCGCCGGCCATCAGGGTCCGGGCTCGGTCGCCGATGAGACCGTGCGCAAGCTGCTGATGCTCCAGGGTCTCGCCCGGCCGCAGCGGATCCTCAGCCTGATGAGCTACCCGGGATCGTCGGTCGCGGTCACGAGCGCGAGCGCCGGCGCTGCGATCCACGTCGCCTTCGGTGCCCTCGGCGCAGGCGGCGCGCACGCCGCCGCGCTGTCGTTCGCCGGGCTCACGCCGAGCGAGTGGATCGAGCTGATCGACAGGCTCGGCGAGATCCCCGACCCGACGGTCGGCAGCGGGCACTCGAGCGCCGCGATCCCCGATGGCGCGAGCGCGTCGACCGCGAGCGAAGAAGGGGAAGCCCGTGGCAACGACTAGCCCGCCAGGTCCCGCCGCGGCGCCGCCGCCACCGCCGGGCTCGCCGGAGCCGGCGCCGCACGTCAGCGCTCCGCGCAGCGGGCCGATGCGCGCGATCGCGGTTGGCGCGCTCGGGCTCGTGGTGCTGATCGTGGCCTATCTGGTGTTCGGCGGCAGCGGCGGCTCCAACTACAAGCTGATCTTCACCGAAGCCGATCAGCTCGTCCGCGGCGATCAGGTGCAGGTCGGCGGCGTGCCGGTGGGAAGCGTCACGAACATCGTGCTGACCCCCAACTTCCAGGCAGAAGTCACGGTCCACGTCGACTCCTCGCTCGTGCCGCTGCACCACGGCACGACCGCCCAGGTTCGCGTGCCCTCGCTGACGAGCGTCGCCAACCGCTACATCGCGCTGACGCTCGGGCCCAACAACAACCCGATCTACCCGGCGGGCGCGACGCTGCCCTCGAGCGTGACCGGCGAAGTCACCGACCTCGATCAGCTGTTCAACACGCTCAACCCGAAGACGCGCAAGGGCCTGCAGGGGTTCATCCAGGGGACGGCCGAACAGTACGTGGGCCAGGGCAAGAACCTCGGCGAGTCGGTCGAATACTTCCCGCCCGCGATCAGCTCGCTCAACCACTTCCTCTCAGAGCTCACCCGCGACCAGCCGATCTTCACGAGCTTCCTCGTCGAAACGGCGAAGGCCGTGACGACGATCGGCGCGCGCCAGGAATCGCTCGCGGACTGGGTCGAAAACCAGAACAAGACCTTCCAGGCGATCGGCAGCGAGCAGTCCGAGCTCGCGCACGGCCTCAAACAGCTGCCCGTGACGCTGCACCAGGCCAACCACACGTTCGCCGAACTGCCCGCGACGTTCGCGGCGCTGAGCGAGCTCGTCAAGGAAGCCCGGCCGACGACCAAGTCGCTGACGACGCTGCTCGAACGCCTGCGCCCGCTGCTCACCACCGCGACGCCGGTGGTCGGCAACTTCAGCCAGGCGTTCAGCCGCCCCGGCCCCGACAACGACCTGACCGACCTCGCGCGCGCGCTGCCGGCGCTGGCCAAGCAGCTGACGACGGCCGAGCCCGTCAGCGTCACCGCGCTGCAAGAATCGGTCCCGATCACGGCCGTGTTCGGCCCCTACACACCGGATCTCGCGGGCACGCTGCGCACGTTCGGCGCGGGCGCCGGCTACTACGACGCCGACGGCCACTACGTCCACGTCAATTCCGTCTTCCCCAGCTTCAAGCTCGGCGCATCGTCCCCCGGGGGGGAAAACAACACGCTCACCCCGGCGAGCCCGTCGCAGGCGCTCGAAGGGCTGCAGACCGGACAGTTGCGCCGCTGCCCCGGCGCCGCGACCCAGCCCGCCGCCGATGGCTCCTCGCCGTTCGTCGACGGAGAACTGCTCAGCTGCGACCCGACGGAGACGCCATGAACCGTCGTCGCAGCTCCCTGGCGGCGAGCCCGCTGCTGATCGGCGCGATCACGACGCTGATCGCCGTGGTCGCCGTGTTCCTCTCCTACAACGCCAACAACGGCCTGCCGTTCGTGCCCACGTACAACATCAAGGTCGAACTGCCCGAGGCCTCCGGCCTGCAGCCGTCCAATCAGGTGCGCATCGCGGGCACGCGCGTCGGCATCGTCAGCTCGCTGTCGCCGCAGGAGAACCCGCGCACCGGACGCATCACCGCGATCGCGAACCTACATCTCGAAAAGAAAATCGAATCGCTGCCGGCCGACACCAAGGCGGTCGTGCAGTCGGTCTCGGCGATCGGCTTGAAGTACCTCGAACTCGAAAAGGGCAGCTCCAAGCAGACGTTGAAGGCGGGGCAGACGATTCCGATGGCGCAGACGCGCGAACCGGTTGACATCGAGGAACTCTTCAACATGTTCAACAAGCCGACGCGGACCGGGATCAAGATCAACACGAACAACTTCGGCGACGGCCTCGCCGGCCGCGGGCTCGGCCTGAACAACACGATCCACGAACTGCGCCCGCTCGTGACGAACGCGATCCCGGCGCTGCGCAACCTCGCCAACCCGGCCACGGGACTGCACGAGCTGTTCGTCGCGCTCGACCGCGTGGCCGCCGAGACGGCCCCGGTCGCCGAACAGAACGCCGAGCTGTTCAGCGAGCTCGACACCTTCTTCAAGGCCTGGGCGAGCGTCGCGCCGTCGATCGAAGCGGCGAACAGGGGCGGGCCGGCGTCGCTCGAACAGGCGATCTACTCGCTCCCGCACGAGGCGCCGTTCTACGAAAACGCGGCCGAGTTCATGCACCTGCTGCGCCCCAGCGCGAGCGCGCTGCGCACCGTCGCACCGCAGCTCGGGCACGCCTTCAGCGTCGGCGCGACGAACCTCGCCGCCGCCACCAGCCTGAACACGCGCTTGGCCGAAGCCGCGCAGGCGCTCCAGGAATTCGCGCAGAACCCGGTCGTTCCGCTCGCGTTCGAAGACTTCACGCAGACCCTGGAAATCGGCAACCCGCTGCTCGCCGGCATCGCGCCCGAGCAGGTCAACTGCAACTACTTGACGCTCGCGTTCCGCAACCTCGCGAGCCTGGGGACGGAGGACATCGGCGTCGGTACGCTCGATCGCGCGAGCACCCTGCTCGCCCCGGAGGGCGTCAACAACGAGGGCTTCCCGTCCGCCGTCGTCGCCAACGGGCCCGACATCGAAAAAGAAAGCGTGACCTCGTCGAAGATCAACCACGACAACCACCTGCATTACAACCCCTACCCGAACGTGACCGGGCCCGGGCAGGCGGACGTGTGCGAAGCCGGTAACGAGGAATACCCGGCTGGCCAGGCCGTGATCGGCAACCTGCCCGCGAGCGAGGTCGGGAAAAACCGCGAAATCACGAACCGCGAACACGACCTCGCTGGCGAAAAGTACGAAACCGAACAGCTCAAGGCGCTCGGTCTCGTCACGCCGCAGCCGAAAGCGAAGGCCAAGACCAAGGCCAAGGGGAAGGGCAAATGAACGCCCCGCGCTGGTGGCGCCGTCAGGAGCGCGTGCCCGTGGTCGAGCTGCAGCGCTCGAACCCGGTGCGCGCCGGGATCGTGCTCGTCGTGATCGTGGTGATCGTCGTGTACTTCGGCTTCACCAAGCACATCCCGTTCAAGCACGGCTTCCGCCTGAAGGCCGAGTTCGCGACCGCCGTCAACATCCACAAGGCGTCGCCCGTGCGCATCGCCGGCGTCACGATCGGCAAGGTCAGCGCGATCCAGCGTGACGGCAACACCGGGCTCGTGACGATGGAAATCGAATCGCGCGGGCTGCCGATCCACACCGATGCGACCGCCAAGATCCGCCCGCGCCTGTTCCTGGAAGGCAACTGGTTCGTCGAACTGCAGCCCGGCAGTCCCTCCGCCCCGACGATCTCCTCCGGCTACACGATCCCGGTCGCGCAGACCGCCGATCCGGTGCAGCTCGACCAGGTGCTCGACGCGCTCAACACCGACACGCGCGCGAACCTGCAGAGCTTCCTGATCAACTACGGCGAAGCGCTCACACGCGAGCCGGAAGCGCCCGAAAACGCCGAACAGGAACCGGAAGTGCGCGGCTTGAACGCCGCGCAGGCGCTCAACAAGATCTACGCGCGCGGGCCCGCGTCGCTACGTGGCGGCGCGGTGGACGCGCAGGCGATCACGGGCACCGAACCGCACGACCTCTCAAAGCTCGTCGCCTCGCTCGGCAAGGTGACCGCGGCGCTCAACGTCCACGAGCAGGACCTCAGCGAACTGTTCCCCAACTTCAACAACTTCTTCGCGTCGCTGGCATCGCAGGCGACGAGCCTCAAGGCGCTCGTCGCGGAGCTGCCGAGCTCGCTGCTCAGCGTCGATCAGGGTCTCGCGGGGCTGGACGAATCGTTCCCGCCCACGCGCGAATTCGCGCACGACATCCTGCCCGGCGTCAGGAACACGAACCGCACGGTCGCGGCGACGCTGCCGTGGATCGAACAGGTGCAGGCCTCGCTGTCGCCCGAAGAGCTCGGCGGGGTCGCCGCGGGCCTGAAGGCGTCGGCGCCGTCGCTCGCGCGCCTGCAGGCCGAACAGACGCCACTCTACAAGGAAACCGAAGCGTTCAACGAGTGCATGACGAAGGTGATCTACCCGGCCGGCAACACCAAGATCCAGGATGGCAACAGCACTACGGGCGTCGAAAACTACAAGGAATTCTGGTACAGCCTCGTGGGCCTTGACAGCATCGGCCAGGGCTTCACGGGCAACGGCCCGTCGGTCAGGTTCCTCGTCGGCAACAGCGGTCAGACGCTGCGCTCGCAGCCCACGTCGCTGGTCGGCACCAAACTCAAAGGCGCGCCGCTGCTCGCGCACGCGCCGCTGCCGCCGCAGGGGACGCGCCCGGCATTCCCGGCCGAAGAGCCGCCGTACGAGCCGCTCGTGCCGTGCGACACGCAGGCGCTGCCGAACTTCAACGGACCGCTCTCGCAGGGTCCAGCTGACGGGAGCGGCCAGGGATGACGCCCACGCCGACCGAGAGCCACGAAGGCGGGCTGAGCGTCCGCGACCAGATCGAGCGCTACCGCTCGGCGTTCATCGCGGTGCTGACGATGGTCGTGATCGCGGCCGCCGTCGGCGGCTACGTGCTCGCGCACGAGAACCTGAAGCTGCCGAGCTGGGTGCCGGTGCTCGGCCACACCTACTTCGACCTCGACGCCGAATTCCAGACCGCCCAGGCGGTCACCCCGGGGCAGGGCCAAGCGGTGACGATCGCCGGCGCGAAGATCGGCGAAATCGCGACGGTCACGCTGCGCAACGGGGTGGCGCTCGTGACGATGAAAGTGCAGCCGAAATACGCCAAGTACATCTACCGCAACGCGACGATGCTGCTGCGCCCGAAGACGCAGCTGCAGGACATCACCGTCGAGGTCAGCCCCGGCACTCCGTCCGCCGGCAAACTGCGCAGCGGCGAAGTGATCCCGCAGTCACAGACGGCCGCGAACATCGACTTCGACGAATTCCTGGCGGGGCTCGATGCCGAAACGCGCGCCTACGTGCAGGAGCTGCTGGCCGGGCTGGGCATCGGGCTCAAGAACAACGGCAGGACGCTGGCGGCGGCGCTGAAGCGCTTTGACCCGACCGCGCGCTACACCGAAGAGATCGCCAAGGAAGTCGAAAAGCGCCACGCGAACGTCGCGCGCTCGATCCACGACTTCCGCGTGCTGGTCGAGGCGCTCGGCGGAAAGGACCAGCAGCTCGCTGAGCTCGTCGACGCCTCCAAGGCCGTGTTCGCGACGTTCGCCAAGGAGGAAGCGAGCTTCAAGAAGACGCTCGCGCTGCTGCCCGGCGCGCTGCACAAGACCGGCGTCGGCCTCGGCAAGCTCGCGGCCGCGACGCACGTGCTGACGCCGACGGTGCACCAGCTGCTGCCGTTCGCGCGCGCGCTCGGCCCGGCCAACGAAGCGACGCGCAAGCTCTCGCTGAAGACCACGCCGATCATCAAGAACGAGGTGCGCCCGTTCGCGCACGAAATCGTGCCGGTCGTAAGCGAACTGGGACCGACCACGCAGAAGCTCGGCGAAGCGCTGCCGAAACTGGCGGCGGGCTTCTCGGTGCTCAATGAATTTTTCAACGAGATCGCCTACAACCCCGGGCCGAGCAAGGCCGGCTTCCTGTTCTTCCTCGACTGGGGCAACCACGATCTCAACAGCGTGCTCAGCAGCGCCGACGCCCACGGTGCGCTGGGTCGCAGCGTCGTCTACTTCAACTGCGAAATCCTGAAAGTCTTCAAGAACGTCGAGTCGATCAACACGAACGTGGCGACGCTGCTCGGGCTGCTCAGACCCCCGAGCAAGCAGGAATGCATAAGCGAGGGCATCCCCTTCAAAGAAGTCGAAGGCGCGGGAACGGCCGCGAGCGCGCGGGCCGGCACGAAGGCGCCGGCAGGCGGCCTCTTCTCGAACCTCGATCAGCACCCGTTCGGAGGAAAGGGCTGAGATGCAGAAGCGCGCGCCCACGCTCGGCAACCTGCTCGTGATCGTCCTGTTCGTGCTCAGCTGCCTCGGGCTGCTGATGTTCCTGTGGGAGTCCTTTGGCGGTCCGCTGCCGCTGAAACCGAAGGGCTATCGCTTCTCGGTCGCGTTCCCCCGCTCGTTCGCGCTCGCCGAAGAGTCCGACGTGCGCATCAGCGGCGTCGAAGTCGGCCACGTCGTCTCGCTCGGGCTGGGCAAGGACGGGCGCCTGCACGCGACGCTCGAAATCGCCGGGCGCTACGCGCCGATCCGCGCCAACATGCACGCGATCCTGCGTCAGAAGACGCTGCTCGGCGAGACCTACGTGCAGCTGATCCCCGAGGGCAAGACCGGTCCGTACCTCGCAGACGGCGGCCAGCTCTCCAACAGCCAGGTCGAACCGTCGGTGACGCTCGACGACATCCTCTCGGCGTTCGACGCCAAGACCAGGCGCGACTTCCAGATCTGGCAGGAAGCCGTCGCCGAAGGGATCAACGGGCGCGGCGAACAGATCAACGCCGCCTTCGCGCAGCTCGAACCGTTCGTCGAAAGCGCGAACAAGCTCGTCACGCTGCTCGACGCCCAGGAAGGCGCGGTCAAAGCGCTCGTGCACAACACGGGCGTGGTCTTCAACGCGCTCGCCAGCCGCGACAACGAGCTCGAAGGGTCGATCGTCAACGGCGAGCGCACCTTCCACGCGGCCGCCGAAGCCAGTCAGGCGTTCGCGCAGGCGTTCCACGAACTGCCGACGCTCGAGCGCAACTCTACCGTGGCGCTCAAGGAAACCGACAAGTTCGCGGCGATCGCCAACCCCTACTTCGAAGAATTCCGGCCGACCGAGCGCCAGCTCTCCGCGCTGCTGACGGCGGCCAAGCCGTTCGCGCCCCAGTTCAACAGCTTCCTGACGGCGCTCGGGCCGCTGACGAAGGCCGCCAAGACGGACCTGCCGGACACGAAGATCGCCCTGCAGAAGAGTGTCCCGATCCTCGAAAACTTCAGGCCGGTGCTGCACAACCTCGACCCGTTCCTGCAGTACCTCGGCGAGTACGTGCCAGAGCTGCAGTCGTTCTTCGCCAACGTCACCGCCGCCTCGGAGGCGACGGAATCCAGTAGTGATCTTGGCAAGACGGCGCCGAAGCGGCACGTGCTGACGGGGATGCAGGTGCTGACCCCGGAAAGCCTCGCGATCTTCCAGAGCCGCATCGGCACGAACCGCGCAAACGCCTACCCGCACTCCGGCGTGTACGGCTCGCTCGCCAGCGGGCTGCCGGTGTTCAGCTCGAGCGCGTGCGCGGACTCCGCTCCGGCCGTCAGCGGGCCGGCCAACGAAACGGACACTGAAGAACTGCTGCAACTGCTCACCTCATCCGGACCGCCGCTGCGGAACTCGGGAGAATCGCCAGTTGCCAACGAATCGGGGACGGCGAATAAAATCCCGGCGCCAGGGTGTACCCAGCAGGCTCCCTTCACGTTCAACGGCGAAACGAGCCAGTTCCCGCACCCCGTCTACAAGGAAAAATGATGACTGAGGACCGCCACCACTTCCACGCGAGCGACCTCGATCTCGTCGGCGACGCGGGCGACGGCAACTGGTCGATCCGCTGCCTGGACGTGCACAAGCGCCTCGGCGGGGTGTCGGTCTTGGACGGCCTGAACGTGGCTTTCCCCGACGACAAGATCACGGTCGTGCTGGGTCCCTCCGGCACCGGCAAGAGCGTGCTGATCAAGCACATCATCGGGCTGATGTTCCCCGACTCGGGCGACGTCGAAGTCAAAGGCAAAATGGTCAAGAGCCTGACGATGCCCGAGCTGCTGGCGCTGCGGCGCAAGATCGGCGTGCTGTTCCAGGACGGAGCGCTGTTCGGCTCGATGAACGTCTTTGACAACGTCGCCTTCCCGCTGCGTCAGCACACCGACTACACCGAGGCCGTGATCGCCGAGCGCGTGCGCGAGCGGCTGACCGACGTCGGCCTGGCCGACGCGATGCGCGATCTGCCATCGCAGCTCTCCGGCGGCATGCGCAAGCGCGCGGGGTTCGCGCGGGCGCTGGTGATGGAGCCGGACATCGTGATCTTCGACGAGCCCGACTCGGGTCTCGACCCGGTGCGCACCGCGCTGCTTTGCGACCTGATCCAGGAGATGCACAAGATCCACAAAGGCACCTATCTGGTGGTCACCCACAACATCGCCTCGGCGCGGCAGATCGGCGAATACATCGCGATCCTTTGGCGCGGGAGGATCGTCGAGGCGGGCGACGCCGAGAAGATGTTCGCCTCGGAGAACCCGTTCGTCCGCCAGTTCCTCGCGGGGTCGGCCGAGGGGCCTTTGACGATGGACTAGGAAGAACCTCAGCGCTGGGCAGTTGCCCGGGTTGGGGTTTGTCGGCGGGGGCTATGGGCGACGGCGTCGAACGAGAACGTCGGGATCATCCGTCGTGCCTCCCAGGATCGCGAAAGCAACGAGGGGTGCGCTCAGGGATATGAGACGGTGACCTCGACGGACGGGTCGAGTGTCCCGGTGTCTTCGCCGAACTCCGGCACGCCGATGTAGCAGATCCGCTGCGTGATCACTTCCAGCGGTTCGCCTTCGGGGCACACTTCGACCTTGAAGGTCGTGGTGAACCTTCCCATCGCTCCGGTCGTTGCCGACACTTCGTTTTCCCCGTTACAGGGCACCTGCGGATCGAGCCAGAATCGCCGGCCGCACTCACGCAGCCGGACGGTAGTGTGCTTCGGGAATCCGCGGCCTCTGAGCGTGATCTCGGTGTTGACCATCGCGCTGTGGGGCTTCGCGGTGATCGTCGGCGTCTTGCCCGGTGCCGAGGGGCGCGCGAGCGCGCCGGCAGGCAAGGATGCGCACGCCGCGGTCACGGCGATGGTCGCGATGGTCATCGGTCGGTCGGGCATTTCTTCCTCCGCTGGTGACTTGGATAACTGTCGGGCGGCATGCGATGGCCTTGCGCCGATCCTTCCACTCCCAGGGCCGGCGCGCAAGGTTTCAGGGTGACGTTCCGCGGGGCGGTCGGGAACCGGCGCGGCCACCTGCTGCGTCGTCGCCCCGAGGCGCGGAGGTGTGAGCGGCGTTCACCGCGCCGGTGCCGGGCCCTCGAGCCACTCGTCGGGGTCGATGTCGGCTGTGGGGAGCACGTCCTCGAGTTCCACGCCGCAGGTCTCGATGACGCGTGCCACGAGGCAGTAGTAGGCGCAGGCGACCACGAGCTCAACCGTCTGACGCTGACCGAGCAGACGGAGGACTTGGGCGGTCGTCTCCTCCTCGGCGCGGACGTCGCGGGCGATCTGCTCGGCGAACCGGCCCACAAGCTGCTCGTGGGGAGCGAGCGCATCGAGCCTCCCGCTCGTGGCTGCGTCGATCTCGCTCTGCTCGAGCCCCACGAGGCGGCTGACGTTTTCGTGCTGCGCCTGCTCGTAGCCAGAGCGGGTGACTCGTGCGACGCACAGGATCGCGATCTGGCGCAACCGGGGGTCGAGCTCGCCGTGCAGGAGGATCGCCTGGCCGAGATCGGTGAGGGGCCGCAGCGCGGCGGGGGCGTTGGCGACCATCCGCACGATGTTCAGTGGCGGCAGAGAGTCGAGCAGCTCGCGGGCGTCATCGGGCAGAAGCTCCTCGTTCGGATATGGGATGCGGCTCATGTGACCGCCGCCTCGGCGAGCTCCACGCGCAGCACCCGCGCAGGGCGCACCACGCCGTCGTGGGGAGCGACGAGCCCTCCGTCGGTGGTGAGGTAGGCGACGCGCCCGACGTCTCCGCGATCTCTGCCCCAGGCGCAGCTCGAGGGGCCCGCGAGCAGCTCGTCGAACGGGTCGCCGGCGACGATCTGGACGTCTCTGTCCGCGCCGGGCCTCATGGGGACACGGGCGATCGTGTTTTCCCGATGCGTGGTGACGTACGCGGCGCCGCCGGCCTCGTCGAGGCAGAAGTCGTCGCCCATGATCCCCTTGGCGATCACCTCGGGCCTGCCTGCCGGCTCACCCGACGCCTGATCAACGGCGACCCGCATGAACAGCCCCTTCGACGTCGAGGTGTAGTAGACGTGACTCGTGCCTACCGCATAGCGGACCCCGTTGACGCCTGGCTGCGGCGGCACCATCGTGCTGTTCGGATCCTGCTCCATCGTCTCGTCTGCGAGCCACACACGCCGTGTCGGCGCGGCGCCGCCCCGAGAGAGGTCCACCTGCCAGATCAGGCCCCCGAGCGAGTCTGCGAGCAACACCGTCCCCGGAGCGAGCAGGCAGCTTCCGTTCAGTCCGCTGATGACGCCTTCCCACGCGAGGACCGTCTCGACCGATGCCTCGGCGCCCGGGTTCCAGTCGCGCAGGTCGAGGCGATGCAGGTAGGACTCGCCCGTCGTCAGCCCGTTCGTGGTGCTGACGTAGAAGATGTCGCTGTCCACTTCGACGATGCCGCTGGCCAGTTGGTCGAACGTGTGGACGAGAGTCGGCGCCACGCGCATCGGACCAGACTGGCGTGGCAGGTGCCAGACCTGCATATGCAGGAACTCCGTCACGAGGATCGATCCGTCAGGCCGGACCACGATGTTCTCCAGCAGGCAGCCGGCTGGAAACTCGGCAACGGTGGTGAGCTTCGCGGCTCTTGTCACGTCTCGCTCTCTTTCTGCGCCCGTTCCTCTTGGCCGAGCGCGCCCGCGGGGACATCAAAGGCGAGCAGGGTGAGCGAAACCGCTGTGAACCAGCCCATGAGGACGGTCACGTCGACGATCCCCGCATCCGTCAATGCCTGCTGGGCGCGACGGAACAGGCCCATTGGGACTATTCGGCCTCGAACTAGGGTGGACGCGAGTTCGTAGACGATCTGCTGGCGCGGGTCTTCGAAGGCTGTCGGCAGGCCCGCGATCAGCGCTTGGAGCTTGTATGGCTCCACGTCGATCGGCGTCAACTTCCCTGGGCGGGTCTTCATCACGTGATGAAGATACTTCATCAGATGATGAACATCAAGCGCGTCCGCGACTAGGTGACGGCCGCGAGCACATCGTTTACGTCTGACCGCAAGCACATCGTTTACGCGGCTGGCTTTTGAGCCGCAAGCACATCGTTTACATCGGGTGTGGCGTGGCAGCCTCGCGCGCTCTG
>JBEKWH010000013.1:0-114302 GCA_049513255.1 Solirubrobacteraceae bacterium
GGGACTGCGACAGGGCACGGCGTGGAACGCCCCTGCAGCTCCAAGGCGCCCTTGTCCTGCAGCGCAACGCAGTCGAGGTCTTCCGAGCGCGGGTTGCCCGCGAGGTCCGTCGTCGAGGGCGTGAACCCGAACGGCAGTCCGATCTTGGCCGTGGGCACGCTGTCGATGGCGCTCGAGGACGGGTTCAGGATGTAGTTGGCGAACGGGCTTGCGAACAGCGATTCCGGCGTCGAGCTCGTGTTGCCGTCGCTGCCCGCGGCGCAGGCGATCGCGCCTTCTGTGCCGGTCGCGGACTGGGTCTGGTCGGGCGTGTCGGTGTAGCTGCAGTCGATGGTCGCGCTCTCTCCGCCCGCTCCGACCGTCGCGGTCTGCTTCTCGAGCACGATCGAGCCCGCGATGTTGGCGTTGGCGACGCTGTTGGTTTCACCCGCGATCACTTCCACGCCCGACACGCCGGCCTCGTTCGCTTCGCCCAGGTTGCCGGCGTCGATGGTCGATGCGGCGACCGTGAGCGTCCGTTCCTTGCCCGCGGCCTGGTCGAAGAACAGGGCGTCCTTGCCGCCGAGCACCTCGGAGGAGTCGAGCGTGACGTTGCCGCTGATCGCCTCCAGCGCGCCCGGCGTCGCGGTCGCAGACGCCTGCACGACGCTGCGCTGCACGAACAAGCCGGGGCCGGTGTCATCGCCCTCGTCCACGATCGCCGGGCTTTTGCTCGTTGGGCTGGCGATCAGACGGCTGTTGCGAAGCGTGAGATTCGCGAGCGAAGACTCGAGCGCGGACCCTTCCCACGCGCCGCTGACGTCGAGGCCTTCAAGGGTGTCCGTCCCGCCGAGCTCGACCAATGCCCCCGGTGCGCTGTCTTTGGCGTTCGTCATCGTCAGCCCGACCCCGTTCAAGGACAACGACTCGGGCAGCGCGAATCCCAGGCCGGGTTCTTTTTCGCTGCCATCGGCCACGGACACGCCGGTGAGGGTCGTTGGCGCCCCGGTTGACTCGATTGCGACCCCCGCTGTGTTGCCGACGGTCAGGCTGGTGTCGCTGATCGACAGCGGCGCGTACTCGCTCTCGATTCCAACCGCCTTCGAGCCATTTGCGACGGTTACCGACGCGCCTTCGATCCTCAGCGGCTCGAAGGCGGATCCGATCGCGGCGCCTTCGGAGCCGCTCGCCATCGTCACCCCGCCCCCGTCTACGAACAGGGAGCCCACCTCTTCCTGCACGATTCCGTTGACTTTGGCGGGGTCTTGCATGTCGACGGTCACGTTGTCGAGCGTCGTTTCGCTGTTGCTTTCGATCCCGCCGTGCGCGTCTCCGCTCACGTTGACGATGCTCAGGTTCGAGATGGTCACAGCGCCTCCCGGAACCTTGATGTTCGCAGTCGTTTCGATTGCGCTGCTCGGCGGCTCGAGCTCGGTCCCGCCGGCGCCGCTGCCGGCGCCATTGATCGTTATGCCGTCGTCGGCGGGCTTTTCGAGCTTCACCGTTTCCGGATAGATACCGGCCGCGAGCTCGACCGTCGCGTTGCCCGCCGTCCCTTCAGAATCACTGACGGCTTTGGTGATCGTTTTGCAGGGCGCTGCAGGATTGGTGCAGGCGTTTGCGTCGCTGCCGCTCGGGCTCACGTAGAAGGTCGCGGCCGATGCCGCAGCCGTGCCGGCCGCCATCAGCGACGCGACGAGCCCGCCGATGCAAACAAATCCTCGCGTCCTGGTCATCGCGCCCCCCGTGTCGTGGTGTCCCGGGCGTGAGCACCTCGTTTGAGCAAGCATGCCGAGGTGGCCCACTGACCGCTAACGGTAGATCAGAGCGCGGCGGTAGCGGCGACGCCTGTTTTGACGTCCCCTACTTGACCTTGAAGCTCTTGCTGGTGGGGGGCCGCTTGCCCAGTCCGTTCAGGCCGCCGCAGCGATCATCCCCGCGCCGACGGTCCCGTTGCTGGACTCGTCGATCAGGATGAAGCTGCCGGTGCGGCGATTGCTGGTGTACGGGTCGAACACGAGCGGCGCGCTCGTGCGCAGGCGCACGCGGCCGATGTCGTTGAGCCCTAGCTCCTGCGGCGCTGCCATGCGCTCGAGCGTGTGCACGTCCACGAGGTCGTCGATCGCGTCGATGACCGCCGTGGCGCTGCGCGAGGTCTGCTTGATCACGTAGCGAGCGCCAGGCCGCAGCAGTTCGTCGGTCATCCAGCAGATGTCCGCTTCGATCTCGCGCGCGACCGCCGGCGCCTCGTCCGGGTGGCAGATCAGCTCGCCGCGGGAGATGTCGAGCTCGTCCTCCAGGCGCAGCGTCAGCGACATCGGCGCCATCGCCTCCTCGAGCTCGCCGTCGAAGGTGTCGATCGCCGCGATCCGCGTGCGCCCGCCGCCGGGCAGCACGGCGACCTCGTCGCCGCGGCGCAGCGCGCCGCTGGCCAGCTGGCCCGAGTAGCCGCGGTAGTCAGCAGCGATGCCTGCGCCCGGGCGGATCACCCACTGCACGGGGAAGCGAGCCGGCTTGTCGTCCGGATGGTCGTAGGCGACCTCCACCTGCTCGAGATGCTCGAGCAGCACCGGGCCGTCGTACCAGGGCATCAGGGTTGAGCGCTCGACCACGTTGTCGCCGTTGAGCGCCGACATCGGGATGTAGGACGTCGCCGTGCGTCGCGGGTTCTTGCCGCCGCGCAGCTTGCGCGCGAACGCCTCGAACTCCTCCACCAGCTCCTCGTAGCGCGCCGGGGAGTAGTCCACCAGGTCCATCTTGTTGATCGCCACCACCATCTCTGGAATCCCCAGCAGCGCGCTGATGAACGCGTGGCGCTTGGACTGCTCGAGCACGCCCCTGCGCGCGTCGATCAGCACCACCGCCACATCCGCCGTGGAGGCGCCCGTGACCATGTTGCGCGTGTACTGGCGGTGGCCGGGGCAGTCGGCGATGATGAAGCGGCGCGTGGCGGTCGCGAAGTAGCGGTAGGCCACGTCGATCGTGATGCCCTGCTCGCGCTCCGCGCGCAGCCCGTCGGTCAGCAGCGCCAGGTCCAGCGTGCCCTCGCCGCCGCGGCGCTCTGACGCCTGCGCCACGTGTGCCAGCTGATCCTCGAACACCTGCTTGGAGTCGAACAAGAGGCGCCCGATCAGCGTGCTCTTGCCGTCGTCGACCGAGCCCGCTGTGGTGAAGCGCAGCAGGTCGAGGGTCACTAGAAGTAGCCGGCCTTCTTGCGATCCTCCATGGCGGCCTCGGAGACGCGGTCATCAGCGCGCGTCTCGCCGCGCTCGGTGATGCGCGTGGCGGCGATCTCGAGCACGACTTCCTCGAGCGTGCTCGCCAGCGAGCGCACGCCGCCCGTGCAGCTCATGTCGCCGACGGTGCGGTAGCGCACGGTTTCGGTGAACACCTCCTCGCCGTCGATCAGCTCGGTGCCCTCACGCCACGCGTACAGCATGTCGTCGCGCTCGAACACCTCGCGCTCGTGCGCGAAGTAGATCGACGGCACCTCGAGCTGCTCCTGGTCGATGTACTCCCACACGTCCAGCTCGGTCCAGTTCGACAGCGGGAACACGCGCACGTGCTCACCCTTTTTGATGCGCCCGTTGTACAGGTTCCACAGCTCCGGGCGCTGGTTCTTGGGGTCCCACTGGCCGAAGTCGTCGCGGAAGGAGAACACGCGCTCCTTCGCCCGCGCGCGCTCCTCGTCGCGGCGCGCACCGCCGAAGGCGGCGTCGAAGCCGTGCTCGGCGATCGCGTCAAGCAGCGTCACAGTCTGCAGCTTGTTGCGCGACGCCCGCGGTCCCGTCTCCTCGACGACGCGGCCCTTGTCGATCGAGTCCTGCACGCTCGCCACGATCAGGCGCTCGCCCAGTTCGGCGACGCGGCGGTCGCGGTACTCGATCACCTCGGGGAAGTTGTGCTCGGTGTCGACGTGCATCAGCGGGAACGGGAACGGCGCCGGGCGAAAGGCCTTCTCGGCCAGCCGCAGCAGCACGATCGAGTCCTTGCCGCCGCTGAACAGCAGCACCGGTTTCTCGAATTCGGCGGCGACCTCGCGCATCACGTGGATCGCCTCGGACTCCAGCGCGCGCAGGTGGCTCAGCTGGGGGCGGGCCGCGACGTTCATGACGAGCGCTCCGGGCTCACGGCTCGACGACCTCGACGTGCAACCCGCACTCTTCCTTCGCCGTCCCTGCCCAGCGGCCCTCGCGTCCGGCGCCCGGCTGGGTGCACGGCGCGCAGCCGATCGACTCGTAGCCCTGGTCGTGCAGGGGGTTGTACGGCAGGTCGCGCTCGTGGATGCGCCGCCACAGGTCCTTGTCGGTCCAGTGCGCCAGCGGGTTGTACTTCCACAGGTTGCGCTTGGCGTCGCGTTCGATCAGCTCGGTGCCGGCTCGCGTCGGCCCCTGCTCGCGGCGGATGCCCGTGATCCAGCCCTCAGCGCCGGCGAGCGAGGCCTCGAGCGCGGCGACCTTGGCGACCGAGCAGCAGTGCTCAGGCCCGCTCCACGGGCTCTCCGGATTGCTCGCGTCCTGCACCTCGATCGCCACGCCGAAGCGCTGCTCGAACGCGCGCCATGTCTCGAGCGTCTCGGGAAACAGCACGCCAGTGTCGATCGTCACGATCCTGACGGCCTCGCCGGGGGCGGTGGGGGTCATCTCTTTATTAAGGCGCAGCAGCTCGTCGAGCAGCACCGACTCCTCCTTCTGGAAGGAGCACAGCAGCACGGCGCGCTCGCCGTGGCGCGCGGCCTCGCGCAGCGTGTGCGTGAGGCTCAGGCTCGGGTCGATTTGGGTGCTCATCGGCTCAATGTGGGTCTCTAGTGGGGGCATCTGATCTGGTCGTCTCGTTTCATGGAGTACTTGAGGTCTATACCGCGCACTCGCCCTCGCCCCGCAGCACTTCGAACGGGACGCTCCTGTTCCAGTCGATGAACTGGTTCATCGTCTCCAGCCCGAAGTCCACGGGCATCGACAGGTCCTTGACCAGCGCCTCGAGCTCGCCCGTGCCGACGCGCTGCGCGAACGCTCCCCACGCCTCGCCGTCGTGGCGGTCGGACTCATAGTGGCGGATCCAGCGCTCGATCGCATCCGGCACCCGCTTGGCCGGCAGGCGCAGTTTCAAGCGCGTGCCGAACGCCACGGGCGCGCCTTCGTAGACGCCGCCCACGTGGGGTATGTACGCGGGGATCGTGTGCTCGCCGACTTTGATCGACGCGCCGTAGAAGCCGATGTCGGCGACGTGGTGCTGGGCGCAGCCATTGGGGCAGCCGCTCATCTTGATGTGGATCTCGCGCGTCAGCGGGTCGGTGATGCCCATCGCCTGCACGCGCTCTTGCACCGCCTGGTTGAGGCCCATCGAGCTCGTGATCCCGAGCTTGCACGAGTCGGTGCCGGGGCACGACACCACGTCGGTGATCTCGCGCGTGCCCGCGTCGGCGAGCCCCAGCTCGCCGAGCGCGCGCCACACGTCGTACACGCTCTCGTGGCGCACCCAGCGCAGCAGCAGGTTCTGCTGCACGGTCGTGCGCGCGTAGCCGCCGGCGTACGAGCGCACGATCTGCGCGAGGCCGCGGAACTGCTCGGGCGTGAGGTCGCCGCGCGTGACCTTGACCTCGACGGTCACGAAGCCGTCCTGCTTCTGCGCGGCGACGTTCGCGGCGCGGAAGCGCTCGAACTCGGAGTCCTCGCCGTTGGGGCTGCCGTAGCTCAGCGGCGGCGCGGGCGCTGACTCGCGCTCGTCATCGAGGAACAGGCGGTGCTCGACCGAGAAGTCGCGTTCGGCGACCCAGTCGCCTTCCAGCTCCTCCTCGACCTGGCGGCGCAGCTCGTCGATGCCGAACTTGTCGACGAACACCTTGATGCGCGCGCGGGCACGGTTGACGCGCAGCCAGTCCTGGCGGTCGAAGATCCTGAACACCGCCTCGGCGATCTTCAGGTAGTCGCCGTTGTCGAGCTCGACGAACTCGTACAGCGCGGGCGCCACGCGCGGCATGATCGACGTGCCGCCGCCGACGAGCATCTGCGCTCCGCGCACCTCGCCACGACCCTCGATCTGCTGCACACGAGCACGGTAGGCGATGTCGTGGATCTCGCTGATCGCGCGGCCCTGCTCTGAGCCGTCGAACGCTGTCTTGATCTTGCGCGGCATCGCCTGGGTGGTCGGATGGCGCACGAAGTAGCGCACATACGCGCCCACGTAGGGGGTCATGTCGAACAGCTCGTCGGCCGCGACGCCCGCCCACGGATCGCCGGTGACGTTTCTGACGGTGTTGCCGCAGCCCTCGCGGCTGGACAGGCCGGTCTCCGCCAGCTCGCGGATCGCTTTCTCGACCTCCGGCAGCGGAATGTGGTGCATCTGGATGTTCTGGCGGGTGGTGATGTGCCCCTTGTTCAGCGGCACGTACTTCTCGACCACGTCCGCAAACGATTCCAGCTGCTCCGGCGTGATGCCGCCGAACGGCAGCTTCACGCGGATCATCTGCACGTCCGGCTGGCGCTGTCCGTACACGCCCTGCTTGAGGCGGAACTTGATGAACTGATCTTCTGGGGTCTCGCCCTCGAGGAACTTGCCGGCCTCTGTCTTGAAGTCGTCGAACTCCTGCTCGAGGATCGGGATCACGTGCCCAGGGACGTTATGCAGGACCTCGGGGTCCTCGAGCGTGCCGCGCTGGGCGGAGATGGAACCTGGCTCCATGTTGCGAAACCTCCTGATCCGGACGCTCGGCCCGGGCTGCATTTCGACTACATCGGTCAGTGGGGACAGCTATTGGGCTAAAGCCTAGCGGCTTTTAGGTATTTATCCAGAGGCTGGGAACATCCAGGCAACATCCCCGTCGCTCGCGCGCGAGATCCCATCCAGCAGAGCGGCGCGTCGCCAGCCGTCGGTGGCGCCAGCAGCCGGAACCGGCGGCGGGGCGGTTGCGCGCATGAACCGCTCCAGCGCCGCCACGATCGCGGCCGCCTCCTCGGGTGAGGCGGCCGGCGCGATCAGCTCCAGTCGTGGGCGGCGGTCGGCCATCCAGACATTCTGACGGGTGGCGGGCGGGGGAGACACCGTGATGGTGAGGCGAGCCGGGCAGAGTGTTCGGAACACCGATACAATCCGCCGCGCGATGCAATCGCCGACGGCGCAATCGCCGATCCCGCGGGTGTCGATCCCGGACCACGTCTTCGCCCGGCTGCGCGAGGCGATCCTCTCCGGGCACTACCGGCCGGGCGAGCGGCTGCCGCCGCAGCGGGCGCTGGCGGCCGATCTCGGCGTGAACATGGCCTCCGTCCGCGCGGCGCTGGCGCGACTCGAGCAGCTGCGCCTCGTGGAGGTCCGCCACGGCGACGCGACCCGCGTGCTGGACTGGCGGCGCTCGGGCGGGCTCGAGGCGCTCGTGTTGCACGGCGATGTCGAGGGGTCGGTCGTCCGCGACCTGTTCGAGGCCCGCCGGCTGCTGCTCGGCGAGGCTGCACGGCTGGCCGCGACGCGGCGATCGCAGGAGCAGGCGGCGTCGCTGCTCGAGCTGGCCGACGCTGTGGCGCTGGCCGGCGAGGACGGGGCTGCGCTGCTCGCCGACTGGGCGTTCATGGTCGCGCTCGTCGAAGCGGCGGGCAACCTCGTCTTCCAGCTGATCATGAACTCCGTGCGCGAGCTCTACCTGCCGCACGCCGACGCGTTCGCCGCGCTGGTCGCGAATAGAGCCGAGCTGGCCCCGCTGTACGCGCGCACCGCCGCGGCCGTGGGCGCCGGCGACGGCGAGGCCGCGGCGGCGGCGATCGAAGCGCTGGCAGCCGCGCAGGGAGCGGGGATGCTCTGATGAGCGCGGGAGCGGGCGTCGAGCGCTTTCTCGCCGCTGCGCCGTGGCCACAGCGGCTTGGCCTGCGCGTGCTGCTGGCGCTCGTGCGGCGCCCGCGCGGCGCTGCGCTGCTGTCGCGCGCGCCGCTCGCCGAGCAGGCAGCATGGTCGGTGCTTGCGCTCGGCCGCTACGACGATCCGCAGCTCGGCCGCGCGCTCGGCTGGGATGCGGCGGCCGTGGCCGCGCGCGGACTCGCTCTGCGCCGCGCCGAGGGGCGGCCGTGATGGACATGCTCGACGCTGACGTCTGCGTTGTGGGGGCCGGCGCCGGTGGAGCCGTGGTGGCGGCCGAGCTGGCCGAGGGCGGCGCGCGGGTGGTCGTGCTCGAGCAGGGCCCGCGGCACGATCCCGACGGCTTCACCGCGCGCCCGCCAGAGATGCTCGCGCGCCTCTACCGCGACGCCTGCCAGACGGCAACGGTGGGAGCGCCGCCGATCCTGCTGCCGCTCGGTCGCGGGTTGGGCGGCACCACCCTGGTCAACTCCGGCACGTGCTTCCGGACCCCGCCGCACGTGCTCGAGCGCTGGGCCGCCGAGTTCGGGCTGGAGCTCGACGTGGCAACGCTGCGGCCGTGCTTCGAGCGCGTCGAGCAGGCGCTGTCGGTGACCGAGGTCACACCGGAGCTGGCCGGCGCCAACGCGGCGGTCGCGCTGCGCGGAGCCGAGCGGCTGGGCTGGTCGCACGGATACCTGCGGCGCAACGCGCGCGGCTGCGTCGGCTCGGGAGTGTGCGTGTTCGGCTGCCCCACCTCTGCCAAGCAGCACACGGGCATTACCTACATCCCCCGTGCTGGCGCCGCGGGCGCGCGCATCGTCACGGGCGCCGACGTGCAGGAGATCCTCGTCGAGGGCGGCCGCGCCCGTGGTGTGAGCGCGCGGCTCGCCGACGGACACCGCCTGGACGTGCGCGCCCCCGAGGTGGTGGTCGCCTGCGGCACCATCCACACGCCGCTGCTGCTGGCGCGCAGCGGGCTGGAGGACCCGTCGGGTCAGCGCGGGCGCAACCTCGCCCTGCATCCCGCGACTTCCGCGTTCGCGCTCATGGACGAGGAGGTCGACATGGCGCGCGGCGTGCCGCAGAGCGCGTATGTCGACGAGTTCGCCTCCGAGGGCTTCATGTTCGAGGGTGCCGCCGGGCCGCCCGCGTATGCGGCGATGGTGCTCCCGCTGACCGGCGCCCGCCATACGCGGGCGATGGCCGACTATCGCCGCCTCGCCCAGTTCGGGCTGATGGTCAGCGACGAGTCGCGCGGCCGCGTCCGGGCCGTCGCTGGGCGGCCGCTGATCCGCTATGACCTCGGCGCACGGGACCTGCACAAGTTCCGCGCCGGTCTTGCGCGCATGGAGGAGCTGTTCCTCGCTGCGGGCGCGCGCGAGGTGTACCTGCCGTTGGCGCGTGGCGTGCGGCCGGAGCACGCGCGCGTGCGGGATCTCAAGCTGATGGCCTTCCATCCGCTCGGCACGGCCAGGGCCGATGCGCGTGCGACGCACGGGGTGACCGACGGCGATCTCGCGCTCCATGTGGCCGCCGGCGTGCACGTCGCCGACGGCTCGGTGGTGCCGAGCGCGCTCGGTGTGAACCCGCAGCTGACGATCATGGCGCTCGCCACGCGGCTCGCCTTCCACCTGCTCGGGCGCGCCGTGCCCGAGCGCCAACCCGACCTAGAGGAGAGCGCGTGTCCTTCCTGATCGACCCGCCGTGGCTGTATGCGACGGGCCGTCTCTACGGCCGCGTGATGCCCGAGCGCACGCCCATGGCGCGCGCCGTGCACACCGCGACCGCCGGCGTGTTCCTGGCGACGAGCGTGTCGCTGTACCTCAACCGTCCGTGGACGCGGCCGATCTGGGAGCGCTGCCGTGCTGAGGACGGGCGCGACTGGATGCTCAACTCGGGCGTCTTTCGCTTCGATCGGCGGCGCGCCGGCTGGCGCACGCATGTCGTCTCGGCGCTGCTGTTCGCCAGCTACCCGTGGTGGCTGTGGTTGGGCGAACGGGCTGCGCGCAGGGAGTAGGAAGAGGCGCTCGGCGTCAGCGTCGCAGGATCTCGCCGGCGAAGTCCACCAGGCTGGTCGCCTGGCGCAGCGCGGCCTTGAGATCCCCGCCGCCGACGTCGAACAGCCCGTAGTGTGCCTCGTCCTTGAGATTCAGGAGGCGGCCCAAGGTGTTGGCTGCGGGCTTTCCGCCGGGCGCAACCTGCTCCAGCAGCGACGCTGCTTGGCGATGATCCTGCGCGCGCGAGCGCCGGCCGAGCGCCTTGCAGCACGCCGCGTCCGACGCGGCGATCCCAGCCAGCACGGCCAACGCCGCCGCCGGACTGGCGTACTCGACGTCGTCGCCTTCCTCGGCGACGAGCTCCGCGACCTCGAGGAACTTCCGCGCGTGACGCAGACGGGTGGCGGCGTCCGCATTGGAGCAAGGCTGTGTTCGTCCGGAGCCGGCTGGGCTCATGCTGCTGCCAGCAGCGTGGGGATGTCCGACCCGCTCAGAACGATCGCATCGGAGCGAAGCTCAGCGAGAATCGGCAGTTCGTCGGCGCTCAGCCGTGCGATCTGCGACTCCGTGCGCTCCACGATGCCGGCATAGTTGCCCGTCCATCGCTGGATCTGATCCGAGAGGCCGTCGATCTGCGCGCGCCACGCGGGCTCGTCCTCATCGACGTCACTCGCTCGTATCACCAATAGGTCGATGTCGCTTCGCGTGTCTCCATCGCCGCGAGCGGCGGAACCGAACAGCGAGACGTGGACAGGAGCGATCTGCCACTCGCCGAACTCTCGTCGAACTCGGCTGAGGAGCTCCTCGCGCATTCCGGCAAGGATGTCGACAGCGGGGGCTGCCAGGTGATCGCGGTTCAGCGCGTACAAGAACGCTCTGTTGAGTTCCACCCGCGTGACGAGGCCGTGCTCTGTGAGCCTGTTGAGTACGTTCAGAACCCCGCTGTGGGAATTCCTGCCGGCTAGGCGCGCGACCTCTCGACCTGTCAGAAGCATGGTCGTTCCAGCGAGCACGCGCAACACCTCGCCATCGAGCGTCGGGCAGACCGCTGTGTATGGGCGTGCCACATCCATAGGGGGACAGTTTACCATCCATATGGATGATATTCCATCCATATGGACGGTATAGCATCCACTGCCTAAAGCGGGATCGCGCTACAACGGGATGTTCCCGTGCTTGCGCTTGGGCCCGGGCTCGCGCTTGCCCTGCAGCGTGCGCAGTGCGACGATCAGCCGCGGCCGCGTCTCGTGGGGCACGATGACGTCGTCGATGTAGCCGCGCTCGGCGGCGGTGTAGGGGTTGGCGAAGCGCGCCTTGTAGTCCTCCATGAGCTTCTTGCGCCGCTCCTCGGGGGTGGGGCTGGCGGCGATGTCGCGCCGGTAGATGATGTTGACGGCGCCCTCGGGACCCATGACGGCGACCTCGGAGGTGGGCCAGGCGAAGTTGAAGTCGGCGCCGAGGTGCTTGGAGGACATGACGTCGTAGGCGCCGCCGTAGGCCTTGCGCGTGATGATCGTGACCTTCGGCACGGTGGCCTCGGCGAATGCGTACAGCAGCTTGGCGCCGTGGCGGATGATGCCGCCCCACTCCTGCGCGGTGCCGGGCAGGAAGCCGGGCACGTCGCAGAACGTCAGCAGCGGAATGTTGAAGGCGTCGCACGTGCGCACGAAGCGCGCGGCCTTCTCGGAGGCGGCGATGTCGAGCACGCCGGCGAGCTGCGCGGGCTGGTTGCCGACGATGCCGACGGTGTAGCCGTCCAGGCGCGAGAAGCCGCAGACGATGTTCTTGGCGAAATGCTCGTGGACCTCGAAGAACTCGCCGTCGTCGACGATCAGCTCGACGACGTGGCGCATGTCATAGGGCTTGTTGGGGTTGTCGGGGACGACGTGGTCGAGCTCTGGGTCCATGCGCTCGGGGTCGTCGGTCGGCTCCACGCGCGGCGTGCTCTGCAGGTTGTTCTGCGGCAGGAAGCTGAGCAGGTAGCGGCAGTCCTCCAGGCACGCGTCCTCGTCCTCGGAGGCGAACTGCGCGACGCCGGACTTGCTGTTGTGCGACATCGCGCCGCCGAGCTCCTCGAAGCCGACCTCCTCGCCGGTGACGGTCTTGATCACGTCGGGGCCGGTGATGAACATGTGCGAGGTCTCCTTGACCATGAAGATGAAGTCGGTGATCGCGGGGGAGTACACGGCGCCGCCGGCGCACGGGCCCATGACGAGGCTGATCTGCGGGATCACGCCGGAGCAGCGCACGTTGCGCAGGAACACGTCGCCGTAGGAGCCGAGCGAGACGACGCCCTCCTGGATGCGCGCGCCGCCGGAGTCGTTGATGCCGATCACCGGGCAGCCGATCTTGGCGGCGAGATCCATGATCTTGCACATCTTCTCGCCCATCACCTCGCCGAGCGAGCCGCCGAAGACGGTGAAGTCCTGGCTGAACACGCACACGGTGCGCCCGTCGATGGTGCCGTGGCCGGTGACCACGGCGTCGCCCCACGGCCGGTTCTTCTGCATGTCGAAGTCGTAGGTGCGGTGGCGCACGAACGTGTCGAGCTCCTGGAAGGAGCCGGGGTCGAGCAGCTTTTCGACGCGCTCACGCGCTGTGTACTTGCCGCGCGCGTGCTGCTTCTCCTCGGCCTCGGGCGCGGAGTGCACCGCGGCGACGCGCAGCTCGTGCAGCTGCGCGAGCTTCTCCTCGTAGGTCTCGGGCGCCTTCTGGCGCGGCGGCTTGCGGTGACCGCTGGAGGCTGCGAGCAGCGCGGCGTCGGTCCGGTCGTGGGGTCTGCTGGACATCGGGCGCGGATCTTATCCGCCGCCGCGCCAGGCCCATACGAGGCCGGTGTGGCCGAGGTCGTGCGCCTCCTGCTGTTCGCTGTAGCCGGCCGCCCGCAGAAGCCGGGCTGCGGCGGCGCGCGGATCGCGCTCGGGGCAGCCGCTGGTGTGCCACTCGAGCACGATCACGTTGGCGTTGAGGCTCGCGAGGCGGGGGTCGGTGAGGATCGACCACTCGCCTCCCTCGATGTCGATCTTGAGCAGGTCGACGTCGTGATCCTGCTCGAACAGATCGACGGTGGGGACCATGATCGTCTCGCCGTCCTGGAGCGAGGCCGCGCCGGGCGCCCGCGCGGCGGTGCCGGCGACGGCGGCGAGCTGGGACTCGGCGAACAGGCCGGCGAGGAACGGCAGCGCGCCGGCCTGGTTGGCGACGGCCACGCCGGCGACGCGCCAGCGGTGCTCGAGCTGATTGGCGAGAACGGCGCGCCTGAGCAGCGGCAGGTTGGCGGGGTCGGGCTCGAAGCTGTGGATCCGCGCGCCGGGCCAGCGGCCGAGCGCGTACAGGCCGAACAGCCCGATGTTGGCGCCGAGATCGAGCATCGTCGGAGCGGCCTTGGCGTCGAGGGCGGCGGCGACGGGCGCCGGCGGCTCGTAGACGCCGGGCCCGTAGCCGGTGTCGAAGACCTCTTTGAAGATGTCGACGTCGCGCGTGCGGTGGCGCAGGTGGACGCGCAGGCCAGAGCCCGTGAGCCGGTGCTCGGCGGCACGCTCGGACACCAGCTGCAGGGCGATGAAGCGCAGCGGCTCGGACACCGCGCGAGAGGCCCTGACGGTGCGCACGAGATGCAGTGCGGGCGGCGACTTGAAGATCGCGCGCAGCGCGGCAGAGCGGTCGATCGCCCTGCTGAGCGCCTTGGCCATCGGGCCCGTCGCCGACTGCTCAGGCGGGCAGCGGCGCGCGTCGTGCGTGCAGCATGCCGCGCTCGTGCAGCAGCTCGGCGAGCTCGACGGCGTTGGTGGCGGCGCCCTTGCGCAGGTTGTCGGCGACGATCCACATGTCCAGCGCGCGCTCGTGGCCGGGGTCGCGCCGGATGCGCCCGACGAACACGCCGTCCTTGCCGGCGACGTCAATCGCGAGCGGGTACAGCGCCGCGCTGGGGTCATCGAGCACGGTCACGCCGGGCGCCGCGGCGAGCAGCTCGCGCGCGCGCTCGGGGGAGAGCTCGCGGCGGGTCTGCACGTTGACGGCCTCGGAGTGGCCGGTGAGCACGGGCACGCGCACGCACGTGGCGGAGATGCGGATCGCGGGGTCGCCGAGGATCTTGCGCGTCTCGTTGATCAGCTTGCGCTCCTCGTCGGTGTGGTCATCGCCGGCGGCGAACGTGCCGGCGTGGGGGAGCGCGTTGAATGCGATCTGGTGGGCGTAGGCGTCGGGCGGCTCGATCTCGCGCTCGTGCAACAGCGCGTGGGACTGGTCGAGCAGCTCGTCGACGGCGCGCTTGCCCGTCCCTGAGACAGCCTGGTAGGTGCTGATCACGAGTCGCTCGATCCCGGCCTCGTCATACAGGGGCTTCAGCGCGACGACCATCTGCATGGTCGAGCAGTTGGGGTTGGCGATGATGCCGTGGTGCTCGTCGAGCGCGTCCGGGTTGACCTCGCTGACGACCAGCGGCACGTCGTCCTGCATGCGCCAGCGCGAGGAGTTGTCGATCACGATCGCGCCCGCGTCGGCGAACTTGGGCGCCCACTCGCCGGATGTGGAGCCGCCGGCGGAGAACAGCGCGAGGTCGAAGCCCTTGATCGAGTCATCGCTGAGGCCCTGCACGATCAGCCCGCCGTCGAGCTCGCGCCCGACCGAGCGCTCGGAGGCGAACGGTACGATCTCGCTGGCGGGGAATCCGCGCTCGCGCAGCAGCGCCAGCATCAGCGTGCCGACCTGGCCGGTGGCGCCGACGACCGCGACTCGGTACCCGTTTCCCATGATCTCAGGGTACCGGGCCTTCGCTAACGTGAGTCGCTTGCGCCAGCAGGTCCCCACGCTGAGCGTCGTGATCCCGTACTACCGCGGCGCGAGCGTGATCGCTGACGCGGTGCGGTCGGTGCTCGAGCAGACGATGCAGCCGAGCGAGATCGTGATCTGCGATGACGGCTCGCCGGATGACCTCGAGGCGGCGCTGGGGCCGCTGCGCTCGGCGGTGAAGATCGTGCGCCAGCGCAACGGCGGCATCGGCGCGGCGATGAACGCCGCCACCGGCGCCTGCAGCGGCGACTTCGTAGTGCAGCTGGACCAGGACGACGCGTTCCTGCCGCGGCGCCTCGAGCTGATCGCGGCAACGGTCGCCGAACGCCCGGACGTGGACATCGTCGCCACCGACGCGCTGATCGAGCGGGGCGAGGAGGTAATCACGACGATGGAGGCGGTCAACCCGTTCCCGCAGTCCGATCAACGCATGGCGATCCTGCACAAATGCGTCTTCCTGTGGCCGGCGGTGCGTCGCTCGCTGCTGCTGTCGGTCGGCGGCTACGACGAGAGCCTGCCGGTGATGCAGGACTGGGACTGCTTTGTGCGGCTGGTGCTGGGCGGCGGCGTCACGGCGTTCATCCACGAGCCGCTGTACCGCTGGCGCATGACGCCCGGCAGCCGCTCCTCGCGCGACCGCGTGGCGAACATCCAGGCACAGGTGCAGATGACGGCCAAGACGCTGGGCGAGGCCTCACTCGACGCCCGCGAGCGCACCGCCGTCGAAGCGCTGCTTGCCGCGCGCAGTCTCACGCTCGCGCGCGAACAGGCGCGCCACGCGGTCGAGACGCACGCCGCCGACGCGCGGCGCCGCTCGCTGCAGCTGGTGACCGGCAAGGGCTTTGACCTCGCCACGCGCGCCAAGGCGAGCATCGCGGTGCTCTCGCCGAGGGCCGCCGATCGCTTCATGGCGCGCCGGCGCGAGCGCGCCGATCCGGGCCTCGGCGCGCTGGCGCAGCGGGGCTTTCACCTGCCGCAGTGAGGGTCCGCAGGCGGGCCAGGCGCGACGCCGCCCCGCGCGTCCGGGGTCGCGCGTGCGTCTCGGGCCTGACTCAGGCGCCGACGTGCAGCGCCATGATCGCGATCGTGACGAGCACGAGCAGGCTGAGCAGCGTGCCGACGCTCGACAGCCGCCGCACGAGCGCGCGGTACTCGTCGCTGAGCTGCGGCTCCTGCTCGCCGGCGGCCCCGCTCTCGCCGGCGCTCCCACCGCTGCCCGCGCCGGCGCCGACCGCGGCCAGGTCGCGCGTGGCCACGAGCTCGGCGCGTTTGCCGGTCGGGATCATCACCGAGCCGACCAGCGCCCCGATCACCACAACCGCCCCAAGCCCCCACTGCACGAAGAAGTCGCTCCAATAGTGGCCCTTGCTGGCGAGGTAGACGCCGGCGAGCACCACCAGCAGCAGGCCCGGATTGACGAGCATGCGCTCGACCGTGTACTCGATGCGGTGCAGCAGCGGCAGGCCGCGCGGGTCGTGGCGTGCGGCCACGGCGAACATGATCGGGTACGCGAACGTCACGCCGAACGCGACGACCACGGCGATGACGTGTACGGCGAGAACGACTTCATATAGGGACGCAGCGGGGTCGGTGAGCATGCCCAGCACCCTAATCGCTACCGGCGGGAATGTCCTTGCCGCTCAGAACGTCGGCGCGTAGGAGCCGAACACGTCCTGCATCGCGCCGCACACCTCGCCGAGCGAGCAGCGGTCCTTGAGCGCCTGACGGATCGCGGGGAGCAGGTTGTCGGTGCCGCCCGCCACGTCGCGCAGCTCGCCAAGGCGGCGCTCAACCAGCGCACCGTCACGGTCGGACTTGAAAGCCCTCAGCCGCTGCAGCTGTTCGCGCTCGGACTCGGGGTCCACGCGCAGCAGGTCGGGGACCTCGACGCTGTCTTCCTCGTAGGCGTTGACGCCGACCACGATGTCCTGGCCGATGCGGTAGCGCTCCTGGTAGCCCCACGCGGACTCGTCGATCTCGCCGGTGATGAACTCGATCGCGTGGACCGAGCCGCCGAGCGCGTCGACCTTCGCGATCAGCTCGTTCGCGCGCGCTTCGATCTCGTCGGTCAGCGACTCGACGAAGTAGGAGCCCGCGAACGGGTCCACGGTGTCGGTCGCGCCCGACTCGTGCGCCAGGATCTGCTGCGTGCGCAACGCGATTTTGGCGGCCCGCTCGGTCGGCAGCGCCAGCGCCTCGTCGAAGCCGTTGGTGTGCAGCGACTGCGTGCCGCCGCACACCGCCGCGAAACCCTGCAGCGCGACGCGCACGATGTTGTTCTCCGGTTGCTGCGCCGTCAGCGTGACGCCGCCGGTCTGCGTGTGAAAGCGCAGCATCGTCGACTTCGGGTTCGTCGCGCCAAAGCGCTCGCGCATGATGTGCGCCCACATGCGCCGCGCGGCGCGGAACTTGGCGACCTCCTGGAAGACGTTGTTGTGACCGTTGAAGAAGAACGCCAGCCGCGGCGCGAAGTCGTCGACCGACAGGCCCGTCTCGATCGCCGCCTGCACGTAGGCGATGCCCGAGGACAGCGTGAACGCGACCTCCTGGACGGCCGAGCAGCCCTTCTCACGGAAGTGATAGCCGGAGATCGAGATCGTGTTCCAGCGCGGCACGCGCTCCTGGCAGTACTGGAACAGGTCGGTCGTCAGGCGCATCGTCGGCTCGGGCGGATAGATGTAGTTGCCGCGCGCGATGTACTCCTTGAGCACGTCGTTCTGCGTGGTGCCGCGCAGCTTCTCCGACGGCACGCCCTGCTCCTCGCCGACCAGCTCGTACAGCAGCAGCAGGCACGCGGCGGGCGCGTTGATCGTCATCGATGTCGACACCTGATCGAGCGGGATGCCGTCGAACGCCGTGCGCATGTCGTCGATCGTGTCGATCGCCACGCCCGTGCGCCCGACCTCGCCCAGGCAGCGCGGGTTGTCGGAGTCCAGACCCAGCTGCGTCGGCAGGTCGAACGCCATCGACAGCCCCGTCGAGCCCTTCGACAGCAGGTAGCGGTAGCGCTCGTTCGACTCCTTCGCCGAGGCGTAGCCCGCGTACTGGCGCATCGTCCAGGTCTGCTTGCGGTACATCGCGCGGTGCACGCCGCGCGCGTACGGGAACTCGCCCGGCTCGCCGAGGTCGAGCTGCTCCGGCAGGTCGGCCTCGGTGTACAGCTCGGAGATCTCGATGCCGGAGTCGGTGAAGCGGCGCGGATCGTCAGGGCCGACGATCGGCGCGACGGTGAGGTGCTCCTCGGTTGAGGCCATGTGGCAGATGATAAGGAAGGCGCGGTGATGGAACTCGCGGCCGGCGCGCAAGCCGCACGCGTGCGGGTGCCCCTGTACGGGTATTCTCCCGGCATGTCCACGTGTCTGGTCACCGGCGGCGCCGGCTTTCTCGGATCGCACCTGTGCGACGAGCTGCTCGCGCGCGGCAACCGCGTGATCTGCGTGGACAACTTCGAGACGGGCTCGCTGGCCAACATCGAGCACATCCGCGACCCCGACAAGTTCATGCATGTGGGCATCGACATCATCGAGCCGTACTTCGTCGAGGAGCCGGTCGACTTCGTCTACCACCTCGCCTCGCCGGCCTCGCCGATCGACTACCTGCGGCTGCCGCTGCACACGCTCAAGGTCGGCTCCTACGGCACCCATCACACGCTGGGACTGGCCAAGGCCAAGCGCGCGCGCTTTCTGATCGCCTCCACCAGCGAGGTCTACGGCGACCCGCTCGAACACCCGCAGTCGGAGAGCTACTGGGGGCACGTCAACCCGATCGGCCCGCGTGGCGTGTACGACGAGGCCAAGCGCTACGCCGAGGCGCTGACGATGGCCTACCACCGCCAGCAGGGCGTGGACACTTCGATCGTTCGCATTTTCAATACCTACGGCAGCCGAATGCGCCCCCACGACGGGCGTGCGATCCCGACGTTCCTGCGCCAAGCGCTCGCCAACCGGCCGATCACCGTGTTCGGCGACGGTAGCCAGACGCGCTCGTTCTGCTACGTCTCGGACCTGATCCGCGGGATCATCGCGCTCGCCGAGTCAGGGCACCATTACCCCGTGAACATCGGCAACCCCGACGAGTTCACGCTGCTGGAACTGGCGGAGATCGTCAAAGAGCTGACCGGCTCCACAGCCGAGATCGTCTATGAGGCGCTGCCCGAAGACGACCCCAAGCAGCGCAAGCCCAACATCACGCTCGCCGGCGAGCTGCTCGGGTGGGCGCCGGAGGTGCAGCTGCGCGAGGGCTTGCAGCGCACGATCGAGCAGTCGGGCGTCGAGCAGCTCATCGGGGGAGCAGGCTGACGCCCAGGCGGCCGCGTAACCGCTCCATCTGCGAGGCTGCGGTGTTGTGAGCAGCGAGATGGGACCACGCGTGTCGGAAACCTCCGCTCCGCCAGCCCCGCCAGGTCCGCGCACGCACACCGCCGCGCCGCCCGCCGCCGGGCGTCCCAGCCCGCGGAAACCCGCCAGCGGACGATCGGCGATGTCGGTGGCCAGACAGCGCATCGAGCGCTCCGATCGCGACATTCGCCGTAAGCGCCCGCCGGCGCTGTCGCTGCTGATGCGCATGTCGACCGTGTGGCGTGTGGCGCGTGTGGTCTCGCTGCTGGCGCTCGACTTCGCCGGCGTGGCGCTCGCGATCCTCACGGCGCTCGTGCTCAAGGAAGCCGTCCACGGGCGGGTGCAGGCGGTGCATTCGCGTGAGACCACCGAACACTTCCTGCCTTTCGCGTACCTGTTGACAGCGCTGCTGTTCGCGCGTTCGGGGCTGTATGCACAGCGCGCGCTGCGCCCCGGCCTCTCGCGGATCGTCGGCTCGCTGTTCCAGGTCGCGTTCGTCGCGCTGATCTTCGCGGTCGTCAGCGGCGAACACTTCTCCAGCTACTACCTGTTCTGGAGCTCGCTCGCGTTCGCGATCTTCTACATCGCCTCCGCGCGCGCCGCGTACGAGCGGATCACCGGGGCGCTGCTGCGAGCGGCCGGCTACCAGCGCCGCACGCTGCTCGTCGGCAGCGGCAAACACATCGTCGACGTCGCGCACGCGCTCGCCGACGTGCCTCACTCGCCGATCGAGGTCGTCGGCTTCCTGTCCTCCAAGCAGCTTCCCGCCAACGGCCTGCGTCCGCTCGGCTCGCTCGAGAGCCTGGAGGACGTGCTCGGCGCCGAGCACGTCGACGAGGTGATCATCGCCGACCCAGAGTTCCCCCAGGACGACGCCGTGGAGCTCGTCGACAAATGCCACCAGCGCGGTGTGCGCGTGCGCCTGGCGCCTTCGACGATGGAGATCCTGATCCATCGCGCCGAGTTCGTCCCCGGCCAGTCGGTGCCGCTGTTCGAACTCGGCCCGCCGGTGTTCGAGGGCATCGACTTCGCGCTGAAGCGCACGTTCGACGTGATCGGCGCGACGCTGCTGCTGGTCCTGCTCAGCCCGCTGCTAGTGGCGCTCACGATCGCCGTGCGCCTGAGCTCGCGCGGGCCGGTGCTGTATCGCTCGATGCGCCGCGGCATCGGCCAGCGTCCGTTCGCGTGCCTGAAGTTCCGCACGATGCACACCGACGCCGAGGAGTCTCAGGCCGAGCTGGAAGAGCTCAACGAGGCCTCGGGCGCGCTGTTCAAGATTCGCGAGGATCCGCGCCTGACGCCGATCGGGCACCTGCTGCGGCGCTTCTCGCTGGACGAGCTGCCGCAGCTGATCAACGTGCTGCGCGGCGAGATGTCGCTGGTGGGGCCGCGGCCGCTGCCCGAACGCGACTACGCGATGCTCGAGGACTGGCACCGCAAGCGTTATCTGGTGCTGCCCGGCCTGACGGGCCTGTGGCAGGTCTCAGGACGCTCGGAGCTCGACTTCGACGACCTCGTGCACCTGGACTTCATCTATCTCGAGAGCTGGTCGCTCGCGCTCGACCTCACGATCCTGCTGAAGACCATCCCCGCCGTGCTGACGCGGCGCGGCGCCTACTGAGGCTCGAGGCCGTCGATTCGCGCTGCCCCCCCGGGGCGGCGACGCAGTTGCATTGCTCGTGGCGCCGCGGTCGGGCGTGATCCCGCGACGGGCGACGCAGCGTGCGCGTACACGCTCCACGTGGCGCGCGCCGCGTCCTCCCAGCTCCACGCCGGCGGCGCAGGCGCTGGCCGCTGCGCGGCCTGCCCGGCCGCGATCAGGCCCTCCATGTCCCCGGGCGCCACGAACGTCGCGCGCTCGCCGAGGACCTCGCGCAGGGCAGGCGCGTCGCACGCAGCCACCGGCGTGCCGCATGCCAGCGCCTCGACCGCTGTCAGGCCGAAGCCCTCGTCAACGGAGGACAGCACGAGCGCGTGCGCGGCGCTGTAGATCGCGGCCAGCTGCTCGTCGGACACCTGCCCCGTGAGGATCACGCCGGGGAGCTCGTGCGCCCACGGTCGCGTGGAGCCGACGAGCACGAGCGGCAGCTTGCGGGCGGCGGCGGCGAGCTTGACGATGTGCTTGCCGGGGTCCGGGTGGCGCAGTCCGCCGACCCACACGAGGAAGCGCTCCGGCAGACCGAAGCGCGCCCTGACCGCGGCGATCGCGTCCGCGGCGCGCGGGTACATGGCGGCGTCGGCGGCCTCGGGGATCACGACGACCTGCTCGCGCGGGACTCGCAGGTGCGCGACCGCGTCGCGCGCGACCGCCTCCGTCGGCACGATCACGCGCGCGGCGCGCTGGACCGCCAGGTGGCGCAGGCGCAGGCGCAGGCCGCCGCGCAGGTGCTCGCTGCGGCGCTTCAGCGCCGCGAGATCGTGGATCGTGACGACCGTCGGGCACGGGCTGTGCAGCATGGCCCCGTCCATCCACGGCGAGTGCAGCACGTCGGCGCCGCGTGAGCGCGCGAGCGCCGACGGTCCGTGCATCTCGACGATCTCATCGCTGGCAGCCGCGGTCTCGCGCAGCGCAGCCAGCAGGCACCGCGAGTAACGCCCGACGCCGTCCGGATCGGACACTGGACGGCTGTCGAACGCGACCTTCATCGAAGGTGGTACGCCTTCATTCGATCCCCCGCATGCTCACGGCGCCTACAGTAATCGCTTTGCGGACGGTTGGGTAGATATGAGAGCCATGCTGCAGCCCCGAACGCACATCTGGCTTCGCGGGGACCACCCTTGCGGTGTGCCGCCGGCTCTACCCTTCGGCTGGCGATGCCCGCCCGCGCCTACCACGAAGCCCTGTGGCAGCGGCTGCCGGAGGGGCTCGAGCCGTCCGACTTCGCCGTGCGCAGCCGCTTCCTGCTGGCGCACGTGCAGGCGGGCGAGCGCGTGCTGGACGTCGGCTGCGGCGAGGGGCGCTTCACGGCCGCGCTTGCCGGCGCTGGCGCGAGCGTGGTCGGCATCGACGTCGCCGAGGAGCCGCTGCGCCGGGCGCGGGCGCGCGACCCCGAGCTCGATCTGCGCGTCGTCGACGGCGAAGGAGCGTGGGATCTTGCCGACGCGTGCTTCGATGTCGTCTGGGCTGGCGAGGTGATCGAGCACGTCGCCGACACCGCCGCCTGGCTGTCGGAGGTGCGCCGCGTGCTGCGCTCTGGCGGACGGCTGCTCGTGAGCACACCAGCCCACGGGCGACTCCGGCTTGCCCGCATGGCGCTGTCGAGGCGCGCCTTCGCGCAGCACTTCGACCCGCTCGGCGATCACCTGCGCTTCTACAGCCGCGAGACGCTCTCGCGGCTGATCGGGGAGTTCGGCTTCGAGCAGATCAACGTACGCGGTGCCGGCGGCCTGCCCGGCGCGCGCGCGCTGCTGCTCGCGCGTGCGACGCGCTCGCGCTTCTGAGCGCCGCGGTGTGTTGCGCTGACGCTCGCAGCGCCGCCGTGCGAGCGGCCGCTTCCCGCGCCGCGGACGCCTCGCGCAGTGCTTCGATGTAGTCGTTCTGGATCCTGATCGCTTCGCGGCGCCCGGCGGCGATCGCTTCGGGGGCGATCGACTCCGGGTTCAGGAAGATCGCAGCCTGCAGCGCGCTGACCGCCGCCGACGCCTCGCCCAGCTCCAGCTCGTAACGCCCCAATGCCAGCCACGGCTGCGGGTTGGAGGGCTGCAGGCGCACCGCTCGTTCGAGCGTCGCGCGCGCGAGCGCCGAGCGATCCGACGCCTGCTGAACGTCGGCGAGCGTGAACAGCGCTTCGACCGACAGCGGGTCGCGCGCGACGGCGCTCTCTGCGGCGGCGCTTGCCGCGCGCAGATCGTGTGCTTCGAGCTGCGTGTATGCCTGCTGGCGTGCTTCTTCGGAGCGCTGTGGCTGCCACTGCGACCACATCGCCAGGAAGGCTGCGACGAGCACTGCCCCTGCTACCCACAGTCGCGTGGAGCTCGGTCGCGGGCGTGCACCAGGAGCGGAGCCGGCCGGTGGGATCAGCTCGCCGCGGCCCGCGAGCCAGCCCGCGCACAGCAGCGCCACGCACGCGTCGCCGGGCACGTACCAGGTCCAGTCGATCAGCGAGTGCGCGCCGAACACGACCACCAGGCAGAGCATGCTGAGCATGCCGATCCGCTCCGGCGTGTAACGCGCGAGCTCGCGCTCTCCCAGGGACCGCCAGCCGGGGCGTACGCCGGAGTGAATCTGCAGCCAGGCACGCCAGCTCGTCCAGTGGCGGTTGAACGGATGCGTCGCGCGTCCGGCGCAGGACATCCAAGTCAGCAGCAGCACCAGCGCGAGCATCAGGCCGACGAGGCCGAGGTCGGCGAGCGTCTGCACGAGGAAGCCGTGCGCGTGGCGCACTTCGAGCGTCTGCGTTTCATAGCGCAGGTGCGCGGTCGCGAAGCCACCCGCGCCGGCACCGAGCGCGGGATGCGCGTCGAACACCTGGAAGGCCTCCTTCCAGTAGCGCGCCCGCACGCTCGCCACGGCCGTCAGACGGCCCGGCGTGTTGGGGGGCGGTTTGGCGTTGGGATTGGTCAGCGCGTCGAACGCGTGCGAGATGCTGCCGGTGAAGCCGCGCTGGCTGTGCGCCAGCGCCCCCGCGAACACGATCGCCAGTATCGCGATCCCCGCCAGCAGGACCACGCCCGCACGCCTGCGGCTCAGCAGCGACGGCGCCCGGCGCGCGGTCACGAAACCGATCGCGATTCCCGCGAGGGCCAGCACCACGAGCATCGCCACGATCAGCGCGCCCAGCTGGTGTCCCGCTGTCGCGCGTTCCGCGAGCGGCACGCCTTCGGAGCTGAGCGCGTGTCGCGAGAAGTCCCACGCCGCGACGAGCGCAGCGCCGAGCGCCCCGGCGATCAGCAGCGCTGCTCCTCGCAGGCGCAGCGGCACGACGCAGAACCACAGCAGCAGGCCGAGCAACAGCGCTGCCAGCGCGCCCCGCGAGTAGGCGAGCACGAGCGTCAGCAGCAGCAGCCCCATCGCCGGGTAGGCGAGCGCTCGCAGCAGCGCGTGCCCTCCACGGCGCGCGCCCAGCCACATGCAGCAGATCACGCCCATCGCCGCGGTCAGGCCGACCGCATTCCAGTAGCCGTAGGGTTCGTTCAGGCGCGCGTACGTGTTCGACGGCGCAAGACCCGGGAACACCTTCGTCAGCAGCGCGTAGCCGCACACCACGACCGCCGCCAGCGTCAGCCCGCCGAGGACTGCGGGCCAGCGTCCCGGCGCGACGCGCACGAGTGCCACGCCCGCGCCGAACACGCCGCTGTAGGCGAGCATCCGCCCGGATTCCTGCCAGCTCACGTCGGGCTGCACCGACCACACGATCGAGATCGCGCTCAGCACCGTGAACGCGAGCAGCAGCCCGACCGGGAACAGTCCATACGCGCGGGTGCCCGGCGGCGCGAGGGTCACGCTGGCGGCGATCACGACGCCCGCCCCGAGCGTGAGCGCCATCTCGGTCGAGATCATCGATTCGAGGTTCAGGCCGCCCTCGGCGTGGAACGTGATCAGGCAGAAGATCGCCGCGATCAGCAGCGTCAGCCACCACAGGGCGTGGCGGCCTCCGAATGTGGGACGCGTGCGCGGCGCGCGGCCGTGCGATCGGGTGCGCACCGGCGCCGCCGGCGGGTACGCACCGCCCGCCGGCGCGAGCTCAGTCGGAGCCGCGGGCGCGGACACGCTTGCGAAGTGCGCTGCCGCATACGGTCAGCAGGCACACGAGTAGGAAGGCGAGGGTCACCAGCAGCGGCGTCGGCAGCGAGCTGAGCGCCGACGCGACTTCGACGTGCACGACACCCGGGTGGATGACGTGCCCGCCCAGGCTGACCGTTTCGGAGTCCGCGTGCTCGGCGTGCGCGATCGACCGCTGCTCGGCCGGCGTCGCGGCGATCGGGACCGGCTTCGCGCCGCTGGCGGCGCCGCCACCGCGCGCCCCGAGCGCGGCTGCGGCCTGCGCTTCACGGATCAGCAACGAGCAGCCGCTGTACTCTTCGGTGTCGGCTCTGACTTCTTTGAGCGCTTCGCGATAGGCGCTCTGGCTGAACCCGCTCAGCGATTCTTCATGGGTGCAGCGCAGGATGATCTTTTCGCCGACGCTCGTCGCGAGCGCCGGCTGGGCGATCGCGAGCAGTACCGCTGCCAGCAGCGCGGTCAGGACGGCCGAGCGAGCTCCGATCGGTCGGCTCTCGAGACGTGCGATTCTCATAGGCTGACTCCGCAACGCTACCAATGCCCGCGGGCGACCCCGAGGCTCGCGAGCGCCCGCGAGAAGCCCTCAGCCCAGGCGTCGTAGTTGAACGCGAGCACGTCCTGTGCGCTCGTCGCGCCCAGGCGCGCGCGCAGTGTCTGGTCCTCGGCCAGCCGCGTGATGGCGCCCGCAAGCGCGTGTGAGTCGCCGGCCGGCACGATCAGCCCGTTTACGCCGTCGCGCACCAGCCCGCCTGCGGCGGCCCCCACGGCGTCGGTTGCGATCACGGCAAGCCCTTGGTTCATGGCCTCGTTGACAACCAACCCCCACGGCTCGCGAAAGGTGCGGGTCGGGACCGACGGCACGACCAGCACATCGCAGGCGGCGTAGACGTCGCGCAACCGCACAGGGTCGAGCGGATCGAGGCAGACGATCGGCGCAGCCGCGCCGAAGTCCGACCCGACGCCGGCGAGCACCAGCGCGGCCGTCGGGGCGCTCAGGCGCGCGGCGCGCCAGGCCGACAACAACACCGGCAGACCCTTGCCGGCGGCCGGTCGCCCCACGAACAGGAACCTCAGCTCGGCCGCGGCCGGCCAGCGCGGGTCGCTCGGTGGCGCGAGCTGCGGCGAGCGCCAGAAGTCGTTGTCGACGGACTGCACGGCCACGTGGACGTTGCGCGCCCCGCGCGCGCTGACGTAGGCGCTCACATGCGGACCGTAGGTGACGACCGCATCGGCCGAGCGGTAGAGGCGGCGCAGCGGCAGGTAGGTGAGGGCGTGTGCCGCGCTGCGTGGGTGCGCCCACAGCGACGCCCACAGGATCAGCGGGACGCCGCCGCGCCGCGTCCCGGCCCACGTCGCGAGCGGTGCGATGCGCCCGCCCGTGGGGCACACGACCGCGCGGTAGCGCCCGCTGGCGGCGAGCGCGGCGAGCGCATGCGGGCGCACGCTGCGGTACGGGAACGGCAGCTCCCCTTGGAACTCGGAGCCGCCGTGCTGGGAGCGCCCGCCGAACAGGGCCAGCTCGATCTGCTCGCGCTCGTGCAGGCATGCCAACGCACCCACGCGGTAGGCGGGCGCGTGCCCGGTAACGAACAGGACAGGCTTCATGCGCGGCTCGGGCTCATCCGAGGAAGCCGACCGATGTCATGCCAACACGTGCTCGTACGCGGCCAGCGTCTGCTCGCCGCAGCGCTCCCACGTGAAGTTGGCGGCGACGGTCGCGCGCGCGCGCTGCCCCGCCTCGCGCAGGCGGTGGGGATCGGAGAGGAGCTCGTCGATGCGCTGGGTCAGCCGCTCGATGTCACCGGGCGGCACCAGCAGGAAGCCGTCGCCGGCGGCTGCGATCTCCTCGGGGCCGGGCTCGCCGCGGCACCCGATCGCGGGCACGCCCGCGGCCATCGCCTCGACGTACGCCACGCCGAACGCCTCGTCGGTCGAGGGCATCACGAACAGCGTGCAGCGGCGTGCACGCTCGACCGCCTCCTCCGGCGCGAGCTGTCCGTGGAAGTCGACGCGGTCGGCCACGCCTAGGCGCACGGCGAGCCCTTCGAGCGCGATTCGCTCGGGGCCGTCGCCGATCACCGCGTAGCGCAGCGTCGGATGGCGCGGCCCGAGCACGGCGAGCGCGCGCAGGACGTCCGCGTGGCGCTTTCGCGCTACGAGGTGCGCGACCGTGACCAACGATGGGGCGCTGCCGGCGGGCGCGCTGTGACGACGGTCGCTGCCGGCGAGGCGCTCGGCGGACGGTAGGTCGGCGCCGAGGTGCACCACGCGCGTCTCGCCGGCGCCGTGCGCGCGGGCGAGCTCGGCGATGCCGTGGCTGTTGGCAAGCACGAGCGCGGCAGCGCCGAGGCCGTGTGCCACCGCCTGCGCGCCGGCCTCGCCGCGCCCGGCCGTGTAGAGCACATCGCCGCCGTGCACCGACACGACCATCGGCGCGTGCAGTCGCGCACGGCGCACCGCGTCGGCGGCCGGCACCGCGTTGTGGGCGTGGATCAGCTCGAATGGGAACGAGCGCGCGAGCCGGCGCAGTGCGAGCGCCAGCGAAGGTGCCGCCCACGCTCCCCATGCGGGGTAGTGGCGATCGCGGGGCGGTGAGATGAAAGGGACGTAGGTGACCTGCAGCCCGTCGCGCATCTGCGTGCGCGGCTCGCGCAGAAGCTCGGCCAGGGCGCTGCGAGCGCCGCCCGGCCCGCTCGCGAGCGACGCGCGCGGCGGGACCAGCCGGTGCAGGACCAGCACGCGCAGCTCAGCGCCCGCGTCGCGCGCTGCCAGCGCCTGGCGGTGCGCCCACACGCCGAGCACCGGGTCGCGCACGCTCGGGTAGAACTCGGCGACCACCGCCACCCGCGGCCCGCTGCGGGATGCGGCGCTCACCAGCTGCGGTGGGTCGTAAGGGTGCGGTCGGCCTCGCGTGCGCTCACGTACGGGCGCTCGGCCAGGAACGAGCGTGCCTCGGCAATCGCGTCCTCGCGGCCGTAGTCGGCGGCGGCCGGCGCGGCGCGGTGACGGATCGAGACCGCGTCGACGATGCCGCAGCGCCAGCCGTGCTCGCGCGCGAGCGCCGCCCAATGGACGTCCAGGCCCCAGCCCATGCGCAGCTCGGGGAACGGCAGCAGGACCGGGAACGTCGAGCTGGCGAACGCCGTCACCGGACCTATCTCGACGAAGCTCGTCTCGCGCACGACGCTGCGCGGGTGCCGTCGCGTGACCGGCCAAGCCGCGTGCGAGTTCAGACGGTGGGCGGGCTGCGCGAGCGCCAGCGAGAAGCGCTCGCACAGGAACAGGAAGCGGTCGAGGAAGCCGTGCGGCAACTCCACGTCGTCGTCCACAAGGAGTAGCCAGTCGTGGCCCGCCGGCGGATGTGCCGCGAGCAGCAGGTTCAGGTTCTCGAACTTGCCGCGGCCGCCGGCCTGGCAGGTGTGCAGCTCGACGTCGTGGCGCGAGCGCAGCAGCTCCGCGCGGATGGCCGCCGCCAGTGCCTGGCGCTCGGGGCGCTCGACTCCGAGCGCGAGCACCCGCCGCAGGGGCGGTGCGTGGCGCGCGGCGAGCTCCAGTCGCAGGCGCCTGCCGCTGAGCAGCTCCCACGCGTTGACCGCTGTGTCGAGCGCCTCGCGGCGTTTCGCGTCGAGGCCGCCGACCGTCCCGCTCTGGCCGGAGAGGAAATCGTCCGGGGCTTCCCGTGGTTGGTCGTTGGTGCGGCCGCCGTGGACACGCGGTTGTTCATGCAACCCCTCACGCAGCCGCCCCCAACTGTGCGCCGCCATCGTCAGCCCCGCGGGGCAGCGGCGGCGCACGACATGCCCGAGGCAGCCGGCGAGCGTCAGCAGCTCCGCGCCGAGCGACGGCGTCTGTCCGCGCCGGGCATCGAAGCGCCTGGCGGCGCGCCCGCGGGTGTATGCGCCACGCGCGAGCGAGCGCAGGCGCGCGTCTGCGCCGGCACGACGATGCTCGACCGACGCACCGGCCACGTACAGGACGCGGGCGTCAGGCGTGCTCGCGCGCAGGCGTTCCTGCCACTCCTGCTCGTCACCGCCGTGCTCGAGCGACACGTCGAACGCTCCCACGCGCTCGAGGGCACTGCGGCGGATAGCCATGTTCGCGCCCCACGCGTAGCGCGTGTCGGTGTCACGCTCGCCGAGCTCGAGCGTGGTGATCGGCGGGCGCTCACGCCCGCAGGTGTGAGAGCCCCACCCACCCGGTCCCTCCAGCCGCGCTCTGATCGGCCCGGTGAAGACCTCGACGTGCGGGTGCTCACGGGCGGCGTCGAGCAGCGCCTGCAGCCAGCAGGGGCTCACGCGAACGTCGTCGTCGACGAACACCACGAGCTCTCCGTGCGAGCGCTCCACGCCGGTGTTGCGAGCGACGTTCAGGCCCAATGGGTGCGCATGGGCCTCGTAGCGAGCTCCGAAGCGCGCCGCCAGCTCGCGCGCCGCCGTCGACGGGCCCGCGTCGTCGATCACGAGCACCTCGGCGCCCGCACGCTCGGCCTCGGGCGCGATCGAGGACAGCGCGACCTCGAGGTACGGCAGGCGGGCGCGCGTGGGGACCACGATCGATGCAAGTGGGGCCATGACTGGCAGAGAGTCTAGGTTTGACGCCGGGATGGTCCTGTTCCTGCACAACCGCTACCGCACGATCGGCGGTGAGGAGCGCACGGTCGCGGACCTGCTGTGGCTCGTGCGCGAGCACCTGGGCGAGCCCGCCGAGCTGCTGGAGCGCCGGCCCCGCTCCGACGGCTGGGCGACGAGCGAGCGCATGCGCGCGGCTGCGGGATTGCTGCGCGGAGGTCTCGAGCCCGACGAGGTGGAGCAGGCGGTGCGGCTGTGCGGCGCGCGCGTCGTACACGCACACAACTTGCACCCGACGCTGGGCTGGCGTGCGCTGGCGGCGGCGCGCGCCGCCGGCGCGCGCGTCGTGCTGCACCTGCACCAGTACCGTCTGGTGTGCGCGATCGGGGTGTGCTTCACGCGTGGCGCCGAGTGCACCCGCTGCCACGGGCGCAACACGCTCCCTGGAGTGCGCCTGAACTGCCGCGGCAGCGTTCCCGAGGCGCTCGCCTACGGCGCGTCGCTGGCGCTGTGGCAGCGCCGCCTGGTGGAGCAGGCGGATGCCGTGATCGTGCCCAGCCGCTACGCGCGCGAGCGGTTGCGAGAGCTCGGCGCGCCACTGCGTTGGGAGCGGGTGCACGTGCTGCCCCCACCGCTGCGCGCGCCGACCGGCGCGCTCGGAGCACATGCCGCGGGATCGGACACAGCCGGTGGGGTGGATCGGGCGACGGGCGCAAAGGCGACAGCGGGTTCCTACGCCTTGGTCGTCTCGCGCCTGTCGCCCGAGAAGGGCGTGGACGTGGCGATCGACGCCTGCCGAATCGCCGGTATCCCGCTGGTGGTGGCCGGCGACGGGCCTGAGCGCGCAGCGCTCGAGCGGCGTGCAGCTGACGGCGCGGTCCGCTTCGCGGGCCATGTCGGCGACGTTGAGCTGGCGGTGCTACGCGCGGGGGCGGCGCTCGCGCTGGCGCCGTCGCGCTCGGGTGAGACGTTCGGGTTGGCGGCGGCGGAGGCGATGGCAGCGGGGCTTCCGGTAGCCGCCAGTCGCGTGGGGGCTCTGCCAGAGCTGCTCGACCCCGAGGCGCTCGTGCCAGTCGGCGATGCTCGAGCGCTCGCAGGCGCGATCGCGCGGCTGGCCGGAGACAGGGCGGCAGGGGAGCGGGGCCGCGAGCGGGTGCGCGCGCTGTGCGCCCCGCAGGTGGTCGCCGGCGCGCTCGCGGACATCTACAACGGGACCACGCAGCCCGGATCGTCGAGCACGTAAGCTCCAGCCCGTGGATCGTGCCCGCAGCGCCCTGATCACGGGTATCACCGGCCAGGACGGCTCGTTCCTGGCGGAGCTGTTGCTCGAGAAGGGCTACGACGTCACCGGCGTCGTCCGAGGCACCCCCGACGGGCCGCTCGGCTGCAGCGAGCACCTGCGCGCGCGGCTGGCGCTCGTGCACGGCGATCTGCTCGTCTCAGAGACACTGCGCGCGGCGATCGAGCACGTGCGCCCGCACGAGCTCTACCACCTCGCGGCGCCGTCGTTCGTGCCGGCGTCGTGGCAGCAGCCGGGCGAGGCGATGCGGGCGATAACGGGGTCGTGCGCGGCGATTCTGGAGGCCCTGCGCGACGGTGATCGGGCGATGCGATTGTTCGTCGCGGCGTCCGGGGGCATGTTCGGCGAGGCGCCCGAGAGCCCGCAGCGCGAGGACACGCCGTGCCGGCCGACGACCCCGTACGCGATCGCCAAGCTCGCGACGCATCAGCTGGTGGGCGCGATGCGGGCTCACGATGGCCTGCACGCGAGCTCTGGCATCACCTTCAACCACGAGTCCGAGCGCAGGCCCGAGCGGTTCGTAACCCGCCGCATCACGCGCGCGGCGGCTGCCATCAGCCTCGGCTTGCAGGAGGATCTGACGCTCGGCTCGCTGGATGCGGTGCGCGACTGGGCGTTCGCGGGGGACATCGTCTACGGCGCCTGGCTGATGCTCCAGCAGGATCGCCCGGATGACTACGTCCTTGCCAGCGGCGTCCCGCACACCGTCGCCGAGCTGGCGACGAAGGCGTTCGCGTGCGTGGGCCTGGAGGCCGAGCGCTACCTGCGCGTGGACGCCTCGCTCGTGCGGCCCGCGGAGAGCACCCCCAACGTCGGCGATCCCACCAAGGCGCGCGAGCGGCTCGGCTGGGAGCCGCGGGTGGGCTTTGACGCGCTGGTGGAGAGGATGGTGCAGGCCGATCTGCGCTCGCTGCAGGCCACGGCCGCCGCGTCCCGGTGAGGCCCTAGACTGGCGGCCGGGATGACGACCGTCGGCGTGATCGGGCTGGGCTATGTGGGTCTGCCGCTGGCGGTGGCGTTCGCGCAGGAGGGCTGCGACGTGATCGCCGTCGACGTCGATTCGCGCAAGGTCGAGGCGATCGGGGCAGGGGAGTCGTATATCGGGGACGTCCCCTCGGACGTCCTGAGGGGCGTATCCGAGCGCATGCACGCGACTACACGGTATGCGGATCTGGCGAAGGCAGATGCTGTGCTGGTGTGCGTGCCGACGCCGCTCACGCGCAATCGAGAGCCCGATCTCGGCCCGCTGATCGACGCGACACGCGCGCTCGCGGAGGTGCTGCAGGCCGACCAGCTGGTGGTGCTCGAGTCGACCACCTACCCGGGCACCACGCGCGAGCGGATGGCGCCGTTGCTGGAGGAGCGCTCGGGCCTGGCGGCGGGCAGGGACTTCCACCTGGCGTTCTCACCCGAGCGCGTGGACCCCGGTCGCACGGACTTCACGCTGCGCAACACGCCGAAGGTGCTCGGTGGCCTGACTGATGCGTGCGCTGAGCGGGCGGAAGCGCTGTACGCACTCGTGTGCGACCGGATCGTGCGCGTTTCCAGCCCTGAGGCGGCGGAGCTGACGAAGCTCCTGGAGAACATCTTCCGCTCGGTGAACATCGCGCTGGTGAACGAGCTGGCGATGTTGACCGACCGCATGGGGATCGATATATGGGAGGTCGTCGATGCCGCCGCGAGTAAGCCCTATGGGTTCATGCGCTTCGAGCCCGGCCCAGGGATGGGCGGTCATTGCCTGCCCGTCGACCCGTTCTATCTGAGCTGGCGCGCACGCGAGTTCGACATGGCGACGGAGTTCATCGAGCTCGCCGGCAAGGTCAACCAGCAGATGCCGTATCACTGTGTCGCCAAGGCGCAGCGTGCGCTCAACGACCGGGGCATGTCGGTCAAAGGCGCGCACATCGCGGTGCTCGGCGTCAGCTACAAGCCCGGGGTGGGGGATGTGCGTGAGTCGCCGGCGTTGAAGATCATCTCGCTGCTCCAAGACTTGGGCGCGCAGGTGCTCTACCACGATCCGCACGTGCCGAGCCTGGCAGAGTTCGCGCTGACGAGCACGCCGCTCGAGGAGATCCTCGCGGACACCGACCTGGCGGTGATCGTCACCGCTCATCCGGGAGTCGACCACGAGCTGGTCGCGCGGCGCGCACGCCTGGTGCTCGACCTGCGCGGCGTCACGCGCGAGGCGAGCAACGTCAACACCGTGCGCCTATGAGCGCGTTCGAGCCGCTGCTGGGCGACGGCGTGCTCGTCGGCGAGGACGTCTCGTTCGGCGCCTACGTGGTGGTGCATGAGAACACCGTGATCGGCGCCGGCTGCTCGATCGAGGACCACGCCGTGCTCGGCAAGCGCCCGCGACTGGCGCGCCACTCGAGCGCGCGCGGCGAGGTGCCCGCGCTGGAGCTGGGCGCGCGCGTCAGCGTCGGCACTGGCGCGGTGGTGTTCGCCGGAGCGAGCGTCGGCCCGGAGGCGATCCTCGGCGACCAGACGTTCGTGCGCGAGCGCTCGTCGATCGGCGAGCGCTCGGTGATCGGACGCGGCAGCGTGGTCGACAACGACGTCGTCATCGGCGCGCGGGTGCGCGTGCAGACGAACGTCTACCTGACCGCGTTCACGCTGATCGAGGACGACGTGTTCGTCGGTCCGGGCGCGCTCACCACCAACGACGACACGATGGCGCGCCACGGGGACGAGACACCTGTCATAGGGGCGACCTTGCGCCGCGCGTGCAGGATCGGCGGCGGCGCGGTGCTCACGCCGGGCGTCGAGATCGGCGAGGAGGCGTTCGTCGCGGCCGGCGCGGTCGTCACACGCGACGTGCCGGCGCGGGCGGTGGTCATGGGTGTGCCCGCGCGCGTCGTGCGCGAGGTGGGCGACGAGGATCTGCTCGAGCGCTGGCGTTAGGCACCTGCGGTCCTTGCGCGAACGGTTCAAAGGCGTGTCATGAGGTAGCTCCGCAGGAGTGGCTCCGGGATGACCCACTCACCGCGGCCGTGGCGCTCGGCGATCCCAGCCCTCTCCATCATGTCCAGCGCGCGTCTTGCCCCGGAGGACGAGGTGCCGGTGTACGGTCGCTGGTTACGTGCGACGCGCAAGGCGATCGAGTAGGCATGTGCGGTCGAGCGCAGTCGCTCGACGACCTCCTCGTGACGCAAGCGGTCGGCCTGCATTGCGAGCTCCTGGCCGCCGCGGACATCGCCGAGCTCGATCCCACGATGCTCGCGCCGCGTGAGCGCAACGGTCAGCGTTTCGCGGGCGATCAGCATCGTGGTGCGCGGATGCCCTTCACCGAGCGAGACGATCTCTTCAATCGAGTCTTCGGTGGCGTGAACGTCGAGCTTGCTATAGCGGCTGGCGATCCCCGTCTTCCACTCGCTGGACAGGATTGGCGTCAGCTCATGGAAGTTGCCGAACTGGCTGAGCGCTCTGCGCGTAGGGCCAAACAGATCACGCATCAGGTGCTCCATGCTGCCCGCAAACAGCACGCTGACCAGCGGCGAGCGCTGCAGCTCTGAGCGCAGTTGCTTGGTCAACACATCTGGGTCTCCAAAGCGATGCCCTGGCGTTGCGATGTCTTGAAACTCGTCGAGGAACAACACGATCCGCCGCTCGTCCCGCTCCGCGATCCTCTGTGCCAGACGGATCGTTGCGCCGAGGCTTGCCGCCGCCGCTCGCCCGCTTGGCTGGGTGGCCCAAGCCATCTCTACGTCCTCGCCGAGGTGCGTGCGAAGCGATGCAGTCACGCCGATCGGCAGCAACTCGCGTAGCCCGCGCCCACTGTCACGGGCTCGGCGCAGTGCCTTGGCGATAGGGCCACGATTGGCGAGGATCGACTGTGCGAGAGTCTGTGTGAGCGACGCAAGACTCTCGTGATCCCACAAGTCGACCTGCGCTGTGTAGACCTTGGGCGAGTGAACCCGCTGGAGCGCAGCCAGACCGACCGTCGACTTGCCGGTGCGTCTCGGTCCGGCCATCACCATGTGCGTCCCGTTCCCAAGACGCGAGGCGAGGTCGCGCACGTCGCTCCCGCGGCCGATCAGCAGGCCGGGCTTGACGGGGTCATCCGTTGGGAACAGTTCCCGAATATCGCGCATCACGACCTACTATAGGTCACGCAGCGACCTATTCAGATTACGGCGCTGTGTTAGTCGGCCGCCGGGCCTTAGGTCGCTGATGCTTCGGAATCCGCACTGGCGTGCACCGCCGCCACGACCTCGTCGGCCTGCTCGCGCGTGAGCACCGGGCTCATCGGGATCGCCAGGTGCGTGCTGGCGGCATGCTCGGTCGCCGGCAGCTCGACGCCTGCGCCCCACTCGCGCATCGCCGCCTGACGGTGAATCGGGGTGCGGTAGTACGGCTTGTGGCCGATCCCCGCAGCTGCCAGCGCCGCTTCCAGGCGCTGCACCTGCGGGTCGCCGACCACATAAAGATGCCACGCCGGTGAGGCGTCCGCCGTCGGTCGCGGCAGCGTCACCAGCTCGCCGAGGCCCGCCTCCTCGTAGTAGCGTCCGGTGCGCCGGCGCCCGTCGGCCCACGCGTCCAGATGCGGCAGCTGCACGCGCAGGATCGCCGCCTGCAGCTCGTCCAGGCGCGAGTTGTAGCCGACCTGCGCGTAGGTGACCTTGTCGTGAGAGCCGTGGAAGCGCAGCGTGCGCGCGCGCTCGGCCACGGAATCGTCGGAGGTCGTGATCATGCCGCCGTCGCCGAAGGCCCCGAGGTTCTTGGACGGGAAGAACGAGAACGTCGCCGCCGTGCCGAGCGCCCCAGGGCGCTGTTCGCCCACGGTCGAGCCCGCCGCCTGCGCCGCGTCCTCGAGCACCGGCACACCCAGTGCCTCGATCTCCGCGATCGGAGCTACGTTGCCGAACAGGTGCACCGCGATGACGGCCCTCGTGCGCGGGCTCAGGGCTGCGCGGACCGTCTCAGCCGTAATGCAGTACGTGTCGGGGTCGATGTCGCAGAACACGGGTCTTGCCCCCGTCGGCGGGATCGCCTCGGCGGACGCGTAGAACGTGAACGACGGCACCACCACCTCATCGCCGGGGCCGACGCCCATCGCCCGCAGCGCGATCGTGATCGCATCCGTGCCGTTGGCGACACCCACCGCATGCCGCGCACCGCAGTACTCCGCGAACTCGCCCTCGAACGCGCTCACCTCCGGGCCCAGGATGTAGCGCTCGGAGTCGAGCACCCGCTCGATCGCCGCGCGCAGCTCCGCGCGCAGGCCATACACCGGCGTCGACGTGTCAAACAGCGGTACGCCCACGGCGCTCAGCGCGGCTTCAGCAACTCGAGGTCCGCGCGCGTCATCAGGCGGATCAGCTCCTCGAAGCTCGTCTGCGGCTTCCAGCCGAGGTCGCGCTCGGCCTTGCCCGGGTTGCCGATCAGGTGGTCCACCTCCGCGGGCCTGACGAACGCCGGGTCGATCGTCACGTACTGCTCGAAGTCGCCCAGCCCTGCCTCGTCGAACGCGACCTCGCAGCACTCGCGCACCGAGTTCGCCTTCCCGGTCGCGATCACGTAGTCCTCGGGGGTGTCGCGCTGGAGCATCAGCCACATCGCTTCGACGTAGTCCTTCGCATAGCCCCAGTCGCGTTCGGCGTCGAGGTTGCCCAGACGCAGCTCTTTGGCCAGGCCATGCTTGATCGCCGCCGCGTGCCACGTGATCTTGCGGGTGACGAACTCCAGGCCGCGGCGGGGGGAGTTGGAGATCACGATGCGGCCGACACCGGCGCAGAAGACGCCGCTCTCGGTCTCGACGTCGAACGTCCATTCATCGTCGGGCACACTCGCCGGAACGATCCGTCGAACCTCGGCCGGGTTCTTGCGGAGGTGCTGACCTTTCGCGCCTACTCGCGCAGCCGACTTGAGGTTCAGTTGGTAATAGGTCTTCTCGCCGCGCTGCTCTACGTAGACCGACGCTGGCTGATCGTTGACGTGATACATCCAGCACACGCCTTGGGCGAGGACTGCGCTATTCGTCTTGATTGACGCGCCATTGCCTCGCTTGAGCCCATCTCCGTCGTAGTAGCCGCGCAGGAACGCCTGTTGTATCTCCTGACTGGCATTGAGGATCAGAGGCGGCACTTGCTTGAACCCCGTCGCCGTGTACAGCTGCTCGCGCAGCCACTGAGCCGCCGGACGGCTTCCGGTGAGGTTCAGGTGCTCGACCGACGCGTTCTCGTCCCAGCCCGAGGTTCCCGTCCACTCCTTTGAGCTGCCCATGAATAGCTGCGACCACAGTGACGCCACGCGTGAGCGAAGCAGTGGGTCGTTGTTCGTAAAGCAGTTGCGCTTACCATCTCGATGAACGTATCCGTCGGCTGCCATCAAGCCCAAGAACTCGGCCATCTCGGGCGAGCTGCTGCTCCAGCCAGATGGCGGTGGCATCTCGTCGCACAACGCGAGTTCGTCACCCTCGCTTACATCGCGGGCGGCGACCTTCCCGAACTCGGAGTCCAGCATGTTGTGGTGTGCAGTGACGTCGACGGCCCCTGCTCGAGCTTGGATCGATAGCAGTTGGTGATCTGGGTCGGCTGGCCGTCTGCGGGTCGCTGTGATCGCCGTGATTGGAGTCCACTTGTCTCCATCCCAGACCTCGAGGAAGGACTTCGGGAGGAAGTTCTGCACCGACCCCCCGTTCCTCAGCACCGGGACCAGATCTGCTGGCGTCATTATCGCGATGATGCCGTCATCTCTGATCAGGAGCGGGGTGTTGGCGCACACTGACTCATGGTTAAAAAGTATCCCCGACGTAGCATGCAGGTCGTAGGACTCCCGGTAGTTGACCGTGATGAAGTGCCCGTACGCCTTGGCGACGCCGTATGGGGAGCGCGGATAGAACGGCGTTGTCTCCGTCTGCGGAACCTCGAGCACCTTGCCGAACATCTCGCTCGAGGAGGCCTGGTAGAAGCGCGCCTCGGGGCAGGTTTCGCGCATCGCCTCGAGCATGCGCGTGACGCCGACGCCGGTGAACTCCGCTGTCAGCGTCGGTTGGATCCACGAGACGGCCACGAACGACATCGCCGCGAGGTTGTAGATCTCCGCCGGTTTCGACGCCCGCATCGCGTCCACCAGCGAGCGCTGGTCGAGCAGGTCGCCCTGGTGCAGCGTGATGCGATCGCGGATGTGCTCGATTCGCTCGAACTTTTCGGTCGAGGCGCGGCGCACCATGCCGTGGACGTCGTAGCCCTTCTCGAGCAGCAGCTCGGCGAGATAGGAGCCGTCCTGGCCGGTGACACCGGTGATCAGCGCTGAGGGGCGATCGGGCATGACGCGGGAGCCTATCGGCCGGATGCGATGGCCGGTTCGGCGCTGGCGCGGCGCTCCCGTAGCCAGCGCACCGTGGCGGCGATCCCGTCCTCGACCTCGATCTGCGACTGCCAGCCGAGCAGCCGCTGCGCCTTCTCGACGGACGGCCAGCGGCGCTGCACGTCAACCGTGAACGTCGGCAGGTGCTCGAGCTCGAACGCGTCCGGGTCCTCGCCGCACGCCTCCCAGATGATGCGCGCGATCTCCGCCACCGTCAGCTCGCGCGCGGCGGAGATGTTGAAGTCCTCGTTCAGGCCCGCCGGCGAGCTCATCGCGGCGACCACGCCGTCGGCGATGTCGTCGATGTGCGTCAGCGTCCTCGTCTGCTCGCCCGAGCCGAAGATCTGCAGCGGACGCTGTCCCGAGAGCACCTTGTTGATCAGGTCCGGAACCGCGTGCGCGATCCCCGGTTCCGCGTCGGGCACCTCGCCCGGGCCGTACGCGTTGAACGGGCGGCAGATCGTGTACGGCAGGCCGTGCTCGTCGTGCGCCGCGCGGCAGTACACCTCGCCGGTCAGCTTCGAGAACCCGTACGCGGAGATCGGCGTCGGGCATCGCGGCAGGTAGTCCTCGGGCGTGGGGAACAGCTCGGCCTGCTCGAACACCATCGACGAGGACACGTACACGAAGCGCTCCACCTCGAGCTCGATCGCCGCGCGAATGACCGCGTTGTAGAGCGCGTTGTTGACCTCCGTCAGCGTGTGCGGCAGCCGGTGGAAGTTGGCGATGCCGCCGACGATCGCCGCCAGATGGATCACCTGCTCGCAGCCGCGGGTCGCCTTGCGCGCCTGCTCGGGCACGCGCAGATCGCCCGTGTGCACCTCGCAGCCCTCGCGCATCCACTGCGGAGCCACGCGCTGGTCGGACACGCGCACCTCGTACGCCGGGTCGGCGAGCAGCCTGCGGACGACCGCCGCGCCGATCGTGCCCGCGCCGCCCGTAACGAGCACGCGGCTCATCACGTCGACGGCCGGGTTGGCGCGAGGACGGCCAGCTCGGACGCGTAGGCGAACACCTGCGCAGCGCCCCAGCAGTTCCAGGGATCCACCACCAGGCAGTCCGCGGCGGCGTGCTCGGCGATCGCGGCGAGCGCGCGCGCGTCGCGGAACTCCGAGTGGTTGGCTGCCACGACGACGATCTCGGCGCCGTCGAGCGCCTCCTCGAAGCCCATCGTCGGCGTCGCCACGTGCGGATCGTGCACCGCCACGTCGGCCAGCTCGCGCTCCAGCAGCCGGATCAGCTTGTGCGCGAGCGAGTCGCGCTCGTCGTCGGTGTCCGCCTTGAACGCCAGCCCGAGCACCGCGACCTTGCGGTTGGCCAGCGACCCCAGCCGCCGCTTCGCGCCCTCCAGCAGGAACAGCGGCACCGACTCGTTGACGCGCGAGACCGCCAGCAGCATGCCCGGCGCCGCCGAGCGCTCCTCCGAGAAGGTGAAGTCCTTGCGCAGGCATGTGCCCGCGGTGAAGCCCGGCTGGGCGATGCCGCCGCGCGGGTAGTCGCGGTTGATCAGGTCGATCACCTCGAACACGTTCGCCGAGTAGCGCTCGCAGTCCATCATCAGCAGGTTCGGCAGCGCGAAGTTCGCGTAGCGCAGGATGTTCGTCCAGATCTTCGCGAGCTCCGCCTGCGCCGGCGTCGTCTGCACGATCGGCGCCGCAAACACCTTGAACAGCTCGCCAACCACCTCTCCCGAGCGCGCGCCGACGCCGCCGATGATGCACGGCAGCGTGTCGATCTCCTCGAGGAAGCGCCCCGCGGCGATGCGCTCGGGCGCGTGCGCCACGAACACGTCCTCGCCGATCTGAAAGCCGCGGTGCTTGGCCAGGTAGCCGGCCACGAACTCCGTCGTCCCCGGCGCGATCGTCGAGCGCAGGATCAGCGAGTGCCCCGGCGAGAGCACGCCCAGCAGGTCGTCCAGCGCCGAGCGGATGTCGCGCATGTCGATCTCGATGTGCGAGAACGACGGCGTCCCCAGCGTGATCACGATGTGCCGCGCGCGCGCCGCGTCGGCGACGCGTTCGGACAGCGACAGCCGGCCGCCGGCGTGCACCCGGTCGAGCAGCGCCTGCGCGCCCGTCTCCTGGAAGGGCATCGTGCCGTCGCGCACCGACCCCAGGCGGGCGGCGTCGTTGTCGACGCCGACGACGTCCAGGCCGCGATCGGCAAACGACAGCGCCAGCGGCAGGCCGACGCGGCCGAGGCCGACGACGGCGACGTCGGCTGTGCTTTTCGAATCGATCATCGGGTTTGGAGGTTAGCGGCAGGCGGTATCGCTAAATAACGCTAAACCACGCTAAACGATGCTGTTTTTGCTCATTTGGCTCCGCAGGTGCGCACGTGCGGTTGTCTAAACAGCGCTGCTTTTGCTGTTTTTGCTTGTGCGGCGCTCGCGCAGATACTGCCGCGCGAAGCCCGCCACGAACAGCGGGTTGTAGCGCGCGTAGCGCCGCCACAGGCGACGCGGCTCGCGCGAGAGGCGGTAGGACCACTCCAGGCCGCTGCGTTGCATCCAGGCCGGCGCCTGCGAGACGAGACCCGCGTGGAAGTCAAACGCGGCGCCCACACCCACCAGCAGCGGCGCCGCCAGGCGCGGCCGCATCTCGAGCATCCACTGCTCCTGCTTCGGCTGCCCGGTGCCGACCCACACGACCTGCGCGCCCGACGCGTCGATCGCCGCCACCACGTCCCGCTCCTCCTCGGCGCTGAGCGCGCGAAACGGCGGTGAGAAGCTCCCCGCGATCTGCAGCCCGGGGAAGCGCTCGCGCAACCGCGCTTCGAGCAGCGCCAGTGCCGCGGGCGTGCGCCCGCCGTACAGGTACATCGGCGTGCCCGCGCGCGCTGCGCGCTCGCAGAAGCGCGCCATCAGGTCGGGGCCGTACACGCGCGTCGCGCGGGTGTGGCCGAGCGCGCGCAGCGCCCACACCAGCGGCTGGCCATCCGGCACCGCGAGTGTCGCGCCCAGCACCGCCGCGCGCACCTGCGGGTCCTCGCGGGCGCTCATCACGAGGTTGACCGCCGCGGCCGTCACGTAGCCGCGCCCGCCTGCCGCGATCACCGCCTCCATCCAGTCGATCACCTCGTCGTAGTCGGAGATCGCCAGCGGTATGTCCAGGATCTGCGCGCGCGCGGGCGGCGCTGGGACGGCCGGGTCCGAGGGGGTGCGGGCGGGCGGTGTGGCGATTGCGTGAAGATACCCGCCCTCGTGGAGATAGACCCCGACTTCTGGCTGCGCCGGCGGGTGCTCGTGACCGGGCACACCGGCTTCAAGGGCGCATGGCTGTCGCTGTGGCTGCAGTCGCTCGGCGCCGAGGTCACCGGTCTCGCGCGCGGCGTGCCCACCAGCCCGTCGCTGTACGAGCTGGCCGACGTCGCTGCGCACATGCGCGAGCTAGCGGGCGACGTGCGCGACGCGGCCGCCGTGCAGGGAGCGCTGCGCGACGCGCGTCCGCAGGTCGTGCTGCACCTCGCCGCCCAGCCTATGGTCAGGCGCTCGCTGCGCGATCCCGCGCTGACCTACGAGGTCAACGTGATGGGCACCGTCAACGTCCTCGACGCCGTCCGTCGGGCCTCCGATGATGTGCTCGCGGTCGTAATCGTCACCTCCGACAAGTGCTACGAGAACCCCGCCGGGGGCTCGCGGCGCTTCGTCGAGGACGACCCGCTCGGCGGCTCCGATCCGTACTCGAGCTCCAAGGCCTGCGCCGAGCTCGTCGCTCGCGCCTACGGGCGCTCGTTCTTCTCCGGCGAGGACTCGCCAGGGCTCGGCACCGCGCGCGCGGGCAACGTCATCGGCGGCGGCGACTGGGGCGAGGACAGGCTCGTGCCGGACGCCGTGCGCGCGGTCGACGCGGGCCAGCCGCTGCTCGTGCGCAACCCCGCGGCCGTGCGCCCGTGGCAGCACGTGCTCAGTCCGCTCGGCGGCTATCTGCGCCTGGCTGAGGCGCTGGCGCAGGGTGCCGACGGCGCCCCCGGCGCGTGGAACTTCGGGCCCGCGCAGGACGACGTGCGGCCGGTGAGCTGGATCGTGGAGCGACTCGCAGAGCTGTGGCGCGGCGAGCTCAGCTGGCGCCTGGACGAGGCCGAGAATCCGCCCGAGGCCGGTCACCTGGCGCTGGACTCCAGCGCCGCCGAACGGGTGCTCGGCTGGCGTCCCGCGTGCTCGTTGCAGCAAGCGCTCGAGCTGGTCGTCGAGTGGCATCGTGCGCACCGCAGGGGCGAGGACATGCGGCGCGTGAGCCTGGCGCAGATCGCAACAAGCTAGAACTCACCGGGCCAGCAGAATTACATAATCTTCCGGCGATGAGCCCGCTCAGCCTCCGTCGTCACCGCGCCGAGCGTCTGCTGCGCGAGGAGTTCGAGGCCTTGCGAGGACGGGTGCTCGCGAGTGTGCGGGGGCGCCTGCGGGCGAGCGGCGTGAGCCTCGATCAGGGCGACCTGGAGGCGTGCTACGCCACGGCGTGGCAGGGCTTGTATGCGGCCGTGCTCGAGGGACAGCAGATCGCCAACCCCGGCGGCTGGCTCGCGGTGGTTACGTTCCGCCGCGCGATCGACGACCACCGCGCCCGCGCCCACTGCGGTGGCGAGCTCGAGCTGGACGCGCCGAGCGCCGCCGAGCGCGACCTTGCGACCGAGCTCGACGACCGCGCGCGTCTGCAGCATCTGTTCGAGGGGCTGCGCGGTCGCTTGGACGGTCGCGAGCGCGAGGCCGCGACGCTCTGCTATCTGCAGGGCCTGTCGCGCGCGGAGGCCGCTGCGCAGATGGGCGTGAGCGAGGCGCGCATGCGCAAGCTGATGGAGGGCCGCGGCCCCGGTCGCCCCGGCGTCGCCGGCAAGGTCGGCGCGCTCGTGCAGAGCATCCGCGACGGCGACTGGTGCGCCGAGCAGGGCTCGCTGATGCGCGCGCTCGCCTACGGCATCCTCGACCCCGACGGAGAGCGCTACCAGCTGGCGCTCATGCACCACGGCCAGTGCCCCGCCTGCCGCGCTTACGTCGCCTCGCTGCGCGGCCTCGCCGCGACGCTGCCACCGGTGGTCCTGCCCTGGAGCCTCGGCGCGGCTGTCCTCGCGCGCGCCGTCGAGGGCCTCCACGCTGGCGCGGCGGGCGGTGCGGGCAGCGCAGGCGGCGGCGTCTCGGCATCCGGCGCGGCTGGGGCTGCGGGTGCCGCTGGGGCTGCCGGTGCGGGCGGCGCTGCAGGTGGAGGCTGGCTGTTCGGAGCTGGCCCCCTCGGCGCCAAGCTCGCGGTCGGATGCCTGCTCGCGCTCGGCGTGGGAGCCGGTTGTGTCGCGCTCGGCGGCGTCCATCAACAGCGCGAGCCTCACCGCAGACGACACGCTGGGTCGGCGCTCGGTGCGGATACCGGCGCGCGCACGCCCGCAGCCGATCAGCTGAGCGATCTTGCGGGCGGCGTCAGACGATCCATTTCCGCTGCGACCGGCGCCGGCGCGAGCTCCGCGGCGTCGCTGACGCCGTCAGCGAAAGCCAGCCGCGAGTTCGGGCCCGAGCAGGCGCTCACAGCCGGGGATGCCGAATCAGCAGCGTCCGCGTCCGTCGGGCGACACGCGTCGATCGCGCGCTCGGCGTCCTCGGGTGGGTCCTCCGGTGGCTCCTCGGAAGCGCCCGCTGGTGGCGGGGGAGCGTCGCAGCCCAGCGGCGCTGGGTCGGGTGGACAGTCGTCGGCCGGCGATTCGGCCGCCGCTGAGCGGGAGTTCTCGCCCGGCTAGCGTGCGCCAGCGAGTGTGACTCGATCCCGCTATGACTCTCGCTCAGCGGGATCGTTCACGGATGTAATCATTTACCCGCGTAATCATTCACAAACGAAATCATTAACGAATGTAATCGTTTAAGAGTGTAACGATCAACGAATCGAACACTCACAGGCACCGGCGATTCGCCGGCACAGGCGATTCACACGCACAGGCGATCCGCCCGCCGTGGCAAGCCCGCGCAGGCCCACGGTCGGTCAGCCGCGCGGGAAGACCTTGCCCAGGTGCCTGAGCGCGAGCGGGTTGCCGCGCGGACGCAGCCTGCCGGTGGCGAGCGCGCGCAGCGGGTCCAGGCGTTCCCCGACGAGATCCACCCAGTCCTGGTAGGACAGGCGCAGGCGCACGTCGGGCTTGGTTGCCTCGCCCTGCTCGACGGTGCTGGATCCGTTGTTGACGATCAGATGCCAGGTCGGTATGTCGGGGTCGGTGAACTCCCACTGGATGACCAGTGCCCGCCCGCCCGTGAGCCCGTGATTGGGGTTCACCTGGCGGCGGATCGTGTCGAACAGCAGCGCCACCGTCTCATGGTCGCGCAGCGTCGGGCCTTCGCGCACGCCGATCACGCCGGCCTTGGCGAGCGCGCGCCCGCGTTGGGATATCTCCAGCGACGAGAGGCCCGGTGGCAGCAGCGGCGGGCCGGGCAGCGTGTCGAGGGCGAGCCCGGCGGAGCGCAGCTTGGTCGTCATCGATGTGAGTCCCTCGACGCCGACCTTGTCGAAGGTGTAGTTGAAGACCGTCAGGTAGCTCTCATCCCAGCCTGGGGGCATGAGTACCTGGGAGGTGTAGCGGGTTACCTCGCGCAGGGTCCGCGCGACGGCCTTTGGAACGCGAACCGGATCTTCGCGGTTGAGATCGGACAGGAGCTTGACGCCGAAGCCGATGTGGCGCTGCTCGTCGGCGGCGATGTTGGCCATGCCGGCGCGGAAAGCCGGCAGCTGGTCGCGTTCCTCCAGGTAGCTGCAGATGAAGTGCTGGCCGGGCTGGGCGAGCGCGGCCTCGATCACGATGTGGTAGAGCGTCACGGCGGCAGCCAGCTGCGCGGGTGAGCGGTCGGCGCGCAACTCGTCGGCCATCGTGTCGAGGCGGTCGAAGATCTTGCGAAAGCCGGAGGTCAGCTGCGGCTTGATCGCCTGCAGCCCGCTGGACATCGAGCCGTCGCCGACGCCGCACACCTCCTGCATGAAGCGCTTGAAGAAGACCGCGTGACGGGCCTCGTCGACCTGTTGCGTGGTGAGGAAGTACTTCTGCTCCTCCAGCGGCGCGGCGTCGATGTAGGGGGAGAGGTTGTCGGCGACGGCGTCCTCGCCCCAGAAGAACAGGCAGTAGTTCCACATCGCCGCCTGGCGCTCGAACTCGGTGAAGTCCTCGCGCCACTGACGCGCGTCCTCGGTGAAGTCCAGCTCCGTGGCCGACCAGTTGCCGCGCTCCCAGCGCGCGTAGAGGTCCTCGTAGGAGATCGCGTCGGCGGGCAGGCTTGCCACGTTGTTGGCGTCAGCCTCGGTCGAGCTCATCGCGGTCGCCATCAGGTTCGCTCCTCTCGCTCCGGCAGTTCGAATCGGATAATGGACGCTATCGGAATAATACGTACTCTGTCAAGTAAGATCAGGGGCATGGAGGGCCGCATGACACGCGAGCAGAGCCGCGCCAACACTCGCGATCGCCTGCTGACGGCCGCGCGCAGCGTGTTCGCGCGCAGCGGCTTTCACGGGGCGAGCGTCGAGGAGATCGCCTCGGAGGCGGGCTTCTCGACGGGCGCTCTGTACTCGAACTTCGACGGCAAGGAGGATCTGTTCCTGGTGCTGATGGAGCGCGAGATCGACGAGCATGCGCGCGAGATCGCCGACGCGGTCGGCGCCCGGGCGTCGGTCGCCGAGCGCGCGACGGGCGGCGCGCGCCAGTGGATGACGATGATCGACCGCGAGCCCGAGCTGCTGCTGCTGTTCATGGAGTTCTGGGCGTACGGCGTGCGCGACCCCGACGTGCGGCCGAAGGTGGCCGAGCGCTTCGCGCAGATGCGCCAGGTGCTCACGCGGCTGATCGCCGACGGCGTGCGCGAGTTCGACCTCGAGCTGGCGATCCCCGCCGAGCAGCTGGCGGTCGCAATCGACGCGCTCGCCGATGGCATCGCGCGCCAGAAGCTCGCCGACCCCGACGCGGTTCCCGACGAGCTGATGGGCAAGGTGCTCGCGCTGCTGTTCTCCGCAGCCACGCGCCCGGCGCTGCGGACCGCAGGTGGCGAGACGCGCGGCCGACGCGGCTAACGGCGCAGGTCGCCCGGCGCCACGCACAGGCACGCGTAGTGCATGGTGAAGAGCCGTCGCGCGAGTGCCGGCGCGAGGCGATGGAGGGCTGCTCGCACCGCCCACTTGACGGTCGCGGCTGCTCGTTCGCGCTGACTGACCGCGAAGAATCGATGCGCTTCCAGCGGTAGCGGATCCTCGAGCTCGGCGGCGAGCGCAAGGCCGGCGCGGGCGACCGTCTCGCGGATGGCGCGCCGATCCAGGCGCTGCACGTGCCCGACCTCGGCCGCGTGCACGCGCTTGCTCGCGCGCCGCGCCGACCAGTTGGCCTCCAGCGGCACCTCCACGAGCACCGCGCGGCAGGCGCGCGCGACCTCGCGCAGCAGCGCCGTCGGATCGGGGACGTGCTCGAGCACGTGCGACAGCACGCCGAGGTCGTACGCGCCGTCGGCGGCGGGCACGTGCAGCCCGTCGTAGCGCTCGACCGAGTCGATCTCCGGCCGCGAGCGCGCGATCGCGACGGCCGCGTCGGTGATCTCAACGCCCGCCAGGCGCCCGCCGAAGCCTCGCCGGTGCAGCTCGCACAGCAGCGCGCCGTCGCCGCAGCCGACCTCGAGCGTATTGATCGGATGCCCGCCCGCCCACACGCCCGCACGCGCGCACAGGGCGATCACGTGATCGGCCTTGCCGAGCGCGCCAAGCGTCCGCCAGCGCGCGTAGCGAGCGGCGGCGGCCGGCTCCTGCGTGTATGCGGCGTCGTAGAAGCGAACGAAGGCGGCGGAGTCCTCCACACCGGTGATTATCGTTGGCGCGATGACCGCGAAGCTCACGGCGTCGCTGCGCGAGGCGCCGGCGACGGTGCCTGCACTCGCGGCGCTCGCGCTGTTCGTCGTGTGGGCGACCAGTCAGGCGGGCTATCCGGTCACCCACTGGGCGCCAGGGGCGCTGGTCGTGCTTGCGCTGCTGGGCATCGCGCTGGGCGTCGTGCGGCTGCGTGTGCGCGAGATCCCGATCGCTGTGCGGATCGCGCTCGGCGCGCTGGCCGCTTACACGGCGCTCAGCTTCCTGTCGATCCTGTGGGCGGCGGTGCCCGGGGAAGCATGGGAAGGGGCGAACAGGACGCTGCTGTACCTGGCGGTGTTCGCGCTGTTCGCCTGCTGGCGCCAGCGCGGCTGGAGCGCTGCGCTCGCGCTCGGCGTGTGGACGTTCGCGCTGATCGTGCTCGCGGCGTTCGTGGCGCTGCATGTCAACGGCGCCGGCATCGCCGAGCTGCAGACGCTGCTGCCGGGCGGACGCCTGGTGTACCCGAGCGGCTATCCCAACGCGAACGCCGCGCAGTGGTTGATGGCGTTCTGGCCAGCGTTGCTGCTGGCGCGCAGCAGGAGCCTGCCGTGGGGCGTGCGCGGTCTGCTCGCCGGCGGCGCCGTGCTGCTCGCAGAGGTCGCGCTGCTCAGCCAGAGCCGCGGCTCGCTGTACGCGACGCCCGTGATGGTCGTGCTGGTGCTCGCGCTGCTGCCAGGGCGCACCCGCACGTTCGCGCTGCTCGTCCCCGTCGCGGCGGGCGTCGCTGCGGCCGCGCCAGCGGTGCTGCACGTCGGCGATCACCTGCAGCATGAAGCCGTGGTGCCGGCCACCGTGCACAGCGCCACCGAGGCGATGTTCGCCGCGGCGCTGGCGGTGGGCCTGGTGGTTGCGGTGGGCGCTGCCGTGGAGACGCGACTGGGCGAGCGCGCGCGCAGACGCGCTCGAAACGGCGTGCGTGCGGCGGCGCTGGTCACGCTCGTCGGGGTCCTCGCGGGCGGACTCGTGCTCGCCGGCAACCCCGTCACGCGCCTGGAAAGCGCCTGGCACAGCTTCAAGGGCGGCTATGGATCGAGCGCCTCCAGCGGCAGCCGGCTCGTCAGCGGCCTCGGCAGCAACCGCTACGACTTCTACCGCGTCGCACTCGACGAATTCCTCTCCCACCCGCTGCTCGGGATCGGCGCCGACAACTTCGAGCAGCAGTACCTTGCGCGCGGTCACAGCGACGAGACGCCGCACTACCCGCACAGCGTCGAGCTGCGCACGCTCGTGGAGACGGGCCTCGTCGGCACGGTGATCGCGCTGGTCGGTCTCGCCGCGGCGTTGCTCGCGGCCGCGCAGGCGCTGCGGCGTGAGGACCCGCTCGTGCGCACCGTCGCAGGCGCCGCGCTCGCCGGCTTCGGCTACTGGGTCGTGCACGGCTCGTTCGACTGGTTCTGGGAGTTCGCCGGCCTGGCGGCGCCGGCGTTCGCGTTGCTCGGCATCGCCTGTGCGCTCGCGCCGGCACGCGTTCGGGCGCCGGCGCGTGCCGCGCAGCCGACGCCCGTTGACTCGCCGGCCTCCGACCGACCGTCCGCGCCCGTCGACGCCCCCGCGCGGACGCCCCTCGCGGCCGGCCGCACCCGGCGCCGCCGATTGGCCGTGGCCGCGGGTGCGCTGCTGGCGCTCGCCGCCGCCGTATCGCTGGGCGCCCCCTGGCTGAGTCAGCTCGAGGTGCAGAGCGCGGCGCGCATCTGGACGCGCGCGCCGCAGACGGCGTACGCGCGCCTGCACAACGCCGCCCGGTTGAACCCGCTCAGCGACGAGGCGTATCTCGTCGCGGGCAGCATCGCGCTGCGCTACGGCGAACTGAATCGTGCCGCGCGCGAGTTCTCACTCGCGCTCACGCGTACCCCTGGCGACGCGTACGCGACGCTCGAGCGGGGAGCGATCGCATCAGCGAGAGGCGAACGGGCGAACGCGCTCGGCCTGCTCGAGCGGGCCGTGCGCCTGGACCCGCGGGAACCGCTCGCGCGGCAGGCTCTGGAGCTGGTGCGGGCCGGGCGCCGCGTGAGCATCGAAGAACTGAATCGCGCGATCCTCATCAAAGCGCAGCAACTCGCATAACCGCCTGAATCGATTCTTGCGAAAGCAGCGAAATCGCTCGACATAGCTGAGTGCCTTCGCTAGCGTGTATGCAGACACTCGTCGATTCGTCGATGACATTGCCTGCACGCTCAAGGAACCTGGCGATCGGGGGGTCGAGGCGACGATGAGCGTTGGCACGGATAGGAGCACAGCTTGCTCGAGCCAGAAAGGAATTATGAGCACGGACGCATGAGACCTCGCCTGACCACCACGGCAACCTTGCTCGTGGCGGCGGTGTTGGCCGTGGCGCCGACGACGGCCGCCGCCGGCCCGCTGCTCAGCGGCTACGGAGGTCCTGGCGAGGGCAACCAGGCGATCCTCGGCTCCGCGCTTCTCGGCGGACCGTCGGGCGGCGGCGGTTCCAGCGGACGCGGCTCCAGCACCAGCGGCTCCGCTGCAGGCGGCTCGCAGACGAACGGTGGGAGCGGCAGCGAAGTGGCGGCCGGCAATCCGAGCGGAACGTCGGTCAGCGCTCCCAAAGGCTCGGGCGTCACTGCGGGAACGCACGGCTCCAAGTCCAGCGGCAGAGGGAAACAGGCCAGCGCAGGCGCCGCGGGGGCGTCCAGCACAGCTTCAGGCGCGTCTGTGCGCGCCTCTACGCTGACCGCCGCGCCGAGCAGCGCCGGCGGCTCGCAGACGTTGGGGCTGTCGGGGGCGGACCTTCTGTACATACTCCTCGCGCTTGTGGCCCTCGCGGTCACGGGCGTTCTCACCAGGAGCTTGGCCCGCGAGCCGCGCTGGCGTCGCGAGGCCGGCTAAAGCGATGCGACGTAGGACCCGAGTAATCAACTAGTACGCCAAGCAATCGATCAGCGCCAGGGAAGCCCGCGGGCCATGGACAGCACCAGGATCACCCAGCAGACCTCGACAACGCTACCGCTGCGCGGCGAGCTGGCCCACGACGCTCCGGCGCCAAAGGCGCTGTGGCGGGGGACCTTCGCGGGGCCGCTGCAGTGGGCGCTCGAGGGCGCGGGCTGGGGGATCGTGCGTCCCGCCGCCGACCTGGTGCTGCTGTGCGCGGCCGTCGTCGTCGCGCTCGGCGGCGTCGAGGAGACGCTGCACGTGTCCTCGGTGCGCGCGCCCCTGCTCGCGCTGCCGCCGCTGGTGATGCTGCTGTTCTACCTGCGCGGCCTCTACGAGACGCGCCTGCGCACGCTCGTGCTCGACGGGATCGTGCCCGTGCTCAGCGGCGTGTCCGTGGCGGCGATGGCCGTGGCGACGCTCGGGATGCTCTTCAACGGGCAGCTCCCCGACCAGAACGCCTGGCTGCGCGGCTGGCTGTTCTCGCTGCTCGGCGTGGGCATCGGACGCATCGTCCTGTCGTTCGCCCAGCGCTGGGCGCGCAGGCGCCACCTCGTGGGCAAGTCGGTTCTGATCATGGGCGCCGGGGTGGTCGGCGCGCAGGTCGCGCGCCGGCTCGAGTCTCATCCCGAGTACGGGCTCGTGCCGATCGGCTTCCTCGACGAGGATCCCCGCTCGGTCGCGGAGGTCGGCGGTCGCGACGTCCCCGTGCTGGGCACGATCGACGACCTCGACGAGACCGTCGAGCGCACCGGCGTCAGGCACCTGATCGTCGCCTTCTCATCGGCCGCCGACGCGCGCGTAAGCCGCCTGATCCAGCGCTGCCAGGAGCTCGGCGTGGAGGTCTCGGTGGTGCCGCGGATGTTCGACACGATCAACGATCGCGTCGGCTATGACACCGTCGGCGGGTTGCCGCTGCTGACGTTCGCCGCGGTCGACCCCAACGGCCTGCAGTTCGCGATCAAGCACGCCGTTGACCGTGTGCTGGCGCTGGCGCTGCTGATCGTCTTCTCGCCCGTGATCCTGGCCGCCGCCGTCGCCGTTCGCCTCAGCTCGCCGGGGCCGGCGTTCTTCCGCCAGCGCCGCGTCGGTCGCGACGGCAAGGTGTTCGACTTCTACAAGTTCCGCTCGATGCGCGTCGAGGGGCACGCGCAGAACGCCGCGCAGGACGCAAGCGCTTTGGACTTCCTGCTCGGTGGCGACACCGCGCCCGGAGGCGTCGAGGGCGAGGATCGCCGCACCGCCGTCGGGCGCTTCCTGCGCAGCACCTCGCTCGACGAGCTGCCGCAGCTGTTCAACGTGCTGCGCGGCGACATGAGTCTCGTCGGCCCGCGTCCCGAGCGCCCCGAGTTCGTGGAGCTGTTCAGGCAGGACATCATCCGCTACGGCGATCGTCACCGCGTCAAGTCTGGGATAACCGGCTGGGCGCAGGTGCACGGCCTGCGCGGGCAGACCTCGCTGGCGGAGCGCGTCGAGTGGGACAACTACTACATCGCGCACTGGTCGCTCGGCCTCGACCTGAAGATCCTCGCGCTGACGCTCGTCGCGCTGTTCCGCAACGCGGAGTGATCAGATCGTCTTCGTCGTGGCCTTGGCGGGGCCGCTCCAGTACTGGTACACGCGCACGCGCAGGCCGTGAGTGCCGAGCACCGACGGCAGCGTGATCGAGTAGTCGTTGAAGCGGTTGAGCGCGAACTCCGCCCAGTAGCGCAGCTGTTTGCCGGTGAAGGCTTCCAGTCGCATGTAGTCGCCGACCGGCGCTGAGCCGCTCGCGACCACGCTGCCGCCGCTCTGGCTCAGGTGCAGCGTGATCGGGCTGATGCTCCCGAACGGGGAGGTCAGGGCGCTCACGAACGCCGCGAACGCGGGCTTGTGCGTGCCGCTTGCCGACAGCAGGCCGAAGGCTTCGGTGGTGGAGTCCTGCAGCTTGTAATCGACGGCCGCGGCCACGTACGGCATGCGCGCGAGCGCGCGCAACGTGTTGGTCAGGTTCGTCGCCTGCATCTGCGGCGTCACGCAGTCCTGTTCCTGCTCGATGTTTTCCCGCGGCGAGCAGCTCGGCCAGCCGAACTCGTCCAGCCACAGCGGCTTGCTGTCGCCGTTGGCGAGTTGCACTTCGTGTGTCGTGCGCACCGCGTCCAGGGTCAGCGTGTAGAAGTGAACGGAGAGGCCGTCGTAGTAGCCCTTGATGCCGTCCGCGTACAGCAGCCGCAGGAACGCCCCGTTGGTACCCACGAGCGAGCCGGCGAGCACCGGCACGCTCGGGTCGGCCGCCTTGATCGCGGGGTACGCCGCGCGCAGCAACGCGGCGTACAGCGCCGCTTTGTTGGGGCCCGCGAAATACGCTTCGTTGGACTGATCTGGCTCGTTCCACACCTCGATCGCGGCCAGATCAGCGCCGTAGCGGTGCGCCAGATACGCCACGAACGCGGCGTACGCCGCGTCATTGCTGGGCGGCCAGCCGTTGGCTTGGCTGCCGCCGAACGGGCTGCAGCCAGCCAGCAGCGCGCTCGGAGCCGACGATGCCCAGCACGGCGCGCTGTCGACGACCATGATCACGCGGATGCCGTCGGCGGCGGCGTCGCTGACCAGTCGATCCGCATACGCCTGCAGGCTCGGCTGGATCTGTCCCTGCTGCGGTTCGAACGCCGACCACGGGACTTCCGTGCGAACCACGTTCGCGTGCAGCGCATGCGCCTGTGCGATCGCGCTGTCAGCGGCGCTCAGCGGCGCGCCGTAGTCGATGCCGGAGATGTTCACGCCGCCGAGCAGCGCCGAGGTGGCGTGCGCGGGCTTCGCGTGATGCGCTTTCGTGTGGCGGGCCTGGCCGGCGGGAGCCAGCCACGCCAGCGTGCAGAGCGCAAGCGCAAGCCCGGCCGCCGCCGTTTGGACGCGCCTGTGCATGACTGACACGATAGTCGCGTATGCAGCGGAGCCCAGCCGCATCGAGAAGTAGGCTGTCCGCTGCGATGTCTCCCATCTGGATCTGGATGCAGGTCGCGATCGTCGTGTTCGTCCTGATCGGGATGATCGTGGCGATCGTCAAGCTGGCATAGGCCAACCGCTTGTCGTCCCCGACCATCACCGCCGGGCGGCCACGCATGCAGAGCGCCCCGCGGGTCGAGCCGTTGGTGCTGATCGCGCTCACCGTGCTGGCGCTGCTGCTGCGTCTGACGAGCCTGTCGCGCAGCCTGTTCACCGACGAGGCCTACTCGCTCGCGCTCGCGCAGCGCAGCTTCGGCCACATGCTCGCGCTGTTTGGCTACGAAGCGAACGGCACGCCCTACTCGATCGTGCTGTGGCCCCTGATCCGGATCTTCGGGACCGGCGTCACGCTGCTGCGCCTGCCGTCGGTGATCGCCGGAACTCTCAGCGTGCCCGCGCTGTGGTGGGCCGCGCGGCGCTTCACCGCGCCCGCGGCCGCGCTGCTGGCGGCCGGGCTGCTGGCGATCAACCCGATGGCCGTCTGGTACAGCCAGGAGGCCCGCGCGTACGGGTTCGTGATGCTCAGCGCCTGCCTGGCGTTCGGCGCGCTCCCTCGCGCGCTCGAGCGCGGCGGCGAGCGCCGCGCCTGGATCGGCTACGTCGCGGCGATGACCGTGCTCGCCTACTGCGAGATCTTCGCCGCGCCGCTGGCGCTGCCCGCGCAGGCGCTGATCGTCTGGCGCGCCGGACGCGCCGGCTTGCGGCGCTGGCTGTACTCGCTGCTCGCAGTGTTCGTCTGCTGCCTGCCGCTGCTCGTCGCCGCCGCGATCGCCCGCAGCCGCCGCAACGCGCTCTACTGGCTGCCGAAGACCGATCGCTCGCTCGTCACGCTCGCGCTGCAGGAATTCACCGCCGGCTTCTCCGGCTTGACCGCCGTGCGCTGGGTCACGCTCGCCGCCGCCGTCGTGCTCGTCGGGGCCGCGCTGTGGCTGATGCGGGCCGGCCGCGCGGCCGCGCTGCGGGGCACGCTCGCGATGGCCCTCTGCTGGGGACTCGCACCCGCCGCCGTGCTGCTCGTGATCTCCTTCGTCGAGCCAGTCTTCTGGCCGCGCTACGCGATCCTGTCGCTGCCGGGGCTGTGCCTCGCGCTCGCCGTGGGCGCCGAACGGCTGTGGCACAGCCGGCACGGCATCGCGACCGGCGCCGTGTGCGTTGCGGTCCTCGCCGCAGCCGCCGGCGTCGCCGACGCGCACCAGCGCAGCTACCACCAGGAGGAATGGCCTCCGGCCGCCGCCTGGCTGCGCAAAGAACGCGCCGCCGGTCAGCCCACGATCGTCGACAACGCGCTCGTGCTCCCATCGCTCGGCTACTACGACCCCGCCTTCCGCGCGCCGGGCGGCGATCTGATCGTGCAGGAGTGGCGCGATGAGCCGCTGCCGAGCGGCTTCGTCGGCTTCAAGGACCGCACCAGCTACGGCAGCGTGCCCAACGGGCCGCCGAGCGCCGCGACCTTCGCGCGTCTGGCGCAGCTCGGGCACGGGACCGTCTGGATGGTCGTCTCCGAGGTCGACGACGAACTGCAGGAAAACCCCAGGGAAGGCGCCGCCGTCGCGTGGGCCCGCAAGCACTGCCGCGGCGACGTGCGCGAATACGTCGGCGTGTGGATCCTGCACGCCTTCGACTGTGGCGCGTCGGGGCCGCGCTGAGCCGTCGGTCGCGCCCCGCCGAACCTCAGGCGGCGCTGAACGTCGGGGCCGCGCCGAGCGTCAGCGGCGCAGGCGCCAGCCGCGCCGTCGCCGCGCGCCGTCGCGCGCCGCGGCCGGGCGCGGCGGCATCTCCTCGCCGGCGAGGATCGCCGCGGGCACCATCTGCGTCAGCCACTCGAGCAGCGGGCCGAGGCCGGCGTGCTCGATCTGCTCGGCCAGCCCCGGCGGGCGCCGCACGCTGTCGTGGGCGTCTGAGGTCACGTTGTGGATCAGGCCTTCGCGCGCGAGCTCGAGCGCGAAGCGCCGCACCTCGTTGCCGAAGCGACCGGTCAGCGACCCGGCGGTGATCGACATCAGCACCCCTCCTTCGGCGAGCGCGCGCACCGTCTGGCGGTCGCGTTGCAGCGCGGGACAGCGCTCCGGATGCGCGAGCACGACACGATGACCAAGGCGCTGCACGCCCTGCACCATGCCCGCGAGCCCGACGGCCACGGGCGTGAACGGGGGCTCCACGAGCAGCCACGGGCCGCCGCCGAGGCCGAGCCGCGAAAGCTCCTGCGGCTCGATCTCGGCGAGGTGGCTGATCGCGATCTCCCCGCCGGGAAGCACCTCCAGGTCCACGTGCTCCTCGTCCAGCCGCTGGTTCAGCGTGTCCACCAGCCGCGCGATCGTCGCCGAGTCGTTGGGCGTGCGGGAGTTCACGTGCGGCGTCGCCACCAGCGTGTCGATGCCCGCGTCGACCGCCACGCGCGCAAGCGCAACGGACTCCTCGAGCGTCTCCGGGCCGTCGTCGATGCCCGGCAGCACATGACAGTGCAGGTCGATCATCGGTCGGTCCCCTCGCGCCGCGCCCTCACGGCGCCAGCCAAGCGCTCTGCCACAGGCGCGGGCAGCTGTTCGACGAGCTGCTTCGCTCGGTAGCGCAGCACCCGCGGCGCGAGCTCCGCGCGCGTTCGCAGCCAGCGCCGGTTGTGGACCACCAGGCCTCCCCACGTCAACGTGTCCTGGAAGTCGGCGAAACGCATCTTGTAAGGATGCTCGCCGACGCCGAGGTCGAGCCTGCGCTGTCCCCGCGAGATCGCGTCCTCGAGCGCGGCAAGCGTCGTCAGCATCGACGGCTGCAGCTTTGCGTGATCCTCCGACCAGCCGCCGTTCCATGCCTTCAGCGTGCCGCCCGCGGCGAGCAGCAGCTGCACCGAGATCAGCTCGCCCCCGATCTCGGCGACCCACAGCCGCAGACGGTCCGGCCCGAGCGCCACGGCGGCATCCTGCAGCATCTCCGCCACGCCGGGGCGGGCGAGGTTCGACAGGCCGCGGTGGCGGCGCTCCCAGCGGCGCGCGTGCAGCGACAGCAGCACGTCGAGCGCCCGCTGCGCCTCGGCCGGGTCGCGGACGTGCCGCACCGTGCCGCCCTGCGCCTCCAGTTTGCGTCGCAGTTTGCGCATCTGCGCGCGGAAGTGGCTCGAGCTGGCCTGCAGCCACGCCTCGGGCGGGCCCGCCGGCAGCGTCGCCGCCGGCGCCGGATACGACGAGTTGCGATAGCGGTCGAACAGCATTCGCCCGCGCGAGCCGGCGGCGAGCCGGCGTGTCCACCGCGAGCCGATCGGGACCGCCTCGAACGCGATCAGGTCGGGACGCGGCTGCAGGCGGGCCACCGTTCGGCGCAGCTCCCCCGCGACCTCACGCTCGCGGCCGGCGGCGCACAGGACATCGACGCGATCGGACAATTCCGCCCCGAGGAAGCGTATGTCAGTCCGCCCACCGCCCCCCGTCTGCACGAACCACGGCGCGAGCGCGACCAGCTCGCCCGCGTCGCACACCGCGATGATTCGCAGCGCGCTGCCGGGCGCCGCCACGTGCCGCCACCACGACAGCATCCAGCCCGGCGCGCACAGCGGCAGCGAGCTCTCCACCGCGAGCGCGTCCCACTGCCGCGCAAGCGCTTGCGCCTCCGCGAGGTCTTCGATGACTCTGACGCTCGCCACCCGCCGTAATCTAGTGTGCGCATGGTGCGGCGCCCTGCTGCGCTGCGCCGCGAGCGCGCGGATATGATCGCGTCGGCGGCGATACCTTGGCGACGACGCAAGGGAGAGTGATGTTCAAATCGATCGTGGTTGGGACCGACGGCTCGGACACGGCCAACCAGGCCGTGCGTCAGGCGGTGGATCTCGCTCGTGCCGTCGGGGCGAAGCTCGAGCTCGTGAGCGCCTATGAGCCGGTGCCGGCGCAGCGCCTGAGCGAGGAGCGGCGGCAGGCCCCCGAAGACCTGCAATGGGCGATCAACCCGCGCGAGGATGTCGACGCGACGCTCGAGGCGGCCGCCGCGATCAGCCGCGAGGCCGGCGTGCCGGTCGACGTCTACCCCCGTCAGGGCGACCCAGCCGACGCGATCCTCGACATCGCCGAGGAGCGCGAGGCCGACCTGATCGTCGTCGGCAACAAGGGCATGACCGGCGCCAAGCGCTTCCTGCTCGGCTCGGTGCCCAACAAGGTCTCCCACCACGCGCCGTGCTCGGTGCTGATCATCCGCACCACCTGAGCTCCGTCGCACGCCGACGCGCACTCCAGCGCGCCGTGCCGGCGCCGGGCGCGCGGCGTCCTCAAGAGCGGCCGAGGCGGTCACGCAGGCGCCGCAGCCCCTCGGGCGCCAGGTAGCGCACGGCCGGCAGCGGATCGCGCGGGTCCCACATCGAGTGCGCAGCGAACGGCGCGATCGCCAGCGCGCCGAGCAGCGCGCGCGGCCCTTCGCCGTACGCGGCCGCGAGGTCGCGGTTGAGCCACTGAAAGCTCGCTCCGCGCCTGAGCGGGCCGGCGCGTGCGCCGCCGCGACCGAGCGCATGCGCGGCCCACAGGCCGGGCAGGTTCGCGCCCGCGGCCGTCGCGAGCGCCATCGACGCGTAGAAGCGCCCGTTGAAGTCGGTGATTCGCGGCACGCCGTCGGCGTCGCGGATGAACTCGATCTGCGCGAGCCCGAACCAGCCGAGCTCGCGCACCAGCGCCCGCACCCCGCTGGACAGAGACGGATCTGGCGCGATCAGCTGGCCGCGGACCGTGTCCCCCGCGTCCGGCGGCCAGCTGCGCAGCGCCTGCTGGTGAACCTCAGCCGCCAGCTCTCCGTCGCGCCCGACGATCACCGCCACCGCGCCCACGCCGCCGCTCAGCGGCTCCTGCAGCAGCGGGTCGCCACCACCCGCGCGGATCTCCTGCACCAGCGCACGCGCCTGCGCGGCCGACGCGAACAGCCCCGTGTCAAAGCGCCTGGGCATATGCACGCGCGCCTTGACCACCACCGGCCCGCGCCACGCGTCCAGCGCCTGCGCGCTCGCCCGCTCGGTGCGCGGCGTGTGCAGCCCTGCGTCCTGCGCCGCGCGGCACAGCTCGAGCTTGTCGAAGGCCCGCTCGACCACGGCGTGCGGCGCATACGGCCACACCGCAGGGCCGATCTCATCGCGCCGGCGCGACAGCGTCAGCAGCCCCGAGTCGTAGCTGCAGAAGACCACGTCATAGCCGCCGTCGGCCACCGCCGCCGCGGTGTCGGCGACGAACCGATCCTCATCCTCGTCGCGCTCGTGGACCACGTGATGACGGCCGGCATGACGCGACGTGCTCGCCAAGCTCGGCCGCGAGGCGCCCGTGCCGACCGTGAAGCCCGCGGCGGCGAGGCCGCGCGCGGCCACCAGCCCCGAGCGATTGCGAGACTGCTCGACGAGGAGAGCACGCATTGACGGCCAGCTTATTGGTGGGCGTCCTCGACGGCAGAGATAATCGCCGCGATGAAGATCGTCAGCGTGATGACCACCGACTCGAGCGGCGGCGCCGAGTTCGCCGTGATGGAGATGCTGCAGGCCCTGCACCGGCGCGGCCATCAGACGGTGATGCTCACCGACATGCCAGGCATCGGCCGCGACACCGACGTCGAGGTGCAGCCGATCGCGCTCGGCCCCAAGCTGTCCACCCGCAGCTGGGTCGGCCTCGCGCTGCGCTGGCCGCTGCTCGTGGGACGCCTGCGCAGCGCGCTGCGCGCGCAGCAGCCGTACGACGTGCTGCTCGTGCACTACAAGAAGGAGCAGCTGCTCGCGCGCATGCTGCCGGCGCCGCTGCGCCGCACGGTCGTGTGGGCGGAGTGGGGGCCGGTGCCGTTCCCGCTGCGCAAGGGCCTGCCGCGCAGCGCCTACCTGGCCGCCGGCCGCGACGCCGCGCTCGTGATGGCCGTCTCGGAGGGCACCAGGCGCTCGGTCACCGACGTCGGCGTCGACCCCGGCAAGGTCGTCGTCGTGCCGAACGTGCTGCGCACCGAGGAAATCCAGTACACCGAGCAGGGGCGCGCGCGCGTACGCGCCGAGCTGGGAATCCCCGAGGACGCGTTCGTCGTCGGCTGCATCTCGCGCTTTCACCCCAAGAAGCGCAACGACGTCGTCGTCGACGCCGTCCGCGAGCTCGACGAGGAGCGCGTGCACCTGATCCTCGCCGGCGCCGGCGAGACGGAGCCCGAGCTGCGCTCGCTCGCGGCCCCGCTCGGCGAGCGCGCGCACTTCATCGCCACGCCCGGCAGCGAGGTGCCCGACGTGCTCTCCGCTTTCGACGTGTCCGTCTTCTGCCCAAGCCCGACCGAGGGCGCGCCGCGCGCGGTGATCCTCGGCATGCTGGCCAAGCGTCCCTGCCTGTCGACCGGCGCCGAGGGCGTCTCCGACATGATCACCCCGGAGATCGGCGGCATCGCCGAGCCCGAGAACGACCCCGCCTCGCTGCGAGCGCTGCTCGTGCGCTACCTCGACGATCCGCAGCGCGCCGCGCGCGAGGGCGAGGCCGCGCGCGCGTATGCCGAGCGCACGTATGCCGCGCCCGTCGTCGCGCAGATGATCGAGGGACTGCTGGACGACGCGATCGCAGCCAGCGGCTCGCGATCGCGCGCTCCCCGATGAGCGCCGATCCGCCCAAGAGCGCCGATCCGCCCAAGAGCGCCGGCGCGCCCAGGCGGGTGCTGATGATCGAGCAGGGTGGACGCGGGGGCGTCGGCGACTACACCGCCGAGCTCGTGCGCGGGCTCGTCGACGAGGGCTGGACGGTGACGCTCGCGACCGCCGACGACCACCTGTTCGCGCCGATGCCCGGGGTGCGCGTGTGCCCGGTCTTCCACTACGTGCGCGACAGCACGCGCATCGGCAGGGCGCTGCGCAGCCGCGGGCTCGGGCGGATCGCCAACGGGCTGTGCTTCCTCGTGTCGCTGCCGCGCCTGATGCGCCTCGTGCGCGGCGTGGACATCGTGCACAGCCAGGGCTGGGAGACGCCGTACATCGGCCTGCTGGCGATCGTCTGCCTGCGCCTCGCCGGCGCCACCCTCATCGAAACCGCGCACGGCACGTTCGAGCGAGCGACGCGCTTCCTGCGCCTACGGCGGATCGTCAGGTGGCTGACCGCGCGCCTGACCGCCGGGACGATCGTGCACACCGAGGCGGACCTCGCCCGGCTGTCGAGCGACGTTCGCGAGCACGCCGTCGTGATCCCGCACGGCGAGTACGGCGGGCTCGCGCGCAGCGGCGGCAGCGCCGCGCGCGACGCCTCGCGCGCCGAGCTCGGGATCCCCGCGCACGCGCCCGTCACGCTCGTGTTCGGACAGCTGCGAAGCGACAAGGGCCTCGGTGAGATGGTCCAGGCGCTCGCGCGGCTGCCCGCGCTGCACCTGCTGATCGGCGGGCATGACCTCGGCGGGCTCAGCGCCGTCGCCGCCCAGCTGCAGAGCCCGGAGCTGGCCGGGCGCGTGACCGTGCGCGAGGGCTTCCTCGACATGCGCGAAGCGGCGCAGCTGTTTGCCGCGACCGACACCGTCGTGTTGCCCTACCCGGTGGCCAGTCAAAGCGGCGTGCTGCTGCTCGCCTACGGCTTTCATCGGCCCGTGATCGTCTACCCCGTCGGCGGGCTCCCCGAGGCGGTGATCGACGGCGAGACCGGCTGGATCTGCGCGCGCCCCGACGTCGACGCGCTCGTCGACGCGCTCGCCGCCAGCATCGACGCGGGCCCGGCGGAGTGCCTGCGCCGTGGTGACGCCGGAGCCAGGCTCGCCGACGAGCGCTTCGCCTGGCCGACGATCGCCCGTCGCACCAGCGAGCTCTACCTCCAGGTGCTCGCTCGTGTCTGAGCGACGCGAGCGCCACCGCGTGAGCGTCCACGGTCGCCCCTATTCTGTCCCGCGTGGGAGCCGACTCGCGCCAGTGGTCCAGCTGAGGTGAGGCGCGCCGTGATCCTCGCCGGCGGCGAGGGCACCCGTCTGCGTCCGTACACGACGGTGCTGCCGAAGCCGCTGATGCCGATCGGCGATCGGCCGGTGCTCGACATCGTCGTGCGTCAGCTGCGGGCGCACGGCTTCGAGCGGCTGACGATCGCCACCGGCTATCTCGCCGAGCTGATCGAGGCGTTCTTCCGCGACGGCGAGCGCTACGGGATCCCGATCGACTACTACCGCGAGAGCGAGCCGCTCGGCACGGTCGGCGCGCTCGCGCTGATCGAGGGGCTCGCCGAGGAGGACGTGCTCGTGATGAACGGCGACGTGCTCACCGACATCGACTACGGCGCGCTGCTCGATCGCCACCGCGACAGCGACGCCGCGGCGACGATCGCGACCAAGAAGCGCCAGATCCAGGTCTCGCTCGGCGTGCTGCGCTTCGGCAACGACGGCGACCCGACGCGCCTGACCGGCTACGACGAGAAGCCCGCGATCGACTACATCGCGAGCATGGGCGTCTACTGCTTCGCGCCGCGCGCGCTGTCGTTCATCGAGCCCGGCGAGCGCCTGGACTTCCCCGATCTGATCCTGCGCCTGATCGCCGCCGGCGAGGTCGTGCGCTCATGGCCGAGCGACGACTACTGGCTGGACATCGGGCGCCACGACGACTACGAGCAGGCCCAGGAGGAGTTCGAGTCCGTGCGCCACCGGCTGATCCCGCCGGATTAGGGTAGATGGTCCGAGGCAACAAACGCTCGCAGCTCTCACTCCGACCTCTTGTCACTCACGTCCGAGGCACTTGCTTCGTCCGTCACGGCCGCCATCAACTCGCTGGCGAGATACCGCCGCTGACCCCGCTGGCCGACTGCTCCCTCCTGAAGCACCCCAACCTCTTCGAGCTGTCGGAGGAGCTTCAGGGCGGTCGGCCGTGTCACACCCAACCTAGCCTCGACGGCGCGCGAGGAGACTATTGGTGTCTCGCATACGAGATCGACGAGCGTCATCGCCTTGCTCGAAGTGATTGCGGAGGCCGCCGCGCGATAACGCTCGCGAAGCTCGACGAGCCGCTGCGCGCGGACGACCGCGTCCGCTGCCTGGGTGTCGACCGCTGTTAGGAAGAGCTCAATCCACGGGAGGCAATCGCCGCGTTGGCGCACCGCCTGGAGTGCTTCGTAGTAACGCGCGCGATCGCGCTCCAGATATGCGCTCAGATAGAGAAGCGGGGCAGGCAGCCGGCCACGGTCCACGAGCAGAAAGACGGATAGGAGACGGCCGATTCGCCCATTTCCGTCGAGGAAAGGGTGGAGCGTCTCGAACTGGTAGTGAAGCAGGGCGTTCTGGACGAGCGGCGGAGCCTCGACGGTTTCGTGAGCGTAGCGCTCCCAGTCGGCCAGCAAGGCCGGAAGCTCATTGGGCGGCGGTGGCACAAACCGCGCCGTCTCGACGGTGGATCCAGCCTCTCCGACCCAGTTCTGTGTCGTGCGAAACTCACCGGGCATCCGCTCGCGGCCCCGCACTCCGGCGAGCAGCCGCTGATGCATCTCGCGGATGAGCCGTACGCCGAGCGGAAGCTCGTCCCGTTGGCCGAGCCCCCATTCGAGAGCGTGGATGTAGTTAAGAACCTCCTCGACATCCGCGTTCGGCGGCTCGCCGCTTACTTCAGCCTCAAAGATATCCGCCAGCGATGCCTGCGTCCCCTCGATGCGAGCGGACGAGAGCGCCTCGCGTAGAAGGTACGGTCGGACCAGCAGATGCTGGTTTGGCACGAGTTGCCCTACGCCGGCGAGCCGGCCCAGCGACGCCTCCGCGTCTGCGAGCAGGCGGATCGCGCGCGGGGATAGCTCGATCGCTCGCGGGACCGGTGAAGGGAAGTAGGCCACATAGCTGTGGCGTCCCGGCGTGCGCCGCGGCTGGCCAAACTGGGTTGATGCGTAGTCGGCGAGCTCCATAGCTGCATCTTAGTGTCTATAAAGCTTTCAACCAAAATCTTTAGAGACAGCTAGAGACCGTAAAGCCTGCCATAGGGTCGTTCTCCCAGGGCGTTACCGTTCGACAACGCCGGGGCGTTCCTATATCTCTGGGAGGTCATTCGAGAAAGCGGCAGGTAGCCCTACGCGAGGACCGTGCGCACGACCTCGACGACCGTTTCCACGGCCGCCTCGTCCATCGTCGAGCTGAGCGGCAGCGCGCAGTGGCGGTCGGCTACCTCGGTGGCCTGCGGCAGCCCGTCGGGCGGCGTCAGCTGGCGGTACTCGGTGAAGGAGTGCAGCGCCGGGTACCACGTCGTCTGGATGCCGCTGTCTTTGAGCTCGGCGCGAAAGCGATCGCGCGTCGCGCGGTCGGCGAGCAGCACCGGGAAGGCGAAGTGCGAGGAGCGCTCGACCGCCTCGTCGCTGAAGGGCAGCTCGATGCCGGGGACCGTCGCGAGCCGCTCGCGATAGGCGCGTGCGATCGCGCGCCGGGCAGTGATGTCGTCGTCGAGCCGTTGCAGGCGGCTCAGCCCGAGGGCCGCGCGCGGCTCGTCCAGGCGGTAGTTGAAGCCGACGTCGATCACGTCGTAGGCGGGGTCGTGGCCGAGGTGGCGGTCCCACGTGCTGCTCGTCAGCGCGTGCGAGCGCAGCAGCCGCACGCGCGCCGCGCGCTGCTCGTCGGCGCTCGTGACCATGCCGCCCTCGCCCACGCACAGCTGCTTCTTGGAGAAGAAGCTGAACGCTCCGAGATCGCCGACCGTGCCGACGTGGCGCCCGGCGTCATCGATGCGCGCGCCGATCGCCTGCGCGCAGTCCTCGATCAGCACCAGCTCATGCTCGTCGCACAGCGCGCGCAGGTCCGCGACGTCGGCCGCGTAGCCACAGAAGTGCACCGCCACGACCGCGCGTGTGCGGGGGGTGATGCGGCGCGCGACGTCGTCAGGGTCGATGTTGAAGTCAAGCGGGCTGCGCACGTCGCAGAGCACCGGCTCGGCGCCGAGGTAGCGCGCGGTCGCGGCGCTCGCCACGAACGTGAACGACGGCACGATCACCTCATCGCCCGCGCCGATCCCGGCTGCCAGGAGCGCCAGGTGTAGCGCCGCGGTGCCGCTCGAGACCGTGACCGCGTGGGGAGTGCCCACATAGCCGGCCAGCGCCAGCTCGAATGCCTGCGTGCGCGGCCCCATCGTCAGCCACCCCGACTCCAGGCAGTCGAGCACCGCCCGCACGTCCTGCTCGGGCATCGCGATGTCGGTCAGCGGCACGCGCCACTCGCTCATGGCGCGATCGCCTCGGCGAGCGCCGTCACGACGCGGTCCTGGTCCTCGTGCGTCATGTGCGGGTAGAACGGCAGCGTCAGCTCCGTGCGCGACGCCAGCTCGGTGACCGGCAGCGAGATGTCGGGGAAGCGCTCGCGGTAGGCGCTGAAGCGGTGGATCGCCGGGTAGAAGATGCTCGTCTGGATGCCCCGCTCGCGCAGCCGGCTCGAGACCTCGCTCTGACGGCCGTCCTGCTCGAGCATGATCGCGATCACGTAACAGGAGGAGCTCTCGACCTCGTCGTCATCGAACGGCACGATGATCCCGTCGACGTGCGCCAGCAGCTCGCGATAGCGGACCGTCAGCTCGCGCCGGCGCGCGATTTCCGCCTCCAGCCGCTGCAGGCGCGAAAGCAGCAGCGCCGCCCGCGGCTCGTCGAGGCGGTAGTTGTAGCCCAGGCCGACCACGTCGTAGGTGTCGGTGCGCCCGACGTGGCGATCCCACGTGCCGCTGGTCATCGCGTGCGAGCGGCGCGAGCGCGAGAGCTCGGCGACCTCGTCGCTGTCGGTGCATAGCAGGCCGCCCTCGCCCACCGACAGGACCTTGTTCGAGAAGAAGCTGAACGCTCCGGCCAGACCCCACGTGCCGAGCTTGCGTCCGGCGAGCGTGGCGCTGGGGGCGTGCGCGACGTCCTCGATCAGAGCTATTCCATGCGCGTCGCAGAGCTCGCGCAGACGGTCCACCGGCGCGGCGTAGCCCGCGTAGTGCACCGCGCACACCGCCTTCGTGCGCGGTGTGATGCGCCGCTCGACATCCGCCGGGTCGATGCTCGGCCGCGCGCGTGAGCTGATCTCCGCGAACACCGGCGTTGCCCCGCAGTACAGGGCGGCAGCCGCGGTCGCCACGAACGTGAACGCCGGCACGATCACCTCATCGCCGGGGCCGACGCCGGCGGCCAGGTAGGCGAGGTGCAGCGCCGCCGTGCAGCTGGACAGCGCGATCGCGTGGCGGGCGCCGAGATGCTCGGCAAACGCCCGCTCGAGCTCGGCCGTGCGCGGCCCCAGCGTCAGCCAACCGGAGCGCAGCGTCTCGGCGACGGCCTCCAGGTCCTGCGGCGCCAGCCGCAGATCGAAGAGCGGGAGCTGTGGGGAGATGTCGACCGTGGCCATCCGATTGTCGCGCTCCGCTGGCCCGAGCGCGTTCAGGGAATGTTCTTGTAGCGCGCGTCGAAGGGATCGCCGAAGGCTTTGGCGTCGAGCGCGGCGATGATCTCGGCGATTCCGTCGGGCACGGTCATCAGCGTCTCGAAGCCGAGCTCGGCGCGGATCTTGTCGAAGCTCACCTTGTAGTCGCGCGGGTCCTCGTCGCGCTTGACGTAGGTGACCCTGCCGCGATCGATCTGCTTACCGATCTCCTCCACGAGATCCAGCTTGCGGTAGTTCTCGCCCGAGCGGCCCGCGTTGAACACGTTTCCCGTGACCTTCTCCGCGGGCGCTTCGAGCACGGTGCGGACCGCACGGCCGGCATCGCGCACGTGGATGTAGGGCCGCCAGAACTGCTCGCCGAAGACTTCGAGCTCGCGGTCGGCCCACAGTTCGCGCGTGAACTCGTTCACGGTCAGGTCGAAGCGCATGCGCCGTCCGACGCCATACACGGTCGCGAAGCGCAGGCACGTCGGTTTGAGGCCGCCCGTCGCGCCGCTGAGGATCAACGTCTCCATCCCGACCTTCTGTTCCGCGTACAGCGACACGGGACTGAGCTCGCCGTCCTCGGTGATCGGCACGGTCGGGTCGGCCATGCGACCGTAGTTGGAGCAGGTCGAGGCGAACACGAGCCGCTGCACGCCGGCCTCGCCCGCGTCGGCGACCAGACTGCGGGTCGCCTGCACGTTGACTTCGTCGGAGAGACCCGGGTCGAGCGCGCACGCTGGGTCGCCGACGATCGCGGCGAGGTGCACCACCGCGTCAGCGCCCGCGAGCGCGCGCTTGCGCGCGTCGGCGTCGCGGATGTCAGCGCGGATCACCTGCACTCCCGCCCGCTCCTGCTCGGCCGCGATGTCCTCCTGGCCGTGCAGCAGCGAGTCGAGCACCCGCACCTCGTGCCCGCTCTGCAGCAACTCCCGGACGAGCAGCGCGCCGATATAGCCGCTGCCCCCCGTCACTAGCGTTGTCTCGCCCACCTGGTGTCCTCTCTTGTCGTCTCGATCCTACAGCTGCCATCGGCAGCCCCACGGCCGCGCTTGAGTACGACAGATGCATGGATATTGTCATTCTCGCCCCGCCGAGCAAATCGTCCGATGTCGGTCCCAGCCCGCTCGTCCCAATGCCGACCCTAGCTCGCGAAACCACCAAGCAGCGCGCTGCCCGCGACATCGTCATGCAGGTGCTCGTGCGCATCGCCAACCTGGCGCTCGGCGCGGTCGTCACGGCGCTGGTCGTGCGGGCACTGGGACGCTCCGGCTACGGTCAATGGTCGACCGGCTTCGCCGCGCTCGGCCTGATCGCCTACTTCGCCAACTTCGGCATGGAGGGCGTCGCGTTGCGCGAAGCCGCCCGCGAGCCGGACGACGCGCACGAGTGGATCGGCGCCGTGATGCTGCTGCGGCTGATCGTGCTGCTGCCGGTGATGCTCGTGTCGGTGGCGGCGATCGTGGCCCTGCACCGCAGCCACGCGATGCTCGTCGCCGGCGTCATCATGGTCGTCGCGATGCCGTTCGGCGGGGTCGGCGCGCTGGGGCTGCTGTTCCAATTGCGCGTCGACAATCGCGTGCCGATGATCGTGCTGACGCTGCGCAGCGTGCTGTGGGGGATCGCCGTCCTGATCATCTACCTCGACCACGCCGGCATGGTCGCGCTCGCGATCGGAATGGTCAGCACCAACGCGATCGGCTCGCTGGTGCAGGCGGTCGCGGCGTTGAAACTGGATACGCGCATACCGCGGCCCTCGCGCAAGCATCTGCGCGACGTGATCCGCATCGGCCTGCCGATCGGCATCTCGGGAGTGCTGATCATCTCCTACGCGAGCATCGACCAGGTGATCGTCTACACGCTCGCAGGCACCAACGCGTCGGGACTGTACGGCTCGGTCTACAACCTGCTCAACCAGGCGCACTTCGTGCCGATCTCGGTGCTGACCACGCTCGCGCCGGTGATCGCCGCATCCTGGCCCGCGGATCGCGAGCGCCTGCTGCGCACGTCGCGGCTGACGGCCGAGCTGCTGGCGCTCACCTCGCTGGGCGGGCTCGCGTTCGCGATCGTCGCGGCAGCGCCCGTCGTGCGCCTGATCTTCGGCGCGGAGTTCGTGCCCGCCGCCCCGGCGCTGCCGGTGCTCGCCGCGGCCTTCGTGTTCATCTCCTTCGGCTACCTCAACGGCCAGCTGCTGGTCGTCCTCGGCCTGCAACAGCGCCTCGTGCGCATCAGCCTGCTCGCGCTGGTCGTCAACGTGTGCGGGAATCTCGCGCTCGTGCCGCTGATCGGGTTCATGGGCGCGGCGTGGATGACGCTCGCGACCGAGGTTGTCGTCTGCCTGTCGAGCGGGTCGCTGATCCTGCGCACGCTCGAGCTGCCGCTGCCAAAGCCCGGGCGCATCGGCCGCACCGTGCTCGCGGCGGCGCTGCTCGGCGGCGCGTTGGAGGCGCTGCGGCTGGCGCACGCGCCGCTGGCCGTGCTCGTCGCGGCGGCCTGCGTGTGCTACCCGGCGCTGCTGTTCGGGCTGCGCGCGCTCGCGCCCGCCGACGTCCAGCTCGTGCTGCGGCGCGGCGCGCCGGCGTGAGGAGCCGCGGCGACCATGTCGCGCAGATACTCGATCAGCCGGGGGATCTGTCGCCGCGCGTCGTAGCGCTGCTCGCAGCGCTCGCGGGCGCGGGTGGCCAGGGCCGCGCGCGCGTGCGGGTCGCCGAGCAGCGCCCGCAGGCCCTCGCCCAGCGCGCGCGGATCCTCGCAGCCCACCAGCAGCCCCGCGCGCCCGTCGTCCAGCAGGTCCGGGATCCCGCCGACGCGCGTGGACAGCACCGGCGTGCCGCACGCCATCGCCTCGAGGATCGCCCACGGCACTGCGTCCGCGCGGGTGGGCAGGCACAGCACGTCCGCCTGCTGCTGCAGGTCCAGCAGCTGTGGGTCGGACGGGCCGAGCCGGTGCACGCGCACCCCGCGGCGCTCGAGCACGGGCGCCGGCGTCACGAGGTCCAGGTCGACCGTCTCGCCGAGCTCCTCGGCGAGCACCCGCAGGAGCTCCTCGCCGCCCTTGGCCTCGAAGCGGCCGCCCACGAACAGCACGCGGGGGCGCTCGCGCGGTCGCCGCGCGGCGGGGCGGTAGCGATCGAGGTCGAGTCCCGGGTGGTGCTCGACGACGCGCGCGCGCGGCGCCGTGCGTTCGATCGAGCGCCGCGCCCATGCGCTCCAGGCGAGCGTCAGCGCCGCGTTCTCGAAGGCGCGGCGCTCGAGCGCGCTGCTCGGAGCGATCGTGATCTCGCCGTGACGACGCTGCTCGGCGCTCCACGCCGGCATCGACCACCAGTCGCGCACTGTCGTGTCCACCGACAGCGCGACCGGCACCGCGCGCATCGTCGCGCGCATCGTCAGCGCGATCGACTGGCTGTGGACGTGCATCGCATCCGCCGGCCACGCGCGCAGCTCCTCGCCCACGACGCTGCGCGCGCGCAGCGACTGCACCAGATGCCAGCGCAGCGTGCGGAAGTCCAGGCCGGTGCTCGTCAGTGGCTTGATCGGCCATGACGCGGCCGCGCCGGCGAGCGCTCCCATCGGGGTCAGTCCCGCAAAGCGCGCCTGCACGTCACGCGCGAGCGGCAGTCCGGTCTGCAGCGCGTGCGCGAGCTGGCTCTGTCCCATGATGTGCGTGCCGAGGTTGCCCTCGTTGACGAACAGGACGCGCACTCAGCGGGCGCCCACGGCGCTGTGCCCAGCCTCGGTTGCGCTGCGCTCAGCGGCGGCGGGCCGTGCCCACGCGTTCGCGCTCGCGCCGTTCTCCCAGGCGCCGGGACGGTTGGGGTCCTCGAGCGTCTCCGCGCGCTCGAGGATCACGCGCTCGTGCACCGCCGCCAGCGCCGCGTGGAGCTCCTCGGGGCTTGCGAAGCCGCGCGGGTCCAGCGGCTCGAGCACGTCCGTCCAGACGCGACTGCCGACGCGTCGCGCGCACAGTGGCAGGATCAGCGCCTCGGTCATGAACGCGAGCTGCGAGCTGCCGCTGGATAGCATCACGGGCTTGCCGAGGAACTGCGTGCGGCTGCTGCCAGGCATGTCGAAGTAGATCAGCACGCGCTCGCCCTGCTCGAGCAGCGCCTGCACGACCGGGAACGAGCCGTTCGAGCAGACGAGCCGCTCGCCACGCTTACGGATCCCGCGTCGCCAGCGGGCGATGCGCCGGCCCCAGTAGTCGGGGGTGGGCGCCTGGAAGAACCACGGCGCGACCACGGCGATCGTGTCGTGTCCCAGCGACGTCAGCGCCGACATGTTCAGGAAGTACGGGCCCAGGTGGCAGGCGCTGATGAGCAGCCGGCGCTCGCAGGAGAGCGCCCCGTGGAGGTTCTCGCTCGAGACCGCATCGAGGCTCACCGTTCGCCACGGCTGCCAGAACAGCGCTCGCTGCGCCTCCTCCTCGATCAGGCGCCTGCGCGCCAGCTCGTCGAGCTCGCCGGCGCGTGCCGTCCCACCCACGATCGCGTCCATCGTCAGCAGCGCGAGGCTGCGCTCGTCCGGGTTCTCCCACCGTGCTCGCCCCTTGGCTTCGGCGGCGCGTACGGCGAGCCGCGTCGGCACCAGCTGGCGCAGCGCGGTCGAGGTTCGCAGTGCCAGCCCCAAGTCCACGCGAGGCATCGCGGGCCGCTCGAGCGTTTGTCTGGCCGCCTCGATCGCCGCGGACAGGTCGCCGGTTTGCACTGCCGTCATCTGTCTCTATGTAATCACGGGGGGTGGGCGGAGCCGGTAGGCCGCGCGCGGATGGATACGGTCTGCCGGTGCGCATCCTGGTCGTCTCCGCGCTGTACCCACCCGTCGCCTTCGGCGGCTACGAGGTCGAGTGCTCGGGCGTCGTGGAGCGCCTGCGCGAGCGCCACGACGTGCTCGTGCTGACGAGCGATCTGGACCGCGCGGGCCTCCCCGAGCAAACGGATGTACGACGCGAGCTGCGCCATCTGACGCCGGACGCGCGCGGCGCGCGGCGCGCGCCCGCGGCGTCGGTGCAGGCCGTGCGCGCGGCGCGCAGCGCGCTGGCGTGGGAGCCGGATCTCATCTATCTGTGGAACGGAGCGTCGATCCCCCAGGCGGCGCTGCGGGTGCTCGCCGACAGCGACGTCGCGCTCGCGGTGCGCGTCTGCGAGCACTGGTTCGGCAGCATCTTCCTCACCGATCAGTTCATGCGCGAGCTGCTGCCCGGCAGGCGCACGCCGGCGCGGGCGGTGTGGGCCGCGGGCTGCCGCGCGCTCAACCTGCTGCCACAGCTGCGCCTGGATCCGCAGGCGCAGCTGCGCGCCGCGATCTCCTGGAACTCCGAGGCGATCAGACGCATGGTCGCGCTGCCGCCGTTCGTCGAGCCGGTGCTCGAGCGCGTCGGGCACTCGGTCCCGCGCTACGGCGACGTCTACGCCGCGGTCGCACGCGAACCGGCGCCGGAGCCCGAGATCACGTTCCTCGGTCGCGTCACCCCCTACAAGGGGGTCCACGTCGCGATCGAGGCGCTCGCGCTGCTGCGCTCCGAGCACGGCATCCCGGCGCGTCTGGTCGTCGTCGGTCCCGAGGACAGCGATCACGGCGCCGAGGTGCGGCGCCTGGCCGAGCGTCTGGGCGTGGCCGGCGCGATCAGCTGGCGCGGGCCGCTGGCTCCCGAGCAGGTCGCCGCCCAGCTGGCGCGGACGCACGCGCTGATCGTCTCCTCCGTATGGGATGAGCCGTTCCCGCTGGTCACGATCGAGGGCGCGCTCGCGCGCGTCCCACTCGTGGCCGCCGACGTCGGTGGCATCAGCGAGGGCATGCACGACGAGCAGCACGCGCTGCTGTTCCCGCGCGGCGACGCGCGTCTGGCGGCCGACGCGCTCGTGCGCGTACTGCGAGAGAAGGAGCAGACCGCTGCGCGCGTGGAGCGCGCGTACGAGCACGCGCAGGGCTTCCGGCTCGGCCCCTATCTGGACGCGCAGGAAAGCTTCGTCATCGATGCCCGCGCAGCGCTCGCCCAGGCGAGCCCGGCGCACGCGCTCTAGAGGAACTCGGCGAGGCCGCTCGCGTCGACGCCGGGGATCGCCAGTGCGCGGACCAGCCGTTCGGCGACCTTGCGCCAGGTGAACAGGCTCGCGTGTCGCCCAGCGAGCTCGCCGAGGCGCTGCGCCGTCTGCGGGTTGGCGAGCTCGAGCATCGCCGCATAGATCTGGTCGTTCTCGTGCGGGTCGACGACCAGGCCGCCGGGGCCGATCATCGTCGCCGCGCCGCCGTCGCTGCCGCCGATCGACGGCACGCCGGCGGCGCCAGCCTCCACATAGACGATGCCCGCAGGCTCGTGCAGTGACGGCATCACGAAGGCCGTCGCCGCGCTGTACAGCTCGGCGACGCGCGCCCGATCGGCAGCGCTCGTGCGCGACAGCGCTCCGTGTCCGACGACGCCGGGGACGTCCAGGCGCGGGTGACCGCCGACGACGTCGAGCTGCGCGTTGGGATGGCGCTCGCGGACGCGCGTGAACGCCTGCACCACGGCAGGTCCGTTCTTGCGCGTCCAGTCGACCCCCACGAACAGGAAACGCGGCGTGCTCCAGTCGCGCGGCTGCAGCTGCGCGGGCGGGTGGTTCTGCCCGAGCCCGACCACGAACACGCGCTCCGGCTCGATCCCGTAGCTCCCGGTGATGCTGTCGGCCGCCCACTGTGTGGTCGCGCAGCACGCCCTCGCCGCCGCATAGACGCGGCGCTGGCGCTCGGTGTAGCGCTGAATGTCGCCGTCGGACAGAGCTTTCAGATGCGGCCACGGGTAGCTGAGCGCCTGCAGCACCGTCGAGTCCTCGAACGTCACGAACCGCTGGCCGGGGGGCAGCACCAGCTCGCAGCCGCGCTGCACGATCCCGTCGAGCGGCCCGGCTGCCTGCAGGCGCCTGCGCATCAGCCGGTTGCGCGCTGCGATCGTCGGCCGTCCCAACTGCGCCGCGCTGTGCAGGAACCTGGCCGCCTCACGCGGATCGCGCAGGTGGCGCGGTCGCATACGCGTGGCCAAGCTGCTCAGGTGCGTCAGCCTTGCCAGCCGCGGCGCGAGCGCTCCACTCAGCGGCACGGCTTCGGCGACCAGCTCGCCCATCGCCTGGAGCACCGAGGCGGCGGCTCCGGAGTCCGCCTGCATGTCGCGCGGATCGAACGGGGCGGCGATGCCAACGCGCAACGGCGGGGGTGTGCTCATCGGAGTGCCAGCATGATACTGGCCGCCGGGCACATGGCCCCGGCCTTCATCGGCGGCCGCTCAACGGGCGCCCCTGCCTTCAAGGGTCCGTGCGCCGCGGCCGATACCACCAGAGGTATGCAGCCGCTGGCTTGCCGCCGCAATCGACGTATCATTGACCCAGTACACAGCACGCTCGCAGCACCCGGATAGCCGTGGCAGATCTCGATCCCGTACTCAACGCGCCCGCTGCCGCTACGGTGTCGCCGTTCGAGTTGCTGTCGGTGCTGTGGCGGCGCAAGCTGATCGTGATCACCGTGGTGCTTGCCAGCGTCGCGCTGTCAGTCGCGCTGTCGCTGCGCTCGCCGAAGGAATACTCGGCCTCCTCGCAGCTCCTGTTCCGCGAACCAAACTTCACCGAGGCGCTGTTCGGCAACAACCTCTTCTCCAACGGCCAGGAAGAACCGGCGCGCACGACCCAGACCAGCATCGACGTGGTGACATCGCTCGCTGTCGGGCAAGAGGCCGAGAGCCTGTTGAAGCTCAAGGAACCGGTCAGCTCGCTGCTCGGGTCGATCTCGGTGAGCCCGAACTCCAACGCGAACATCGCCACGATCAAGGCCACGCGCGGCTCGCCGACCGAAGCGGCGGCCGTCGCCAACGCGTTCGCCGAAGGCTACATAACGTATCGCCGCCAGACCGACAGAGGCCTGATCGCGCAGGCCGAAGAACTCGTCACCCAGTCGATCAAGACCGCCTCTCCGGCGGAGCAGCTGAAGCTCGCCGAAGAGCTGCGCCAGCTGGGCGAGATGCGCTCGCTGCAGACCGGAGACGCCGAGATCATCGCGCGCGCGGAACCCGACCCGACGGCCGTCTCGCCAAAGCCCAAACGCGATGGCATCCTCGGATTCGTCGTCGGGCTGTTCCTCGGCTGCGCGCTGGCGCTGCTGGCCGACTTCCTCGATCGGCGGCTGAAGACGATCGACGACTTCGAACGCGCGCTGCCGGACTACCCGGTGATCGCCAGCGTCCCGCACACGCCCGCGCACACCGCCCTGTCGCAGCAGCTGGCCGGGCCGATCGGCGAGTCCTACCGCATGCTGCGCGAGGGCCTGCGCTTCCTCGATCCCACCGGTCGCGCGCGCTGCTTCGTGATCACCAGCGCGGACGAGAGCGAGGGCAAGAGCACGGTCGCGGTCAACCTCGCGATGGCGCTGACCGCGAGCGGTCGTCGGGTCGCGCTCGTGGAGGCGGACATGCGCCGTCCGTCGGCCGCCGCGCAGCTGGGGATTCCCCGTCACCTCCCGGGTCTGTCGGACACGCTCGTGTCCGATGGCGAGCTCGACGAGTTCCTCGTCAGCATCGAGGGCGAGCCGAATCTCGCGGTGCTGCCCAGCGGCACGATCCCGCCGAACGCCGCCGACCTGCTGAGCGTCGGGCGCATGGGCGAGATCCTGGCGCTGATGCGCGCCTCCGCCGACGTCGTGATCGTCGACTCGCCGCCACTGCTGCCGGTCGCGGACACACGCGTGCTGCTGCGCCTGTCCGAGGTCGATGGCGTGATCATGGTCGCGCGCGGCGGCTTCAGCCGGCGCGACCGCGTCAAGGCCGCCAGCCGCGTGCTGGCGGCCAGCGGCAGGCGCGTGTTCGGCATGGTGCTCACCGAAATGAAGTCAACGACCGCGAGCGGCTACTACTACTACGAGGATCCCAACGGTCCCAGCCAGCCCAACGGACGCTCGCGCCAGCGCGGCGTCAAGTCTCCGGCCTGAGCGCCGCGATCGCCTCGCGCGGGTTCCTGTTTTGGGCCGCGCACCGGCCGCACGATGCGCGCGATGCGCGTCGACAGGATCCCGCCCATCGCTCCCAGCAGCAGGTCCAGCTGGGCCCAGTAGAAGCTGTCGTAGAAGATCGCGACGACCGCCATGCCGAGGATCCCGAGCGCGAGCGCGAGCTCGAGCGTGGGCGTCGCGCGCAGGCGCAGGCAACGACCGAGCGCGCGCAGCGCGACCGCGATCGGGATGCACGCCGCGAGCAGCCCCACCAGGCCCATGTCCACCGAGATCGACAGGTAGGCGTTGTCGATCGCGCCGATCGTCGTTTTGTTGTCGGATTCATTCGCCGAGAAGCCGGGTTCCTCCGCGCCGAAGATCGGTTGCTCGCCGATCGCGTGCAGCGCAAAGCCGTAGCTCCACTCGCGGTGGGTCACCGACTGGGTGGTCGTGATCTTGGCGCTGAGCTTTTCCTCGACGATGCGGTGCAGCGAGCTCGTGGTCAGGATCAGCGCCGCGAGGATCGCGACGACCGCCACGATCGCCCGCAGCGCCCTGTAGTTGCCGGCTCTGGCCTGCACCAGCGCCACGAGCAGGAGCACGACGGTGACCGCGACCCACGAGCTGCGCGACTCGCTGAAGATCAGCAGCGCGGCGCTGGCGGCCGCCAGCCCGCCGGCCAGCAGCAACGAGCGCCGGTAGGCGAACAGCAGCGCGCTCGGCATCAGCCCGACGACCAGCCCGCCGTAGGTGATCGGGTAGCCCACGAAGTAGCCGACGCGTTTGCCCGGGGCCTGCAGGTAGGCGTCGGCCCCCATCAGCACGAGTGCCAGCAGCCCCCCGAACGACGCCGCCAGCCAGCCGCGCCCGTCGCCGAAGCGCCGCGCGCAGAGGAACGTGATGCCGATGAACACGTAGCCGACGATGCCCGCGCTGACGAGCCGCGTGAGGCTGTGGAGGTTCTCGTAGATGAGAATCGCCAGGCCCGCGAACAGGACCCCCATCAGCAGCGCGCCGCGGCTGGGACGGGTTCTCCTGCCACCCAGCGCCAGCGACCACAGCCACGGCGCCAGCGGCGCTGCCGCGATCGCAGCGCACAGCACCTCCTGCTTCACGCGCGGCGCTTCCGCGGCTTCGGCGATGAACGGATACCACGGCGCTATCGCGACGACCACGATCGCCCACGGGAACGCCCGCTCGCCGAGCATCGCAAAGGCGACGATCGCGAGCGTGCACACGCACAGCAGGATCGCCGTCGTCGGCTTGCGCTCCGCGAGCACGCCGCCGACGACGCCCAGCGCCAGCGCCGCACACACGAGCACCGGCCAGCGCCCGAGCGCACCAGCCAGCTGGTCGCGCAGGCGTCCGCGCTGCGCGCGACTAGATTCGAAGGACACTCAGCAGCCCCGACGTTCGCTCGCAATCACAAGCGCATGATGATGCATGGCGCCGACGCGGCCGGCAGGCAACCCGGCCGCGTCGGAGGTGTGCACGGTCGACTTCGACCGATGATCTTGCTCAGCTGCGGAACGCGGCCAGCGCCGAGTAGGAGAGCTTGTGCGTGCCCGACGCGCTCTCGATCCCGTACCAGTCGTTCGTGCCGTAGTCGCGGTAGTTGAAGATCGTCACGTCCTGGATGTAGCCGGTGCCTTTGGCCCAGTCGATGAAGTTGGTGATGTTCTGCGCCTGTTCGGCTTCTGTCCACTGGAACGAGTCGCCGGTCGACGGTTGGCCGACGGCCGTCGGCCAACCGACCTCCGTGACGTAGATCGGGATGTTGGGCTGCTGTGCGTGCGCGTTTTCGATCTGTTCGCGATCGCCGAGCGCGGAATGGGTGCGATTGCTCGTGCCGCCGTAGGAGTGCAGCGTGATCCCGTTGATGTAGCTGCCCACGTTCGGTTCCGCGGCCCACATCTCCTGGCCCCACGTGGTCGGGCCCTCGCCGCCGTCGTATGACGCGAGGATCGCCGGGTGGGAGGAGCCGAAGTTGGCGACGAACGCTTCGTGGACGACCCTCAGCAGATGGTCGTACGCCGCCGCATTCGCCGCGTCGCCGGCGCTCGATCCCCAGCCGATCCACTGGTTCCCCGGCTCGTTGAGGACCTCGATCGCGGCGATTTCGGGGTTCGCCTTGACCTCCGCGACGGCCTTTGCCGCCCATTCGGTCGCGTTGACCGCGCTCACGCCGCCGCTGTCGTACGGCCCCGCCATGTCGTCGATGACCTTCAGGCCCGCGTGTGTCCACGCGGAGATGCTCCCCGGCGATTCGAGCCGCACGTACGACGCGGCTCCGGCGATGTCGGCGGCAAACGAGGACGGCCAGCCTCCGGCGTCGACGCCCACCCACATCGGCGAGGTCAGCAGCGAGGGGGGAGGCGATTGTTCCGCCGGCTTTTCTTCCGGGCGCGTCTTTTCGGCTTCTTTGGCGGGCGGCGTAGCCGGCGCGGGGTAGGAGATCGCGACTTCCGCTGACCACGCGCTGCCGTCAACGGCCGTGCGCAGGCTGTAGTGGACGATCGTGCCCGGCACGGCTGCCGGCGTGACCGACGTGCCGCCGACCTCGGTGAAGGCTTCCTGCTTGCCTGGCGCTTTCGTGGCGAGCACGTATGTGCTGACGTTGCCCACCGCCTTCCAGGAGAGGGTTTCCCCGGAGACGCTGAGTGTCGGAGCGGCCTGCGTGTCTTCCGCTTCGGTCGGTTTCTTTTCGGTCGGAGGCGTTTCGGTTTCGGTGGGTTCCGTTTCGACGGGCTTCGGATACGCGATCGACACTTCACTGGCCCACGCGCTGCCGTTGACGGCCGCGCGCACGCTGTATTTGACGGTCAGGCCCGGCTCCGGCGGCGGCGTCGTCGAGGTCCCGGTCAGCGTCGAGTACTGATCGGCCTGGCCGGGCACCTTGCGCACGAACACGTAGTTGTTGACGTTCGCCACGCGGTTCCACGTGAGCGTCTGCCCGGAGACGCTGATCCGGGGGGCCTGCAGCAGGCCGTTGCCGCCATATCCGTTCCAGTACGCGCTTCTCGCGGTGGCGCTGGCAACCTGCGACAGCTTCGCCTCGGCGACCCTCAGCTCGTGTCCCGCCTGCTGCAGCGCGTAGCGCGCCGCGTCGCACGCGCTCGGCTGCCCGCTGTGGGCGGCCAGGCAGCGCTTGAGCCGCTTGGCATCGGCGACCAGCGTGCGGTCGGCTGCCTTGCTGTGTCTGGCCGCCAGCGCCAGGGGGCGCGGTACGGCGCGACTCGCCCTCGCGAGCACGCGCTGCGAGCCGGCGCGAGCGTGAGAGGCGTCCGGCGAGGAACTCACGGCGCCTGCCGCGACGGCGTGCACCAGCAATGTCAGGCAGGCCGCGAACGAGATGACCGTCAGCTCGCGCAGCGCTCGGGTGAGACGGTGGTGAAGCGTTGTCATGCCTGCTCCTTCGGTGGCCGGGCTGTCTGCGTGAGACCCCTGGCTTTGCGAATCCGCCTCGCGACGGAGGTGCCTTTATCGGGATGCGGCAGAGATGCTCGACGTTCCTCGTGCGGAACGGCTGCGCCCCCGCCCTTGCTTTAGACCTGCAAGGGATCTGTCGGATGTTCGCCGGCCGGCGGTGAGCGGGTGGGCGGGCGCTGGACGCATGTATATCCGCCGCCGGGACGTCCGCCGCCGGGCGCGAGCGGACATACTCAGCGGATGGCTGAAGCCGCCGAGCAAGCGCGCCACGAACAGGAGCCGTGGTCGCCCGCCGGCGCGCGCCCGTGCGTGGTGCAGTACCTGTACATACACGAGGCGGGCGAGCAGCTGTCCTATCCGTCGAGCCGCTCGTCCGGCGGCGCGGCGCGCCTCGCGGCGCGGTATCTGGAGTGCGTGCTCGTGCAGGCGGCCTCGCTGCGCTGGCGGGTCCCCGACTGCGAGCTGCTGCTGGTGAGCAACCTCGCCAGCCCGGACTCGCTGACGCGCCGCGGGCGCGCGCTGCTGGCTCGCATACTCGCGCTCGGCGTCGAGCTCGTCCCGGCGGACTATCGCCATGCCCCGCGCGAGCCGGTCAGCAAATTCTATTCATCGCGCTACGTGCTCGATGCGATCGACGCGGTTGCGGCTCGCGTCGAGCCCGATCGACAGCTGTGGCTCGTCGACGTCGACTGCGTCTGGCTCGACCCGCAGGCCGCGTTCGCCGCCGCGGCCGCGACGGGCGCGATCGGCACCGTGCAGATCGGCTATCCCCCCGACTGGAAGGCCTGCGGCTATACGCGCGAGGAGCTCGGCGGGCTCGGGCAGCGGCTCGGCGACTGTCCGCCGGCGCCGGCCTGGATCGGCGGCGAGGTGCTGGCAGGCACGGCGGCCGAGCTGCGCGAGCTGGCTCGGGCGTGCGAGCGGCTCGACGAGCAGCTCGCCGACCTGGGCGTCTCGCTGGACACCGAGGAGCAGCTCATGACCCTGGCCGGCGGCCTGGGTCGCGTGCAGTTCACCGATCTGTCAGCCGTCGCGGGGCGCATCTGGACCGGGCGCCGTCACGGCGCCAGCAATCCCCCTGACCCGCAGGCGCTGGCCCTGTGGCACGTTCCCAGCGAGAAGGGCCTCAGCATCCGCCGCGCGGCCAACGCGCTGCTGCGCGGCCGCGCCGAGCGCGTGCGCCGCGACCTGTCCAGCAGCGCACGCGCGGCGGTGCGCTTCAACGTGGCGGGCGTGCGCCGGTCGCGGAGCCTGCGCGATGACAGCTGGATCGTGCTCTCGCGCGTTCGCGACGCGGTCGCGCTCAGGCTGGCGGGGCGAGCAGCGCGCTGAGCGCCTCGATCGAGTACCGCTCGGCGACGAGCTCACGCCCGGCGCTGGCGAGCGCCGGCGCGCCGTCGCGCAGGACGCCGACGAGCGCCGCCGCGAACGCCGTGGCGGTGTCGGCGAGCAGGCAGTGCTCGCCATCGACGAGCGCCAGTCCCGCGGCGGCGCGCGGCGTCGCGATCACCGGCAGCCCATACGCGAGCGCCTCGATCAGCTTCAGCGGCGTGCCTCCGCTCTGCAGCAGCGGCACGACCGCGCACGACGCGCGCGCGTACGCGTCGGCGAGATCCTCCACGAAGCCCAGCGTCTCGACGCGGGGGTCCGCGCTGGGCGCCTGCTCCAGTCCGGTGCCGACCAGCGCCAGCCGCGCGCTCGGCAGCTGCGCCCACACCAGCGGGAAGACCTCGTCGATCAGGAAGCGCAGCCCGTTGCGGTTGGGCGTGTACACGAAGCTCGCCACGAAGATCGCGCGCTGCTCGCTGACCCGCGGCGAGACGGGCGTGATCGCCGCGACGTCGACGACGTTGGGCGCGTAGCGCAGCGCAGCCGTCGGGCACAGGGCCTGAGCGCCGGCGAGCTCGGGCTCGCTGACCATCCACGATTCCTGCGCGCGCTCCAGCAACCCCCGCTCGAAGCGCAGCATGGCGCGCGCCTGCGCCGGGCTCACGTCCGTCTCGCCGCGAAAGCCCGACTCGAGGTTGTGGGCGTTGTAGATCACCGGACGCCTGCGCGCGAGGCCCCGCAGCGCAGCGGCGGCGATCGGACCGTCGGCGACCACGCGCCCGCGGCCGTCCTGCGCGGCGAGCGCGCTCGCGTCGGCCGTCAGCTCGTGCGAGATCCCGCGCGCGAAGCCGGCGGGCACGCCAGCCAGGCGGGCGCTCGTGTAGGCGAGCAGGCGCCGCAGGCGACGCGAGGGCACGACCTCGTGCAGCGCGACGCCCGGGATCGAGCGGAAGGCGGCGTCGGGCTCGCTCGCTCCGAAACGGACGTACAGCAGATCGAGTCCGCGATGCGCGGCCAGCGCGCGCGCTACGCCGTACGTGCGCACCGCCTGGCCGCTGCGCAGCACGGGCGTGTGCGTGGTGACGAGCAGGTCCCTCATCGCGCAGGCCGCGGCGCGCGCTCAGGCATCGAGCAGGTCGCGGTGCACGAACGTCATCTTGACCGTGCGCGTGCACGCGACGGGCTCGTAGCCGTCGCGTTGCAGGTGCGCGATGATCGCGCGGGCGTCCGCCACAGAGCCGTTGTGGTGCAGCTGGGTGGAGAAGACCTTGACGCCGAGCGCGCGCAGGTCGAGCGTCGGCAGCACCTCATACTCGCCGCCCTCGATGTCGAGCTTGAGCAGGTCGATGCGCTCGTCGCCGAGCTCGTCCATGAGCGTCGGGAGCGTCCTTCCGGGCAGCTCGACGAAGTCCTGCGAGTCGTACAGGCCGGCGGAGGACACCGAGCGGCTGCTCTGGTCGTGGGTGATCTGCATCCGCAGCGGGCCGTCGCTGCTGGCGATCGCCATCTGACCGACGGAGAAGCGCGGCTCATCGCCAGCCTGCTCCCTGGCCTGCTCGACGTAGTCGGCAACCGCGTCGAACGCGTGCACGGTCGCGCCGTAGCGTTGGATCAGCTCCAGATCGAAGCTGATGTCACCGCCGGCGCCGACGCTGTAGCAGACCCAGGAGGAGCCAACGAGATCGCCGGGGATCGTCCAGCCCCCGTACTCGGTTCCCACGTAGCTCAGGCCCGCGATCTCACGCAGCTTGACGCGCGGCAGCTGGTACTCGAACCAGCGGCGGCGCAGGGCGCTGCGGATCTTCGCGGGCCGCAGCTTCTTCAAGGTCGTGAGCATCGGGTTCGGAGTGTTATCAGCTGGGCATCTCGCCGACCGCGGACGCGCCTCACAGAGCATCGATCGCCGCGGCGATTTCCTTTAGGCGCTGATCCCACGAGTGCGCGGCCGCCGCGCGCGAGCGCTCGGCGCGGCGCTCGGGCGTGTCGCCGGCGAGCGCCTCGTCGAGCAGTCGCGCGATCCCCTGCGGGTCGGCGGCGCTCAGGACTCCCTCGACGCCCGCGAGCGCCGGCAGCGGCGTGGCGATCACCGGCAGCCCCGCCGCAAGATACTCATACACCTTCATCGGGAAGATGCTGTCCGTGAGCTCGTTGCGCGCGTACGGGATCAGGCCCGCGTCGGCCGCCCGCAGGACGTTCGGCAGCTCGCCGTACGCGCGCGGGCCGAGCAGGTGGATGTTGGGCTCGGCCGTGAGCACCGAGACGTCCGCGTGCGGTTCGCCCGGGCCGATCGGCCCGACCAGCGCAAACGACCACGACGGGCGGCTGCGCGCCAGCTCGGCCAGCAGCGCCAGATCGAGCTTGACGGCCACGATCGCGCCGGTGAAGACGATCCGCGGCGCCGGCAGCGCCGCCATCTGCGGGTCCACCGGGGCGGGCGGGCTCGGGATCAGCGCCTGCGAGAACAGCTCCGTGTCCGCCACGTTGGGCGCGTCGAGGACGTTGCTCGAGAAGCGCCGCAGGCGCTCGGCGAGCGCCGGCGCGCTCGCCAGCACGAGGTCGGCGCGGGCGGCGAAGCGCTCCTCGGCGGCACGGAAGCTCGCGGTGTCGATGCGTCCGTGGGCCGCGATGTCATCGACGCAGTGGTAGACGATCAATGACGGCTGCAGGGCCTCGATCAGCACCTCCGCCTGCGGCACGTACGCCCACAGGATCGGTTCCCGCAAGCCCAGCCGGCGGGCGGCTCGTCGCACGAGCGCCGGCAGCAGGCGGGCGTTGAGCGCGCGTACCAGGCGGCTGCGATGCAGGGGCACGACCAGCGGCGAGAGCACGTGCAGCCCGTCGACCGATCGTGGCGGCGCGAGGCCGCGTCGCAGGCGCCGCGCGATGCGCGCGATGTCGCGCCCCGCGAGCTGCGGCTGGCGCAGGCCCAGCGACTCGACGAACAGCACGCGGTTCTCGCGCGCCAGACGCGCCATCAGATGGTGCTGGTTGGTCCACAGCTCCGTGTCCCAGTCGGCGAAGCCGACGCACACGATGTCGCGGCCGCGCAGCGTCGGTGAGTCGGGCATCGGCGGCATGATCCCAGGCGTCGGGGCGTGTAGTCTCGCGTCGGTGCCGACAGGCGGTCAAACGGCCGGCGCCCCGGCCGGGGCCGGCGGGGCGTACGGGTCTCCGGTCCTCGAGCGGCTGCGCGAGCGCTTCGCGCGCGTGGCCGTCGTCCACGACTGGCTGACGATCCCCGGCGGCTCCGAGCAGGTCATGCTCGAGCTGCTCGAGATGTTCCCGCAGGCCGAGCTGTTCACGTCGATCTACGACCCCGCGCCGTGGCCCGCCGAGATCACCGAGCGCACCGTTCACAGCTCGTTTCTCGGCCGCATCCCCGGCGCCACGCGACACTACCCGAAACTGCTGCCGCTGATGAACACCGCGTTTCGCTCGTTCGATCTGTCCGGCTTCGACCTCGTCCTCTCGAGCTCGCACGCTTGTGCCAAGAACGTGCGCACGCCAGCCGGCGCGCTGCACGTGTGCTACTGCCACACGCCGATGCGATACGCCTGGGAGGAGGGCTTCCTCGACGGCGAGGAAGTGGGCCGCGCGATGCGGCTGGCGCTGCCGCCGCTACTGGCGTGGCTGCGCCGCGTGGACCTCGCCGGCGCCGCCGGCCCCGACGTGTTCGTCGCCAACTCTCGCCACGTGGCCGAGCGCATCGAGCGCTACTACGGGCGCACTGCCGAGATCGTGCACCCGCCGGTCGACGTCGAGCACTACCTCGCACTGGAGCGCCAGGCAGGTGACCCGGCGCCCGCGGACGGGGGCGCCGGGGGCGAGGGCGGGGGGGATCCAGATGGCTACTACTTCGCCTTCGGGCGCGTCGTGCCGTACAAGCGGGTTGACCTCGCGGTCGCGGCGTGCGCCAGCCTGGGGCGCCGTTTGAAGGTCGCCGGCGACGGTCGCGCGCTCGACGCCGTGCGCGCGCAGGCACCCGGCGCAGGCGTCGAGCTCCTCGGCAAAGTCTCTGCGAGCGAGCGCGATCGTCTGTTCGCCGGCGCCCGCGCGCTGCTGTTCCCCGGCGAGGAGGACTTCGGGATCGTGCCCGTCGAGGCGCAGGCCGCCGGTCTGCCCGTGATCGCCTACGGCGTCGGCGGCGCCGCCGAGACCGTCATCGACGGGCGCACCGGCGTGCTGTTCGACGAGCAGAGCATCGAGTGCCTGGCGGCCGCGATCACGCGCTTCGAGTCACTCGCGCTCGACGGCCGCGAGCTGCGCGAGAACGCGCGCCGGTTCGGCCGCGAGCGGTTTCGAGAGGAGATGGCCGGGGTGATCGCTCGCGCCGCCGGTGCCTAGGCGCGGCTGGCGCGTGGTGCAAGCCGCGATCGGGGTAGTGTGCCATTCGTGGACGAGGTTCTCCCAGGCGTGTTCCACTGGACCGCCGTGCACCCGAAAATCCATTCGCTGGTCTCCTCCTACTGGCTGGAGGGGCAGGGGGTGCTGTTCGACCCGCTCGTGCCGGCGCAGGAGGGCCTCGAGTGGTTCGCCGGCCGCGCCGTCGCGCCAGCGGCGATCCTGCTTTCCAACAGGCACCACTATCGCCATTCAGACCGCTTCGCCGAGCGCTTTGGCTGTCCCGTGCTGTGCAACCGCCTCGGCCTGCACGAGTTCTCCGACGGTCGCGAGGTCACCGGCTTCGACGTCGGCGACGTGCTCCCCGGCGACGTGCTGGCGTGTGAGCTCGACGCGATCTGTCCCGACGACACAGCCCTGCACCTGCGCGCGCAGCAGGCCGTCGTGATCGCCGACGGGGTTGTGCGCGGAGGCGCGTACGGCGCCGGCGGCCCGCTCGGCTTCGTGCCCGACGCGCTGATGGACGACCCGCCCGCGACCAAGCGCGGCCTGCTCGACGCCTGCGCCCGCCTGCTGGCCGAGCGCGACTTCGAGCACCTGCTGCTAGCGCACGGCGGCCCCGTCATCGGCGACGGGCGCGAGCTCCTGACAGAGCTCGTCGAAAGCGGTGGGCGCACCGCCTTCGAGCTGTAGATGCGCGCGCTCGTCACCGGCGCCAGCGGCTTCATCGGCGGCGTGCTCTGCGGGCAGCTGCTCGAGCGGGGGCACGACGTCACCGCGCTCGTGCGGCGGGCGGGCTCGGGGCCGGCCGGCACGCACGAGGTTGTGTGCGAGCTGAGCGACGCTCACGGACTGGCCGTGGGGCTGCGTGACGCGCGTCCGGACTGCGTGTTTCATCTCGCCGCCGAGATCGCCTCGCAGCGCAGCGAGCGCAAGGTCAGCGAGGTCAACGTCGCGGGGACGCAGCGGCTGCTGGACGCATGCCGCGGTCTCGCGGACGGGGGCGGGGTGGGGGAGGCGGCCGCGGATGGGGGCGCGGTCGGCGGGCCACGGATCGTGTTCGCGTCGACCGTCGTCACGGGCGATGCCCGCGGCGCGCTACTCACCGAGGATCAGCCGCTGCCCGTGCAGACCCCATACGGGCGCTCCAAGCAGGAGGGCGAGCGTCTCGTGCTCGCCAGCGGGCTGCCCGCGGTCGTGATCCGCCCCTCGCACGTGTACGGGCCCGGTGGCTGGTACGCCAACGAGCTGATCGCCCACCTGCGCCAGCCGGGGCGCTTCGCCGTGATCGGCAGCGGCGCGAACCTGTGGGACGTGGTGCACGTCGACGACGTCGCCTCCGCGCTCGTGCTGGCTGGCGAGAGCGCCGCCCCCGGCTCGATCTACCACGTCGCAGACGACGAGCCGATCAGCTTCTACGACTTCATGGCGCTGACCGCCGAAGCGCTCGGTCTCGGCGCTCCCAGGCGCATTCCCGCGGCGCTCGCGCGGCTGGTCGCCGGCGGCAACGCGGTCGCCGCTGCCGTGCGCTCGGCGCGGTCATCCAACGCCAAGATCAAGCGCGAGCTCGGCTGGCAGCCGCGGTTCGCGAGCGCGCGCGAGGGCGTCGTCGATGCGGTTGCGCGGCTGCCCTCGAGTCAGCCGGGCCGGCCGCCGCGGCCGGCCCGCGGCTAGCTGGCGATGTTGAAGCGCAGGTACCACGTCGCTCCGACGGCGCCCGATCGGGCGATCGGCGTGGCGCCGAGGCGGTAGTCGCCGGCGGAGAGGGCTGCGAGGCTCAGCGTGTCGCTGTTGCTGCCGGCATGCGCGGGTGCCTCGAGCTTGACCTTCGTGGGGATCCAACGATCGCACGTCCTCGCGCCCCGCTGGCAGCGGTGGCTGACGGTGCGGCGGTCCACGGCAAGCTCGACCGTGCCAGTCGCTGAGAGGGCGTATGTCACCACGAGCGTATGCGCGTGCAGGCTCGCCCGCGAGGCTCTCGCGCGTATCCGCAAGTTCGTGAGGCTCAGCACGGGCTCCTTGGCTTCAGTGAACGGGCTGATGCCGCCGATCGGTGTCACCAGGCTCGTCGGCACGAGCGATTCGGTGGGCGTCGTGGATTTCGAAGACGGCGCGGCGGTGGCGCTGGCCGAGAGGACGACGGTCGTCGCCCCGGCTTCGGTTGAGACGCTGAGCGAGCCTTCGAATTCACCCGGGGTGGGGGATTCGAAGGTGACGTCGATCGCGATCGCTTCGCCTTGCTTGAGCTTGGCAGTGGTGACCGGCAGGCCGGTCGCTCCGAACGGCGCCGACGGTGGCTGCGCGCTTTTGACTTCAAGTGTTGTGTTGCCCGTGTTCTTGAGCGTTACTTCCCCGCCGAGCGGTTCGCGGACGAGCGTGGAGCCGAGTTCCAGCCGCTTGGTGGAGGCAGTGAGCTCAGGCCGGGCCACGACTTCCGCGGTGGCCGAGAGGGCGACTATCGTTTCCCCAGCCTGGGTCGTGAGGCTGAGCGATCCCTTGAATTCCCCGGCGGCAGACGATTCGAAGGTGACCTTGACGCTGATCGTTTCGCCTGGCGCCAGTCTTGCGTTGGTGGCGGGCAGGCCGGTTGCGGCGAACGGCGCCGACGGTGCTTGCACGCTTTTGACTTCGAGTGTGGTGTTGCCGGTGTTCTTGAACGTCACTTCGTGGGAGAGTGGCTCGCCGCGGAGCGTGGAGCCGAGTTCGAGCGAGGTGGTGGATGGCGTAAGCCCCGGTTCTTCGGCGAACGCCGCAAGTGCCACGGTCGTCGCTCCTGCTTGGGTCGTGACGCCTAGCGAGCTCTTGAAGTCACCGCGAGTTGAGGATTCGAAGGTGGCGTCGACCGTGATCGTTTCGCCTGGCGCTAGTTTGGTGCCGGTGGGGGGCAGGCCGGTCGCGGCGAACGGCGCCACCGGGGCTTGCACGCTTTTGATTTCGAGTGTGGTGTTGCCCGTGTTCTTGAATGTCACTTCGCCGGTGAGCTGTTTGCCGACGAGCGTAGAGCCGAGTTCGAGCGAGGCGGTGGATGGTGTGAGCACAGGTTCTTCGGCGAACGCCGAGAGCGCCACGTCGGTTTCCCCGGCTTGGGTGGTCAGCCCGAGCGAGCCGTTGAACGCTCCGCCGACCGAGGATTTGAAGGTGACGTGCGTGGTGATCGTTTCGCCTGGCGCGAGCTTGGTGCCGGTGGCGGGCAGGCTGGTGGCGGCGAATGGCGCCGAGGGAGCTTGCACGCCTTTGACTTCGAGTGTGGTGTTGCCGGTGTTCTTGAAAGTCACTTCACCGGTGAGCTGTTTGCCGACGAGCGCGGAGCCGAGTTCGAGCGATTTCGTCGACGGCGTGAGCGCTGGTTCTTCGGCGAACGCCGAGAGCGCCACGCTGGTTTCGCCAGCTTCGGTCGTCAAGCCGAGCGATCCCCTGAATTCTCCGCGGGCTGAGGATTTGAAGCTCACGTCGACCGTGGTCGCTTCGCCTGGCGCCAGCTTCGTGCCGACGCTGGGCAGGTTGGTGGCCGCGAACGGAGCCGAGGGGGAATGTACGCTTTTGACTTCGAGCGTCGTGCCCCCTGTGTTGGTGAATGTCACTTCGCCTTCGAGCTGCCCGCCGACGGGAGTCGAGCCCAGGTCGAGCGATTTCGTGGAGGGCGTGAGTGTCGGAGGCAAGAGCCCTTCGCCCTCGAAGTGCACTTTCTGCAGTCCGTTCGTGTCTTTTTCGCCGTTGATTTCCCAGACGCCGCTTGCGGGCCCGGCGCTGGTGGGCGCGAACTTGACCGTCTCTGTCAGACTTTCGCCCGGCTCGATCGTCGTCCCCTCAGACAGCGTGGTGGTCGCCGTGAAGGCGCCGCCGACTGGGGGCTTTGACTTTGTGAGCGGAACGGCGCTGCCGCCGGTGTTCTTGATCGTGAAGCTCTCCAGCTCGCTGGAGCCGACCTGCACCTGGCCGTATTCGACGGTTTCGTTCGTGATCTGCAGTGTCCCGGGTGGGCTCGCGCTGCCAGAGAGGCCGATCGCTTCGTCACCGCCGCTGGTTTCGAGGCCGATTTCGTCGTTGAACGTGCCCGTTTCGGTCGGTTCGAAGGTGACCGTGATCGTGATCGAGTGCCCCGGTTCGATCGTCGAGCCGACCGTGGGAGCGCCACTGGTGGCGAACGGCGCCGCCGGCAGGCGCACACCATTAATCGTCAGCGGCGCTCCACCGACATTGCGGAAGGTCGCGCCCGCGGACTCGCGTTCGCCGACGATCGTACCGTCGAACGTCACCAGCGGCGGTGTCGCTTCGAGCTTCGGGCCCGCCGCTTGGCCGACGCCGGAGAGCCCGAACGGCACTTTCGTGCCGGTGCTCGTTGTGGCCGTCAGCGTCGCGCCGATCGGACCGGACGCGGTCGGGGAGAAGGTGATCGGCACCTGGACGGTCTGGCCCGTCGCGAGCGTCGCGGGCAGCGCCGGCGAGGGCGTGCCGGGCTCGAACTGGGTCGAGCTCGAGGAGAGGCTGGAGAGCGTGAGCGGTTCGGTCGCCGTGAGCGTCACCGTCTTTTCCGACGAGTCGCCGTCGGTGGTCGTCGGGAACGTGGTTTCCGAGCCAGTGAGCACGGGTGTCACGGGCGAGCCGAACGCGATCACGTGACCGTCGCGAGTGCCCACGTAGAGCCGGCCGGCGCCCACGCCTGGTATCGCGAACTTGGCCGAGGTGCCGATCGGCGCGCTCCAGCGCAGAACCGGTTCGTTCTTCACCGGAATCGGGTTGTAGGCCCGTAGCTGCGCGCCTTCGCCGCCGCCGTTGGGCGCCCACACGATCCACACGAGCGCGGACCCCGGCGCGGTCCCGTTGGACGTGATCACGGGCGCGCTCGAGGAGAAGCCGAACACTTCCTTGGACGTGCCCTGGAGTGACAGCGTGGGCATGCCGGTGCCGGAGAGCCCGTACTGATAGACGCGAAAGTTGCCCGAGGTCGCGCTGCCGGTCGTGCCGCCCGAGGCCGTCGGGATGTAGACCCAGCCACCTTCGCCGGGCCACACCCCCGGCCGCGACCAGACGCCGCCGTAGGGGCCGATTCGCTGCACGACCTCATCGGAGTCGGCCGGCCCCTGCCCGATCCCGCCGAGGTTGTCGCGGTTGAGCAGATAGACGTAGCCGTCCTTGCCGACCGCGACGGCGAGGTGCGGGATGGCGGGCGTGCCGAAATATTCTTCGGGCAGGCCGGTGACGCCACCGGAGGCGAAGTCGGCGTCCCACGTATCCAGGTAGGAGGCGTTGTACGGCGCGAAGAAGTCAACCGCCTTCAGCGAGCCGCCGGGCTGCACGTCCAGCCGCACGATCGACTCGCCGAGGTCGGGCGGCGGTGTGTCTCCCGGAGTCGGTGTCGACGGTGCGCCACCGTTGCCGGTGCTCAGCAGGATCGTGCCCGGTCCGTCCGAGGTGAGCCCCGCACCCGACTGCCAGATGCCGGCGCCTTCGCCCGTCTCATCCGCTACCCAGCGCGCCTTCACTTCGCCGCCGGTTGAGACGCCGAACACCCAGCCCTGCCAGATTTGGTGGTCGCAGTCGGAGCCGAAAGCCGCGTAGACGACGCCTTCCATCAGCAGCAGCCCCGGGCGCTGGAGCTCGGTCCCCGCATGGAATGTCTGCCCAGAGGCGTTCTGGGCGGTGCCGCTCAACTGCACCGGGAAGCCCGGCTCCTGCGCGCCTGTGGACACGCTGACCGCGTCCATGAACCACTCCGGTTCTTTCCCTTTTTCGCGGTAGGTCTTGTACGTCAGGTACGCGATGTTCGTCGCCGGGTCGATCACCGGCGTCGAGGTCACACCGATTTCCGGGGTCAGGTCGTTGCAGCTGATTTCGCCCGGGTTCCACGGTTCGCCGAGGCTCTTGGTCCACTGCTGCGCGCCCGTGGCAGGGTTCAGGCCGTACAGGTCGTTGGCCTCGGTGGCGACAAACAGCGTGCCGTCATCCAGCAGCGGCTGCGCGTACACCTCGCCTTTGACGGGTGTCGACCACAGCCGACCGAACGTGCCGCCGCTGACGAGTTCCGGCGTGATCGACGGCTCGTTCGGATACCACCCCGTGCGCAGGTTGCCACCCGCGTTCGTCAGCTCCGAACCGGGAGTTTCCGACGCCAGCGCCTGCCCCGCCGCGGCCGCGCCAAAAAGCAGCAAGAGCAGCGTGCAGAGCACTGATACCGCGCGCATCCTGCGCATCAATTCTCCCTCCGTGGCGACCCCGTCACCTGGTCGTCAAACGCTCGAATCGCGCAAGGATACTCGCCGATCGAGCTTTCAGCAAATGCTGCCACCGAACGCCCGCTCGGCCTCGTCGGCCACATGCCGTGCGATCGCCAGCGAGGAGGTGGCGGCCGGCGAGGGCGCGTTGCGCACGTGCAGCGCACGCTCGGTGTGAGAGAAGATGAAGTCGTCGACCAGCTTGCCGTCACGGCCGAGCGCCTGCGCGCGGACGCCGGCGAATGCGGGCTGCACATCGCCGATCTGCAGATCCGGCACGTAGCGGGCGGCGGCGCGGACGAAGGCCGAGCGCAGAGCAGCGTGACGTAGTTCGGTCACGCCGGTCCTCCACCAGTGGGCGAGCATCCGCCAGGTGCCGGGCCAGGCGAGCGTGTCGAGCAGATCCCGACGGTGGACCGTGGCAAGGCTGTAGGCGTCGCGCGCGCCGACCATCAGCGCCGTCGGCCCGATCAGGACGTCGCCGTCGATGTGCTTGGTCAGGTGCACGCCGAGGAACGGCAGCGACGGGTCGGGCACGGGGTAGATCAGCGAGCGCACGAGCTGGCGGCGCTCGGGCGCGAGCCGCAGATAGGCGCCGCGGAACGGCACGATGCGCGGATCGGGGTCGGCGCCGGCGGCGACCGCCAGGCGATCTGCCCATGCACCGGCACAGAACACAGCGTGACCGGCTTCGGTGACGCCGTGGGCGTGCGTGAGCCGCAGCGCGCGGCCCGCCACTGAGACTCCATCGACTCCGCAGGCGGTCGCTACGGTGGCGCCCGCGCCGAGGATGTCCTGCGCGTAGGAGCGCGCAACCGCGGCAAAGTCCGCGATGCCCGTGTTCGGTGAGTGCAGCCCGGCGATCCCGCGCGCATGCGGCTCCAGCTCCTCGATGCCGGCGGCGTCGATGCGGCGCAGTCCGGGCACGCCGTTGGCCTTGCCGCGACGTTCCAGCTCCTCCAGGCGGTTCAGCTCGGACGGCTCTGTCGCGACGATCACCTTGCCGCAGCGCTCGTGGGCGATGCCGCGCTGCTCGCAGTACTCGTACATCTCACGCGCGCCCTCTACGCACAGGCGCGCCTTCAGCGAGCCGGGCACGTAGTAGACGCCGGCGTGGATCACCCCGGAGTTGTGCCCGGTCTGATGCGTGCCGATGTCGGTCTCGCGCTCGAGCACGCACACCGACGCCTGCGGGTTGCGCCGGATCAGCTCGCGCGCGACGGCCAGGCCCACGATGCCGCCGCCGACGATCGCCAGGTCGCATCGCTCGGGCGCATGCTGCGGGCGCTGACCGCTGTCTGACACCGCGCTCACGCTACTTTGCAGCCGCTGCGACCGCGCCGGGGCCGCCGGGGGCGGTGGCCGCCGCCGCGTCCACCAGTCCGGCCCCATACAGGCGTTCGTCGCCCCCGCCGCCCAGCTTGCGCGCGGTGGCCTTGAGGCGTGCCGTGATCTGCGCTGGGGTCGGGTGGCGGCCGAGTACGCCGCTGGCAATGATCAGCGCGGCGGTTGCCGCGACGTGGGGGGTGGCCATCGAGGTGCCTTCATAGCCGCCGGGCAGGCCGAACTTGGTGTAGGAGCTGCCGGTGAACGTCACCTGGTAGATGTCACGGCCGGGCGGCTTTTCGGGGAAGCAGTCGGGGTCGCCCGGCAGGTTCGCATCGGCGCCGCCGCCTGGTGCGACGAGCGTGAGGCCGGCGCCGTCGTTGGAGTAGTCGGCCAGGCAGCCGTGTTCGGTGGTCGCGCCGACCGACACGACATACGGCGCACGTGCCGGGTAGGCGATCGCCGCGTGGCCCTCGTTGCCCGCGGCTGCGACCACGAGCACGTTGTGGCGGTGGGCGTAGTTGAGCGCGCTGATCAGCTCAGGGATGTCTGAGGCGGTCACGCCGGGTGAGAACTCGAGGCTGAGGTTGATGATCTGGGCGTGGTGCTTGACTGCGAACAGCACGCCTTCGGCGATCGTCGATGCTTCGCCTTCGCCCTGGCTGTCGAGCACGCGCACCGGCATGATGTGCGCCGCAAATGCCAGGCCGGTGAGGCCGTAGTGGTTGTTGGTGGCCTCGGCGATCGTCGACGCGACGAACGTACCGTGGCCGTTGCGATCGTTGGGATAGGGGTTTTTGGCTACGAAGTCGTAGCCTTTGACGAACGTGTAGCGGCTGAAGTCGGGCGAGCGGCGGAACGGGCCGCGGTTGGCGTAGGCGACGCCGGTGTCGAGGACCGCGATGGTCACGCCTTTGCCGCCGGGTGCGCCGTCGGCGGCGACGTTGGCCCAGGCTTCGGGGGCATTGACGCCGAATTCTCCAGCGAAGTTCCACTGCAGTTCCTCCCAGCCCCCAGGGCGGTGGCTGGTGCCTTCGTCGTTGGGGATCAGCCCACCGGCGATGCTGGCGCGATAGTCGGGCACGGCCCACGCCACGCCGCGCTGGGCGCGCAGGCGGCGCAGCGCGTCTGCGACGCTCACGCCCGGCGCGAGACGGACCACTCGGGTGCTGGTACCCGGGGAGGTCTGCTCGTCAGAGCCAGAGAAGCCGGCGGCGTGCGCAGCGGCGGTGGCGTGCGCGGGCGCGTAGCCGACGACCACCTCGTCCGGCGCGTACGGGGCGGGGGAGGCCGCCACGGCCGCCGGCGCGCCCGCGCCGAGCAGGGCCGGTATCGCGCACAGCGCAAGCAGGATCGAGGCGCTGCGCGCGGCATAGCGCAGCGTTGGACGGGCGGTGGGAGAGGGCATCGGCTCTGGTAATGATGATGGGCTGGCGAGGCGGCGGGGTAGGCACTGTCGCAGACGCTGCGGGCGATATCGATGAGCGGACGCTTCTTCCCACTGGACGACTACTTCATGCGGATGGCCCTGCGCGAGGCCGCGCGTGCGTTGGAACACGACGACGTGCCGATAGGCGCGGTGCTGGTGCGCGACGGTGAGCTCGTCGCGGCTGCCCACAACGAGCGCGAGCTGCGCCAGGATCCCACCGCCCACGCCGAGGTGATCGCGCTGCGTGAGGCCGCCCGTCTCGCCGGCAGCTGGCGGGTGCTCGACAGCGTCCTCTACGTGACGCTCGAGCCGTGCGCGATGTGCGCCGGCGCGATCGTGCTCGCGCGGGTGCCGCGCGTCGTCTTCGGAGCCAGCGACCCGAAGGCGGGGGCGTGTGGCAGCGTGCTGGACGTGCTCGGCGAGCCACGGTTGAACCATCGGCCCGAGGTTGCCGGCGGGTTGCTCGCGGCCGAGTGCGGCGAGCTGCTCAGCGCGTTCTTTGCTTCACGGCGCTGAGGCCTCCGACGGACGCGCGTCGGCGCGCCGGGATCATCTGGCGGAAGCCTCACATGAGGCCGACACACAGGACCGGCCGTTGGGCTCCTGATCACTGCTTCGTTTCCCCTGGTTCGCTCTTGCCTTCTTCCTGACTTTCGATGATCGCCGAGGCACGTTTGTCTACGAGACGTGTCAACAGCTCCTGCGAGAAACCGAACAGGGCGGCGTAGCCGAGCACGACTTCGATGCTCGTGGGTTGCCCCTTCGGCTCGACGATCAGCCCCGATTGCAGCAGGAGCACGGCCACCATCGCCGTGGCGGCCCCCGTCACCGGCTTGAGCATGAGCTGACCCGGGAGCAGGTTGTAGCGCGACGGGGCCTGCTTGAAGTTGCCGATCAGGAAGGCCGCTGCGAGCAGTCCTCCGAGTGCCCCTACGAACTCGACCTCAAATGCGGTCAGCGCCATCGGATGGCTTCCTCCGGGGCACGTCGGGGCTTTGGCGCTCCCCGTGCAGAATGACAGGAAGTCCGGGTTGGCCGCGTGCCAGGCCGCGAGGAGGATCAACAGGAGTGCGAGCGCGGTTGAGACGAGCACCAACGTGTTGCGAAACGAGCGCATACGCGTATGCACGTCGTTGTTGGCTCGGATCACGTCCTGATACGCCTTGCGCAGGAGATCGCGATCGAGGGGCTCTTTGCTGCTGAGCATCCCTTCCATCTTCTGCTTGTAGCTCGCACGTTCGGCTTCGGTCATCGCCCGCTGCATCCACGACCACAGCCCGGGCAGCGACGAGCTCACGTCCGCGTTGGTGCCTACCTCCACGAGCTCCGCTTCGGCATCGTGCACCGACTCCCAAGCCGCCGTCAGCTTCGTCCCCGTCCACCACTCGCTCATCATTTCCGCGGTGCCGCGGCACCCAGAGTGCTGCAGCTCGATCGCCTTGTTCGCCACCGTCAGGGCATGGTTAGCCGCGTCGATGTGGGTCTGCCACACGGGGGTGTGCGGGGGAGACGCTGCCTCGCTGACGTGTTGGACGTGCACCTCGGCGCTCGCCCCACCCGCCGAGGTGGCGACGGCCACTATCTCCGTGTCTCCGCCCGTGCTGGCGGTTGGCGCGGCGATCGCGTTGGCCGTCGAAACACGGTGATCAAGCTCGCGGATGCGCAGGGCGATTTCCACCCGCCACAAGCCCCGGGCCTCATTTGGAGCCAGCGAGTTCGGCTCTAACCCAGCCGAGCTCTGCTGAACGCCGGAGGGCGATCCACCGGGAGAGGGCATAATCGGTCGCCGCTGTGCAGGGTCAGACACGCTCGCCTCTTGTCAACGTTCGCAGTGTGTAAAGCGGAACGGTCTCGAAGTATGGCAGGGCCGGACCTATTCCGATAATCCGAAGCCGATCGGCATCGGCCCCACGTGCGCGGCGTCGAGCACGGAGGGCGAATCAATGCGCGACCGCTCGTCAGCCCAGCGGTCGGCCGAACTTGTTCGCGTACCTGGCCGGGTCCCATTGCCTTAGGAACTCGCCGGCGGCGTCTTTGCCTGAGCTCAGGAGCTCTTCCTTCTGAGCTTGCCCCAGCTTGAAGTCGGTCGTCCCGACGCTGCCGGCGGAGATCGTGCAGGTGCGGACGTAGGTCGATTGCCTGACCCAGTAGCTGTCCCAGGCGTCGCTGGCGGTATGGAAGAGATCGACACCCATCGCGACCGGCCAGCCAAACGCCTTGACGATTCGTTCTAGACCAGCCCCCGCAGATTTGCCACCGACGAGCTTGAAGCCGAAGGTCGGCCTCAGCGCGTCGCGGTCCTCCACGTCGAAGATCCACACCGGGAAGTTGGAGAGGACGCCACCGTCGATGATCGTGGAGCGACCCGTTTCCTTGTGGAACAGCTCTACGGGCTGGAAGAAATACGGGATGGACATACTCATCCGCACCGCATCTGCGACCGGGAAGTCCTCGGGCTTGATTGCCGGTCCGTCCTCGGTGAGTTTGTAGCCGGACAGCGCTTCCGGCAGCACGAGCATTTCCCGCCTGGTGATGTCGGTGGCGATTATCCGCAGCGTTCGGTTGCCTTTCTTCACGTCGTCAAACGTCTTGTTGGAGATCTGGTCTCGAAACCAGTCGTGGAAAGCCTTGCCGTGGGCGAGCCCGTGGTCGCGCATCAGGTTCAAAGCACCGCCCAGAATCGGGCCGCCCGGGCCCCAATCCTCGAACTGGCTGAAGTCCGTATCACCGATGAGCTTCACCGTCTGCTCGGCGCTGTGGCCACATGCGAGATACGCCGCCACGATGGCGCCGGCGCTCGTTCCAGCCAGCTGTACCCACGTGTCGACGTAGTCGTCTGGGTGAGCGACCTTGTCTGCGAACTCCTCCAGTGCTCCAGCGAGAGCCAGTCCCTTCACTCCGCCGCCCTGAAACACCCCGTCAGCGTGATGCGCTTCCATAGCAACCCCCCTGTCCAGTCGAATGTGAATGCCGCGTGCCGTGCACCGACCGTCTGTTTCCAGCGTTGCCGAGCGCCATCAGAAGTGTCGCTGCCAGGTTGCGCGGATCAGGCGAAGGGCGTTGCCGCTGGAGAACTTGCTCGCGGCATCTGGCCCGTAATGGTCGGCCAATGCCTGCTGAAGCCTGTGCATTCGTCCGAGGTGTTCCAGGCCCGGTAGTGCGGGCTTGATATAGCCGTCGATGTCGCTTCCGAACGCGACGTGATCTTGCGAGCGTGTGATCTCGCATATCTCGTCGATGTGTCGGCAGAGCAATTCAAACGACTGGTTGAACGATTCTGGCTTGGTCGCCAGGTCGCTGATGTAGTGTTCGCAGCAGATCAACCCGCACACGCCGCCGCGCCGCGCGATCCGCTCGACGGTCTCCTGGTTGAGGTTGTAGGCGAGGTCACCGAAGCGGTAGGCCATGTGCGTGGCAACCACAGGGATCCGATCGGGGCCGCCGAGCTCGTCCAGGAGCTTGAACGTGTCGTTCATCGCCGGCTCGCTCATGTGGGTGATGTCGATCAGGATTCCGTTGGCGGCCATCGCGCGGATCACGGACTCCCCAAGCGGCGCGAGACCCTGCCGTCGCGGCTGGGAGAAGATGAGCCTGTACAGCCAGTCGGGCATGAACGGCAGCGCTGGTGCGTTGGTTGCCACTTTGCGCCAGAAGAGATGCGCGACTGTGATGCAGATGACGCCGCGCTGGGCGAGGTTCGCGACGTTGCCGCGAACCTCCTCGTCGGTTGCGCCCAGATGGAAGCCGCCCTCGACCGCATGGATCAGGACCTGTTCACCCGACGTCAGGGCCTGCTCGAGCTCCTGTGGCGAGTGGGCGATCGTCACCGGTACGCCGGCCTGGCGGTGGGAGCGGATGTCGGCCTCGACGTCCTCCAACTGCTCCAGCAGATCGGGGAAGTAGCCAGATTCAGGCGCCGCCCCGTAGCGCTTGCTGAGATCGATCTCGTCGAACGGACAGTAGAGCGCTGAGAAGATCACGCGCACGTCCCCACTGCGCATGAGTTCCAGCGTGACCCCGGGTTCGTCGCCTGGTCCCTGGTAGTTGACGAAACGTGACAGCAGGCGCACGATCGCGGCTCGCAGCCGGGCGCGTCGCCAACGCTCGAGCTGGGCATGCGTGCTCCGCCGCCGCCGGGGGATGACGTGCATCGGATAGTGGGCGTGCAGATCGATCAGCATCGGCTCGTCTGTGCTCTCACCAGCCGTTCCCCCAATCAGCGAGTTGCGTACCCCAAGCGCAGCACGTCAAGAGACTACATGAATCCTGACACTCGAAATCACGTTTCTCGTTCGTATCCGATGCGCCGCGACGGACTCGACCGCGGAGGTGTCGGCACGCTCCGGCAGCTGGCCGGCCGACCGTTCTCGACCGCACGCGGATCGACTAGGCTTGGAGTCGTCTGTGCCCAGGAGGGGTGGCAGAGCGGTTGAATGCGGCGGTCTCGAAAACCGTTGTGCGTCTTATTGGCGTACCGAGAGTTCGAATCTCTCCCCCTCCGTTGTAGTGCTGTTTGCGGGGGAATCTGGCGTGTTTGAGTGGGTTGCTGGCTACGCCCGCGAGACCGCTGGAAGCGGCCTGAAACCGCTCGATTCGCGATCGGACGGGCGCGCAGACGGGCGCGCAGACCGGAAGTTGGTTGAGGGTTGCTGCTGTCAAGCCGGTCCGACTTATCGGCGCATGGCGGTGCGAAGCTGCTGGGGGTCACGATCGCGCGGGATGAGGGTTCGGAGCTGGCGATCCACGCGATGGCGATGAGGGCCAAGTACCGACGGCTGCTGCCGGGAGGCTTTAAGCATGGCGAAGAAGGCATACGCAAGAACGGCGAGTGGTGCCCCCATCACCGGTGAGCTTGAAGTGGCATCGCCGGGAATGGCGTGCCTTATGCCTACGGCTGTGCGGTGGCCGCGCGGTGTGCGAGGCGTCGGAGGGCGTCAAGTGGCCAGGAGTGCGAATGCGAGACTTGCGCGTTGGACGCGGGTGCGTGGAAACGGGGCCATCAGCAAGGGATCATCGAGGCCGAGCTGTTGCTTGCAGTTGTGCAGCCAGGTTCGCTCGCGGCCCTTCAAGTCGCTGGCTGCTTGTGTGGGATCCTCGATGAGCGAGAGGAGCAGTACGAGGTCCGCGCGCTGGGCGTCAGGGTCGGCGTGCACGAGAATCGCGCGGGCCTTGATGAGCACGGCCCCCAGCAATGTCGGGCGGTGGACAGGCACGAGCATCCCGTCGATCTCGACGGCGATGGTCTCCGTTCGCTTGATCGCTTGGGTTCCGCCCGGGATCTGAACGGTGCGGGTGCTGCCGGCTACCGCTGGGTCGCGGCGCAGACCGTCGGGCGCGAGAAGATCAACGACCAGCTCGCCGCGCCGCCAACGGTGGCTCGTGCCATCGATCGGTGACGGCGGGTCGAGTAGAAACCCATCGTCGTCCAGAGCGCGTGCGATCTTCTCGACGGCGTGCCGACGCGCGTCGCCGAGGATGTCGATATCGGTGGTCGCACGGACGCCAGTGTCTCCGGCCTCATAGGCGTGTAGCTGAACCATGAGTCCGCCCACGAGTGTCCAGCCCTCCGGAAGCACCTGCGAGGCCAGGCGCCCAAAGTCGCTCCACAAGCTAGCCGACTCGGGGTCCGTCGGCAGGACTTTCACCACTCTGCTGGGGCCGGTCACGAGCTGGCCCGATCGCGGTCGAGTCGAGCGGCTTGCTCGCGTGCCACACGGCGTGCGCGTGCGTCGGAGTGCTCTGCCAAGTCGGCGAGAACGGCTGCGACTGGTGCGACGGGGCGGTGCAGGAGTGCCCACAGATCCTCGGAGACTGAACGAAGGATGACGTTGCTCTCGCCTCCACGGGCGAGACCGTGACGCGCGGCGAGGTGCTCGACCGCGCCGGCAGCAACGTAGGCTTCGACCTCTTCGCCGCCGTGCAGCCCGAGCCGGTGCGCGGCGGCTGCGCTGACCCCGCTCAGCATCAGCTCGGGAGAGTCTCGTAGGCGGAGCAGCTCCGCGGGATGGGCGACAAGGGCGTGCCGTTCAGCGCGATTGCCGAGTTTGCCAAATGCTCCGCTAAGTCCTCGCTCGCGCAAAGCCCTGGACACGCGCCAGCGCATCCGCGGTGAGCTCCATTCCACTGGCTCGGCTGACGCGGCAAGCAGCAGCGCCCATGCGCTGTGGAAGCTGAGGGGGCGACCCCCGCGGCTGCGGTCAGCGGCCGCGATGCGGGCGAGCGACTGCGCTGGTATCCACCACGAGCCGGCAACCTTCTCGGCCTCTATCGCGCCTGCAGAGATCAACGCGCGCACCCGCTGCTCGCTCACGCCGAGACGCTGGGCCGCGTCGCTCACGGGAACAGAAGGAACAGAGACAACCGCCATGACCATAATTATAGCGGAGACGCAATAGATATGGACGACGAACGGATGCGCACGATTGGACTGTCTCTAGACTCCCTTAGACTTCTTTAGACCCGGTCGGTCTGGGTGCCGATCAGTCCGTCGCTGACGAACCCAACGACACGCGGGCTATGCCCGTCGCATTGACGCGACGGGCTGCGCGTCGAGCCGGCCGCGCGCGGGTCAAGAAAAAACCAAGGGTACGCCCAAAAACAGCCGCAAACCGAGAGGCAGCCAGCGCGGGCAAAGTGGCCGTCCAGCGGGCAGAGCTCTCGCTCCGCGATTATGTCCTGCAGGAGGGCGAGGATCGTTGAAGATCTCAGGTCGAGATCGGTACACGGAGACCGAGCCGACGAGCCGGCCACGACAAGATCGATGATGTCCGTCGCCGGCGACAAAATGCGCTCGTGATCGCTCTGCACGCCGTCTGGTCGCCGGACTCGAGACTTTGCGTGTGGGGAGAGGGCTCGGCCTTGCCGGCGCGGGCTGCGAGGCGTCGTGGCGGTAGGCCGGCGAAGCCACGGCCGCGCAAGCATCCGTTCGCCTGCGCGGTGCCGGACCTGAGCGGCGCGTTGGACGCCTTGGGTGCTTCGCTCGAGTCCGATGAGCTCTGCGAGCGCGAGCTCCACCTGATGCTGCCCTCCTTCGAGGAGGGCCCGCAGCGCTCCCCACAGCTGTTGCGGGGGGCGCAGGAGCGGCACCCCGGCAGTCCTGGGCTGCTCGATCCCTGGCTGCTTTCGTCGATCGGGCTGGGGCCAATGGCCGCGCTCGATCTGCTGGTCGGTCTTCCCGCCGCCGGCAGCGCAGACGATTCCCGGCAGCGCACGGGTGTGGCGATCGGCGATTCATTGCGGTTTTTCGCCGAGGCGGGCAAGCTCGCGCTCGAGCTGGTCGCGCGCGGTCGCCTGCTCCCCGGGTTGGCGCGGCGCGAGCAGGAGTGGCTCGCATGGTGGCGGGCGATGCTAGGCGATCCCGGGGATCTGGAGCGGGTGGGGATGCTGGTGGCGGCGATGCCACCGCTCGCGCGCGCGGAGGTCTCGTTCTCAGAGCAGAGCAACGCCGCCGAGGCGATCGTGGGCGATCTGCTGGCGGCCATTGTCGATGCCTGCGCGCGGAGCTTTCTCGCGAACGGGCTGACCGCGCGCCGCGCGCGCCCCCGCTCAAAGCGCCGCCCGCCGGTCGTCGATGCGTGGATCGCGGCGTTGACTGACCCCCATCCGGTAATCGACGGGGACGAGCGGGAGCTGGCGGCGCTCGCCGAGGAGCTCGACGAGTGGCGACAGGCTGGGGAGCGCTATGCAGAGCACCGCATGTTCCGGACCTGCTTCCGGCTGTGCGAGCCAGACGAGTCGGCGGAATGGCCTGGCGGCGAGCTCGATGTCGATTCGCACGACGGCGTCGGGGTTGATGGCGAGGGTCCGCCCGCCGATCCCTGGCGTGTCGAGTTTCTGCTGCAGGCGAAGGACGATCCAAGCGTGCTCGTCCCGGCCGAGGAGGTGTGGAGCTCGAACGGGAGCGGACTGAAGGCGCTCGGCCACCGGCTGGCCGATCCGCAGGAGCGATTGCTCGGCGGGCTCGGTCATGCTTTGCGGTTGTGGCCGGCTCTCGAGCCGGCGCTGCGCGAGGCCGCCCCGACCAGCGTCGATCTGATGCCGCAGGACGCGATCGCGTTCGTGCGCGACGCCGCTCCGGCGCTCGAGCAGGCCGGCTTCGGGGTGCTGGCGCCGCCGTGGTGGAACAAGCGTTTGCGTCTCACGCTGAAAGTGGAGCCGTTCGATGAGATCGAGGAGGGAAGCGGGCTGTTCGGGCTGGACGGCCTGTGCGCGTATCAATGGAGGATCGCGGTCGGCGACGCGACGCTCTCGCTGGCGGAGCTGCGCGAGCTGGCGGCGCTGAAGCTGCCGTTGGTGATGGCCCGCGGGCGCTGGATCGTGCTGCGCCCGGAGGACGTCGAGGCGGCGCTCGCGTTCTTCGAGCGCCGCGCCGAGCGAGGCCAGGCGCCGGCGGGGGAGCTCATCCGTGAGGGACTGGGTGTCGGCGCGGAGGCCAAGGCTGACTTGCCGCCCGTCGAGATCGAGGGCGGGGGTTGGCTGAAGGAGTTGCTCTCCACGAACGGCGATCGCAAGCTGCGGGAGGTCTCCACCCCGATGAGCTTCGAGGGCGAGCTTCGTCCCTACCAGCAGCGTGGGCTTGCTTGGCTGTCCTTCCTGTCGAGCCTCGGCCTCGGTGCTTGCCTGGCCGACGACATGGGCCTCGGCAAGACCGTGCAGCTGCTGGCGCTCCTGCTCGCCGAGCGCGAGTACGCCGACCGGCAGTCGAATGGAGGACAGTCCGATGGGTCAACCCAAAGAACTTCGACCCGGGTCCAATCCGGCGCCGGCAGGCATCGCCGCAAACGTCTCGCGCCAACGCTCCTTGTCTGTCCGATGTCGGTGGCCGGCAACTGGGAGCGCGAGGCGCAGCGGTTCGCGTCGGGCTTGCGGGTTCACGTGCATCACGGTCCCGAACGCCTGGCGGACAAGCGGTTCGCGCGCGCCGCGAGGGCGAGCGATCTCGTGATCACGACATACGCGCTCGCGACCCGCGACCGCGACACGCTCGCCGCGGTGAAGTGGGAGCGGATCGCTCTGGATGAGGCACAGAACATCAAGACGATCGACACCAAGCAGACACGCGCGATCCGCTCGCTTCCGGCGCGCCACCGCGTGGCGCTCACGGGCACTCCGGTGGAGAATCGCCTGAGCGAGCTTCACTCGATCATGGACTTTCTCAATCCCGGCCTGCTTGGCCCGGCCGCGACGTTCAAGCGCTGTTACGCGACGCCGATCGAGCGCTATCGCGACGAGCACGCCACCGCGCGTCTGCGCCAGGCGACCGGCCCGTTCATCCTGCGCCGCCTGAAGACCGACAGGCAGATCATCGGCGACCTGCCCGAGAAGATCGAGATGCGCGTCGACTGCCATCTCACCAGGGAGCAGGCGAGCCTGTATGAGGCGGTCGTCGAGGAGATGTTGCAGAAGGCGGCGCAGGTCGACGGGATCGAGCGTTCCGGGGTGATCCTGGGGGCGCTGATGAAGCTCAAGCAGGTCTGCAACCACCCCGCCCACCTGCTCAAGGACCGCTCTGATCTGGACGGGCGCTCGGGCAAGCTCGCGCGCCTGGAGGAGATTCTCGCCGAAGCGCTCGCCGAGGGCGACCGCGCGCTCTGCTTTACCCAGTTCGCGGAGTTCGGGCACATGCTGCGTGCCCACTTGCAGGAGCGCCTCGGCCGCGAGGTCATGTTCCTGCACGGCGGTACCTCCAAGAGCGCCCGGGATGAGATGGTGCAACGGTTCCAGTCCGAGCAGGGGCCGGCGGTGTTCGTGCTGTCGCTGAAGGCGGGTGGCACAGGACTTAACCTGACCGCCGCCAACCACGTGGTTCACTTCGACCGCTGGTGGAACCCCGCGGTCGAGGACCAGGCGACCGACCGGGCGTTCCGGATCGGGCAGAAGAAGAACGTGCAGGTGCGCAAGCTGACGTGCGTGGGCACGCTTGAGGAGCGAATCGACACTCTGATCAACAGCAAGAAGGATCTTGCGGATCGCATCGTGGGGACCGGCGAGGCGTGGATCACCGAGCTCGACACAGCCCAGCTGCGCGAGCTGGTGACGCTCTCGGCCGGCGCGGTGGCTGACTGACGATGGCCTCGTTCGACCACTACCCCTTCTATGAGGCTTCACGGCCACTGCGTGCGGAGGGCGGCATCGAGGCCCGCAGCCGGCGCGGAGCGATCGGCGAGACGTGGTGGTCGAGACGGTTCATCGAGCTGCTCGAGTCCTTTGGCGTCGGCTCGCGGCTGAAGCGCGGACGCAACTACGCCCGCTCCGGCCAGGTCGTCGAGCTCGACGTCGAGCACGGGGTGGTGTTGGCGAAGGTGCAAGGATCGCGCTACTCGCCCTATCGCGTGCGCATCCGCTTCAAGGCGCTCACCGAGCACCAGTGGCGTCGAGCCGAGAAGGCGATGGCGGCGCAAGCGCTGCCGCTCGCGAAGCTGCTCGCGGGGGAGATGCCCCACGACATCGAGGAGCTGTTCGACTCGTGCAAGCTCGCGCTGTTTCCCCGCTCGAACAGCGAGCTGGCCGCGACCTGCACCTGCCCGGACGGGGTGAATCCGTGCAAGCACATCGCGGCCGCCTACTACATCCTCGCCGAGCGCTTCGACCAGCATCCCTTCCTGATCTTCACCTGGAGAGGTCGCGACCAGGACGAACTCGTGGAGCGTCTGCGCGTGCGGCGCGTGCCCGCTGGGCGTGGCGTCAAGGCGGGCACGACTTCGGCTGGCGTCCCTGATGTGTCCGAGCCAAGTGGGCCACTGTCAACCGTGCTCGACTCATTCTGGTCGTGCGGGCCCGAGTTGGAGGCCTTCCACGTCAGCGCGCTCGCCGGCGAGGTGCCCGACGCGCTGCTGCGCCAGCTCGGCCCCGCCCCGGTCGAGGTCGGGGAGCGCAACCTCGCCGAGATCCTCGCGGGCGTCTACGCGAGACTGGCGCACGCGGCGGAGCAAAGAGCGCTGTGCGAGTAGCAAGCGATCGCGGGTTCGGCTGTCGGCGGGAGCTGAAGATCGCTGAATGGTGGCGATACTCGCGCATCTGTGCGCCTACTCTCGTGCAACCGTGCCGCTCTGGGTTGCCTGCAAGTCCCAATATTCTTCGATGCGTAGCAGGTCGCGGGTAGGTGTTTCAATCCCGCCCCTGCTGCTCCAGCATCCGCGACCGCTCGGTTGGGGGCATTCCGCAATCGGCGCGTGACGGTGGCGGCGAAGGCGCTCAGGCCGCGTTGGCGCTCGCCGCTCGACACGAGCTGGCGGCCACGAGGCGGCCAGCCCGTGCCTGCAGGCGCCCTCTGGGTGGAGCGGCGCTTCACGACGGATCCCGGGCCTCGAGTTCTGCTCGTTGGGTTGCCAGTTCGAGCCGCGAGCGTCCGAGGCAGCGCAAACCCTCAAGTTGCACTCTGCGACCACGGGCGCGCAGACGGGCGCGCAGTAGCCGTTTTTGGCTTGCTAGAGCGGATTCTTAAGGGTCTCGAAAACCGTTGTGCGCCTGATTGGCGTACCGAGAGTTCGAATCTCTCCCCCTCCGTTTGGCCGGTATGCGCTCTTCGTTCGGACTCCGCCCCGCTGGGATGTCCCAAGCGTCGATCATGCTTTACGTGTGTCCAGCCCTTCGGATCAGCGGCCACGGAGATTTCGAGGACTCTCCCGCCGGCCAGCCCGTGGCGCGCCCCGAGCGCTCAACCGCCAATCGCCACATGCCCCGGCTGCGCGGCGACGCGCGCCAGCCACGAGCCGATCGCCGGGTAGGCAGACAGGTCGAAGCCGCCCTCGTGCGCGACGTGCGTGTATGCGTAGAGCGCGATGTCGGCGATCGTGTAGCGATCGGCGACGAGAAACTCGTGCGTTGCAAGGTGGCGCTCCAACGCATCGAGCGCGGCGTAGCCGCCGCTGAGCTTCTCCTCGAGCGCCGCCTGCGCCGGCGTCGCCTTGGCAATCGCCACCCAGAAGCGCACGACGGCGATGTATGGCTCGTGGCTGTACTGCTCGAAGAACAGCCACTGCAGCACCTTGGCGCGCTCGAACTGCTCGGCGGGCAGATACTGGCTGCCGTCGGCGAGATACCAGAGGATCGCGTTTGACTCGGCCAGCGAGCGGCCGTCGTCGAGCACGAGCGTCGGCACGCGCAGCGCGGGATTGAGACCGTCGAGCAGCTCGGCGCGGTTGGAGCGGTCGATCACGTCGACCTCGCGCAGCTCGCAGTCGCGGCCGAGCTGGGCGAGCAGCAGCCGCACCTTGTAGCAGTTGCCGGAGACCTGGGAGTTGTAAAGCAGCATCAGATGGCCTATCCGCGCCTCACCCTAGATCGACAGGTAGGGTCATTGCCCGAAACATCGTCCCGGAGGTTCTTCTCAACATCATGGCAAGTAGAGACGCAGTGATCTGTGAGCCCCTGCGAACGCCGGTGGGGCGCTTCGGGGGCGTGTTCCGCGACGTCGGCGCGGCGACTCTGGCGGCGACGGTGATTCGCGAGCTGGTCGCGCGCACGGGGCTGCGCGGTGAGGACGTCGACGACGTGATCATGGGCCAGTGTTACGCCAGCGGCGAGGCGCCGGCGATCGGCCGCGTGGCGGCGCTCGACGCGGGGCTGCCGGTTGACGTTCCCGGGCTGCAGATCGACCGTCGCTGCGGCTCGGGGCTGCAGGCGGTGCTGTACGGCTGCATGCAGGTGCAGACGGGCGCCGCCGAGCTGGTGCTGGCGGGCGGCGCCGACAGCATGAGCCAGGCCGAGTTCTACTCCACGCGCCCGCGCTGGGGCGTCAAGAGCGGCGCGATCCGGCTGGAGGATCGCCTGGAACGCGCGCGCGTGAACGCGGGCGGCATCAACCATCCGGTGCCCGGCGGGATGCTCGAGACCGCCGAGAACGTGCGGCGCCAGTACGGGATCCCCAGAGACGAGCAGGATGCGCTGGCGCTGCGCTCGCACGAGCGCGCGGTCGCAGCCCAGCAGAGCGGCGCCTTCGCGGAGGAGATCGTGCCGGTGCCGGTGCGCGACGGCGTCGTCGAGCTCGATGAGCACCCGCGCGCGGACACGACGCCCGAGGCGCTTGGCCGGCTGCGCGCGATCATGGGCGCGAGCGACCCCGACGCGACGGTCACGGCGGGCAACAGCAGCGGCCAGAACGACGGCGCGGCGGTGTGCGTGGTCACCCACCCGGACAAGGCGCGAGATCTCGGCCTGCGGCCGCTGGCGCGCCTGGTCTCGTGGGCGGTCGCCGGCGTGCCGCCGGAGACGATGGGCATCGGGCCGGTGCCGTCGACGAAGCTCGCGCTGGAGCGCGCGGGACTGACGCTCGAGCAGCTCGACCTGATCGAGCTCAACGAGGCGTTCGCGTCACAGGTGCTGGCGGTGCTCAGCGAGTGGCAGCTTCACGACGGCCTGCAGCGCGTCAACGTGAACGGATCAGGCATATCGCTCGGTCACCCCGTCGGCGCGACCGGCGCGCGTATTCTGGCCACGCTCCTGCACGAGCTGCGCAGGCGCGACGCGCGCTTCGGCCTGGAGACGATGTGCATCGGCGGCGGTCAGGGCCTGGCTGCCGTCTTCGAGCGCGTCGACGCATAGCCACGCCTCAGGACGCCGCCACGCCGGCGGTCGGCTGGCACGAATGCGCGGCCGCGGCGCGCCTGGCACTGTGCTCGGGGCAGTAGACGCCGCGCACGCGGCCGTCGCGTAGGCCGTACGCGAGCCACTCGCCACCGCGCCAGGCGAACCTGAAGAACTGGTCTTCGCGCGCGGGCGCGCGATCGAGCTCGCGCGCCCACGCAGCGCCGACGACGCTCGCGGGCACCGTCGTCTGGCACGAGCAGCCGTCTGCGAGGTAGCCCGAGGACACGCAGCGGAGCAGCTCGTCGAAGTCGGCGGCCGTCTCGGGAGTGTTGGATGTCGATGTCGGTGTTTGCATTGGTGTCTGACTGTCGTTCCGTTGGGACTACGCGCGCCTGCCCTTTTCGGGCAATTCGTGTCGTCCTTTAAGGGCTATTCGCTGATTCTGCGCGTCCTCTGCGCAAATCTCCACGAACTTGGACACCTGTACTAGGCGTGCGAGCAGCGTCGAAAAGGCGAGCGTCAGCCGCGACCGCGGCTGGTGCCGCGGCGCAGGCGGTGCATGCGGCGGAGTTCCTGGACGGCCTCGTCGAAGCCGCCGAGCGCGGCGTGCGGGCCGTCGCCGAGCAGTTCGACGGCCAGGCGCTTGCGCATGAGCTCGCCTTCGATCGCGTCGACGCGTTGCGCATCGGCGCCGGGGCGTGAGGAGACGGCGCGCTCGACCTGCTCGCCGCGGAACAGCAGCCCGACGCCGTCGTCGAGCGCCCAGCCGCCCGGGAGCGTGCCGTCGCGCACGGCGGCGAGCCACACGGGCAGGCGCTCGGGCTCGCCGTCGGCGTGCACGGTGAGCGATCCCTGCAGCAGGCCGAGGCCGGCGATCGGCTCGGGCGGGCCGCTGGAGCGCGTGACGCCGCCCTGGAACCAGCACATGGCGCCGGCGCTCAGCCCCGCGAGCACGGTGCCGCGTTCCCAGGCCTGCACGAGCAGGCAGTCGAGCCCGTGCGCGCGCCACAGCGCGAGCAGATTGCGCATCGAGCCGCCGCCGACGTAGATGATGTCCTGCTCGAGCACGGTATCGGCGAGCGAGCGTGTGGTCTCGCGCAGGTGAAACAGGGACAGCTGCTCGGGGATGCAGGCGCGTTCGCCGAAGCGCGACCTGAAGGCGTTGATCTGCGTGGTCGTGTCGCCGGATGCGGTCGGCAGGAACAGGACGCGGGGCTCGCCGACGTCGGCGAGCGACAGCACGAAGTCGTCGAGCAGCGGGTTGGCGGGCTCCATCGTGAAGCCGCCTCCGCCCATGGCGAAGATCTGGCGCTCGGACAGCTCGACGACGGAGCGGCTGTCGGTCATGCCGCGACGGGCTCCCGCGTTGCCGGGGCGAGCGGCTCCGGTGTCTCGATGGCGCCGAGGTCGTGGGCGGCCAGGCGCGTCTCGCGCACGCTCGTGTCGTGTGGCTCGACGAGGAAGGCGCTGCGGTCGGGGCGCGAGCTGACGACGCGCTCGAGGCTGGTGGCGCGGAAGTGCAGTGCGACGCCGTCCTCGACGGCGAACCCGGCGCGCATGCCGTCGGCGACGAAGCGGTGGTACTCGGCGCGGCGGGCTGGCTCGGCGTCGTAGTGCACGCAGTTGGAGTACGGCAGCAGACCCAGGCCGCGAACCATGCGGGGCGCGCCGTGGAAGGCGCTGAGCGCCTGCTCGAACCAGCACAGCGATCCGGCGGAGGGGCCGCACATGACGATGCCCTGACGCCAGGCACGGCGCAGGATCGCGTCGAGTCCGTGTGCGCGCCAGGCGCCGAGCATGCTGACGACGTTGCCGCCGCCGACGTAGATCAGGTCCTGGCTGAGCAGGTGGCTGGCGAGGTCGTCCTCGACGCCGCCGGTGCCCTGGTCGCGCCGGAACAGCGACAAGTGGCTGGCGTCGCAGTCGGGCGAGAAGCGCCGGTAGAAGCGCACGACGTAGTGGTCGGCGTCGCCGGAGGCGGTCGGCAGGAAGCACACGCGCGGCCGCGGCACGCCGGTGAGCGACAGCACGTAGTCGTCGAGCAGCGAGCCCTCTTTCTCCATTGAAAACCCGCCGCCACCGAGTGCGACGATCTGCGGTGCTCTGTCTGGCATGGCCCTCTTCCTCGGCTGGATGCTGGTACGAACAGCCTGTGTCAGGGTCGCGCAGATTGCGCCGTGTCTGTATGGACCGGCGTCCAGATAGCCCCTCGCGGCGATCGACATCCGTTACACGGGCGTGTGGGCGCGCGGGGCAGTCGTTGACGGGTCGTGCGTTGTGTCCTTCGACGAGGTGCGTGTAACCATGGCTATACAGCCGCCGCGTGAAGGAACACGGGGAGCGGAACACGGGGGAGCAATACGAAGCGCTCCGATAGGAAGCGCTCCGTAGAGTGTCCGAGGTGCAGGACGAGCGAAATCAGATGGCGCCGGGCGCGGCGGCAGGGAGGCCGCCGGGTGCGGGCCGCCTCGGTGCAGCCGGCTCGCCGGCGATCTCGCTGCGCGGCGTGTTCAAGCGCTTCGGCGCGATCACGGCGGTGAACGGCCTCGACCTGGAAGTCCCGGCGGGCGTGTGCTTCGGCCTGCTTGGCCCGAACGGGGCGGGCAAGTCGACGACGATGCGGATGCTGACGGCGCAGACGCTGGCGGACGAGGGCACGATCGCGGTGCTGGGATTCGAGCTGCCGCGCGAATCGAAGCAGTCGCGCCTGGAGATGGGGGTGGTGCCGCAGCTGGACAACCTGGACGTGGAGCTGACTTGCAGGCAGATCTTGACGGTGTTCGCGCGCCTGTATCGAGTGCCGCGCGCAGAGCGCCACGTGGCGGTGCTGCGGGCGCTGGAGCTGGCGAACCTGGTGCCGCGCGCGGAGACGATCGTGAAGGAGCTCTCCGGCGGGATGCGCAGGCGGCTGCTGGTGGCGCGCGGGCTGATCCACCGTCCGCGGCTGGTGCTGCTGGACGAGCCGACGGTGGGCCTTGACCCGCAGGTGCGCCAGGAGCTGTGGTCGCTGATCGACGGGCTGCGCGCGGACGGCGTGACGGTGCTTATGAGCACGCACTACATCGAGGAGGCGGAGCGCTTGGCGGATACGGTGGCGGTGATGTCGGCCGGCCGGATCATCGCGCAGGGCACGCCGGCGGAGCTGGTGCGCGCGCACGCGGGCGAGCAGGTGCTGGAGGTGTATGGGCCGCCGGAGCGCCTGGCGCAGGTGGGCGAGCTGGCAAGCGAGCAGGGCTGGTCGAGCAGGCGCAGCGGCCCGGCGGTGGCGATCATGCGCGCGGAGACCCTGGACGGCTTGGCGCCGGAGGGCGTGCGCCGCCCGGCGAACCTGGAGGACGCATTCGTGGCGCTGACAGGCGAGGAGATCGAATGAGCTCGCTTGCGCAGCCGGAGACCGCGCCGGTGGCACGGCCGTCCTCGGGCGTCCGCCGCGTGGGGCGCCTGGAACCGGCGGCGCTGGCGGGGGTGATGAGCCGCGACGTGGCGATCTTCGGGCGCTATTGGAAGGCGACGACGTTCTCGTCGATCGTGCAGCCGACGATCTACCTGCTGGCGTTCGGCCTGGGCTTCGAGAAGTTCGCCCCGCATCTGCTGCACGTCAGCTACGTGCCGTACGTGGCGACCGGGGTGGTGGCGACGGCGGTGCTGTTCTCCTCAGCGTTCCCGGGCATGTTCAACACGTTCATCCGCTGGCAGTTTCAGCGCACATACGACGCGATGCTGGCGGCGCCGGTCGACGTGGAGGAGCTGATCACGGCGGAGATGCTGTGGGTGTCGCTGCGCGCGGGCGTGTACGGCGTGGCGCCGCTGCTGGTGGGCTTCGCGTTCGGGCTGGCGCCGGAATGGGGAATGCTGCTGGTGCCGCTGATCGGCTTCGTGACGGGCTTCGGCTTCGTGGGCTTCGGCGTGACGGTGGCGGCGATCGCGAAGACGATCGACAACTTCAACTACATAACGAGCGCGGTGCTGACGCCGATGTTCCTGGTCGCGGGGACGTTCTTCCCGGTGTCGTCGCTGCCTGTGGGTGTGCGCCAGGTGGCGTACGTGAACCCGCTCTATCACTGCGTGCAGCTGGTGCGCGACGCGTCACTGGGAAACCTGGGCACGGCGGACCTCGGCCACGCGGCGGTGCTGCTGGCGTTCGCGCTGTTGATGTGGCGGCTTGCGATCAGGCAGCTGGGCCGACGCCTGATCGACTAGAGCGTCGATGGGCGGCGCGATGCTGCGTCCTCGGTCGCTCGCGTGCGAAGCACGCCACGCTCCCTGCGTCCTTGCCTCGCTTGCCCCTCGACGCTCTAGAAGCGTGCGGGCGCTTATGAAACTCTGAGGTTCGGCACACGCTGGTCCTACACGGCCCGGCGAAGCTGCCGACATGAGCTATCCATGGGAGACACGTTCGGCCGCGTCTGCGACAGCGTCTGCGGCGCCGGTCACTGCAGCTGCTGGCGTTGCGTGGGGAGCGCGTGCACGCACGCGGGCACGGGCGCTTGCGCTGCGCGCGCCACACCCGGAGCTGGTGGCGGTGCTGTCGCTGGCGGCGGTGTTGAACGTGTGGGCGCTGGCGCGCAACGGCTGGGCGAACGAGTACTACGCGGCGGCGGTCAAGTCGATGAGTGGAAGCTGGCACGACTTCCTGTTCGCGTCGCTGGACAAGACGGGCGTGATGACGGTGGACAAGCCGCCGCTGGCGCTGTGGGTGCAGGCGCTGTCGGTGCGCGTGTTCGGCTTTCACTCGCTGAGCATCCTGCTGCCGCAGGCGCTGATGGGCGTGGCGAGTGTGGCGCTGGTGTACGACCTGGTGCGCCGGCGCTTCGGGCGCGCGGGCGCGTTCGTGGCGGCGCTGGCGCTGGCGCTGACGCCGATCACGGTGGCGATCTCGCGCCACAACAACCCTGACTCGCTGCTGGTGCTGTGCTGCGTGGCGGCGCTGTGGTGCACGGTACGCGCGTTGGAGGACCCGCGCACGCGCTGGCTGGTGGCGGCGGGCGTGTGCGTGGGCTTGGGCTTTGAGACGAAGATGCTGGTGGCGCTGGTGGTGGTGCCGGGAATCGCGGCGGCGTGGCTGTGGGTGGCGCCTGCGGCGCGCGGGCGTTGGCACGCGCTGCGCCAGCTGCTTGCGGGTGGCGGCGCGATGCTGCTGGTGGGCGGCGCGTGGCCGCTGCTCGTCGAACTCACCCCGGCGGCGGACCGCCCGTGGATCTCGGGCACGAGCGACAACCGAGTCCTGTCGCTGATCTTCGAATACAACGGCCTCGGCCGCGTGGACGGCCAGGCGGGCGGTCCGGGGGGTGTCGGCGGCACGATGTTCGGCGGCACGCCGGGCCCGCTGCGGCTGCTGAACTCGGCGCTGGGCGGTCAGGCGGGCTGGCTGCTCGGCTTCGCGCTGGTCGGCGGCGTCGCCCTGCTGGCCGCGAGTCGCCTGCGCCGCGCTGATGTGCGCAGCGGCTGGCTGCTGGCGCTGGGCGGCGCGTTTGTGACGACGGCGGTGCTGTTCAGCTCGGCGAGCGGGATCTTCCATCCGTACTACGTGTCGCTGCTGGCGCCGTTTGCGGCGGTGCTTGTGGGCGCGGGCGCGGCGCAGCTGACGGGCACGGGCGCCAGCGCGCGGGTGCTGGCGCCGCTGGCGGTGCTGGTGGGCGTGGTTGTGGAGCTGGTCGTGCGCGCGGACTACCCTGGCCAGCTGACGTGGCTGCCCCCTGTGCTGATCGTGGTGGGCGTAGTTGCGATCCTCGCGCTGGTGGCGTTCAGCTCGCGGGCGGTGCGCGTGGCGGCGATGGGCGCGGCGCTGGCGGCGCTGCTGGCGGCGCCGTCGGTGTGGGCGTTCGACACGCTCGGCCACGCGACCAGTGGCACGTTCCCGGCGGGCGGGCCGGCGTCTGTGGAGGACGGCGCGCCGGGTGGACCGGGCGGTGGCTTCGGCGGCGCGGGTCGCGGCTTCGGTGGTCCGGCCGGCGCGGGCGGACGTGGTGGCTCCTCCGGGCAGGCCGGCGCGGCGCCGCAGCTGTTCGGCCCGGGCTCGGGTTCGGCCTCCGGTCAGGCCGGTGGCCCGCCCGCAGGCACGGGCGGCATTCCGGGCGCCGGCGCACAGGGCTCCACGGGCGCACCGTCGGGTGCGCTGCCGGGTGTCGGCGGCGGGCGTGGCTTCGGCGGTGGCGCCGGAGGAGCGATCGGCGCTCCGATCGGCGGCGGCGTGACGACGAGCGTCCTCTCCTACGTCAAGCAGCACGGTGGCGGCACGATCGCGGTGGCGAGCCAGTCGAATGCGGCGTCGTCGATCCTGGAGCAGGACGCGGACGTGGCTGGCATCGGCGGCTTCTCGGGTCGTGAGAGCGACGTGAGCGTGTCGTGGCTCGCGCAGGAGGTGCGCTCGGGCAAGATCAGCTGGGTGCTCGACGAACAGCAAGCGAGCGGGTTTGGCGGCGGCCTGCCGGGCGACACGCGCACGGGCGCGAAAACGGCGATGGCGGCGGTGGCGCGGGCGTGTGTGGCGGTTACGCTGGCGTCGAGTGGTTCAGGCGCGACGGGCGCGACGGGCGTGACGGGCGTTGGCGGCGCGTCGAGCGCGACGGGCGGGGCGGGCGCGACGAGCACGCTGTACGACTGCGTTGGTCGCGCGAGCGAGCTCGCGGGCGCGGGCACGTAACAATCACGCCGATGAGGATCTTGGTCGTCGACGATGACCGCGCCGTGCGCGAAGCGTTGCGGCGCACGTTGACGCTGGCCGGGTACGAGGTGGTGCTGGTCGAGGACGGCGAGGCGGCGCTGGAGCAGATCGTGCAGGCGGTGCCGGATGCGGTGGTGCTCGACGTGGGCCTGCCGGGGATCGACGGCCTGGAGGTGTGCAGGCGGGTACGTCGCCTGGGCAGCCGCGTGCCGATCCTGATCCTGACGGCGCGCGACGCGGTGGCCGATCGCATCGACGGCTTGGACGTGGGCGCGGATGACTACATGGTCAAGCCGTTCGACGTGGGCGAGCTGAAGGCGAGGATTCGGGCGCTGCTGCGGCGCGCCAATCCGGAGGCTGACACGGACGCGCTGTCGTTCGCGGAGGTGCGCCTGGATCCGAACCGTCACGGAGCGGAGGTGGGGGAGAACTTCGTGGAGCTGACGCGCACGGAGTACCAGCTGCTGGAGCTGCTGATGCTGAACCCGCGGCGAGTGCTGTCGCACAGCGTGATCTATGACCGCGTGTGGGGCTATGACTTCGGACCGACGTCGAACGCGCTGCGCGTGTACGTCGGCTACCTGCGCCGCAAGCTCGAGGACGCGGGCGCGCGCGAGCTGATCCACACGGTCCGCGGCGTGGGCTATGCGCTGCGCGAGCCGTGAGCGACGGTCGCGGGGATGATGTGAGCGCGCGACGGCCCCAGTGCCCGCGCCGGCGATGACCCTGCGCACGCGCATAGCGGCGGTGGCGAGCGTGTCGGTCGCGCTGGCGGTGCTGGCGGCGGCGATCGGCCTGTACGTGGCGGTGCGCTCGGATCTGCGCGGTGAAATCGACAGCTCGCTGCGGGCGCGCGCGCACGCGCTTGCCGCCGCGCCGGGGCCCGGCGGCGGCCCCGGGATGGGGGGCGGCCCGGGCGGTGGGGGTGGCTTTCCGGGCAGCGTGGAACCGGCGCCGTTCGGAGCTGCGTCGGGTTACGTGCAGTTCATCTCCCCGCAGGGGCAGGTGTTCGTGCCGGGTGGGCAGGGCTCGGCGTCGCGCAAGATCGAGCTGACGGCGGGCGACCGCGCGATCGCGGCGCGCGGCAGCGGCAGCAGCCTCACTGACCGCAGCGTGGCGGGGACGAGGCTGCGCGTGCTGACGCTCGGTGTCGGGCCGAGCGGTGCGGTGCTGGTGGCCCAGCCGCTGACGGAGGTCGACCACGAGCTGAGCCGGCTGCTGCTGATCCTGGCGCTGATCGGCGCCGGCGGCGTTGTGCTGGCGGCGTTGCTGGGGGCGCTGGTGGCGCGCACGGCGCTGGCGCCGATCGGGCGCTTCACTTCGCGCACGGAGTCGCTGACCGGCAACCTGGACCTGTCGCGGCGGCTGGAGGTGAAGGGGCGCGACGAGCTGGCGCGGCTGGCGGACAGCTTCAACAACACGCTGGACGCGCTCGAGCGCTCGGTGCAGGCGCAGCGGCATCTGATCGCGGACGCAAGCCACGAGCTGCGCACGCCGATCTCATCGCTGCGGGCGAACGTCCAGATCCTCGGCGAAGCGCAGCGGCTGGGACCGGAGGAGCAGGAGAGCCTGCGCCGGGACATCGTGGCGGAGCTCGACGAGCTGACGGCGCTGGTTGGCGACGTGGTGGAGCTGGCCCGCGGCGCGACGCCTGACGGCGCGGTGGACGACGTTCGCCTGGATGAGGTCGTCCGCGGGATTGTGGAGAGCGCGCGCCGGCGCGGGGATCGGCTGGGCGAAGTCAGCTTCGAGTTGAGGCTCGAGCCGACGGTCGTCCGCGGGCAGGCCGACCGGATCGGTCGCGCGGTGTCGAACCTGGTGGACAACGCGCGCAAGTGGAGCCCGCAGGGAGCTGAGGTGGAGGTCGCGCTGAAGGACGGCGTGCTGAGCGTCCGCGACCACGGCCCCGGCTTCCAGGAGCCGGACCTGCCGTTCGTGTTCGACCGCTTCTATCGCGCGCGCGACGCGCGCAAGCTGCCCGGCTCGGGCCTCGGCCTGGCGATCGTGCGCCAGGCGGCGGAGGCGTGCGGCGGCTTCGCCGAGGCGCAGAATGCCCCTGGCGGCGGCGCGTTGCTGCGGGTGAGCTTCGGCGCGCCGGTGCAGCTCGCGCCGGGCTGGTCGGCGCAGTAGCGAACTGGCTGACTAGCCGGAAGTTTTTGAGGTTCTGAGGCCCGATCGCCCGTGTTTGCGGGGAATCGGGCCTTCTTTTGGTGGTTGGGCGTAGACACTAATATTGGGTTTTGCTGTCCGATGGGTGTGGCATTATAT
>JBEKWH010000014.1:0-113839 GCA_049513255.1 Solirubrobacteraceae bacterium
TCGTCGCCTCGGTGGCCGTGCTGGCCTACAACATCCTCAGCTCGTGGATCTCCGGCAAGCGCGCGGAGGTCAACCAGTGGGGCGGGCGGACCCTCGAGTGGACGCTCCCGAGCCCGGTGCCGCTGGTGAACTTCCCGCACCCGGTGCTGGTGACGGAGGGTCCCTATGACTTCGGCAGCGGCGGCTCGCGGGTGATGGGCCGCCCGACGCTCGCCGGGGCGGCGGTCGACGCCGCGACGTTCGCGGCCCCCGCGCCCCATGAGGGCTACCGCGCCCGCCAGGTCCGCTACGCGACGTTCCTGCTGATCCTGTCCGACGCCGTTTTCGTCCTGGCGGTCTATCTGGCGTTCGTGTACCTGCACGCGCTGAACACGCAGGGGCAGTTCAAGCCCTCGGCGGAGTCGACGCCATCGATGCTGGGAATCGTGCTCGTCACGGCAGCCTCGGTGCTGGCGGCATGCGCTTACAGCTGGGGGCAGAGGGGGCTGCGCACGGGGGATTCCCGCCGTGTGTGCACGGGGCTGACGCTCGCCTGGGCGATCTCGATCGCGGCCTTGGTGGGCGACGTGCTCACGTTCGGGGGGCTCGGTTACTCCGTGCCGCTGCACGCATACGGCAGCTTCATGGCGCTGTTCGTCGTCTATCACGCGGTCCGCCACCTGCTCATCGGCGTGCTGGTCGGCGCGCTCGTGCTGGGCCGCCTCTACAGCGGGCGGCTGGCCGGGCGCGACTACGTGATCCAGGCGACCGGCTACTGGTTCTGGTGGGTAGCGATCACGGCCGTGGTCATGACGGTGCTGATCGCCACGGTCAAATGAGCGGCCGGCCTGTGCGCATCCGGGCACGATCGGGCGAGCGTGATCGGGCGGTGTCTGGTCGCATCGCCAGCCGACGGAGCTGACGGCGGTGGCGGACTCGCTTCCCCTCGGATTGACGTGGGCCGCGTTCTGGCTGCACCTGCTGGGCGAGCGCGTGGCCGCCAGGCGCACCGGCCGGCCGCGCGACCGGCTCGCGCGCAGGCGCGCGCTCACGTTCTACGCGGGCCTGCTCGTGATCGTGGTCGCGATCGCCACCCCGATCGAGACACTCTCCAAGCAGCTGCTGTGGACGCACATGATCCAGCACGTGCTGCTGCTGTCGGTCGCCGCGCCCCTGATCGTGCTCGGTGCGCCCTGGATGTCGCTGTGGCGCCCGCTGCCGCTGGGGATGCGGCGCGCGCTCGCACGCGCGCTCGTGCTCTCACCCCGCTCAGCGCCCGTGCGCTCGGCCTGCCGGGCGCTGTCGCGGCCGCTCGTCGCGCTGGCGGTGTACAGCGCCAACCTCCTTGCATGGCATCTGCCGGCGCTGTATGACCTGGCGCTCCGAAACACTGACGTGCACGCTCTGGAGCACCTCACGTTCGTCGGGTTCGCGATCCTCCTGTGGGTGCAGGTGATCGCCTCGCCGCCGTTCAGGGCGTCGCTGTCATACCCACGGCGCGTCGCCTACCTGGTGGCTGCGATGATCCCCAACGTCGCGCTGTCCATGCTGCTCGCCTTCTCGCGCTCCCCGCTGTACCCGTTCTACGCCCACCTGGCGCACCGCCCCGGGGGGATCTCGGCAATTACCGACCAGCAGATCGCCGCTGGGATCATGTGGAGCTTCGGCGATCTCCCGTTCGCGATCGCCATCGTCGTGCTCGCGGTCCACTGGCTGAACGGGCTCGACAAGGATGCGGCGGCGCTCACGGGACTCACGCCGGGCTCCGGCGAGAGCAGGCGTGCAGTTGAAAGGTCCGCCGACTCCGGCACGCCGGTCGCGCCGGAGTTGCCGATCCCAGCCCCGGCAGCGACGGGCGCCCGAGCGGGATGGAGGCTGACATGAGCGGGCCCGGGGCGCAGCGGGATCCGGTGGATCCCCGCGACGCCCGGGGCGACCCGGCGCATGGGCGCGAGCGACGCCGTCCGACGCGCATCGGCCGCGCCTTCACCGCCGTGCTGTCGTTGGGAGCGTTGCTGGCGCTCGCCGTGGTGGTGCTCGCGGTGCGCCACATGCAAGGCGCGTCAGGGCAAAGCGCCTCGACGGGGTCCGGGCCGCCCGCCGTGGAAGCCGGTGGCGGGTTCCCGATTCGAGGCAAGCCCGCGCCCGGGTTCACGCTCACCGACCAGTTCGGACGAACCGTTTCCCTGTCCTCGCTGCGAGGACACGAGGTCGTGCTGGCCTTCATCGACTCGCGCTGTGAGACCGTCTGCCCGCTGACCGCAGCGATCCTCCGCAACGCGCTGCAGCGAATCGGCTCCCACGATGCGGACCGGGTGGACCTCGTCGCGGTCAACGCCGATCCGGCCGCGACCCGGGTGGCCGACGTCTACCGCTTCTCCCAGGAGACCGGGATGCTGCACGAGTGGCAGTACCTCACCGGGTCGCCGGCGCAGCTGAAAGCCATCTACCGCGCCTACCAGGTGTATGTCTGCGTGGAGCCCGACGGCGATGTTGTGCACACGGCGGCGATCTACCTCATCGACCCGCGCGGCCGCGAGCGCCTGTACTTCCAGACGCTGGACTCGGGCGCACGGGTCACGGTGGGGGGCGAGACCCTGGCGATCGTGGCCGGCATGCGCCAGTGGCTGACCGGCGTGGACGCGTGAGGGTCGCCGAGGAGTCAGGCGCGCTCGCCGTGGCGCGTCGGCTTCTCGGAATGCTTCAGGTCTGCGTCTAGCCTTGGAACAGCGGAACCGTCACCGTCGAGGCGAACGTGTTCGCGCTCTGGGCAATCGTGGGAACGTTCTTCGTCCAGATCCCGTAGTAGTCGTGACTGATCTTGTTTGCCACGATCGAGGTTCCGGTCAGAGGCGTGGCTGCGCTCCAGACGACAATGCCGACCGACCGGGTGATGCCCGCGTCGCTGTCGCCCGGCGCTCCGGTGGGATAGCCGTGGATGCCGTCATCACTGATGGTGTTGTGTGAGATGACGTTGCCGTTGCGATCCTGTCCGGGTGCGTGGCTGTGCAGTGTCACGCCGCCGAGGCCGTTGCCGCTGGCGGTGTTGTAGCTGACGGTGTTGTTGTAGACGGCCGTTCCGGGAGGACCGCCTGCCATCAGAATGCCGCCGCCCTGTCCCTGGGTGCCGTTGCCCGTCACCGTGTTCTTCGTGATGACGTTGCTGTAGATGCCGCCGACGGTCGGTGCCAGTGCAGCCATCGTCGGCGGTCCCGGGGTGGTGCTCAGTACGACCGCCTTGGGGTTGTGTCCGGCGAGTGTGATGCCGCAGTCGAGCACGTTGTCGAGGACTTTGTTGCCCTTGATCGTGTTGAACGCTGTGGGCCCCAGCTCGTCGGTGACGAGGATGCCACCTGCGTTGTCGCTCACCGTGTTGTCGAGCGCGGTCGAGTGGGTGACGGACATGAGGTGCAACGCCTCACCGCAGTCACCGGGGACTACCCCTTCGGGTGCGCACTCGCTTACGGGTTTGACGGCACTGCCGCCGCGATCGTTCTTGCTCACGGTGTTTTCGCGGATCGTCACCTTCGTTGTGCCGCTGGCGAGGATGCCCTCGAAGTTGGCGTTGCGTATGATGAAGCCCCTGACCGTGGGCCCGGCTGCGGCTGTCCCGGTGATGAGCACGCCGTTGCCCAGTCCCGTTGCATCGATCACAGGCTTGCCCTGGCCGATCAGCTGGACGTCCGCGGCGATCTTGACTTCTTCGCGGTACGTCCCACGTGCCACGAGGACCTTGGCGCCCTTCTTGGCTTTGGCCAGCGCGCCGGCGATCGTCTTGCAAGGCTTCGCCTGAGTACACGGCGCGCCTTTCGTTGGTGAGCGGATGCATGTTCGGCCCAATCCGGGATTCGCCTCCGGTCGGAATCGACTCGGTCGGCGCCGCTCAACGGTGCGAGGCGGGCCTTGCTGGTCGCATCCTATCCGCCGTGCACCTGCCGCCCGCTGAGCTCGCATGTGCGCCGCGCCGAGCGAGCGCACGCTAGCCTCCACGATGGCGGCGCAAGCCGGGGGCCATGACAGATCCGCGCTGAGGTCGTCGACGGATGCCGGCAGCAGAGGGTTGGCCGACCGGCCCCGCTCGACGCTGTGGGCCACGACACGCCGCGCTTTGGGGCGCCAACGTCACCTACCGGAAGCAAGAGAGGATCGGACAATGAGCTACATCAAGACCACGCTCGCGCTAGCCGCGACGATCGGTGCGTTCGCGGGCATCTCAACCAGCGCCATGGGCGCCGAATTCATCGCCAAGCACGGGACGGTCACCACCGGCGCGTTCGAGGTCAAGGGCGCCGCGGGGACGGCCGCTCACCAGGAGTTCAGCGTTTCCAGCCTGCTGGTTAGCTGCGCTGTCGCACGCGCGCAGGGAACGCTGACCGTGCCGGGTGACCTGGTGTCTTCGATCACGTTCAAGCAGTGCACCGCGGGTGTGACCATCGGCGAAACGAAACTGTCGGTCAAGAGCGTCGTCAAGGGCGCGCTCGAGCTCGAATACCTGCCCGACGGGGAAGTGCATCCGCTCGCGCCGGTCGTGATCGAAAGCAAGCCGCTGAACTGCACCGTCGAACTGTTCGCCGGCTCCACCGGCGAGTCCAAATACAGCAACGAAGCGGACTCGACCGAGAAGCTCAGCCAGTTCCCGACGGGCTTCCAGCAGAAGCTCGAGACCAACAGCGTCCTGCTCATGCCGGTGCATCTGACGGGTGCGTGCAAATCGCTCGGAGAAGTACCCGGCGAAACCGTCCAAGGCCACTATCGCGGCGGCATGCCCTACGAAGCGGTCGGTGGCGACCTCGGCTTCGCCCAGGAAGCGGGCGAACTCCCCGGTGGCTGGAGCAGGGTGGAAAACGAACGCCCGCACGAAGTTGGGGAAATCGGGGAAATCTAGAGGCCCGACGGCCGACGACGGTGAGGGACGGCGGCGACCGCTGGGTTGCCGCCGTCGCGCATGCGCCGCGGTGCTCCCGCGGTCGGTCGAACGCCGGCGCCGGGCACCCCGACAAGCTGACAGTGATCAGCCCGAGCCGGGGGGGCTCAGCCAGCGCGCGAGCTCGAGCGCCAGCCCGACCTCGACGGCCCGGCCGGCGAGCGGCTCTGGCAGGAGCTTCTGCGCGCGTCTGAGCCTGTTCACGACGGTGTTGCGGTGCGCGCCCAGTGCGACGGCGGTGCGCGTCGCGTTTGACTCCTCCTGCAGATACGCACGGAGCGTCTCTCGCAGCGCCTCGTCCGCGCCGGCGAGCTCACCCAGCGCCCTCGCCGTGAACTCCCGGGCGCTGTCCTCGTCGGCAGACGCGAGTATCACCGCGCGCAGCTCGTCGTGACGAGCGACCCTCACCTCCGTCCTGGAGCGGTGCATCAGCCGCTGCGTGGCCAGGGCGTCCATGTGACTACGTCTGAATCCGTCCACGCCGAAGCCCGCGGATCCGATCGCGACGCGCACCGCCGGAGCTTCCCCGAGCACCGCGTTGAGCGCCTTGGCGTCGGGTGCCTCGGCAGAGGCGAACCAGGCCCACAGGGACGCCGAGCCCGGCGCGACGGTGAACGCTCGCGCTGCGCCGCCCGCGCGCGCGATCGCGTCCGCGGCACGGCCGATCGCGCCCTGGTCCGGGGAGGGGGCCGTGCTCCAGAGAATCGCCGCGACGTGCCGGCGGCGCAACTCGTACTGCAGGCGCGCGCTTGCGCGGTCGGCGGGTATCGGTGCGCCCGCGAGGATCAGGTTGACGACCTCCAGCCGCTCGGCCTCCGTGCCGCTGGTCAGCGTCTCGCGCTCGCGGTCGATCTCCTCGTTGATGCCGGCCAGTGTGTCGTCGATGAACGCAAAGATCGAACGCGAGGTGACATCGAGCAGCTCGTGCAGCTCGCTGGGATCGCTGGTGAGGGCGAACGCGAGCTCCATCCAGCGACGCCAGGCGACGTTCTGGCCGGTCCGGTATGCCTCGGTGGCGCGGTCGTCGAGCCCGCGGCGCACCAGATCCCTGGCGATCCCCAGCGTGTCAGGCCCGACATTGGCCGCCACACGCTCGCCCGGCGCGCGGATGTTCGAGGTCAGCCAGTGAACCAGGTTGGCGCGGTCGGTGGCGCGCATCGACGCCGTGAGCGTCGGATCGGACGTGACGGACTCTCCCGCAGCCGCCAGGACCGCCCGGTCGACCTCGTCGAAGATCTCCGGGGCGTTCAGCATCAGGCGCGCACCAGAGACGATCAGCTCGGCGCAGCGTGCACTCGGTGCGTTCCAGACGTCTGCTGAGGCCACGTCTCGAGGATACACTCGCAATGTGCATAGTGCACAGCCACCACCCGTTAGATGGTGTTTTCTGCTCTATGCAGCCGAGTCTCGGTGGGCGATAATCCAGTGCGAAACCGAGAATCCGGAGGTAGGCGATGGGAACCGCAGCCAGCTTGGACGAGTACGAGAGCACAGCGACCGAGCGGGTTGACATGGTCATCATCGGCGCCGGCATGTCGGGCATCGGCGCCGCCTGGTATCTGGAGCACCGTCTACCCGGCAAGACGTACGCAATCCTCGAGAACCGCGAATCCGCGGGTGGCACCTGGGACCTGTTCCGCTACCCCGGCATACGCTCGGACTCCGACCTGCACACCTACGGCTACGCGTTCAAGCCGTGGACCGACGAGAAGTCGATCGCCGACGGGCCGGCGATCCTTGACTACATACGCGAGACGGCGAGCGAGAACGGCATCGACCGGCACATCCGCTTCGGGCACCGCGTGGTGCGAGCGTCCTGGTCCAGCGAGGAGGCTCTCTGGACCGTCGAGGCGCAGCGCAACGACACCGGGGAGCCGGTCGTGCTCAAGTGCTCGTGGCTGTTCGGCGCCGCCGGCTACTACCGCTACGAGCAGGGCTACCTGCCCGACTTCGAGGGTGTCGAGCGATTCCAGGGCCAGATGATCCACCCCCAGCACTGGCCCGAGGATCTCGACTACAGCGGCAAGCGGGTCGTCGTCATCGGTAGCGGCGCCACGGCCGTGACGCTCGTGCCGGCCATGACCGACCGCGCCGCGCACGTGACGATGCTCCAGCGCTCGCCTACCTATGTGGTGAGTCTTCCCGAAAGGGACTGGATCGCCAACCTGCTCAAGCGTGTTCTCCCTGCCGAGCGCGCGTACGCGATCACGCGGCGCAAGAACATCTGGATGCAGCGCACCTTCTACGAACTCAGCCAGAAGCGGCCGGGCCTGGTCAAGTGGCTGCTGCGCAAGGGCCTGGAAAAGCGGCTGCCCGAGGGCTATGACATCGACACGCACTTCACCCCCTCCTACGGCCCTTGGGACCAGCGCCTGTGCGCCGTTCCTGACGGAGATCTGTTCGCCGCGATCTCCTCCGGGCGCGCGTCCGTCGTCACCGATCGGATCTCCACGTTCACCGAGCACGGCATCCTGCTCGAGTCCGGCAGGGAGCTCGAGGCCGACATCGTGATCACGGCCACCGGTCTCGACCTGCAGGCCCTCGGCGGCGTGCAGGTGAGCGTCGACGGCGCCGAGATCTCGCTGCCCGACCAGCTCATCTACAAGAGCGCGATGATCAGCAACCTGCCGAACCTGGCGTTCGTCTTCGGCTACACCAACTCCTCCTGGACGCTGAAGGTGGATCTCGTCTGTGACTACATCTGCAGGCTCATCTCGTTCATGGACCGCAGCGGCTACGCGAGCTGCGTGCCGGTGAACACCGACACGGGCATGCCGACACGGCCGATGCTCGACTTCGGCGCCGGCTACGTGCAGCGTGCCGTCGACCGCTTCCCCCGCCAGGGAACCGGTCCCTGGGAGGTCAAGATGAGCTACCGCGAGGACTTCGAGCGGCTGCGCCACGGCGCGCTCGCCGACGGCGTGCTGTGCTTCTCGACGGTCCGCGAGCGACCCGCCGATCGGCCGGTCGCGCCCGTCGCCTGAGCCGCGTTCTACGCGGCCAGCGACGTCGTGCCCCGGCTGCGCATAGCATTGGCCCGGATGAGCGCGGAGCGTTCGAGCTTTGAGAGCGTCTCGCACTACTTCGACGTGGCGGCGGACCGGTTGGGCATCACCGATGGCCTGCGCAGCGTGGTGCGGATGCCGGAGCGCGAGGTTCAGGTGCAGATCCCGATCCGCCTGGCTGACGGGCAGATTCATGTGTTCTTGGGCTACCGGGTGCAGCACAACTCGGCGCGCGGCCCGTACAAGGGCGGCATCCGCTACCACCAGCGGGTGAACCTCGATGAGATTCGTGCGCTCGCGGCCTTGATGACCTGGAAGACGGCGATCGTCGACCTTCCGTTCGGTGGCGCCAAGGGTGGTGTGAACTGCCCCGCAGCGGACCTCGACGAGGGGGAGCTGGAGGTGATCACGCGGGCATTCGTGGACAGGATCGGCGATGTGCTCGGACCCAATCGCGATATCCCGGCACCCGACGTGAACACCAACGCGCGGGTGATGGCGTGGATCATGGACGAGTACGGCAAGCTGCACGGCGATACGCCGGCGGTCGTCACAGGCAAGCCTGTCTCGCTCGGTGGCTCGCTTGGACGGGAGTCTGCGACCGGACGCGGTGTCGTGCACGCCTACGTCGAGGCCGCCAACGGGCTGGGCTTCGACCCGGGCGCCGCGCGGGTGGCCGTGCAGGGTTTCGGCAACGTCGGCTCGTGGACGGCGCGGATCATCACCCATTTGGGATGCAAGCTCGTCGGCGTGTCCAACACGAGCGGTGCGATCCACTGCGATGCCGGCATCGACCCCAGCGCGCTGCTGCGCCATCTCGCCGACGGCGGCAGGCTCGTGGAGTATCCGCAAGCCGCCGGCGCGAACGGTGCGCAGGAGATCACGCCGCAGGAGCTGATAGCGCTCGACTGCGAGGTCCTGATCCCCGCTGCGCTCGGGGGCGCGATTCACGCCGCCAACGCCGCCTCGGTGCGGGCGCGGCTGCTGGTCGAGGGTGCCAACAATCCGACCACGCCGGACGCGGACGAGATCCTCAATGCGAACGGCGTGCTCGTGGTGCCCGATGTGCTCGCCAATGCCGGCGGCGTGATCGTGTCCTACTTCGAGTGGGCGCAGAACCTGCAGCGCTTTGGCTGGGATGAGCGCGACGTCAACGACCGTCTCGCCGCGAGGATGCGGCGCGCTTACGGCGAGGTGGCAGAGCGCGCCCGCGCCGGCGGCGTGCCAATGCGCGTCGCCGCGTATGAGCTGGGGATCGAGCGTGTCGTGGAGGCCGGGCGCCTGCGCAGACACCGCGGCTACGTGTAGCGGTTCATTGCCGACGCTGCGGGCGCCCTCCGGCGTCGGCTGCCGGACGGCGCGATGCCGTGGCGACGCTCAGAGCGCTGGTTCGACTGGCAAGAGGAGCGGTGGCGCCGGCGGCTGGGTGAAGTCGAAGTCTCTTTCCAGATTGCCGAGGATCGGCAGCTCTTCGCGCACGTCCGGACGCGAGTCGGGTCGGCCGTCGGTCTTGGGATCCAGGCGTTCGCCTCCGAGGAAGTCGTCCTCGATGAACTTCAGATAGGCGTCGTGGCTCAAGATCTGGTGGTCGATGTAGCCGTGGCGCGCGTACGGGCTGATCACGAGGCCCGGGACCCGCAGCCCGTAGCCGGCTTGATCGACGCTCGGCGGCGTCACGTTGTCGTAGAAGCCGCCCCAGTCATCCCAGGAGAGGAAGATGGCGGTGCTCGACCAGTCGGGGCTGCGCATGATCGCGTTGATCAGGCTGGTCACATACGCTTGCCCGACGCTGATGCTCGAGGGCGGGTGCTCTGACACCGTGGCGTTGGGGATCACCCACGAGACCGCCGGCAGCGTCCCGCTTTCGGCGGCCGTGAAGAAGTTGGCGGTCGGCTGGATGTTGGCGAGCTCGCCATCTTCGCGCACATCGCTGAAGTACGGCAGCGGGTTCCATATCTCAGGGGTCGCGGCGCTCTGCTGCACTGGCGCGCACACGATCGCTTCGTCGTCTTCGCAGTCGGGCTCGGCGCCCGTGAGCACGTAGTAGCGCCAGCTCACGTGGTGCCTGTGCATCAGGTAGGTCAGATCGGTCCATTCGTAGTGCGGTTCGGCCCTCGATGCGGTGGATTCCGGTGGGAGCTCCGGGTCTTGGGGCGCGCTCACGCAACTCAGCGGATCGCCGATGATCGAGCAGCGGGCCGACCACGCCGAGACCATGTAGAGATGCTCGGGCAGGCTCCAACCGATGTCCGACTCGAACATGTGATCCTGCAGCACGAAGTTCTCCGCGTACGCCCAGTAGTTGGGAATCTCGCGGGCGTCGTGGTAGCCCATCACTTCTTCCGGGGCGCCGACGGCGCAGGCCGGACTCAGGGAGTGCTGGCAGCGTTGTTCCTGCTGCGCGCGCACGTCGCTTGCAACGAAGCCGTCCATGCGCCCGCCGTCGACGTCTTCGCGTGCTGCTTCCTCGCCGTGTGGTCCGCCGCCGTTGACGAGTTTCGGGTCGTGATACGGGGCAACACAGCGATGGTCCTCCGGGTCCGGCAAGCACACGGTCGGCTTGCCGTCCTTCATCGGGATTCCGTCGGCGCCGGGATAGGTGCCGAAGTAGTTGTCGAACGAGCGGTTCTCCTGCATGACGATCACGACATGGCGGATCTTGTGGATACCGCCGGGCGTTCCCGGTGCAACACCCACACCGGAGGCCGGCGTTGCTTTCGCGGTCGCTGTGCGGACCGCTGGCCTCAGCGCGGGATGAGCGCTCCCGCCACAGCCGCCGAGCGAGGCCATGAGGCCGATCACTGCCAGAGCGCCCACAGCCGCGGATCCGCTCGAGGATCGACCAAGGCGTGGTCGAGGGGGGTCGCATACTATGCGCTGAGCATAGTTGGACAAGCAGGCACGCCGTCAGCGGTGAACCCGCCGAGACGCGACGGAAAAGCACGGGTCCGCGTCTCGCCGAAGGCCGTATGTTTAGGCACGTGCAGGCAGACCGACGTAGAGCGAAAGTGAGTTGACCATGGCGACGACCGCGCGCATGAGCTGGAAGGAGCGCTTCGATCGGCCGGTGCGCTGTCACGACGGCCATCTGTTTACGACGATCTGGATACCGTGGCTCTCGCTGAAGGCGATCCGGCTGGGTGGCCGACGCTTTCAACGCTGTCCGGTAGGTCACCACTGGGCCACCGTCGTGCGCCTTGACCGGGCATCCGCGGCACCTGCTGACCTCGAAACGGCCGCGGCCGTGCACGACGTTCACATCCCCTAGCTTTACCAGCCGTGCCTGCCCCCCTGCGTCGATGGAGTCCACGCGGGCCTGGTAGAAGACCATAAGACCATGTTGTGCAACTGGCTCGGCACTCGCGCAGGCTTTTCGGTGGTCGAAGCCGACGCACGGATCCATTGGCGGTTGCGGGGCGCGCCGAGCTTCGACCCGCTCGCTCCTTCGGGGCCGTTTACGACGCTCGTGGCATTTCTGCCGCCGGCTTTCGCGGCCCGGCTTACGAGCGTGATCGACACGCTACCCGGCATCTCCGAGCACTTTCGCTATCCGCCCGCGCAGCTACATGTGACGATCCGGAATCTTGATGGCGCCGATCTGTCGGCACTGCCGGCGTTGCTCGCCGGCACGCGGCCTCTTCTGCTTGGCGATGTCGGACTCGGGTTCACGCGCGAGACGCTGCTGCTGAGACTGCGCACCGACAAGGTGTTGCGGCGACTACGCGCACGGCTCGACGGCATCGCGGGGATTCGACCGCCACTACAACCGCTGCGCCGGCTCGCCTTCGCAAACGTGCTGCGCCTCGATGCGCCTGTAGCCGGTGAGCTGCTCCGGAGCGCCAGAGAACACCGCGATGCACTCGGGGGCGAGCAGCTCGAACTCGACGAGCTCACACTGGTCAGCACCGACAAGGTGGGGAGCCCGGACCGCACCGAGATCCTCGCGCGCTACCCGCTCCCAGCGCCCTGACCCTCAAGAGCTCGGGCGGCGCCGATCACAGAAGCGACGCCCGCCACTATAACCCTCACATGGAGGATCTCGGCAGGCCCGAGCGCATCGTGCTTGCGGTGATGCGGTTCGTGCGTTGGCTCGGACGTCTGCTGCGAGGGCAGGTCGTTGAGTTCGTGGGCGGCCCCGCGCGGGCGCGCGTGATTGCGCTGTTCGCGTGCGTGCTCGCGCTGAGCAGCGCGCAGATCTCCACCGTCGGTGCCGTTGCGCCGCAGCTGGAGCGCTCGCTGCACATCGGCAACGCGAAGATTGGCCTGCTCAACTCGGTGGCGCTGCTGATCGGCGCCGTGGCCGTGATCCCGGTGGGGCTGCTGGTCGATCGCGCACGGCGCATCCCGCTGCTTGCCGCGAGCATCCTCCTGTGGAGCGTGGCGACGCTGTTCGCCGCCGCCGCGCACTCGTATTCGGGTCTGCTGCTCACCCGCGTCGGGCTCGGCGCGGTCGCGGCGACCGCGGGTCCGGCGATCGCCTCGCTGACCGGCGACTACTTTCCCTCGCGCGAGCGCGGGCGCATCTACGGCTACATCCTCAGCGGTGAGATCGCCGGCACGGCGGTCGGGTTTCTGGTGAGCGGCACCGTCGCAAGCGTGTTCTCGTGGCGGCTTGCGTTTGGTCTGCTCGCGCTCCCGGGCTTCTTTCTGGCGCGTGCTCTGTGGCGCACGGTGCCAGAGCCGCGGCGCGGTGGCCAGAGCCGCCTACAGCCGGGGGCGCTGGATCTCACCGGAGCGCTCGCTCACGCTGACCGTGCGCAGGCGGACGCGGGCGTGGATGACGGCGGGGAGGAGGCGGCGGGCGATCGCGATCTCGCGCGCGAGGCCGCCAGCCGGCGCGGCTTTGAACCCGACCCGGCGCTTGTGCTCGACACCGATCCGAATGCGATGTCGCTGCGCGCTGCTGTGCGCTACATCCTGCGCATACCGACCAACGTGCTGCTGATAATCGGCTCCTCGCTCGGGTACTTCTTCTTCGCCGGTCTGCAGACGTTTGCCGTGGTGTTCGTGCGCGGCCACTACCACGCCAGCCAGGCGACAGCGACGCTCGTGCTCGGTCTGCTCGTCCTCGGTGCGCTCGCCGGCACGTTGGTGAGCGGGCACATCACCGATGCGCTGGTTCGCCGCGGCAGGCTCGAAGCCCGCGTGTGGGTCCCGGCCCTGTGCTACCTGGGCGCCGCCGCGCTCTTGATTCCCGGCCTGCTCGGCAGCCACCTCACGCCCGCGATCTGGTTCGACGTCGGCGGCGCCGCGCTGATCTCGGCGGCCAACCCGCCGCTGGATGCCGCGCGGCTCGACATCATGCCCTCCGGCCTGTGGGGGCGGGCCGAGAGCACGCGCACATTCCTGCGCTCGCTCGCCCAGGCGCTCGCGCCACTGCTGTTCGGGGCGATCGCTGACCTCGTCGCTGGATTCGTGCCAGCTCAGGCGCCCGTTGGCACCCACCCACACGGCATCGTCTCCTCCGCGACCGGGACCGGCCTGCAGGTCAGCTTCCTGATCATGCTGAGCACGCTCGCAGCCGCCGGCGTGTTTCTGCTGCGCGCTCGAAACACTTACCCCACGGACGTGGCCACCGCCGGCGCGGCATGGACCGAGGCAGCGCCCGCCTCGACAGCTGACTGATGAGTCTCAGCTGGTGGCCGGTGCTCTCGGCCACCAGCTGGGAATGTGTGTTTGGTAGGGCTTCTGTTTCGATCCGAGCGGGTCAGGCGGTTTACGGCGCCGGGATGAAGCTCAGGTTGCCCGCTGCCAGCGTGACTTCTTCCAGTTCGCCTTCCATTCTTCCGTTGCCGAATTCAGCTTCTCCGGCGGCATTGAGGTGCGTGCCTTCGTATTTGCAGGTTGGTGTCAGTTTGATCGTCGTGTTGATGCCTTTGAGTTCCCATTCGACGTGCAGCCGTTCGCGGAATTCGCCGAACCTCTTCTCCTGGCCGCCTTCGAGTTTTTCCTTGTCCGTCGAGTATTTGCCGTCGTCGAAGGACTTGTCTTCGCCCTTCGTTTCCGCCACGCCAGGGACCCACTGCGCCGGCACCGTGACTTCGCACGTGCTGTTGGTCGGTCCGAAGGTCACGCTCGTTGGGCCGAGTTTCAGAGATCCGTTGGAGTGAAATTCCATGCCGAGCACAAAGCTGGCAAAGATCGATTCCTGTATACCGCCGCCGGCGTTCCTCGTAGCGACACATTTGGAGAACCTCACTTCTTGAAAGAAGGTTTCGGATTCGCCGAGGGTCACCGTGCCATTGGAGTGCAGTTCCTTTTCACATCCTTCAAACTTGTATGGCCCGAGGACCATCGCGCTCGCTTCGCCGATGCCCTTCGCGGTGCCGGCCACGCTGGCGCGAAACTTCCCGAATACGGGCTTTTCCTTTACAGCGAGCGCCGGTGCGGCGAGCACGCTCCATGTCAGCACGCTCATAGCTAGAGCTAGCCCGATCGTTGTCCGTCTCATTCCCTGATCTCTCCTTGCGGTCGCGATGCGAAGCTGTTGCCGAGACCGTGCCGGACGGGCAGCGCCGTCCTTCCGTCGCGCCCGCGCCTTACCGCCTCTCCTGATAGACCGGCGGAAGATACCATGACGCGCCGCGGCGTTTAGCCGGTAGGGAGACTCCGAAACGCCCGTGTACACGAGCCGCGAGGCGGCGCGCCATCAGTGCTGTGAGCGCCCGCTGCGCATCTCGTATGCGTTCGGGCGGGGCGGCGCATCAGCCCGGCGGCGTATGTCAGATCTCCGCGTCGAGCGCCCCGCTACCGGGTTGGCTCGGCCACTCCGCCGCCGGGGGCTGCTCCTGCACTGACGCCTTGAAGGGTTCCGCCGAGGAGGGGCTCGCGAACGGCTCCATCGAAGAGGGGCTTGCGAACGGCTCCGGCGGGGGAGGGCTCGCGAACGGCTCCGGCGGGGAGGGACTCGCGAAGGGCTCCGGCGAGGCAGGGCGCGCGGCCTGGGGGACCGCTGCGTGGGCGCGCGTGAGCAGCGATCCGGCCGACTCCATCACCTGATCGGTGCTGGTGAGCAGTTCGGTGATCGCGCCGTCGATGTCGCGGGCCAGCATGTCGGCGTCGGGCAGCGCCTGGCGGTCTGCATAGATCCCGAAGCACGCCTGGTCGTGGACGGTCAGCATCCCCACGGAGACGGCATGGTGGTCGGCCAGCGGCACGACCGGATATGCCGCCTGCAGCGGACAGCCGAGCATGTACATCGGCACGGTCGGGCCGGGGATGTTGGAGACCACGAGGTTGAACGCACGCGGCCCGGCAAGCAGCCGTGACAGCGTCTGCTGCACGACCACGGGGGTGTGGGCCGCGGCCTTCAGCACCAGGTCTGCGCCCTCGGGCTCGCCGTCGCGCTTGCGCCGGATCATCGACGCGTGCACCTGGTAGAGCCTGCCGACCGGGTCGGGGTCATCGCACGGAAGGTCCGCGAACACGAACGAGATGTGGTTGCCGAGCACGTCATCGTCACTGCGCACGCTGACCGGGACCATCACCTTCAGCGGGACCGGTTCCTCGCCGCGGCGAGTCAGGTACGCGCGCATGCCGCCGGCTACCGCCGCCAGGATCACATCGTTGACGGTCGTGCCGTAGGCGCGCTTGATCGTCTGCAGGTCAGCGAGCGGGCGTCGCGTCCAGGCCAGGCGACGCAGCGGCGAGAGCTGTCCGTTGAGCACGCTCGTGGGCGCGGCCCGCAGCAGGTGGCTCAGCGCGCGAGTCACCCGCATCGCTCCCGCGGCGGCCTGTTGCGCCACCGGCGCGGGCGAGCTCGCCACGCTCAGCGACCAGTTCAGCAGGTCCAGTGGCTGACCGATCAGATCGCGCAGCCCGCGCGCCAGCAGCGTCTCCTCGCCGGGCTCGGGCGCCGCGCTCCAACTGTCGGGCTCGTAGGCAACCGGCTCCGGCGTGGGGTCCAGCAGCAGCGAGGCGAGCTGGACCGCCGCGAGACCGTCGACCATGCAGTGATGGGTCTTGCCGACGATCGCCAGGCGCCCGTCCTGCGTGTTCTCGCAGATCCACATCTCCCACAGCGGGCGGTCGCGGCGCAGCGGTATCGACATCACCTCATCAACGAGGTCATCGAGCGGTCCCGGCGCCCAGTACACGTGACGATCGACCGAGAAAGCGCGATCGTCGGCCCACTCCGGAACGTTCAGGCCGAGCGGGACCGATGCGAGCTTCTGGCGGTAGCGCGGCGCGTACGCGAGCCGTCGCGCAATGTGCTCACGGATCTCCGCAAAGCTCGGCAGTCGACCGTCATCTGGAGGCGAGAACACGGCAACCCAGCCCACGTGCATGTGCGCGGTGCGCGTCTCCACGGCAAGGAACGACGCATCGAGCGCCGATAGCCGGTGGCCACTCATTCTGCGAGCACCAAGCGAGCTCGTGTGTGCGGGCCGCGCGCCGGCGGGCTCGGCGTGATCGGTGCGCCTGCAGCCGCGCTGAAGCGCGATATCTCACGCCGCCCCCACTGGGCGGCGAGCGCGAACTCGACCAGCCTGACGAAGTACGTGCGCAGCGGCGCGGTCTTGATCCCCGATCCGCGAAGCGCCACGCGGGCGCGCCGATCGTCGTAGGACACCCGCGCGGCGAAGTAGGGAAAGAACACCTCGCTGCGCGCCAGCGCGCGGCGGGTGCGCTCGTCGGAGGCTGCACGAACGAGTAGCGGGTGCATGATGCCTCGATACAGTGACGGCTCGATCAGACGTGGTGCCTGGCGGCCGAAGAACTGCGTCGCGAGCCCGACGAGCTCACCGACGCTGCTGACATGTTCACCGGCTGTCAGGTGGAAGGTCGTGCCCTCGGCCTCCGGCGCTTGACTCAGCGCGAACGTCGCGTCGGCCACGTAGTCGACCGGCACGATGTCAACCGGCGCGTCGCGGCGTGCGGGCAGCGCCGCGTAGGAGCCGCGCGCAAACGCGCGCAACGGCCAGTAGATGACGTTGAACGAAGCCGTCCAGCCGCTGTCGCGCTCGCCGACGATGATGCTCGGGCGCAACACCGTGATCGGGAGTTGCCCACGTGAGCGGGCAACCAGGCACTCCGCCTCGAACTTCGACTGCTCATAGGTGTTGCGAAAGCGCTGGCCGACGTCGAGATCGTCCTCGCTGAAACACCCCGCGTGCTCACCGGCGACGTAGGCCGTGGAGATGTAGGAGAAGCGTCGCAGGCCGCCGCGCGCCTGGCAGCGCTCGGCGAACTCGAGCACGCGGCGCGTGCCGTCTACGTTGATCGCACGCGCGGCCTGCAGCTCTTGCTCAAACGACACCGACGCCGCGCCATGCACGATCTCGTTGACCCGCTCGGCGAGCCCGTCAAGCCACCCGCGAATGCCCATGCCGGGGCGCGTGATATCGCCCCGCACCGCGACCACCCGCTGCGAATACCGGTGATCGGGACCAAACAACGACTGCAGCGTGCGCTCGATTCGGGCTGCCACCTCGAGGTCGTCCGTGCCCCGCACGAGCGCATACACGCGGCGATCGGTGTGCTCCAGATAGCGCGCCAGCAACTGCATGCCGACGAACCCGGTCGCACCGGTCAAGAACACAGCATCTTCTATCCGCTCCACTGTCCCTCTCCTGCTTTGCGCACCCCATATGCACGACGACGGCCGTCGCCGCCAGCATGTCGAGTTAGCCTACGGGGTGCGTCGGCGGATGCCGGAATCTCCGCGTAAATCGGACTACGCGGGCACCGCGCGTCCGAGCCAGCCGCGGTAGAAGCCCTCGACGTCGGGCAGGAATTCGTGGACCACCGGATAGCCGGGCTGCAGCGCCTCGACCTCGAGCTGGCGCGCACACGTCGGGCAGTAGTACTCGCGAATCTGCTGGAGCTTCGGATCCGGGCCGGCCATCTTCGGGTAGACCTCCAGCAGCGCGTCCTCGGTGTCGCGCACGTGGATCACCGCATCCAGCTTCCAGTTGCGATTGTGCGCACAGAAGTCGTGTCCGCAGTCGCAGCGGTAGACCAGCTCTCCGTCGCTGCGGCGCCTGACGATGTTCAGCCCCTCGCCGGCCGGGAGCACGATCGGGTCCTCGTAGGGGACGCGCGCCTGCAGCACCGACAGCCACTTCTCGAAGCGGTCCGAGTCCTTGTATCCGGATTGAATGTCCTTGATCTCGCGCCGCGAGAGCTTCTCCTCGAGCAGCGCCGCGAGCGTCTCGGCGTCCAGCGTGCCGCCCGTCGCCAGCGGCACGCCGTCCTCGCCCGCGTGTGGATCCGACGCCGCAAGGAACTCATCGGCGGCGGCATCCGGGTGCAGCTTGCCGACCTGCGCGCGCTCGGCGAGAACGGTCGGCGTGGCCACGTCGTACTCGAAGTCCTCCGGCAGATCCCAGAAGCCGCGGTACTCGGCCGCCCAGCGAGGTGACAGGCGCATCGATTCCGCATACATCGCCTTGACCGGCTCGACGAACTCCTGGGCCAGGATCCGCTCGCGCTCGCGCGCCACCCACTCGCGTACCGGGACCGCCCGCTGCAGCCGGCGGCGGCGGAACTCCTCGCGGCTTGAGACGCCGTAGATCGACTCGGCGAAGCGCGACAGCAGATGACCTTCCTCGACGTCGCGCCGGACCGCGTCGAGCGGTCGCAGCAGCGGGTCGCCGAGGCCCGCGCCGCCCTTCATCACGCTGAGATACAGGTCGCCGTTGGCGAACGGCTCGAGCAGCGTGAGCCCATCCCTCTTGTAGTCGCGGGAGCTGCCCTGGATCTCCATCAGCGCGGGGCTCTCGAAGTCGCCGTCCGCGACCGGATAGGCCTCGCCGCGGCGCGCGCGCTCGATCAGGTCCGCGCCGTGGATGTTGTGAATGTAGGCGGTCGCGCCCGGGTAGCCGCCGAACAGACCCGAGGAGGAGAGCACGCGCCCTGTGCCGATGTTCTGCAGCTCCCAGAACGGCGTCTTGTTGACCATGAACAGCGACTCGAAGCTCGAGCCGCCGCGATGGCGACCGGCGCCTCCAGAGGATGCCTTCACGCGCCGCGAGAGGTACACGAACGGGGAGATCAGCTCCCACATCTCGACATCTCCCATGTCGCCCTCGGGATTGAACATCGCGGCGCAGTAGTCGGTCCCGTCGAGCACGTACTTCGCGCCCATGCCCTGCGCGGAGACCTCGAAGTTCATGATCGCCGAGGAGCTGCCGTACTGGTCGATGCCGCCGCCCTGCTGCACGTTGCCCGACACCGAGTACGCGGCCAGCACCTCCTCGATGAAGCCGCGCGCCTGCAGCGCGCGGGAGATCGTGCGCGGAAAGCCCGTGAACGAAGGCTGCAGAAACGCCCACGTGATCGCCGTCGAGCCCTCCGCGTCGCCGAGGTTGGCGATCGTGCCCTCCGGGAAGTTCGTCTCGATCGCGAAGTAAGCGCCGTCGTTGACCTTGTCGTTGCAGATCAGCGTCTGCGTGAACATCACCCAGATCGCCCCCTGCATCCCCGACGGCGTGCAGTTCATCGAGTGCCAGCCCCACGCCGAGCAGCCGTCGTAGTCGAGCTCGTAGGTGCCGTCGCCGCCGATTCGCACCTCGAAGGGGGAGTGCATGATGATGTCCCGCCGCGCCCGCGCCGGCAGCTGCGGCTTGTCGGCGAACTCCGCGTCAAAGCCCGCCGGCGAGCGATAGCGACCAGGTACGGTCATCTCGCGGATGCGCGACTTGAACGAGCGCCGGCCCTCCTCGATCACCTCACGGCTGAAGCGCTTGAAGCGCTCGACGCCCTCTTCGGAGAGGATGCGCTCGACCGACTGGCGGACCATGTGGCAGCCGGCCAGGCGGGTGCGCTCGTCGAGCATGTAGTAGACCGAGGCGCGGGTGCGCTTCTTGCAGCGCTCCAGGTGCCATCTGGCGAGCTCGTCGTGCTCGCCGATCTTCATGCACGGCAGGTCGATGCCGTCCTCGTAGCGCATCGTCGGCCCGACCGGGACGCCGCCGGGCGTGCTCGCGCCGATGTCCAGCACGTGCGTGACACCGCCGGCCCACGCCACCAGCTCACCCTCCCAGAAGATCGGCACGAACGTCTGCACATCGGCGTTGTGAACGTCGCCGATCGTCGGGTCGTTGTTGGCGAATATGTCTCCCGGCCTGACCCCGGGATTGTCCTCGTAGGAGTTGCGCACCATCCACTTGATCGCGTCGGACATCGTGTGGACGTGGACGATGATCCCGGTCGACAGCGCGATCGAGTCGCCCTCGGGCGTGTACAGAGCGAAGCACAGCTCGCCCAGCTCGCGCACGATCGGCGAGGCCGAGATGTTGAGCGCCGTCTCGCGCGCCGACACGAGCCCGCCCCGGATCCTGGAGAACAGCTTCTCGTAGCCGATCGGGTCGCTGGACATCAGGTCGAGCTGATCCAGGCCGCAGTAGTGGCCGGTGGTCGCGAACAGGCGCTCGGACTCGGCGAGCATCTCATCCAGGCGCCTGCCATCCCAGCCGATCGCCGCCGGGCGCTCCTCGAGCTCGCGGTTGACTTCAACGGTGGCCATTGCTCGTGTCCTCCATGTCGGTGAGGTGGAAGATGTGATGCCCGTCGAGCTCCGCGCGGCGTCCCGGCGGGATCGCGAACGTGGTCGCCGAGTGCTCGACGATCGCCGGACCGTGGATCGCGTTTCCCGCCTTCACCGCCTCGAGCTGGAAGATCTCGGTCTCGACGAACTCGTCGCGGCTGGCGCGGCCCCAATGGACCGGCCTGAGTGCCTTGACCGGCGGCTTGCCGCGCTCCTCCGGCAGCTCTGGCAGCGCCGGCTTCTCGACGTCGACCGTGCCATGCACGATCACGTGCGTGACCAGGTAGCCGAACTCCGGGGATCTGGCCGAGGAGGCGAACATCTTCGCGTAGGCGTCCTCGAACGTCGCGATCAGATCATCGACCTGGGCGGCGTCCGCCAGTGCGGCGTGGGGGGAGACGAACTCGATGTCGTTGAGCTGGCCGTAGTACTGCATCCGCACGGCGTGGGTGAAGCGGATGCTCTCGCGGGCGATCGCCGACTTCTGAAACTCGCGCGCGACTCGATCCTGCAGGCCGAGCCAGGCGCCGGTGATCATCGCGCCGATGCCCGCCCGTTCGCCGTCGCCGAAACTCGGCAGCAGTGGCATGTCGACGGTCTGGTCGTAGCGGTAGTCGAAGTCCGCGCAGGCGCAGCCAAACGCCGAGAACCCCGCGGCCCAGGCGGGCACGAGAACCTCGCGGTAGATGACCCCGTCGGTGTAGCCGGCGACGTGCAGCGGACCGCCGCCGCCGTAGCACAGCAGCGTGTAGTCGGCGGGCGAGTAGCCCTTGCCGAGGATCCGTCCGACCGCCTCGTTCTTGAGCGTCTGCTCGAACAGCTCGATCACCCCCGCCGCCGCCGCATCGACCGACAGGCCGAGCGGACGCGCGATCTGGCGCTCGATCGCCGCCCGCGCGAGCTCGACGTCGAGCTCGACTTCGCCACCGAGGAAGTAGTCGGCGTTCAGACGGCCGAGCACGAGATTCAGGTCGGTCACCGACACGGTGTCCAGGCCGCCCTGCGGCCAGCACACGCCGATCCGCGAGCCTGCCGAGTCGGGCCCCAGCTCCGGCCTGTTCGAGTTGGGGTTCACGCGCACGAACGATCCAGTGCCGGCGCCGATCGAATCGATCCGCACGAGCGGGATGTTCAAGACGAATTTCGCGATGTCGGGCGTCTGCGTGATCTCAAAGCGCCCGTCGGTGATCAGCGCGATGTCGAAGGAGGTGCCGCCGATGTCGGTGCAGAGCACGTTGCGCAGTCCCATCCTCTGCGCGAGCGCCTGTCCGCCGACGACGCCGCCGACCGGGCCGGAGACGAGCGTTCTGCCCAACTCCTTCGCCTCGATCGAGATCGTGCCGCCGTGCGCGGCCATCACCCGCAGCTCAAACGGCGCGCCGTGCTGCTTGGTGACCGCGCGCACCGCCTGCAGGGTGCTGCGCGACGGCTCCGCGGCGTAGGCCTCGATCACGGTCGAGTTCAGGCGCGGCAGGTCGCGGCGCATCGGATAGAGCTCGGAGGAGAGGAACACGGGCACCGCGCCATCGATCCCGCGGGTCGCCTTCTCGCGCTCGACGATCTCCGCGACGCGCTGCTCGTGTGCGGGGTTGCGGTAGGAGAACAGCAGCGACACGACGATGCCCTGCACGCCTTCCTCGAGCAGCTCGGCTGCCGCGTCACACACGTCTTGCTCGCGCAGTGGCAGGACCTCGTCGCCAAAGACGTCGATGCGACCGCGAACGCCCTTCATCTGTGCGCGCGCGACCAGCGGCTCGTTGTGGAAGTGGGTCGCCAGGTGCAGCCGGTCGGAATACGAGTAGCCGAGGTGTGTCTGGATGCCCCGCTCCAGGCGCAGATAGTCCTCGTGGCCGGCGTTGACGATGCAGCCGATCTTCAGACCCTGGCGCTGCAGCAGCCGGTTGAGCATCGCCGTTCCCGAGTAGATGCCCGAGACGATCGCCGGAAACCCCTGCTCCGGCGTCGAGTCCCACTGCCCGAGCGCGTCGCGTGCCGAGGCCATGAAGCCGATCGACTCGTCCTCGGGCGTCGTCTGCGCCTTGCCGACCACGAACGAGCCGTGCTCGTCGACGATGAACGTGTCGGTCATCGTGCCGCCGGCGTCGATCGCCAGGACACGGGGGATGCGTGCAGCGTCAGCGGACATCCGGCCTCCTCACCTCTCGCGACGTCGGCTGCTCGTGCCGCCAACGTGCGCATGTTCGCGTGCTTTACCGGCGGTGAAATCCGCGCTTGCTACGCGTTCGCGATCCGTTGAAAGCCGCAGCCGTCGCGCCTCGCCGCCGCGGCTTGTGCGACCGCGCGATCTCATCGAGCCGGCCAGTCGCGCGAACTCAGTAGTAGACCGCGACGCCGATCCGCACTGGCTGCCGATGCGCGATGCACCCATGACGGTGAAGATGAGGACGATGCCCGCCACGACCGCCTCCACGCTTGCCCTCCCGCTCGGCGAAAGCGCGGCGCTCGAGCTCCTGCGCGGCGACGCCCAGCCGCTACACGGAGCCGACGGCGACTACGACGCGCTGCTGGCGCGGGTCGGCGACGCGCGTCTGGTGCTGCTCGGCGAGGCCAGCCACGGCACGCACGAGTTCTACCGCGAGCGCGCCCGCATCACCCGGCGGCTGATCGACGAGCTCGGGTTCACGGCCGTCGCGGTCGAGGGTGACTGGCCCGACGCCGACCGTGTCAGCCGCTACGTGCAGGGTGTCGGGGATGACGGCGACGCCGAGGAGGCGCTGCGCGGCTTTCGCCGGTTTCCCACGTGGATGTGGCGCAACGCCGAGGTGCTCGACTTCGTCGGCTGGTTGCGTGCACACAACGAGCGTCGCTCCCCGGGCCAAAGGGCCGCTGGCTTCTATGGCCTTGACCTGTACAGCCTGGGCGCCTCGATGGAGGCCGTGATCGCCTACCTGGATGAGGTCGACCCGCCGGCTGCAGCACGGGCGCGCGAGCGCTACGAGTGCCTGCACCCGTTCGCACAGGACAGCTCCGGCTACGGGCAGGCGATCCTGCTCGGCGTCAGCGAGCCGTGCCGCCGGCGCGTGCTCGAGCAGCTCGTCGAGCTGCGCCGCCACGCGGGCGCCTATCTGAGCTCGGACGGGCTGGTCGCGGAGGACCGCTACTTCCTGGCCGAGCAGAACGCGACGATCGTCGCCAGCGCCGAGGAGTACTACCGCACGATGTTCGGTGGCCCAGCGCCGTCGTGGAACCTGCGCGACCGGCACATGGCCGACACGCTCGACCAGCTCCAGGTTCACCTCTCGCGCCACGGCGACACGGGCAAGGTCGTCGTCTGGGAGCACAACTCGCACGTCGGCGACGCGCGCTCCACCGAGATGGCCCAGCGCGGCGAGCTCAACCTTGGCCAGCTGATGCGCGAGCGTCACGGCCACGACGCCGTGCTCGTCGGCTTCAGCACCTACACAGGGACGGTCACCGCCGCCTCGGACTGGGGTGGGGAGGCCGAGCGCAAGCGTGTCAGGCCAGCGCTCGCCGACAGCTATGAGGCGCTTCTGCACGCCACCGGCATTCCCGCGTTCCTGCTCTGCCCACTGGGGACGAGCGCCAGCGGCCGCGCCCTGCGCGAGCCGCGGCTGCAGCGCGCGATCGGCGTCATCTACCGGCCCGAGAGCGAACGCCAGAGCCATTGGTTCGCGGCCTGTGCCTCACAGCAGTTCGACGCGCTCATCCACATCGACGTCACCCGTGCCGTCGAGCCGCTGGAGCGCACCGGCACATGGGAGCTCGGCGAGCCGCCGGAGACCTACCCCTCGGCGCTCTGATCGCACGGGCGCCGGCGCGCACCGCGGGGTTCCGCGGCGTGACGCGACCCGGGCCTTTCAGCTCACCAGCACGGGCCGTTCGAACGACGCCGCTTCGGGGATCACCAGCCCGGCTTCCGTCTGGAACCACTGCTCCAGCAGCGAGCAGTACATCCCGCGGTAGTCAGACGTCTTGATCAGGTTTTCGTTTTCGTCGAGTTTCTCAAGACCCGGGAACTCGCCGACCATCTTCCCCGCGGCGCGGGTGCCGATCAGGAACGCCACGCCGCCGGCGCCGTGGTCGGTGCCCGAGCCGTTTTCCTTGGGCCGCCGGCCGAACTCCGACCACAGCTGCACCAGCACGCGCTGATCCAGGCCGCGCGCTTCCAGGTCGCGCTGGAAGGCGAGCACCGCCGGGATCGTCTGTTCGAGGTTCGTCGTCAGCGTGTCCACCTCGCTCGCGTGCGTGTCGTAGGAGCCGACCGCGTTCAGCGACACGCATTTGATCGGCATGCCGTTGTGCAGCATCGCCGCGAGCACCGCCAGCCGTTCGGCGAATTCACCCGCCGGATAGGTGACCGGCGCGTGGTCGCCCGATTCTTTCTCGGTCTTGACGAAGTTCGCCATCTCTTCGAGCACCAGGCCCGTGTCGTAGGAGGCGCCCCGCGCCTGCGCATATGCCGGGGACGGCGCCGTCAGCGCGCCGAGCGCGCCGAACGTCTCTAGCGCCGGCCCGCTGACCGGTTCGCCGAGGCCGTACGCCCACATCGTGTAGTCCGCCGGCGAGGACACCGCCGCGACGGGCATCGACGCCGTCGCCAGCGCCGGCGCCAGCGAGTAGTCGAGCGACAGGCCCTGCAGCGGGTTATCCGGTTCGCCGACGAGGTCGAGGTAGCGGCCCATCCAGCCCGAGCGCGCGTTCGCATCGAGCTGACCCACCTCCCAGTAGTGGCGGCTCGTGAAGTGGCTCTCTTCCGAAGGCTCGTAGCCGATCGCCGGAAACACGCTCACTTTGCCCTCTTCGTGGAGTTCCGCGAGACCGCCCGCCGCCGGATGCCACATCAAGGTTTCGTCCTCGGTGAACACCTTGCCCGTGCCTTCCTGCAGGCCGAGCACCGGCCGCAGTTCTTTGTACCTCGCTTCCCGCACGGGCGCGAGCACGGACAGCGCGTCCCAGCCTCCTTCCATAAAAATCGAAACCAAAACCGGCTCGTCGGGGCCGCCCGCCGCCGTCGCCTGCGCGATGCCCTCTTCGAAGTGGCGCGGGCTGAGCATCGAGGCGCCGTAGATCGACAGCGCCGTGCCGGCCGAACGCAGCAGGAACGTGCGCCTGTCCATGCCCGTGCCGGCCGGCAGCGGCATCCCCGGCTCGATGTTCGGCAGCCCCTTGCCGGCGAGCGCGACGCCGCGACGCAAAAGCTGCGAGCGGGTGAAGTCTTGACACGAGCAGCTCTTGGCCATCTCAGCTGACCTGCATGTCCGGGGCGGTCGCGATCAGCATCCGCAGCGCGTTCTGGCGCATCGCCCGGTAGGGGCTCTGCTCCCACTGCGCCAGCGGCTGCTGCAGGCACGTCTGCGCGAAGGCGGCGATGCACTGCTCCGATTCGGCCGACAGCGGCGGGTTGGCCCAATAGGCGAGCGCGCTCGCCAGCGCCGCTTCGGGGTCCTCGCTGGCGCTGTACTCCGGTTCGCCCTGCGCCGGCCACGGGTTGGGGTAGGTCTGCGACGTCACGTAGCTCGCTATTTCCCAGCGCGCCCGCGCGGTGGACGTGTCGAGCCAGCGCGTGAAGTCCCAGCCCGACACGTTCGGCGGGTAGAACAGCTGCTGGCCCGCGTTCGCCGACAGCCACGCCCACGCCGTCGTGTCGATCGGACGCGCGATCGAGCGCAACAGGCCCGCGTTGTAGACCACCGGCGGCGTCACCAGCTCGGGGCCTTCGTAGAAGTCCGGGTGCTGGAGGATCGCCTCAACCACCGCGCGGATGCTGTGCCCCGAGCTCGTGTACAGGCCCTGCAGCGACGCGAGCGTCGCTTCGTCGGGCGCCGTCGGGATGAAGTAGCCCCACAGCTTGGTCACGAAGAACGACGGGTGCAGCGGGTGGCTGACGCACAGGCGCACCGCGTCTTCGTAGTTCCACTTGCCCTTCTGTTCGAATATCGCCTTGTTGCCCGAGTCGTGGTAGCTCGGGTCGAAGCGGAAGTCGTAGTCGCCCCGCGCTTCCGACCATTCGTTGCGCCAGCCCGTCAGCGCCCGCGCCATTTCGCGCACGTCGTCCTCGGTGTAGGCGCCGCGGTCGGCGCCCAGCGAGAACAGCTCCATCATCTCGCGCGCGTAGTTCTCGTTCGGGTCCCACTTGTTGTTGGACGTGCCGTTCAGGAACACCAGCATCGCCGGGTTGGTCGTGACCGCCAGGAACAGCTCGTCGAAGCTGCCGAGCGCCATCGAGCGAAACAGCTCGTTCTGTTCGAGCATCAGCGGCTGGCTGTCGACCTGCTCGTTGGAGTTGGCGAACCAGTCGTGGAAGATCAGCGTCATCCGCTCCACCAGCTGCTGGTCGGAGCGAACCATGCGGTCGAGCCACCAGCAATGGTCATCGCCCCACGCAGTGTCCGGTTCCAGCGGCTTGCCTTCTTCATTGACAGGTTCCGGACCTGTGAGCGTCGCCGGCCCCGAGGGACGGGTGAGGCTGAAGACGACCTGTTCCAGCGGCTGGCCCACGAGCGCCTGCGCCTGGCCGGGGGTCGGCCCGAAACCCGCGCGCCACAGCAGGCGCTGCGCCTGTGCGAGCGTGATCGGCGGCGAGCCGACGGAGGAGACCGGGGTGGAAGAGGGGGGTGGCGGCGAGGCCGGAGCGACCGGCAGCACGACGCCGAGCGTGCCTGTCGGCTTTGCCGCGACGCGATGAGCCGCGGGCTTGTGGTGCTTGCGCCGGCGCTTGTGGTGCTTGCCATGCGTCGCCTGGTGCTTCGCGTGTTCTTTCGCCTGTTTGCGCTGCTCGTCGTGCCCCGGATGTGAGCGCGTCGTCGCTTGCGCGGGCTTCTTTGGCGGCGCGATGCTCGTCATCGGGCCGGCTTGGTCTGAGCGCGTGGACAGGCAAGGTCGTGATCGAGCACGGAGAGCACTTCGACCACTGTGATGCGCCGCCGCCCGCCGCCACGGGGGGCTCGACGGATGTCCTACCCGTCTAGCGACGCACGTGACCGCGTTCGAGCGCCGGCTATAGGGTCTGTCGGTGCCTTCTCGTCAGGCTCACCGGCACCTTCGAGGCGTGGGCGCCGTCGTGGCCGTCGCCCTCAGCCTTGCCGGCTGCGCGTCCGGCAGCCCGCAGATGGGCGCAACCACTTTCATCAACGAGCACGGAGTCGCCGCGGCGCAGGTGGCGGCGAGGACGAGCGCGATCGCGCTCGCAGTCGCACGACTGCCAGGCTCGCCGACGCGCCCGCAGCTGCAGCAGCTCACACGGGCCGCAAGCGAAGCGCGCAGCGAACTGGCGCGGGCGAGCGAATGGAACGTCGCCGGCCGCGGCGAAGAAGGCGCCGAAGAAGAAGACGTGCCCCGGGCTGAGACCCAGGTGACCGAAGGAGCCAGCGAACTGGCCGACGCGCTCGCCGCGCTCCAGACATACGCTCGCGCGCCGAGCGCGGCCGCGCTCGCTGGCTACAAGCGCAAGCTCGCCGGCGGGCGCACGCAGTGGAACGAAGGCATCGCGCAGCTGTGGTATCTCGCCCACAAGTCCAGACCGCCAGCCGTGTAGGCGGTCAGGGGCCGTGCCGGCGGCATCTGCTCGCGCCGTGGCACACAGCCGCACTATCGTGTGCGCGTGCCCTACACGCCCGCCCCGGAGATCCTCGAGCGATACGCATCCGTGCTCGTCGACTTCGCGCTCGGCGACGGGCGCGGCGTGCAGCCGGGCGAGACCGTCAGAGTGGTGGCGCCGGAGAGCGCGAAGCCGCTGTACGCGGCGCTCAACCGGGCCGTGTGGCGCGCCGGCGGCCACGTGCTCGGCGGCTACCAGCCCGACGACGACGCCGAGGTGAATCTCTCACGCGACTTCTACGAGTCCGCCAGCGCCGAGCAGCTCGATCACTTTCCCGCCCTGTACACGCGCGGCCTCGTAGACGAGATCGACCATCAGGTGACGGTCATCGCGCCGAGCGACCCACGTGCGCTCGATGCCGTCGATCCAGCGCGGATCATGCGCCGCGGCGAGGCGATGCGCCCATTGCTCGACTGGCGCGGCGAGAAGGAGAACGCGGGACGCTTCACCTGGACGCTCGGCCTCTACGGCACGCCCGGGATGGCCGCCGAGGCCGGCATGGGCGTCGAGGAGTACTGGCAGCAGATCGTGCACGCGTGCTTCCTCGACAGCGATGAGCCGCTCGAGCGCTGGCGCGAGGTCGGGCGACGCCTGGAGGAGACTCGTCAGCGGCTCGACGCGCTCGAGATCGAACGGCTGCACGTGCAGGGCGAGGACGTCGATCTGTGGGTGAGCGTCGGCGAGCAACGGCGCTGGCTCGGCGGGCGCGGGCGCAACATCCCGAGCTTCGAGCTGTTCACCAGCCCCGACTGGCGCGGCACCGAGGGCTGGATCTACTGCAACCAGCCGCTGTACCGCTACGGCAACCTCGTCAAGGGCATCCGCCTGACGTTCGCCGACGGGCGCGTGACGGACGCCACCGCCGAGGAGAACGAGCGCGTGCTCAAGGAGATGATCGCCACCGAGGGCGCCGACCGCGTGGGCGAGTTCTCGCTCACCGACCGGCGCTTCTCGCGAATCACGCGCTTCATGGCGCAGACGCTGTACGACGAGAACTTCGGCGGCGACTTCGGCAACACCCACATCGCCGTCGGGCGCTCCTACCAGGACGCCTACGCCGGCGATCCGGCGAGTGTCAGCGCCGAGGAGTGGGAGCGTCTCGGCTTCAACAGCTCGAGCGTGCACACCGACGTCGTCTCCACCAGCGACCGTGTCGTCACGGCCTCGCTGCGCGGCGGCGGCGAGCGCGTGATCTACCGCGAAGGCGAGTTCCAGCTCGACTAATGTTCAGCGCATGAGGCGCTCTGGCCTGCTCGCGGCGCTCGTGTCGCTCGTCGCGCTGCTGGCTGCGAGCGCGGCGGTTGCGCCGGCGGCGAGTGTGCGCGCTGCGAGCCCACCAAGATGCGCCACCGCGGCGCTCGTGATCTGGCTGAACGCCGAAGACTCCGGCACCGCCGGGAGCTTCTACTTCAAACTCGAATTCGCCAACCTCTCCGGTCACACGTGCACGCTCGGCGGCTATCCGGGGGTCTCGGCGGTGAACCTCCGCGGCGCGCAGATCGGCTCGCCCGCCGGTCGCGAAATCGCCGGCACACCGCGGACTGTGACGCTCGCGCCCGAAGCGCAGACGACCGCGATCGTCCACGTCGTCGACGTCGGCTTCGTGCCGGCCTCGACCTGTCATCCGACGGCCGCCGCCGGATTCCGCGTCTACCCGCCCGGGCAGCGCACCGCGAAGATCGTGCCGTTCCCGTTTCACACGTGCGCGCTGGCCGGTCACAGCCCGATGTCGGTGCGGGCGGTCAAGACCGAATGACGCTACGCGTGTCCAAACTCGACTCGAGGATCCTGGCCAGCCGGCCCTTCTCCGGCGCGCTGTGGCGGTCATGCTTGATACATGGCTGATGATCCCGAGATAATCGGAGGGCCCACGCCGATCGAGGTTCCCCGACCCGGCACGACCTATCGCTGGAAGGTCCAGGACGGCCGCGCGGAAAAGCACGTGTATGTGCAGATCGCCGACGCCCTGCGGCCGGACGCGTTCGAGGAGCCGCTGCGGTCGAGCATCGAGTCCAAGGGAGAGTCGGTGCTGCGCAAGCTGCTCGAGCGCGGCAACGTGCCTACGCGGATCAAGATCACCTCGGCGGGGATCACCGAAGTCGGTATCGACCGCCGTTCGCGGATCTGCTCGATCTAACGCGGCGGCTGCTGCTCTGAGGCCTCGGCGGCGCCTGCGCGTACGAACTGCTCGGTCACCGCGAACGCCCGCTCGATCGTGCCCCAGTCGAGGTTCGCGGGCGTGTCGCTCGGCGAGTGGTAGTTAGCGGGGAACTTCATCGCGTCGATCGAAGCCAGGGTCGCCGCCGCGTAGCCGCGGCGCAGCGCCACCAGCGCGTCGGTGGCGAGCACCGTGCGCAGCCCGCGCGTGAGCTCCACGCCCGCCGCCTGCGCCGCTGCGGCCAGCCGCGCACGGGCGCGCTCGTCATAGGGGCGCATCCGCAGCATGCCCTCCGCCTCGACCAGCGTCAGCGTCGGGCTGCCCAGGCACTCCAGGCACAGCACCGTCGTGTGCGCCGGGTCGAGCGTGCGGTGGTGGCGGCGCATGAATCCCTGCATGCCCTCCATGAACGACTCCTCCGAGCCGGTCGAGAGCAACAGCACCCTCACACCGGCCACGGGCCGCTCGTCCAGTGCCCGCGCCAGCGCCAGCAGCACCGCTACCGCGCTGAGGTTGTCGTTGGCGCCGGGGACCACCGGGCTGCGGGCGATGTCGAGCATCGCCGCCGCCGTGCCCGCGCCGAGCAGCGACCCCGCGCGCAGCAGCCCCGCGCGGCGCAGCAGCGCCCCCAGCGCGACCAGCACCGGGCCAAGCCACGTCGCATACATGATCGGCAGCGTCTGGTTCGAGCGCGCGTGGCGCTCCGGGAAGCGCTCGGCGAACAGCCGCGGCAGCGCCGGGTGAAAGACCAGGCCGCTGTGGGCCGCGTCGTGGTGGGCGACCACCAGCACCGTCTCCTCGCCGTGCGGATCGCCGGCCTCGGCGAGCACGTTGAACGTCTCGCGGTGCGGCAACAGCGCCCTGCGAAACCACAGCCGCCCGCCGCCCAGTTCATCCCAGATCGCGGCGGCCGCGCCCGCGCCGAGCGCGGCCGCGAGCGCCCGCAGGCCACGTCGTGACGGCCAGCGACGCGCGGCGAGCCCCGCCACCGCGACGGCGCCGTTGAGCAGGCCGAGCGGCCACCAGTAGCCGCCGTGCGCGCGCTCGGCCTCGATCTCCGCGCGATGACCGTGCTCGCGCATGCGCGCCGCGATCCACTCGGCGGCGCGCAGCTCGCCCGCCGACGCCGAGGGCCGCTCGAACGCCGCCAGCTCCTCGACGACGGTCTCGAGCTCCCGCGCGAGCCATGACGGCGTCGCGAGCGCGGAATCGCGTTGCGCGGTCGGCGTGCTCACACGCAGACGGTAACCGAGGCGCGCCGCTGGCGCGATCGAGCCACGGCTGCTGCGATCAAGCCGCGGCAGGCGCGCGTCGATACAGGTCGAGCGATGACGCGCCCGATGTCCCTCGCGTGCCTGGCAGCTGTCCTCGCGCTGCTGCTGAGCGGTGCCCGCGCGCAGGCGGCGCACCCCGGCCACCGCGCTGTCGCGCATGCCGCGATCATCGGCGGTGCGCCGACGGCGAGCGGCGCGTTCCCATCGCTCGCGGAGGTCTTCGACGCGCGCGGGCGCGAGGTCGGCCAGTGCTCAGGGACGGTCGTCGCTCCGACGCTGATCCTGACGGCCGGTCACTGCGCCGAGAACGTCAAGACGGGCGTGCACGACAAGCCATCCGGTTTCGCGGTCCTGACGTTCGCCGGCGCCGGAACGGAATCCGAACGGCAGGTCTCGCGGGTGACGGCGGTGCTCGTCTACGAAGGCTTCACGCGCAAGAACGACGACGGTGACGCCGCGCTGCTGGTGCTATCTGCACCCGTCAGCGCGCCCGCCGTCAAGCTCGCCGGCAGCTCCGACGGGGGCGGGCCGGCCGCCGGCACGACCGGCACGATCGCGGGGTGGGGGAAGACGCACTTTCGACAGTCGCAACCCACAGACCGCCTGCGCTCGGCCGGCACGGTCGTGCAGGCGGACAGCTGGTGTCAGCACAACGCCCCGCCGTTCTTCGCTCAGAGCGAGCTGTGCGCGATCGACCCGCCCAGTTACGCCACCGGCGGCTGCAACGGCGACAGTGGCGGCCCGCTGCTCCTCGCCGCGGGCGCCACCGCGGAAGCGGTTGAGGTCGGCATCGCGGTGCACGTCTACGGGCGATGCTCCACACGACACCCCACCGTTTTCACCAGCGTCGCGGCGATCCTGCCGTGGCTTGACAGCTGGATCGCCGCATATGCGACACGACCGGGCACACCCGCGCCGTGACTCACGATCCACATTCAGCACGTCAAGCAGCTTGGAGTCGTATCGGCCGTGGTCTCGATCGATGGGCACGCAAAGCGGACGCTCAAAGGTAAGAGCCTGACGACCGCGATCAACCTCCAGGGACTGCCCGCCGGTACCTTCACGGTCGAGATCGTCGCCCACTTGCGCAACGGTCGCACGCTGACCGGCAAGCGCGTGTACGACACCTGCAGACCCACACCGCTGCCGGGGCACTCCTACCTCCCGCTGTAGGCCGTAGGGCGGCCCGTCGTGCCGTGCCTTGCGCTTACACTGCGGCCGTGAGCGAGCTCAAACGAGCAGGGGGACTCGCCTACCGCGAGGCGGGACGAGCGTCGGACCCAGCCGTGCTGCTCGTGCACGGCTACCCCGAGTCCTCGTACATGTGGCACGCTGCGCTGCCCGCGCTCGCTGACGCCGGCTGGCGCGCGCTCGCCCCGGACCTGCCCGGCTACGGTGACTCAGAGCCCGGTGAGTCTGGAGCTTGGGAGCATCACGTGGACGCGCTCGAGCGTTTTGTCAGTGATCTCGATCCCGGTCCCGTGGCGCTGGTCACACACGACTGGGGCGTGATGATCGGGCTGCGCTGGGCGTGTGATCACCCGGGCGCGGTCAGCGCCCTCGTGATCTCCGACGGCGGCTTCTTCGCCGACCGCAAGTGGCATGAACTCGCGAACCTGATGCGCACCCCCGAAGACGGCGAGAACCTGATCCGCGCCTACACGCAGGAGGGCTTCGACGCCGCCTTGCGCGCCGCCTGCAGCGGCATGAGCGACGACGCGCTGGCGGACTACTGGAAGGCGTTCGCCGATGACAGGCGGCGCCTTGCGCAGCTCGAGCTGTACCGCTCGGGCGACTTCGACAAGCTCGTCCCCTACGAGGGTCGCGTCGCCGCCCTGGAGCTGCCGGCGCTGATCGTGTGGGGAGCGCAGGACCGCTTCGCCGGTGTGGCGATGGCGCAGCGCTTCCACGAGGAACTGGCCGGCTCCGAGCTCGCGGTGCTCGAGCACGCCGGGCACTTCGTGTGGGATGACGAGCCCGAGCGCACGAGCGCGCTGCTCGTCGACTTCCTGCGCCGGCGCGCCGGCTGATCGCGTAGCGCCCCGCGGAGCGACCGGTCAGGCCGTCATCTCGCGCCGGTCTACTCGATGCGCGTGGTCGGTTCGGTGGCCGAGAGCTGGTCGGGGAGGTTGATCTCGACGCCCGGCGGGGGGTCGACGTGGCCCGCCAGCAGCGGATCCTCGGTGTCGCGCATCCACGTCTCCAAACGCTCGCGCAGATCCGCGAGCACGTCCGCGTAGCCGGGGTCGGCGAGCAGGTTGTTCGCCTCGTTGGGGTCGTACAGCAGGTCATACAGCTGTTCCTTTGGAATCTCCCGCTCCGCCCAGCCGGCAGCCAGGAGCAGGTCCTTGCTGGGGCCGTCATCGGTGTTCGCCAGCACCGGCCTCAGGCGATCGCCCCAGCGGCGGATGTACTTGTGGCGCACCGTGCGGACCGCGCGCTGGGGCTCATACGCCGCGTGCCACGTCGAGCCCGCGAAGATCTCCTCGCGCGCGCTCGTGCTCTCGCCGCGCAGCAGCTCCAGCAGCGAGACCCCCTGCAGGAACGGCGGGCGCTCGATCCCCAGGTACTCGCACACGGTCGGATAGATGTCGATGTGCGATACCAGCCCGTCGATCACGCGCCCGCCGTTGAACGGCTCCGGCCCGCGCAGGATCAGCATCACGCCCAGCCCGCGGTCATACAGCGTCGCCTTGGCCCCGGGGAACGGCATGCCGTGGTCGGTCGTGAAGATGATCAGCGTGTCATCCATCAGCCCCGAGGCGTCGAGCTGGTTGAGCACCATGCCGACGCCGTGGTCCAGCGAGCGCGCGCTGGCCTTGAACGCCGCCACGTCGGCCCGCACCTCGGGGCAGTCGGGCAGGTTGTTCGGCGGCTTTGAGTAGTGCACGTCCCGCAGCGAGCCGGGACCGAGGAATTCGCGGTGGGTCTCGAAGAAGCCCACCGACAGGAACAGCGGGCGCTCGCGCTCGCGCCGCAGCACCTCCATCGCCAGCGGCGCGACCGTGTCGACGTGCGTCGTCGAGATCTTCAGCACCTCGTCGTAGCCGATCACCTCCGGCTCCTTGGAGATGTGCTGCTCGCCGATCAGCGTCGAGGTGTAGCCCACGCCGCGCAGCACGTGCACGATGTGATGGCGGTAGTCGCGCAGCGACCAGCCGCGATGGGCCAGTCCGAGCATGCCATTGCTCTGCCCGTACTGCCCGGTCAGCAGGCACGCGCGGCTCGCCGAGCACGTCGGCGCCGCGCAAAAGGCCTCACGGAACAGCACGCCCTGATCGGCCAGCGCCTGTACGTTCGGCATCGGCACGGGCTCGCCATAGGGCTGCACGTAGCGGCCCGTATCGTGTGAGTGCATGTAGAGGATGTTCGGTAGTTTGGTCACGGTATTGTCTACTAAGTCAGTGCGTTTTGCTTGGAATCTCCAGACTGGCAGCTCTCGACGATGACGCCAATGCTCTCCTACCTGGTGTGCGCGACGCCGCGAAGCGGCAGCACTCTACTGTGCCACGCACTCGACCAGACCGGCGTGGCCGGACACCCGCAGGAGTACTTCGAGGCGCTGAGCCGCTCCGGCCTGCCGCGCCGGCCGCACGAGTACTTCGATCCGGAGCGCCACGCCAACATCGTCGAGCGCCTCGCCTTCCGCGAGATGCCCGACGGCATGGCCAAACCGAACCCGCTGTGGCATCCGGACACCTACGACCAGTACCTGGCGTGGGCGCTGCGTGAGGGAACCACCCCCAACGGGGTCTTCGGCGCCAAGCTGATGTGGGGCTACCTCGGCGACTTCGCCGAGCTGCTGCGCGGGATCGAAGGGATGGCCGCACGGCCGCTGCCCGAGCTGCTCGCGCGCGCGTTCCCCGGTCTGCGCTACGTGCAGATCACGCGCGAGAACAAGATCCGCCAGGCGGTGTCGCTGTGGAAGGCCGTGCAGACGCAGGCGTGGAAGGCCGGCGACGAGGTCGAGCGCTCGGTGGATCTGGTGTTCTCGTTTCGCGCGATCAACTACCTCGTGCGCCTGCTGACCGCGCACGACGCCTCCTGGGACGCGTACTTCCTCGGGCTCGGATACGAGCCGCTGAAGATCACCTACGAGGAGCTCGCCGAGAGCACCGACGCGGTCATCCGCCGCGTGCTCGATCACCTCGGGATCCCGGCGCCTGAGAATCTGGTCGTGCAGGCGCCGCGGCTGTCGGTACAGGCAGACGAGGTCTCAGAGGAATGGGTGCGGCGTGTGGACGAGCACCTGCGCGCGCTCGAGGCGCCCGAGCCGGCCTGAGCGGCGAGCGCCGTGAGCGCCCGAGCGGCGCCCCGCGCGGCGCTTGCCTCTAGCCTTGTGCCGGTGGCGCATGCTTTGGAGAGGGGCGCGGCTGCACGGATGCTCGGGGCGACGCTCGCGCTGTGTATCTGCGCATGCGTGAGCGCGCCCATCGCATCGGCCGAAACCGTCACACTCGGCCTCGGCGGCTGGCAGGTGCAGAGCAGCGCGCTCGCCCCCCAGTCAGGCAGCCAGATCTCAGAACCCGGCTTTCCCACCGGCTCGTGGCTCGCGGTCAAACCCGACGCCGCCGGCGCGGTCGGGACCGAGATAAACGCCCTGTTGCAGAGCGGCGCCTGCCCGAACGTGTTCTTCTCCGAAGAGATGAAGAGCTGCTTCGGCTACATGGACGCGATCGGGCCCGACACGGTCGCCCAGTTCGACGTGCCGTGGTGGTTTCGCACCGAATTCGAACCCGACCTGGCGCCCGGCGAGCACGCGCAGCTGATCGTCAACGGCGTCGTCGGCGAGGCCGACCTGTGGGTCGACGGGCACGAGCTCGCGGGCACACGCCCCGAAGGGGTGGCTCACGCCACGCTGCAGGGCGACTACGCGAGCTACACGTTCGACCTCACGAGCCTGCTGCGCTCCGGCTCGAACTCGCTCGCGCTCGAGCTCTATCCGAACGATCCCACGCGCATGTTCACGCTCGATGACGTCGACTGGAACCAGATCCCGCCGGACAACAACACCGGCATCCAGTTCCCGCTGCAGCTGCACACCTCGGGCGCGCTCGCGATCGCAAACGCGCACGTGCTCGAGAGCAACGCTCCCAACCTCTCGAGCTCGCAGCTGACGCTCGAGGGCGAACTAACGAACGACTCGGCGAGCACGCAGACCGGCTCGGTGTCGGCCACGGTGACGCCGCCGGGAGGCGGAGAAGCGATCTCCGTGAGCAAGACCGTGACCGTCGCCGCGCAGGCGCGCAGCGTCGTCTCGTTCACGCCCGCCGAATACGGGCAGCTGACCATCGTCAAGCCTCGGGTGTGGTGGCCGTACCAGCTCGGCGCGCAGCCGCTGTACCGGCTGGCGATGCAGGTCAGCCAGCCGGGGGCGCTCGCGGACTCGCAGTCGCTGACGTTCGGCATCCGCACCGTCACCTCCTACCTGACCGGCGCCTCGCCGATCGCGCCCCACGGCGTGCGCCAGTTCGCGATCAACGGGCAGCCGCTGTTGATCCGCGCGGGCGGCTGGGCGGAGGACGAGTTCCTGCGCTATTCCGCCGCGAACACCGCCCAGCAGATCGCGCTGATCAAGAACCTCGGCCTCAACGCGATCCGCACCGAGGGCAAGGAGATGCCAGAGGACTTCTACGAGCAGATGGACCGCGCCGGGATCCTGATCGACGCGGGCTTTCAGTGCTGTGACGCGTGGCAGCCAGAACGCCGCAAGCTCTCAAAGCGGGATTACCAGGTGCTGTATGACTCGGCGCTGTCGATCGGAGAGCAGCTGCGCGATCACCCCAGCGTGATCGACTTCAGCTGGAGTGACAACACCCCCACCACCAAGCAGCAGAAGGTGTCGCTCGAAGGCTTCGCCGCCGCCGACTTCCAGGATCCGCTGATCGCCTCGGCGGAGTACAAGAGCACCGCCAAGCTCGGCCCGTCCGGCGAGAAGGAGGGACCGTACGACTGGGTGCCGCCGAGCTACTGGTATGACAATACGCACTACGACCGCCACGATCCCACGCGCACAAACGTCGGTGGCGCGTGGGGCTTTGACAGCGAGGCCAGCGCGGGCGACACGGTGCCGACGCTCGACTCGATCCAGCGCTTCATGTCGCCGTTCGAATCCGAACAGCTGTGGCAGAACCCGAGCTACAACCAGTACCACACCAACTACGAGCCGGAACTGCCGGGACCGCAGAACGGCGGCTACTCGTTCGGCACGCTGTACGAGCTCGATGAGGCGATCGCCAATCGCTTCGGCCCCGTATCGAGCCTGGACGAATACGTCGAGGACGCGCAGGTGCAGAACTACGAAACCCAGCGCGCGCAGTTCGAGGCCTACATCGATCACTCCGACGCCACGCCGACGCCGTCCACCGGCGTCGTCTACTGGCAGCTCAACAAGGGCTCACCGACGCTGCTGTGGGACCTCTACAACCAGGAATTCGACGAGGCCGGCAGCTACTTCGGGGCGCAACAGGCCAACGTTCCAGTGCATGCGCTCTATGCCTACGACGAGCACACGGTGACCCTCGACAACCTCACGAACGCGACCCAATCCGGACTCTCGGTCGAGTCGAAGGTGTACGCACTCGATGGGCAACTGCTCGATGACCAGAGCGCCGGCCCGATCACGCTCGGCTCACTGGCGGTGGACAACGGCGTGCTGACACCGAAGATCCCGCCCGCCACGACGCCGCCGAGCACCGCCCAGACGTATTTCGTCGAGCTGCTGCTCGAGCAGGGTGGGGTCCTCGTCGACCGCAACGTGTACTGGCTCTCCACGCAGCAGGACGTCGTCAACTGGCACGCCACGCTCGAAGAACCGGAACCACACGCCGCGATGTCCCAGTACGCGGACCTGACACAACTACACCAGCTGCCCGCCGCCACCCTGCAGGTCAGCGCGCACACGCAGGTCGATGAAGCGCCCACCCGGCCGGCGGGCGCGGACACGCTCACGACGGTGACGATCACCAATACCTCGACGACGCCGACCGTCGCCTTCTTCCTGCGTGCAGACATGCGCAGGGGCAACGCCGAAGGCACGCTCGCCCCGGGTGACAACGAGCTGCTGCCGACGTTCTGGAGTGATAACGACACGACGCTCTGGCCGGGGGAATCCGAGACACTGAGCGCCAGCTACAGCGCAGCTGATCTGGACGGTCAACAACCCGTGGTAAGCGTCTCCGGCTGGAACGTCGCGCCGGTCGACGTACCGGCGCCCTGAGCCTCTCAGACCGCGGAAGCTCACCAGCGATGCGCTCGGGCGGCGCGCTTGGTCCGCTCAGGGTCAGGCCTTGGAGCGTTCGACCGCCTCGGCCAGGTTTGCGAGGCTGATCTCCAGCGCCAGTGCGATACGGCGGACGGTCGTCCACGTCGGGTTCGCGTGTCCGCGCTCGATGCGCGCGAACGCGGCCACCGTCAAGCCTGCTCGATGCGCGAGGTCCTCCTGCGTATCGCCGCGCTCGATGCGCATGCGGCGCACGGTGGCCGCGAGCGCGGGATCTGGCTGTGTTGGGGCCGACACAATCAGAAACATCGCACGTCGTGAGTAGCAAGATCCAGACAGCCACCTGCTGGTATCTTGCTGCGGTCACGCCATCCCCACAGACGGCGTTGGCTCGGTCGGCACGGCGCGCCGCGCGCGTCCGTGTCGACCGCTAGTCGATCTCCTTCGGCTAGCTGACGAGCGGCAGGCGATACTTGCGCGTCTTCGGACAGCGCTCGAGCAGGCCGAGCTCCACCAGCGTGGACGCGTAGCGGTGTGCCGTGCTCGGACTCATGTCGAGCTCGCGCGCGAGCTCGACGATGCCACGCGCGGCGCCGTCAGCGCCGAAGCGCGTCAGCAACGACAGGCCGCGCAGCAGCGAGCGCGACATGCGCGGATCGGCGTCCTCCAGCGCATATCCGTTCGAAGCGCGTCCGTCGTGCGCAGCCGACGACGCGGAGCCGGCGAGATCCTCGCTCTGCAGCGGCGCGCGCAGGGCGCTGCCGATCAGCGTGGAGACGCTCGGCGCGCTGCTGTCGGCGGCGGCGCGCACGACCTCGTCGACCTGCGCGGGGGAGAGGGTGATGGTGATGGAGGCTCGCTCGTGATTTGTCATGGTTCGCAGTGTAGACAACTGTCTGTCAGTCCGTGTGCTTCAACCGGCTGGAATCTTGGCCCCGGGCCGGCCCGCGCTCGCCTTCACGGTGGGGTGGCAGCGTGCGCCGAGGAGTGGCACGGGCATGTGCACCCGGGCTCGAGTGCTTGCACGTGCAATCATTACCGCCGTGAGCAGCATCGCCGTCACGCACTTCACCGACCCCGGCTGCCCGTTCGCCTACTCCGCGAGCCCGGCGCTCGCGGTTCTGCACTGGCGCTATGGCGACCAGCTCGACTGGCGCCTGGTGACGATCGGCCTGGCCGAGGACCCGCAGCGCTACATCGACGCCGGATACACGCCCACGCGCTCGACGATCGGCCAGCAGAGCTACTTCCGGCGCTTCGGGATGCCGCTGCTGATGCAGCCCCGCGCACGTGTCACCGCCACCTCGCGCGCCTGTCGCGCGATCGTCGCCACGCGCCTGCTTGCACCCGGGCGCGAGGACCAGGTGCTGCGCGCGCTGCAACTCGCCTGGTTCACGACCACGCTGCTGCTCGACCAGGACGCTGACATCGCGCAGGCGCTCGCGCGCGTCGACGGGCTCCCCGTCGATGAGATCGTCGCGGCGATCGACGACGAGGCCACGATCGCCGCCTACGAGGACGACAAGGAGCAGACGCGCAGCGCCGAGGGCGGCCCGACGGACTTCCAGGGCAAGGCGCGCCAGACCGACGGCCCGGTGCGCTACTCGGCTCCGTCGCTCGTCTTTCACAGCAGCGCCGGGCAGCGTCTGGAGGCCGGCGGCTTCCAGACGATCGAGGCCTACGACGTGCTGATCGCCAACCTCGACCCGACGCTCGAGCGACAGCCGCCGCCCGAGCAGGCGATCGACGCGCTGCGCCACTTTCCCGACGGGCTGGTGACCGCAGAGGTCGCGGCGATCCTCACCCAGAACAACCAGTCGCCCGATCGCGACGCCGCCGAGCGCGCGTTGATCGAGCTCGTCGGCGCAGGCGCCGCCAAGCGCGAGGCGCTCGCCGACGACGCGCTCTGGCAGCTCGCCTGAGCCCGCGCTTGGCGCGCTTCGTGCGGGCGGCCCCGGGTGGTGTCAGCCCCTGCGGCGTGCGTATAACGATGGCTATACGCTCCTGGTTGCGACGAATACCCGCCGCAGCCGGGTAGCCTCCAGCGCTGCGATGTCGCTCACGATCACACTCCCCGACGGCAAGCAGCTCGAGCTGCCCGACGGCGCCACCGGCGCCGACGCCGCTGCCGCGATCGGTCCCGGGCTCGCGCGCGCCGCGCTCGCCGTCGAGGTCAGCGCCGGTGGGGATTCACACAACGGCGACGGCCACGAGGTGCGCGACCTCACGCGTCCACTGCCCGACGGGGCGCACGTCGCCATCCTCACTAATAAAAGTGGGCCGAAGGCCCTCGAGCTGATCCGCCACGACGCCGCTCACGTGCTCGCCGCGGCGGTCGTGGAGCTCTACGAGGGCGTCAAGATCTCGATCGGGCCGCCGATCGAGGACGGCTTCTACTACGACTTCGAGTTCCCCGACGGCACCGCCCTCTCCGAGGCGGACTTTCCGAAGATCGAAGAGCGCATGCGCGCCCACGTCAAGGCCGCCGAGCCGTTCGAGCGCGAGGACGTGCCCGTCGCGCAGGCGCGCGAGCGCTTCCTCGCCGAGCGCCAGGACTACAAGGTCGAGCTGATCGACGACCTCGTCACCGCAGCTGAGCAGAGCCTGCACCGCGAGCCGCTGCGCACGGTCTCGCTGTACACGAACGGCCCCTTCACCGACCTCTGCCGCGGCCCGCACGCGCCGAGCACCAAGACCGTCGGCGCCTTCAAGCTGCAGTCGCTCGCCGGCGCCTACTGGCGCGGGGACTCCACCAGAACGATGCTCACGCGCATCTACGGCACCGCCTTCTTCTCCAAGGCCGAGCTCGAGCAGCACCTCGAGCGGATCGAGCAGGCCAAGGCGCGCGACCACCGCAAGCTCGGGCGCGAGCTCGGCCTGTTCGCATTCTCCGACGTCTCGCCCGGCGCCGCCTTCTGGCTGCCGGCCGGCACCGGCGTGTTCAACGCGCTCGTCGGCCTCTCGCGCCGCATGGGCGCCGAGCGCGGCTACAGCGAGGTCAAGACGCCTCAGATCTACGACTCCGAGCTGTGGAAGACCTCCGGGCACTGGGGCAAGTACCGCGAGAACATGTTCGTCGTGCAGGTCGAGGATCGCGAGATGGGCGTCAAGCCGATGAACTGCCCCGGACATGCGCACCTGTTCGGCTCCAGGCGTCACTCCTACCGTGACCTGCCGGTCCGCTACTTCGAGCCGGGCCTGCTGCACCGCAACGAGGCCTCGGGCGTGCTGCACGGCCTGCTGCGCGTACGCCACTTCGCGCAGGACGACGCGCACATCTTCTGCACCGAGGAGCAGGTCCAGGCCGAGGTCAAGGGCTGCCTGGAGATGGCCTTCGACACGTACAAGCTGTTCGACTTCGACGTCAAGCTCGAGCTCTCCACGCGTCCCGAGCAGCGCGTAGGAACCGATGAGATGTGGGATCGCGCCGAGGAGAAGCTGGCGCGCACCCTCGAGGAGCTCGGTCTCGAATACGAGCTGAACCTCGGCGACGGCGCGTTCTACGGGCCGAAGATCGACATGCACATGACCGACTCGCTGGGTCGCTCCTGGCAGCTGGGCACGGTGCAGCTGGACTACTCGATGCCCGCGCGCTTCGAGCTCAGCTACACCGGCGCGGACAACCAGGAGCACACGCCCGTGATGATCCACCGCGCGCTGTTCGGCTCCTACGAGCGCTTCATCGGCATCATGATCGAGCACTATGCCGGCGAGCTGCCGCTGTGGCTGGCGCCCGTGCAGGCGATCGTGCTGCCCGTGTCCGACCGCTTCAGCGACTACGGCGCGTCGGTCAGAGACAGCCTGCGCGAGCAGGAGATCCGGGTCGAGCTCGACGACCGCAGCGAGTCGATCGGGCGCAAGATCCGCGAGGCCGAGCTGCGGAAGATCCCGTACATGCTGGTCGTCGGCGAGCGCGAGCAGGGCGACGGGACGGTGTCGGTGCGCGAGCACCGCGGCGCAGACCTCGGCAGCGAGCCGACCGCGGAGTTCGCACGACGCTTGCGCGGACAGCTATAATCCCTCGCATTGAAGCCCGGCAAATCCTCAGAACGCCAAGCGTAGCGCTCGCTTGACGCGCGGTCACTACAGCTAGTGCCGGTTCCCCGCCGCTTCGACCGGCGCCCGCCCGAGCGGGACACGACGAGGATCAACGAGCGTATTCGCGTGCCCGAGGTGCGTCTGATCGACGACCAGGGTCAGCAGATCGGCGTGCTCAAGACCGCCGACGCGCTCGTCTTCGCCCAGGAACGTGAACTCGACCTCGTCGAGGTCGCGCCCGAGGCGCGCCCGCCCGTGTGCCGCGTGCTCGACTACTCCAAGTACAAGTACGAGCAGGCGCAGAAGGTCAAGCAGGCGCGCAAGCACCAGCAGCAGATCACCGTGCGCGAGATCAAGTTCCGCCCGAAGATCGCCGAGCACGACTACGACACCAAGAAGCACCACGTCGAGCGCTTCCTCAAGCACAAGGACAAGGTCAAGGTCACGATCATGTTCCGCGGGCGCGAGGTCACCCACCCCGAGCGCGGCACCGCGATCCTCGACCGGCTCGCCGAGGAGCTCGCCGACCTCGGCGTCGTCGAGCAGCGCCCGATGCAGGAAGGGCGCAACATGACGATGATGATGGCGCCCTCCAAAGCCGTGCTCGCCGGGCGCGTCGCCGCCGACGGCACGATCACCGCGGCAACCGACGAGCACGCCGGCGGTGGCGAGCATGCAGCCGGTGGCGAGCATGCAGCCGGCGGCGAGGATGCAGCCGGTGGCGAGCACCCCGCTACCGGCGAGGCCGTGAGCGACGGGACGACGTCAGCTGCCGCGCAGGCCGACGAGGCCGTCGCGGAGGCTCCCGTCGAGGACGCCGGCGGCGCCGCGGACGCGGACGCGAGCGCCGCGGAGAGCGACGCGGCAGGCGCAGAGCTGGCGGTCGATGAGGCCGCTGCGCCAGGCGCCGAGGTGACCGCCGCTGAGGGCGGTACCGCGGCCACGGGCACGGCCGTGTCATAATCAGCGCCTCGAGGGTGGCGCAGACGACCGCCAGGTCGTCAAGCCGGGTCCCTCGTTTCTGATCTGATGCCCAAGATGAAGACACACTCCGGCGCGAAGAAGCGCTTCAAAGTCACCGCCACCGGCAAGGTGCGGGGTCGGCACGCCTTCACGAGCCACATCCTCGAGAAGAAGTCGCCCAAACACAAGCGCGACCTCGGCAAGGCGATGATCGTCTCCGACGACGACGCGCCGCGGATCAAGCGCATGCTGGGGGTCGGCAAATGACGCGCGTCAAGCGCTCCGTCGGCGCGCGCAAGAAGCGCCGCGCGGTACTCGAGCAGACCAAGGGCTTTCGTGGCGAGGCGCACTCCAACTACAAGCGCGCCAAGGAGGCCCTGCTCAAGGCCGACGCGTACGCCTACCGCGACAGGCGCAACCGCAAGCGCGACTTTCGCAGGCTGTGGATCACCCGCATCAATGCCGCCGCGCGCGTCAACGGCATGAGCTACTCACAGCTGATGCACGGCCTGAAACTGGCCGGTGTCGAGCTCGACCGCAAGGTGCTCGCCGACATCGCCGTGCGCGACGCAGACACCTTCCGACGTTTCGCCGAGGTCGCCCGCGAGGCGTCGGCTGCCTGACCCCGGATCGGCCGGGGACCCGGCACACCGACAGACAGCCTCCCGGGCGTCGCTCCTTTGAAAAGGACGGCGCCCTTTTTGTTGGCACCAGCAGCAAGCAAGACCGAGCAGCAAGCGAGAACCGAACAAACCGACATGAGCCAGATCCAATCCCCCCAGAACCCGCGCCTGAAGGCCGTGCGCCACCTGCACACCAAGCGCGGGCGCGCCCGCAGCGCCACGTTCCTGGCCGAAGGCGAGGACCTGATCGCCGCGGCGCAGCTCGCCGGGCGCCCGGCGCTCGAGGGCTACCGGCTGGCGGGCTCGGGACTCGGCGGCGAGGACTTCCATGACGTCGAGCGCGCCGCGCTCGCGAGCGTGTCCGCGCTCGGTTCGAGCACGCGCGTGATGGCCGTCTACGAGCAGCGCTGGAGCCCCGCCGTGGGGCCGCTGTGCGTGTACCTGCACCGCGTCGGGGATCCGGGAAATGTCGGCACGGTGCTGCGCTCCGCGCAGGCGTTCGGCGCCTCGTGCGTCGCGCTCGGGCCCGGCTGCGCCGACCCGCACGGGGCGAAGGCCGTACGTGCGAGCATGGGCGCGATCTTCACGGTGGCGCTCGCGCGCGTCAGCGACATCACCGAGCTGCCGGGCGAACGGGTGGCGCTGTCCGCCGATGCGGACGAGCCCCTGTGCGGACCGGGCACGGGCGAGATCACGCTGCTCGTCGGCGCCGAGCGCGAGGGGCTGCCGGACACGGTCATGGCCGCGTGCGAGCGCGCGGCGCGCATCCCGATCGCCTCGGACTCGCTCAACGCGGCGATGGCCGCAACCGTGGCGCTGTACGAGATGACGACGTGGTCCCGCCCGCCCGGGCGGGACCACGATACGGTCCCCGCGTCATGATCGATCGCATCCATGAGCTGCAGGGCGAGGCCGAGAGCGCGATCGCGGCCGCCTCCTCGAGCGCCGCGCTGGAGGAGCTGCGCGTGCGCTATCTCGGCCGCAAGGCCGAGCTGCCGCAGATGCTGCGTGGGGTCGCGGCGCTCGCGCCCGAGCAGCGCGGCGCCGTCGGCAAGGCCGCCAACCAGGCGCGCCAGGCGCTGGAGCAGTTGATCCAGGCGCGCGCCGACGCGCTCGCCGTCGGCGAGATGGAGCAGCGGCTGCTGACCGACCGCGTCGACGTCACGCTGCCCGGCGCGCCGCCGCAGTCGATCGGCCGCCTGCACGTGCTCACCGCCACGCGCCGCGAGCTCGAAGACATCTTCCTCGGCCTCGGCTTCACCGTCATGGAGGGCCCCGAGGTCGAGAGCGTCCACTACAACTTCGACGCCCTCAACCACAGCCCCACTCACCCTGCGCGGGCGCGCACCGACACGTTCTACGTGGCGCGGGATCACAGCGCGCGCGGTCGGCACGCCGGCGCCGGCGCGGGCAGTGCCGAGGAGCTGGTGCTGCGCACGCACACCTCGCCGATGCAGGTGCGCGCGATGGAGGCGCACCCGCCGCCGCTGTACGTGGTGATCCCCGGGCGTGTGTACAGGCCCGACTCCGACGCCACGCACACGCCGCAATTCCACCAGATCGAGGGCCTGGCGGTCGACGAGGACATCACGCTCGCAGATCTCAAGGGAACGCTGCTCGAGTTCGCGCGCGCGGTCTTCGGCGGCGAGCGCGACGTCAGGCTGCGCCCGCACTTCTTCCCCTTCACCGAGCCCAGCGTCGAGGTCGACGTCTCCTGCTTTCACTGTGGTGGCAAGGGCTTCTTGAAGGACGGCTCGCGCTGTTACCTGTGCAAGGGAGAGGGCTGGCTGGAGGTGCTCGGCGCGGGCGAGGTCGATCCCAACGTCTACTCCTACGTTCCCACCACCGAGGCCAACGCCCCCGGCTATGACCCCGAGAAGGTGCAGGGCTTCGCGTGGGGGATGGGCGTCGAGCGGATCGCGATGCTCAAGCACGGCATCCCCGACCTGCGCCTGTACTACGAGAACGATCTCAGGTTCCTGGAGCAGTTCACATGAGGGTGCCGCTGCCGTGGCTGCGCGAATACTGCGATCCCGAGCTGGACGTGAAGCAGATCGAGGAGCGTCTGACGATGACCGGCACGAAGGTCGAGGCGATCCACCATCACGGCGTGCCCTCGACGGATGGGTTCGTCGTGGGACGCGTGCTCAGCGCCGAGCAGCACCCAGACGCCGATCGCCTGAAGGTGTGCACGGTCGACATCGGCGCCGAGGATGGAGCGCCGGCGACGATCGTCTGCGGCGCGCCGAACGTGGCGGCGGGGCAGACCGTCGCGGTCGCGCGACCCGGCGCGGTGATGCCCGACGGCACCAAGCTGAAGCAGGCCAAGCTGCGCGGCGTCGTCTCCGAAGGCATGATCCTGTCCGAGACAGAGCTGCAGATTAATTTGGGCCCACCCACCCCGGAGGGGATCCTCGTGCTCGACGGCCAGATGCTCGACGCCGAGCTCGCGCCGGGCACGCCGCTCGCGGACGTGCTCGCGATCGCGATGGACGTGCTCGAGCTCGAGATCACGACCAACCGGCCCGACTGCCTCGGCGTCTACGGGGTGGCACGCGAGCTGCACGCCGCCACCGGCGCGCCGCTCGCCGATCCGCCGTGGGGCGAGGATCCCGGCTCGGCCGGTCCCGTGTCCGGCGCCGAGGTGATCCTCGAGGCCACCGACCTGTGCCCGCGCTTCACCGCGCGCGTGTTCGAGGACGTCACGATCGCGCCGTCGCCGCCGTGGCTGAAAGCGCGGCTCTCCGCAGCCGGGCAGCGCACGATCAACAACGTCGTCGACATCACCAACTACGCGATGCTGCTCACCGGGCAGCCGCTGCACGCGTTCGACCTCGACCGCGTCGCGGGCGCGCGACTGATCGTGCGCCGCGCCCACGACGGCGAGCAGGTGCAGACGCTCGACTCCCAGACGCGCACGCTCGACTCCGAGATGGTCGTGATCGAGGACACCGAGGGCCCCACGTCGATCGCCGGGCTGATGGGCGGCGCGCGCTCGGAGGTGGCGCCCGACACGACGCGCGTGTTGATGGAGGTCGCCACCTGGAACGGCCCCAACATCCACCGCAGCTCATGGGCGCTCGGCCTGCGCAGCGAGGCCTCCGGTCGCTTCGAGAAGGGCCTGGCGCCCGAGCAGTGCATGCACGCGCAGGCGATCGCCACGCAGCTGATGATCGAGCTGTGCGGCGCGCGCGTCGCGCCCGGCACGATCGACGTCGGCCTGCGCTCGGCGGACTGGGTTGCCTCGCACCCCCGGATCCGGCTGCGCGAGGCGCGCGTGCAGGCGATCCTCGGCGTGCCCGTGCCGCGCGAGCGCCAGGCGCAGATCCTGAACGCGCTCGACTTCGCGACCGAGCCGCGCGAGGACGGCCTGGAGGTGACCGTGCCGGCGCTGCGGCGCGAGGACGTCACGCGCGAGGTCGACCTGATCGAGGAGGTCGCGCGCATCGACGGTCTCGAGCGCCTGCCGGCGACGCTGCCCGCGCGCCGCGGCGCGGCGGGCAAGCTCACGCACGCCCAGCGCGTGCGGCGCGCCGCCGAGGACGCGCTCGTCGGCTGCGGCCTGCACGAGATCGTCGGCTGGAGCTTCACCGACCCCGAGCTGCTCGATCGGCTGCTGCTGGGCGCTGATCACGAGCTGCGGCGCGTGGTCGCGCTCGAGAACCCGCTGTCGGAGGGGCAGTCGATCATGCGCCCGACACTGCTCGGCTCGCTGCTCGACGCCGCCCGCCACAACGTCTCGCGCAACGGCCCCGACGTCGCGATCTTCGAGTCCGGCACCGTGTACCGCGCCTCGCGCGACGAGCGACCCGCCGATGAGCACCACGGCCTCGGCGCGCTGCTGAGCGGCGGCCTGGAGCCGCGCTCCTGGCGCGGAGAGCGCCGCGAGGCCGACTTCTTCGCCGCCAAGGCGCTGCTCGGCGCGCTGCTCGAGCGCTTCGGGCTGGACTGGTCGGTGACGCCCGCCACGTGGCCGTTCCTGCACCCCGGGCGCAGCGCCGCGGTGATGGCCACACCCGGCACCGGATCGACGCCCGCCGACGTCAACAGCGACGGGGCCGTCCGTCTCGGCTTCATCGGCGAGCTGCACCCGCTCGTCGCCGGCGCCTGGGACCTGCAGCGCGCGGCCGCGTTCGCGATCGACCTCGGCAAGCTCGCCGCGCTCGTGCCGGCGGTGGTCGAGTTCGCCGCGTTCGGGCCGTTCCCGCCGCTGCGCCAGGACCTCGCGGTGACGCTGCCCGACTCGGTCGCCGCGGCCGAGGCGCTCGCGCGCGTCCGCGCAGCCGCCGGCGAGCTGCTCGAGGAGGTGCGCGTGTTCGACGTGTACACCGGCGAGCAGGTGGGCGAGGGGCGGCGCTCGCTCGCGCTGGCGCTGTCATTCCGTGCGCTCGAGCGCACGCTCACCGACGAGGACATCGAGCCCGTGCGCGGGAAGATCGTCGCGGCGCTGGAGCAGCTCGGAGGTGAGCTGCGTGGCTAGCGCGTCGCCACACACGGGGGTTGCCGCTCAGCCCAGCGCCGCGGGCGGGCCGCGGGTGATCGTCGCCGGCGCGACCGGCTTCACCGGTGCGCTCGCCGCACACCTGCTCTGGCGCCACCCCGACTTCGAGCTGGTGGCCATCACCGGGCGCTCGGAGCTCGGCAGGCCGCTGCGGGACGTCTACCCGCGCTACCGCGTGCCACTCGCGATCGAGCCGCTCGAGGTGGAGCGCCTGCAGGGCATCGACGCCGCGGTCGTCGCCTATCCGCACGCTGCCGCCGCGCCGACCGTCGGCGCGCTGCGCGAGCTTGGCGTCCGCGTGGTCGATCTCAGCGCCGACTTCCGCCTGCGCTCGCTGGCGAGCTACGAGCACTGGTACGGCGAGCACCCGCGCCCGGATCTGCTCGGCGAGGCCGTCTACGGGCTGACAGAGCTGCATCGCGAGGAGATCGCCGGCGCCACGATCGTCGCCAATCCCGGCTGCTACCCGACCGCGTCGCTGCTCGCGCTCGCGCCGCTGGCACGCGCCGGGCTGATCGCAGACGTGGTGATCGACGCCAAGCAGGGGATCTCCGGCGCCGGGCGCGTGTTCGACGAGACCACGCACCTGTCGATGGCCGGCGAGAACATCGTCCCTTACAAGGTCGCCGCCCACCGGCACACGCCCGAGATCGAGGAGCAGCTCATTGAGCTCGATCCCGCCCACCCCGGCGATCTCAAGGTGCAGTTCCAGGCGCACCTCGTGCCGCTCGACCAGGGCGAGATGGCCAGCTGCTACGTCACCACCACGCGCCCCGTCGCCGCCGAGGAGCTGTGGCGCATGTACAGCGACGCGTACGCCGCGGAGCCGTTCGTGGAGCTCGTGCAGACGCCGCCCGGGGTGCTCGAGACGCGCGAGACCAACTACTGCCGCGTGTTCGCCGCCGCCGACGAGCACACCGGCAAGGTGATCGCGTTCGGGGCGATCGACAACCTCTGGAAGGGGACCTCCTCGCAAGCCGTGCAGAACCTCAACCTGATGTTCGGTCTAGGAGAGACAAGGGGGCTGCTGTGAGCGCCGGATCAGAGCCGCAGGCCGCGACGCAGCCGTTCTTCCGCTCGCGCTGGGTCGCCGCGCCGACGCACGTGCGCGAACTGGGGCTCGATGCCGGCCTGCCCGCCGGCTTCCGCGCCGCCGGCGTGGCCGCGGGCATCAAGGCCAGCGGTCGCACCGACGTCGGCCTGCTCGTATGCGATGCGCAGACCCCGGCCAGCGCCGCGCGTTTCACCGCCACCGGCACGCCGGCGGCGCCGGTGCAGCTCAGCCGCGAGCGCTGCCGGCTGGGCGCGCTGCGCGTGGTGCTCGCCAACTCCGGCTGCGCCAACGCAGCCACCGGGCGGCGCGGCCTCGACGACGCCGCCAAGACCCAGGGGGCCGCTGCGCTCGCCGCGGGCGTCGATCCCGCCGAGGTCGCGCTCGCCTCCACCGGCGGCATCAGCCAGCTGCTGCCTGTGGACGCCGTCCTCAAAGGCATCCTGCAGGCACGCGAGCAGCTGCGCCGCGACGGCGACACCGACTTCCAGCAGGCGATCCAGACGACCGACGCGTTCGAGAAGCGCGCCAACCTCGAGCTGCAGCTGCCGTCGGGGGTCGTGCGTCTGAGCGCCCAGTGCAAGGGCGCCGGCATGATCTCGCCCCGTTTCGCGACGATGCTGTGCTTCATCGAGACCGACGCCGCGCTCGCGCCCGAGACGGCCGACCTGCTGCTGGGCGTGTGCGTCAAGCGCTCGTTCGACCGCGCCTCCGTCGACGGGCAGCTCTCGACCAACGACACCGCGATCCTGATGTGCTCGGGCGCAAGCGGCGTCGGCGTCGCGCCTGAAAGCGAGGACGAGCTGCGTTTCGGCGAGGCGCTCGATGCGCTGCTGCGCCAGCTCGCGATCATGATGGTCGCCGACGGCGAGGGCGCCGGGCGGATCGCGCGCGTGGTCGTCCGCGGCGGCGATCTGCAGGGCGCCGAGGCGGCCGCCCGCGCGGTCGCCAACTCGCCGCTCGTGAAGGCCGCGCTGCACGGCGGCGACCCCAACTGGGGGCGGATCGTGCAGTCCGTCGGCGGGGCGCTGCTCGGCACCGCACCGCTCGCCGTGGACGTCGCGATCGAGGGGATCCAGGTGTGCTCGGCCGGCAGCGCGATCCCCTATGACGAGCCCGCGCTCGCACAGGCGGTGCAGCGGCCGGAGGTCGAGTACGAGGTCGGCCTGCCCGGCGAGGGCGCCGAGACCGAGGTGTTCTTCTCCGACCTCTCGCACGCGTACGTGACCGTGAATGCGGACTACCACACATGATCGAGACGAGCCAAGGGGGGCGCGGATGCGCGATGTAGGCACGCTGCTGGAGGCGCTCCCGTACATCAGGGAGTTCTACGGCCGCACGGTCGTCATCAAGTACGGCGGCGCCGCGATGGAGGACGCCGGCCTGCGCGAGGAGTTCGCGCGCGACGTCGTGCTGCTCAAGTACGTCGGGCTGAACCCGATCGTGGTGCACGGCGGCGGCCCGGAGATCACCGGCTACATGGAACGGCTGGGCCTGCCGGTGCAGTTCGTCGGCGGCCTGCGCGTGTCGGATGAGAGCACCGTCGAGGTGGCCAAGATGGTGCTGATGGGCAAGGTCAACAAGGAGATCGTGCTGCGCCTGAACCGCCACGGCCAGCCGGCGGTCGGCCTCTGCGGCGACGACGGCTCGCTGTTCCGCGTCGCCCGCCGCGCCGCGCCCGGAGGCGAGGACATCGGCTTCGTGGGCCGCATCGAGCGCGTCAACGTCGGTGTGATCGAGCACATCGCGCGCGACTACATCCCGGTGATCGCCTCCGTCGGCGCCGACCGCGAGGGCAACTCCTACAACGTCAACGCCGACGAGGCCGCGGGCGCGGTCGCCGGCGCGCTGGGCGCGTACAAGGTTATCTTCCTGACCGACGTCCCCGGCTGGCTGGCCGATCCGGCCGACCCCGCAAGCCTGATCGGCCAGGCCAGCGACGAGCAGGTGCAGGCGGCGCTCGCGAGCCTCGAAGGCGGCATGCGCCCGAAGCTCGAGGCCTGCCTGGGGGCGATCAACGACGGCGTCAGCGCCGCGCACATCCTCGACGGGCGGATCGCGCACTCGCTGCTGCTGGAGCTGTTCACCGACGCCGGGATCGGCACCAAGATCGAGGCGGGGGAGGGTGGGAAGTCATGACGCTCGCCGAGCTGCAGGAGCTCGAGCGCACGAGCGTGATCGGCTCCTACGCGCGGATGCCGGTGGAGTTCGTGCGCGGCGAGGGCGCGCGGCTGTGGGACGAGCAGGGCAACGAGTACCTGGACTTCCTGTGCGGCATCTCGGTGACGAACGTCGGCCACTGCCACCCGCGCGTGGTGGCGGCGGTGCGCGAGCAGGTCGGGCGCCTGATGCACGTCAGCAACCTGTTCTACACGGAGCCGGCGATGCGCCTGGCCGCGCGCCTGTCGCAGTCGAGCCTCGGCGGCAAGGTGTTCTTCTGCAACTCCGGCGCCGAGGCCAGCGAGGCCGCGATCAAGCTCGTGCGCAAGGCTCGCGCCGGCGGCGATGTCGTGGTCGTCCACGGCGCCTTCCACGGGCGCACCTACGGGGCGCTGTCGGCGACGCCGCAGGAGGCCAAGCAGGCCCCGTTCGCGCCGCTGGTCCCCGGCTTTCGCGCGGTGGCCGCCGATCCGGATGCGCTGCGTGCCGCGGTCGACGGCGGCACGGCGGCCGTGCTGCTCGAGCCGATCCAGGGCGAGAGCGGCGTCAACGTGCTCTCAGCCGAGCTGCTGGCGGCCGCGCGTGCGGCCTGCGATGAGCACGGCGCGGCGCTCGTGTTCGACGAAGTGCAGTGCGGCATGGGTCGCACGGGCACGCTGTGGGCGTATGAGCAGACGGGCGTCACGCCGGACGCGATGACCGTCGCCAAGGCGCTCGGCGGGGGCCTGCCGATCGGCGCGCTGATCACCGGCGAGCGCCTCGCCGACGTGCTGGCTGCGGGCGAGCACGGCTCGACCTTCGCCGGCGGGCCCGTGGTCGCGAGCGCCGCGCTGGCGGCGCTGGAGGTGACCGACGATCCGGCGCTGCTGGGACGTGTGCGCGAGCTGGGCCAGCGGCTGGCGGCAGGCTTGGAAGCGCTGCCGCACGTGCTGTCGGTGCGCGGACGCGGGCTGATGCTCGCGTGTGAGCTGGACGTCCCGGCGCCGGAGGTGGTTCGCCGCGCGCTGCTGCAGCAGCGGCTCGTGCTCAACGCGACCGGAGCGGGCACGCTGCGACTGCTGCCGCCGCTGATCGCCACCGCGGCGGACGTCGACGAGGCGCTCGAGCGGCTCGCCCGCGCGCTGCAGGGCTGAGCCGATGCGGCGTGAGCTCGCGGACGGCTTCGAGCTCGACGACGATCCGGCGCGGATCGACGTCGACGCCGTGCACGCGTTCATCAGCGGCGAGTCCTACTGGGGTCGCGGACGTCCGCGCGAGCGCGTCGAGCGGGCGATTCGCGGCTCGAGCAGGGTCGTGGGGCTGTACCGCGACGGCGAGCAGGTGGGCTTCGCGCGGGCCGTCAGCGACGGCGTGATCGTCGCGTATCTGGCCGATGTGTACGTGCTGAGCGCGTACCGCGGCCGTGGACTCGGGCTGGAGCTGGTGCGCGAGATCGTCGACGGCGGCGGCGCTCGCGGGATCTCCTCGGACGTGCGTTGGCTGCTGCACACCGCCGACGCCCAGGACCTGTACGCGAAGCTCGGCTTCCGCGAAGACGCGCCCGCCTATCCGCTGATGGAACGCGCGCGCATGCCGGGCACCGGCGACCGTGCGAGTGGGCCCCAGCCCGAGTAGCCTTCGCCGACCGTGAGCCGCGAGCAGCAGATCCCGACCGTCCGCACCGCCTCCTACGAGGCGGACCCCGAGCACGTCCACCGCGTGCTGCTGCTGTACTCGGGCGGGCTGGACACGAGCGTGATGCTCAAGTGGATCCAGGACTCCTACGGCGCCGAGGTCGTGTGCCTGACCGTCAACCTCGGCCAGCCGGGCGAGGACTACACGGTGATCGAGGGCAAGGCCATGCAGCTGGGCGCACGCGAGTGCCATGTCGTGGACGCCAGGGAGGAGTTCGCGCGCGACTTCGTGCTGCCGGCGATCAGGGCCAACGCGCTGTACGGCGGCGGCTACCCGCTGTTCACCGCGCTCGGGCGCCCGCTGATCGCCAAGCTCGCAGTCGAGTACGCCCGCAAGAGCGGCTGCGACACGATCGCGCACGGCTGCACCGGCAAGGGCAACGACCAGGTGCGGATCGAGGCGACGATCGCGACGCTCGCGCCGGAGCTGAAGGTGATCGCGCCGGTGCGCTCCTGGCAGATGGGGCGCGAGGAGGAGATCGCCTACGCGCGCGAGCACGGCATACCGATCAAGTCCCACCCAACCCAGGGCACGGAGGCTGAAGCGCCGTACTCGATCGACGACAACCTCTGGGGTCGCTCCTCGGAGGGCCGCTGGATCGAGGATCTCGACCACGCCCCCGACGACGACGTGTTCCAGCTCGTGACCCGACCGGAGGAGGCGCCAGACGAGCCCGAGCTGATCGAGCTGGGCTTCGAGCGCGGCGTGCCGGTGGCGCTGAACGGCGAGCGCCTGGAGCTCGTCGCGCTGATCGAACGCGTCGCCGAGATCGCCGCGCGCCACGGCGTCGGCATCGTCGACCACATCGAGGATCGCATCGTCGGGCTGAAGGTGCGCGACATCTACGAGGTGCCCGCCGCTGCGATCGTGCTGCCCGCCCACCAGGAGCTCGAGCACCTCGTGTGCACGATCCACCAGAACCAGTTCAAGCCCGAGCTCGATCGGCAGTGGGCGTATCTCGTGTACGCGGGCCTGTGGTGGGAGCCGCTGCGCGACGATCTGGACGCCTACATGGAGCGCGTCAACGAGCGCGTCACCGGCACGATCGGCCTGAAGCTCTACAAGGGCCACGCGCGCGTGGTCACGCGCTCCTCGCCCAACGCCGTCTACGACGCGGCCCTCGCTTCGTTCTCGGAGTCGGGCGGGCTGTTCTCGCAGACCGCCTCACCAGGGTTCATCGAGCTGTGGTCGCTGCAGTCGCGCATGGCCTGGCGCCTGCGCAACTCCTGAGCGCCGTCCGTCGCGAGCGCCGTCCGTCCTGAGTGTCGTCCGTCCCGAGCGCCGTCCGGCGCTCCCCTTAAGTTGGGCGTCAACGTGATGGCCGAGGGAAGCGAGACGCCGAACGGAGAATCGGGCAGCGGGCCCGAGGGTCGTGCGCGCCGTGGCGAGGGTGACCTGTTCGCCGAACGCCGCGCGCGACGCGCGGCCGAGAGCGGCGAGGTCGCGCTGATCCGCCGCGCTGAGGCGGCGGAAGCGACGGTGCAGACGCTCGAACGTCATGTCGCGAGCCTGCAGCAGCGCCTGCGCGAGGCCGAGGAGGAGCGCCTGCGGATGGACGAGCTGCTCGACGCCGAGCGCGAGGCGGCGCTCGAGCGCGAGCACGAGCTGCGGCGTGTCAAGCAGCGCGAGTACGCCGAGCAGCAGCTGCGCGTGGAGGCCGAGGAGCGCGTGGCCCAGGCATCCGACATGGGCACGCGCCTGGAGCGTGAGAGCCGCGCGGAGATCGAGCGGCTCAGCGCCCGGCTGGGCGCAAGCGAGGAGGGCGCGCGTCAGCTTGCACGACGGCTGGAGGCGCTCCAGCGCCAGCTGGCCGAGGCCGAGCAGGCGGCCAGCGCTGAGCGCGCTGCGGCGAGCGCTGCCGGGCGCTCAGGCGCCGAGCGGGAGCTGCAGGCGCGGCTGAGCGAGCTCGAGCGGCGCGCCCTGGAGATCCAGAGCGGGCTCGAGTCCGAGCGCGCCGCGCGCGAGCGCTCCGAGCTGCTGCTGGCGAGCATGCGCGAGGGCCACGCTCGCATGGAGCTGCTGCTCGGCGAGATGAAGGGCATCGTCGCCAGGGTGACCGGTGCGGTTGTGGCCCAGCAGCGAGCGCCGATCGCCGGCCACGGCGGGTCGAAGACCCCTGCCGAGACGCGCGGCAGCGAGATGGCCGACGCGCTGGCGGCTGCGGTCGAGCGGCTGCGCGCCCGAGCCGAGGCGGTGCCCGACGACGAGCGAGCCGACGACGAGCAAGCGCCGCCGCCGACGCGCCCGCAGCCCGTGACGCGTGCTCGTGTCGTGTCCCGCGAGCCACCCGCGCAGCTTCCCGCATACAAGCACAGCCTGTCGTGGTTCGCACGCCGACGGATCAAGCGCAAACAGCGACGTGGCGAATGAGCTCCGCCGCTGGGCCTCATAGCATCAAGTCCCAGTGAGCAGCACTTCCTGCGCCCATCTACACGTCCACTCCGAGTACTCGCTGCTCGACGGTGCCTGCAAGATCGACGCGCTCGCCGAGCGCGCGGCGCAGTTCGGCCAGCCGGCCCTGAGCCTCACCGACCACGGCGTCATGAACGGCGCGATCGAGATGTACAAGGCGTGCAAGAAGCACGGCGTCAAGCCGATCATCGGCTGCGAGATCTATCTCGTGGACGACCACGCGGCGGCCGCGACCGGCGCCCGGACAGAGCGTAACCACCTGACGCTGCTGGCCGCCGACGACCGCGGCTATCGCAACCTCGTCAAGCTCTCCTCGGCGGGCTTCCTGGAAGGACTACAGCGCGGCAAGCCGACCGTCGACCTCGGCCAGGTCGAGCGCTACTCGGAGGGCGTGATCGCGCTCACCGGCTGCCTCGCGTCGCGCTTCTGCCAGCGCCTGCTGGACGATCGCGTGCAGGACGCGCGCGCCCACGCCGAGGATCTGCGGGGCGTGTTCGGAGCCGAGAACGTCTACTTCGAGGTTCAGAAGAACGGGCTCGCGCCCCAGGACAAGTGCAACGAGGGCATCGTCAAGATCGCCCGCGAGCTCGGCGGCAGCCTGGTTGGCACCGGTGACGTGCACTACCTGCGCCGCGAGGATTACGAACACCACACAGCGCTGCTGTGCGTGCAGACCAAGAGCACGATCGCCGCGCCGAAGCTGACGTTCGACACGAACGAGTTCTACCTGCGCGACAGCGAGGAAATGGCGAGCAAGTTCGCAGAGTGGCCCGAGGCGATCGCGAGCACGCTGGAGATCGCCGAGCGCTGCTCGGTCGAGATCGAGCTCGGCAAGCAGCTGATCCCCAGCTACGCGTGCCCGGACGGTCTCAGCGAGCGCGAGTACCTGCGCGCGCGAGTGCTCGAGGGTCTGCACACGCGCTACGGCGATCCGCCGCCGGCGCAGGCGCTCGAGCGGATGGAGATGGAGCTCGAGGTAATCGACGGGATGGGCTTCAACGCGTACTTCCTGATCGTCTGGGACTTCGTCAAGTTCGCCAAGGAGAACGGCATCGCCGTGGGCCCGGGGCGCGGCTCGGCGGCTGGCTCGATCGTGTCGTACTGCCTGGCGATCACCGACGTCGATCCGCTGCGCTACGACCTGCTGTTCGAGCGCTTCCTGAACCCCGAGCGCGTGTCGATGCCGGACATCGACATCGACTTCTCGGTGCGCGGGCGCGAGCGGGTCATGAAATACGTGACCGACAAGTACGGGCGGGAGTCGGTCGCCCAGATCGTGACCTTCGGCAAGATGTTCCCGCGCGCGGCGACGCGCGACGCGGCCCGCGTGCTCGGCTTCGACTACGGAACCGGCGACCGCCTGGCGAAGCTGATCCCGGACCCGATCATGGGGCGCTCGCCGTCGTTTCAGGAATGCCTGAAGACCGGCCAGCCGCTGCGCAAGGCCTGCGATGAAGATCCCGCCGCGAAGAAGATCATCGATGTCGCACAGGGCCTCGAGGGAATCGTGCGGAACTCCTCGATCCACGCCGCCGCGGTCGTGATCGCCGATCGGCCGCTGACAGACATCGTGCCGCTGCAGCTGGCCGACGCCGGCACCGACGAGCACGGCGAGCGGGCCTTCCGCACGGTGACGCAGTTCTCGATGAAGCCAATCGAGGAGATCGGCATCCTGAAGATGGACTTCCTCGGGCTGCGCAACCTCGACGTGATCGAGGACGCGCTCGACATCATCGAGCGCTCGACCGGGGAGCGCCCGGACATGACCACGCTGCCGCTCGATGACGCGCGCACGTATGAGATGCTCGCGCGTGGCGACTCGATCGGCGTCTTCCAGTTCGAGTCCGAGGGCATGCGCGAGGCGCTGAAGAAGGTGCGCCCCGACGAGTTCAACGACCTCGTCGCGCTCAACGCGCTCTACCGCCCCGGCGCGATGGATCAGATCCCGGTGTACGCCAAGGGCAAGCGCAACCCGCAGGCGATCTCCTATCCAGATGAGCGCCTGCGTGCGATCCTCGAGTCTTCCAACGGGGTGATCCTCTACCAGGAGCAGGCGATGCAGATCTCCAAGGAGCTCGCCGGCTTCTCGGGTGCGAAGGCCGACGATCTGCGCAAGGCGATCGGCAAGAAGAACCGTCAGGCGATGGCGGCGCTGAAGCCCGAGTTCGTCGCCGGCTGCCGCGCCTCGGGCACGAGCGCCGAGGTGATCGAGTTCCTATGGAACACCAACGAAAAGTCGGCCGACTACTCGTTCAACAAGAGCCACGCCGCGTGCTACGGGTTGATCGCGTATCGCACCGCCTGGCTGAAGGCCAATCACACCGCCGAGTACATGGCCGCGCTGATCTCCTCGGTGATGTCGACGAAGGACAAGGTGCCGTTCTTCGTGGCCCGCTGCGAGGAGATGGGCATCGAGATCCTGCCGCCGGACGTCAACCTCTCCGACCACGAGTTCACGGTCGGCGCGTCGACTCAGAAGGGCGCGACCGGCAGCATTCGCTTTGGCCTGGATGCCGTCAAGGGCGTCGGCTACCAGGCTGTCGAGGCGATCAAGCGGGCGCGCGAAGGATCCCCGCCCGCCCGCGAGTTCACCTCGATCTGGGACTTCTGCGAGCGCGTCGACGGTCGCACGGTCAACAAGAAGGCGATCGAGGCGCTCGTCAAGTGCGGCGCCCTCGGCTCGACCGGCGCGACCCGCAAGGGGATGCTCGAGGTGCTCGAGAAAGCGCAGGCCAAAGGCCAGCAGATCCAGCAGGACGCGCAGATCGGCCAGGGCTCGATCTTCGACCTGCAGGAAGAAGCGCCCGGCGGCGAGCGCTCGGCCTCGGCGGACGCGCTGGCGGCGCTCGCGCAACCGGTGCACCCGCCGATCCCCGCCGAGGAGTTCGAGCAGGCCGAGCTGCTGGCGGCGGAGAAGGAAGCGATCGGCCTGTTCGTCTCCGCGCATCCGCTCAAGCCGCTGCGCGATGCGCTGCGCGCCCGCGTCGACTGCCCGATCTCCGCGCTCGAGGACCGTCGTGACAAGGACTGGGTGACCGTCGGAGGCATCATCACCGAGTCAAAGCGCATTCGCACGCGCAACGGCGATCACATGATGTTCGCGACGCTCGACGACCTGGAGGGCGCGGTTGAGATGCTCGTGTTCGGCAAGGCGCTGGCCGAGCACGAGGCGGCGCTGGCGGTCGACGAGGTCGTGATCGTGAAGGGGCGCGTGGACCACAAGGAAGCGGGCAAGACCTGCCTGGTGGTGCAGACGGTCGAAGCGTTCGCGCCGAGCGCCGATGAGGTCGAGCGCGCCCGCGCACAGGCTGACGCCGCCGCGGCGAACGCCACGGCGATGGCCCAGCCCGTGCACCTGACGGTCGAGCTGTCCGAGCTTGACCCCGGCGCGCTCGATGACCTCAAGCAGACGCTCGAGGAGTTCCCGGGTCCTGCGGAGGTGCTGATCGAGCTGCGCACGAGCAGCGGCGCCAGCCGCCGCTTGCGCCTCGGCAAGGACTACCGCGTGCGCCACACCCCAACGCTGCTCGCCGAGCTCGAGCACGCGCTGACACGCACGAGCGCCGCGCCGAGAGCCGCGCTCGCCTCGGTCGCGAGCGCCTGAGCTGCTGCGCTCTCGGTCTCAGGCGCGGGCCGCGATGCCACGCTCGCGCAGCGCGACCGCGAAGGCAATTTCCTCGGCGCGGGCGCCGCTGCGGTTCTCGCCGGGGGTCTCGAGCACGCACGCCAGCCCCGCCAGCGCCGGCGCCGACAGGAACGCGGCGCATCCGTCCTCCCCGAGCTCGCCCTTGCCGATGTTGGCGTGGCGGTCGCGGTTGGAGCCGAGCGGCGTCTGCGAGTCGTTGAGGTGCAGCGAGCGGACGCGGCCGCGACCGAGCTTGCGCGTGCACTCGCGCAGCACGCTCGCCATGCCCTTGGGCGTGCGGATGTCATAGCCGGAGGCGAACAGGTGGCAGGAGTCCAGGCACACCCCCAGCCGAGGCCCGCCGCCGGCGGCCTCGAGCAACGCTGCCAGCTCGTCGATCGAGCGCCCCAGCGTGCCGCCCGCGCCGGCGGTGTTCTCCAGGTGCAGCTCGCAGCCCTCGCTGTCGGCGAGCGCCTCGCGGATCGTCGCACCCGCGCGCGCGATCGCCTCGCCCACGTCGCCTGTCTTGGCCGAGCCGGGATGCAGCACCACGCCGCTCGCGCCAATCGCCTGACCTGTCCGCAGCGAGTGAGTCAGAGACGCCAGCGATTTCGCGCGGATGTCGGGATCGTCGCTGGCGCAGTTGAGCAGGTACACGGCGTGGATCAGCACGGCGTCGATCGGGCTCGCGGCCATCGCCTCGCGAAACGCCGCCACGTCCTCGTCGCGATAGACCGTCGCCCGCCACATGCGCGGCGACTGGTTGAAGATCTGGATCGCGCGACAGCCCCGCTCGATGCCCCGGTCGACAGCCTTCGGCAGGCCGCCAGCGGGCGATACGTGCGCGCCGATTAGCATGCGCGGATCCTATGGATCAGATGAGAGTCAGGTTCGCGCCGTCGCCCACAGGGGCGCTGCACATCGGCGGCGCCCGCACGGCGCTGTTCAACTGGCTGCTCGCCCGCCACTTCGGCGGCGAGCTGGTGCTGCGCATCGAGGACACCGATCGCGAGCGCTCGACGCCCGAGAACATCGAGCAGATCCTCGACGCGCTGCGCTGGCTGGAGCTCGACTGGGATGAGGGTCCGATCCTGCAGACCGCGCGCTCGGCGCGCCACGCCGAGGCGCTGCAGGCCCTGCTGGAGTCTGGTCACGCGTATCGCTCGCACGCGACCGCCGACGACGTGCGCGCCTTCAAGGATCTGTATGGCGCCGACCGCGGGTTCCGCGGCTACGGGCAGGCGGGGGATCAGAAGGACGGGGCCGTGCGCCTGCGTGTGCCGGATGAGGGCGCGACCATCGTGCACGACGTGATTCGTGGCGACACGCGCTTCGAGCACGTCCATCTCGACGACCCGGTGATCGCCCGCGCCGACGGGTCGGTGCTCTACAACTTCGCCGTCGCGATCGACGACCTCGACGCCGGCATCACGCACGTGGTGCGCGGTGAGGACCATCTGTCTAACACGCCCAAGCAGCTGCTCGTGCTCGAGGCCGCACGCGCGGCAGGCTTCGGTCCAAGCACGCCCGTGCCGGTGTACGCGCACCTGCCGCTGCTACACGGACCGGACGGCAAGAAGCTCTCCAAGCGCCACGGCGCCGCCTCCGTGCAGGAGCTGCGCGACGCGGGCTACCTGCCGGAGGCCGTCCGCAACTACCTGGCGCTGCTCGGTTGGGGCGCCGGCGACGACGCCACGGTGCTCTCGACGGACGAACTGATCGGGCGCTTCACGCTCGAGCGCGTCAGTCGCAACCCGGCCCGCTTCGACGAGGTCAAGCTGCGCTGGCTGAACGGCCTGTACATCCGCAAACTGCCGGTCGCCGAGCTCGCGCGACGGTTGGAAGCGTTCACCGGGCGCGAGGGGTTGCTGGAGGCCGCGCGCATCAGCCAGGAGAAGATCCAGACGCTCGCCGACTTCATGCCGCTGGCGGGTTCGCTGCTCGACGGTCCCGTGGAGGACCCGAAGGCGCGGGAGCGCTGGCTGGACGAGAACGGCCGCGCCGCGCTCGCCGAGGTCAGCGACGCGCTCGCGCAGACGGCGAGCTTCGAGCAGGCCTCGGTCGAGCAGGCGCTCGCGGCCGTGATCGAGCGTCGCGCAGCGAAGCCGCGCGAGATCTATCAGCCGCTGCGCGTGGCGCTCACCGGCGGCACCGTCTCGCCGGGGATCTTCGAGAGCGTCGTCCTGCTCGGCCGCGAAGAGACGCTGCGTCGCATCGCCAGCGCGCTTGCCGCCGCTTAGAACGGGCCGCCTCCCAGCTGCGCGCGCAAGACCACCCGCAGCGCGCAAATCCGACTAAACATTTGCCTGTGGATGCCGATAGGAAGGCATCGTCGGAATACCGACAGGCAGCATCGGCGAACCCAAGGAAGGGGTCAAACAGGCATGCAGGCTACTGCCGCAGCAAAGAAGCTGACCGCAGCAAAAACGCTGACCGCCACCAACGCGCGGAGGGCTGCGAAGACGACATCGTCGCCGGCCAAGAAGCTGACCGACCCCAACCCGGCCCCCGCGGTCCGGGCACAGCGTCGCACGGCCGCGCCCAGCTCAGGCTCGAGCTCCGGAGAGCGTCACCAGAACGAGGGTCACGGCCGTCGGCTGACGATGGCCTTCGAAGCGCTCGAGGCGTTTCCCGCGCTGGCGGAGTCACGCGACCGTCTGCTCTCGGTGGTCTCCAAAGACCATGTCGCCACCGCCGACGTGGTGTCAGCCGTCGAGTCCGACGTCGCCCTGATCATCGCCGTCCTGCGTCTCGCCAACCGCGCCCAGGAGGGTCGCGCGCGAGTTGACACCGCGGTCGCGGCCGTCGAGCTGCTCAGCCCGCACACCGTGCAGGCTGTCGCCAACCGCATGCGCACGTTCGACTTCTTCGAGCGCGCCAGCGTGTGGGACGCCGCGCCGGAGCGCTTCCGGCTGCACGCGCTCGCCACCCAGCACGCCGCCGATCGCATCGCGACCGAGGTCGGCTATGAGAACCGCGACCGCCTGACGGTCACAAGCCTGCTTCACGACGTCGGCAAGCTGGTGCTGCTGCACGCCTATCCCGGCTACCCCTCCCAGGTGCACCGCGGCGCGCGCACGCCCGAGGAGCGCATCCACCAGGAGCGCCGCGAGCTGGGCGTCGACCACGCGCTCGTGGGCGGTGTGCTGATCCGCCGCTGGGGCCTGCCCGCCTCGCTGGCGACGCCGATCGAGCGCCACCACAACCCCGATGTCGAAGGCGAGGCCGCGTTCATCCGCCTCGCTGACATGCTCGCCCACTACGAGCAAGGCGCGCGCGTATCGCCGTCAGAGATGATCCACACCGCCCGCGCCGTCGGACTCGGCCCGGACGAGCTCCGGCGCGTGATGTACGAACTGCCGAGCCCCAGCGGCCAGCGTCAGCGTCACGTCGACCCGTGTCCGCTGTCCGGCAGGGAGCTGGGCGTGCTGCAGCGGCTGGCCGAGGGCAAGGTCTACAAGCAGATCGCCCACGAGCTGACGCTCTCGACGAGCACCGTGCGCACGCACCTGCACAACATCTACGGCAAGCTCGGCGCGGTCGACCGCGCGCAGGCGGTGCTGATCGCCACAGAGCGCGGCTGGCTCTGAGACGCTCATTGGGCGGCGCTGGCCGATCTTTGATCGGTCGGCGTCCTCGATCGCTCGTGTACCGAAGCCGGGAGACACTCGCTCCGCTCGCATCCCCGTTTCGGCCAGCACACTTCGCTCATTGCGTCCTTGATCCGCTTGCCCACTGACCGTCTCAGCGGGCCATTGCGTAGCATCGGGCGCGATGCTCTCGATCACAAGCAAGTCCCCGTATGCAGTGCTGGCGCTCGCCGAGCTCGCGCGCAGTGGCGGCTCGGAGCCGGTCCCGATCGGCGAGCTGGCGCGCAAGCGCGATGTGCCGGTGCAGTTCCTCGAGCAGCTGTTCGCGGTTCTGCGCCGCGGCGGGGTGATCAGCTCGCAGCGCGGCGTCAAGGGTGGCTACCGCTTCGCGCGCGAGCCCGCCACGGTGACCGTGCTCGAGGTTGTCGAGCTGCTCGACGGGCCGCTTGGCCGCGACGCCGAGGGCGTGTTCGCGGACGCCGCCGAGGCTGCCCGCAGGGTCCTCGGGCAGACGACGATCGCCGATGTGCTCGAGCGCGAGATGCGCGACGCGGGCGCGAGCATGTATCACATCTAGAACGTCGCCGATTCAGGCTGCAAGGGTACCCACAGGTGCCCAAACCTCTATCCCTAAGACTGGTCAGCTGGCCAACATCTGGCTCAGTCATTGACTTTGTGTGGCGCGTGTGTAGCCTTGGTCAAGGTAATGTGAGCGTGGAGATCCTGGAGATGGGACGGCCGGTCTGTTCGTAGGGGCCGCGCTGTCACTGGCGACTATGGAGGGTTGCGTATGCTCGGAGCGACTGCCAGCCTGCTGGTAGCACGAGGGGGTTTGGGATGACGGGACGCATCGCGCTTGCCGCACGGGAGCACTTGCCGTGGCGAGAGCTGGCGCTCGCGGCGTTGCTGTCCCTCTTGCTGGGCGCGGCTCTGTCTCAGGGTCTGCGCTCGGTCGATGGCGCCTCCCCCGTGGCGCCCTCCGCACGCACGGCGGCGTCTTCCGCCAACGGGCTCTCGCGTCTCGCGCCGGCGGCGCGGGCGTCGATCTCGGCGAAGATCGGCGCCGAAGACCCCGCCTACCACTTCACCGCAGCGCCCGGCGGACTGCGCGCGGCCAACCAGGCCCAAGACATGAGCATTGGCGTCGGGCGCTCCGGCGTGCAGATTCAGCGGCGGGGCGTGGAGCTGGGTCTGAGCCTGCATGCCGTCGGCTACGGAGACTCGCTGCAAGCGCTACGCACAGTGTCGCCGAATGCCGCGGCCAACCGGGTCGAATACGCTCATGCGGGAGTCAGCGAGTGGTACATCAACGGCCCGCTCGAGGTGGAGCAGGGGTTCACGCTTGCACACGCGCCCGCGCATCGCGCGCCAGGACCACTGACGCTCGCGATCTCGCTGTCCGGCGACTCACGCGCTTCGCTCGCGCCCGGCGGGCAGCGCATCCAGTTCACCGGCGCCGGCGGCAGCGTGCTCGACTACGAGGGATTGAGCGCGAGAGACGCGAACGGACGCACGCTGCCGAGCTGGCTCACGCTCGACGGTCGGCAGTTGCTGTTGCGCGTCGACGCGCAGGACGCGCGCTTCCCGCTGAGCATCGACCCTGGGATCACGTATCCGGAAGCGAAGCTCTCGCCCGCGCCGGGCACCGGCGGGGAAGGACCGGAAGAACGGGAAGCCGTCGGCGTGAGCGTGGCGCTGTCGGCGGACGGGAGCACCGCTCTCGTGGGCGCGCCCGGCGGGGATCTGCTCGCCGGCGCCGTCTGGGTGTTCACGCGCTCGGGCACGAAATGGGAAGAGCAGCAGAAGCTCGAATCCTCCGAACTCGAAAGCACGGACGAATGCGCGGAACCAGGGGGAGGAGAAGAAGGCGAAGAGTGCCGCTTCGGACGAGCCGTCGCCCTGTCGGCGAACGGCGAAGTGGCGCTGATCGGCGCACCGCTCGCGAACTCGGGCCAGGGAGCGGCTTTGGTCTACACGCGGGACGGCTCGAGCTTCACGCCGAGTACCGAACTCAAGAGCCCGGAACCGTCCCCGCTGGGCCACTTCGGGCGCAGCGTGTCGCTGGCCGACAATGGCGAGACGGCGCTCGTGGGGGCGCCCGGAGAGCTGAAGAGCCAGGGTCGGGCATGGGTGTTCACGGGTTCCGGCTCGCACTGGACGGTCAGCGCGCCGCTCGCGGGCAGCGGTGAGCAGGGCCTGGGGTGCCTCGGCACCAGCGTTGCGCTCTCAGGCAACGGCGAAGTCGCGCTGGTCGGAGCTCCCAGCGACAACAACCGCGCGGGCGCGGCGTGGGTGTTCGGGTGGACGGGCAGCGAATGGCGCGAACAGGGCCCGAAGCTCACGGGCGCCAGCAGCAAAGAAGCCAGCGAAGCTCGCTTCGGCCACAGCGTCGCGCTGTCCGAAGACGGCAGCACCGCGCTCGTCGGCGCAAGCAACTACAACGGTGGCGTCGGGGCCGCGTGGGTCTTCACACGCTCGGGAGACGAATGGAGCGAACAGGGCCCGAAGCTCGAAGGAGACCCCGAGGGAGGCACAGGCAACGAAGAGCTCGGCTACAGCGTGGCGCTTTCCGCGGCCGGCAACAGCGCGATCATCGGTGCCCCAAATGCCGACGACACGCGCGGGGCGGCATGGCTTTACGTGCGCAGTGGGGCCACCTGGAGCGCGCCGGTGAAGCGACTCGATCGGGGACGCGAACCGCTCCACAGAGCCCGCTTTGGCTACAGCGTCGCGATGTCGGCAAACGGGGAAACCGAGCTGGTCGGCGCTCCCACCGAAAACGACAAGAGCGGAGCCGCGTGGGTGTTCGGCCATGCGCCCATGATCGAAAAAATCACGCCATCGTCGGGCACCACCCTCGGCGGGACGCTCGTCAAGATCGAAGGAGAAAACCTGACAGACGCGACCGCCGTCCGGTTTGGCGCCAACGCGGCCAGCAGCTTCGCAGTCAAGAACGAAGACCTGATCGAAGCCGTCTCGCCTGCGGGCACGGGCAGCGTCGTCATCTCCGTCGAAACCCCCGTCGGAACCAGCACGGCGGGACCCAAGTTCACCTACATGCCACCGGGAGGCGGATCCAACAAGCACGGGACCCGAGAAGAAGAAGAACAACAACTCAAACAAGCGCCCAACACGGGCGGCACAGCGCTGCTCGGAGCCGAGGCCGTGCTGGCCCTGGGCCCGGTCTCGAGCGCTGCGTGCGGCGCGTCGCTGATCAGCAGGAAGATCGCCGTGCAGGCCAACGACCACGCGCTGTTCAGGCTGCTCGGGACGGGCACCGGCAAATGCAGCGGCAAGCTCAGGCTGAGGGTCGAGATCAAGCTCGCACACAAGCGCTTCAAGTTCAAGACGATCGGCGTCGCCGTGTTCTCGATCACCTCGGGTAAGCGCGTGTCGGTGAGCGTCAAGCTCAACGCCACCGGACGTTCGCTGCTGAAGCTCGGTGCCGGTCGGCTGACGGGGAACCTGCTGCTCGTCAAGCAGTCGCCGGTCCCGATCGTGTCGCATACCGCCAGCGTGCGCCTGGCCCTGCAGCGCCCGAAGCCCAAGCACAAGACCTGACGGCGCGCCGAGCGGCGCCATGACCCCACTGGGACGGGCGCAGCAGGGCGGGCGCCGCGCCGGCTGCACTATTGTCGTGGCGGTCATGTCGCGAATCCCGATCAACATTGCCGATTTGGTCGGTGGCACGCCGTTGGTCGGGCTCCCGCGCATGCTCGAGGGCACGCCCGCAGCTGACAACGGCGTAGAGCTGTTCGCCAAGCTCGAGGCGTTCAACCCGGGCGGCAGCGTCAAGGATCGCATCGGCGTGGCGATGATCGAGGCCGCCGAGTCCGAAGGCCGGATCGAGCCCGGCCGCACGTTGATCGTCGAGGCTACGAGCGGCAACACCGGGATCGCGCTGGCGTTCGTGTGCGCGGCCAAGGGCTACGAGCTGGTGCTGACGCTGCCGCAGGGGATGAGCCGTGAGCGCGAGAGCCTGCTGCGCCTGTACGGCGCGCGCGTGGAGATCACCGAGTCGCTGGGCGGCATGGGCGAGGCGGTCGCCGCCGCACGCGCGATGGCGCGCGAGGAGGGCGTGTTCCTGCCCGACCAGTTCTCCAACCCCGCGAACCCGGAGGCCCATCGCCGCACGACCGGACCCGAGATCGAGCGTGCGCTGGAGGGCCGCGTCGACGTGTTCGTGGCCGGGGTCGGCACCGGGGGCACGATCACCGGCGTCGGCGAGTACCTGCGCGAGCACGCCAACTCCGAGCTGCGCGTGGTGGCGGTCGAGCCGCGCGGCTCCGCGGTCCTATCCGGAGGCGTCCCCGGACCGCACCGCATCCAGGGCATCGGCGCCGGCTTCGTGCCGCCGGTGCTCAACCGCGAGCTGATCGACGAGGTCATAACGGTCAGCGACGACGACGCGATCCAGACCGCCTGGACCTGTGCCAAACGCGCTGGGCTGCTGGCCGGCATCTCCTGCGGGGCGGCGCTGTGGGCCGGCCTGCAGATAGCCGCGCGCCCGGAATCCAAGGGCAAGCGGATAGTCGTGATGATGCCCGACTCCGGCGAGCGCTACATCTCGCAAGCCTTCTTCGCGCCGTGAGCGTCTCGTGGGGGGAAGTGTTCCGCCGCGGGATCCTTACAGGTTGTAATCATTACAAGCTGTAACGATCTCCTTTTTTGTTTTTATGGGCGCCCCCAGGGGGCGCTCTCGGGGTCGCGGGCTGGCGAGCGATCTGGTTGCGTGCTCAAACATCGCCATGATCGCCGCTACGCTGTTGCCATGGCCGGTTTCGGCAAGGTGGCGTCGGTGGCCAAAGAGGTCCGTCGCGATGTGCTCGCGGCGCGCGACCGCGACCCGGCCGCGCGTGGAGTCTCACCGGCTGAGATCCTCGCCACGTGGCCGGGCATCCACGCGCTGTTGGCCTACCGCGTCGCGCATGCGCTGCAGCTCGCCGGCGTGCCGGTGGCGCCACGGTTGATCTCGATGTTCACGCGCGCGGTCACCGGCATCGAGATCCACCCCGCCGCGCGCATCGGCCAGGGGCTGTTCATCGATCACGGCGCGGGCGTGGTGATCGGGGAGACAGCGGACATCGGCAACGACGTGACGCTGTACCAGGGAGTCACCCTCGGCGGTACGGGCTTCGCCACGGGTAAGCGCCATCCGACGGTGCAGGACAATGTCACGATCGGCTCGGGAGCGAAGCTGCTCGGCCCGATCACGATCGGCCACGGCGCCAAGATCGGCGCCAACAGCGTGGTCATCACCGACGTGCCCGCCAATTCGACGGTCGTCGGCAACCCGGGCCATCCGGTGCGCGTGGACGGGCGCCGCGTCGAGGGTCCCGACGCCGACTGGATCCACCTGCCAGACCCGATCGCCGAGGCGATCCAAGCGCTCTCCAGTCGCATCGTCACGCTCGAACGGATGATCGCGGAGCTCTCCGACACCGAGCCCGAGCCCGCCGCCGAGGTCAGGCCGCTGCGCACCGTCCGCGGCCCCAACCCGGCCGGGGGATAGGCGCTCGCCAGCGCGCCGCGCCCACCGCGCGCGAGACGCGCTGTGCCGTACGCACGCGCATCTATGCTGGCATTCGATGTCCGAGAACCCCCATGCGGCGCACGTCCAGGAGCTGCTGGAAGGCCTGAACGAGCCCCAGCGCGAGGCCGTCACGCACGGTGAGGGGCCGCTGCTGATCCTCGCCGGCGCAGGCAGCGGCAAGACGCGCGTGCTCACGCACCGGATCGCCTTCCTGATCTACACCGACCAGGCGCAGGCGGGAGAGATCCTGGCGATCACGTTCACGAACAAGGCCGCCAACGAGATGCGCGAGCGCGTCGAGCGTCTGCTCGGCCGCAGCACGCGCGGTATGTGGGTGATGACCTTCCACTCGGCGTGTGCGCGCATCCTGCGCGCTGAGGCCGACCGCTTGGGCTACACGCGCCAGTTCACGATCTACGACCAGGCGGACGCGCGGCGCCTGACCAAGCGCTCGGCGGATGCGGTCGGCGTGGACCCCAAGCGCTACACGCCGGCGGCGATCCACAATCAGATCTCCGCGGCGAAGAACCGCCTGATCGACGCGGAGTCCTACCGCCAGGCGGCGGGCTCGCCGTTCGAGGAGATGATCGCCGAGGTGTACGACATCTACGAGCGCGACCTGCAGCGCATGAACGCGATGGACTTCGACGACCTGCTGTTCCGGGTCGTCAACCTGCTGGAGCTGTTCGAGGACGTCCGCGACCGCTACCGCACCGCGTTCCGGCACGTGCTCGTCGACGAGTACCAGGACACCAACCACGCGCAGTACCGGCTGCTGCAGCTGCTCGTCGGCGGCGGGCGGCCGCCGCAACGCGGCGGCGAGCAGCCAGGGGACCGCCCCAGCTACAGCGGGCCGGTCGGGCACCGCAACCTGGCTGTCGTCGGCGACGATGCGCAGTCGATCTACAGCTTCAGGCAAGCCGACATCAGGAACATCCTCGACTTCGCGGAAGACTTCCCGGACGCGCGCGTGGTCAAGCTCGAGCAGAACTACCGCTCGACCGAGACGATCCTGCGCGCCGCCAACGCCGTGATCGCGAACAACCGCGGCGGCATCGCCAAGCGGCTGTGGAGTGAACTGGGGCAGGGCGAGCAGATCCAGCTGCGCACGCTCGACGACGAGTACGCGGAGGCGCGGTTCGTCGTGGGGGAGATCCAGCGCCTGCTCGACGCCGGCGCCTCGCGCGCGGAGATCGCGGTGCTGTATCGCACGAACGCGCTGTCGCGAGCGCTCGAGGAAACGCTCACGCGCGCAGACATGGCCTACCAGGTGATCGGCGGCACGAAGTTCTTCGAACGCGCCGAGATCAAGGACGCGATCGCCTACCTGTCACTGATCGCCAACCCCGCCGACGTCGTCAGCTTCGCGCGCGTGGTCAACTCGCCGCGCAGGGGTATCGGCCAGACCTCGCTCGGGCGCGTGCTCGCCTATTCGAGCTCGCTGGACATTCCGGTCTGGGATGCGGCGATGCAGCCCGAGCAGGTCCCCGGCCTCGCTGCCGCCGCGGTGAAGGCGCTGCGGCGGTTCATGGACACGATGGGGGAGCTGCGCAAGCTCGCCGAGCAGGGCGTGCCCGTTGGCGACTTGCTCGAGGCGGTGCTCTCGCAGACGGGCTACAGCGAGGCGCTGGTGCTCGAGCGGACGATCGAGGCGCAGGGGCGCATCGAGAATCTCGAGCAGCTGGTGGAGGGCGCGCGCACGTTCGACGCGCAGGCCAGCGCCGGTCAAGACACGCTCGCCACCTACCTGCAGGAGATCGCGCTAGTGGCCGACGCGGACAGCCGCAGCGACGAAGGCCTGGTGACGCTGATGACGCTGCACAACGCCAAGGGCCTGGAGTACCCGATCGTGTTCATCGCCGGCTGCGAGGACGGCGTCTTCCCGCACTCGCGCGCGATCGACGAGGGTGGCCTGGAGGAGGAGCGCCGCCTGTTCTACGTGGGGATCACGCGCGCGATGCGCCAGCTGTACCTCACCCACGCGCGCCGGCGCGCGGTGTTCGGCGCGCAGAGGAACGGCATGCGCAGCCGCTTTCTCGACGAGATCCCCGCCGACCTGCTCGAGGAGCCCCTGCAGAGCGCGTTTCCCCCTCCGGGGACGATGCGCCCAGGCGCGGGCTGGGCGGGCACAGGGGGTGGATGGTCCGGCGCGAGGGGCGCGCCAGCGGTCACCGCGCGCCGCGGCTCGGGGCAGGGCAGCTGGGCCGGGCCGACGAGCACCGATCGCGCAGCGGTGACACAGGCGCGCGAGGCAGTGTCGGTTGACAGCCAGTTCCGCCTCGGCGAGGACGTCGTGCACGCGGCATTCGGCGACGGCGTCGTGATCGGGATGGAGCCCGGCGGGGTGATCGTCGTGCGCTTCGCCGACGATGGCTCGGAGCGCAAGCTGATGGCCGAGTACGCCCCCGTCAGCAGGCGCTGAGGTGGATGGTTCCCTGCCGGCTGTAAACGCATAGCATCTGAGCATGAGCGCCACGATCATCGATGGGAAAGCGATCGCGGCGCGCGTGCGCGCCGACGTGGCGCGCGAGGTCGACAGCTTCACGCAGACCGCCGGTCGAGCGCCCGGGCTCGCGACGGTGCTCGTCGGCGACGATCCAGCCTCGGCGGTGTATGTCGGCGGCAAGCAGCGCGCGTGCAAGGAAGTTGGCATGGTGCCGTTCGACCGCCGGCTGCCGGCGGACGCGTCGTTCGAGCAGGTCGCCGAGGAGCTCGAGCGCCTGAACGACGACCGCGCGGTCAGCGGCATGCTGCTGCAGCTGCCGGTGCCCGAGCATCTCAACGGTCCGGCGCTGACAGGGCTGATCAGCCCCGACAAGGACGTCGACGGCCTGACCCCCGTCAACGCAGGGCTGCTGTCGCTCGGGCGTCCCGGGCTGCGCCCGGCGACGCCGCTGGGGGTGATGGAGCTGCTGGCTGACACGGGCGTCGAGCTGGAAGGCGCCGAGGCGGTCGTCGTCGGGCGCTCGAACCTGTTCGGCAAGCCGATGGCGCAGCTGCTGCTCGAGCGCAACGCCACCGTGACCATCTGTCACTCGCGCACGCGCGACCTGCGCGAGGTGTGTGCGCGCGCGGAGCTGCTGATCGTCGCCGTCGGGCGCGCGCGGATGGTCAAGCGAGACTTCGTGCGTCCGGGCGCGGTCGTGATCGACGTCGGCATGAACCGCCTGACGCCCGAGGAGGCCGGCAACAAGAGCGGGCTAGTCGGCGACGTCGACTTCGCCGCGGCCGTCGAGGTCGCCTCCGCGATCACCCCGGTGCCCGGCGGCGTCGGCCCGATGACGATCGCGCTGCTGCTGCGCAACACGCTGCAGGCGGCTCGCTACCATGCCGAGCTCGAGACACTGCTTGCGGAAGTCGACGGGGACATGGCATGACACGCGTGCGAGGGGGATGTGGATGAGCCTCAAGCGACTTCGCCTGGGGGAGCTGCTTGGCCTCGCCGGCGCGATCTGCCTGATCGTGTCGCTGTTCGTGCGCTCCTACGAAGGCGCCGCCGGCAGCCTCGACGCGTGGAACACTTTCGGCCCGGCCGTGGCGCTCGAGCTGGCGGCCGTGTGCGCGGCGCTCGCGATGGTGCTCGCCGCGCTTACCGAGCGCAGCCCAGCGCTGCCCGTGTCCACCGCCGTGTGGTGCGTGCTGCTCGGGCTGATCGGGCTGATCGCCGCACTCGTGCGCGTGTTCGAGCGCCCCGACGGCGCCACCATGGTCTGCATCGGCGCCTGGCTCGCGCTGGCAGGCGCGGCCGCGATCCTCGCCGGCGCCTGGCAGGTGCTGCGCGACGAACGCCCCTCGATGTACACGCCCGCGCGGCCAGAGCCGCGTCCGCGCCCGTAGCCGCCCCAGCCGTAGCGGAATATCCGTGCAGGACTGACGGCAAAGGCGAGGAACCCTTGTGCTATCGGATGCAAACCCCGGCCGCCTACGGCAGGGCGAGGACGGGCTGCATTCACCACGACTCAGGGGGACTCCGCACATGGGCTTCGACATCAGCCGGCTACGCCGCTCCGATCGCATCATCGGCATCGGCGCGATCGCTCTGTTCATCTTCCTGTTCTTCTTCAAGTGGTACGGGTACAGCTCCAACGCACCCACGATCGCCGGGGTGAACATCAGCAGCAGCTACAGCATCGACGGCTGGCACGCCTTCTCCAACAGCCGCTGGATCTGGCTGATCACGATCATCGCCGCGCTCGGAGCCGTCGCGATCAAGGCCGGTGTGTTCGAGCTCAAGAGCCCCGTACAGCCCGGCGTGCTCGTGGCGGGCCTCGGCGCGCTCTCGACGCTGACGATCCTCTACCGCATCGTTCATCACCCCACCGCCAGCGCAAACATCGGCAGCTTCCATGCCTCAGTCGGCATCAAGATCGGCATCTGGCTGGGTCTGATCGCGTCCGCGATCGTCACCTACGGCGGCTACCTGGGGATGCAGGACGAAGGCACCTCGCTGGCGGATGTTCGCGAGCAGGCCAGCGGCGCGCTCGGTGGCCTCAGCGCCGCCGTCAGCGGCGAGGGCTCGTCCAGCGCGACCGGCACACCCGGCGACGCCGCCGCGACGACCGCGCCGATCACAACCACTACAGCCGAGCCGGTCGCGCCGCCGCTCCCACCTCCGGCCGCTGCGCCCGCGCCCGAGCCGCCTGACGCCACGCCCGCCTGAGCGCCGGCAAACAGCCACGCCCGCCCTGCCGACGTGACGCAGTGCCCGCCCGAGCCGCGTCGCCGTCGCGGGCGGGCGGGGCGCAGCCCGTAGAATGCGGCCACTGTGATCGACCGTGACGAAGTCCTGCACGTCGCGCGGCTGGCGCGGCTGGCCCTGTCCGAGGAGGAGATCGAGCCGATGGCGCGCGAGCTCTCCGCGGTGCTCGACCACGTCGCGCGGATCGGCGAGCTCGAGCTCGATCACGTCGCGCCGACCTCGCACGTGATCGGTGATGAGATGCCCACCCACCCAGCGCTGCGCCCGGACGAGCCGCGCCCGTGCCTGCCGCGCGAGCTCGCGCTCGCGCAGGCGCCAGCCGTCAGCGACGACGGCTTCCTGGTCCCGAGCCCGCAGGCATGAGCGCCGCCGACGTGCTCGAGCTGTCGGCCGCGCAGGCGGCTGACGCGATCGCCGCGGGGTCGCTGGCGGCGGACGAGCTGTTCGACGCCTACCGTTCGCGCGCCGCAGCCGATCGCGCCGCCGGCGAGGACGGGCTGAACTGCTTCACGTGGGTGGCCGCCGAGACGCCGGTCGCGGAGCGGCTCGATGGCGCGCCGGCGCCGCTCGGCGGCGTGCCGCTGGCGGTCAAGGACCTGTTCTGCACCGAGGGCGTGCCCAGCCAGTCGGCGTCGCGGATCCTCGAGGGCTACGAGCCGCCGTACACGGCCAGCGTCGTGCGCCGCCTGCAGGATGCAGGTGCGAGCCTGCTGGCGAAGACCAACCAGGACGAGTTCGCGATGGGCTCCTCCAACGAGAACTCCGCGTTCGGCGTCGTGCGCAACCCGTGGGATCGCGAGCGCGTCCCCGGCGGCTCCTCCGGTGGCAGCGCCGCCGCGGTCGCCGCCGGGCTCGCGCCGTGGGCGCTCGGCACCGATACCGGCGGCTCGATCCGCCAGCCGGCCGCGCTGTGCGGGATCGTCGGCATGAAACCGACGTACGGATCGGTATCGCGCTACGGCATGATCGCGTTCGCCTCCTCGCTCGACCAGGCCGGGCCGCTGACGCGCGACGTCCGTGACGCGGCGCTGCTGCTCAGCCACATGGTCGGGCACGACCCGTGCGACGCCACCTCGCTGAGCTTTCCGCACGCGATCGAGCTGCCCAGCGCCGAGCGCCTCGACGGCGTGCGCCTGGGCGTGCCCGAGGAGCTCACCGGCGAGGGCATCGAAGCGGGCGTGCTCGACGCCTTCCGCGCGGCGCTCGCGCAGGCCGAGCAGCTCGGCGCGCAGATCAGCGAGGTGCGCTTGGCGCACGCGCCGCACGCGCTGTCCGCCTACTACGTGATCGCGCCCGCCGAGGCGTCCTCCAACCTCGCGCGCTTCGACGGCGTGCGCTACGGCCTGCGCGCCGACGATGCAGACGACCTGCTCGACATGTACACGCGCACCCGCCACGACGGCTTCGGCGCGGAGGTCAAGCGCCGCATCATGCTCGGCACCTACGCGCTGTCCTCCGGCTACTACGACGCCTACTACGGCCGCGCGCAGCGCGTGCGCACGAAGATCGCCGAGGACTTCCGGAGCGCGTTCGAGCACGTCGATCTGATCGTCACGCCGACCTCCCCGACGGTCGCCTTCAAGCTCGGCGAGAAGACCGCCGACCCGCTCGCCATGTACCTCAACGACTTCTGCACCGTGCCGATGTCGCTCGCCGGCCTGCCCGCCATCTCGATCCCCTGCGGTCTGGCCGCCGGGCTGCCCGTCGGGCTGCAGATCGCCGGCCCCGCGTTCAGCGAGAACCGCGTGCTCGACGCCGCCTACGCGCTCGAGCAGAGCCTCGGCTTCGACGGGACGGCAGCTCGTGTCTGAGCCACTGCGAACGCCGCCCCAGCCGCCGGCAGGCGGCTCCCTCAAAGACGATCGCTTCGAGCCGGTCATCGGTCTCGAGATCCACGTGCAGCTCGCGACCGCCACCAAGATGTTCTGCGGCTGTGAGCTGTCCTTCGGCGAGCCCCCCAACACGCGCACGTGTCCCGTGTGCCTGGGACTACCGGGCAGCCTGCCCGTGGCCAACGCGCGCGCCGTACACCTCGGCCTCATGATCGGCCTCGCACTCGGCTGCGAGCTCGCGCCGCGCTCGATCTTTCACCGCAAGAACTACTTCTATCCCGACCTGCCCAAGGGCTACCAGATCTCCCAGTACGACGAGCCGCTGTGCCGCGGCGGTCGGCTGGGGGAGGTGCGCATCCACCGCGTGCACCTCGAGGAGGATGCCGCCAAGCTGATCCACGTCGGCGCCAGCGGGCGCATCCACGGCTCCGACGCCAGCATCGTCGACTTCAACCGCGGCGGCACGCCGCTCGCCGAGATCGTCACCGAGCCCGACGTGCGCTCCGCCGAGCAGGCCAGCGAGTGGCTCAAGCTGCTGCGCTCGACGCTGCGCCAGCTCGGCGTCTCAGACGTCAACATGGAGGAGGGCTCGCTGCGCTGCGACGCCAACATCTCGCTGCGCCCCGCCGGCAGCACCGAGCTCGGCGTCAAGACCGAGCTCAAGAACATGAACTCCTTCCGCTTCATCGAGCGCGGCATCAGGGCCGAGATCGCGCGCCAGCAGCAGATCCTCGACGAAGGCGGGCACGTCGTGCAGGAGACGCTGCACTTCGACCCGGGCTCCGGCGTCATCACCTCGCTGCGCTCCAAGGAGGAGGCGCACGACTACCGCTACTTCCCCGAGCCCGACCTGCTGCCCGTCGCCATCGACCAGCAGATGATCGACGCCGCCCGCGCCGACATGACCGAGCTGCCCGCCGAGCGCGCCGAGCGCCTGCAGCGCGAGCTCGCGCTCACTGCCGACAGCGCGCAGCTGCTCGCCTTCCGCGGCGAGCTAGGCGACTACTTCGAGGCCGCGCTCGCCGCCGCCGTCGCATTCTCCCAGGATGGCGAGCCCGCGCCGCCGCCACAGACGCTCGCCAACTGGGTCTCAGGCGAGCTCGCCGGCCGGCTCGACGACGGCGTCGAACCCGTCGAGGCGCGCGTGACCCCGCAGGCGCTCGCCCAGCTCGTTGCGCTCGTCTCCTCCAAGCGAGTCAGCGTCGGCGCAGCTCGCCAGGTGCTCGACAAGCTGATCGTCGACGGCGGCGACCCGCGCGCCATCATCGAGGCCGAGGGTCTCGCAGCGATGGACGACAGCGACGAGCTCGCTGCAATCGTCGCCGCCGCCCTTGACGCCAACGCCGACGCCGCCGCCCGCGTGCGCGAAGGCAACGCCAAGGCGATCGGCCCGATCGTCGGGCACGTCATGCGCGAGACCAAGGGCCGCGCCGACGGCACCGAGGTCGCGCGGCTCGTGCACGAGCAGCTCGGCGTGTGAGCATGTCGGCACGCGTGTCGCCTTGCGCGTCGTCGCCCGTATAACCATGGTGGGACGGTTGTTCGTCGTGGAGTGGTTCGCGGCGACGTCCGCAGTATAACCATGGTAGGGACGGTTGTTCGTGGAGCGGTTCGCGACGTCCGCCGTATAACCATGGTGGGACGGCTGTTCTTCGTGGGGTAGTTCCGCGGCGACGTTCGCCGTATAACCATGGTTTGACAGGACGCTGCCGTCGTCTATCACTTAGAAGACCCCCGCCAACCACATTTTGGACTTCGGGCCAAAGGCAATCAGCGCCCGTCGCGCCAATATGCTGAGCATGAACCGTTCGGCAACAAACTCAAGCGTTTCATCTCCTCGGCGGTTCATTCTGTTGCCCGAGGAGTCGGTGGATGCTCCGAAGAGTGGCCCGCGTGTGCGCCGCTACCAGCTCACGAGTGTGGGGCAGGGTGCGGGGCGCCGACGCGCGGGTATCAGCAACGTCGATCTTGCGACAGCAAGGATCGCTCGCGAGCTCGGTCGGCTGGGTCGCATGTAGTGATCCCTCCGCAGCGACCAGCGCCGGCTTCCCTCGGCCGGCGCCTTGGCGGCGCGGCCGGGCAGGGGTAGGAGTTCCTGTCCGGCCGCGCTACCATTGAGCAGATCCTCATGAACGAGTCAACGTCCAGTTCGCGCTCGATCGGCAAGACGGTTCTCGCCGGTCTCGTCGTTCTGATAGCCGGGTATGTGCTGCTCAAGATCGTGATCGGCATCGCCGTCGCGATCGCCGGGACGGTGGCCGTGATCCTCGCGATCGTCGCGATCATCTGGGCGCTGCGCGTCCTGTTCTGAGGCCGCCGCGATGGCATACGTGATCATCGCCGTCGGCTTCGGCCTGTCCGGCGGGATCATCGGAAAGCTCAAGGGCAGCTCGTTCTTCCTGTGGTTCCTGATCTCAGGGGCAGTCCCGTTCCTCGGCCTGTTCGCCGCGATCGCCTACCGCGTCGAGCGCGACGAGCTGCGTCGCCAGTGCCCTGAGTGCGGGCGCGTCACCAAGATCTATGACGCGCTGTGCACGCGCTGCGGGGCCGAGCTCGAGTTTCCCGACGTAGCGATCGCGCCCGAGTCCTGGGTCCGCGTGCCGTCGGAGCAGTAGGCTGCCCTAAGCCGGATTCGGCCAGCCTAATCCGCTTGGTCGCATACGCTGTCAGCAGCGATGAGCACGAACGTCAAGACGGCGCCGCCGCCCGGGGAGACGACGCTGGCGCGGTGGATTCACCGCGCGGGCTTTGCCGACGAGCGCGACTTCGTGCTGCGCGTGGTGCAGCCGGCGCTGGTGGGGATGATCGACGGCACCGTTTCCTCGCTGGCGCCGATCTTTGCGGCGGCGATCGCGTCGAGCTCGCACACGGCGCTGCTTGTGGGCTTCTCGACGGCGCTTGGCGCGGGTGTGAGCATGGGCTGGTCGGAGGCGCTGTCGGACACGGGCGAGCAGACGGGCCGTGGCTCGGCGATCGTGCGCGGCGCCATCACCGGCGGCATGACGACGCTCGGCGGCATCTTCCACACGCTGCCGTTCCTGATCTCCAACGTCAACAAAGCGCTGCTCGTGGCGGGTTGCGTGGTCGCGTTTGAGCTGTTCGCGATCGCCTGGGTGCGCAACCGCTTCCTGGAAGTCTCGCTGCGCTCGTCGCTGCTGGTCGTGACCGTCGGCGGCGCCATTGTCTTGGCGATCGGCGTCGCCATCGGCTCCTCCTGAGCTGACGCTCCTGCGAAAAGCTTGGAGGAGCTTGTAAATCAGGGTGTAAACCCGCTGGTACACTGGCTTTTCCCTGGTTCCCCTAATCGAAAAGGAAGGGAGGTCGGCGATGCGCGCGGTTGATGCGTTGATGGAATGTCTGAAGGCGGAGGGCGTGGACGTCGTCTTTGGCCTCCCCGGCGGCGCCAACCTGCCGACGTACGACGCGTTCGTCAACGGTGGCATCCGCCACATCCTCGTCAGGCACGAGGCCGGCGGCGGGCACGCGGCCGAGGGCTACGCGAAGGCCACCGGCAAGGTGGGCGTCGCGTTCGCGACCAGCGGCCCGGGCGCTACCAACCTGATCACGCCGATCTGCGACGCGATGATGGACTCGGTGCCGTGCGTGTTCATCACCGGGCAGGTGCGCACCGAGCTGCTCGGCACGGACGGCTTCCAGGAGGCCGACACGATCGGCATCACGATGCCGGTGGTCAAGCACTCGGTGATGGTCCAGGACCCGCAGGAGCTGCCGCGGGCGATCCACGAGGCGTTCCACATCGCCCGCAGCGGCCGTCCGGGCCCCGTGCTCGTGGACATACCGATGGACATCTCGCGAGCGGAGATCGACTACGAGCCCGTCACCGACCTGCGCCTGCCCGGCTACCAGCCGAAGGTCGAGGGCAACCAGAAGCAGATCCGCCAGGCGGCGAAGGCGCTGGCGGCGGCGCAGCGCCCGGTGATCTACGCGGGCGGCGGCGTCGTCAACGCGAACGCGTCCGAGGAGCTGCGCGAGTTCGCGCGCAGCGATCGCTTCCCGGTGACGTGCACGCTGATGGGGCTCGGCGCGTTCCCGGCGCCGGACCAGCAGTGGCTGGGGATGCTGGGGATGCACGGCACGCGCGCGGCCAACTACGCGATGGACGAGGCCGACCTGATCTGCGCGGTGGGCGCGCGCTTCGACGACCGCATCACGGGCAAGCTGTCCGAGTTCGCGCCGCGCGCGAAGTTCATCCACATCGACGTCGACCCGGCGGAGATCTCCAAGAACGTGCCCGCGCACATCCCGATCGTGGGCGACGCCAAGAACGTGCTCGCGAAGCTGGTGATCGAGTACCGCGCGATCGGCGCCGACCCCACGCGCCTGGACGCGTGGTGGAGCAGGATCGACGGCTGGAAAGCCAAGTACCCGCTCGCCTACGAGGACACCACCGACGCCGAGATCAAGCCGCAGTACATGATCCGCGCGCTATGGGAGGCGACCGGCGGACAGGCGATCGTCACGAGCGACGTCGGCCAGCACCAGATGTGGACGGCGCAGCTGTACGACTTCCCCGAGCCGCGCCGCTGGATCAACTCGGGCGGCCTGGGCACGATGGGGTTTGGCCTGCCGGCGGCGATGGGCGCGGCCGTGGGCGCGCCCGATCGGCTGGTGTGCTGCGTGGCTGGCGACGGCTCGGTGCAGATGAACGCGCAGGAGCTTGCGACGTGCGCGCAGAACGACATACCGATCAAGGTGTTCATCATGAACAACGGCTACCTCGGGATGGTGCGCCAGTGGCAGGAGCTGTTCTGGGACGGCAAATACAGCCACGTCGACATGGGCGAGTTCCCCGACTTCGTGAAGCTCGCGGAGGCCTACGGCGTGACGGGCATGCGCTTCACCGACAAGCACACGCTCGTCGATGACATCAAGCGCGCGATCGCGGTCGAGGGCCCGGTGCTCGTCGACGTGCGCGTCACGCGCGAGGAGAACACCTACCCGATGATCCCCGCCGGGATGGCCGCCCGCGAGATGGTGGGGTGATGGGGACCGTCATGGGAGAACCAGGAACCAAGGAGCCGCTCAGCCTCGAGGAGCTGGAAGCGTCGACGAACATGCGCACGGGCCGCAAGCACGTGCTGTCGATCCTCGTCGAAAACAAGTCCGGTGTGCTGACGCGCATCGCCGGCCTGTTCGCCAGGCGCGGCTTCAACATCGACACGCTGACCGTCGGCCCGACCGAGGACAGCCAGATCTCGCGCGTGACGCTGACGGTCGACGGCGCGCTGCACCCGATCGACCAGGTGACCAAGCAGCTGCACAAGCTGATCAACGTGCTCAAGATCCGCGACCTCGAGCCGGCCGACACGGTCGCGCGCGAGCTGGCGCTGTTCAAGGTCTCCGCCGACGGCGTGCAGCGTGGCGAGCTGATGCAGATCGCGGAGATCTTTCGCGGCAAGGTCGTCGACGTGACCAAGCGCGCGATCATCATCGAGGTGACCGGCACGACGGACAAGATCGAGGCGTTCGAGACGATGGTCCGCCCGTTCGGCCTGATCGAGATGATGCGGACGGGCGAGATCGCGATCTCGCGAGGCCGCACCGAGACGTAGTGCCCGCTCGAGCGCGCGTGCGCCGGAACGACGATTTGATGGGAGGCACTCTCGCCGGTCCCACAAACAGCCCCGCCGGCGCCGGCCACCACAGTTTTGCGTTGAGCGCTCAGGATCGCGAGCGGCTGGCCGCGCGGCTGGCCCTCGCGGTCCGGCGCGCGCGCCGCAGCGGCCGCGAGGCGCTGGCGAGCATCTCGCTGCCGCTCGCCGGCGACGTCGACCCCTCGGCAGTGGTTTGCGCCTCGCGCCGGCCCGGCGAGCGCTGGTTCGTGTTCGAGCAGCCCGACAGGGGTCGTGTGGCGCTGGCGGCGCTGGGCGAGGCCACGAGCCTGCAGGCATCGGGTACGGCGCGCTTTGCGACGGTCGCAGACCGCTGGCGGGCGCTGTCGGCTGCTGCTGTGGCCGATCCCGCAGATGACCCCGCGGGCGCCGGTCCGGTCGCCGTCGGCGGCTTCGCGTTCGCGCCGAACGGCGGCGCGGCGCCGCATTGGCGCGGCTTTGAGCCGGCGTCGCTGACGGTGCCCGAGGTCGCGCTCGCGCGCAGTCAACGCGGCGGTGAGACGAAGGTGCGCCTGACGCTGACCGCGCTGGCGTGCCCGGATGACGTGCCGGAGGAGTTGCTCGCGCGGCTGGAGCGACGCGTGACGGAGCTGCGCGATGGCCCGCTGCCGCTGCTCGACCCCGCGCCGACGGGGCGCTTCCAGGTCGTCAGCGCGATGCCGCCCGAGCACTACGAACAGGCCGTCGCGCGCGCAACGCAGATGATCGGCGCAGGGGAGTTTCAGAAGATCGTGCTTGCGCGCGAGGTGCAGGTGCACGCGCCGCGCGCGTATGACCCGGCGGCCGTGTTCGGCGTGCTGCGCGAGGAGTTCCCGTCGTGCTTCGTGTTCTGCGTCGGGCGTGGCGAGCGCACGCTGATCGCCGCGAGCCCGGAGTTGCTGGTACGCCGCGAGGGCCACCGCGTGAGCACGCTCGCGCTCGCCGGCTCCACGCGTCGCAGCGCCGATCCCGCGGTCGACGCGCATCTCGGCGAGCAGCTGCTGCGCGACGAGAGCTACCGCGAGGAGCACGCGATCGTCGCGCGGCGGATCGAGCGCACGCTGCGCCCGCACTCGATCTGGGTCACCGCCGCGCCCGAGCCCGAGCTCGTCAGGATCGCCAACATCCAGCACCTCGCCACGCCGATCCGTGCGCAGCTGGCGGCGCCGGTGGAGGCGCTGGAGCTGGCCGAGCTGATGCACCCGACGCCCGCCGTCGGCGGCGAGCCGCTGGCGCGCGCCGCGCCGCTGATCCCCGCGCTCGAGGGCCTCGACCGCGGCTGGTACACCGGCCCCGTCGGCTGGACCGACGCGACCGGCGACGGCGAATTCTGCGTCGCGCTGCGCTGCGCGCTGCTGCACGACAACGTCGCCCGCTGCTACGCCGGCAACGGCATCGTGCGCGGCTCCGAGCCGGCGAGCGAGCTGGCCGAGACCGAGATCAAGCTGCAGGCGCTGTTGCCGCTGCTGGCGGGCTGAGCCTCGCTGAGCGGCGCGTGGCGGGCGAGTCGACGGTCGAGACGCTGGATCAGGACCTCTACGGTTGAGGCGGATCTTCGTCGACACGGGCGCGTTCGTGGCGCTGCGCAATCGATCTGAGCGTGAGCACGACGCCGCCCGGGAGGCGTTGTCAGCGCTCGTGGGCGAGCGCACGCCGCTGTTCACATCGAACTATGTATTCGCAGAGACGTACGGGGCGCTGCTGATCAGAGTGGGTAGGGAGGAGGCGATCGAGTGGGGCAGGCGGTTTCGCGCCGGACGGGCCATCGAGCTGATTCGCGTCGACGAGGCGCTCGAGGATGAGGCATGGTCAATCCTCGACTCTCACGACGACAAGCATTGGAGTTACGTGGACGCCACGTCGTTTGCGCTGATGCAACGTGAAGGCACCGCGGAGGCATTCGCCTTCGACCGTCACTTCGCTCAGCGCGGCCTCACGCTCGTGCCGAAATAGCCCCATACACGGCGCCCCATACACGGCGGTGCAGTTCAACGTTGCGCGCGCGCTCGGTCTGCACGTGCACGATCGTCGAGCCGGCCTTCGGTGAGAGCGCGTGCTCCAGCGCCGCACGCAGCTCGGACGTTGACGCGACGCGTTGGTGCGCCAGCCCATACAGCGCAGCCGCCTTGGCGAAGTCGAGGCCGGTGGGGGTGGCGATGTGGCGCGTGTAGATGTCCTCGTCGCTGCCCACCTCATCGGGTCGCTCTGGGTCGTCGTTTGCCGCGGGCGCGCGTGCGATGCTCGCGCCGGAGACCGCGAGGAAGTCGAAGATGCCACCGCCGCCGTTGTCGAGCAGCACGATCGTGAGCTTCAGCCCGAGCCGCGTCGCGGCGAGCAGGCCGCCGATGTCGTAGGCGAGCGCGACGTCGCCGATCAGCAGCACCACCGGGCCGGGGCCGTGCGCGGCCGCGCCGAAGGCCGATGAGACGGTGCCGTCGATGCCGTTGGCGCCGCGGTTGCACAGCACGCGCGGCGGATCGGAGCGCACCGGCCAGAACGTCTCGACGTCGCGCACCGGCATCGAGGAGGCGACGAACAGCGTCGCGCTCGCCGGCAGCAGCACGCCCAGCTCGGCCGCCACCGCCGGCTCGGATAGCTCACCGCCGCCGAGCACCCCGGCGATCGCCTCCGCGGCGCGCTCGTCCGCGCTGCGCCAGCTCGCCAGCCAGTCCCGATCGGGGCGTGCGCGTTGCCCGTCCTCACTGGCGAGCCACGCGCTCAGTTGCGCGAGCGCCGTCGCCGGCTCCAGCGCGAGCGAGTCCGCCACCACCGAATCCGGATCCTGCCAAGCGCCCTCCGGGTCGAGCGCGACCTGGCGCACGTCGCCGAGCCCCGCGAGCCAGCTGCGCAGCGGCTTCGAGACCGGCAGATCGCCGACCCGCAGCACGAGATCGGGCTCCAGCGAGCCCGCGAATGCCTCGGCGCGCAGCAGCGCGTCGTAGTGAGCGACCGCGGCTTCTCCCCGACGCGCGCCCGACATCGGATCGGCCAGCAGCGGCCAGCCAGCCGCGCCGGCGAATGCCGCCGCGGCTGCTCCGAGACCCGTCTGACGCTCCTCGCGCCCGGCGATCAGCACACCGCGGCGCGCGCCTGCCACGAGCTCGCGCAGGTACGCCTCATCCGAGCTGACCGCGATGTCGGCCTGCGCCGCCGCGTCACCGTCCTCAGACCGCTGGACTGACACCCACCGCGGGACGGGCGCCCGGCGCACGTACGGTGCGCCGTCGGTCCGACCGCTGGCATCCTCGGGCAGCGGCTCCTCGCTCACCAGCGGCTCGCGCAGAGGGAAGTTCAGGTGCACCGCGCCGGGGCTGCCCTCGAGCGCGGTCCAGTACGCGCGACACGCGAGCGTGCGCATCCAGCGCAGCTGCTGCATACCCGCGTCGTGCACGCCGACCTCGAAGAACCACTTGGCTGCGCCGCCGAACAGCTTCAGCTGGTCGATCGCCTGCCCGGCGCCGTTCTCGCGCAGCTCGGCGGGGCGGTCGGCGGTCAGCAGCAGCAGCGGCACGCGCGCCTCGCGCGCCTCGACGGCGGCCGCCAGCAGCTCGGCTGCGGCCGTGCCCGACGTGCAGGCGACGGCCACCGGCAGTCCCGAGGCCTTGGCCAGGCCGAGCGCGAAGAAGCCCGCACAGCGCTCATCCACGTGTGAGAAGCAGCGCACGCGCGGCTCGCGCGCGAGCGACAGCACGAGCGGCGCGCTGCGCGAACCGGGCGAGGTGCACGCCGCGCGCATGCCGCAGCGCGCGAGCTCGTCAACGAACGCCCGCAGCAGCGTGTACATGTCGGTGGTGGGGGTCATAGGATCCTCAGATGCCTGAGAGCGTCGTTCTGCTGCACGGATTCAGCGGCACGCGCCGCGCGTGGGACGGCGTGGTCGCGACGCTCGAGCAGGAACGCTACCGGCCGCTGGCGCTCGACCTGCCCGGGCACGGTGAGCAGGCCGACGCGCACCGCCCGATCACGTTCGCGGGTTGCGTCGCGCACGTGCTCGCGCACAGCCCCGAGCGCTTCACGCTGTGCGGCTACTCGCTGGGCGGGCGCGTGGCGCTGCATGTAGCGCTGGCGGCGCCCGAGCGGGTGGCGCGCCTGGTGCTCGTCTCCGCCAGCGCGGGCATCTGCGACGCGTCCGAGCGCGAACGGCGCCGGCAGGCCGATCGCGTGCTCGCCGAGCAGCTGGAATCGGCGCCGTTCGAGGAGTTCGTCGAGCGCTGGCGCACGCAGCCGCTGTTCGCGCAGGAGCCGCCCGAGGCCGGCGCGCTGGCGCGGGAGGACCAGCGTCGCAACCGCCCCGACGCGCTCGCCGCCGTGCTGCGCGGCATCGGCGCGGGCGAGATGCAGCCGCTGTGGGACCGGCTGGGCGAGCTCGCGATGCCGGTCACGGTGCTCGTTGGCGAGCGCGACGCCGGGTATGTGACGCTCGGCCGGCGCATGGTCGAGCGGCTGGGCGAGGCCGAGTTGATCGTCGTCGCCGGCGGCCACGGCCTGCCGCTCGAGAACCCGCGAGGAGTGAGCGGCGCCCTCGCTACTGCCCCGCGGCCACGGCGATCGCCGACAGCGCAGTGAACGATGGGCGCGGCTTGTTGTTGTTGTTCATGAAGCCGAAGCGGCCCGTGCCGTCGTCGTGGGACTGGTACCACCAGATGCCCTTCACGTGCGGGTCGGCGAGCAGCTCGCTGTAGGCGGTCTGCAGCCTGCTCGCCTGTTCGCGCTTGGAGCAGGCGCCTAGTCCGGCGCCGCAGCGACTCAGGTCGTAGCCGATCTCGGTGACATAGAACGGCGGAATCGAGCCGAGCACCGCCTTGGCCACCGCTTCGTCCGCGGCCGCGGACGCGACGCCAAAGTCATCGCGGTCGTTTTCGCCCACCGCCCCGTACGGGTGGATCGAGATGCCGTTGGCGAGGATCGCGGCGGCCAGACCGGGCACGCCGTTGACGGCGTCGCGCAGCCAACCGCCGCCGCTCGCGTCTTCGGACCAGCCGCTCGGATCGGACCAGCTGCCGAGCGGGATGTCGCCGGTCATGTTGAACAGCAGCGGGACGTCGATACCCGCGGCGTTCATGTCCTGCACGGCGGCGAGGTACATGCGCCCGTACTGGACGGGTTCGGCGACACCGCCCTTCAGGTAGGCCTCGTTGCTCGCCTCGGCGATGCTGATGCCGGGGTCGTGCTCGAGCTCCGCGGCGACTTCCGCGCCCCAAGTACTCGCGTTCAACGCGCTGAGCGGCGTGCCATCGTCGGTGTTGTTGACGATCGCGAGCACTTTGAAGCCATCGCTCAACGACTGTGAGAGGGTGTTGTTGAGCGCGCCCAGCTCCACGCGGTTCCAGGTGATCTGCCCCTGCAGGATCGTGCGCGCGGCGTTCCGGCCCCAGCCGGTGGCGTCGTTGGTGCCGATGATCGGCCCCGCCGGGAGGGCGAGCGCGGAGTTCGCGCCACGCCGGTGCGGGGCCGTGCCGTGGCGTGTGTGGGAGGCGACGCCGGCGGAGCTCGTTCCCAATGCGGCCTGCATCCCATCCGCCGGCAGGTTCGCGCCGGAGCTCGGCAGCAGCAGGGCGAGCACCGCAACCAGCAGTAGAGCCGCCGCGCCAACTGCGATCGCCAGCGATGCGGGCCACTGGCCGCCGTGGTCGCCTACGGCCGTTGTCCGGGGCACCTATCCGATGGTAGAGCGCAGATGCCGGCGCTGCTACAGCGGCGCGACGCCCAAGCCGGGGGCTGTTGGAACAGCGATCGCGCCGTTGTTGACCGGCAGCGGATTGTGCAGGTCATCGAACAGCTCCAGCGTCGCCAGCCCGCAGTGGGGAATCGAACCCCCACCCACCCCGCGCGAGGCGAGCGCGGCGGCGGCGTGCACGGCGGCGGCCACCCCCAGCGGACCGTCGAGCGTCGAGGCCAGGTACACCTCGGCGCCGCTGGCGCGCACGAGCGCGGCGGCGGCCAGCAGGCGGGCGATCCCGCCGCATCTCGAGATCTTCAGGCAGACCGCGTCGGCGACGCCCGCCGTCAGCGCGCCGAGCTCGCCCGCGGTCTCGTCGATCGCGACGCGCACCGCCACGCGTTCGCGAACTTCGCGCATCGCCTGCAGGCCATGTGTGGGCTCCTCGACGAGCTCGAGCCCCGCCGGCGAGAGCGCCTCGATCGCGGCGACCGCCTGCTCCACATCCCAGGCGCCGTTCGCGTCCAGGCGCAGCGCCACCTCGGGGCCGGCGGCGGCGCGCGTCGCGGCCACGCGGCCGGCGTCATCGCCGACACCGACCTTCAGCTTCAGGCAGCTGTAGCCGGCGCGGACCGCCGCCGCCGCCTGGTCGGCGGCGCCGCGCCGGTCGAGTGCGGACAGCGTCGCGTTGACGGGCACGTGCGCCGCTGGGTCATCGCTGAGCAGCGCCGCGATCGGCTTGCGCTCGCGGCGTCCGGCGCGATCCCACAGGGCCATGTCGATCGCCGCCAGCGCCTGCGGGAGGTCCTCGACCTCGCGACAGGCTTCGATCAGCTGCGCGCCGCCCACGCCGTGCGCCTCGGCCAGGACCGGCGCGTAGCGCTCGAGCGCCTGTTGCGCGCGCTCGATGCTGACGCCGTCGTAGGCCTCCAGCGGCGCCGCCTCGCCATAGCCCCGCAGGCCGTCATCGCCCGTCAGCGTCACGATCAGCAGCTCGCGCTCGCCGACCGTTCCGTACGCGCTGTGCAGCGGCGTCGCGAGCTTCAGCGTGCGCCGCTCGATCTCGAGCTTCATCCGCCGATGCCGCCGCTCGCCAGGATCCCGGCGGCGAACAGCAGGCAGAAGACGAGCTGCATCGCGCCCGTTCCCGCCAGCGCGCCGTTCAGCGCGGGGCCGTCGGTGCGCGTGCGCACGGTCGCGGCGACGCGCGCCGCCAGCGGGATCACGGCCCACGGCAGCAGCAGCCACGCGCTCATCGAGTCGAACGCCCACGGCAGCGGCGCGGTCACGAACGCGCCCGCGACCATCGCCGTGTACAGCGTGCGGGTGCGCGCTCTGCCGAGGCGCACCGCGAGCGTGCGCTTGCCCGCGCGCCGGTCGGTCTCGAGGTCGCGCACGTTGTTGACGACCAGGATCGCGCTCGCGAGCAGGCCGACGGGCACCGCGCACACGAACGCCTGCCACGGCAGCTGCTGCACCTGCACGAAGTAAGAGCCCGCGACCGCAACGATGCCGAAGAACAGAAACACGAACACCTCACCGAGGCCCTCATAGCCGTACGGACGCGGGCCGCCGGTGTAGAGCACGCCGGCGAGGATCGACGCGGCGCCGACCGCCAGCAGCTCGGGTCCGGCCACGGCCACCAGATACGCGCCGCACGCGACCGCCAGGCCGAACGTGACGTACGTCGCCAGCAGCACCTGGCTGGGGGGCACGAGGCCGCCTGCCGTCACCCTGACCGGCCCGAGGCGATCCTCGGTGTCCGCGCCGCGGCGTGCGTCGGAGTAGTCGTTGGAGAGGTTGGTGCCGACCTGGATGAAGACCGCGCCCAGCAGCGCCGCGACGAACGCCAGCGGGCGGAAGTGCCCGGCGCCGAGCGCCAGCGAGGTGCCGACCAGCACCGGCGCCACCGCGGCCGGCAGCGTGCGCACACGCGCGGCCATCACCCAGATGCGAACCGCGCTCACGCTCAGGCCCGCTTGGGAAAACGCGCGAAATCGGGCTTGCGCTTCTCCCGGTAGGCGTCCCGTCCCTCCTGTGCCTCTTCGCTGCCGTAGAACAGCAGGTTCGCGTCGTGCGCGAGCTGCTGAATCCCGGACAGCCCGTCCTCGGCCGCGTTGAAGCTCGCCTTCAGCAGCCGCAAAGCGAATGGCGAGAGCGCGAGCATCTCCTGACACCAGGAGACCGTCTCCTCCTCCAGGCGCGCGAGCGGCACGACCGTGTTGACCATGCCCATCTCGCGCGCTTCCTCGGCCGAGTACTGGCGGCACAGGAACCAGATCTCCTTGGCCTTCTTCGGCCCCACCAGGTTCGCCAACAGGCCCGCGCCGAAGCCGCCGTCGAACGAGCCGACCTTCGGGCCGACCTGGCCGAAGCGCGCGTTGTCGGCCGCGATCGTCAAGTCGCACACCAGATGCAGCACGTGGCCGCCGCCGATCGCGTAGCCGGCGACCATCGCCACCACCGGCTTCGGCAGGCGGCGGATCTGCACGTGCAGGTCGGTCACGTGGAAGCGCCCGACGCTTGAATGGGCGGCCCCCGTCGTCTCGTCGTCGTTCAGGTAGCCGGAGTCGCCGCGCACGCGCTGATCGCCACCGGAGCAGAACGCGTCGGGCCCCTCGCCGGTGAGGATGATCACGCCGATCTCGGTGTCCTCGCGCGCGTCCTCGAGCGCCTGGGAGATCTCGATCACCGTGCGCGGGCGAAACGCATTGCGCACCTCCGGGCGGGCGATCGTGATCTTGGCGATACCAGCCGCTGGCGCCGCGGACTTCTCGTAGCGGATGTCGGTGAAGTCGCCACCGGCGGGCGCGGGGGAGGGGATCCAGCTCGTGCTCATCGCGCGAAGGCTAGCTGCAGCTAGCCTGTGGGCTCATGGAGGTCGAGGCATGGCTGGCTCGCGCCGCGGCAACGCGGCCCCAGCAGACGGCGCTGCGGACGCTCCGGGAGGACTGGTCCTATGCCCGGCTGCACGACGCCGCGCGCTCCGCCGCCGCGGAGCTTGCCGCCCGCGGCGCCGGTCGCGGAGAGCGCGTGGCGATCGCGCTGCCGGCCGGTCTCGAGTTCGCGCGGGCGCTGCACGCGTGCCTGCTGCTCGGCGCGGTCGCCGTGCCCGTCGACCTGCGCCTATCCGCGGCCGAGCAGGCACACATCGCCGCCGGGGCGGTGGTCGTCGTCGACGAGCCGCTCGGCGAGGAGCGCACGCCCGCTGGCTTCCCCACCGCGGGCGGACACGATCTCGACGCCGCCGCCGTGGTGATCCACACGTCGGGCACCACCGCCTCGCCGCGGCCGGTCGAGCTCACGTACGGCAACATCCTCTGGAGCGCGCTCGGCTCGGCCGTCGCCCTGGGCATCGATCCGCAGGAGCGGTGGCTGTGCGCGCTGCCGCTCGCGCACGTCGGTGGACTGTCGATCCTGCTGCGCTCGGCGATCTACGGCACGACCGCAGTCGTGCACGAGCGCTTCGAGACCGAGCCCGTGCTGCACGCGCTGCAGACGGGGCAGGCGACGCTTGTGAGCGTCGTCGCCACCACGCTCTCGCGTCTGCTCGACGCGGGCCTCCAGCGCCCGCCGGCGCTGCGCTGCGCGCTGACCGGCGGTGGCCCGGTGCCAGCGGCGCTCGTCGCCCGCGCCCACGATGCCGGCGTGCCCGTGAGCCTGACGTATGGCCTGACCGAGAGCTGCTCGCAGGCGACCACGACGCCCGCCGCTGAGATCGGCCACGCGCCGGCGAGCGCCGGGCCGCCGCTGTTCTGCACCAGGCTGCGGATCGCCGCGGCAGCGCCGGGCACGAACTGGGGCACGGCCGGCGGCAGCGGGTCCGAGCACGCTGTCGGCGAGATCCTCGTGGCAGGGCCGACGGTCGCGCCGGCGGCGGTGGCAGCCGACGGCTGGCTGCACACGGGCGACCTTGGCGAGCTGGACGAGCACGGCCGCCTGTGGGTCCGTGGGCGGATGGCTGACACGATCGTCAGTGGCGGTGAGAACGTCGCGCCCGCGGAGGTCGAGGCGGTGCTCGAGGCGCATCCGCAGGTGCTGGAGGCGGCCGTGGTCGGCCGTCCGGACCCGCAGTGGGGCGAGGCTGTCAGCGCGATCGTGGTGGTCCGCGCGGGCGCGAGCGCGGACGTCGATGAGCTGCGCGTGCACTGCGTGCGTGCGCTGGCCCCGTACAAGGTGCCCAAGCGCTTCGAGCTCGCGACCGAGCCGCTGCCGCGCACCCGCTCGGGCAAGCTGCTGCGCAGGGAGCTGCGATGAGCTTCGACGCTGACGCCCATCGACAGGCGAGCCTCGAGAGCTGGGAAGCCGCGGCGCCGGGCTGGGTGCGCCGTCAGGAGCTGATACGCGAGTTCGCGGCGCCGGTGTCCCATCGGATGATCGACCTGCTGGCCCTGCATCCGGGCCAGCGCGTGCTCGAGCTGGCCGCCGGGCTGGGCGAGACGGGCATGCTCGCCGCCGAGCTGGTCGCGCCGCTCGGCGGCGTGGTCATCTCCGATCAGGCCGAGGCGATGCTCGAGGGCGCGCGCCAGCGCGCCCTCGCACTCGGCCTCAGCAACATCGAGTTTCAGGTGCTCGACGCCGAATGGATCGACCTGCCGTTCGCGAGCGTCGACGCGATCCTCTGCCGCTGGGGCTACATGCTGCTGGCCGACCCCGCCGCGGCGCTCGCCGAGGCACGGCGCGTGCTGCGTCCCGGCGGGCGCATCGCGCTCGCGGTCTGGGACGCGCTCGCGAGCAACCCGTGGGCGCTGCTCCCCGGCCAGGAGCTGGTCGAGCGTGGGCTCGCGCCGGCGCCCGCGCCCGGCGAGCACGGCGAGCCGCGGCCGGGACCGTTCGCGCTCGGGGACGCCGAGCGGGTTCGCGAGCTGCTCGAGCAGGCCGGGTTCGTCGAGGTCGAGGTGCAGACGCTGCAGCTGGATCGCCACCACACGAGCTTCGCCGAGCTGTGGGAGACGACGCTCGACCTCTCGGCGGGCTTCCACGACGCCGTGCTCTCGCGCCCGGCCTCGGAGATAGCCGAGATCGAACGGTCGCTGGCCGCGCGCTTCGAGCCCTACACGGCCGCCGACGGGACGCTCGAGGTGCCCGGGCGCACGCTCGTGGCGGCGGCGAGCGCTTGAGCGCAGGAGAAGTTGGATAGCCTGCGGCGCATGATCTACGACGACGACGCAGACCTCACGCTTCTCGACGGCAAGACCGTCGCCATCATTGGCTATGGCTCACAGGGCCACGCGCACGCGCTGAACCTCAAGGACTCCGGCGTCGACGTCGTTGTCGGCTTGCGCGAGGACTCCGACTCGGTCGCCAAGGCGCGCGAGCAGGGTCTGGAGGTGCTGTCGGTGGTCGAGGCCGCCAGCCGCGGCGACCTGGTGATGATCCTGCTCCCTGACGAGCTGCACCGCCAGGTGTGGGAGGCGGAGATTCGCGACGGCATCGCTGAGGGCAACATGCTGCTGTTCGGTCACGGCTTCTCGATCCACTACAAAGAGATCGACCCGCCGGCCGGCGTGGACGTGGCGATGGTCGCGCCCAAGGGCCCCGGTCACCTCGTGCGCCGCCAGTTCACCGAAGGCAGTGGCGTGCCCGGGCTGATCGCGATCGAGCAGGACGCGACAGGCAACGCGCGCGGGCTGGCGCTCGCGTACGCCAAGGGCATCGGCTGCACGCGTGGCGGCGTGATCGAGACGACCTTCAAGGACGAGACCGAGACCGACCTGTTCGGCGAGCAGGCGGTGCTCTGCGGCGGCGCCTCCGAGCTCGTGCAGGCCGGCTTCGAGACGCTCGTCGAGGCCGGCTATGACCCCGAGATGGCCTACTTCGAGTGCCTGCACGAGCTCAAGCTGATTGTCGATTTGATGCACGAGAAGGGCCTCGCGGGGATGCGCTTCTCGATCTCCAACACGGCCGAGTACGGCGACTACACCCGCGGCAAGCGCGTGATCACCGAGCAGACGCGCGAGAACATGCGCAAGATCCTCGCGGAGATCCAATCGGGCGACTTCGCGCGCGAGTGGATCGCGGAGAACCGCGCCGGCCAGGAGAACTTCAAGCGCATGCGCGCCGAACAGGCCGACACCCAGGTCGAGCACGTGGGCGCCGAGCTGCGCTCGCACATGGACTGGATCAAGCCGGCCTTCTGAAGGCCGACGGTCCGGTCCTACGATGCTCGCGTACCTCTCCTGGCATCGCCCGGCGCCGGCAGTTGACGCCGAGGCTTACGAGCGCGCGCTGGAGCAGTTTCATCGCTCGCTCGCGCACCGCGCGCCCAGCGGCTTTCGGGGCTCAGCCACGTTCCGCGCAGCCGAGCTGCCGTGGCTCGCGCCCGCAGGCGAGCCCGCGACCGCACCGGCGTATGAGGACTGGTACCTGCTCGATGACTGGGCGGCGCTCGGCGTGCTCGAGGAGGCCGCGGTCTCGCGCGGGCACGTGAGCTCGCACGACAAGGTGGCGTCGTTGTCGGGCGTGTCGACCGGCGCCGTGTACCGCTTCCTGGAGGGACACGCGGGCCTCAATCAGACGCATGTCGCCGTATGGGTGGCGCGCTCGAGTGGGCACGAGCACCCCTCGCTGTCAGCGTTGCTCGGCGATGGCATGGACCCGGCTGTCGACGGGCTGTGGCGTCGCTGCCTGGGCCTCGGCCCGGCGCCCGAGTTCTGCATGCTTGCGTCCGAGGCGGCGGCCGGAGTCGCGCCGAGCCGCCTGCCGAAGGGCTGGACGGCGACGACGCTCGAACGCGAGGCCCTCTGGCGTGGTTGACCCGATCGTCGACGGCGAGCTGACCGACGGCGAGTTCAAGCGCCAGGGGAGCCGCTTTCGCGATTGGATCGGCGGCGAGCGCGAGCGGCCCGGGCTCCCGGTCGCGTCGGGGCGGTATCACCTGTACGTCTCGCTCGCCTGCCCCTGGTGTCACCGCACGGCGATCCTGCGCGCGCTGGCCGGCCTGCAACAGGCAGTCCCGATCTCTTACGTGGCGCCGTTTCGCGACGAGCGCGGCTGGGCGTTCAGCGGCGAGCGCTTCGACGACGGGCCTGGGGGCGAGTACACCGACGCGCTGCACGGGTGGCGCTTCATGAGCGAGGCATACCGCATCTCCGACCCCGGCTTTCGTGGCCGCATCACAGTCCCGGTGCTGTGGGACACCGAGACCGAGCGGATCGTCAACAACGAGTCGAGCGACATCATGCGCATGATGGCTCGCGCCGACTCGCTCGGCGGACTGGGGCATGGCGGCGAGCTGGAGCTGTATCCGCAGGCGCTGCGCGCGGAGATCGACGCGATCAACGAGCGCGTCTACGACACCGTCAACAATGGCGTCTATCGCGCCGGCTTCGCGCGTCGCCAGGACGCCTACGAGCGCGCGTTCGGCGAGCTGGTCGACAGCTTCGACTGGCTCGAGGGCCTGCTGTCGCGGCGGCGCTATCTGCTCGGCGAGCGGGTCACCGAGGCCGACTGGCGGCTGTTCCCGACGCTGGTGCGCTTCGACGAGGTCTACAACCTGCACTTTCGCTGCAACCGCCGGCGCCTGGTGGACTACGCCAACATGTGGCGCTACGCGCGCGAGCTCTACCAGTGGCCCGGCGTCGCGGTGACGGTCGCGATGCAGCAGATCAAGCGCCACTACTACACGACCCACGATGAGCTCAACCCCAAGCGCATCATCCCGGTCGGCCCGGGCTATGACTGGAGCGAGCCCCACGGACGCTAGCGTTCGCTACACTCGCGTTCGTCGTCGCGACTGGCGCTCGGGTGGAGTTCACCACCGGGAAGCGACGACTCAGAACAGCCGCGCGCCTGGGCACCCGCAGCGCACCCGTTCATACCTCGAGGTCCGATAAGCGAGGAGCCCGCATGAGTACGAGTCCCCTGACAGAGCAGACGCCGCTGGTCATCCCCGATGCGCTGAGGCCCAGCGACGGGCGCTTCGGCTGCGGACCCTCGAAGGTGCGCCCGCAGGCGCTCGAGCGCCTGCTCAGCGAGGGTGGCGCGGTGATGGGCACCTCGCACAGGCAGAAGCCGGTGAAGGCGCTCGTCAAAGAGATCCGCGCCGGGCTGATGATGCTGTTCGGCGCTCCCGACGGTTACGAGGTCGCACTCGGCAACGGCGGCGCGACCGCGTTCTGGGACGCCGCGGCCTTCGGGCTCGTGCAGCGCCGCTCGGCGCACCTGACATTCGGTGAGTTCTCGCAGAAGTTCGCGGCCGTCAGCACCGGCGCGCCGTTCCTGGATGACCCGGTGACGATCTCCGCCGACGCCGGCGAGGCGCCCGATCCGCACGCCCTCGGCCCGGCCGCCGCAGAGGGCGGGGCGGACCTGCTCGCGTGGGCGCACAACGAGACCTCGACGGGCGTGATGGTGCCGGTCGTGCGTCCGTCCGGCGCTGGCGACGGCGCGCTCGTGGCGATCGACGCGACCTCCGGCGCCGGCGGCCTGCCCGTCGACGTCGCGCAGGTCGACGCGTACTACTTCGCCCCGCAGAAGAGCTTCGCCGCCGACGGCGGGCTGTGGCTCGCGCTGCTGAGCCCGGCCGCGCAAGAGCGGATCGCCGCGCTGCACGCGTCCGATCGCTGGATCCCTGAGTTCCTGTCGCTGCACACGGCGCTCGAGAACTCGCTCAAGGATCAGACCTACAACACGCCGGCCGTGGCCACGCTGTTCCTGCTGGCCGATCAGATCGGCTGGATGCTGGAGGGCGGCGGCCTGGACTGGTGTGTGGCACGCACGCGCGCATCCTCCGAGCACCTGTACGGCTGGGCCGAGAAGACCGCCTACACGACGCCGTTCGTCGCCGACCCGGCCAAGCGCTCGCTGGTGGTCGGCACGATCGACTTCGAGGACGCCGTCGACGCGGCCGCCGTGGCGGCGACGCTGCGCGCGAACGGCATCGTCGACGTCGAGCCGTACCGCAAGCTCGGCCGCAACCAGCTGCGAGTCGGGATGTTCCCGGCGATCGACACCGCCGACGTGCAGGCGCTGACGGCCTGTATCGACTGGATCGTCGAGAGGATCGCCCAGTGAGCGCCGCGGTGCCGGACACCGCCGGCGAGGAGCGCTCGAACGGCGCGCGGCCGAAGGTCCTCGTCAAGGAGAAGATCGGCGACTCCGGCGTGGCGCTGCTGCGAGAGCACTTCGACGTGGACCTCGGCACCGACTGGAGCGATGAGGAGCTCGCCGAGCGCATCGGCGCGTACGACGGCATCTTGATCCGTTCGGCGACGAAGCTGACGGCCGATCTGATCGAGCGCGCGAGCAAGCTGCAGGTCATCGGTCGCGCCGGGGTCGGTGTCGACAATGTCGACGTCGCGGCGGCGACCAAGCGGGGGATCGTCGTCGCCAACGCGCCCGAGTCGAACGTCGTGACCGCGGCTGAGCACACGATGGCGCTGCTGCTGGCGCTTGCGCGCAACGTGCCGCAGGCGTACGCGTCGCTGATCGCCGGCAAATGGGACCGCTCCAAGTACTCCGGCGTGGAGCTGTATGAGAAGACGCTCGGGATCCTCGGCTTCGGCCGCATCGGTCAGCTCGTGGCGCAGCGAGCGCGCGGCTTCGGCATGCACGTGCTGGCGTTCGACCCGTTCGTCAGCGCCGAGCGCTACCGCGAGCTCGGGGTCGACAAGGCCGACAGCGTCGATGACCTCTACGCCCAGGCCGACTTCATCACGATCCACCTGCCCAAGACGCCCGAGACGGAAGGCTTCATCGACGCGGCGGCGTTCGCGAAGATGCGCGACGGCGTGCGCATCCTCAACGTCGCCCGCGGCGGCCTGATCGACGACGCCGCGCTGAAGGACGCGCTCGACTCGGGCAAGGTCGCCGGCGCCGCGCTCGACGTGTTCGCCTCCGAGCCGATGACCGAGCACCCGCTGTTCGGCTATCCCAACGTCGTCGTCACCCCGCACCTGGGCGCCTCGACGGCCGAGGCGACCGACCGCGCCGGCTACCAGAGCGCCGAGCAGGTCGTGGCCGCGCTGACCGGCGGGGTCGTCTCGACCGCCGTCAACATCCCGGCGATCGCCGCCGAGGACATGGAGATGCTCGGGCCGTTCCTGCCGCTGGCCTCACAGCTCGGGCGCCTGGCGATGGAGCTCGCCGAGGGCAGCTCGGTCGAGCGCATCGAGGCCGCGTTCCTCGGGCGGATCGCCGACTTCGACACGCGCCTGCTGGGGCTCGCGGTGATCGTCGGCGCGCTGCAGGGTCGCGGCGAGGAACAGGTGAACCTCGTCAACGCGCCGACGATGGCGGCGCAGCGCGGCATCGTCTTCGAGGAGAAGTCGGTGTCCGAGGCGCAGGACTTCAACGAGCTGATCCGCGTCACCGTCGTCGCCGGCTCCCAGCGCGTGGCGGTCGCCGGCACCGGCATCGGCCCCAACCGCGTGCCGCACCTAGTCGAGGTGCAGGGCCGGCGCCTGACGATCGAGCTCGAGCGCTACGTGACGGTCTTCCGCTACGAAGACCTGCCGGGCATGATCGGCCGCGTCGGCACGATCTTCGGGACGCACGGCATCAACATCTCCTCAGCCGCTGTCGGTCACGTCCCCGACGGGCGCGAGGACGCCGAGGACCGATCGGGGGCACACAGCCTGGAGGGCTGGGTCGGCCAGCGCCTGGCGGCGATGGTCGTCACGACAGACGTCGCCGTGCCGAAAGCCGTCATCCAGGAGATCGTCGCCTCGGACGGGTTCGTCAACGGCTGGTCGGTGGACCTGGGCTGAACGCGGTAGCCTGCCCTGCGGATGCGGGCGGTGGTCATAACGAAGCACGGCGGGCCGGGGGTGCTGCAGGTGCAGGAGCGCCCCGATCCGGTCCTCGGACCCGGCCAGGTGCGGATCGAGGTCGCGGCGGCGGGCATCAACTTCGCCGACGTGATGGCGCGCCTGGGCTTCTATCCGGACGCGCCGAAGACCCCGTGCGTCGTCGGTTACGAGGTCGCGGGGAAGATCCTCGAGCTGGGGGAGGGAGCATCGAGCCCCGAGCGCCCCCTCAGCGTCGGCGGGCGCGTGTTCGCGGGCACCCAGTTCGGCGGCTACGCCTCACAGGTGGTGGCTGCGGCGGGCGACGTCGTCGCGCTGCCGGATGCGCTCAGCTTCGAGCAGGGCGCGGCGATCCCAGTCAACTACGGCACCGCGTGGGCGGGACTGCTCGGCTACGGCAGCCTGCGGCGCGGGGAGCGCGTGCTGATCCACTCGGCCGGCGGCGGCGTCGGCATCGCCGCCACGCAGATCGCCAAGCGCACGGGGGCCGAGGTCTACGGCACGGCCTCGCCGGGCAAGCACGCTCGCTGCATCGAGTTGGGCGTCGACCACGCCGTCGACTACACCAAGCCGGGATGGGAGCGCGGCCTGCCGAAGTTCGATGTGATCATGGATGCGATCGGCGGCAAGAGCTTCCGGCGCAGCTACGACCTGCTGGCACCCGGCGGCCGACTGGTCGCGTTCGGCGCCTCGGCGGTCGTCTCGGGGCAGCGGCGCAACCTGGTCACGGCGCTCAGCGCTGTTGCGCGCATGCCGCGCTTCAACATGGTCAAGCAGATGTCCGAATCGAAGGCCGTGATCGGCTTGAACATGCTGACCCTGTGGAAGCACAGCGGCACGCTCGAGCCATGGATCGGGCCGATGCAGGAGATGCTCGACGACGGCACCGTCGCGCCGGTCGTGGCTGAGAGCTTCTCCTTCGAGGACGCCGGCGCGGCGCAGAACATGATCACCGAGCGCAGGAACGTCGGCAAGGTCGTGCTCGTGCCATGAGCACGCGCGTCTTTGCCTGACTCGATCCTGGGCCGCCTCAGCCTCGTAGTGGAAGCGCATCGCGCCCGGTGCTACCCTCCAGCCAGATGTCGTTCCAGTTCTCGCTTCTCCGGCTCCTTCTGCTCCCCCCTCGGGGGGAATAGCGCGTGGCGGCCGCGTAGCCGCATACCCAGCAGAGAGGAACGTCAAGCGAGATAGAGAAGGAGCAGGAACGACATGAGCACTCACGACGGACCCAGCGGCGGCGCCGACGCGCCGGCCGCTCGCAACGACGCCGACCGCGTCAAGATCTTCGACACGACCCTGCGCGACGGCGAGCAGTCGCCGGGGATCTCGTTGAACAAGCAGGAAAAGCTGGAGATCGCCCACCAGCTGGCGCGCCTCGGCGTGGATGTGATCGAGGCGGGCTTCCCGATCACCTCGCCCGGCGACTTCGAGGCGGTGCAGGCGATCGCAAGAGAGGTCGAAGGCCCCGTGATCTGCGGGCTGGCGCGCACCAGTCACCAGGACATCGAGGCGGCTTGGAACGCCGTCAGGGATTCGGAGCGTCCTCGCATCCACACGTTCATCGCGACGAGTGACATTCACATCGAGCGCAAGCTGCAGACCACGCGCGAGGACGTCAAGGGCCAGGTGCGCGCCGCGGTGGCGCAGGCGCGTGAGTACACCGAGGACGTCGAGTTCTCGCCGGAGGACGGCTCGCGCTCCGACGTGGAATACATGGCCGAGGTGATCCAGATCGCGCTGGACGAGGGCGCGACCACGATCAACGTGCCGGACACGGTCGGCTACACGATGCCGCGCGAGTACGCGGCGATGTTCGCGGAGCTCTACCGGCTGGTGCCGGGGCTGCGCGAGGTGACCGTGTCGGTGCACTGCCACGACGACCTGGGGCTGGCGGTCGCCAACTCGCTGGCGGGGCTTGAAGCGGGCTGCCGCCAGGTGGAGTGCGCGATCAACGGCATCGGCGAGCGCGCCGGCAACGCGTCGCTGGAGGAGATCGTGATGCTGCTGCACACGCGCGCGCCGAGCCTGGGGCTGTGGACGGGCGTGGACACCACCGAGATCGCGCGCACGAGCCGGCTGGTCTCGCGCCTGACCGGCTACCAGGTGCAGCCGAACAAGGCGATCGTCGGGCGCAACGCGTTCGCGCACGAGGCCGGCATCCACCAGGACGGGGTGCTGAAGGAGCGCACCACGTACGAGATCATGGACGCCACGACCGTCGGCCTGCGCAGCAACTCGATCGTGCTGGGCAAGCACTCGGGGCGCCACGCGCTGAGCAAAGCGCTGGAGGAGATGGGCTTCGAGCTCGACGGCCAGGCGCTGAACACGGCGTTCAAGCGCTTCAAGGAGATCGCCGACCGTAAGAAGCAGGTCACGGCGATGGACCTGGAGGCGCTGGTCACGGATGAGCTGCGCGAGGAGGTGCCGGGCTACACGCTCGAGTCCTTCGAGGTCGAGGCCTCGTCGCTGCGCCCGCCGCACGCGCGCGTGTCGGTGACGCTGCCCGACGGCTCCTCGGCCAGCGGCTCGTTCACCGGCGACGGCCCGATCGACGCCGTCTTCCAGGCGATCAACGCCGCGACCGGGATCGCACCGGCGCTCAGCGACTTCACGATCGGCGCCGTCACCGAGGGCCAGGACGCGCTCGGCGAGGTATCCGTCGTGCTCGAGGTCGCCGGCTTCACCGGCGCCGGGCAGGGCGTCTCGACCGACATCATCGACGCGGCCGCTCGTGCGTACGTGCGCGCGCTGTCGGTCGCGGTCGCGCGCTCGCGCGCGGATGCCGCGATCGGGCTGCCCGAGACCGCAGCGGGCTGAGGCGTCAGGCGAAGAAGTCGGCGACCGCGACCCGCCAGCCGGGCACCGCGTCGCTGAGGTCGAGCTCGCCGTCAGTGAAGACGCCCGCGTCCTGCCCCTCGCGATACACGGTCGCGGAGCACGTGCGGGGGTCGAGCACGACCACGACGATCGCGCCCTCCGCGAGCCAGTTGAGCGCCTTCTCTCGCACATACCGGCGGCTGTCGTCGGGTGAGACCACCTCGATCGCCAGGTCCGGCGCGCCGCCAGGCCAGAAGCCGGGCGTTATGCCAATGGCGTCCACGCGCGCCTTCGACACGAACGCGGCGTCTGGTGCGCGGACCGTGTCGGGATCACGCGCCAGGATGAACCCCGTCTCGGCACCCAGCGTCACACCACATCTGGTGGCGCGCACGTGACTGCCCAGCAGATAGTCCGCGGTCGACGCGACGCGACCGTGCTCGAAGCCGGCGGCGCACATCACCCGCAGGTGTCCTTCGATGAGCTCGTATCGCTTGCCCATGCCCGTGGGCAGCTTGAGCAGTTCCTCTGCGGTCGTAGCGACAGCATGCGTGCTCATGCCAGAAAGGGTAGCGGTGTGCGCCGCGGAGATGCAGCGCTTTGTCTCGGTGGGCGTAGGGACGGAGTCACACGGTGAGCGTGACGCCGGCTTGGGATGGAACCTGCGATTCGACCCCCGTCTGTGATAGCGTACGCTTGTATGACACCAAGGGCAGCAGCAACAGCAACAACGACAACAGCGGAGACCTCGCCCGACCAAACCCAGCCCGACCACGCCGCGTCCCTGTCCCCGCCCGTGATCGGCGCGCGCGTGAAGGCGCTGCGCGAGTCCGCGGGCCTGTCGCTGCGCGACCTGTCAGAGCGCAGCGGCGTGAGCGCGCCGATGCTCTCGCAGGTCGAGCGCGGCGAGACGAGCCCGACGCTGACGGTCGCGGCGCGCATCGCCGCCGGCCTGGACTTGCGGCTCTCGCAGCTCTTGCGCCTCGACGAGAGCGGCGCGGTCACGGTCGTGCGCGCGAGCCAACGCCAGCGCGGCGGCAACAAGAAGCGCGGCCACAGCTTCGAGGTGCTCACGTCATCCCAGCCGGGCCAGCGCGCGGAGCTCTCGCGGCACACGCTCGCGCCCGGCGGCGCCACCGGCGCGGCCGACGACCCGCCGATGCACGAGCCAGGCAGCCGCGAGACGGCGCTCGTGGAGCACGGCTCGGTCGTTCTCGTGTGCGACGGGCAGCGCCACGAGCTGGGCGAGGGCGACTGCGTGACGTTCGACGCGGACCTGCCGCACCACTTCGAGAATCCCACAACCGCGGATGCCGCCTTCCTGGCGGTCGTGTCCGCCGGCCTGAGAAGGAGCTGACGATGCGCAAGACGCTGTTCGAGAAGATCTGGGAGTCGCACGAGGTGGCGGACGGCCTCATCTACATCGACCTGCACCTCGTGCACGAGGTCACCAGCCCGCAGGCGTTCGACGGGCTGCGCCTGGCCGGGCGCACGGTGCGCCGTCCCGACCGCACGCTTGCGACCGCCGACCACAACACGCCCACCGACGGCACGCCCGTGGCGGCGCGCATCAAGGACGAGCTCTCGCGCGTGCAGGTCGAAACGCTCGAGCGCAACTGCGCGGAGTTCGGCGTGCCGGTGTACTCGCTCGGCTCAGCGCGCCAGGGGATCGTGCACGTGATCGGCCCCGAGCTCGGCGTCACGCAGCCGGGCATGACGATCGTGTGCGGCGACTCGCACACCTCGACGCACGGCGCATTCGGTGCGCTCGCGTTCGGCATCGGCACCTCAGAGGTCGAGCACGTGCTCGCGACGCAGTGCATGGTCCAGCACAAACCGCGCTCGATGCGCATCCATTACGAGGGCCAGCTCGGCTTCGGCGTGACCGCCAAGGACCTGATTCTCGGCACGCTCGGGCAGCTGGGCGTCGGCGGGCTGACCGGCCATGCCGTCGAGTACGCCGGTCCCGCGATCGAGGCCCTGTCGATGGAGGGACGCATGACCGTCTGCAACATGACGATCGAGGGTGGCGGGCGCGCGGGCATGATCGCCCCCGACGAGACCACCTTCAAATGGTTTACCGACGTCGAGCGACCGGGTGCGCCCGCAGCGGGGGCGCCGCTGGAGCGCGCGATCGCGGAGTGGTCACTGCTGCGCACCGACGACGGCGCGTCCTTCGACCGCGAGGTCACGGTGGACGCCGCGGCGATCTCCCCGCAGGTCACCTGGGGCACCAACCCCGGGATGGTCCGCGCGGTCACCGACAACGTGCCCTCGCCCGAGGACTTCGACAGCCCCGCCGACCGCGAGGCGACCGAGCGCGCGCTGCACTACATGGCCCTGGAGCCGGGAACTCCGATCGAGCAGATCGCGATCGACCGCGTGTTCATCGGCTCGTGCACGAACTCGCGCATCGGCGACCTGCGCGCCGCCGCCGAGGTCGTCGCCGGCAGGAAGGTCGCGTCGAGCGTCAGCGCGATGGTCGTGCCCGGCTCCCAGCAGGTCAAGGCGCAGGCCGAGGCCGAGGGCCTCGATCGGGTGTTCCGCGACGCTGGCTTTGACTGGCGCGTCGCCGGCTGCTCGATGTGCCTGGGCATGAACCCCGACATCCTGCAGCCCGGCGAGCGCTGCGCGTCGACGTCCAACCGCAACTTCGAGGGCCGCCAGGGCCGCGGCGGGCGCACGCACCTCGTCTCGCCGCAGATGGCCGCCGCGGCCGCCATCGAGGGGCGCTTCGTGGACATTCGGGAGTGGCGATGAGCGCGTCCGCCACGCCCGGCGCGCACACCGCGCCCGGCGCGCACGCAACCCCCGGCGCGCACGCAACCCCCGGCGCGGGCTCCACCCCCGGCGCGCACTGGCAGAGCGAGGAGCTCGCCGCGAGCTTCGCCGAGCGCCGGCGCATCCTGATCCCGCTGCTCGACGTGCAGGAGGACGTGCTCCGGCGCCTGCTCACCAGGCACGAGCGCCCGATCGCGCGCTTCCTCGACCTCGGCTGCGGCGCCGGCGCGATGAGCGAGCTGCTGCTGAGCACGCTGCCGGGATCCGAGGGCGTGCTGGTCGACTTCTCCGAGCCGATGCTCGCGCGCGCCGGCGTCAACCTCGCCGGCTACGCCGGACGCTGGCAGGCGATCACCGGCGACCTCAACGATCCCGCGTGGCGCGATGCGCTGCCTGCTGGACGCTACGACGCCGTCGTCTCAGGGCTCGCGATTCACCACCTCCCGCCCGAGCGCAAGCCCGCGCTGTTCGCCGAGTGCCTCGCGCTGCTGCAGCCGGGAGGCATGTTCGTGAACATGGACTACGTCGCCATCGACGGACCGCTGCGGGGCCTGTTCGACGAGCAGATGCTCGCCAACGCAGTGCGCGCGGAGGGCGAGAGCGGTGGCTCCCGCTCAGAGCGCGAGGTCGACCTCGAGGACGACGACGACCGGCCCGACACCGTCGCAGACCAGCTGCAATGGCTGCGCGACGCCGGCTTCGAGCAGGTCGAAGTGCACTTCAAGTGGGCCGAGGCCGCCATCTTCGGCGGCGCGAGGCCCGCGCAGTGATGCGGCACCGGGGCGAGCCGGGTGGGGAGCGCCGAGCAAGTGACTCGTTCAACACGCCGTATAACCATCGTCATACACCGTAGGAATCAGGAGAAACCGTGGAACCGATCAAGGTGATTGCAGGAAAAGTGAGCCACCTGGACAGATCAGACGTGGACACCGACCAGATCATGCCCAAGCAGTTCCTGAAGCGCGTCGAGCGCTCGGGCTTCGGGCAGTTCCTGTTCTACGACTGGGCCAAGGAGCCGGGCTGGGATCTGCCGGCCAACCCGATCCTCGTCGCGGGCGAGAACTTCGGCTGCGGCTCCTCGCGCGAGCACGCGCCGTGGGGACTGCAGGACTACGGCTTTCAGGCGATCGTCGCGCCGAGCTTCGCCGACATCTTCTACTCCAACTGCACCAAGATCGGGCTGCTGCCGGTCGTGCTGAGCGCCGAGGACTGCCGCAGCCTGGCGCGCGCCGGCGAGGGCGAGATCGACCTCGAGGCGCAGGAGGTCCGCTTCGCCGGCGAGCAGGTCGCGTTCGCGATCGACCACGAGATCCGCCACCGCCTGCTCGGCGGGCTCGACGATGTCGCGCTGACGCTGCAGCAGGACGACGCGATCTCCGCGTACGAGCGCACGCGCGAGGAGCGCACGCCGCCGATCCCCGTGACCACCGCGCTGTGAGCGCGGACTGGTAGCGTCGCGCCCCATGACACATCACATCGTCACCCTTCCGGGCGACGGCATCGGCCCGGAGATCATGGCGCCGACGCTCGAGCTGCTGCGGACGCTCGGCGACTTCGAGTTCGAGGAGCACGTGTTCGGCGGCGCGTCGATCGACGCGCACGGCGTCGCGCTGACCGACGAGGTGCTCGATGCCTGCCGGCGCGCGGACGCGGTGCTGCTGGCGGCCGTCGGCGGCCCGAAGTGGGACACCACCGACCCGCACCAGCCGCGGCCCGAGCAGGGGCTGCTCGGCCTGCGCAAGGGGCTCGGGCTGTATGCGAACCTGCGCCCGGTCAAGCCGCTGCCCGCGCTGTACGACGCCTCGCCGCTGCGGCGCGAGCGCATCGAAGGCACCGACCTGCTGGTCGTGCGCGAGCTCACCGGCGGCATCTACTTCGGCGAGAAGACCCGCACCGCCACGTCCGCCTCGGACGTGTGCTCCTACACGACAGAGGAGATCGAGCGCATCGCGCGCACCGCGTTCGCGGCCGCGCGCGCGAAGGTCTCGAGCGTCGACAAGGCCAACGTGCTCGAGACCTCGCGGCTGTGGCGCGAGGTCGTGAGCGAGCTGCATGCGCGCGAGTTCCCGCACATCCAGCTCGAGCACGTGCTCGTCGACAACGCCGCGATGCAGCTCGTCTCCGCGCCGCGGCACTTCGACACGATTCTCACCGAGAACATGTTCGGAGACATCCTCTCGGACGAGGCGGCGATGCTCACGGGCTCGATCGGAATGCTCCCCAGCGCGTCGCTCGGCGGCGACGGCCCGGGCCTGTTCGAGCCGGTGCACGGCTCCGCCCCGGACATCGCCGGGCACGGCGTGGCCAACCCGCTGGCGATGTTCCTGTCGGCGGCGCTGATGCTCAGGCACGGGCTCGGCTTGGAAAGCGAGGCCGCGGCTGTAGAATCGGGCGTTGAAGGTGCACTGGCTGGGGGCCTGCGCACACCCGACCTGGGTGGCGCCGCGGGCACCGAGGAGACGACCAGGACAGTGCTCGAAAACGTCAAATAGGAGCGCAATGAACGTGGAGCCGACCGACCTCATCTGGATGAACGGAGAATTCGTCGCCTGGGAGGACGCCAAGGTCCACGTCCTGACGCACGGCCTGCACTACGGCACGGGCGTGTTCGACAGCATGCGCTGCTACGACACCGAGCTCGGCCCGGCGGTGTTCCGCAACGCCGAGCACATCGAGCGCCTGCGCCGCTCGGCCGAGCTGTACTACATGCCGCTGCCGTTCTCCGACGAGCAGCTGCGGGCGGCGACGCTCGAGCTCGTGGCGCGCAACGGGCTGCGCTCCTGCTACATCCGCCCGCTCGTCAACCGCGGCTACGGCACGATGGGGCTGAACCCGCTCGACGCCTCCGTGGACGTGACGATCGCGTGCTGGGAGTGGGGCACATACCTGGGCGAGGACGGCATGCGCAACGGCGTGCGCGCGATGACCTCCTCATGGCGGCGCATCAGCCCCGACTCGCTGATCCCGCACGCGAAGGCCTCGGGGCAGTACCTCAACAACGTGCTCGCCAAGGTCGAGTCGGTGAAGGCCGGCTACGAAGAGGCGATCCTGCTCGACGACCACGGCCACGTGTGCGAGGGCACCGGCGAGAACATCTACATCGTGCGCGACGGCGAGATCGCGACGCCCGGCCAGCACAACTCGATCCTCGACGGCATCACCCGCCGCTCGCTCATCCAGATCGCGCAGGACCTCGGCTACCAGGTGGTCGAGCGCAACGTCGCACGCGCCGAGATGTACCTCGCCGACGAGGTGTTCATGTCGGGCACCGCCGCCGAGCTGGTGCCCGTGCGCGAGGTCGACAACCACCAGGTCGGCACCGGCAAGCCGGGCGAGATCACGCGCGTGCTGCAGGCCGCCTTCGACGACGCCATCCACGGGCGCTCGGAGCGCTACCGCGAGTGGCTGGACATCGTGCACCCGGTCGACCTGGAGACCCCGACGGGCGAGGCGGCGGCGGAGCGAATTACCGGGGCGACCGGCTAGAGGCGGTACGCCGCGGCCGGTCGCAACGCCCGAGTCGCCCCGTACCCCTCTACGCCGAAAGGACTTCCCCAAATGAGCAGCACAGCCACCCGCATCGAGCTATACGACGCCACCCTGCGCGACGGCATGGGCGGCGGCGGGCTGACGCTCACCGCCGAGGAGAAGCTGCGCGTCGTGCACGCGCTCGACGAGCTCGGCGTGCACATGATCGAGGCCGGCTTCCCATCCTCGAACCCGAAGGAGCTCGAGCTGTTCGGGCTGCTCGCCGCCGAGTCGCTGAACAACGCCGAGATCGTCGCCTTCGGCATGACCCGCCGGCGTGACAGAAGCGCCGGGCAGGACGAGGGGCTGCGCGTGCTGGCCGAGTCCTTCGCGCCGGTGTGCACGATCGTCGGCAAGGCTTCGGTGCTGCATGTCGAGAAGGTCGTGCGCGTCTCGCGCGAGGAGAACCTCGCGATGATCGCCGACTCGGTCGCGTTCCTGGTGAGCGCCGGCAAGCGCGTGCTGCTCGATGCCGAGCACTTCTTCGACGGCTTCGCGCTCGACCCCGCCTACGCGCTCGACTGCCTGCGCGCCGCCGCCGACGCGGGCGCCGAGCGGCTCGTGCTGTGCGACACCAACGGCGGCTCGCTGCCTCCGCAGATGAGGACCGCGTTCGCGGTCGTCAGCGAAGCGCTCCCCGGCGCACAGCTGGGCATCCACACGCACGACGACTCCGGCTGCGCGGTCGCGAACACCCTCACCGCGGTCGAATGCGGCGCCACCCAGGTTCAGGGGACGATTAACGGCATCGGCGAGCGCACCGGGAACGCCAACCTAATAACGGTGATTGCCGACCTGCAGCTCAAGATGGGCGTCGAGCTGCTCCCCGCCGAGCGCCTTGCACGGCTGACCGAGACGGCGCACTTCGTCGACGAGCTGCTCAACCGCGTGCCCAACCCCGCGCAGCCGTACGTCGGCAAGCACGCGTTCGCGCACAAGGCCGGCCTGCACGCGGCCGGCGTGCAGGCGGACGCGCGGACGTTCGAGCACATCGACCCGGCGGTCGTCGGCAACGACCGCGACGTGCTGATCTCCGAGCTCTCCGGCCGCGGCACGATCCTCGAGAAGGCCCGCCAGGCGGGTCTGCCATGCGATGACGAGTTCGCCCAGCGGGTCGTCGAGCGCGTCAAGCAGCTCGAGCACGAGGGCTTCCAGTTCGAGGCCGCCGACGGCTCGTTCGAGCTGTTGATGCGCAAGCAGGCGGGCGACTACGAGCCGCTGTTTCGCCTCGAGTCCTGGCGGGTGATCGTCGAGAAGCACGCCGACGGGCGCGCCACGACCGAGGCCACGATCAAGATCTGGCTGGGCGGCGAGCGCTACGTGCGCACCGCCGAGGGCAACGGTCCCGTCAACGCCCTGGATCGCGCGCTGCGCGACGCGATCGGCGAGATCCATCCCCACCTGAAGGACATCGAGCTGGTCAACTACAAGGTGCGCATCCTCGATGAGACGAAGGGCACCGGCGCGGTCACGCGCGTGCTGATCGACGCCTCCGATCATCACCACGTGTGGGGCTCGATCGGCGTCGCCGAGAACCTGATCGCAGCATCCTGGGACGCGCTGGTGGACTCGCTCGAGTACGGCATGCAGGGCGAGCGCAGGGCCAGCGCGGCATCGCAGTCGGCGCTCGGCTCGAGCGGCAGGGTGTAGTGGCGGGCAGCGACGGCGGTCAGAACGGCCTCGACGCCGGGCACGGCGAGGCCGCGGACCCGCAGCCGATCCCGCTCGCCCGGCCGGTGATCGGGCAGGCGGAGGAGCAGGCGGTGCTCGAGGTGCTGCGCTCGGGTCAGCTGTCGCTGGGGCCGCGCCTGGGGGAGTTCGAGCGCGCCTTCGCGGCGCGCGTCGGCGCGGCGCACGCGAGCGCTGTCAGCAGCGGCACCGCGGGGCTGCACCTGGCGCTGCGGGCGGTCGGCGTGGGGGAGGGCGATGAGGTCGTCACGAGCCCGTTCTCGTTCGTGGCCTCCGCCAACGCGGCGCTGTACGAGCGCGCGCGCCCGGTGTTCGCGGACATCGACCCGGTGACCCTCAACCTCGACCCCGACGCCGCCGCGGCGGCGATCGGCGAGCGCACGCGGGCGCTCTTGCCGGTGCACATCTTCGGCTACCCGGCAGCCATGCCCGCATTCGAGCGCCTTGCCGCTGCGCATGGCCTGGGGATCGTCGAGGACGCGTGCGAGGCGCTCGGCGCCGCGCACGGGGATGGCACGGCCGTCGGCGGGCGCGGTCACCCGGCGGTGTTCGGCTTCTACGCCAACAAGCAGCTGACGACCGGCGAGGGGGGGATGGTGACGCTCGCGGACGCCGAGCTGAAGCAGCGGATCGACTCCGAGCGCAACCAGGGCCGCGCGCCGGACATGGGCTGGCTCGACCACGACCGTCTCGGCTTCAACTACCGCCTGTCGGACATCGCGTGCGCGCTCGGGATCGCGCAGCTCGCGCGGCTCGAGCAGATGCTCGCCGATCGCGCGCGCGTGGCCGGGCTCTACCGCGAGGCGCTCGCCGGGATCGAGGGTCTGGAGCTGCCGTGCGCGGATCTGGATGGCGACCGGCGCGGCTGGTTCGTGTTCGTGGTGCAGGTCCCGCGTGGCGTCGATCGCGATGGCGTCGTGCGCGAGCTGGGCGCACATGGCATCCAGAGCAAGCCCTACCTGCCGGCGATCCACCTGATGAGCTTCTACCGCGAGCGCTTCGGCCACCGCGAGGGCGAGTTTCCGGTGTGTGAGGACGTCGCCGCGCGCTCGCTGGCGCTGCCGTTCTTCCCGGACATGAGCGAGGGGCAGGTGGCGCGCGTGGCGGAGCGGCTCGGCGCGGTGCTGGAGGCGCGCCCGGCCGCCGTAGACTGAGCGCCCGTGTCCCGCTTCCACGAGCCCCAGCACCGCGACTTCCAGCGGCTGAACAACTCGATCGACTTCGACCAGCGCCTGTGGCCGCAGGACATCGCGCAGTCGCGCGCGCACGCGCGCATGCTCGCCGAGCGCGGCATCATCTCCGCCGAGGACCGCGACGCGCTGCTCGCGGGGCTCGAGCAGGTCGCGAGCGAGCTGCGGCCGCCGGGCGAGTTTCGCTTCGACGCAGACGACGAAGACATCCACATGGCGATCGAGCGGCGCCTGACGGAGCTCGTCGGGCCCGTGGGCGGGCGCCTGCACACGGCGCGCTCGCGCAACGACCAGGTGGTGACCGACCTCGCGATGTACACGCGCGAGCGGACCGCCGACGCTCAGAGCGCGATCACAGCGCTGATGGCGGTGCTGCTCGAGCGCGCCGAGGAGCACATCGACTGGCCGATGCCCGGCTATACCCACCTGCAGCGCGCGCAGCCCGTGTATCTGGGCCACCACCTGCTGGCGTACTTCTGGATGCTGCAGCGCGACCGCGAGCGCTTTGCGTTCGCCGCGCGGGAGTCGGGGCGGCTGCCGCTCGGCGCGGGCGCGCTCGCGGGCGTCAACTTCGACACCGACCGCCAGTTCCTGGCGCGCGAGCTCGGCTTCCCGGGTGTTGCGCCGAACTCGATCGACGCCGTCTCCGGGCGCGACTTCGTGCTCGACTACCTGGCTGCGGCGGCGACCTGCTCGACCCATCTCTCCCGCCTCGGCGCCGAGCTCGTGCTGTGGTCGAGCGCTGAGTTCGGCTTCTGCGAGCTGCCCGACGCTTGGAGCGCGGGCTCGTCGATCATGCCGCAGAAGAAGAACCCGGATGCGGCCGAGCTGCTGCGCGCGAAGGCGCCGCGCGTGGTCGGTCACCTGGCGGCCTTCCACGGCGTCATGCACGCGCTGCCGCTGACGTACAACAAGGACCTGCAGGAGGACAAGGAGCACCTGTTCGACGCCGTCGACACGCTCGCGCTGACGCTCGCCGCGGCCACCGGCATGATCGCCGGCGCGCGCTTCGAGCGCGAGCGCATGCGCGCGGCGGCGGCCGACGAGCTGATCGCGGCGACCGACGTCGCCGACCTGCTCGTGCGTCTCGGCATGCCCTTCCGCGAGGCCCACGGGGTCGTCGCCGGGCTGGTGCGCACGGCGCTGGACACCGGCAAGCCGCTGTCGCAGCTGAGCGCCGAGGAGCTGACGGCCCACAGCGAGCTGCTGGGCGCCAACCACGAGCAGTTCCAGCGCGTGCTCGCCCAGAGCTCGTGGCTGGAGTCGAAGATCTCCGAGGGCGGCACCTCGCTGTCGCGCGTGCGCGAGCAGCTGGCGCTCGCCCGTGCGGCGCTCGCCCGTGCGGCGCTCGACGCTAAGGCGTAGGCAGCGTGCGATGCGCGCGCTGAGCCAGGACTTCTACGAGCGCCCCGTGCTGGACGTGGCGCGCGATCTGATCGGCTGCACGGTCGAGCATGGCGACGCGGCCGGCGTGATCGTCGAGACCGAGGCCTACCACGAGAGCGAGCCCGCCTGCCACGCGTTCGTCGGGCTGACGCCGCGCACGCGCACGCTGTTCGGCGCGCCGGGCCGCGCGTACGTGTACCGCTCGTACGGCATCCACGCGCTGCTGAACGCCGTCTGCGAGCCGGAGGGCGTCGGTGCGGCGGTGCTGATCAGGGCGCTCGCGCCGCTGGCGGGGATCGATGCGATGCGCGCCCGCCGCGGCCTCGAGCGCGGCGCGCTCGCCGGGTCAAGATCTGCAGCCGCGCAGCTCGAGCAGCTGTGCTCGGGGCCCGGCAAGCTCACGCAGGCGCTCGGCGTGTCGCTGGCTGAGAACGGCGGCTGCCTGTCCAGCGGTCCGGTCCGCATCGGGCCCCGTGCGCGCGGCTGGCGGGATCCGCCGCTGCTGGAGGGCACGCGCATCGGCATCAGCCGCGCGGTCGAGCTGCGCTGGCGCTTCTGCGTGGCGGGCAGCCGCCACGTCTCGCGCCCGTGGCCGTCAGCCGCCGGGGGCGCCGACGCCGCCCGTCGGTGACGGCGTCGATGGCGCGGGCGTCGCCGGCGTCGGTTCGGCCGCCGGCGGCGTCGCGGGCGTCGCCGGCGCGGCGGCGTGTTCGGTGCCGTGCGCTCCGCCGGCGGCTTCCTGCTTGCTCGCGCCCGGCGCGGAGGCGCCACCGGGCGTGGCGGGCTTGGTCGCTTTCGTGGAGGGGGCCGGCGTCGACGTCTGCGAGCCGCTTTCGGGCGTTGTCGCGTTCAGGGCTTCGCCTGACCTGGTGGCGCCCTTCTTCGTCGCGGCGTGTTCCGCGCGTTCGGCTTCGATCTGCAGCGCCGAGATCATGAAGTCGTGCCAGATCAGCGCCGGGAACGTGCCGCCGAGCACGGGCCCGCCGTCGAAGTCGGTGGTCATCGGGATCAGCTTGTTGGGGTAGCCGACCCACACGGCGGCGGTGAACTTGGAGTCCCAGCCGACGAACCACGCGTCGCCGTAGTTGGAGGTGGTGCCGGTCTTGCCGGCGGCGAACTGGCCGATCGCGGCGGCCTTGCCGGTGCCGTACTGGATCACCGTTTCGAGCATCGAGGTCTCGGTTTCCGCCACCGAGCGAGGCAGCACTTCGTGGGTTATGACCCTGTTCTTTTCGACGCGCGAGCCGTCTGGCAGCGGCTGGCTGCCGGCCTGGTCGCCCGCTTCGACCTGCTGGATGCCGACGGGCGCCCCGCCTTCGACGAGCGAGCCGGTGACGCGCTCGCCGTCGTGGGCGATCGTCTCGTACGCATGGGCCATGTCCAGCGGCGTCACGCCGACGGTGAGACCGCCGATCGTCATCGCGGGGTTGGTCGACAGCGGCGTGGTGATGCCCATGCGGTGCGCAAGTAGGGCGATCTTCTTGGTGCCGACCTCGAGGCCGACTTCGGCGAAGATCGAGTTGTCGGAGTAGGCGATCGCGCCGGTCAGCGTGTTCTCGCCCGTGTAGTTGCCTTCGTCGTTGTGGACGACGAACTTTTCGTGGCCGTGGGTGTGGGGGACGATGAAGGTCTTTTCCTTGGAGGTCCAGACCGAGTCGGGGGAGATGCCCTGCTCGAGCGCCGCGGCGAGGTCGAATGCCTTGAACGAGGAGCCGGGCTGGCGCTCGCCCTCGGTGGCGAGGTTGAACGGGCTTTCGTCGTAGTTGCGCCCGCCGACCATCGCGCGCACGTCCCCGGTCGAGTTTTCGATCACGACCAGCGCGGCGGACGGGTCTTCGGCGAGGGGCAGGTTGTCGTTGATGGCCTGTTCGGCCGCGCGCTGCAGTTCCATGTCGAGCGTCGTCGTGATCTTCAGGCCGCCGTCGAACGCGCGCTGACCGTAGCGTTCGATGATCTGCTGCTGCACCCAGCTCGTGAAGTAGCCGGCGTCGACGCCTTCGACGGTCTGCTCCTGCGGAGCCTGGATCTCGGCGCGGGAGGGGAGCGCCTGCTTGACGCTTTCTTCATACAGGGACTTCGTGAGGTAGCCCTGTTCGAGCATCTGGCGCAGGACGACTTCGCGACGTTCCTTGGCGGCGATCGGGTGGGTGGCGGGGTCGTAGCCGGTCGGCGACTGGATGATGCCCGCGAGCAGCGCCGCTTCCCACGGTTTGAGCTCTTCGACGCACAGTTTCTGTCCGGGCGTGCCGCAGCCGGTGTGGTTGAGTTCGTGGCCGAAGTAGGTCTGGGCCGCCGCCTCGATCCCGTAGGCGCCGTTGCCGAAGTAGATCGTGTTGAGGTAGGCCGTGATGATCTTTTCCTTGGACCACTTGTGCGAGAGCTGGTAGGCGAGCGCGGCCTCGCGGAGCTTCTCGAAGATCGTGCGGTGCGACTGGGCGTTGAGGGCGTTCTTGATGAACTGCTGCTCGATCGTCGAGGCGCCCTGCACGGCGCCTTTGTGCTCGATGTCGTCGACGAACGCGCGCGCGATGCCGCGCAGGTCGATGCCGCTGTTGGTCCAGAAGCGCTTGTCCTCGATCGAGATGACCGCGTCCTTGACGATCATCGGGATCTGTCCGGGCGTGACGATCACGCGGTTCTGCTGGCTGAGCACGCCGATCGGGTGGCCGAGGTCGTCGTACAGGTAGGAGCTCTTCTCGTTCTTGTAGAGCGCGAATTTGGTCAACGACGGCAGGTCCGAGGCGACCGACACGAACATCCCGAACACGAACGAGATCAGGCCCAGCGTCAGCACCGCGAACAGGATCGCCACGAACCGCAGCCGCTTCAGGCGGGTCTTGCGGGTTGATCTCTGCTCGCTCGACCGTTGCACGGGCGGCGGCGGGGCGCTCGGCGAGGCCAGCGCGGTGGGCGTTATGTCGGGGCGATCGTCATCGCTCATGGGGCGTCGGAGGCGAGGCCTCCAGGGTGCGAGGAGAACCCGACCCCGGCGATTCGGGCCGCGCCGGGTACGGCACGGTGGGACCCTCCAGACGGCGAGAGTCTAGCATTGGCCACCATGCCGAATGCCAGGGATAGGGTTGCCCGCCCACCCGCC
>JBEKWH010000015.1:0-113204 GCA_049513255.1 Solirubrobacteraceae bacterium
CCGCGAGGTATGGTTCCACGAATACAGCTGTCCCGGTAACCGGATAGGCACTCGTATGTCATCGTTTGCCGATTGGCGGGAATCATGTGACAGCGCGGAAATCGCCAAGATGATCGCGAACGCGGAACTTACGCCTATCCCGGGCTTCGAGCAGATTCCACAGTGGACGCCGGGGTCGTGAGTAGCTCGCGGCGAGTCTTCGCACTTCTCCACCCTGGTGCAGCCGCACCCGTCCCCGATGAGTCCTTACCGGCTCATCGGGGACACCCCAGCAATCATTCTTCTCTAGGTCGGCGCTCTCAGCGTCGTGCGCTGTGTCCCGCTCGAATCGTGAGGGTGACCTGCTTTGTCTGCGTGCCGCCGACGTTTGGTTTGAACGTCGCCACCTCGATCACCCGCAGAGACTTCGCCTTCTTGAGCAGCTTCCGACCAGCGGCGGTCAGGCGCAGCTTGACGACTCCACGTCCGTCCGCGCTAAAGCCACAGGAGCCGGTGGCAATGATGATCGGCTTGGCGTGGCTCGTGTGCTTGCTGGCCTGCGCGGATGGGCTGCTCCACTGGATTGAGAGCTGTCCCGGCCCTGGAGCCGTGAAGCCAATGTTGTAGCTGCCGGTCTTGAGCAGACCCGAGATCGTCGGTGGTCTCTTGAGGTTCAGCGCGCCCGACAGAGCTGCGGCGATGGCGCTGGCGGACGTTCCCACCGCGCCGCTTGAATCACTCGTTCCGGCGGAGCTGCTTGTGGAGCCGGTGCTGCTGGTCGTTGGTGTGCTCGCTGGCGGCACTACCGCCGGGGATGTGGAGTAGACCAGCGCGTTGCCCGCGTAGTCGACGGCCGCGCAGAACGAGATTTCGGGACAGGACACCGATGACAGGTCGTTCCTGCCGTCGATGGTGACCGCCCCACTCCAGACGCTGCCGTTATAGGCGAGCGCCTGTCCTTCCTCGTCTACCGCGACGCAGAACGCAGCCGATGCGCACGACACCGAACGCAGCGTCGCTGCGGCCACTTCGGTCCGCGGGCTCCACGCAGCGCCGTTGTAGGTGAAGGCATCACCAAAGCTGCCAACGGCAGCACAGAACGATTCCGAGGCACACGAGACGCCGAAGATGTCCATGCTGTCACCGAGAGTAAACGGTGCTCGCCACGAGCCGGCCTTGTAGCTGACCGCTTCGGCTTCATGGCCAACGGCGGTGCAGAACGACGAGCTGGGGCAGGACACCGACGACATCTGGTCGATTGCGATCTTGGTCGCACTACTCCATGAGCTGCCGCCATAGATAAGGGCGCCAGTGCCCCCATCGTTGGTCGGCCAGTCACCGCCAATGGCCATACAGAAGGAGGCTGATGGACAGGACACCGAGTCCAGGCCATCTCCACCGTCGATGCTGGCCGGTGCACTCCACGCGCCGCCACTGTAGATCAGTGCGTTTCCCGGCCGATCGACCGCCACACAGAACGAGGATGACGGGCAGGACACGGAGTTCAGTACGCGTCCGCCATCGATGCTTGTTGGCGCACTCCACGAGCTGCCGTTGTAGGTGAGCGCGTTGCCGGCTTCATCCACCGCCACACAGAACGAGCTAGAGGCGCACGAAACCGACGTCAAAGCCGACGCGGAATCGATCGGGGATGGCGCTGACCATTCCGCCGCCGACGCCACAGACGGGGCCGCAAGCACGCTAGCGGCCGGTACGGCCGCGAGGCAGACCACCAGCCCGACCACGCTCCTTGATCTCCGACTCCGGCCTGCTCCCATGCGCAGTTCGCTCCTTGGTAGGTCGGGAAGGGCCTTGCGAGTGCCGCTGCGGGATCACTACCGGCTCCGCAAATCCCCTCTACTGGAATGTCATGAGCGGGACCGTAGCGGATCGTCTGCTGCCATGTCTACCCGGATGTCATTGTGCTGTAGGCGGGTCACCGGAAGGCTGGCTGGATGCCCGCAACCCCCGCCTTCCAACGCGCCCTCGGCCTCGCCGTCAAGGCACGTCGCGAAGAGCTTGGGCTGACCCAAGAGCAGCTCGACAACGACAGCGATCTACACCAGCGCTGGATCTCAAACGTCGAGAACGGCAAGCGCAATCCGAGCTACGCCAGCCTGCGACGCCTGGCCGCTGGGCTCCACCTCACGACCGCCGAGCTGATCGCCCGCGCCGAGCAGATCGAGGGCGACGAGGGCACCGCCGAGCCAACCCGGCTCTCCGCGTCCACCTGAGCGACCCGGGGGCCATTGCTCCGGGCCACACTTGACCGCTCATCTGCCACAGGTCTAGCGTCGCCGGCTCCATAAGCCCAAGCGGCCCCGGCACGGCTGGAACCCGCGCCGAGGCCCGGACACGAAGGAGCTGTGAACTCCCCATGACCGATGCTCAGCCTACCCCCGACCCTGCCGAGTGCCTCCGATCGACCGAACTCGAGATCCTCTACGCGCTGACCAAACCCGAGGACAACCCGTTCCTCTGGTCGGTCGAGGAGCTTGCCCGCGAACTCGGCGACGGTGTCTATTTTGAAGACGCCATCACGCGCCTGCATGGGGCCGGCCTCATCCACCGCACCGCCGACGGCTTCATCTTCGCCAGCCGAGCCGCCGTACACCAGATCGAGCTCGTCGGCTACGGGGTCATCTGATGCCCGAGACAAAGCTCACCCTCACTGGGCTGCCAACCGACGAGCAGCTCCTGGCCGCGATCGACCGCGCCGAGCGCCACCGCGGCGGAACCGACCGTGGCGTCTTGCTCGCCACCTTCAAGGAACACCTCGGGCTATCCCGCGACGGATGGAGCACTCGCAAGCTACGCCCTCAGCTCGACAGGCTCCTGGCCGCCGGCCTGATCGAGCAGCTCCGCCGCTCTGGCCTCGACGTTTGGAGTCTCACCGACGTCGGTCGTCGGCGCCTGGCTGCTGCCCGGCGGGCTGGCGGCATCCCAACGCTGCCCGAGGCACCGCAGCATCGGGTCTGGCGCGAAGCGCGCAGCCAAGCTGGCCAACGGATCGAGAGCTTCCGCAAGGACATGCGCCAGCGGCTCGACGCCGCCATCAGCCTGCTCGACGCCGGCGACGAGACCAACTCAGACGCCTGGCTGGCGATCGGTGAGCGCCTCCAATTCGGCTGCAAGCGGCTCGCGTCAGCGACCTACTGCCTCTCCGAGTGGTCCGAGCCCGACGACCGAACAGCAGACGTCTACCAGCGCGAGCACCGCGGACGACGAGACACCCACGGGTGGGATCGATCGTGAACCGCGCCGCACTCGGCCTCGTGCGCGACCGACGCCCAAGCCCAGGCAGCGTCGAGTGGGTCATTCTCGACCTACTGCTTGAGCAGCGCCACAGGAGCTGGGGCGTCGGAGAGCTCGTCGACGAGATCGGCAGCCCGATCGCCGTCGCCGAAGCCCTTGAAGCCCTCCAAGCCGCCGGCCTGATCGAGCGCAAGGACGCGTTCGTGCGCATCGCGCTGAGCTGACTCCGCACATTGGCACTTGCGCGACACCGTGCGTAGAGCCCGCGCGGGTCTCCTCGGTACTCGTTCGATAGGCTGGCCCCGGTGGGGGAGACACCTGCGGACAAAAAGAAGGGGCTCATGCGGTGGTGGGACACAATAAGCCACCACCCGCTTTGGGCAGCACTGATCGCCGCGCTTCTCGCCGGAGGAATCGCAGCGCACTCCGGCGGCGTGTTTGGCGGCGGTGCATCGGGTGCGCAAAGCGCCGTGCGAACGCCACACAAAAGTCAGACCCAAACGCGTCCACTGCGGGCCGCTTTCGTCCAAGTTTCTCCTGCTATATACGAGGTCGCATTCAACAGGCCTGTCAGTTTGCCGAAGTCGACGGAAGAATGGGAAAGCCTCCATACTCGCGGCGGAGTTGACGTCGGCGAGAGTAGCTTCCGTCTGACGCTAGCGAACCAATCAAATTCGCCGCTTACTATTACGAATGTACACGCCGTGGTGTATGGCTCCCAGTCACCGCCAACCACAACGTTGGCGTCGGTTTACACACAGGGTGCCGCCTTGCTGGAAGAATTCGGTGTGGAACTCACAAGCGCTACCGTCGGTGCCACGGCTCAGTTTCACAAGCAAGAACCAGGTGAACTTCAGACGATGTCGCCGTCGATTGCTCCCCTCTTCTTTCAGCGTCACGACATAACACTTGCGCCGGGCGAGATCTACGAAGCCAAGGTCCAGATCATCGCCCGCGTCAATGATGAGCTTGAATACGGCTTTGTCGTGATGGGCAACACAGCAAATGGTGGCTTTTCGTATCAGCTAACACCCCACTTCAAGATCGCGAGCTATGGACAGCAACTCGCCAAATTCCAGCACTCCTACTGGTGGCTGCCGCAGCCTTTGGGCGGGCCATGCTGGATAGTGCCTTATGAATCGAGTAACGGCCAAGAGCCTCGATGCCCATAAGTGCGCAGGATGTCCCATCGCGCGTAGATACGACGCGAGATTTGCGCTTCGCGGATCGTCGCTTGTCCGACGCGCTATCGGCGACGGCGTGTGTATTCCGAGGCGCCTCCCAGCTAGAATTCTGCGTCGACGAATGTGGGGAAGAACCGATAGATGTCTGCGTACGCGTCGCGGTCCCGTTGAGGAATCATTGCGACGCCGGTACCGGCAGCGGTCGCGGGGAGGTGCCTATCGAGCCACCGAACCTCACGATTGGTTAGAAACGGTACCGAGATGAGGCATGCGTCGCTGCCCGACTTAATGTAACTCAGGTCTTTGAAAGAGCAGCGGTCGAGTTCGCTTCGATGGCCCGCGTCGAGCAGCACCCCGCCCACCGTTGACATCCGCACTCCGTCTCGATAGTGGAAGTTGAACAGTTGCTCGTACGACATTTGCGCGGCTCGCGTCGAGCGGTCTCGGACCGCTTCGCGGATGGTGCTATCGATGACCGTGCGTCCGACTTCCGCAAGTCTCCAGTCCGCTAGGTGCCCGTCATTGGTGATTCCATTGGGCACATTCTTCGCGCCGATGTTCTTCTTGAGCGTTCTGATCCGAGCACCCTTATCGTCGACGCTAATAGCGCCGGGGTCCGCGCGTACGGTGACGATCAACACGCTTCCTGATGCCGCCGCTGAGCAGACCCAGCCGATATCCGCGAGCACAGAGTTCGTCAACGGTCCGTCATAGTCCAACCAAACAATCGAGGGCGTCGTCCACGCAAGTGTCGGCAACACCGCATTTGAGTGGCCGAAGATCAGCTTGACGGTACGAAACGGCCGGTTGAACAGAAAGCGGGCGCGCTTCGCTTCGTCCTCCTCGATGCTGATCATTTTGTTGATGCCGAGCACCCGGTGAACCACGATAAAGTCAGCGAAATACGTCGACCCGAATCCGATGTAGCGATATTGCCGAAGTGGAGCAAACACGCTCAGGCGTTGTAGGGCCTCGAGAATCATCCCGCGCTCGACATGCTTAGCCGGTCTGAGTCTGTAGTTCACTCGCTCGTAGCTTGGCGTTCTCTCGCTCATGTGTCATCGCACTCGGCTTCGTAGAAGTAGTCGAAGGTACGCTGTCCCACCTCTACATAGGTTGTCGCCCCCAAGACCGCCTTCACAGCGTTGATCTGGCTCACCGGCTTGTCGTACTGGATACGCCCAGTCTTTGGTCCGGACGGTTTGGGTTTCGCCTTTGGCTCGGGCCATGTAAAGGCCACGGACGGCTTGGTCTCTGCGAGCGGTACCGGTTTCGCGCTCTCGACCGCCACGGTCAGCGGTCCTGGACCCTCCTCTTCCTCGCGATCGTTCTCCGCGTCGAGGCGGTTCAAGAAATCGATTACGGGCCGCATGACCTGGAGCATCTCAAGCCTGACGCTGCGGAAGACCTCGGAGTCGGCGTCAACTCCAGTCTTGGTGGTATTCCATGGAAGACGGCCGGCATCGTTGCTCTCCATGAATACGTAGCCGCGGAACGTGGCGAACTGGTTGTGGTAGGAAGGGATCGCCTGACCGCCGCGTGCCCCCCAGCCCGTCGCACTTGTCTGGTCCGCCTCCATCACGAGGCGACCGTTACAGAAAACATACCAGCCGGCGTCTCGCGGGCTTGACTCGCCTATTCCGCAGTAGATCGTCACATCTACACTGTCCGGAGCTCCATTGAGAGAGAATTCGCGGCGCGCGGGGCGTATGGCTGCTGACTGGAGTAGGGTTCCGAGATTCACGTGTAGCGGAGTGCGGTTCAGGGTGATCGCGAGACCCTTGCTGATGGCGTCCTGGTGTGCCCGTTCTATCTCCTCACGTAGATTGCTCTGGAACGTCTCGAGTGCAAAATCGGCGGCAATGGTTGGATGCAACGGATCGACGGTGATCGTAGTGCCACGTTTTGCGACAGGCGTTGCTTTGGCCGAGCTACTACCCTCGAAAGGCAGTTGCCAGCTATCCTCTTTGCTCCACTTGGAAACGTCGACCGCCAACGCAAACGTGGAGTGCTCCGCAGTAGATCGGACCGTGAATGCGGTCCCAAGCTTGAACAAGGCCCGCTTCATGCCCACGCCGAACTGTCCGATCGAGTGCGCAGTGGGTGCCATCTTGCCCGGTCGACCAAACCGGAACGCATATTTAGTCGCCGTTTCCAGATCGATGCCGCCGCAGTTATCGCCGATCACAAACGCTGTCGGGGTTATCGTCAGACGGACGTGCAGCCCCTCGTAGGGCCCATCCGCTTTGAGGCGGCGCGCCCCGTCGACACAGTTGTCTACGAGATCGATGATGGCGGGAATGAGTTCGATGTCCCGCGTCAGCATCTCGATAAAGAACTCCTTGGTAGGACTCGCGTCGATCAGAGGTGGGTTCGGTGGCATATGTGATCTCCGGATGACGACAATGGTGCTGTTGGTCTAGGCGGCCGCTGTCGAGGCAGTCGACGATGGTCGAGTGCGCAGTGCGTTCCGCGGCATTCGCGTGAGGTCGGCGCCGAACAACTCGGCAGCTTGCAGGTTCTCAAGCGTCAACAGGTCTGGCGCCCCGAGGGCGATCGCCCGTGTCGGACGTCGCGGCTCTACGTCCAGCGCTCGGACGACCTCGCGCCCTAGCGCGCGCCCTAGTCGCGGTGGCAAGGCGTTACCAACCTGCCGAAAACCGTGCCACTTCGTCCAATGCAAGCGAAACCAGTCGGGAAACGAGTGGAGGCGGGCCGCCTCCCTTACCGAGATCACGCGAGGATGACTTGGATGTATCGGACGCGGCGCATTGAACGAACCGCGTTCGTAATGAGTACCGGCACGAAGCGTCGCACTTATGCCCTGAGGGTGAAGCCGAAACAGGCGACTCGTCGGCTCGGAGCACCCCTGCGGTGTCGTGGCGAACCGTCGCGCCACGCCCGGCGCATGGATGGTCCGATACGAAGAGGTGAGAGTCGCGTTGTCCCATCTCCTCGGATGAGAATAGTCCTCATCATCACCGTCCAGTCCGATCAGTACCCGAGCGTACTGTGCGGCAGCGCTGTGCATTTTCGCGAGGCCACGCACGGTGAGCTTGATCTCGTCGGTGAAACGCAGACCATCGAGGCTGTCAAGATTAGGGAGATCGCCGATCGCTTCAGACACCGTGGGGCAAAGGGGGTTGCCATCCGGAAGGGCAACTGCGCTCTCAGTCTCGCTAGGGCGCTTGGCCCGAGGCAAAGTCTCGGCTTCGGGGTATTTGACAGGTGGACAGTCTTCGCGCGTGCCCATGAGAATCAGCCGTCGCCGGTCTTGTGGAACGCCGAACTCCGCCGCATTGAGCGTCTTTGGTGACGCGACCGTATATCCCTTTGCCGCGAAGTCGGCGAGAAGCACATCCACAAGCCTTGGTGCATCGTCCCCAGGGCCAGCGAGAAGACTCGCCATGCCAGGCACGTTCTCCATCACGAAATAACGTGGGCGAAGTTCACCCACGAGCCGCGCAAACGAAAAAACGAGCTCGTTCCGCGCATCGTCGTACTGACGCTTTCCGATCACCGAGAATCCCTGACATGGCGGGCCGCCGACGACAACGTCCAGCTCGCCGTCCCAATCGGCGGGACGGTTGTGCCGTTTCCATCCCAGCTCGACGGCGTCGCGAACACTCTTCGCGGCTACGGCTCTAATATCGGCGCACACGATCTCTGTCCGCGGAAAATTGAAGGCATGCACCGCGCAATGGACAGGATCGTACTCGATCGAGGCGAGCACATCGAATCCCGCCTGCTCGAATCCGAGCGAGAAGCCGCCAGCTCCGGAAAAGAGGTCGACAGCGACAGGCCGATCTGCGCTGAGCGATACGCGGCCCCCCTGTAGCGATGCTGTTCTGCGAGCCCGCACCGACGTAGACTAGCCGGGGCAGCGGTCGGGCCGCGGCCCAAGATCTCGGCCCCATGAGTCTACCTCGTCAAAGCGACGTCCCGAGCCAGTGACCGACACGCGCACACCCGAGCAGCGCCGCCGCATCATGGCGGCGGTGCGGTCCAAGAACTCGTCGCCCGAGGTGGCCGTCCGCCGGGCGCTTTTCGCCGCTGGCGTCCGAGGATGGCGATGCCACTACAAGGGCGCCGCTGGAACACCCGATCTTGCGTGGCCTGCGCTCCGCGTGGCGCTCTTTGTCGACGGAGCCTTCTGGCACGGTCACCCTTCGCGACACCGCCCAGGTCGGTCGGGGCGCTACTGGGACGAGAAGATCGCAGGGAATATTGCGCGGGACCGGCGTGTCGACGCGCAGCTGAGCGCCGCGGGATGGACGGTGCTGCGCGTATGGGACTTTGAAGTCCGCCGCGACCTGCCGGGCACCATTGCAAGGGTTGTGGCTGCTCTACGGGCGAAGGTCGACACCCAGCGTGCAGGCTGTTCGGATTGGCAACTCGCATTGGCAAGGCATCGTGAGCGCTAGAGGCGGACCGCCGCTAAGGCTGCCACAGCGCCATCTACGGGCCGAGGCATCTAGCCTGACACCGCGTAACCGCTGATGGGGTGCTTGATGCCGTCGGCGTGGTTTTCGAGTGTCTCGTTGGCGTTGGTCAGCGTCAGGGGCGGCGGGTCCAGTCTAAGAAGACGCAGCGGTCAGGGCCTGAAGGAGTTGCCGAACCCGTTCCGCCCGGCACTTGGACGCCGAAGCCCCGGCCTCCATACCGGGGACCGGGGCGTTTCGACTGTCCTGCAAATGGTGGGACTCCTTGGAGCGTATTCGAACCCCGAGATCCAGCGCCGGCTAAGACAGCTGTCCGAAAAGCTGGATCGGCTGGCCGCCAGCAATGCGGCTCCCCGCCACAGCGGCCGCCAAGACCGTCGCTTGCGAGGCGGCTTGGTTCCGAAGGCCATAGAGCAGGTCTTGCACGAAGCCATCGGCCCAATGCGAGCCCGCGACATCCACGCTGAGGTCGAAGAGCTGCTCGGCAGGTCGGTGCCGGCCTCCTCAGTCAAGAACTGGCTGGCCAAGCGCGCTCACGGCGATCATCCCCGAGTAGTGCGGCTGGGAAGAGGGAGGTATCGGCTGGCCGTCTCGTAGGCACGCTAGCCGAGTTCGAATCCCGCTCACCGGGGAGTTCGGGACGCGTTGCAAATCGCATTTCGGCTTTGCTAGGCCAAATTATGGACCCTGAGGGGCGCCAGATCCGAACTCGGGCGGCTGAGGCGATCCGGGCGAAGGCTTGAGGCTTTGCGAGATGCGCTGACGAGAAAGTATTGAGTTCGGCGATCCGCTCACAGGTCCGGTAGCTCGGCATCCGCATCAACACGATCCTCCAACTCCATCGAGGCGTTTAGTGCCGTGAATACGCTGTCTATGGTCTCTTTGAGCGTCTCGGCATCCGCCAGCTTTTGAGCTATTGAGTAGCCAAACTGCGCAAACGACATTCCCGCGGCCCCAACATTGGCGCGCTGGTAGACGCCTCGAAGAAGCGGCTTGCCGCGAAACTTCGCCGTAAAAGTGCCGTCGGACAGGGCACCGTCGACAGAAGCTGCCGCGCTGTCGATCGCCGCTGTGATCTCCTCATCGGTCCGCTGCATACCCGCGACCGCCGTGCTCACCGACTCGCGCACAGAGGCCAAGGTCGCCCCCTTTGGTCGAACGGTCGTGGCCCCAAGTGCTGCCGTGACTCGAAGTGCAACCTCCTCGTCCCGCTGAGCCGTAGCTTGCTCCCGGACGTAGGTCCGTACCGTCTCCGCGGTCTCCGTGCGCCCCGTAGAATCCGAAATCACGGTGGCGATCGCCTGTGCGTCCAGCAGCAAGTTCTCGATCATGCATACTGGCCACCTAACGACCCCCCTTGTGCCGGGCGCGACGGCCCGATCGCTATCAACGATCCCCGCAACCGATATGTCGAGACGCTCCTGATCTAGCTCGTTCCGTAGCTCCGTTACGACTCGAATGACGTTACCCTTACCGCCGACGGGAACAAACGTGTAGCGCGACGCAGCCGGATGTAGCGTTTGAAGTAGCCCTAGATCAGTGGGACCATCGGACGTGTGGCGCTCCCCCTCGAGGCAAACAATCGTCCTACCGGTGGTAACTGGAAATGTACTTCCGGTCAGTGACCGCAGAGTGCTTAGCCTCTCCGCAGTTGACGCCACGCGCCTCAGCTGATTCTGATCGTCAGGTTTCGCAAATCCCAGGACATATGGCTCCTCGTCGAACGCCTCATCAACTAGCGTCGGCGAGTGACTCGTAACTACGAATTGAACATTGTTCCGCGCTGCTTCCTCCCTCATGTAGCCCAAGAGGCGCGCCTGTAGCTCCGGATGTAGATGCTGCTCGGTCTCATCAATCAAGAACACACGATCCTGAATGGGCGCGGGCTCCGCCCCTCCATCGCCACTGGTCAAGGTGTTGAGTCTCGCCGTTATATCTGTCTCGATTAGCGGCAAAAACAGGATAAAGATGGCCTTCTCCCCCGAGCTGAGATCATCGAGATCAAGCTCAGTAGTCTGGACATCGTCGGTGCGTTTGAACGCGCACCTAATATTGTCCTCGTTAGTGAAATCAATCTTCTCGAAAGCGAGATGCGGTAGCAACCTTGCCGTGAGGCGGCGGATCGGCTCGAATACATCTGGCAGGTCCGCAGTCCTGACATCCTCCTGGAGGGCGCTTTGCCTATCCACCAGTGTGGCCAAGGCTGTCTGTCGGCGGTTCTCCAGGCGTCCTAGGGTGAACTTCAACACCGAACCCGCCTCATCGACGTTATCCGGCGCCCGGCTTGGAAAGGGTATCTGCAATCCTTCAAAGCCGCCGACCGATTCATCGGAAAATGTCTCGCCAAGTGTGCGGAGAGCGCCCCCGGTTAGCCACCGCCGCTGGACCTGCTGGCGGCGGATCGCTCGATGGGGAGGCTGATAGATGATCTGCGTACCATCATCCATCGTAAGACCGGTCCGCCGGTGTAGCGCATACAGGAGGGTGGACTTACCAACGCCGTTGGGTCCTGCGACAACCATGACAGGGGGCACACCCTGGCACTCGGCAAGCCGAAGCGCGCGATCATTCTCGACTCGAAAAGCCGTCAGTGCCATCCTAAGCGTGCCTATCTAGCTTCTGGTTGCCATCCATGCTTTCCAGCTTACGGGACTTCGGCGGTGCGTGACAAGAGAGGTCCTATCGGTTGGTGAAGCGCAAGCGTCGCAAAAGCGGCATCGGGCGAAGCTGAGTTGGAATGAAAACGGCTCCAGCTGCCCCCAGTACCCGAAGGTGTTAGAAGCAAAGTGGAGCCGCGAGGCCAAGGGTTCAAGGGCAGTGAAGCACCAAGCACCCAAGAGCCAAGGGTACTACTTGCGGAAGGCCAAGAAGCGGCAGTCCGCATTCCAGCTGCCGTCGCACCAGGCGAGGTAGAGCCTCCGGCGGGCATCGTCCCCCCAGAGGTAACCGACGATGCGGTCACCGCGCGGGTTCGTCCAGACGGAGCCGAGGGAAACAACAGGGAACTGGCGCTGGATGTCCGGGTGCTGCTCACCGAAGTGAGCTAGCTCGAACATGGTGCCAGGGCGCAAGCCCCGACGCTCCAACTCAGCCAGGACGTCATCGCTTTCGGCACCTCGGTCGAGGTGGACAAGGACGGCCTCGGTCACATGGACTCCGCCAGGCACCTCCAAGTCCCCTTTGTCCGTCGGGAAGTTCTCCTCGATGATGCTGTCGTTGGTGTAGCTGTAGTTACCAGCTGCCACCACCTCGGCCAGCGGCCGGGAGTAGTCGACGGAAAGGTCGAAAGCGCGAGGCTCCGACCGGGCAACAAGCAGTTCGGCGACTTGCCGAGCAACACCGTCACCACTGATGATTTGACGCAGGTCGTCGTCGATCCCGCCGAGGTCATTGACCTCATCGGATAGCTTCTTAACCAGCTCAAACACCGTTCCGGCACTTGAAACGAACTCTCTCTTGGTTCGGGTACGGGGCATGGTATCCCTCCTTGGGGACTTGGGGTACACCTCTTATCCGGGCTTTAGCCAGGACACAAGGCTCACCTGGTTTGATGCCGCGCGGAATGTAAGCCGCAGCTTAGGAGGCTACTGTTTTGGTAGACCCCAAAGCCACGTCTTACATGCAAGTAGTTAACCTTTTAAGGAACTAGTCACTATTATACGTCAATTGGTTAAATTATGCAAGCTTTTTAGGTGAGGCTACGTCGCACAAGTGCCGTTGAGCGGCGTCTAGCTACGTCACATACACATGATACGTACGAACGCGCCTGTGCGCTCGATGAGGGCGGCGGCTTGGAGGGCGTCCAGGGCTTCGGCGACGAGGACTGGGCTGCCGATCTCGTCAACCAGCTCCCCGACTCCCCATGATCTCATTCCTTGCTCAAGCAGCAGGTCGAGGATGGCCCACTCGACGTTACCCGCGCTTGGACGTCGGTCGGGCATGAGGCCGAGCGCAGAGCGGCTCACCATCGATCCCACCCGTGGACGTCCCTCCGTCCGCGATGCTCGGGCTCGTGGCCATCTGCGGTTGCATCGTCGGGCTCGGACCACTCGGCTAGGCAGTAGGTGGCTGATGCGAGGCGCTTGCAGCCGGACTCCAGCCGCTTGCCGGTCGCAAGCCAGGCGTCGGAGTCGGTCTCGTCACCGGCATCGAGCAGGCTGATGGCGGCGCTGAGCCGCTCGCGCATGTCCTCGCGGAAGCTCTCGATTCGCTCACCGGCTTGGCTGCGAGCTTCGCGCCAGCGCCGGTGCTGTGGTGCCTCGGGCAGAGGCGGGACGCGGCCAGCGCGCCGGGCAGCGGCCAGGCGGCGGCGTCCGGCATCGGTGATGGTCCAGACGTCGAGGCCAGCGCGACGGAGCTGCTCGAGCAGACCTTCGGCAAGGAGCCGATCAAGCTGAGGGCGCAGCTGGCGGGTGCTCCACCCGCCGCGAGGGAGCCCGAGGTGCTCCTTGACGGTGGCCAACAAGACGCCACGGTCGTCGTCCCTGCCGAGGTGGCGCTCGGCGCGGTCGATCGCGGCAAACAACAGCTCGTCCGACGGCATTACGTCAGGGGTACGCTTCTCTTTGGGCATGGGGAGTTCTCAGCTCCTTCGTGTCCTGGCCTCGGCGCGGGAGAAGACGTGCCGAGGCCGCTTTGGTCAGGAGCCGGCCAAGTTAGTTCTGAGTCGCCTGAGCGGTCAAGGCGTGGGCCGGCGCGACGGCCCGGATCGCTCAGTGACGGCCGGCAGTTGAGGCCGCGACCGCTGGCGGCGCGCTCGCCTCGATCTGCTCAGCGCGGGCGATCAGTTCGGAGGCTGAGAGGTCGAGCCCGGCGGCCAGGCGGCGGAGACTGGCGTAGCTCGGGTTGCGCTTGCCGTTCTCGACGTTTGAGATCCAGCGCTGATGGAGGTCGGAGCGAAGCGATACGCCCTCTTGGGTGAGCTGGAGTTCTTCGCGGCGGGCTTTGACGGCCTGCCCGAGGGCGTGCTGGAAGGTGGGAGCGGCAGGCATCCGGCCAGCCTTCCGGCTGCCCACGCTCCTGTCGATGACATCGGAGTAGACACGGGCGCAGACAATCCACTACGGTCTGCGCCTATGACATTCCAGTAGAGGGGATTTGCGGGCACAGGCTACGGCCATCCCCACGGGCCTCGCCGCGCCCGCATGGCCCCTCTGAGACCAATCAAGGAGGCGGAGCGCATGGGAGCTGGCCAAAGTCGGAGATCGAGAGTGGTTGTGCTGGTGGTCTGCCTCGTGGCCTCGGGCGTCATGGGGCTGAGTCCGACCGCGAACTCGTCGGCAGCATCAGGACCAACAGCTCAAATGGCCTGTTATCACCTCTTCGAAAAGGAACTGAGCTCGCCGTGCCGGGTTGGCAATGAACTCATTACGTGCGGGTATGTGTTTGGCGCTTGTGAATCCTCAAGTCACCTGAAGTGCAAGCTGTCGGCTGAGGAGGGCAAGGTCGTCAAATTCATGCAAGAACCGAAGGAGGACATTGAAGGGCAGCGGATTGAAAACCCACACAAGACCGTCACCTGTAAAGGCTCGGCTACAATCCTGGCGGTGTACTACTGGGAGAATGGCATGCGAGGCCATCACTTTGAACAAGTTCGGCAGCACGGCACACACTCGCTCACGGTTACGCTCTACGCTCGCTCGCATGGCTTTCGTGACGATGGACTATCGGTCATGGCTCAGAGCTGAGAGCGGGTGATTATTGCTGGGGGTGTCCCCGATGAGCCGGTGAGGGCTCATCGGGGACGGGGAATCGCGGGGCTCTATTTGAGCCAATCGAGCGGCTCAGCGTAGCGGCCAATCCGTGGCAATGAACCCACGCGCTGAAGCTTGCCCTGCGCGACCAGACTTGCGAGAATCTCGGCATTGCCTCCTACCTGAAGGAGTGCGTACTCGGGGCAGGTTGGCCACTCCCCAGTATTGTCCTCTTCTTCGTGAAGCCACGCCCCCTCAGAGCGCAGCGCGTGCATCTCGCGCATGTGCCACTCAAAGCACACGATCAATAGCGGCACGTCCTTATCGCCTCGATCGTAAGCCCATACTGAGTAGTCCCACGAGTCCAATACAGACTCTTTCCCCTGATCGGCAGCCCGATCACTGTGGGCCTCCATAATGCTCCTTTCGCCAGAAATGAAGCTGCCGTCTTCACCAACAACAGCAGCTCAGAAAGGCGAAAGGAGAAGCCGAGACCCTATTTTATACTATTCGTGCCATATCGCAATGGTCTCATCGGCGTTTGTTCCAACTGAGAGTGTACTTCCGGTCTTGGCGGGGCTCCGTGATGGAATAAGCGACCCGTTCGGTATCGTCCATAAATGGCGGGAAGGTCCTTGTTCGCTGGTCGTGTGGCCCACCGTGCTCTTGGCATAGGTGCCGACTATCATCGTGTGGATATATGTTCGAGGGGAGGGTGAGTCCAAACTCGAGCGTGTCCAGCGTCCTGGTGGGCACGTAAGTTAGTTCGCCTACGCAGTCTGGGTCGGAGCTGCGGTACTCAATCAGAACCTCGATCTTTGCGAGTGTGCCAAATGGGGGAGAAAATGGGAGCAGGAGCCCGAGCCAGTGACGCGGTTCTCTATCCACGACATCATCGCGGTAGGTAGGCGCTTCGCAAGGCTGCTCATTGAGAGAGGCGTGTAGTTTCTTGACCACGAATGGCTTGAGAGTGCGGTGAGAAAAGCTAAAGAAAGCAAGATCAGACACCGTGGGCACAATCGTCCAGCGAAAGAGTACAAAGCAGCGTTCGTGTTGACCCTCACGAAACGTACTCTTGTTCTTCACGACCACGTCAATATCGAGATCCACGAGCCTGTAGCTCTGCGTGTTGCCGCTTTCGCGCCATAGCCCCAGCAGCTCGACGGCAACGCGCGTAAAGATCGCAGTAGCGTGGCATCTTCTAGCGTCACCCGAATATTGCTTGGCACCAACAGCTTCCCAGCGCTCCGTCTTGCCCCTTGGGGTCGTGATGTCTAGGAGCACATCCGCGCCGTGGCGAAGCTCTGCGGGAAGCCGAGCGATGGCGGATGTGAGGTCCCTGGCCAGGTCTGCTGTTCGGTCATCACTCGCCTGGTAGCGAGGGTCTTCGAGAAGCCGCGACGCGTGGCCGAGCGTGGTCGGCCACCTTTCTTTTTCCGCATCCAGAACCTTTCGTAGCTCGGACACCACAAGGTCAATATCTGCCATCGGCGCAGATCCTAGACGCCGTGACAACTCGTTTGTGCCTGCCAGGGGCTAGGTCTAGATAGGTCTATCTAAAGATTGGTTAGACCTCCTTCCGGTCTTGTTGGGTCACGGGCTAAAACCGCTGCATAACAGCCAAATACGCCCGAAAGGACCCCCCAATGCCCTCCAACAACCTTCCCGCCCTCTCCGGCGGACTCTTCCCCACCAAGGCCCATCGCCGAGGCTCCAAGGCTCTGGAAGAGCTTGAAGCCAACACCGGCCTGGAACTGGCCCAGGTCGGAGCCGCCGAAGCGGTCGAGATCGCGAAGATGGTCGTGCTGGAGACCGTAGGCCACGTCGGTCTCGCCTCAGCCGGCAGCCTGACCGCGCATCGGCGGCAGGTGATCGAAGGCGATCCCACCGCGCTCGGATGCGCCAACTTCATCACCGAGACGACAGTCCGCGCCATCGGCAACCGGATCGAGTTGCTGAACAGGAGGCTCGGGTAATGGGCGATGATCCTGTCGCTGGCGTCGTGATGTGGTTCCTGTCGGTTGCCGCGCTGGCGGTCGTCGTGCCGGTGGCCGCGGCAGGTGGTGCCATCGTCGTAGCCGGCCGGGCGCTGGTATGGCTCGGCAGGAGGGGCCAAGACCTCATCCAAGGCCCGCCGGTTGCGCGGGAGCTTCAGCGCGTCAGCCGGGAGCGCAACGACGCCATCCGCGACATCGTGACCCTACGCAACGAGGGCGAACGCAGGCTGCGCAGCGTCGCCGACGGGAGGGTCGCCGATGCCACCGCAGAGGAGTGGGGCGATGACTAAACGCCAGCAGCTACGGCGCCTTCGCGAGTGGACCAGCGATCTCGTGCGTGAGAACAGCCGCCTCCGGCGGGAGCTCAGCCGCAGGGAAGAGCAGGTCCGCGAACTGAGTGACGCCAACGCGAACCTCGTGATCGAGCGCGACGCGGCCGATGCGCTGTTGGCGAGGCAGGTGTCGCCGGAGACAACACTGTGAAGCTCGGGCGCATAGCGGGGGCGATGATCGTGCTGGTCGTCGGCTTGATTGTCGTCGCCCCGCTCGCCGTTCGCACTGTTCACGAGCTGCTTCTGCCCGCGGTGGTGGGGGTGATTTTGTACCTCGTCGTCCGTGTCGTGAACGCCCGCTTGAATCGCTGGTAGCTGCCATCTGTCGCAACAAGAATCCTGTTTACAAAAGAAACAGGCTGAGACACAATATCTGTATACAAAAGAAACAAGCTATGAGTGAAAGGGGGTGTGGGAACATGGGAAAGAAGAAGGTACGGATTCGCTCTAAGCGGCTCGACCAACTGGACGAGTCCAAGTTGGCGCTCGCAATTTGGTTGATCGCCCGTGATTTGGTCGAGAATGAGACTGCCCCGCCCGCACCCGAAATCGATGGCACTGACCAGCCGGACGAGGCCGATGAGGACGCGGCGTAGTGGAGCTGGCAGGTCTAGTGACGGTCATGCTCTTGGGGATTGCGATGTACGGAGGGATCGCGTGGCGTGAGCGCCCGGAGCGCTCGCTCCAGACGGTGGAGTTGCGGTTCGGCACCGATGTAACCGCTGACGCCGTCCAGTCGATGCTCGCCTGCGTTGCCGGGTTGCCAAGTAACGCGATTGTGCTGCTTGATGCCGTTGCGGATGAGAACGGCATCAAGCACTTTTTGCGCGCTTCTCAGCAGACGCTCGACACGCTGCGCAGCCAGTGGCGGGGTGTGTTGCCGAGCCTGCGCATGGACCCGGTCGAGGACATTCCCGCGATCGACTGGACCGGCGGGGTTCTGTTGCGGCTGTCGGGTAGGCATCCGGTTCTGCGTAGTGACGGTGCGGCCGAATCGGCGGCGGCGATGCTGGGAGCCATGCAGCCGCTCTCAAGCTCAGGCTCCGAGTGCCTGCTGATCCGATGGCTCCTTGCGCCGACACCTCATCCTGCACTACCGCAGCCGCTCTCACGGCGGGACATGCGCCATGCGGAGACGAGCGTGGCCCACCTGCTGTTGCATGAGGCCACGCCACGGGCGGATCACCTGCGTCTGCTTCGAGCCAAGTACGCCGGGCCGGTGCTCAGCGCTGCCGCGATCGTCGCGGTCAAGGCCGGCCATCCCAAGCGTGCCGCGCATCTGGTGAGCCGGGTGGTGTCGGTCGCCCGTTCTCGTGGGGGCGCCTACGGGCATGTCGTGGTGCGCCGCCGGGGGCCAAAGCAAATCGCCCGCCTTCTCGATCGCCCGAGCCTGCGCAGCGCGAACATCTACGCGCCGGTCGAACTCGTCCCGCTGATCAACCTACCGATCGACTCGCCACGGTTGCCGGGGCTTACCCTCGGCACCGCGCCGCTGCTCATGCCCTCGCCGCGCATCCCGAGTACCGGCCGGGTGTTGGCCGTCTCGAACTGGCCGGGGTCGGAGCGGACGCTCGCCCAGTCGATAATCGGTGGACTCTCACATACGCTTCTCGCCGCGCCGACAGGCGGCGGAAAGTCGGAGCTGATCGGGGCGCTGTCCGTGCAGGACGTTCTAACGGGACGGGGTCTGTTTCTGCTCGATGGCAAGGGCGATACCGCCGAGAGCCTGCTGGCGCACATCCCCGCCCACCGGCAAGGTGACGTGGTCGTGCTCGACCCCGGCGCCGGTGGGCCGCTGCCCGGTCTGCGGCTGTTCGGCCGAGGCGCGGACCCGGAGCTGACCGCCGACCTGGTGCTCGGCATCTTCGCCGACCTATTCAAGGACTCTTGGGGGCCGCTTAGTTCCCGTTGGCTGCGCGCTGGTCTGCTCCTCCTAGCCCACGACGAAACGGCGACGCTCGCGGACTTCCCGTTTATTTTCGCTGCCGACGGAGCGTTTCGCCGTCGGCTGATCGCTCGCCTCGGGGATGACGCGATAGCCCGCGAGACTTGGCGATCCTTTGAGGCGATGGGTCAGGCGGAGCGAGCCCACCAGCTTGCCGCCCCTTTGCAGAAGGTCGAAGAACTCATCGGCCGCAAAGTCATCAGGACCGTGCTCGGCCAGAGCGAGCCGAAGCTCGATATGCGCGACGTGCTGGCTGGCGGCAAGATCGTGATCGTCAGCCTCAACGCCGGCAAGCTGGGGTTCAACGCCCGCCTGATCGCTGCCTTGGCTCTGTTCAAGTTCTTCGAGGCGGTGCAGGCCCGCGCCGCGATCGCCCCGGCGGCCCGTCGCCCCGCCTTCGCCTACATCGATGAGCCCGCCATTTTTGCCGATGTCCCAATACCGCTGGACGATGCCTTTTCGGTCGCGCGCGGACTCGGAGTCGGGCTGCTGCTCAGCTCGCAGTCGCTGGCTCAGCTCCCGGTCGAGCTGCGCAACGCCGCCTTGACGAACGCCGCCTCCCTGATCGCGTTCGGCCAGAACTCAAACGCCGATGCCCGGCTACTTGCCGGCGAGCTGGGCATCGAACCCGAGGGCTTGCAGCATCTCGAGAAGTTCGAGGCCATATTCAGGATCGGACTTGGACCGGGAGATGTCGCTCCGCCGGCGAGCGGGCGCACGCTTCCGCTGCCACCAGCCATCAGCGATCCCGAGGCTATCCGCCGGGCCTCAGCCGCTCGCTACGGAGTAGACCCGGCCGAGGTCGACGCGGCCCTGCGTGCTCGCCACGACAAACCCGAGAGCCAGCACGAGACGCCGGTCGGACGGCTGCGAGGCGACCGATGAGCGCTCATATCAGGAGTCCGTTCGGTGGTCCGTTCGCGTCGAGTCGAGCTGCGCGGAATCCCCGTGCCCGTGGGGCTTCGTGGCCGCTAACGCGGATGACACTATCTGTCCCTCCTTTCCTCTCCTTCTTCTCCGCCTCCACCACCTCTCCCTGCTCGCCTCCCGGCGATCGTGGAGGTGCCTCGTGAAGCGCGCGACGACGGTGCGGTTGCTCGAGCTGGCCGGCGAGCTGTCAGCGCGTGACCAAGAGATCACGGAAACCGCTGGGACGCTGCGCCTCGTCAGTGGCGATCAAATCCGTCGTCTCTACTTCGCCGGCAGCGAGAATCCCGCGACCGGGGCGCGGCTGGCCAGACGCGCGCTCGCACGGTTGGTCGAGCGTGGGGTGCTCGGCCGCCTGGAGCGCCGGGTTGGAGGTGTCAGAGCCGGCGCAGCCGGACACGTCTACTTCACGGCGGCGGCTGGTCAGCGCTTGATCGCCTACTGGCAGGGCGAGGGCCTGCGGCGGACTCGCAGCCCATACGAGCCCACAGCCGGGCTCATACGGCACACGCTAGCCATTGCCGAGTGCAACGTCCAAGCGGTCGAGCTCAGCCGCAACAGCGCCGCGACGCTGCTGGTGTTCGAGGCCGAGCCCGCCACCTGGCGATCCTTCATCGATGCGCACGGGCGGCGGCTCATCCTCAAGCCGGACGCACGTCTGGTGTTGGATCTTGGCGGCGGCGAAACCGTGCACGCTTGGCTTGAGATCGACTGCTCGACCGAGGGTCGTCGGGCGCTGGAGCGCAAATGCCACGCCTACCTTGCCGCCTACCGCGCGGGGGTAGAGAGCGAGGTGTTCCCGCAGGTGGTGTGGGTCACGACCACCACCCGCCGCGCCGCGCTGATCACTGAGGTCTGTGCGTCGCTTCCCGCCGAGGCATGGAAGCTGTTCGTCGTCACGACACCTGATCTCGTGTTCGACCTCTTGACCGGCTCGCTGCCAGAGATCGGCGGGCAGCCATGAGCCGCAAACCCATCCTTTACGGCGACGCCAGGCGCTGGGGGCTGGTCCACGCCGACGCGCTCGATCTGCTGAAACAGCTCCCGGCGAACAGCGCCGACTCCATGCTGGTTGATCCGCCTTACGGCATCGACTTCGGTGATGAGAGCTGGGACGGTGCGGACATTCGCCGTGCGGCCGGTGATGGCGTGAGCCAGGGCGAGGCATTCGAGCGCTGGACGGAGGGGTGGGCGTCGGAGTGCCGGCGGGTGCTCAAACCCGGCGCCCATATCGCCGCCTTCGGCGCGCCGCGGACCTTCCATCGCTTGGTGAGTGGTGTAGAGGATGCGGGGCTGGAGGTTCGTGATGTGCTCGCGTGGCTTTTCAGTACCGGCGTTCCGAAGGCGCGGCGGATGCCCGGTGGGCAGGGCACCGGCCTGAAACCGGCGTATGAGCCGATCGTGCTCGGCCGGGCGCCCATCGCTGGCACCGTTACGGCCAACCTCAAGCTGTGGGGCACCGGGGCGCTGAACATCGATGCGGCCCGTGTTGGCGAGGGTTGCTACTGGCCGGCCAACGTGATGCTCTCCCACGCGGCCGGCTGCTCGAAGCGGACTTGCGTGCCCGACTGTCCGCTGCCGCTGATCGACCAAGCGCGGCCGGACCTGCCTCCAAGTCGGCTGTTCTTCTGTCCGAAGGCCACCCGGCGCGAGCGCGAGGCAGGCTGCAAGCAGTTGCCTCAGCGGCCGGTGCAGCTCTACCGAGGTAGAGCTGGACGGATGGTGCGCAATCTCCACCCCACGGTGAAACCGCTGGAGCTGATGCGCTGGTTGGTGCGGTTGGTGACGCCGCCGGGCGGAGTGGTGTTGGACCCGTTCGCCGGCAGCGGCTCGACTGGCATCGCTGCGCTGTTGGAGGGACGGCAGTTCCTCGGCATCGAACGGGAGTCCGCATACGTGCAGGTCGCGCGGGCGCGGCTCACGCATTGGGCGCGGGCGGCATCGGAGGGTGCGCGGTGAGGGCTGGATGGCCTCACGGTGCGCGGAAGAACCCGTTGGGAGCTTTCTGCGTGCCGGCATGTCCATCGAAGTTCCCAACCCAAGGAGGAACACTCTCATGGCCACCAAGGCCGAGAAAATATATGAGGAAGTCAACGGCTTGATTGACTCGGGCGTGGAGCGGCGTGACGCGTTCAAGCAGCTCGCCGATAAATATGGGCAACCTGTAGACAGCATCCGAGGTGCCTTCTACGGTGCCAAGAAAAAAGTCGAGGGCGGCGGGTCGAGTCGTCCACGCCGTCGTGAGACAACAGCCGCCGATGCAGTCGAGCTGGCTACCGCCACGTTGCGTAAAGCCATTGCGGCAATCGATGTGGAGATAACGGCCGCCGAGGAACGCGCCGCAGAGAGTGCAGCCGAGGCCAAGGCCCTCAAGGCCAGCGCCGCTGAGCGCAAGGCCGAGATCGAAAGGAAGATCACGGCCCTGGAGTCCTAGACCGACTCAACAACGGTGGCCTGGATCACACACTGATCCAGGCCACCCACACCTTCACCATCACAACCACTCAGAGGTAAAATTAGGGGCGAGAAATCTTGTTTACAAAAGAAACAAACCGTCATAGAATAAAGATAAGTAAGCGGAGTAAAGTAATGAATGATGCCCAGGCCGCACGACTCGGGCGCTTGCTGGCTCAGGCCAGGCGGAAAAAGGGCCTCACGCTACGGGCAGTAGCCGAGGTCGCCGATGTGTCCCACCTTTGGCTCTCGCGAGTTGAGCAGGGGTTCTTCAACCAGCCGGCACCCGAGCGCATTTCGCGAGTTGCCGAGGCACTTGATATTGACCCGGAGCGGATCAACCGCATTACCAAGGGCCACGTCGCGAACAACCTGCCCGGCGTGCGGACCTATTTTCGCAGCAAGTTCGACCTCACGCCGGGCGAGATAGACGAGATCGAGCGCACCGTCAGTGACATACAACGCAATCACGAAAGGGGGAACGCATGACAGCAACAGCCACAAGAACTACCACACAAACCACAGGACTACTCGCCCGCTTGCGCGAGCTGGTGCCACGCCGCGGGCTATCTCCCGCCGAAGCCCGCCAGGTCGCCGAGCGTCAAGCCGCCATCCTGCTCAGCCACTCGGGCGTCGAGAGGCCGGCGGTCGATGAGGGGATCATTACTGAGCTGCCATTTGTCGCCATCACGCACCGCGTAGGCTTCCCGACCTCTGGCATGGCAACCCAAACCGATACCGGCTGGGTGATCGTGCTACGCGCCGAGGAAGCAAAAGTCCGCCAGCGCTTCTCACTCATCCACGAATTCAAACACGTTCTGGACGACCCCTACATCGAGTGGCTCTACCCCACGCGGAGCGGCTACAGCCCCGAAGATCGCGCCGAGCGCATCTGCGACTACTTCGCCGCCTGCGTGCTGATGCCGAAGATGTGGGTCAAGCGCGATTGGGCCGGCGGTGGCATCCAAGACATCGCCAGGCTGGCTCGCCGCTACCGCGTCTCTCAAGTGGCGATGGCTGTGCGCCTGGCCGAGCTTCGACTGCTACCACCAACCCCGCGCTGCGCTGGGACGACAAGGATAGGAGAGGGCAAATGAGCATTGAGCGCAAACGAGCAGTCATCCTGCTACGAGTCAGCTCACGTGCACAGGTCGAGACCGACTACGACCCCGAGGGCCTGTCACTTCCGGCCCAACGGCAGGAGTGCGAGCGCAAGGCCGCCGCCGTCGGTGCCGACCCCGTACTTGAGTACATCGAGCCCGGCGTATCCGGCGGTGACTTGGTCAAGCGCAAAGTGTTCCGCCAGATGATCGCCGACATCCGAGAGCGAGGCGACATCGACTTCGTGATCGTGTGGTCCGTCAGCCGGTGGGCGCGCAACCAAGAGGATCACTGGACCGCCCGCGGGCTCATCAACCGCGCCGGCGCGAAGCTCATCGCGGTCAAGGAGCCGATCGGCGAGGACACCAGCCACGGCGTCATGCTTGAGGGCGTCATGGCGGCCGTAGCCGCCTCCCGGCGCATCGAGATCGCCGAGGATGTCAAACAGGGAGTCCGCCGCAAGATCGAGGTCGGTGGCTTTCCCGGCTACGCGCCCTTGGGCTATCTGAACGTCCGTGAGCCGCTGCCCCACGGCGGGGAGGTGCGCACCATCGCCGTTGATTGCGAGCGCGCCGAGATCATCCGCTGGGGCTTCGAGACCTACGCGACTGGCCTGTATTCGATCAACGACATGGTCACGCTCCTGGCAGCCCGTGGCCTGCGCAGTCGCGCGACCCGCCGCTACGCCTCCCGGCGTCTTGAGCACTCATCCGTCTATGCGCTGCTGTCCAACCCCTTCTACATCGGAAAGTTCGTCTACAACGGCAAGCTCTACAAAGGTCGCCACGACGCCATCGTCAGCGAGGAACTGTTCGATCAGGTCCAGGCGATCTTGAAAGCCCACAACAAGAGCGGCGAGCGCGACCGCCAGCACCCGCACCACCTCAAGGGCTCGATCTTCTGCAACGAGTGCGGACACCGCCAGGTCTACTCACGCCATAAAGGCAACGGCGGCACCTACGAGTACTTCGTCTGTCCCCTCAACCAACGCCGCGAATGCTCCAACGGCTACCACCGCGTCGACGAGGTTGAAGCCAAGATCGAGCAGCACTACAAGACCATCGCGCTCAGCCCCGAGTCCCGCGAACGCATCGCCGCGCACATCGAGCGGCACTTCGCCAAGCACGCCGCAACCAGCAAGCGCGAGCTTGACCGCTGCAACGCGCTCCTCGCCGACCTCAAGGACCAGGAGCGCAAGCTGCTCGCCAGGGACTACAAGACGGGGGTATCCGACGAGCTATACAGCGAGGAAGTCGAGCGCATGAAGCGCGAGCGCCTGGACGCCAAGGCGATCATTGCCCGCCTGACGATCCGGCACGAGGCGCTGACCGAGTTCCTCGCGCTCGTTCTCAGGCTCGCCAGCTACGACCTGCACCACCTCTACCTCTGCGCCAAGCCATATACCCGCCGCCTGATGAACCAGGCCATCTTCGAGGCCATCTGGATTACGACCGAGCACGACGTCCGCTCCCAACTCGCCAGCCCCTGGAAGGAGCTCGTGAAGCTCGACGCCGACACCACCGGGATGATCGAGCGAGTCAAGGCCAAGAGGCGCCTCAACCCCGACGAGCGCATCCCGGTCAGCATCGGCGCCGGCGACAGCGACGAAGCCTCCGATGCCTGGGAGGAATCGGAGGACTTCGCCCTTGGTTCGATTAGTGCTTCTATGGTGGGCCCGGCTGGACTCGAACCAGCGACCTACCGATTATGAGTCGGCAGCTCTAACCAACTGAGCTACGGGCCCGCCGCGCGCGCGGCATACGTGCCGGTGCGCGCGTGCCAGACGCTACCAGCGGGATGTGCGGATGAGGATGGCCGGTTCGCTCCCGCGCGCCGCCCGGCCCCGAGCCCAGATGTGGGATGCTCCCGCGCGCCGCCCCGGCGTCGGAGCGGCTACGTCGATTCGGCCCATCAACCTCGGGGGAGGACCCGCAGATGTCAGCAGAGCGTGCAGCGATCGTCACCGGAGCGTCGAGCGGCATTGGCCTGGCGATCGCGAGGGTGCTCGGCGAGGAAGAGTTCGGCGTGACGATGGCCGCGAGGCGGCCGGACAAGCTCGACGCCGCGGTCGCGCGCCTGGCGGCGGACGGCTTCGACGTGCACGCCGTCGCGGCGAACGTCTCCGATGAGACCGAGATCAAGCGGGTCGTGGCCGAGCACCGCGAGCGCTACGGTCGCCTGGACGTGCTCGTCAACAACGCAGGCGTCGGCGTCGGGCAGGCGGTGGCGGACATAGAGACGAAGCGGCTGGACATGCAGCTCGACATCAACCTGCGCTCGATCGTGCTGTTCTACCGCGAGTGCGTGCCGCTGCTGAAGGAGGCCGCGGGCGAGCACAAGAACGCGCTCGTCGTCAACACGTCGTCGATCTCGGGCAAGCGCGGCGAGGCGTGGCTGTCGGTGTACTCCGCCACCAAGCACGGCGTCGTCGGCTGGACCGAAGCGATGAACAAGGAGCTCGGCGCCGAGGGCATCAAGTCGACCGCGCTGTGCCCCGCGTTCGTCGACACGCCGATGACCGACTTCGTCAAGGAGCACGTCCCGGCCGAGGACATGATCCGCCCGGAGGACATCGCCGAGGCCGTGCGCTACCTGCTCAAGGTCTCCCCCGCGTGCGTGGTGCCGGAGATGATGTTCGTGCGGCCGGGCGACTCGATCTGATCGAGCTGGACGCGGGATCAACCGCGCGCCCCGTGCCCGCGCGGGCTCGATCAGCCCAGCGCTGAGACCGGGGACGGTGGCCGTCGCTCGGCCCGCTGAGCGACATCGTCTCCCAAAAATCTTCTCACCGACGGCCTGCGCAGGCGCCTGGCGATGATCTCGCCCGACGGGTCCGCAGCGTCTGGGAGCCGCCGGCGTGCGCGCAGGCGGCCGCGGCTGACCAGCTCGCGGTGCTCCTTGATCGCGACGTCCAGCTCGACGGAGCTCGCGCTCGCGAGGCTGTCCTGGAGCTGCGCGAGCAGGATGCGCACCTCGCGCTCGGTCGCCTGGCGCGAGCCGCGTGTGGAGCGCGTGAAGCGGTCCCACGAGCGCGCGAACGACAGCAGGTCGGTGCGCCCGCCGGCGCGGTGCGCGGCCAGCATCGGGCACACGCCGCCTTTGCCGTCGACGTAGGCGCCGGCGATGATGCGCTCGTTCGCGCGCACGCCCGCGAGCATCGCTTCGCGCGTGCCGACCGGCAGGCAGTCGATCGCGAGACGCAGGCGCTCGACGGGGCTCGCGCTGTGGCGGTGGCGGTTTCGCATAGGCTGTGCACCGCCGCCTTGGCTGTACAGCCAAAGCTCGGTAGCGCGCGGCCAAGCGTATGGCACGCCTTCCCGGCCGGCAACGTATTCCCTCCCCCTGAAAGGAAACTTGCACATGAAGCTCGGCGTGCACATCGGCTACTGGGGCATGGGCCTCACGTCGGAGGACCAGCTCAGCATCGTTCAGGAGGCCGAGAAGCTGGGCTATGACTCGGTGTGGGCGGCGGAGGCGTACGGCTCGGACACCGCCACGGTGCTCGGCTGGCTCGCCGGGCAGACCAGCAAGATCCGCCTCGGCGCGGGCATCTTCCAGATGCCGGGCCGCTCGCCGGCGATGACCGCGATGACCGCCGCCACGATCGACCAGCTGTCGCACGGGCGCATGATCTGCGGCATCGGCTCCTCTGGGCCGCAGGTCGCCGAGGGCTGGCACGGGCAGCGCTTCGCCAAGCAGCTGCAGCGCACGCGCGAGTACGTCGCCGTCGTGCGCATGGCGCTCGCGCGCGAACGCGTGGAGTTCCACGGCGAGACGCTCGAGCTGCCGCTGCCCGACGGGCCCGGCAAGGCGCTGAAGCTCACGATCTCCCCCGTGCAGGAGCGCATCCCGATCTACCTCGCCGCGATTGGCCCCAAGAACACGGCGCTCGCCGGCGAGATCGCCGACGGCTGGATCCCGACGCTGTTCTCGCCGGAGCACGTCTCCGAGCTGCGCCCGCTGCTGCAGGAAGGCGCCGCGCGCTCGGGCAAATCGCTCGATGACTTCGACATCGCGCCGACCGTCAGCCTGTGCATCACCGACGACCTGCAGGCCGGCCGCAACACGATGCGCCCGTTCGTCGCGCTGTACGTCGGCGGCATGGGCTCGCGCAAGCAGAACTTCTACAACCAGCTCGTGCAGCGCTATGGCTACGAGGCGGAGGCCAAGACGATCCAGGACCTGTACCTGGAAGGCAAGCGCGACGAGGCGATGGCGGCGATCCCCGACGAGCTGATCGACACCGTCTCGCTGTGCGGCCCGCCGGACGTCATCCGCGAGCGCCTGGCCGTCTACCGCGACGCTGGCGTCGGCACGCTCGGCGTGACGCCCACCGCGTTCACCGCCCCCGAGCGCCTGCAGCAGCTGCGGCTGCTCGCCGAGCTCGCCGCCTGACCGGCCGCACCGTGGGCCCGAAGCGCGTGTTGCTCGGCGCCTTCGGCGACCCCGGCCACGCGTTCCCGATGATCGCGCTCGGGCGCGCGCTCGTCGCGCGCGGACACGACGTCACGCTGCAGACGTGGCGCCGCTGGCAGCAGCACGTCGAGGCCGAGGGCATGACGTTCGCGCCGGCGCCCGAGTACGAGGTCTTCCCGTCCGGTCCTGAGCCGCTGGACTTCTACGAGGCGGTCGTGCACGCCACCCGCGACACGCTGCCGCTCGTGCGCGAGCTTGCGCCTGACGTCGTCGTCGCCGACATCCTCACGCTCGCCCCCGCGCTCGCCGCCGAGCTCGACGGCCGCCCGCGCGCGACGCTGATCCCCCATGTCTACCCGCACGGCGCGCGCGACTTCCCGATCTACTCGCTGGGCGCGCGCCTGCCGCGCACCGGCGCCGGGCGCGCGTTCTGGCGCCAGGCCCAGCGAGCGGTCGACAAGGGCCTGGAGCGCGGGCGCGTCGAGCTCAACGACACCCGCGCGCGACTGGGGCTCGCGCCACTTGACTACGTCCACGGGGGGATCAGCAGGGAGCTCGCGCTCGTCGCCACCTTCCCGCAGCTCGAGTACCCGCGCGCGTGGCCGGCGCACGTGCACGTGGTCGGGCCGCTGATGTGGGAGCCCCCCGCGCGCGACATCGAGCTGCCCCGCGGGGGCGCGACCGGCAGCGAGGCCCACGGCGCAGTGCCCGACGCGCCGCTCGTGCTGATCGCGCCCTCCACCGCCCAGGACGCCGAGCACAGGCTGTTGCGCGCGGCGCTGCGCGGGCTGGCCGACATGCCCGTGCACGTGCTCGCGACCTATAACCGCCGCCTGCCGCCGCGCGCGCTGCGCGTGCCCGAGAACGCGCGCGTCATCGACTGGGTCTCCTACGCGCGCACGATGCCCCACTGCGACGTCGTCGTCTGCCACGCGGGCCACGGCACGCTCGTGCGCGCGCTGTCCTGCGGCTGCGCCGTCGTCGCCTGCCCGGCCGTCGGCGATATGAACGAGAACGCCGCGCGCCTGGCCTGGGCCGGCGCGGGCGTGCGCGTGCCGCGGCGATTCGTCACGCCGCGCGTGCTGCGGTTGGCGGTTGAGCGCGCGCTTAGGGAGCCGGCGATTCGGGAGCGCGCGCGGGAGCTCGCCGCATGGGCCGAGGGGCACGACGCCGGTGAGCTCGCCGCGGGGCTGGTCGAGGGGCTCGCGGGCTGACGCGGCACGCGCCATCGCGAAATTTCCATCCGGTTCTCGATCTAGCCTTGACAGGGCTGTATGTCGGCAGATCTCGTTGTCACGACGGCGATCACGACGCCTTCCGATCCAACGAGCGAAGGCGGTCCGATCGCTGCCCGCAGAGGCATTCGCAGGCTGACCGGCCCGGTCCACGCGCGCATCGTCACGGATCCGGAGCACTACGACGGGTTGCGCACGATCAACGTCGGCGATCCGAGGTCGAGCAGATCGGCGAGAGAAGTACAGACCACCGCGCGCCGGCTGTGGAGCGGCTATCCGGGGACGGAGCACACACCCGTCGTGGTCGAGGCCGAGTCCGGCGAGACGATCGCGTTCGCGACGATCAGGCGCAAGCCGCTGGGCGTGGAACCGCGGGTTGACATCACAGCCTTCGGACGCGACGTCGCCTACAGAGGCGTCAAGCTTCGCGACGGCGTCACGAGCTGCGGCGAAATCGCCGTGATCGCAGCGCTGGACGCCATCGCCCTCGCGTTCGGTGAGCTGATGCCGCGAGTCTGGGCCAGGGTGCTCCCCGACAACACCGCCAGCCATCGGATCTTCGGGAACCTCAACTTCATTCTCAAAGGCCCCTGGTACGAATCGGCGGGCCCAAACCGGGTCATCGTCGAGGACCAGCTCATTCAGCTGCTCCCGGCCGAAGAACCGCTCCCGTGGCCGCTCGATCCCGACGTCTACGTGCCTCCCGAGAGGCCTTCGACGCCGTTCTTGATCCCGCTCGATCCGACCAAGCAGTTTCCGAGCCCACCCGCGCTCGGGCGCAACGACCTGTGCTGGTGCGGATCGGGACAGAAGCACAAGAAGTGCTGTCTGCGGTGACTACCTAACAAGAGCTCCGGGGGTGGGATTCGAACCCACAACCTCGATCTTAACAGGATCTTGCGCTGCCGTTGCGCCACCCCGGACCGTGCTACCTCGGAAAAGCCGCTGCAGCCACGTCATTCTACGGCACGGCAAGGTCGTTGTCATCACTCTTGGGCAAAACCGCCCGAAAGCTCGACAAACCCCGCCTCCACCTCGGCGTGGCAGTTTGAGCACAGCAGCACGCACTTGCGAATCTCGGCACGCAGACGCTCAATGCTGCGAGCCATGCCATTCTGGGCGACACCAAACTCCTTTGCAGTCGGATCGAGGTGGTGGAACTCCAGGGCCGCCACACAGCGGTCGTAGCCACAGAGCCGGCAGCGTCCACCAGACTCCTCGACGAGGATCTCCTTCACGCGACGGCGCCGCCGCACCACGGCCTCCTGACGACACCGGCGACAGCGGAAATATCCCTGGGTGTCTCGGACGTGCCCACCCTCGCCGTGCCTAGGACACACCAGCGTCGCCTCCTGCAGGCCCGCTTCGCGAGCCGCGCGAGACGCCTGTGCCGAGCGTCTGCCCAGTCCGCCGCCGGTGCGCATTTCGTACTTCCCCAGCCAGTGCCGTACCGTCGCCTTGCTGCGGCTTAGCTCCACGGCAATCTCGGCGATCGACATGCCTGCCTCTACCAGCGGATTCAACTCGTCGCGAGTGATGCCTCCCTTGGCCACGTGCTTGCTGTGGTTTGCCGCCTCGAGCCCATATTTCTTGAGCCAGTAGCTGACCGTCGCTTCATGCCGGCCGACGCGCCTGCCGATCTCCGCCAGCGACAGACCCTGCCCAAGAAACTGCTCCAACGAAGCGCGATCCATGCACTGCATTGTCCCACGAACATATGTTCTGTTCTGTGTCTTCTGTGCCAACTTTGTGACTTCTGTGAGACAGCGGACCCACTGCCCACCACCCCCGACGGGCGGGCCGACCCGCCAGCCCAACAGGTCGGCCGGCAAACCTCAGCCCTCCCGATCCCCCGTCTGCTCCAACACCTGCCCGTACGCCCGGTCGAAGTCGCGTTTGACCTCGGCCTTGCGCTGCGCCAGCGAGCTGATGTCGCCGCCGTCCTGCCCGCGCGCGCGCTGGATCTGACGATCGACGCGCGCGAGCTCCAGCTGCAGGCGCTGCACCTCGAGCATCGCCGTGTCAGAGCGCTCGCGTCCCGCTTCCACCACCAGCTCCGCCAGCAGGCCTTTCAGCTGCGGGTCATCATCCAGGCGCTCCTGCGCGCCGTCCGGGTCGCTCATCGGCGCGCGCAGATCGCCCGCCGCCAGGTGCCTGGCCGCGCGGCGCAGCAGCCCGCTCGAGAAGTGCTCGTCGATGTCCAGGCCCGAAAGCGCCAGCGCGCCTTCCTCCGGCGAGGCGATGCACAGCGCCAGGAAGGCCCGCTCGGTCTCCTCGCGGCGCGTCATCTCGCTCACCCGCGGCTGGCGGGTTCGCGCCTGCTCGCCTTCGCCCCCACCACCGCCATCGCCGCGCGCCGGGCCTCCGCCGGACTCAGCTCGCCGCCGAGCGACACGCGGAGCGGCCGCCAGCAGCCTCTCCGCGACGCCCTCCGGCAACGCCATGCGGCTGTCCACAGTTCGTGTCAGCTCCATGCGCAGCGCGCTCGGCGGCAGCTCCGCGAACACCGGTCGCAGCTCGTCGATCATGCGGTCCTGCTCTTCCGCGTTCGACGGGTCGCCGCTCGCCAGCACACGCTCCGCGCGGAAGCTCACGAACGAGATCGAGCCCTTGACCGCCGCCTGCATCGCCGCCGCGCCGTCGCGCTGGATCAGATCGGCCGGGTCCGTGCCCGCCGGCAGCATCACCACGCGCAGCTCCAGCTTGCGTTTGTTCGCCAGCCGGAACGCCTTCAGCATCGCCTCCTGCCCCGCGCTGTCCGCGTCCAGCGCCAGCAGCACCGTCTGCGCCATGCGCGCCAGCTCGCCCACCTGCTCGGCCGTCAGCGCCGTGCCCATCAGCCCCACCACATTCCTGATCCCCGCTTGGTGCAGCGCGATCACGTCCGTGTAGCCCTCACACAAGATCACCTCTCCCGCCTTCGTCGCATGCGCGCGCGCCAGGTCCGCCCCGTACAGCTGCAGACCCTTGTGGTAGATGTCGTTGTCTGAGGTGTTCAGGTACTTCGGGCGCTGTTCCTCGCGCATCGCGCGCGCGCCGAACCCCAGCACCCGCCCGCGCACGTCCGCCAGCGGGAACATGATCCGCGAGCGGAAGCGGTCATACATGCGCCCGTTCTCCTTCGAGCGCTGCGCCAGGCCCGTCGCGTACAGCTCCTGCTCTGAGAAGCCGCCCCTGCGCGAGGCCAGCAGCACCCGGTCCCACGCGCTCGGCGCGTAGCCCACGCGAAACTCCCGCAGCACCTCCTCGCCCAGACCCCTGCCCGCCAGGTACTCGCGCGCCCGCGCCGCCTCCTCGGACTCCCACAGGTAGCGCTCGTAGTAGGACGCCGTGCGGTTCAGCAGCTCCAGCAGCCGCTCCCTGCGCTTGCGCCGCTCCGCCTCCTTCGGGTCCTCCTCCTCGCGTTGCAGCTCCACGCCGTAGCGTTCCGCCAGCAGCTCGAGCGCCCCCTTGAAGTCCACGCCCTCGGTCTCCTGCACGAACGTGAACACGTCGCCTGAGGCCTGGCAGCCGAAGCAGTAGTACACCTTCTGCGTCGGGTCGATCCCGAACGACGGCGTGCGCTCGTCGTGGAACGGGCACAGGCCCTCGTAGCGGGCCGGTCCGGCGCGGCGCAGCTCCGTCCGAGCAGATACCAGCTCGAGGAAGTCCACCGCGTCGCGTACGCGGTCCTTCGACTCATTTGTGTACAGCGCCACGCCGCTACGCTAGCGGTCGAATGCCTGCGGTACCTGCTGGCCGATGTCCCATCGGTCCGTGTACTCCCTGATGCAGTAGCGGTCGGTCATCCCCGCCAGGTAGTCCGTCACCCGCTCCGCCAGCTCGCGCTCGTCGCTCGGCGGAGCCTCTTGCGGGCCCCGCGGCAGCAGCTCCGGGTGCTCGACGTAGTGCTCGAACAGCCTGCGCACCACCGCCGCGATCTTCGCGTGTTCCGCGCGCACCGCCGGCCCCAGGTACACGCGCTCGAACATGAACTCGCGCAGCGCATCCATCGCCGGCCCCGCCTGCGGGCCCTGCACGATCTCCCCCGCGCGCTGCGAGTGCTCCACCATGTCGTGCACCAGCGCGTCGATCCGCGCCGAGCCGCTGCTGCCCAGAACCGCGATCGGCTCGCCCGGCAGCTCATCCTCGCGCAGCAGCCCCGCGCGCACAGCGTCGTCGATGTCGTGGTTGATGTACGCCACGCGGTCCATCACGCGCACGATCCGCCCCTCCAGCGTGCTCGGCGGCGGCGTGCGGCTCGAGTGGCGCGCGATCCCGTCGCGCACCTGCTCGGTCAGGTTCAGCCCCACGCCGTCGCGCTCCAGGTGCTCCACGATCCGCAGCGAGTGCTCGAAATGGCGGAAGTCGCGCCCGAAGCGCTCTTTCAGGCAGCCATCGAGCACCTCCTCGCCGATGTGCCCGAACGGCGGGTGGCCAAGGTCATGGCCGAGGCCGATCGCCTCGACCAGATCCTCGTTCAGGCGCAGCGCGCGCGCCACCGTGCGCGAGATGCCCGTCACCTCCAGCGTGTGCGTCAGCCGCGTGCGGTAGTGGTCGCCACGCGGCGCCACGAACACCTGCGTCTTGTGCATCAGCCTGCGAAACGCCTTGCTGTGCACGATCCTGTCGCGGTCGCGCTGATACGGCGTGCGCAGCGAGCAGTCCTCCTCCGCGCGCGCCCGCAACGCCGGATACGAGCGCGCCGCCAGCGGCGACAGCAGCCGCTCCTCCTGCTCGGCGCAGCGCTCCGCAAAGCCCGCCGCGACCGTGCCCTCGTCGCTCAGCGCTCGCGCTTCCAGTCGCCGTGCAGGCTCGCCTTGTGCACCCAGTGGTGCCAGCCTTTCATCGCGCCCGGATCCTCGTCGAAGACCGGCGCGCCGCCGCCCGGCTGCGGCAGGCTCTGCGCCGCCGCCGAGTCGATCCGCAGGTCCACGCCGAACTCGTGCAGCGACACCACGTCCGCCGCCTCCACGAAGCGCATGCCGTGCTCCGGCGTCGAGATCACCAGGCCGTGGAAGATGTCCTTCTCAGGCGCCGACACCACGTGGTGTACGGTGCCCACCCGCTCGCCGTCGGACGCCAGCACCGCGACGCCCTTGTCCAGCAACTGATACGCGATCGGAAGGCCCTCGTCCATGGCGCACCACGATACCGGGATCAGCCCGCGTGCCCGACCGCCGGCAGCAGGCGCACATGTGCGTGGTGCTCGAGCGTCGCCGCGATCGCACGCTCGACCTGGCCGAGCGCCGCCACCGACGCGTGCGGGACCTCCGTCAGCGCCCGCCCGAGCGCCTCGGCCATGAAGCCGTGCGCCTCCTCCTGCAGCGGAAACGACCCCGCCTCGCACGCCCCGCACACCACGCCCCCCGCCGCCCCCGAGAAGCCCACCAGATGCTCGCGCTCGCCGCAGCTCGCGCACGCGCCCAGCTGCGGCGCCAGGCCCGCCGCCAGCAGCAGCTTCAGCCGAAACGCCAGCGCCCCCGCGCGGCCGCCCGTCAAGCCGCGCTCGGGCGCGTCCAGCAGCGCCAGCTGGCGGCACAGCAGGTTGAACACGCCCGGGTGCGGCTCTGAGGTCTCGAACAGGCGCCCCACCGCGTCGCATGCCCGCGCCGCCGCGTCCAGCGCGCGCGCGTCACCGCGCAGGCGCGCGTGGCCGTCGATCGTCTGCGCGCCCGTCACCGTCAGCAGCTCGCCGCGCCCTTCATGCAGCTCGATGTGCAGGCGAAAGAACGGCTCCAAACGTCCGCCGAAACGGCTGCGCGCGCGGCGCACGCCCTTCGCGATCGCGCCCACGCGCCCGCGGTGCGGCGTGTACAAGTGCAGGATGCGATCGGCCTCGCCGTAGCGCATCGAGCGCAGCACCACCGCTTCCGTCTTCACAGCCCGACTCGACATGACCCCCAATGGTGATCGATACGCCCGACGGCAGGATCGCGCCGCGAAAGTCGCGCTGGTGGGGATCGTGCTGCTCACCGCCGGCGCGATCGCGGTGAGGGTGTGGTTCATGCTCAGCTACAGCCCCGCGTTCCTCGGCTTCCCCGACTCGCACGCCTACCTGTCCGCGGCGGCGCTGAACATCTTCCGCGACGCCCAGCACCCCGCCGGCTACCCGCTGTTCCTGCGCCTGGTACACCATCTCAGCGACCGGCTGTCGTTCACGATCCTCGTGCAGCACGCGCTCGGCGTCGCCACCGGCCTGCTGCTCTACGCATCCGTCCGACGCACCGGCGCACCGCCGTGGCTCGGGCTCGCTCCCGCGGCGGTCGTGTTCTTCGGCGGCACGGGGCTGTTTCTCGAGCACTCACTGCTGTCGGACTCGCTGTTCGCATTCCTGCAGACGCTTGGCATCTACGCCGCGCTTCGCGCTCTGTACGAGCCCGAGCTGCGCTGGCCGCTGCTGGCCGGCGCGGCGATCGGCGTGTCCTTCTGGGTCAGGACGGTGGCGCTCTCGAGCGCGCTGCTCGTGCCGCCGCTGCTCCTGCTCGCTGCGGCGGGCAGCCGCCGCCGTCGCCTGCTCAGCGCCGCGACTACCGCCCTCGCGGTGATCGCCCTCGTGTTGACCTACGTCGTCGCACAGGCCTACTTCACCGGCTACGTCGGCTACGAGCGTCAGAGCGCGTGGAACCTGTACGGACGCGTCGCCACGTTCGTCGACTGCTCGCGCTTCACCCCACCAGCGGGTACCCGCTTTCTGTGTCCCACCGAACCGCTGGGCCATCGCGTCGCCCAGGCCTTCTTCCAGTACGGCCCCAACTCGCCCGCCGTCCGGCATTTCGGGGGCCCCAGCCGCGCCCCCGGGTATGCGAACGCCCTCCTGCAGAGGTTCAGCGTCGCGGCGATCGAGCACGAGCCGCTCGCCTACGCGGGCGCGATCCTGAAGGGACTGATCTTCTACATCTTCCCGCGCGGAGGGGAAGGCTATACGCCCGAATCGATCCGTCAGGCGCTGCTGGACCCAGCCGAAGCCACGCAGGCCGAGCCGGCGGTCGCGAAGCTCTATCCGCACAGCCTCGGCTTCCATCGCCCCGCCGGCGCGGTTCGTGCCCTGTCCTTCTACGAGCGCCACACCCGCATCCAGGGGCCGCTGCTGATCCTGGCGCTCCTGGCCGCGCTCGGCGGCCTGCCGTTCCTTGCGCCGCGGCTGCGCGCCGCGGCGATGCTGTTCACGCTCACCGCGATCTTCTCGATCGTCTTCGCCGTGGCCGCCAGCAGCTACGACGCCCGCTACGCCTACCCGACGTTCGGAGCGCTCGCCGCGGGCGCCGCGCTGGGCGCGTGGGGCATCGCGACCCGCCTGAGACGCATCGTCTAACTTGCCGATGCAGTGGACGAGCTCACCCACGCGCAATACGAAAAGGAGCTGCTGCGCCTGCAGACCGAGCTCGTGTACCTGCAGGAGTGGGTCGTCGCCGGCGGCCGGCGCCTGGTGGTGCTGTTCGAGGGCCGCGACACCGCCGGCAAGGACGGCGCGATCAAGCGCATCATCGCGTTCCTGAACCCGCGCACCTGTCGCGTCGTGGCGGTCCCCACGCCGAGCGAGCGCGAACGCACGCAGTGGTTCTTCCAGCGCTACGTCGCGCATCTCCCCGCCGCCGGCGAGATCGCGCTGTTCAACCGCAGCTGGTACAACCGCGCCGGCGTCGAGCACGTGATGGGCTACTGCACCGACGACGAGTACGAAGAGTTCCTGCGCTTCTGCCCGCTGTTCGAGCAGGCCCTGCAGAACGACGGCATCATGCTCGTCAAGTACTGGCTGTCGGTCAGCGACGACGAGCAGGAGCGCCGCTTCGAGAAACGGATGTCCGATCCGCGCAAGCGCTGGAAGTTCAGCCCCACCGATCTGCAGGCCCGCGCGCGCTGGGTCGACTACGCCGAAGCCAAGGACAAGATGTTCAACTACACCGACGTCGAGGACAGTCCCTGGTACGTGGTCGAGGCCGACGACAAGCGCACCGCGCGCCTGAACCTGATCAGCCACCTGCTCTCGATCGTTCCCTACGAACACGTACACGAGGACAAGCTGCCGCAGCTGCCCTCGCGCCAGGAGCGCAAGTACCTGCGCCCGCCCAAGCGCACCGAGCGCTTGGTGCCGACGCGCTACGTCGTGGACGAGCATTGAGCGGCGCTTCCTGGCGCTATACTTTATGAAGTAATGAGTCAGGTGATCGTGTATACGACAGAGCCGTGCTCGTTCTGCGCCCGCGTCAAGGGCCTGTTGAGAGCCCGCGGCGTCGAGTACGCGGAGATCAACCTGTCCAGGGACGCCGACGGGCGCGTCGAGCTGGCGCAGCGCACCGGCATGATGACCTTCCCGCAGGTGCTCGTCGACGGCGAGCTGCTGGGCGGCTTCACCGAGGTGCAGGCAGCCGCCGCGAGCGGTCGCCTGGACGAGTTGCTCGCGGCGTGAGCGCTCGCGGGCGCGGCTGGCACGTCTCGCACACGTAGGTCCCGCGCCCGCCGACGACCATCTTCACGATCGTGCTGCCACACCTGCCGCACGGCTCGCCCTCGCGCAGATGCACCAGGAACTGGTCCTGGAAGGAGCCGCGCACCCCGTCCACGTGACGGAAGTCATCGATGCTCGCTCCGCGCGCGTCGATGCCCGCGCTCAGCGCCGCGATCACGCCCTCGCGCAAGCGCGCGTACTGCTCGCGCGACAGCCGTCCCGCGGGCCGGCGCGGGTGCACACCCGCCCTGAACAGCGCCTCGTCCGCGTAGATGTTGCCCACGCCCGCGATTCTGCGCTGGTCGAGCAGGAACGTCTTGATCGGCGCCGTCCTGCCCTTCGCCAGCGCGCGCAGGTGCTCGGCGGTGAAGCGCTCGTCGAACGGCTCCAGGCCCAGCCGCTCGGCGAAGAACGCCTCCAGCGCCTCTGTGCCCAGCAGCAGCTCGCCCGTGCCGAAGCGCCGCGGGTCGACGATCACCAGCCGCCGCGGGCGGGCGGGGCGGGTCGGGCTCAGCTCGATGCGCACGCGCACGTGCGCCTGATCGGGGTCCGGCTGCGCGAGCACCGCGCCCGTCATGCGCAGATGCTGGGCCAGGTGCACGTCGCCGTCGAAGCTCCACACCAGGTACTTGCCGCGGCGGCCCAGACGCTCGATGCGCCTGCCCGCGAGCGCCTGCTCGAGCTCGTGCGGCTCAAGCGGCCGCGACCACCGCGGGTCGAGGATCTCGATGCGCGCCAGCTTGCGGCCCTCGACCAGCGGCGCCAGCTGGCCTCTGATCGTCTCCACCTCCGGCAGCTCGGGCATCGCCGACCAGCTTAGGAGCAAGTGACACCATGATGCCTTGCGCGGGCGTGGGAGTCACTCGTACGGCGGACTCTGTATAGCCATCGTTATACAGGGCTCGTCGCCACGGGTCACTCAGCTGACGAACGCCTCGCCGGGCAGCGCAACCTCATGGCGACCGGTCAACCAGGCGAGCACCGTCGCGCCGACATCCGCCAGCGGTCCGTCGTGACGGCCGCCGCCAAGGCCCGCACCACCCGCGCTGCCGCCGAGGCCCGCACCACCCGCGTCACCCCCATCCCGCGCAGCGCCGCCGCGGCGGGCGAGCATCTCGCCGCTGACTGCGAGCAGCGGCGCGTACTCGCGCGTGTGGTCGGTGCCGGGGTGCGCCAGGTCGACGCCGTGGTCGGCGGTCACGATCAGCAGGTCGCCGTCGCGTAGGCTCTCGAGCAGGCGCCCGACGTGCAGGTCGATCTCGCGCAGCGCGCCGGCGAAGCCGCTCGCGTCCTTGCGGTGGCCGTAGATCTGGTCGGTCTCGATCAGGTTCGCGAGCACGAGGCCGTGCTGCAGCTGCGCGAGCAGCCGCTCGACCGCGTCCAGCGCGCGTATGTTGGTGGCGCCCTCGTGCGCGACGCTCACGCCGACGCCGGCGAACAGGTCGTTGATCTTGCCGACGCCGTGCACCTCCACACCGTCGTCCTGCAGCTCCTGCAGGTAGCTGCGCGCGGGCGGCGTCAGCGCGAAGTCGCGCCGGCCGTCGGTGCGCACGAACGATCCCGGCGCGCCGCTGAACGGCCTCGCGATCACGCGTCCGACCGCATGCTCACCGCGCATCGCCACGCGCGCCGCCGCACATGCGTCGTAGAGCTCCTGCACCGGGACCCGATCGACGTGCGCCGCCAGTTGCAGCACGGAGTCCTGCGACGTGTACAGGATCAGCGCACCGGTGCGCAGATGCTCTGCCCCGAACTCCTCGATCGCGGCGAGCCCGTTGTCCGGCCGGTTACAGATCAGCTCGCGGCCGGTCGCCTGTGCGAGCAGCGCCAGCAGCTCGGGCGGAAAGCCGTGCGGGTAGGTCGGCAGCGCGCGCTGCGCGACCACGCCCATCAGCTCCCAGTGGCCGCTGATCGAGTCCTTGCCCGGGCCGAGCGGATGCAGGCGCCCGTAGATCGCCGGGTTCGCGCTCGGCGGCACTCCCCGCACGGGGATGATCGAGCCCAGGCCCAGCGACCCCAGCACGGGCAGCTCCAGCCCGCCGACGGCCTCGGCGAGATGCCCGAGCGTGTTCGTCCCGGCGTCGCCGTAGGACTCCGCATCGGGCAGCGCACCGACGCCGCAAGCGTCGATCACGAGCACGAATGCCCGTCGGGACTGCCGGTGGCTCATCGCCGGATGTCTACCGGGCGCGGCGTGACCGCCGCTCTACGGTGCACTGGTCGCGCGCGGATGTGCGCTGAAGTACGCGTGCTTGAGCCGCTCGGCGGACAGGTGCGTGTAGACCTGGGTGGTCGCGAGGTCGGCGTGGCCGAGCATCTCCTGCAGCGAGCGCAGGTCGCAGCCGCCGGCGAGCAGGTGCGTGGCGAAGCTGTGGCGCAGCGTGTGCGGGCTCATGCGCTCCTGCAGGCCGGCACGGCGCGCGTGGCCCTGGACGATCTTGTACAGGCCCTGGCGCGTGAGGCCGGTGCCCCTGCTGTTGAGGAACAGCCGCGTCTGCGCGCCGCCGGCGACCAGCGCGGGACGACCGCCGCGGCAGTACGCGAGCAGCGCGAGCACCGCCTGGCGCCCGACCGGCACGATCCGCTCCTTCGAGCCCTTGCCGCGCGCGCACAGCATGCCCTCCTCGAGGTCGACGTCGGCGAGCTCGAGCCCGACGGCCTCCGAGGCGCGCAGGCCGCACGCGTACATCAGCTCCAGCAGCGCGCGGTCGCGCAGCGCCAGTGGCTTGCTCCCCTGCGGCTGCTCCAGCAGCCGCGCGACCTGCTCGCGCGTGAGCACGCGCGGCAGGCGCTGCGGCTTGCGCGGTCCGCGCAGATCGGCCGTCGGGTCGTGCTCGATCAGCCCCTCGCGACGCAGGTGGCGGTAGAAGGAGCGCAGGCAGGCGATCTTGCGGGCGAGCGTGCTCGCGGCGACCCTCAGCTCCGACAGGAACGCCGCCAGCTCGCCGTGGCTGGCCTGCGTCGCGTCCAAGCCGCGGCGATCGAGGAACTCCCCGAACTGCAGCAGATCGCAGCGGTAGGCCTCGAGCGTGTTGCGCGAGAGCCCGCGCTCGAGCTCGAGGTAGGCGAGGAAGTCCAGCAGCAGCGATTCGATCCCCTCAGCTTCGCTGACGGTGCTGGCGCTCCTTGGCGGTGCAACCAGGCATTCAGCCGGCGCGATCAGACATGCAGACGGCGCGCGAGCCACAGCAGGCCGATCAGCGTCTTCGCGTCACGGCACTGATCGATCGCGCGCGCGAGCTCGCCGAGCGGCCACGGGACGATCTCGATGCGCTCGACCTCGCCGCTGTGGGCCTGCGCCGCGTAGAGGTCGGTGGCGTAGAACAGGTGCACGCGCTCGTCGGTGAAGCCAGCGCCGGTGTAGTACGCGACGATCGGCTCCCACGTGTGCGCGCCGCGGCCGATCTCCTCGGCGAGCTCGCGCTGCGCCGCCGCCAGCGGCTGCTCGCCGTCCACGTCCAGCCGCCCGGCGGGGATCTCCAGCAGATCGGGTACGCCCACGGCCTCGCGCGGCTGGCGCACGAGCCACACGTGCGCGTCGTCGTGCGCGACGATCGCCACGGCGCCGCGGTGGCGCACGATCTCGCGGGATACCTCTTCACCGTCGGCGTGGCGGAAGCGCTCGATGCGCACATCGACGATCCGCCCGCTGTAGACGGTCTCGCCGCCAAGCGCCTCGAACGAGCCGCTCACGCCGGCTCGCCCGCGCGGTCCTCGCTGGCACGGTCCTCGCCGGCACCGTCCTCGCTGCTGCGCTCCTCGCCCTCGCGACGGCCGCCGGACGGCCGGCCGGCGATCTCGGCGAGCACGGTGCCGCCGGCGAGCGCGGCGCCGAAGAACAGCGGGTCCGCGGCGAGCCCGCGACCCATCGTCTCGGCGGGCAGGCCGCTGGCGGCGTAGGCCGGCAGGTCGACACTCGCGCGCCGCCAGTCGTGACGGGCGATGCGCGCCGGTCGCTCGACGTCGACCGCCAGCGCCGGCCTGTCCCTGACGGGCGTGCTGGGCATCGCACCGCCGAAGACCGCGCCCAGGCCGGCTCGCAGGTCGGCGCCCACCGGCGAGCGCATGCCGGCGGGCAGCGCCACGGTCACGGGTTCGAGCAGCAGGTCGAGCACGGTCAGCGTGTGATGGGAGATGCCGCGGTGGCGCTTGCGCTCATCGCCGGATGACATGCGCGCCACCAGCAGCGTCTGGCATTCCAGCGCGAGCGCCACGTGCGCGGAGTCCAGGGCGCTCATCCCACCGTGCCCGAGCGGCGAGCTCGAGCCGACGATCCCGGGACCGGGACCGCATACGGCCGCGTCCCAGCCGAGCGCGCGCAGCCCGTGGTGCAGCGCGCCGGCGGTGGTGATCGCCTCCGCGTCGCCGCCGAAGCTCGCGCCCGCCGTGAGGTGCCCGGCCAGCAGCCCGCGCTCGCGCAGCATCCGTACCGTGTGCGAGTGCCCGCCCGGCAGCGCGCCACCCTCGGTCTGCACGTAGCCGAGCCGCGTGCCGGGAGCGGCCTGGGCGAAGGCCCAGGCGACCGCGGCGAGCTGGCCGTGCAGCGCGAGCACCGCGACCGGGCGCTCGACGGGGAGCTGCAGCGCCTCGTCCTCGATCGGCGTGACGGCGTGTTGGAGGCTCGTGTAGTTGAGCTTCATGACGTTCGCGCCACGCGCGCCGTCGCCGGCGAGCCCGCGCGTGAGGTTGACGTGCACGATGTCGAAGCCGCCCGACCCGAGCCCGAGGTCGAGCGCCTGCACGTTGACGATCACTTCGTCGCCTACCTCCGAGCGCCCGACCAGCGCCACGTCGGCAATCGCCTCGCGGCGTTTGCCGGCGCCGCCGTCGCTGGCGAGCTCGACCACGAGCAGCTGCTCGGCTTCGGGATCGCCGCCGGCGCGGCGAGTCTCGACAACGATGGCGGGCCGGAGCTTCAGCATCGGCGCTGCAAGCTACATGGCCGCGGCGGGCGCGTGGCTCGCCGCCTCGTCCAGCAGGGCGAGCGCCACGTCGAGCATCTCTTCGAGCGCGACCGCGCTGACGCGCTCGCCGGGCTCGTGGTTGCGCTCGGTGCCGTTGGCGAGGTTGACCGTCGCAAAGCCCTGCGCGATCAGCGCGTTGGCGTCCGAGCCGCCGCCGCTGGAGATGTGCACGGGCTCGTGCCCGCAGGCGCGCAGCGCCTGCTCTGCCACGCGCACGGGCCGGCTGCTGACGGGCAGGCGGTAGCCGGAGAAGGTGCGCTGCACGCTGATGTCCACGTCGCAGTCGCAGTCGGGAAGGTTGGCCGCCGCGTTGAGGCGATCGACGATCTCGGCGACGACGTCCTCGGCGCGCTTGTCGTCCAGCGCGCGCGCCTCGATCGCAAGCGTGCACCTTTCGGGGACGACGTTGATTGCCGTGCCGCCCGAGATGGTTCCGACGTTGACGGTGGTTGCGTCATCCAGGCGGCCCAGCTGCATCGAGGACACCGCGCGCGCCGCCGCGAGGACCGCGCTGCGGCCGTCCTCCGGGCGGACGCCCGCGTGCGCGGCCGCGCCGCGAAATGTGGCCTCGATGCGGAAGTGCGTCGGCGAGTCGATCACGAGCTCGCCGATCGGCGATGCGTGGTCGAACACGAACCCGTAGTCGCTGTGCAGCAGCGTCGCATCGAACGCGCGCGCGCCGGCGAGCGAGGCCTCCTCGCCGACGGTGAACAGCAGCTCGAGGTCGATCGGCGCTCCCTCGCGGCGGACGTGGCGCGCAACCGCGAGCAGCACCGCGACGGCGGCCTTGTTGTCGGCGCCGAGGATCCCATCGTTGGCGTTCTCCCAGCGGCCCTGGCGGAGCACGGGCTCGACGGGCGCCTGCAGCGGGACCGTGTCGAGATGCGCGCACAGCAGCACCGAGCGTCCGCGCTCGGCCTCGTCCTCGGGCGCGCCCGGCCAGTCCGAGGAGATGAATGCGAGCAGGTTGCCGCAATCCGAGCCCACGATTGGCCCGGCGTCGTCCTCTTGAACCTTCACGCCGAGCGCGCGCAGCTCGGCGATCACGCGCTCCCCGCAGGCGCGCTCGTGCCCGGATGGGCTCTCGATCCGGCAGAGCTCGGCGAACGTCCCGTTCAGGTAGCGGCGCTCGAGCTCTCTGAGTCTTGACACAGGCGCGCTGACCGTCACGACAGACCGGCGCGCTGCGCCGGCGAGGACGGCGAGGCGTCTGCGCGCTCCAGCGCTGCCGCGACGAAGTCCCGGAACAGGGGCGCAGGACGCTCGGGACGAGACTTGAACTCCGGGTGGAACTGCGAGGCGACGAAGAACGGGTGGTCCTCGAGCTCGATCACCTCCACCAGGCGCTCGTCGGGTGAGGTGCCGGTGACGCGCAGCGCGCTGCCGGCGCCATCGCCCCTGGCGTTGGTGAGGCGCTTGCGCAGGAGGTTGTTGACCTCATAGCGGTGGCGGTGGCGCTCGTAGATGACCGCCTCGCCGTACATCTCAAGCGCCCGGCTGCCGGGGTGCAGCTTGATCGGGTCGGCGCCCAGGCGCATCGTGCCGCCGAGGTCGGCGACCTCCTTCTGCTCGGGCAGCAGGTCGATCACCGGGTACGGCGTCTCGATGTCGAACTCGGTCGAGTTGGCGCCCTCCATGCCGGCGACGTGGCGCGCGAACTCGGCGACCGCGACCTGCATGCCGAGGCAGATGCCCAGGTAGGGGATCTGCCGTTCGCGTGCGAAGCGCGCGGCGGCGATCTTGCCCTCGATCCCGCGTCCGCCGAAGCCGCCCGGGATCAGGATGCCGTTGGCGCCGGCGAGCCGCTCGAAGCGCTCGCCGTCCTGACCGTCCTCCCCCTCGCCGCCGCCCTCGAGGCTCTCGGAGTCGATCCACTCGATCTGCACTCGGGCGTCCTGCAGCGAGGCGGCGTGGCGCAGCGCTTCGGAGACCGACAGGTAGGCGTCCTCGAGCTGCACGTACTTGCCGACCAGCGCGATGCGCACGGTGCGCGTGGCCCGCGCGGCCCGCTCGATCGGCTCGGTCCACCTGGACAGCTCCGGCGCGGGCGCCTGCAGCCCGAAGTGCTCGAGGATGAAGTCGTCGACCCCCTGCTCGCGGAAGGTCAGCGGGACCTTGTAGATGTTGTCGACGTCGCACGCGGAGACGATCGCCTCCGTCGGCAGGCTCGCGAACAGGGCTATCTTCTTGCGGATCTCCATGGACAGCGAGCCCTCGGAGCGGCACATGAGCATGTCCGGCGCGATGCCGATGCGGCGCAGCTCGTTGACCGAGTGCTGGGTCGGCTTGGTCTTGAGCTCGCCGGCGTGGCCGATGTAGGGCACGAGCGTCAGGTGGATGAACATGCAGCGCCGGCGCCCCACGTCGACGGGGAACTGGCGGATCGCCTCCAGGAACGGCAGCGACTCGATGTCGCCGACCGTGCCGCCGATCTCGGTGATCACGAAGTCGACGTCGCTGGACTCGGCGATCAGGGAGATCCGCTGCTTGATCTCGTCGGTGATGTGCGGCACGACCTGCACGGTGCCCCCGAGGTAGTCGCCGCGCCGCTCGCGCCGGATGACCGTGTCGTAGATGCCGCCGGCGGTGACGTTGGAGGCTCTGCTCGTGTTGGAGTCGGTGAAGCGCTCGTAGTGGCCGAGGTCGAGATCCGTCTCGGCGCCGTCCTCGGTCACGAACACCTCGCCGTGCTGGTAGGGCGACATCGTGCCGGGGTCGACGTTGATGTACGGGTCGAACTTCTGCAGGCCGACGGTGAGCCCGCGCGAGACGAGCAGCCGCCCGAGCGAGGCCGCGGCGATCCCCTTTCCGAGCGAGGAGACCACGCCGCCGGTCACGAAGATGAACCGGGTCTTGCTGGGCGCCTGGGCGTGGCGGTCGGAATAGTGCAAGGTCATGTGGGCCTGCCAAAGGAGTCTAGTTGGCGCAGCCCCGGTGTCCGTTCGATCAGCGCAGAAATCGAGCGCAACTCCCCATATAGCGTGATTCCTGCGAGCAGCGCGAGCGCCACCAGCTGGCCGGTGCCCGACAGCGTCAGCACCAGCCACAGGCCCGCGAGCGCGCCGAGCAGGTTGGCGCCGGTGTCGCCGAGCATCACGCGCTCGCGCAGGTCATACACGCCCGCCACGAGCGCCGGCGCAGCGAACAGGCCGAGTGCCCACAGCGGGTGCAGGTTGGCGGAGCCGATCGCGAGACCGGCGCCGAGCAGCACGAACGCCTTGGTCGCGCGGCCCGGACGCAGGTCGAGCAGGTTGAACACGTTCGTCGCCAGCACGAGCACCGCGGCGGCGAGCAGCCAGCGCCCGTTGGACAGGCCGAGGTAGCTCATCGCGAGCAGCGCCAGGCCGAGCGAGCCGGCCGCCTTGAGCGCGCCCGTGGAGAGCTCGCCGCGCAGCGTCGCCGCGCCGTGCCCGCGCCAGCCGCGCTGGGGCGCGTGGCCGAGCGTGTCGTCGAGCAGCCCCAGGGCGAGCACGCCGAGCGCGTACACGGCGATCGGCAGCAGCTCGGGCGGCAGCACCTGCGTGGCGGCGAGCCGCTGCAGCAGCAGGAGCGGGATCAGCGCGATCAGCGCCGCGGCGAGCGCCAGCACGCCGAACGGGAACGCGAGCGCGCGGTCGCGGTAGTTGGGTCTGGTGTGACCGCCGTCGGCGAGCGCTCGCAGCAGCGCCGGCGCCAGGATCACGGCGCTCACGAGCGCGAAGATCAGGGGCAGCGGGTGCATGCCTGGAAGCTAGCGATGCGAGCGGACGCGCTGGGGGCCGCCGGGATCGGCTCCAGAGCGCCGACGCCGCGCCCCGGGAAACCCGTGCTCAGGGCTGTGATGGGGTGGTGGTGACGGCCGGCAGCAGCGATTCGGCGGTGGACTTGATGCCGAACGTGCCGCGGTCTCCGGCGAGCGCGTAGTCGAGCGCGGCCTGTCCGGCGAGGTTGTCGAGATCGTCGACGCTGGAGAGGCCCTTGCCTTTGTACCAGGGGATCTGCGCCGGTTCGCCGCCGCTGACTTCGACGCCCACCGCGGGCACGCCTGCGGCTGCCACGCCGGCGAGCAGACCCGACTCGAACGCGGCGGTCGCTTCGCTTTCCGGCGCGCTCATGCCGGTCGGTTCGGCGCGCATCACGACGAGTCCTTCCAGACGCGCCAGCTGACCGTCGAACGCGCTCAGCAGGCTGGCGCGCACGCGGCTGATCAGCTCGCGGTCGACGAGCGGCCCGCCACTGACGAGCTGCCGGCCGATCAGATCGCCGAAGCGTTCGAGCAGTTCCGAGGAGGTCGCGAGCCCCGCGTAGTGCGTCCCGGCGACCCCGTGTTCGAGCCCCGTCAGGTCCAGCGGCTCGCGCACGGCGATGACCGTCGTGACGTCGCCGCCGGCGTCGGAGACGGCGGTGCGCACGAGCGAGTTGACCTGATCTGAGGAGCCGCCGAGGAACACCAGCCCGATCGTGCGCCCGGCGAGCAGTTCGTGTATCGCGAGCGGGTACAGGCCGGTGGCGAACGTTTCCTCGTCGCTGAGGCGGCTCTGCAGCTTGCCGGCCTGCTGGCGTGCTTGGCTGAGTTCGGAGTTGAGGTTGTGGACGATGCCGTTCTTGGCGGAGGAGACGAGATTCGAGTCGCCGATCGCCACACCCAGCAGCACGCCGAGCGCCAGCGCGAACAGGACGGCCGCGAGGGAGAGCGCGTGGTAGCGATAGTCGAACATGGGCGGCGCTACGGCGCGGGCGAGGATCAGCCGCCGGGGCTGACCGCTCCGACCGCGGCCAGCATCTGCAGCTTGACCCACAGCAGTTCCGCGACGTCGCGCAGCGCGGGCGTGAGCCAGACGACGCCGATCATCGCGATCAGGCCGGCGGCGATCACGACGAGCAGCGGCGTCAGACCGGGACGCGGCTGATAGAGGCGGCTGACGCCCTTGGCGTCGACGAGGATCTCGCCGATGCGCAGCCGCGTGAGGAATGTCGAGGACATGCCTTTGCGGTTGCGGTCGAGGAACTCGACGAGGTTGAACTGGGAGCCGACGGAGACGATCAGGCGCGCGCCCTTCTCGGCGGCGATCAGCATCGCTATGTCCTGGCTGGTGCCGGGCGCGGGCACCAGCTTGAACGGCAGGCCGAGCTCCTCCAGGCGGTGACGGCCGGGCGCGCGCCCGTCGGGGTAGGAGTGCACGACCAGCTCGGCGCCGCAGCGCAGCGCGGCCTCGCCGGCGGAGTCCATGTCGCCGACGATCATGTTCGGCGTCAGCCCGGCCTCGAGCACCGCGTCGGCGCCGCCGTCGACGGCGACGATCACGGGGCGCATGTCGCGGATGAACGGTCGCAGCGCGCGCAGGTCGCGCTGGTGCCCGACGCCGCGCACGACGACGAGCGTGGAGCGGTCGCGAAAGTCGGTGGCGAAGCGCGGCAGCTGGATGCGGCCGGCCAGCAGCTCGCGCTCCTCGCGCATGTGCTCGATCGTGTTGTGGGCGAAGCGCTCGAGCGCCTCGCCCACCTCGCGGCGGCGGATCTCGGTTTCGGCGCACACGCGCTCGAGGTCGAGCAGCTCGCCGCTGGCCAGCAGCTCTCCCTTGCGCAGGACCTCGACGCTCGCGCCGCGGACGGGCCCGGCGTCGTCCTGCGCAGGCTCGCTCGGGCTCGCATCGGGCTCGGCGGCGACGTGCACGCGGATCACGACGGGGTCTCCGTCGGAGAGCACGTCGAACAGCGAGTCGTCGGGCAGGTCGACGAGCACGATGCCCGCCTCGACCAGCAGTTGCGGGCCGAGGTTGGGATAGGAGCCGCCGGAGGACGGGCTGCAGTTGAGGACCGCGACCGTGCCCGCGGCGATCAGCTCCTCGGCGGAGACGCGATCGATGTCGAGGTGGTCGATCAGCGCGATGTCGCCGCGCACGAGGTGCTTGACGAGCAGCTTCGTGCGTCTGCCCGGCCGCACCGGGCCGGCGACGAGCGGCATGGGCGCAGGCGCGGACTCGATGGATCGCGTGGCTGCCACAGTCCGAGAGTAACGCCCGCAAGCCGGAAACGCGGCGCGTGCGGGGGTTTCAGGCTGCCTTGCGCAGGTCGCGCGCGTGCCGTCGCGCGGTGGTGTCGTCGCTGTCGGCGCCGAGCATGCGCACGAGCTCGGCGACGACGTCGCGCTCGTCGAGCTCGACGACGGTGGTGCGCGTCGGCTCGGCGGCGGTGTCCTTGACGATCGAGAAGTGGCGGGCGCCGAGCGAGGCGATCTGCGGCAGGTGGGTGATGCACAGCACCTGCCTGTGCTCCCCGAGCTCGCGCAGCCGCGCGCCGACGACGCGCGCGGTGTGACCGCCGATGCCGGCGTCGACCTCGTCGAAGACGAGCGTGGCGTCGGCGTCTGAGGCGCCGGCGACGCTCATGATCGCGAGCATCACCCGTGAGAGCTCCCCGCCGGAGGCGATCTCGCGCAGCGGCCCGGCCGGCACGCCGGGGTTGGGCGCGATCATGAACTCGACCGAGTCTCCGCCGGAGGGTCCGGGCTCGCGCTCGCCGAGGAGCACCTCGAAGCTGGCCTCGCCCATCGCGAGCGAGGCGAGCTGCTCGCGGACGGCCTGCGCGAAGCCGGCGGCGGCGTCGTGGCGCGCGCGGCGCACGGCCAGGACGTGGCGCTCGAGCTCGGCGCGCGCTTCGCCGAGCTGGTCGGTGGCCTGCGCCAGCGCGACCTCTGCGCCTGCCAGTTGCTCGTGACGCGCGCGGGCCTGCGCGGCGTAGTCGAGCACGGCGCGGACGCTGCCGCCGTGCTTGCGCGCGAGCCGCTCGATCGCAGCCAGACGCGCTTCGAGCGCATCCAGCGAGGTGTCATCGCCGAGCTGGTCGACGGCGCCGCCCCCCTCCGGGGACGATGCGAGCGCGTCGGCGGCTGCTCGCTCGCAGTACTCGCGCAGCTCGCCGGCGAGGTCCTGGGACTCGAGCGTGAGGGCGCGCATGCGCTCTGAGAGAGCGTCGAGCGCCGGATCGACACCTGCGAGCGAGTCCATGTGCGCGGCTGCGCCGGCGAGCAGCTGCGCGGCGCCGACCGCCTCGCCGGACTCGGGCGCGAGCGCTTCGGCGCCGGCGCCGGCGGCCGCGCGCAGCGCGTCGAGCTTGCGCAGGCGCTCGCGCGCGGCGAGCAGCCGCTCGTGCTCCCCCTCGTCGGGCGCCAGCGCGTCGATCTCGCCGAGCTCGAACGCCAGCAGATCGAGCTCGCGCTCGCGTTGCGAGGACAGCTCGCGCAGGCTCTGCAGCTGCTCCTCCAGCTGGCGGGTGCGCGTGAACGCGGCCGCGCACGCGCGCAGACGCGCGGCGTGATCGCCGGCGCAGAGCCCGTCGAGGATCTCCAGCTGCGCGGCGGAGAGCGTGAGCTTGCGATGCTCGTGCTGACCGTAGAAAGCAAGCAGCGCGGCGCCGATCTCACGCAGCTCGCCGACGGCGGCGGAGCGCCCGTTGAGGTATGCGCGGGTGCGTCCGTCGGCGCTCACCCGTCGCGCGAGCGCGATCTCCTCGGCGTCGGCGCTGAGGCGCTCGCCGAGCTGCTCGCGCAGTTGGTCGGGCAGGTCGAAGATCCCCTCGACGTATGCCTCGCCGGCGCCCGGCCGCACGATCCCCGGGCGCGCGCGCCCGCCGAGGAGCAGGTCGAGTGCGTGCGCGAGCACGGTCTTGCCGGCGCCGGTCTCGCCGGTGAGCACGTTCAGGCCCGGCGCCAGACGCAGCTGCGCCTGCTCGATCAGCAGGAGATTCTCAACACGGAGCTCTTGCAGCACAGCAGGTGGTCTACCAGCGCATGGGGACGGATCGCGCCGGCGGCACGGCGGCCGCGCGCGCGGCGACGCCGGGCGTGGACGTGCATGACTCGCCGGGGACGTGGGCGGCGGGCATAATCTGTCGGTGCGGTCCAGGAAGGACCGCAAGCTCGGGCGTACACTCGTCCGCTACAGGCATGGCTGCCAGCGACCCCAATCCACCCTCCGATCGGCTGCAGCCGGGGGCATTCGACTGCCTGACGGCGGACGCGCTGCGTGAGCGCGTGGAGGAGGAGATCGGGCGCGCGGAACGTCATGGCACGGGGCTGAGCTGCCTGCTGGTGGTGATCGAGAACCTCGACGAGCTGGCGCGCGAGCACGGCGCGGAGCTGCGCGAGCAGACGCTCGAGTATGTGGCTGGCGCGCTGCGGCATGAGCTGCGCCGCTTCGATCGGGTCGGGCGTGTGGCACGCGGAGCGCGTGAGTCCGACAGCGACCTGGTGATGGTGCTGCCCGGCGCGGACAGCCCGCGCGCTGAGATCGTGGCGCGACGGGCGCTGCAGCGGCTGCGCACGATCAAGATCGAAGCCGGCGGCATGCGCCAGCCGCTGGAGATCTCGGTGGGGCTTGCGGCCTGGCGTCAGGAGGTGAGCGCGGAGGCGCTGCTGGCGCATGCGCGCGCTGCGCTGCGCAGCGTCAACGGCGATCAGAGCTACCCTGCGCCGGGGAGCGTGGACGCACCCGACGGCACGGCCGCGCCCGCGCGCGACCCTGCAGAGCCCGAGCCCGCGCACACCCGTGCGGGGGCGCCTCCCGCGGTCGGACACGCGGGAGGCGCATAATCCCGTCCCGTGCTGTCCGGATCAGAGTTGTGGCTGCTGCGCCTGATGGCCGATCGTGGCCTGGCGCTGCTCGACGCGAGCGCGCTGCTGGTGGTGGTGGAGGAGCGCGGCGAGCTGCGGGTGGCGGCGAGCAGCGGCACGGCGTCGGTGCGCCTGCGAATCACGCCGGTGCAGGGCAGCGCGCTGGGGGCGTTGTACCTGCAGGGCAAGGCGGTGTCGCTGGATCGTCCGCGCGGCCAGGAGGCGGCGTGGCTGCACGAACTGGGCCTGGAGGCGCGGGCGGTGCTGGTGGAGCCGTTGAACATGGAGGGGCACGGCGGCGGGCTGGTGATCGCGCTGCGCGAGAACGGCAGCTTCCGCGATCCGGACCGCCAGGCGCTGGCGGCGTTCGCGTCGAGCGTGTCACAGCGGCTTGCGGCCGAGCGCTCGGTCGAGATCGAACGCCTGCGCTACGGCATGGAAGCGCGTGAGCGCGAGCGCACACGCTGGGCGCGGGAGATCCACGACGAGAGCATCCAGGGCATTGGCGCGCTGCGTCTGCAGCTGGCGAACGCGCGCGACCTGGAGGACGCGCGGGCGCTGAGCGCGGCGGTGGATGCGGCGCTCGAGGGCCTGGGCACGGAGATCGACGGGCTGCGCCACCTGATCACGGAGCTGCGCCCGGCGGCGCTCGACGATCTCGGCCTGGCGGCGGCGCTCGAGGCGCTGGCCAGGCGCGCGCAGGCGATCGACGGCCTGGAGGTCAAGACCGAGATCAACCTCGGCGCGGGCGCGAGCGACGGGCAGGACGGGAGCGGGGAGAACGGCGGCCGGCGTCTGGACGCGGAGCTCGAGAGCACGATCTACAGGGTCATACAGGAGGCGCTGACGAACGTCAGCCGCCACGCGGAGGCGACGAAAGCGGTGATCAGCGTGACCGAGCGCGATGGCGTGATCACGGCAGCGGTGACTGACGACGGGCGGGGACTGCCGGACGCGACACGGCTGGGCCCACGCGGCGACGGCCTGGAGGGCGGCTTTGGGATGTCGGGGATGCGCGAGCGCGCGGAGCTGGTCGGGGGCGAGCTGGAATGGGCGCGCGCACCGGAGCGCGGAACGATCATGCGTCTGACGGTGCCGTTGGCGGGGCGCCCTACCCGCACGGCTGAGCAGCAGGCCTACTGAGGCTCGGCCTCTTCGCCGGCGCTGTCCTCGTCCTCGTCCTCGTCTGCGGCGTCCCGCCGCAGCCATCCGGCGAGCTGCTTGCCGACGGAGTTGATCGACTCGCCGGCGTCGCGAAAGCCGTCGCGGATGCGTTCGGAGTAGAAGCTGACGGCCTCGCTGCTGTCGGCGCGCGCGTCGACGGGCTCGCCGCGACGGGGATACTCGCCGCCGGCAATGCGATCGAACTCGCCCGAGCGCACCCACTCCATCAGCTCGTGCGTGCGCTTGACCGGCAGCGGATGCGTGACGCCGAGGTCGATCATCAACCTGGTGAGGCGCTCGAGGCCGCTGCCCTTCTCCTTGTAGTCCATGCCCTGGCGCATGAACAGGTCGAGGTCGAGCTGGTCGACCATGGCGCCGGCGGCGAGCGACATCAGCGTGCGGCAGACGACAAGCGGGTCGCGCGTGACGAGCGCGGCGGCGCGGTCGGCGGACAGCTCGGTGGCGCGGCCCCACTCCATCAGCGCGGAGCGCACGGGCGCGAGCGGCAGCGGCAGGCGCGCGCTGCGCGTCATCAGCACGAGGATCGCGAGCGCTGTGCGGTAGAGCTGATGGTCGGAGAGGATGTGCGCGGCCTCGTGCGCGAACACGGCGCGCCGCTGCGGCGCGCCGAGCAGCCGCACGAGCTCGGACTGCACGACGACGATCGGCTTGCGCGCGCCGATGGCGAGCGCGTTGGGCGCGGGATACTGGGTGAGATACAGGTCGGGCACGTCGGTCATGTCGAGCGTCGCGTAGGCGATCGCGTGCTCGCGCCAGACATCGCCGAGCTGCTCTTCGGAGAGCCGCACGGAGGAGCCGAGATAGCTCTGACGCAGGGCGCGCTCGTAGCCGAGCTCGATCAGCTTGCGAACGACGGTGTCGAGGTACGGGATCGATCCGAGCGCGGCGGTGGCGGCGCGATCTGCCGGGTGCTGGAAGGCCCGCGGCGAGATGTCGGTCAGCCGGTAGCCCTCGGCGGGGACGGTCGACTCAGTCGGGGCCATGTGTTGAGACTAGCGCCGTCGTGCCGTTCCGGTCGCCGCATGCGGCGACCGGCGGGGCCGCACATGTGCGGCCCCGTGCGGGCCGTGCATGCACGGCCCGACGCCCGGCACATGTGCCGGGCGCACCACGTGCACACGCTCAGTCGGCGAGGCCGGTGCGGCGCACGTACGCGGTGATCTCGGCGCGCGAGGAGAAGCCGAGCTTCTCGATCGCGCGGGCGCGGTAGGTCTTGACGGTGCGCTCGGCGACGTTGAGCTGCTCGGCGATCTCGGGGTTGGTGTAGCCGTTGGCGATCAGCCGCACGACCTCGCGCTCGCGCTCGCTGAGCACGACGCCATCGGTGACGCCGTCCTCGCCGGTCGCCATCAGCGCGCCGAGGCGCGGATGCAGGTAGTTGCCGCCGGCGACGGCCAGGCGGAACGCCTGCAGCAGCTCGGCGGGCTCGGCCTCCTTGAGCACGTAGCTGCGCGCGCCCGCCCGCAGCGCCTGACGCGCGTACTCGGGGTCCTCGCGCATCGTCAGGATCGCGACGGCGAGCGTGGGATGGGAGATGAAGCACGACGGCAGCGCCCCGAGGCTCGAGCCGCCGGGCATCGTCAGGTCGAGCGTCAGCAGGTCGGGCTTGTGCTCGCGGACCTCGCGGATCATCGAGGGGATGTCGGCGGCTTCGGCCACGACGCGGAACTCGCCGCCCTCGCGCTGCAGCACCGCGCGGATGCCGTCGCGCACGACGGCGTGATCGTCGGCGATGATCACGTCGATCGGCCGTGTTACCCCTGGCGTGCCGACTTCCATGCGTTGGACGGTAGCGGCTCGATAGGACCGAACCGGCATGCGCAACCGCGCTCTCGGCGAATGTATCGGACGTGTTGCACCGCTCGACGCGGTCGCGGGCACGCGTTAGCGTGGCAAGCGTGAGCTCCCCGCTGTCCTCGCCGCAGCTTCGCAGAATCATCGTCGCGTACACCGTCAACCGGCTGGGGACCTGGGTCGGCACGATCGCCCTGTCGCTCGCCGTGTTCGACCACACGCACAGCGCTCTCGCGGTCGCAGCGACACTCGTCGCTGCACAGGTTCTGCCCGCATTCGCTGTCCCCGCACTCGTCGCTAAGGTGGAGGCATCCCCCCGTGGGCGCGAGCTCAGCGGGCTTTACTTCTTTGAGGCGGCGGCAACATCTGCGCTGGCGGTGCTGCTGTGGCACTTCTGGCTTCCGGTCGTGCTGCTGCTCGTGGCCCTCGATGGAACCGCGGCGCTGGCCGCGAGCGCGTTGCTTCGCACAGAGGCGGCGCGTGCCGGGCGCGACCAGCTCGCACTCTCGTCGCATCCCTCCGCGGAAACCGCAGAGCAGCGCGAGCGCGATGCCCATGCGGGAGAACGGAGCGCGACCGCAGCCATCAACGTGGCATTCTCCGCGACGTTCGTGCTGGGACCAGTGGCTGGCGGCGCAATCGCCGCGGGCGCTGGCGCGCCGGCGGCGCTGTTTCTGGACGCCGCCACGTTCCTCATCTGCGGTGCGCTGCTCGTAGACCTGCATCCTCAGGTCGAGGAGGCGGCCGGCGTGTCGGTGCGTGCCCGCCTGGCCGCGGCGTGGAAGCACATCAACGGTGTGCCGGCACTGCGCGCACTCCTGCTGACTCAGGCGGCGGCGCTCGTGTTTTTCGAGTCCGCCGCCCCGATCGAGGTCGCGTACGCGAAGGCCACGCTGCACGCGGGCGACGGCGGCTATGGGCTGCTCGTGACCGTCTGGGGGGTCGGCGCCGTCGTTGGAGGCATCGTGTTCGCACGCTCGCCTACACGGCCATTGGGAACCATGATAAGCGCGGGAACGCTCGCGGTCGGTCTCGCTTATATCGGCTTCGCTGCAGCGCCGTCGCTGGCGCTAGCGTGCGCAGCGGCGCTCATCGGCGGCGTCGGCAACGGCGTGCAGTGGGCCCCGCTGGTCAGCGCCGTGCAGCTCCTGACGCCACAACTGCTGCAGGGACGAGTCATGGGGGCGGTGGAATCGATTGGGGCACTCTGCCCTGCCATCGGCCTGTCACTCGGCGGAGCGCTCGTCGCGCTCAGCTCGCCGCGCACGGCATTTCTCGCGGTCGGCGCGGGAGCGGCCCTCACGACCATCGCGTTCGTGCGAGTGCCACTGGTCGAGACCCCTTCGTCAACAGCGGCATTCCAAGACGACGACGAGATGGCCGCACGAGATGCTGACGCGCCGATTAGACCGAATACGACGGTGAGCGAAACATCGCTACCCTGAATAGCCGACTCCACCGAGCCGTACGGTGGGCGGGATGAAAGGCGCCGACCTCGGGATCATCGTGCCTTGAGCACACGCCGGGCTTCCCGAACCGTCCAGCCGACAAACTGCCCCTTTAGAACCACGGCCGATCCGTCGTTAAGGACGACAGGACAGGTCTACGGTGTTCACGCCCAAGCTCACAAGTCGTCTCTTTTGGGCCGCAGAGGCCCTGCTGCTCCTTGGCGTCATCGGCGCGAGCGCGCGACTCTCGAACACCGAGGACTGGCATCCGCTGTTGCTCGTGCTGCTGCTGCTGGCTCTCGCGCTTGTTGGACAACGGTTGAGTTCGACAATCGGCAGCGGGGTCTTGACGACTGCCCACATCGCGCTCGTCCTAGCAATGAGCCTACTGGGACCCGCTCCGGCCGTTCTGTTCGGGATCTCCGCGGCGGTCCTGACGTCAGCCTCACGACGCGTCTCGCCACCGCGCTGGCTCAACAATCTCGTCACCTTCTCAGTCTTCCCGTTCGTGGGCGCCCTGATGGCACGCGCGTTGGCCGGCGACATCCACGATCCGCGCAACCACCACGTGTCTCAGAGCGTCACGTTCGGGCTGATCGTGTTCGCTGTCTTCCTCGTAACCATAGGACTGAACTTCGCCCTGGTCGCCCTGGACGTGAGGGTCGAGGAAGGCCGTCCACTGGTCCGCCAAGTGCGCGAGGCGTTCATCCCACTGCTTCCGGGACACCTGGCCGCCGGCCTTCTCGCGGCGCTCCTCGCCGTCGCGTATACCAACTTTGAACTACCGGTCCTGTTCGGCGCCATTCTCGTGCTCTTGATCTTCCACTACCTCACGACAGCCTTGTTGCGCTCTGAGGACCGCGCCGATCAGCTGGAAGCCCGTTCGATCCACCTCGCGAATCTGCAGTTCGGGGTCCTCAGCATGCTGATGGATGCGCTCGCGCTACGTGACCGCACGACAAGCAAGCATGCGGCGATGGTGGCACGTTACGCGAAGGCGCTCGCCATCGAGCTCGGCTGCGATGAGGCCGAACAGGAGATCATCCACACGGCCGGGCTGCTGCACGACATCGGCAAGTTCGCGTGGTCGGATCGCATCCTGCACCCCGAGCAGCTAACCGACGAGGACTGGGCTGTAATTCGGCGTCATCCGCAGGACGGCGCGGCTCTCGTGGGGAAGCTCGACGGCTACGGACCGGTGGCCGATGCGATCCTCTACCACCATGAGCGAGTCGACGGCGGCGGCTACCCGGCGGGGCTGATCGGCAGCGAGATTCCGCTGGCTTCCCGGATCGTGGCGATCTGCTCGACCTATGACACAATGACCGCGAGTTCGACCTACAGCCCGCTCCTGACCCCCCAAGATGCCATGGCAGAGTTGCGGCGCATCGCCGGACGCCAGCTCGACTCGGAGCTGGTGGAGCGCTTCATAGGGATGCTCGAGCATCTCGGGCCTGAGGCGCTCGCCCACTATGGCGACGCCGACTATGAGGCCGAGCTTGCGTTCAAGCAACGGGTCTACAAAATGGCGGCCCCAACACGCGGCTGACCGATACCTCGTCACAACCGCATCTTGCAAGCCGCCAGGCGATTTCCCTGCCACCTAAAGGCTGAAGGCGCCACGCCGACAATCCTAGATCGTTGCGTGACGCCCTCAGGCTGGCCTTCTAAGGCCTGTGAAGCAAGTCTTCTTATCGCGCGTAGGATTCCACAAGTGTCTCCTTTTCCTCGACTACAAGGCTGCTTAGGATCCATCCAGGCAAACCACCACCTATGAGTAGGTTTGGGCAGGATAGCGTAGACGCGGACGAAATGTCCAGCTTGCGGAGCCTTGTGCAGGAATCCTTGCAAAGCAGGAGTCTTGCTATGGGCGTCGACCCCAGGCAACTGTCGGCCGTGCCGCGTGAGCCTGCACGCACGGTGGGTTGCAGATGCCTCTGTTCACGGCCTTTCGCCCGTGATTTCGGAGATCTCGAGCGCCGGGAGCCGGCACGACGCTGCGCGGCGCATGGATCAGAGACGAAGCATACGTCCACAAACCTCGGCGGCGCTCAAGTTCCTCGCCGTTTCTGACGAAACATCCTGCGAGCCGTACCATCCGGCGACCCCAATCGATCGAAGGTCTGCCATGCCCCTGTCCGTCTCCCCAGCCCAGCCACGCAACGAGCGCCGGCTCGTCTTCACGAGCTCCCAGGCGGCCCGCTACGTCGGTGTCTCACTGGCCACCGTCCGCCGCTGGACGGACGCCGGCCACATCGAGTGCTACAGGACGCCCGGCGGGCAGCGGCGCTTCTCGAGGGCTCAGCTCGACCAGTTCATCGAGTCGATGCAGCGCACCGGCCCGGCCGAGGACGCCGCGTCGCTCGCGCATCACGACGCACAGGTCGCGTGAGACGCCCTACTTGCTGATGGCGTCAGCCGCTCAGCTGGCCAGGCGCCCGAACTTCTCGCGCAGCCGACGGTAGAACGAGGAGCCTGGCAGCTGGGCGATCGTCCCCACTTCGTTGACGAAGCGCGCCTCGATCCGGCCTTCAGGCGGGATCTCGCCGGCGGGTCGTCCGTCCACCGCCACGTCCAGCGGCTCGCGCGAGCGGTTGTAGATCGTCAGCCGGTCATCGGGCGCGACCACCAGCGCACGCGCGCTCATCGAGTGGGGTGCGATGAACGACACCACGAACCCCTCCACCCCCCACGCCATCACGGGCCCGCCGTTGGCGAGGTTGTAGCCGGTGGATCCCGCCGGGGTGGCGACCACGAGGCCGTCGCAGCGCACGCTGCCCGCCTCCTCGCCGTCGAGCGCGTACGCGAGCTCGGCGACGCGCTCGCCCACCTTGCGATGGATCGCGATGTCGTTGATCGCGGTCTGACGAGAGCCGTCCGAGCGATCGTCGGGCACGTCGAGCACGATCGCCGGCAGGCGCAGGAGCTCGAAGTCTCCGCTCAGCGCGCGGCGGATGCCGTCCTCGATGTCCTGCGGCTCGACCGTCGCCAGGAACCCGATCTCGCCGAAGTTGATCGCAAACACGGGCACGCCGGTGTTTGCGTAGCGCTGCAGCGCGCGCAGGATCGTGCCGTCGCCGCCAAGCACGACGCACAGCTCGACGTCGTCCTTGGTAGGGACGTCCACCGCGATGCCGGGGCCGGCCGTGAGCGCGTGCTTGCTGGTCTCCTCCTCGTCGAGGCGCAGCGTCACGCCGGCCTCGGCCGCGCGCGTCGCGAGCAGCGCGAGCGCGGTCTCGGTGTCGTCGGCGCGCCGGTGCGTGAACACCGTGATCTCTCTGCTCACGGCTCCACCTCCCGCGCCATCCGCTCGAGCTCCGCCGGCTCGCGCGAGCCCCTTCCCCCGTCTGGATCGGCCAGCCACATGAACGTCTCGCGGTTGCCCTTTGGCCCTGGCAGCCCCGATGAGCGGTAGCCGACGACTGCCGCTCCCAGCTCGAGCGCGGTCTCACCGGCGCCGATCAACGCCTCGCGCCTGTCCTCGGCGGCGCGCACCACCCCGCCTTTGCCGACGCGCCCGCGCCCGAGCTCGAACTGCGGCTTGACCAGCGCGAGCACGTCATACGGGCGCGCCAGACAGCCAAGCACCGGCCCCAGAACCTTGCCAAGCGATATGAACGACACGTCCACGGTCGCAAGATCCGGCAGCGAGTCGGCCCCCACCCGCGCCGCTGGCAAGAGCTCTGGCGTGAGCGCGCGCGCGTTCGTGCGCTCGAGCACCGACACGCGCGCGTCGCTGCGCAACCGGTAGTCGAGGATTCCGTAGCCGACGTCGACCGCGATCACCTCACGTGCGCCGTGCTGGAGCAGACAGTCGGTAAAGCCTCCGGTCGAGGCGCCCACGTCCAGCGCACGCCTGCCGCGTACATCCAGCGCGCAGGCGGCGAGCGCGTTGGCGAGCTTGATCCCGCCGCGCGAGACGTACGCCGGCCGCTCGACGAGCCGCACGCGCAACTCGTCGTCAACCAGTTCGCCCGGCTTCTCCGCGCGACGCTCACCGGGATGGGCGGCGGGATCGGCGGGAACCAGGAACACCTCTCCGGCCATCACCGAGGCGGCAGCGCGACTGCGCGATGGGAACAACCCGCGCTCGGCCAGCAGTGTGTCGAGACGACGCTTGCCCATCGCATCGAAACCCTTGCACACAACCACGCCCGGTGCACGAGTGCGCGCCCGCGAGGGCGGGCACGCGGCGACCTCGACCCGGCGATCGGCCGCGCCGACTGGCGCTCTGTGATCGATCTCACACACACCCCCTGACAGCGCCGCCATCATGGTTAGCGATCGAGAGGGCAGCATCGACTCTCCTGAATCCCTCCTCCCGAAGCGGCCCGCTCTCCCCGGCGGGTCGTTTCATTTAACGAGCCTTGCGGCCCTCGATCGCCCGCCGCCGTCCAATCCGCCGCGCTGACCCGGTCGTGCCGTCGTAGATCGCTCAGGCGCCGACGATCGCCGAGCCGCTGCCCCGTGACCCCGAGCCCTGGATCGTGTGGGTGCGCCCGCGGTCGGAGATCGCCGCGGCGACCCGCTCGGCGATGCGCTCTCCGGTGAAGCCGACCTGCTCGTGCAGCAGCGCGGGCTTGCCGTGCGTGACGTACTCGTCTGGCAGCCCGACACGCAGGATGCGCGGCGTCAGGCCGGCGTCGTTGAGGGTCTCCCACACGGCGGAGCCGAAGCCGCCGGCCAGCACCCCCTCCTCGACCGTCACCAGCAGGTCGTGCTCCGCCGCCAGCTGGGCCATCAGGCCCGCGTCTATCGGCTTGGCGAAGCGCGCGTCGACGACGGTCACCGCGATCTCCTGCTCACGCAGCAGCTCGGCGGCGGCGAGCGCCTTGCCCACGCCGCTGCCGTAGCCGATCAGCGCCACACGGGTGCCGCCCGCCCCGCCGCCAGCGTCGGCGGCGCGCGCAGATGCCGGCGCGAGCGCCGCCTCGCACAGGATCTCGCCGGTGCCGATCGCGATCGCCTTCGCCTCGCCCGGCAGCGCCACGCCGGCGCCCTCGCCACGCGGGTAGCGCAGCGCGATCGGCCCGTCGTGCTCGAGCGCGGTGCGCAGCATGTGCACGAGCATCGCCTCGTCGCGCGGAGCCATCAGCACGATGTTCGGCAGGCAGCGCAGGTATGCGATGTCGAACGCGCCGTGGTGGGTCGGGCCGTCGTCGCCGACGAGGCCCGCGCGGTCCATCGCGAACACCACGTTCAGCCGCTGCAGGCACACGTCGTGCACGATCTGGTCGTACGCCCGCTGCAGGAACGTCGAGTAGATCGCGGCCACCGGCTTGACGCCCTCGAGCGCCAGTCCCGCCGCAAACAGGATCGCCTGCTGCTCGGCGATGCCGACGTCGAAGTAGCGCTCCGGCATCGCCTTCTGCAAGAGGCTCAAGCCCGTGCCCGAGTTCATCGCCGCAGTGATGCCGACGACGCGCTCGTCGCGTTCGCATTCGCGCACGAGCGCCTCGCCGAAGACCTGCGTGTACTGCGGCGCAGGCGCGCTGGCGGAGCCCTTGCGCGAGCCGTTCGCGACCGACGACGGGAGGGTCGGCGAGCCGTTGAGGATCGACTTCGGCTTGGCCGCGTGCCACTGCTCCATGCCCTCCAGGCCGCCTTCCTCGGCGGGCGCGAAGCCCTTGCCCTTGACCGTCGCGATGTGCACCACCACCGGCCGGCCGGCCGCGAGCGCCTCGCGTAGCGCCTCGCGCAGCGCGCGCACGTCGTGGCCGTCGATCACGCCCATGTAGGCCCAGTCGAGCTCCTCCCACCACAGGCCGGGCGCCCAGAATGCCTTGATCGACTCCTTCAGGTGCGGGCCCAGGCGCTCGAACGCGGCGCCAATCCCGATCGGCAGGCGCGTCAGGCCGCCCTCCACCTCCGAGCGGGCATGCCACAGTTTGGGGTTCAGGCGCACGCGGTTGAAGTAGCGCGACAGCGCACCCACGTTGGGGGCGATCGACATGCCGTTGTCGTTGAGCACGACCACGATCGGCGTGCCCAGACCGCCGGCCTGGCCGATCGCCTCGAACGCCACCCCGCCGGTCATCGCGCCGTCGCCGATGACCGCCACGACCTTCCCGTCGACCGCGCTGTCGAGGTAGCGCATACCCTCCTTGATCCCCACCGCATAGCCGATCGAGGTCGACGCGTGGCCGGCGCCCATGATGTCGTGCGGGGACTCCGCAATCGAGCAGAACGGCGCGAGTCCGCCGTACTGACGGATCGTGCTGAGTTGATCGCGTCTGCCGGTGAGGACCTTGTGCGGATAGGCCTGGTGGCCCACATCCCACAGGATCTTGTCGCGCGGAGACTCGAGCACGGAATGCAGCGCGACCGCAAGCTCACACGTGCCGAGATTGGCGCCGAAGTGCCCGCCGATCTCACCGACCGTGTCGATGATGTGCTCGCGCACCTCCTGCGCGAGCTGCGCGAGCTCCTGCTCGGAGAGCCCGCGCAGGTCCTCGGGACCGTCGATCTTCTCCAGCAGGCTCATGAGGTACGGGTGTAGATGAAGTCGGCGATTCCCTCGAGCTCCGCCGTGGCATCCGCGGCGGGGGCGCGGCTGGCCACCTCCGCCAGCGCCGCGCGCGCCATGCGATGCGACTCGGCCGCCAGCTCCCTGGCGCGCTCGATTCCAAACTCGCTCACGTACGTGCGCTTCCCGTGACGCTCATCGCTACCTCGTGGCTTTCCAAGTGCATCGTCGGTTCCTGTCACATCAAGTATGTCGTCCACAATCTGGAACAACACGCCCAGCTCCGCCGCGAAGCGCCGGAACGGGGCCATCTCTGGTCCGTCTTCAATCCCCGTCAACAGTAGTACGCACAGCACCGACGCACCGATCAGGCGTCCAGTCTTCAGCTCGTGCAGCCGGCGCAGCGCCGCGGGGCCGGACGCGGTGTGCGCCTTGACGTCGGCGTACTGCCCGCCGACCATGCCGTTGACGCCGGTCGCCGCGGCCAGCTCGGCGGCCGCGGCGAGCACCCGCTCGGGCGCCGATCGCTGCCTCGTGAGCAGGTGGCGAAAGGCCTCCGCGTACAGGCCGTCACCGGCGAGGATCGCGACGTCCTCACCGAACTTCACGTGGCAGGTCGGCGCCCCGCGACGCAGCGCGTCGTCGTCCATCGCCGGCAGGTCGTCGTGGATCAGCGAGTAGGTGTGGATCAGCTCGATCGCGCCCGCCAGCGGCAGCACCTCGCGCTGCTCCATGCCGACCGTGCGCGCGGTCGCCAGCGCGAGCACTGGGCGGATGCGCTTGCCGCCTGCCAGCAGCGAGTAGCGCATCGCCTCGTCCAGTCCCGCCGTGATCGGCTCCTCGGAGAAGTGCAGCTCCGCCAGATAGCGCTCGACCTCTTCGCGCAGGTGGTCCGGGTAGCTGGCGGTCACAGCGTGGGCGGGCCGGTTGGCAGCTGGGTGCCTATAGAAGCGTGTCCTGGCCGGGGGCCGGGGCTGAGACCTCAGCGCGTGTCAGCTGCTCCAGCTCTGCGGCCGCCTGCGTCGCCAGCGCCGCGCAGTCCTCGACCATCGTCGCGGCCGCGTCCGGCGAGAGCTCGCCCGAGCGCAGCTGCTCGCCGGCGCGCTCCAGGCGCGTGATCAACTCGTCAAGGCGCTCGACGCTCGTCATCGGATCGGCGCATTCTCTCGCACCTCGCGCAACACTGCCGCCAGCACCCCGTTGACGAAGCCCGGCGCGTCGGCGCCGCAGAACGTCTTGGCGCTCTCCACCGCCTCCTCGATCGCTCCCTCCGGCGGGATCGGCTCATCTGAGGGCGCCGCGTCCGGATGCAGGATCTCGATCAGCGCGATGCGCATGATGCTGCGCTCCAGCGGCTGAATCCGCTGCACCGACCACCCGTGGGCGTGGCGGTCGATCACCTCGTCGAGCTCCTCGGCGCGGTCGGCCGCGGCGTGCGCGAGCGCCCTCGCGAACAGCGAGGACTCGCGCGGCAAGGTCTCCGACAGCGCGCGGCCTGTGAGGTCGTGCTGGTAGAGCGCGATCACGGCCGCCCGGCGCTGATCGGAGCGGCGCATCTACGCGCGCGCCACGTAGTCGCCGGAGCGCGTGTCCACGCGGATGCGCTGCCCCGGCTCGACGAACAGCGGCACCTGGATGACGGCGCCCGTCTCGAGCGTCGCGGGCTTCGTGCCGCCGCCGGAGACCGAGTCGCCGCGCAGCCCCGGGTCAGTCTGGGTGACCTCGAGGTCGACGGCGCTCGGCAGCTGGATGTCGCCCGGCTGATCGTCGATGAACAGCACGTCCACCTCGCTGCTCGGCGTGATCCAGCGCAGCGCGTCCTGCACGGTGCGCTCCGGGATCGCGAGCTGCTCGAAGGACTCGGTGTCCATGAAGTGCGCGTCGGTGCCATCGGCGTACAGGAACTGCATCGTCCGCGACTCGGTGCGCACCGAGCGGAACTTCTCGCCGGCGCGGAACGTCCTGTCGATCACGTTGCCGTCCGAGGCGCGCCGCAGCTTCGTGCGCACGAACGCGCCGCCCTTGCCGGGCTTGACGTGCTGGAACTCGAGGATCTTGAAGACGGTGCCCTCGACGTCGATGTGGTTTCCGTTTTTGAATTGGTTGGTGCTTATCAAGAAAATGCCTGCAAATAGATGGCTCTTGGGCCTTCAGATTGAGCGATCGTCCGTCAAGCGGAAGGGTCGGCAATCCAGACCATGCGTACGCCAAGCAGGTCACCTAGGCGCTCGAAGTGATGATCGTAGTGCAGCACGTCCAGTCCCGACGTTTGTGCCGCAACGGCGACAGTGAGGTCAGCTAGCGGGAGGCGGTGGGCACCGTGAGAACCCTCGTCCGCCAGCTCTCGCATCGCCGAGAGCACGCCCCGTTGGACAGCACGATCGACCGCGATCTCGCGCATGCCCGCCAGCGTCCGATCGACCGCGGCGATTCGCTCCGGGCTCGGCGCATCGAAGGTCAACTCGTAGCGCACCGGCCAGCACCAGGCGATGTCGCCACGCTCAGCGGCCGCAAACAGCTGCTCCCGCGCACGGGGAATCCGGCGTGCGAGCATCCACGCGGAGGTGTCGACGAGGACCGCACCCCGGCCGTCCCACGGCTCGACGCTCACACGCTGCTCGGAGGTGAGTTGAGCCGATCGATCTCATCCAAGTCGAGATCGAACCCATCCCTGTCCATCGCGGCGAACAGCGCCTCGATCGCCTCACGACGCCCACGCCTGGCCTGGAGCTCCATCTCGGCCCCCTCTACTGCAAGCCTGCGCACCAGAGACGCATCGGCCTCCTGCGTGCCCGTCGCCGCGCGCACACGCTCCAGGGCGTCCCCCAGCTCCGGGTCCGCCGTCACGGCAATTCGTGGATGCTTGCTCGGCATGCCAGCCCTAGTGTAGCTCGCAGGGGTTACTCTGACGGCTCCGACTTCGAGGGGAGTATCAGTTCGCGACTTGCGAACCGGCAAGTTCGCGTCCTGCGCGTAGATCGTCTCCGTGCCACTCGGCCAACTCCGCCGCGTCGACTGACCGAATACCGTGCGTGCGGGTCGGACGCTACGTCCGCTTGAGCCGAAGCCGAGGAGAGCGATCGTCGGGAGCGACAGCGCGCAGCGCTCGCGAATCTGCAACGCACGGTTGATTGGGGTGCAATCAGGGACGACCCGGCATGGACCTAGGCGGGCTGCTGCTCGCTGACAGGTCGGCATTGGAGCGAGCCACCCCGGAGACGCTCGAACTCGGAGAGATCTGCGTCTGTGCCGTCGTGCGTCTTGAGATGCTCTACAGCGCCAAAAGCCCAGACGACTACACGAAAATCGAGGACAGCCTCTCGGCCTTTCGCGATCTGGGCGTAAACGCCGAGACAATCCGCACCGCTGTGACGGCACACCGGGAACTCGGACAGAAAGGCCGCCACCGCCCTCCTATCCCGGATCTCCTCATTGCGGCTTGCGCCCAGCAACACCAAGCCGCCGTGCTCAATGTCGACCGCCACTACGATGTGCTCGCCGAAGTGCTGGCCTTTGAGCCCGTACGGCTTGCAGTCTGAGTCCTGTCAGGCGTCGGGCGAGCCAATGCTGGCGTGCTGTCAGAGCATATGCTCGAGGTCATCGTCGTGTCCGGCGTCGCCGAGCGGCTTGACCAGCAGCGCGAGCCCGTCAATGCGTTCTAGACACCTTCTCGAATTGGTTGGCGCTGATAGCCATAGCTGTTTATTAGAGCCAAGGTCGGTTGGATTTGGTGTCGCCCTGGCGACCACGCCAGCGTGACCACGATAGCTGCCCCGGCGATCAACGGACTCCGTCGCAATCGCCGAGTAGCGTGCCGGCCCGATGTCTGGTGCCACGCCCCCACCCACGGTTGGACAACCACTCCCACGTGCCGCCGATGCCCACATGACGCCCGAGAAGCTGAAATGGATTCTCGCGGACGCCGGGCACGGACGAGAATGGGCGCACGTCTTTCGCATCGGGGACGAGGACGCCGAGCGCCTCTGGAACGCGATTGCTCAGGCTGCGCTTGATGCCCAGGTCTTCCGGGTCATCGATCGAGGCAACCACGGCACCGCCTGCGGCGTCGCGTTCCCGCTCACGCTGAACGGACGCACGGCCACGGTGACCACCTCATGGCACCATCCAGCCGCAGGTGACGCGCCACGCCTGGTCACCGCCTATCCGACCTCTAGCATGGACCCGATGCCAGCCCTACGAGACATCGCCACTTCTTATCTGGTCGAGTTGACCACGCCCGTCGAAGGCGTACCGGCCGGTGCCCGTGGTGGAGTGCTCGAACTGCGCGACGACAACACAGCGATGATCGAGATCACGTCGCTTCCACTCGACTCCGTCGAGCGGATCATCTTCGTACCGCTCGCCCAACTGCGCCGCATCGGCTGACCCCGGCCGGCTCAACCTATTTGGCGCCTCCCGCTCGCTGCAAGGCGCCACGTCCGGCGTAGTGCAAATAGTCGGGCAAATCTCAACCCAGGCTCCTCGCTCACTGACATGCGCGGCGTGAGCCTTGCGACGAGCCGCCCCGCGCAGATGCCCGGCGCTCAGTCAACGAGCGAAGCTCGGCGATCGTCGGACGCGTCGGCCCCCACCGGGTGGACAGTTGGGGAGCGCGATGGTCAAGGGTCGCGCGGCGGGTGCCGAGAATCATCTAGTGGGACTTCTCAGACGGCATCTAGGCGACGCGACTCTCCTCGCCCTCGCGCTTGTGCTCAGCGTCCGCGCAGCTTTCTCCGCGACATCGACCGGTGATTACCGCTCCGACGCCCAGCCCGCGCTCAGCGCGCTGCTCCATGGCAATCTGCATGCGTTCGGGCTAGCGCGGCCCGCGATGGGCGACCTCTCGCTGCTGGTCCGTGCCCCGTTTGCCGCGCTCGCCTACCTCGGCGACGCCACGACGCTGAGCATCTACCGCTGGGGAGCCCTGCCCTGCGTCGTGTCTGTGGCGCTGCTCGGGCTTTGGCTCGCAAGGGTCGCCCGCTCCCGCGGCGTCGGCCTGGTCGGTCAGCTGCTGATCGTGGCGCTGTCCGTACTCAATCCCCTCACGAGCTCTGCCATCGCTCTGGGTCATCCGGAGGAGCTGCTCACCGCAAGTCTCTGCGTCGGTGCCTTGGTCGCTGCGCTGAAACAGCGCGCCGTGCTCACGATGGTGCTCCTCGGACTCGCGCTCGCGTGCAAGCAATGGTCGGTGGTGACGATCCTGCCGACTCTGTTCGCGCTCGAGCGTGGCCGCTTCCGCGCGCTCGTTGGGGCACTCGCGGTGGCGGCCCTGGTCACCGCCCCCGAGGTCGCGGGCTCCCCCTCCACGTATCTGCGCAACCAGCTGTTCCTGGCTCACGAACACCTGAGCGAGTCCTCCGTGTGGTCGTGGTGGTGGCCCTTCGGGTCAAACGGAACGCGATACGTCCTCATCGAAGGAACCGAGGTTCCCGTGACGCTGCACCGTTTTCCGAAAGCCCTGATCGCGTCTTTGCATTCGCTGATCATCGTCCTCGACGCGGTGATCGCGGTGGTGATCGCCAAAGTTCGCGGTCTCCCACTGCGCCGAGATGACGCGTTCGCGCTGATGGCCGTCGTGCTGCTGCTGCGCTGCGCGCTGGACAATCAGACGATGCCCTACTACCACGCGCCGCTGTTCCTGGATCTGCTCGCGTGGGACGCGTTCACGGCCAAGCGCCTGCCGCTGCGGGCGCTCAGCGGCGCTCTGCTCAGCTGGCTCGTGTTCGACCGCCTCACCCCGAGCTTCCTCGGCGCCGCAGCGCCCTCGAGCATCCTCTACGGCATGTCCGCGGCCGTCGTGCTGGCGCTGCTCGTACGCAGCTTCATCACGACCTCGCCGCCGTCGCACCAGCGCATCGCCGGACGTTTGTCGTTGCCCGCGTGAAGCCGGCGTCGCGGTCGCGACGTCGTCCGCGAGGCCATCGCCCCCGGGTGGGCTACACGGCCGCCAGGCTCGCCACGTCGATCCCGATCACCTTCAGCCGTCGGTTCAGCGCGTTGAACGCGAACGTGTTGGTCTCCTCCATCGAGTAGTCAAGGATCGCGTAGTTCTCGGGATCGTCTCCCGGCGGGACGAGCACGGCGGAAGCGAGCGGGATCAGCTCTGCCACGCGCGCGGCGATGCGCTGCTTGAGCGCTGAGTCCTTGGCCTTCTCGCGCAGGAACCAGGTGCCGTAGGCGACGTGGCGGTGCTCGTCCTGGGAGATCAGCTTGAAGCCCTCCACCCAGCCCGGGAGGATCTGCTTGCGCTCCATGAAGTCCGTCAGGAACCACTGGCCCGTGAGCGCGAGCGTGCCCTCGATGATCATGTGGTAGAGCGTCACGAAGTCGACCTTGGCCTCGATGTCGCGCGGGTTCTCCACCAAGCGCCGGCCCCAGTCGACGAGCACGCCGTCGAACATCTCGATGAACGCCGGGTTGAGGTCCCCGCGGGCCCGCGCCATGCGATCCTCAAACGTGCCGTCGATCCCCAGAACCTGCTCGTAGAAACGGTTGAAGTGCTGTGCATGACGCGCCTCGTCGACCTGCTGAGTTGTCAGGAACGCCTCCTCGCCCTGGCTCTCATACGCCATCACCAGTCCCGAGAACTGGGTCGTGACGCGCTCCTCGCCGATGAAGAACGAGGACAGGTTCCACGCGAGCCTGCGCCGCAGATCGGCGTCCATCTGCTCCCAGTCGCGCCGGTCCTGCGCGAAGTCGATCGTGTGCGACTGCCAGTTCTGACGCTCCCACAGCTCATACAGCTGCTGAGGCGTCATCAGTGTCACCGACGACAGCTTCGACTCGTCGGAGATGGTGGCGACATCCCCCTGACTGGTTAGATCGAGAAGCGAGGGCATGATCGACCGAGACCTCCTTAACCGTCGGCGTGAGCAGGTGTTCCTCCAGGGCCGAACATACTCGCTCTGACGCGCTCAAGCCCACACGCCGCGGCGCCGATGCCAACCCATGCGCCAACGCCTGCGCGAGAACGCCCTGTGCGCGTCCCTGGGGGGCGCCGGCTGCGCGACGATGGCATGGCTCGGCCTGTACGGCTTCGGGTGGAACGACTACAGCAATGAGGTTCGTCCGGCGTACGAAGCGCTCGTGCGGGGACACCTGCTGAGCTTCCTGCGGCTCGCGCCCGCCTACGGCGGATCGCTGATCGAGCGCGCGCCGTTCGCGCTGGCTCCCGGGCTGTGGGGCGGCGGCACGCTGGCCGTATACCGCATGGTCGCGTTGCCGTGCCTGCTCGCCACGGCCGCGCTCGGCGTCTGGCTGGTCGCGCGGATGCGCGCGCAGGGACGCTCGCAGCTCGCGCGCGCGGTCGCGCTCGTCGTGTGCGTGGCCAATCCGATCACGCTGCTGGCGCTGGAAGTCGGCCACCCCGAGGAGCTTCTCGGCGCGTGCCTGTGCGTGGCCGCGCTGCTCGTCGCCGGCCGCTCCTCGCTCGCACGCGACCATTCGCTGCTGGCCGGCGCGCTGCTGGGCCTCGCGATCGCCAACAAGGAGTGGGCGCTGCTGGCCGCCGGACCGGTGCTGCTCGCCCTGCCGCCGGCCCGCCGCATCCGCTGCCTGGCCAGCGCCGCACTCGTCGCCGGCGCGATCCTCGCGCCGCTCGCACTCGCCACATCGGGGAGCTTCGCGGCGGACACGCGCGCGGTCGCCGCGCCCGCCGGCAGCGCGATCTTCCAGCCGTGGCAGGTGTGGTGGTTCCTCGGCTACCACGGCGCACTCGTGCACGGATCGTTCGGCGCGCCCAAGCCCGGGTACCGCATCGGCCCAGCGTGGACGAGCACCGTTACCCATCCGTTGATCCTGCTCGCGGGGTTGGCGATCGCGGCGACGCTGTGGCTGCGCGGTGGGCGTAAGGCGGCGTTGAGCGAGCACGACGCGTTGCTGGCGCTCGCGCTGGCGCTGCTGCTGCGCTGCCTGCTGGACACGTGGGACACCGCCTACTACACGCTGCCGTTCATCTTCGCCCTGCTCGCCTGGGAGGTCGCCCGGCCGACGCGCAACCCGCCGCTGCTGGCGTTCGCCGCCAGCGCGCTCGTGTGGCTCTGCTGCAGCTGGCTGGCGCTGCACGTCTCAGCCGATGTCCAGGCGGCGAGCTTCCTCGCCTGGTCCGTGCCGCTCGCGGCCTGGCTCGGCGTGCGGCTGTTCCGGCCCACGCTCGCCCAGCGCGCCACGCCGGCTGGCGCTGCGCGAGCTCAGGAGACGACGGTCAGCGCCTTGGGCAGGCGCGTCAAGACCTCCTGAGCGTCCTCGCCGACGACCACCAAGTCCTCGATCCGTACGCCGAGCACGCCCGGCAGGTACACGCCGGGCTCGACCGTGACGACGTTGCCGGTGAGCAGCGGCTCCTCAGGCGCGGTGCGCGACAGGCGCGGGCCCTCATGAACCTCCATGCCGACGCCGTGGCCGAGGCCATGGCCGAACTGCTCGCCATGTCCTGCGCGCTCGATCACCTCACGCGCGACCGCGTCCACCTCGCGCCCCGTCGCACCCGCCTTGACCGCCGCCAGACCCTGTTCCTGGGCGCTCAGCACCAGCTCGTAGATCTCGCGCGCCTGCGAGGAGATCGACTCGCCCGTCGCGTACGTGCGCGTGCAATCCGAGCAGTAGCCCTCGTGCACCGCGCCCCAGTCGATCGTCACGAGCACGTCGCGCGGGATCGTCAGCGCGCGTGGCACCGCATGCGGCAGCGCGCCGTGGGCGCCGGCGGCCACGATCGAAGGGAAGCTCGGCGCCTGCGCGCCGAGGCGGCGCATGCGCAGCTCCAGCTCGATCGCCACGTCGCGCTCGGCGCGACCGACGAGACCGTCTTCCAGCAGCGTGCGCAGCGCCTCGTCGGCGAGCTCGCTGGCTGCGCGGATGCGGGCGATCTCGCCTGCATCCTTGACCGCGCGCAGCCGCGCCACGGCGCCCGCGCACGCAACCAGCTCCCAGCTATCCCCCAACAGCTCCGCAAGCTGTCGGTGGCGCTTGACGGTGACGCTCGTCTCGTCGAAGCCCAGACGGCCGCCGGCGTCGGTGAGCGCCGCCGCGAGCGCCTCGAGCAGATCGCCGGTGACGATCTCGCGCGAGAACGCGTCGGGCACCTGCGCGGCCGACTGCGTCGCGTAGCGGAAGTCGCTGAGGAAGCGGTCGCGGCCGAGCTTCGCGCGCGCCGCGTCGGCGACCACCAGCACCATCGCGTTGCTGCCCGTGAAGCCGGTCAGGTAGCGCACGTCCACGAGCGCATCGACCAGCAGCGCGTCGAGCTCGAGCTCATCCAGCTCGCCCGCCAGCCGTGCCGCGCGCGCGGCGTTCGCGTCAGCGCTGCGCAGCGCGCTCACGCCCGTCCCCGCCTGTGCCCCTCAGGGTGCTCGAGCTCCTCGCGTAGCAGCGCAAGGGCGTCACTGTAGCCGTCGGCGCCACGACCGGAGATCGACGCGAAGCACAGCTCGCCGATCACCGACACGCGCCGCCACGGCTCGCGCTGCTTGACATCGGACAGGTGGATCTCGAGCGCCGGCAGGCCCGCGATCTCGAGCGCGTCGCGGATCGAGTACGCGTAGTGCGTCCATGCCCCCGGGTTCATCAGGATCGCGTCCGCCTCGGTGGGCGGGCCCCTCAACGCATGCAAACGCTCGATGAACTGCCCCTCGTGGTTGGTGTGGAAGAAGCGCGTGCTCAGACCCAGGTCGCGTGCCTCGGACTCGATCCGCTGCTCGAGCTCCGCCAGCGTCAGCGTCCCGTACAGCGCCGGATCGCGCCGGCCGAGCTGGTCGAGGTTGACGCCGTGCATCACCTCGATTCGGTACCCCGGACGGCTCATACGGCAAGCTCCGCCACGGCCGCGCGGAGATCCTCCGGCATGACCTCGCAGCCGAACTCGATCTCCCCGGGCGCGCGCACGAGCACGAACGGCACGTTCGCGCCCACGCGCTTCTTATCGCGCGCGCTCGCCGCGATCACCGCGTCGACGGGCGCCTCGTCAAAGCTCACCGGCAGGCCGCGCGCGAGCAGCAGCTCGCGCACCTGATCACGCAGCTCGTGCTGGCCGGAGAGCCGCAGCGCCACCAGCAGGCCCAGCCCGACGGCCTCGCCGTGGCGGTAGCGCGCGTAGCCGGTGACCGTCTCGATCGCATGCGCGATCGTGTGCCCGAGATTGAGCACCTGCCGGCGTCCGCCGTCGCGCTCATCGGCGGCCACCACCGCCAGCTTCGTGCGCGCGCACGCCAGGATCACGCGCTCGTCGACCTCGCCGCCGCCAGCCACCGTCTGCCACAGGCGCCCGCCGGCGATCAACGCCGTCTTCAGCACCTCCACCCAGCCGGCAGCGAGCTCCGCCGCGGGCAGCGTCGCAAGCGTATCGGGATCGACGAGCACGCCCGCCGGCTGGTGGTAGGCGCCGACGTAGTTCTTGGCCTCGGGCAGATCCACGCCGGTCTTGCCGCCGTAGGCGGAGTCGACCTGCGCGACGAGCGTCGTCGGCACCTGCACGACCGGCACGCCACGCTGGTAGGTCGCCGCGCAGAAGCCCGCCAAATCGCCGACGACGCCGCCCCCGAGCGCCACCACGTGGTCGGCGCGCGTCATGCCCGCGCTCACCAGCGCGTGCCACACGCGCTCGGCGCTCGCGAGCGTCTTCTGCTCCTCGCCCGGCGCGATCGTGATCATCCCCGCCGTCGCTCCCAGCCGCTCGCCGTACAGCTCGGCAACGGTCTCGTCGCTGACGCAGAACGCGCGCGAGCGCGAATTGCTCACCGGCCAGATCGCGCCCTGAGGCTGCGCCTGCGGGTCGCTCAGCAGGCCGCGACCGACCAGCACCGGGTACTCGCCCGACGCCGAGCTCGCCCACAGCAGGCGCGTTCCCGCTGGTGCCGCCGCCAGTGCGCGCAAGGCACCCGCCGCACGCGCGGCTGCGCCGAGCGGCGGGTCTTCGAGCGTCGCGTCCGCGAGCTCTTCGTACAGCTCCCTGCGGCTCGCGTGCAGCGCCAGGAACTGCTCCCGATCGCGCGCCAGCGGACGCTCGCCGGCGCGCAGTGCAGGCCCATTCACGCGCTCCCACGCCGTGTCCGCGTCGACGTCCAGCAGCACCGTCACGTGGCCCTCGAGCGCGGCGCGCACCCGCTCTGACAGGACGCTGCCGCCGCCGAGCGCAACCACCGTTCGATCGCCCGCGTGCCCGGCGTCCGTCAGCAGCTCGCACACCAGCTGCTCCTCGCTCGCGCGGAACGCCGCCTCGCCATGCAGCTCGAACTCCCGCGCCACGGGATGCCCGAAGCGCTCTTCCAGCAGCAGATCGCTGTCGAGCGCCTCGCCGCCGAGCGCCTCGGCGAGCTCGCCGGCCGCGGTCGACTTGCCGGCGCCCATGAAGCCGATCAGGACGAATGCCATCCGATGCGGTCTGTGTAGGCGCCCACGGCCTGCAGCACGTCATCGACGTGGTCGCCGCCGAACTTGCGGCGGTAGGCGTCGGCGAGCACCAGCGCCACCATCGCCTCCCCCACCACGCCCGCCGCGGGCACCGTGCAGGAGTCGGTGCGCTCGCGCAGCGCCTGCGCGGGCTCGTGCGTCTCGGTGTCGACCGAGCGCAGCGGCTTGGTCAGCGTCGGCAGCGGCTTCATCGCGCCGCGCACGATCAGCGGCAGGCCGTTCGTCATGCCACCCTCAAGGCCTCCCGCGTGGTTGGTCTCGCGGTAGTAGCCGCGCTCCTCGGAGAAGAAGATCTCGTCGTGCGCCTGCGAGCCGGGCACGCCGGCGATCGTGAAGGCGTCACCGATCGACGCGCCCTTGATCGCCTGGATCGAGCACAGCGCCATCGCCAGACGGCCATCCAGGCGCTCCTCCCAGGAGACATGCGAGCCGAGACCCGGCACGAGCCCGAACGCCTGCACCTCGAACACGCCGCCGAGCGACTCGTTGGCCTTGCGCAGCCTGTCGATCTCGCGCACCATCGCCTTCGAGGCGTCCGCGTCCAGGCAGCGCACCGGCGAGCCGTCGACCTCGGCGAAGTCCGCATCCGTGAGCGGGCGCTCGCGCTCGGGCGCATGCACCGAGGCGATCTGGATCACGTGCGAGCGCACGCTCACCCCGAGCGCGCGCAGGAACGCCTTGCACACGCCGCCGCCGGCCACGCGCGCGGCCGTCTCGCGCGCCGAGGCGCGCTCGAGGATGTTGCGCACGTCTGAGTGCTTGTACTTCTGCGCGCCCACCAGATCGGCGTGCCCGGGGCGCGGCAGGTGCACCTCGGCGGCGTCGTGGGCCGGATCCGATACCGGCCACGGGTTCATCCGCGCCTCCCAGTTGGCGTAGTCGCGGTTGGCCACCTGCAGCGCGATCGGGCCGCCGAGCGTCTGGCCGTGGCGCACGCCGCCGGTGATCTCGGCGCTGTCGCGCTCGATCTTCATGCGCCCGCCGCGGCCGTGGCCGAGCTGGCGGCGCGCCATGTCGCGGTTGAGATCCTCGGGGGACAGCTCCAGACCAGCAGGCATGCCCTCGACGATGCACGTCAGCCCTGGGCCGTGCGACTCGCCGGCGGTTATCAGACGGAGCTCCACAGCTCCAAGCTTATTTGCTGGCGACTCAGCGCCCGCGACGGTGCTGCCCGGCGACGTGAGCGCGTGCTGCAAACGCGGGGTGCCCGGCGAACACGAGCACACCCGGCTGCGAGGAATAGCGCAGGTCGGGAACCGCAGTCAGCCCGGCGTGGCCGAGCAGTTCGCGCCCCGCCTTTGACTCGCCTTTGAGCAGGCTCTTGACGGCGGCGCTCGAGGCCTTGCTCGAGACGATGCTGACGATTCGCAGTTCGTAGGCTTCGAGCAGGCCGCTCGCCGAGATGTATTCGAGCTGCTCGGAATGTCCGGCCTGCAGGTCGATCGCTTCGCACTGCGTCGCGCTCGGCAGGCACACGCCGTCACCGTGCAGAATCGCTTCGCTGACGAGCGTGAACGTCGCGCTCTTGCCGCCTGCCGTCACGCCGCGGAACACGATCAGCGGCTGCTTGACCGATGGCAGTGGCGTCAGCAGCGCGAGGTTCTCATACGGCGTCAGCTGCGCGGTCTGCGGGGTCGTGCCCGCCGGCAGCACGCCGAACAGCACCGCCACGTGGTAGACCGGCTTGGGCTTGGCCGGAGTGGACGGCGTCGTGGGGCTGGAGCCTCCGGAGCTCGACGGCGAGGAGCCCGACCCCGAGCTCGAGGATCCCGTGCCCGTGGTGGGGCTGGCGGCGCCGGAGCTGGAGGAGGCCGTGGTGGTCGTGGTTGTGGTGGAAGTTGCCGCCTTTGCCTTCGCTTCCGGCAGCGGACTGAACGGATCGTGGGCCGTCCCCTGATGCTGCTCGGAGACACCGCCGGTCATCTCGGCGACCGCCTTTTCCGGGTTGGCCTGGCTTATCGCCAAGCCAGAGGAGCCGGTGACCGGAGCCCTGGCGACGGCAGCCACCGGCGCGCCGGTGGACGAGCCGCCGTCGAGCACGACATATGCGATCGCGGCCACCAGCGCGAGCGCCACCAGCACCACGAGTGGCAGGATGCGCCTGTCGAGGAGATCGGCCTTGACGGTGCTCAGAAACTCGCTCATGGGTTCACTTTCACGATGGCGGGCGCCGGCGTCGAGCTGCCTGCCGACGTACTCGAGGCGGGACTCGCACCGGCACTCGCGGGGGAGCCGGTGCCGTTGGCGCCGGCGAGGCTTGCGGTGGGGGGCATGACGTACGCGGTAGCGGTGATCGAGCCCGTCAGCTCGCCCCCTGACTTGCCCGGTTCGTTGCCACCCCCAGGAGCCAGGCTCACGCTGTTGATCGTCAGCAGACGCCCGCTCACCTCGAGCTTGCCAGAGGTGGTGAGCGTCGCGAATTCAGTCAGCTTGTTGAAGAGGTGTTCGAGATCGAAGTAGGTGCCCTCGAAGGTGAACGAGAACGGCAACTGAGTGAACCCGGCCGTCGCCGTGCCGGATGTGGCGGAGCCGCGGGCCGACGCGCCCGCACCAGCGCCGGCGCCGGCGCCGGCGCCGGCGCCGGGACTGATAGCCGAGAAGTCGACGTTCTTCTGTTTCGAAGCCAGCGTGAGCTGGTCGATCAGCGCCGGCACTTCGTCGCTCGGCGGCACCGCTTTGCCGAGGCTCACGAGTGAGGCATAGGCGGTCGCGTACTGCGACTGCGCACTACGCGCGCTCGCGACCGTGCCTTCGGCGCTCGCGAGCTGCGTCTGGGCAGCGGCGACCTGGCTGGCCAGCTGGCTCGCCTTCTGGCGCTCGGGCGAGACGACCAGCACCCACGCCGCTCCGAGCAGCGCAACGACCGCGACCACAATCACGACGATGCGGTCACGACCGGTCATTTGGCGCTCCCGCCCGTGAGCGTGGATGGAACCGACGCGGAGCCGACGCTCGCCGAATCCGACACGGGCTTGGCCGCCGCAGCGACCGCCGAGGAGCTCGGCAGCGCGTCAAAGACGACAGTCGCACTGAAAGAAGCGTCGCGGCCGGAGCATCCACCACCGCCGGCCGCGGATGCGCCAGAGCCCGAGGAAGCGCTGGCGCTGCCCGAGGTCGAGCCCTGCAGCGTGACTTCCTTGACGCCGTCGATCAGTTGCAGGCGCTCGAGCGTCAGCGCCACCTCCGGCTGGCTGGTCGCGCATCCGGTGAGCGTGAACGTCGGAACGACGCTCGCCGCCACTTTGGCGCCGGTCGAGCTCGCGCCGCCAATCGAGCCGTTCAGTGACGAGATCGAGGCCTGTGAGGGGAGTACGCGACCGAACTCGTGCAAGACGTGAGCCCAGTCGAAGCGTGAGTCAACGAGCGCATCCACCGCCTGTACGCGTTGTTCGCGCTGCGCGATGAAGCTCGTGTAGGGAGCGAGCCGCTCAGCTTCCGCTTGGGCCTGCTGCGCCTCAGCGGCAAGCGACGCTGCCTGCGCGCGACGACTCGTGACTTGGTGCTCGGACTGTCCATACAGGAACGCCATCAGCGCCAGGCCCCCGATGAGGACCAGCACAGCGTAGGCGCCGCCCTGCGAGCGACCTGCGCCGACCGGCGCGCCGCTGCGCTGCTCGGAGGGAATCAGGTTGACGGCTCTCATTGAGGAGCCTCAGCGGTTGCGAGCCCGGTAGCGATCGCGAGCCGGTGCGGCGCGAGCGTCTCATCGACGTTCTGCTCGAGCACCCCCACCTCGCCGAGACGCACCTCGACGCCGAGCGAGCGCTGGAGCGCCTCGGCAAAGCCTGGGATGTCCTGCGCGGCGCCGCTCATCACGACGTGCGAGACCTCTCCGCCACCGTCTTGTGAGCGGTGGAAGTCGAGCGAGTTGCGAACCTCACCGGAGATGTCGCGGATGCCGTTCTCGAGGACCGCCCACAGATCGGCGTCCGACTGCGCCGCCTGCGCCGCCGGGATGCTGTCGACGGCCGCGAGCTCCTCATAGCTCATCGCGCGTTCGCTCTCCTCGGCCTCCTCGGCGCTCAAGGGCTCCCCGCCCGGCGCCTGCTCATCGGAGAGGTCCTGCGCGTCGGACTCCGCCGCGGCGCCGAGTGCCTGCTCGACGGGCGCGGGGGCGTTGAGGTCGACGGCTGCGAGCAGCGCGCGGGCCTCCGTCAGCGCGATGCTGCGACGCTCGGCGATCTCGCCGGCCATCCCCTCGAGGCCGCTGCCGACGACGCGCGTAAAGCGGCAGATGGTGCCCTCGGCGATCGCGAGGTTGGTCAGCCCATCGACGTTCAGGTAGAGCACACGACCGGTCTGCTCAGGATCCCGACGATGCTGCGAACGGATCAGCGCGAAGGCCGACAGGTCGACGCCTTCCGGTGTCAGGCCCGCGCGGCGCACCGCGGCCAGCAGCCGTTCGATCATGTCGCGCTGCGCGGCGACAAGCACCACACGCTGACGCGGGCCAGCGGGGGTGTCGACGATGCCGAGCGCATGGAAGTCCATGAACGCGTTGTTGAGCGGCATCGGCACCTGGTCCTGAGCCTGGAAGTTGACTGCGGCGGCGAGTTCCTTTGCGTCGGTGACCGGAGGCAGCTCGAGCGTGCGCAGCACCGTGCGCTGGTTGGCCACGCCGAGGCGCACGCGCTTGCTCAACCCACTCCCGCCGAACAGCTCGCGCAGGGCGTCGCTGACGGCGTCCTCGTCCATCACTTCGCCGTCGCGCACAGAGTCCGCCGGAAGCGCCATGCAGGCGGCTCGCTCAGCGATGATCGAACCGTTGACGCGCGCCTGTACGGCCGCCACGAAGCCCGGCTGGATGTCCAGGCCGATGAGGCTGGCGTCGGAGCGCCGGCCGAGCTTCAGCGGGCGCGTCATGTTCAGTGAGGGGATTCGTGAGGGGAGTTGCATCTCGAATAGAGCGCTTCAGACGGTCGATGGATCACCCGCACGTGGGGTATCGGCGCGAGGTCCGTGGCGCTTTAGTTGAGGAAGTGGTTGACGTAGACAGCCACCATCTGGTTGCCGAGGAAAACGGCCAGCAGCGCCCCGAGCGCGAGGAACGGGCCGAACGGCACCGCGGTCTTGCGTCCAGCCTGTGCGCCCTTGCGCGCGATCACGACCACTCCCAGCGCGACCCCGGCGAGCAGCGCGATCAGCAGCGCCGGCGCGACGGCCGCACCGAGGAACAGCCCCATCATCCCGGCGAGCTTGACGTCGCCCATGCCCATGCCGCCCGGGTAGGCGAGCGCGGCGATCAGCAGGAAGCCGCCGGCGCCGGCGGCGGCGATCAGGCGTTCGGGCTCACCCGCGGGATCGAGCGCGAGCCCGATCGCGAGCGCGAGCACCGCGCCGAGGGCGGTGATCTGGTTGGGAATGATCCGGTGCTCGAGGTCGATCAGCGCCGCGGGGACGATGACCAGGATCAGCGTCACGCTCAGCGCGATCGCGGCAGCCGAGCTGTAAGTCAGCACCGCGCCAGCGCAAAGCGCGGCGGTGAGCGCCTCGACGAGCGGGTAGCGAGCGGATATCGGGGCTCCGCAGCTGCGGCAATGGCCGCGTAGCAGGAGCCAGGAGAGGATCGGGATGTTGTCGTAGGGCTTGACCGGCGTTCCGCACTTGGGGCAGTGCGACGCGGGAGTCGCGAGCGACTCGTGGCGTGGCAGGCGATGAACGACCACATTCAAGAACGAGCCGAAGACCGCACCGAGCACTCCGGCGAAGGTTGCCTCCATCTGATGGTGATCGGCTGGCGCGGCGTGGTGCTTGAGCTGTTAACGGCGGGAGGCGGCCCGATGGCCGCCTCCCGTATGAGTGCTTGATGTGATCCGAGCGTCAGCTCAAGATCGCGCTGCTACCAGCTGCTCGAGCTTTCTTTGTGACCAGGGCAGCCGGTTTTGGTGGGGCTGACACAGGTGTGTTCCACTTCACCGTTCGTTTTCCTCGTGACCGAGTACTCGTCGCCGGTGTTGTTGGCTTTGACCGTGACCGTGTATTCGCTTGCGGTAGGAGTAGCCCCGCCCGCGGTGATCGTGCCACCACTGATCGTTGGGGCGGTCTGCGTGGTTTCGATCAGCTCGGCTTCGTTGGTGTTTTTGATGTTCAGCGACGGCTCGATCCCGGCCAGCACCGTAGCTGTCGCGCCTTTGTATTCACCGGCGTTTTCGGTCGCGAAGGTCTCCATCGCCGTCTGCGCTGTCTGCGCCACGGTCTTCGCCGACGAGTCGTAGGCCTTGGCCTTCTGGCTCAGGAACGCGGGGATTGCGATCGCGGCGAGGATGCCGATAATCAGGATCACGACCAGAAGTTCGATAAGGGTGAAACCACCCTCATCTCCCGTGCGCTGGCGTAGTGAGTTCAACATGAATCCTCCTAGGATCCGGTTTTGGGCGCCAGCCCGCGGTAATCGCCTCAAGCGGCGATACGTCCCCCTCGTTGAGGGCCGCCGGCATTGCTACGCACCTGGTTCGATGCTTGCCTTGACACCTCGGCACTGGCTCTGTTAGCGGCTGGATCGACCCGCGTGCCGGCGACCTTTACAGCTGCACGTCGGCTTGGACGGATGACGGGGCGCGCAGCATGGCCGCGCGAACGACCCGCCACAGCTGTGACGCTCGCGTCGTTCAGGCAGCCGGCTCGGCCGGGCTGGCGGCGGCGTCCTCGCCGTCCTGGGCCAGCCACCGCGCCTGCGCGTCGATGCCCTGCACGCGCTCTCCGCTGCCGCCGCACCACGGGCAGGCGAGCGTGCTCGGCGTGCCGCCGAGGTTCGAGATCACCTGACCGCTACCGCGACAGGCCATACACTCCCGCGGCCCATGGGACGCCGGTGCCAGATCCTCGCTGTCGCTGCTGTCGCTTGCCACGAGCCGATGAGACTAGCGTTCCGCGCGTGAGAATTCAGGGACGCACGGCGGAGTGGGCGCTCGTGGGCGCGATCACGCTCGGCGCGGCGGTGCTGCGTCTGCTGCATATCGACCAGGTTCCACCCGACCCGTTCTACGACGCGGCGGTGCGCAGCATGGGCATGTCCTGGCACAACTTCTTCTTCGGCGCGTTCGAGCCCGGCGGCAGCGTCTCGATCGACAAGCCGCCGGTCGACCTGTGGCTGCAGGTGATCAGCGTGAAGCTGCTCGGCTTCAGCTCCACCACGCTGAAGCTGCCCGAGGCGCTCGCCGGGACCGCCTCGGTGCCGCTGTTGTACGTGGCTGTGCGCCGGATGTGGAGCGCACCTGCGGGGATCGCCGCCGCCGTGGCGATGGCGGTGCTGCCGATCGAGGTGATCACCGCTCGCAGCGACACGATGGACGCGGTCATGATGCTCGTGCTCGTGCTGGCGCTGCTGGCGGTGATCCGCGCGGTCGAGACGGGGCGCCGAGCGTGGCTGCTCGCCGGCGCGGCGGCGCTCGGGGTGGCGTTCGACGTCAAGCTGCTCGAGTCGCTCGTGGCACTGCCGGGGCTGGCGCTGTTCGCGTACCTCGGGATGCCCGGGTCGCGCGTGCGGCGCTTGCTGGGGCTGTCGACGGCGGCGGTCGTGTACGTCGTTGTGGCGCTCGCGTGGCTCGGCGCCACGCTGCTGTTCCCGGCGCACGAGCGCCCGTACGCGATCGGCTCCACCAACGGCAGCGCCTGGAACGCGGCGTTTGTCTTCAACGGGACCGACCGCCTCGGCGGGAAATCCGTTGAACCGGGAGCCGCCGTGTTCGAAGCCAACAAGCACTATCCGGTCGCCACGCAGTCAGAGCGCGATCACATCCCGATCGTCGCGCCTTCCCCCACGCGCCTGCTGGCACGGGTGGGGCCGCTGTCCGGTGAGCGCCTCGGGCTGGAGCTCTTGGTCGCCTTGCTGCTCGGGATTCCGGCGTTGATCTGGGGACTGCGCGGCGCGGGCCCCGAGCGGCGCATGCGCTGGGCTGCGGCCGGAGGACTGGGGCTGTGGATGCTCGCAGGGATAGTGCTGTTCAGTCACATGATCCGGCTGCACCCGCGCTATGTCGAAGGCTTCACACCCGCGGTCGCGGCGATGCTCGGCATCGGTCTCGGATGGGCGGCCTCGACCTCGGGCGCCGCCATCAGCTCGCCCGGCTCGCAACCGGACAGCCGCTCCTCCTACGTGCGCCTGGCGCTGCTCGTGGCGACGCTTGCGATCGCTGTCTTCTACAGCGAGCGTCTGCTCTACGGGACACCCGCGGCGTGGTGGATCGCGCTCGTCGCAGCGCTCGGCGCGGCTGCGCTTGCGATGCTCGCGCGCATACCGACGCTGCCGGCGCGCGTGCGCTCGCTGATGGCCCCCGCGGGAGTGATCGCGCTTGCGCTGGTGGCCGTGCTGGCGATCCCGTTGAAGGCCGACCTCACAGCGATCGCCGATCGCGTCAGCGACGCGGGCCTCGTTGGCCAACTCCCCGGCGACCAGCAGCGCCCGCTGAGCGCCTACCTGCTCGCCCACCAGGACGGCGCGCGGTACGAGGTGGCGGCCGAGTCGGCCACGGCGATCGGCTCGCTGATCGTGCAGGACGGGCGTCCGGTGCTCGTGCTGAGCACCTACGATGCACGCGTGTTCACCCCGGTCGCCAGGCTGCAGCGCCTGATCGCCGCGGGACAGGTGCGCTATGCCTTCCTGAACACGTTCTGCACCGACGAAGCCCCGTCCGTGAATCCCGCCTGCGCGGCGCCGGTCAAGTGGGTGCGCGCGCACGGGAAGGACATCTCGATCAAGGCGGGCCTGCCACGGAGCGGCTTGCTGTATCTACTGCCGGGCGCGAAGCCATGAGCGCGGGCGCCGAGCGCGAGCGGCTGCGAGCGCTGGCCGATGGCGCCCGCGCCGCGGGCCAGCTGGCGCTCGACACCGAGTTCATGGGCGAGGGCCGCTACCGCACGCTGCTGTGCCTCGTGCAGCTCGCGATCCCCGAGGGCGATGGCGCGGACGAGCGCATCATGGTGCTCGACCCGCTCGCCGAGGAGTTCGACGGGTCCGCGCTTGCGGCTGTGCTCGCCGATCCCGCGATCGAGATCGTCGTGCATGCCGGCCGCCAGGACGTAGCGCTGGTGCGTCGCTGCCTGCAGACCGAGGTGCGCAACGTGTTCGACACGCAAGTGGCCGCCGGCTTCGCCGGGCTGGGAGCCCAGTCCTCGTATGACTCGCTGCTGTCTGAGGTACTGGGCTTGCGCGTGGCCAAGACCGCAAGCTTCACCCGCTGGGATGCGCGTCCGCTGTCCCCCGAGCAGCTGGCATATGCGCGCGAGGACGTGGTCCACCTGCTGGAGCTGGCCGCCGAGCTGGAGCGCCGCCTGTCCGAGCTGGGCCGCCTGCAGTGGGCGCGCGAGGAGTGCGAGCCGCTGGCGCTCTCCAGCGACGAGCGCGACCCGGAGACGATCTTCGCGCGCCTGCCCCGCGTCGGCACGCTGAACGCGAGCGCGCGCCCGGTCGCGCGCGAGCTGGTGTTCTGGCGCGAGCGGACCGCCGCTCGCCACGATCGTCCCGTGCAGAGCGTGCTGGGCGACGCGACGCTGATGGAGATCGCCAAGCGCCGTCCCCGATCGCGCCCGGAGCTGGAGAAGATCCGCGGCGTGGGCGCGAGCGCCCAAGGCCGCCGCGCGCAGGACCTCCTGGAGGCGGTCGAGCGTGGGCGCGCGCGCCCGCCCGATCCGCCGCCGCAGCTCGAGCGAGCGCCTACGCCCAAGCCCGACGACGCGCCGCTGGTGGCACTCGCCGAGGCGCTGCTGCGAGCGCGCGCCCGCGAGGCGGGACTCGCTTACGAGCTGCTGGCGGCGCGCGCCGACCTGCAGGCGATCGTCGCCGGCGCGCGCGTGGGCGAGGTCGAGGCCGACGTGCGCACGCTGCGCGGCTGGCGGCGCGAGCTGGTCGGAGCCGAGCTGCTCGAACTACTAGACGGCCGCGTGTCGCTGTCAGTGCAAGAGACCGACCGCGGCCGGCGCGTGCAGATCAGTGATGCGCCTTGAGAGTGTTATTCGATGCGGTTGTAGACTTCGAACAGCGGCAGGTACATCGAGATGACGATGAACCCGACCATCGCTCCGATCACGATGATCAGGATCGGCTCGAGGATCGACATCAGCGCTTTGACGGCCGCTTCGACCTGTTCCTCGTAGAACTCCGCGATGCGGTCGAGCATCTCGTCAAGCGCACCGGTTTCCTCGCCGACGCCGACCATGTGCGTGACCATCGAGGGGAAGATCGGCGCCTGCGCGAGCGGCGCGGCGATCGTGCCTCCGCGCTTGACGGAGGCGATCACGCCGTCCATCGCCTCGTGCACAGCCGAGTTGCCCCCGGTGCGCCCGGTGATCTCGAGCGCCTGCAGCAGCGGCACGCCGGCGTGCGTCAGCGAGGCGAGCGTGCGCGACCAGCGCGCGACGGCTACCTGCTGGACGATAGTGCCGATCTTCATCGGCACGTGCAGGCGGAAGTGGTCCCACTGTTTGCGTCCCCAGGTGGTCTTCTTCCACTTGATGAATGCGACGACCAGGAGCGCCGTCGTGCCGAACATCGCCCACCAGTATTTGGTGACGATCTTCGACATCAGGACCGAGACCTGCGTCAGCTTCGGCAGTTCGCCGCCGAATTCCTTGAACACGCCCTCGAACACCGGCACCAGGAACGCCACCAGCGCCATCATCACGCCGATCGCGAAGGTGGCCACGAGCGCCGGGTAGATCATCGCGGATTTCACCTGGCGGCGCAGGGCTGCATCTTTCTGAAGCTGGTCGGCGACGCGCTGCAAGGAGTCCTCGAGCACACCGCCCATCTCACCGGCCTGCGTCATGGCGATGAACAGTGGGTTGAACACCTTCGGATGGCGCGCCATCGAGTCGCTCAGCGACAGGCCGGCCTCGACGTCCTTGCGGACCGCGACGATCGTTTCTTTCAGGTACTTGCTCTCGGTCTGCTCCTCCAGCACGTACAGGGCGCGCAGGATGCTCATGCCCGAGGAGATCATCGTCGAGAGCTGGCGCGCGAAGATCGCCAGCTCCGTCGGCTTGACGCTCTTGGTGAACGCCAGGTCGATGTTCTTGGAGGAGTGCTTGTCGGAGATGTCCAGGACGATCAGGCCGCGCTGCTTGAGCTGGTCGGAGACGGCCTGCTTGGACTCGGCCTCGACCTCGCCGCGGGCCTTGCCGCCGCCGAGGTCGATCGCCTTGAAGACGTAGGTGCTCATACCGGGATGCTCAGGCGGCCGCCAGTGACGGCGCTCCCATCAGGCGCCTGAGCTCGTCCGGGGTCGAGGAGCGCGCTTCGGCGAGCTTCTGGGTGACCTTGCCCTGGCGCACGAGCGTGGCCAGCGCAGTGTCCATCGTCTGCATGCCCGTCGCCGAGCCGGTCTGCAGCACCGAGTAGATCTGGTGGGTCTTGCCCTCGCGGATCAGGTTGCGGATCGCGGGGTTGGGCACGAGCACCTCGCACGCGACCACCCGTCCGGAGCCGTCGGCGTTGGGCAGCAGCTGCTGGGTCATGATCCCCTGCAGCGCGACCGAGAGCTGCACGCGCACCTGCCCCTGCTGGTGGGAGGGGAACACGTCGATCACGCGGTCGATCGTCTGCGCGGCATCCTGCGTGTGCAGCGTCGCGAACACGAGGTGGCCGGTCTCGGCCGCGGTCAGCGCCGTGGAGATCGTCTCCAGATCGCGCATCTCGCCGACGAGGATCACGTCGGGGTCCTCACGCAGGGCGGCGGTCAGGGCCGCCGAGAAGCTGTGCGCGTCCGAGCCCAGCTCGCGCTGATTGACGAGGCACTTCTTGTGGCCGTGCAGGAACTCGATCGGGTCCTCGATCGTCATGATGTGCTCCTCGCGCGTGGCGTTGATCTCATCGATCATCGCCGCCAGCGAGGTCGACTTGCCCGAGCCGGTGGGGCCCGTGACGAGCACGAAGCCGCGCGGCTTGCGCGTGAACTCGTGCACGGCGGGGGGCAGGCCGAGGTCGTCGATCGAGGTCAGGTTGAAGGGGATCAGGCGGAAGGCGGCGCCGATCGCGCCGCGCTGGTAGTAGGCGTTGACACGAAAGCGCGCGTGGCCGGGGATCGAGTAGGCGAAGTCGAGCTGCCAGTCGGTCTCAAGGCGCTGGCGCTGATCGCCGGTGAGGATCGAGTAGACGATCTCGCGCGTGTCGGTCGCGGAGAGCTTGGGGTACTCCTCCAGCGGCGTCAGTTTCCCGCGCACGCGGACGGTCGGATGTGCACCCGAGGTGAGGTGCAGGTCGGATGCCCTGCGGTGTACGACCTCCATCAGCAGGTCTGCGAAATCGATGTCCATAGGTCCGTCCATCGACAGATCGCGCCCCAATCATTAGGCGCCACGGCGCGAGCACGATGGGGCTGGACGAAGGTACGAGCCCCGAAACAGGCCTCAGTTGGTGCCGATCACGCGTGCGATCTCGGCCATAGACGTGCGGCCCTGCCTGACCTTTTGCAGCCCGTCGTCGCGCAGACGCGTCATGCCCTGCGAGACGGCGACGTCGCGCAGCGCCTCGGAGGCGCTGCGTTCCAGCGTCAGCGCCTGGATCTCGGGAGTGATCTTCATGACCTCATACAGGCCGACACGCCCGCGGTAGCCGCTGCCGCCGCAGCGCCGGCAGCCGACCGGCTCGTATGCCTCGAGCTCCACACGCGCGCGGTAGCCGTTCTCGCGCAGCACCTTCGCAGGGATGATCGTGCGCCGCTTGCAGCTCGGGCACAGCATCCGCGCGAGGCGCTGGGCGACCACGCAGTCGAGCGCCGAGGCGACGAGGAACGGCTCGATACCCATCTCGATCAGCCTGGTGATGGCCGACGGCGCATCGTTGGTGTGCAGCGTGGAGAGCACCAGGTGCCCGGTGAGCGCCGACTCGACGGCGATCTGCGCGGTCTCGCGGTCGCGGATCTCGCCGACCATGATGATGTCGGGGTCGGCGCGCACCATCGAGCGCAGTCCGGCGGCGAACGTCAGGCCGACCTTCGCCGAGACCTGCACCTGCGTGAGCCCGGTCATTTCATACTCGACCGGGTCCTCGACGGTGATGATGTTCTTCTCGGGGGTGTTGAGCATCTGCAGCGCCGCGTACAGCGTCGTCGACTTGCCCGAGCCGGTCGGGCCGGTGACGAGCACCGCGCCGTGCGTCTCGCGGCATGCCTTTTCGAAGCGTTCGCGCTCGGGGTCGGCCATGCCGAGCTTGTCGAGCTCGACCACGACCGACTCCTTGTCGAGCACGCGCATCACGACGCCCTCGCCGTGGACGCTCGGCAGCGTCACCACGCGCAGGTCGACGTGGCGGCCGTCGACGACCAGCCCGACGCGCCCGTCCTGCGGCAGGCGCTTCTCGGCGATGTTCAGCTCGGCCATGATCTTGATGCGCGAGATCACCCCGGCGGCCATGCGCCGTTGCACGGTCGTGACGTCCGCGAGCACGCCGTCGACCCTGAAGCGCACTCGCAGCTCGCGCCCGTCCGGCGCGAGGTGGATATCGGAGGCGCCGCGCTCGACCGCCTGACCGACGATCTGGTTGACGAGCTTGATGACCGGCGCGTCTTCGGAGGTCTCGTGCAGCGCGACGACCTCTGCCCCGTCGTCGCCCTCTTCGAGCATCTCGCTCGACTCGCCGACGACGTCTTCGAGCCGGTCCAGGCGCGAGATCAGCGTGGCGATGTCGTCGGGCGGCGCGACCGCGACACGGATCTCATAGCCGGTCATGATCGCGATGTCGTCGACCGCCAGCACGTTGGAGGGGTCGGCCATCGCGACCAGCAGCGTGCGCTTGTCGGCGAAGGCGACGGGGACCGTCTGGTAGCGCTTGGCGACGGTCGTGCTGACGAGGTTGGCGGCGGCCATGTCGACCGCGAAGACGCCGAGGTCGAGGTGGTCGAGCCCGTAGCGCTCGGCCAGCGCGCGCGCGAGCGCGTCCGGGGTGATGGAGCCGGTGTCGAGCAGCACGCGCTCGGGTGTCGTGCCCGTCACGCGCGAGCTCTCGAGCGCATCGTCGACCTGCCGGCGCGTGGCCAGGCCCATGTCGACGATCACGTCGGTGAGGAAGCGCTGGGAGGAACCGCGGCGCGAGGGCTTGGTGATGCCCGTGTAGCCCTCGGCCGGCGTCGGCTGGCGGGCTTCGGGATCGGCTTCGATCCCGCCCTGGCTCTCGGCGAACGGATCGCCGTCGAGATCGGCGCCCGCGATCCGCTCGAGCTCCACGTCCGCGCCTGCGTCGCCCAGCGCGTCGATGTCCAATTCCCCCCTGGCCGCGCGCTCGACGGAGATCAAGCGCTCGGCCTCCTCGGGTGGCGCGTCGATCCCGAAGATCGCGTGCAGGTCGGGGTCGGCCTGTTGCGGGAACTCGCTCATCGCGCGCTCCCCGCGGTCTCGTGTCTAGGCCTGTGCCGCACCGTCCTGTCGCACGGCGCGGCGCATGACCTCCAGCGGCGCCTTGCAGCCGGTCCACAGCTCGAAGCTGAGCGCTCCCTGCGCGACGAGCACCTCGAGCCCGTCGAGGGTCCGCGCGCCATGCGCTTTGGCAGCCGCAAGCAGCTGTGTGGATCCGGAGCGGTAGACCATGTCGACGACATACGAGTACTCACCGACTTGATCGAACGTCAATCCGAGTTGGTTGAGCGCCTCAGCCTCAGTAGCCGAGCGTTCTACGCCCGCGCCCGCCTGCAGCCCAACCGAGGTGCAATTGACCAGCAGATCGGCCGGCCCGGCGCTGCTCACCGCCCGTACCCCGAGCTCCCGCGCGAGTGTCTGCGCGCGCTCGGGAGTGCGGTTCCAGACCGACACCTCGCTGGCGCCCGCCTCGCGCAGCGCCCACGCCACGGCGCGGGCGCTACCGCCCGCGCCGAGCACGAGCGTGCGCATTCCGCGCGGGGAGCACTCGAGCGCGGCGATCAGACCTGGAGCGTCGGTGTTCTCGGCCGCGATCGTGCCGTCGGCGGCGAACGTGAGCGTGTTGGCCGCGCCGATCTCGCGCGCCGCCGGCGAGCATTGTGCTGCCAGCGCGAGCGCAGCGTGCTTGTGCGGGATCGTCACGTTCGCGCCGAGAAACCCCGAGGCGCCGAGCGCGCGGGTGGTCTCGGCGAACAGCGCCGGCGGCACCGGCAGACGCTGATAGCGCCAGCCGTCCATCCCCAGCGCGGCGAGCGCGGCGTTGTGAATCGCGGGCGAGCGGCTGTGCGCGACCGGCCAGCCGAGGACGCCGAGGCGGGGCATCACTTGCGCTTGCACACCGGCGGGTGTCCGCCGTTGCTGGCGAGCGCCGCCTTGTAGGCGGCGGCGTGGACTTCGAATTCGGCGAGCGTGTTGGAGAACACCTGCTCGCCGCAGCCGTCGGCGCCGGCCACGTAGTACAGGTAGGACACGTGCGCGGGGTGGGCGGCCGCCTCGATCGAGGCGACGCCCGGGTTGGAGATCGGCGTCGGCGGTAGGCCGACGCGGGTGCGGGTGTTGTACGGCGAGTCGATGTGCAGTTGCGCTTCGGTGAGTTCGCGCGTGTAGGTCGGGATCCCGGTCGCGAGCTCGACCGCGTAGTAGATGCTCGCGTCGATTCCCAGCGGCATGCCCCGTGCGAGGCGGTTGTAGATGACGGCCGCGATCTTCGGTCGGTCGCCGGGGATCTGGGCCTCGCGCTCGACCATCGAGGCCACGATCAGCAGCTGGTAGGGCGTCACGTGCAGCGCGCGTGCACGCGCGACCTCGGCCGGGCCGAAGTTTTCGCGGAAGGCGATCAGCTGCTCCTCCACGAGCCGGCTGACCGGCGCGCCCGGGTTCATGTCGTAGGTCGCCGGGAACAGGAAGCCTTCGAGATTCGGCGTGCCGCGGGGGGCGCCGTACGCGGCTGGGTCAAGCAGTGGCGAGTGCGCGGAGGCCGCGGCGTAGCTGCCCTTGAGCCCGTCGGCCGCGGCGATCTGGACGATCTGCGCGCGGGTCTTGCCCTCGGGGATCAGCACCTTGACGACGGGCGGCGCCGCGGGCGGCGCGACGGTCTTGGCGTCGTGTGCGTGCAGCAGCACGATCACCGCTGCGACGACCGCCGCGAGGGCGACGAGCGCCGACAGCCGCGCGAGCAGCGAGCGCCCGCGCCGCGGCGGCGGCGGGCTGACGGACACGCGGCCCGCCAGGCCCGGCGGCGCCACGGGCGGGGGCAGCGGCGGCAGCGTGGTCGCCGGCGGCTGGACGGGCGGCGGCGCTTGCACCGATGGTGGCGCCGGCGCGGACTGCGGCGGCTCGACGTACGGCTCCAGCTCGACGTACTGCGGCGGCTCGACGTACGGCTCCAGCTCGACGCTCGGCTCCAGCTCGACGCTCGGCTCCAGCTCGACGCTCGGCTCCGGCTCGACGCTCGGCGGCGACCCGGCGGACGCGCGCAGCCTGGCGCGCTCCAGGCGATCACGCTCGCGTTCCGCGGCGGTGCGTTCGCGCCCTGGTCGTGATCGATCGCCGCGAGACAAGGACTACGAACCCTAACGCGATCGAGCTGCGAGCCAGCTCTCGAGCAGGTGCGCGGCGGCGCGCGAGTCCTCGCTGGTGGCGAACGCGCCGGCGCCGCCCGTAGCCCGGCGTGCGCCGCCGGAGTCGATCCTCTGCGCGAGGCGCGTTGTGAAGCGCTCGTCGTGCATCTCCACGGGGATGTCCTCTCCGAGACGCAGCGACAGCTCGCTGGCGAAGGCGCGCGTCTCGCGCGTCTGCTCGGTGTCGCTTCCGTCGAGCGACAGCGGCAGCCCGACGATCACGCGCTCGACGTCGCGTTCGCGCACGAGCTCGCGCAGCCGCGCGAAGCCGCGCTTGGTGGCGGGCCGCGCGACGGTCTCGACGGGCGTGACGATCGTGCCGGTGGGGTCGCTGAGCGCACAGCCGCAGCGGGCGCTGCCGTAGTCGAGCGCGAGCACCCGCATGTCAGCCGGCGAGCACCGCCTCGATCGCCTCGCGCCCTGCCTCGATCGCGTCACCGAGACGCTCGGGGTCGCGCCCGCCGGCCTGGGCGATCGTGTCGCGGCCGCCTCCCCCGCCGCCGACGATCTCGGCGGCGCGCTTGACGATCGCGCCGGCCTTGAGGCCCCGCTGAACGAGCGCGGGCGCGACGCTGGCGAGGAGGTGCACACGCCCGTCGGCGGCGGCGCCCAGCAGGATCGCGGCGTCCGGCAGGCGGCCCTTGAGGAGATCGAGCACCTCGAGCAGCGCCTTGGCGTCGCTGGCTTGCACGGCGGCCGTGAGGACGCTCGCGCCGGCGATCTCGCGGGCGCTGCGCACGAGCGAGTCGAGGTCGACGCCGCCGGCGCCGGCCACCGCGTCGACGCCCTCCTTGAGCGCCTTCTCAAGCCGCTTGCGCTCCTGTGTGAGCGTTGCCAGGGCGGCGGGGGCGTCGTCGGGGCGCGTGCGCAGCTGTGCGGCGATGTCTCTGAGCAGCCGATCGTGCTCGCGCAGCAGCTCGACGGCGACCGGGCCGGTGACAGCCTCGATGCGGCGGACGTTGGCGGAGCTGGAGGTCTCGTGCAGGATGCGAAACGCGCCGATCTCGGCGGTGGAGCGCACGTGCGTGCCGCCGCACAGCTCGCGCGAGTACTGATTTCCCCCCCCGCCTCCCCCGTCGCCGACCTCGACCATGCGCACCACCTCGCCGTACTTCTCGCCGAACAGCGCCATCGCGCCGAGCCGCTTGGCCTCGTCGAGCGTGGTCGTGATCGCGCGCACGGGGTCGTTGCGGGCGATCCACGCGTTGACGCGGTCCTCGACGTCGCGCAGCTCCTCGGCGCTGAGCGCCTGGCCGTGGCTGAAGTCGAAGCGCAGCTTGTCGGGGCCGACGTAGGAGCCGGCCTGGCGCACGTGGCTGCCGACACGCTCGCGCAGCGCGGCCTGCAGCAGGTGTGTGGCGGTGTGGTTGCACTCGGTCTTGTGCCGCGTCAGGTGATCCACGCGCGCGAGCACCCGCTCGCCGACCTCGAGCGTCCCCGCCTCGACGAGCACCTCGGGCACGCGGTCCTCGCCGATGAAGAGCACGTCCTGCACGCTCGCGCGGCAGTCGCCGTGCTCGCATTCGATCGTGCCGACGTCGGAGATCTGGCCGCCGCCGGCGGCATAGAACGGCGACTCCGCGAGCTTGACGAGGAGACGTTGGGGCCCGCCCCCCCCGCGGCCGCCGTCTCCGTTGGCGCCGTCGGGTGCATCGAGCGGGCGCACGGCGACGACGGTCGTGGGCTGCACCTCGGTCTCGTATCCGGTGAAGTGCGTGGGCGCGCCGACGTCGAGGGACTCGAGGCCGCCATCGATTACGCCGGCGGCGACGCCGGTGCGTCCGGCGCCAAGGCGACCGCGCTCGCGCTGTTCCTCCATCAGCTCTTCGAAATCGCCCTCGATCGACAGGTCCGCTTCGGCGAGCAGCTCGCGGGTCATCTCGTGTGGAAAGCCGTGGGTGTCGTGCAGCGTGAAGACCTCGAGCGCGGGCACCGACGAGCGCCCGGCGGCGCGCGCCTGTTCGATCTGGTCGCGCAGCATCTCCATGCCCTGGGCGAGCGTGCGCCCGAAGCTCTCCTCCTCGGCGGCGAGCCACATGTCGGTCGCATCGGCGTGCTCGCGCAGTTCGGGGTAGGCGTCGGCCATGATCTCGCGCACGCGCTCGGAGTAGCGCGTGAGGAAGCCGGGCGCGAGCTCGAGCGCGAGGCCCTGCTGAATCGCGCGCCGCATCACGCGGCGCAGCACGTAGCCGCGATCCTCGTTGGAGGGCACGACGCCGTCGGCGGTCAGGAACGTCATCGCGCGCGTGTGGTCGGCGAGGATCCGCAGCGCGCGGTCGCCCTCGAAGTCGGCGCCGTAGCGGCGCCCGGAGAGCTCCTCGCCGAGCTCGATCAGCGGCTGGAACTGGTCGGTCTCGAACACGGACTGCTTGTCCTGGAGGATCGCGGCCATGCGGTTGAGCCCGAGACCGGTGTCGATGTTCTTGGCGGGCAGCGGCTTCAGCACCGAGCCGGGCTCGTCGGGCGCGGGCTCCTGGTCGTACTGCATGAAGACGAGGTTCCAGTACTCCAGGAAGCGCTCGTTCTCGCCTCCTGGCAGATCGTTGGGCGAGCCGTGCTCGACGCCGCGGTCGACGTAGAGCTCGGAGCACGGCCCGCAGGGACCCGTGGGGCCGCCCTGCCAGAAGTTCTCCGAGCGCGGGCAGCGCACGATCCGCGCGGACGGGATCCCGAGCTCGCTCCACAGCTCGATCGCCTCCTCGTCGGGGCCGAGCCCGAGGCCGTCGTCGCCTTCGAACACGGTCACCCAGATGTCCTCTGCGCGAAAGCCGAAGACCTCGCGCGAGAGCTCCCAGGCGAACGCGATCGCCTCGCGCTTGAAGTAGTCGCCGAACGAGAAGTTGCCGAGCATCTCGAAGAAGGTGAGGTGGCGGGCGGTGTTGCCGACGTTGTCGATGTCGACCGTTCGAAACACCTTCTGGCAGTCGGTCAGGCGCGGCGCGGGCGGCTTTTCCTGGCCGAGGAAGTAGGGCTTCAGCGGGTGCATGCCGGCGACGGTGAGCAGCGCGGAGGCGTCATGCGCGGAGGGCACGAGCGAGGCCGAGGGGATGCGCAGGTGCTCGCGCTCCTCGAAGAAGCTCAGGTAGCGCTCGCGGATCTCGTCGGTGCTCATCATCGTGCGACGGATCTTAGGCGTCTGATGCGTGGCGGACGGGGCCGATCAGGCAACGGTGCCGTAGCCGACGACCAGGTCCCCGGCATAGAGGCACGCGATCTGGCCCGGGGCGGTGCGCTCGGCGGGCTCGTGCAGCTCGAGCGCCAGACGCTGGTGGCGCCCTGCTGGCGCCTCACCGGCGAGGCGACAGGCGAAACGCCGCCCATGGGCGCGCACGCGCACGCCGTCGACGCAGCCGCCGTCACGATGGAGCGTCGCCTCGCGCACGCTCACGCCGCGCGCCAGCAGCGCCTGGCGAGGCCCGACAGTGACGGTGTTCGCGCGCGCGTCGGTGGCGAGCACGTACAGCGGCTCGGGCGCGGAGACGCCGAGGCCGTGGCGCTGGCCGACGGTGTAGCGGTGCGCGCCGGCGTGCTCGCCGAGGACCGCTCCGTGGCGGTCGACGATCGGACCGGGGCGCGGGCCGAGCCCGGCGTGACGCTCGAGGAACTCGCCGTGATGGGTTCCGGCGAGGAAGCACAGGTCCTGGGAGTCGCGCTTGCGGGCGACCGCCAGTCCGGCGCGCTCGGCGAGCGCTCTGACCTGCGTCTTCTCCATGTTGCCGAGCGGGAAGCGCATACGCGCGAGCGAATCGGGCGCGAGCGCCGAGAGCACGTAGCTCTGGTCCTTGCTCACATCGGTGGCGATTCTGAGCAGAGGTGTGGGTGAGGCATCGATGACGCGCGCGTAGTGGCCGGTGGCGAGCGTCTCCGAACCAAGGCGACGGGCGAGCTCGAGCATTGCGTCAAGCCGCACGTTGCCGTTGCAGCGAACACACGGATTCGGCGTGAGGCCGGCGGCGTGCTCGGACAGCCAGCCGTCGACGACGCCGGCGCGGAACTCGGCGCGCAGGTCAATCGACAGGTGCGGCATGCCGAGCTCGTGCGCGAGCGCGCGCGCGCCGCGGACGGCCTGCGCCGAGCAGCAGCTGAGATCGCCGTCGCCCTGCGGGTCGCTCCACAGCTCGAGCGTGACGCCGACGGCTTCGCCACCGGCGTCGCCTACGAGCAGGGCGGCGACAGCGCTGTCGACCCCGCCGCTCATCGCCACGAGCGTGCGCCCGGCATGGGCGCTCAGGGACGCGCGGGCGCAGGCGGCGGCGCCGAGCGCGCGGTGCAGCGCGTCGGCGGCGAGCTCGGCGGCGTGGCGCTTGGCGGTGCTGAGCCCGCCGAGCTCGTCCGCGATCTCGCCGGCTCCGATGCGCGCGGCGGCGAGTAGCGGCGCGCCGCGCAGCAGGCTGACGGCGGCGCTGCCGGCGGCGAGCGTGGCGCCGCAGCCGCTGGCATCGAAGCCGGCGTCGCTGACGCGACCGTCGGCGCTGAGCGGGTCGAGCGCGATCGAGATGCGGATCAGATCTCCGCAGGCGGCTCCGCCGGCGGCGCCTGTGAACGCGTCGGCCGGCGTGTGGCCGCGCCCGAGCGGGTGTTCGAGATGGTTGACGAGTGGCTCCCCCTCCGGGGACGATGCGCTGGAACTGCTCACCCGAGCGAGTGTAAGGCCAGGACTGCGACGCTTCGGCTACGAGCTCCGCGCTTCGGAGATCGCCTGTTCGATCGAGAAGGCGTCCTGTACGCCGGTGAGCACGATCGCCTGCCCGCGCTTGTTGATGACGAACAGCGTGGGTGTCGCGTAGACCTGCACGCCGCGGGTGACCGACCCGTATGAGGCGACCTGGCTCGCGGGCGCTTCCTGCACAGCTATGGGCTGGCGCGGATTGCGCCCGGCCCTCTGCACCTGCTGGACGGCGCGGTGCACGACGACGTCGTCGGTTCCGTTGGGGTTCCAGAACAGCAGCAGGACCACGTCGCCCTTCTTGAGCTCCGCTTCGACGGTCCGCTGACCGCTGAGCGTGGCGGCGCCGGAGGCCGCGTGCGTCGCGGTCGAGGTCTTGTGGACTGTGCTGGTGGGCACGGTGGTGGACGTCTTGACGGCCGGCGCGGCGGTCTTGGCGGCGGGCGCGGCTGTCTTGACGGCGGCGGCGCCCGACGGCTGAGGCGCGGCGGTGGTGCTCGGGGTCTGCGGGGCCTCGCCGGTCGCGGCTACGGCTTTGTGGGCGCGGCTGACGTCGCGTGTGAGGCCTTCGAGGCCTGGCACTGGACCGTGATAGACGTGCGTCGATGTGCCTGGCGCTTTCGCCGGGGCGGTCGACGCGGAGCCGTGCGCCGCGGCCTTGCCGGCGGGCGCGGAGCTCGAGGACGCACCGCTCGACACGGACGCGGAAGATCCTGAGCCGCTTGTGCTGGTACTGGTGAAGCGCCCCTGCAGCGCGAACAGCCAGACACCGGCGAACAGGACGACGACTGCGAGCGCGATCTGAAATGGACGTGAGAGCTGCGCCATCGGGTCATGCTTCGGCATCTCGGGCGCAGAAGTTGAACGGCGATTTGCGCCTTGGACGCTTCGAGTGCTCGAGCGGGCGCGCTACAGCGCGTGATGACCGCGCAGGACGGCGTGCACGACGGCGTTGGTCGCGATCGTCTGCTGTGCGCCTGCCTGCATGTCCTTGAGCAGGCTGTGGTCGTCGGAGACGACCGCCACGTAGCGTGCGCTTAGCGCATCGGCGTGGCCGAGCTGGCCCTTGAGCGAGCGTCCGCCGAGGTCCATCTGCGCGGAGAGACCTGCCGAGCGCGCCTCGTTGACGAGGCCGAACGCGGCTGCGCTCAGCTGCTCGCGGGGCCCGTCGAGCGCGACGAACAGCTCCAGCGGGGCGGGCGGCGCGTGATGCGCTGCAGGACGCTCGCCGCTGCTGCTCTCGCCGGCGAGCATGATGCGCTCGATCCCGGCCGCCCAGCCGATGCCGGGCGTGGGTGGCCCGCCGAGCTGCTCGACGAGGCCGTCGTAGCGCCCGCCGCCGCCGACGCCGCTCTGCGCGCCGAGCGCGTCGGAGGTGAACTCGAACACGGTGCGCGTGTAGTAGTCGAGACCGCGCACGAGCGTGGGGTCCAGCTCGTAGGTGACGCCGGCGACGTCGAGCAGCTCGCGCACGTGCGCGAAGTGCTCGGCGTCCGCGGCGCTGAGGTGCTCGCGCAGCAGCGGTGCGTCGCGCATGACGGCCTGTGTGCCGGGGTGATCGGAGTCGAAGGCGCGCAGCGGGTTCAGCTCGATCCTGCTGCGGACGTCCTCGGACAGGCTCGCAACGTTTGCGCGCAGGTAACCCTGCAGCCGCTCGCGGTACTCGCGGCGGCTGTCGATGCTGCCGAGGCTCGAGAGCCGCAGCCGCAGCTCGCGCACGCCCATCTCGTCCAGCAGCGTCGCCAGCAGTGCGATCGCCTCGGCATCGACGGCGGGGTCCTCGGAGCCGAGCGCCTCGGCGCCGACCTGCCAGAACTGCCGGTAGCGCCCGGCTTGCGCGCGCTCGTGGCGGAAGAAGCAGGACAGGTACCACAGCTTCACGGGCTGGCGGCGCTTGTGCATGCCGTGCTCGACGTAGGCGCGGCACACCGGGGCGGTGCCCTCGGGTCGCAGCGTGAGCGAGCGTCCGCCCTGGTCCTCGAACGTGAACATCTCCTTGCGCACGATGTCGGTGGACTCGCCGACGCCGCGGGCGAACAGCTCGGTGGCCTCGAACACGGGCGTCTCGATGCGCTCGTAGCCCGCTCGCTCGAGGATCGAGCGCGCGCGGACCTCCAGCGCGGTGCGCCGCGAGGCATCCTCGCCGAGCACGTCGAAGGTGCCGCGCGGCGCTTTGATCTTCGATGCGGCCAACGTCAGGCTGCCGGCGAGTCAGCGGCTCGAGCGCTGGGGACGCGCTCGCGCAGCTCGCTGAGGAAGGGGTTGCTGTCGCGCTCGCGCCCGAGCGTGGTGACGCCCATGTGCCCGGGGTAGACGATGGTCTCGGGCGGGTAGGCGGCGAGCAGGCTGGCGATCGAGCGCTCGAGCGTGGCCCAGTCGCCGCCGGGCAGGTCGACGCGTCCGACGGAGCCCTGGAACAGCACGTCGCCGGAGAGCAGCACGCCGGGTAGCGCGTAGGTGACGTGGCCGGGGCTGTGTCCGGGCGTGAAGATCACGTCGAACTGCAGGCCGGCGAGACTGAGGCGCTCGCCGCCGCTGACGGTGTGCTCGGGCTCGTAGCTCTCGAACGGCCCGAACCCGGGCGGCACCCAGCTCATGATGTCGGTCAGCAGCGGCCGCTCGATCTCGGGGCAGTAGACGGGCGCGCCGGTCGCGCGGGCCACCGGCGCGACCGCGCCGATGTGGTCGAAGTGGCAGTGCGTGAGGAGGATCGCCTCGACCTGGACGTGCAGCGCGTCGATCGCCTGCAACAGCCGCTCGGGCTCATCGCCGGGGTCGACGATCACCGCGCGAGCAAGACCCCCGGACTGGGTGGCGGCGTCCGCGCCGGCGCGCACGATGTATGAGTTCTCCTGCACCGGCCCGACGGTGAATGCGCGCACGTCGAAGGCGCTCATCGCGACGGCGCCCTGCCACCGCCAGCCTGCTTGGCCTTCTTGCGTTGGCGGCGATCGAAGACCCACTTGTCGGTGTAGTAGCTGACGAGCGTGTAGAAGACGAGCACGATCGGGAACAGCGGGTAGGCGTGGCTGGCGGACTGGTGCAGCAGCACGGTCACGATCAGCACGAGCACGACCGCGGCGAACATCGCCTTGATGAATGCTCCGCGCCACGTCGGCGGCTGGTCGCGTTTGTCGAGCTTGCGTTCCTTCTCACGCGCGAGCACGCGTGCATCGCCGCTCTTCTCCCCGGCTGTGGGCTTGCGCCCGGTGCGTCCGCGAGACTCGACCACGCCGGCGGCGTTGCCGCGATGCTTGGTCTGGCGCTTGCGTCTGGTTTGAGCCATGACTCAGCAGCGTAGTGCGTTCTCGATCACGTGGCGAGCTGGATCGAAGCCGAGGATGGGAAGGTCGTGCGGGAAGCCCTCGAGCGCGGCGGCGGGCGCGAGCCCGACGAGCTCGGCGCTGGCGACATCGACATGGGCGGCGACAGCCTCGACGACTGTGGCAAGCGGCAGCTCGAGCGGGCGCTCGATGTTCATGGAGACCTGCGCGACGCCGCCCGCCAGCTCGACCCCGATGGCACGGACGCCGGGCAACCCGTGGGAGCCGCCTTCGCGGATCAGCTTGGCGACGGCGTGTGCGTCGCTTACGCTCGCTGGTGGTGTCAGCTGCAGGTTGAACGCGACGAGCGGCGGGCGCGCGGCGAGCAGCGCGGCGCCGGCGCTGGCGTGCAGCTGGGCTGGCCCGAAGTCGGGCGTCACGCCGTGCTCGCGGGCGGCGAGCCGGGCGGCGAGCCCGGCGACGCCGCCACGGCGCAGCTGTGCGCGCGTTCTGTGCGACGACGGGTCCTCCCCGGACAGCTCGCCGTAGAGGAACACCGGCACGTGCAGCTCCGCGCCGATGCGGTCGCCGAGGACGAGCGCCTGCGCGCAGGCGTCGCCGCGATCGCGCGGGTCGAGGTAGACGATCGGCGCGACGTCGAGCGCGCCGACGTGCGGGTGCTGGCCGGCGCGTGAGCGCTGAGCGCGCTCCGACGCGCCGGGGCGCGTATGGCTCATGACGTCGATCCGTTCCACCACCACACGCGCTCCTCGCATGAGGGCGTCCACCAGCTCGCCCGGACGCCCGGCGATCGTGAACACCGAGCGGTGATGGTCGGGGTCGGAGTGGACGTCCAGCACGCGCACGCCGCTCGCGCCGTCACCCGCAAACGCGGCGCCGATGGCCGCGATCGTCTCCGCGTCGCGCCCCTCGGAGACGTTGGGGACGGCAAGCAGCATCGGCGGCGTCATCGCGCCACGAGGCTAGCGGCGAAGACCGCCGCGCGCCCTGCGGCTAGACTCCTGCGTCATCCGGGCCGGAGTAGCTCAGCTGGTTAGAGCAGCGGAATCATAATCCCCCATCCGGGGGTCCACCGCTTGCCTCGGGCCTCAAAAAAAGCCCCGCAAATCGAACCTTTTTCAGTGTACCAGGGCGTGCGGCGGGGCGCTCAGATTTCTCTACGGATTTCTCCAGAGGGCCGCTCCGGGGGCGCGGCGGGGCAAAACCGGCTCCTGGAGCGGTGATCGAAGGGCTCCCGCCGGGCTGAGCGGAACGCGCCGGCCCCGAGCGCGGCGCAGGACGAAACTCGTTGGCCGCCCTGCTGCCTTGGTGGTCAGTGATAGGGATGAACGGACAAGCAACAGCCAACTTGCCGGCTGCGCTGGAGGAGGATCGCCTTCTTCGCCCTGAGCAGGCCGCGTGGTATCTCAACGTCAAGACGAGCTGGGTCTATGAGGCCGTGCGGGCTGGTCGCCTACCTTGCCATCGGGTAGGACGGCACATCCGCTTCACGCGCGTCATGCTCGATGACTGGCTCGCCGAGCAGCCGCGGCGGTAGCACCCCCTCTGAGATGGACCCTCGCCACGCTGACACGGCGCCGAGCTGGTGGGTGCGCCCGGCAAGCCGTACCGTTCCACGGCAACAATGAGCGGTTCGACCTTCAGCGATCTACTGCGCGCGCTCGATCCACGCCCCGATGTCCGCTTCCGGGAGTTCGAGCGTATCTGCCGGTGGCTTCTGCTCAACGCTCCCGAGTACCGTGCGCGGATACGCAGCGTGTGGCTGTGGTCGGATTGGCCGGGTGCGTGGGGACGCGACGCGGGCATCGACCTGGTGGCCGAGGAGCACGACGGCGGCCTGTGGGCGATCCAGGCGAAGCTGTACGACCCGGCATACGCGATCAAGAAGGCCGATGTCGATTCGTTCCTGAGCGAGTCCGCACGCGGCGACTTCGCCTACCGACTATTGATCGTCACGACCGACCGCCTCGGTCCGACCGCACGCAAGACGCTCAACGCTCAGCGCCAGCCAGTCGGCTACCTGCTGCGCTCCCAGCTTGATCTCACGCCGGTCTCGTGGCCCGCATCACCGGCCGATCTGCGCCCCCGGCGTCCGGTGCGCAAGAAACCACTGCCACACGTCCGCGAAGCCGTCAAGGCGACAGTTACGGGCTTCAAGCACACGGATCGTGGTCAGTTGCTCATGGCGTGCGGGACGGGAAAGACGCTTGCCGGGCTGTGGGTCTCCGAGCGCCTGAGATGCAATCGAACACTCGTCCTCGTGCCGTCGCTGTCGCTGCTGGCACAGACGCTACGCGAGTGGAGTGCAAACGCCGCCGGACCATTCGACTATCTGGCGGTCTGCTCGGATGAGACCGTCATTGGTGAGGACGAGATGGTGCAGCACACCGCCGAGCTTGGGCTGCCCGTCACGACCGACCCGGACACGATCGCCGCGTTTCTGCGCCGCCGTGGCCGGCGTGTGGTGTTTGCGACCTACCAATCCTCGACGCGCCTTGCCGATGCCTACGGTCGCAACAGAACATCAGCCTTTGACCTTGTGATCGCGGATGAGGCGCACCGCTGCGCCGGACGAGTCGCGGGCGAGTTCGCCACGATCCTCGACGGTCAGCGCGTCCGGGCACGGCGACGACTGTTCATGACCGCCACACCGCGTTACTTCACACCACGTCTACGCCACGAGGCGGGGCAACTTGACGTGGACATTGCCTCGATGGATAACGAGACGGTTTTTGGCCCGGTCCTGCACAAGCTGACGTTCGCCGAGGCGATCGAGCGCGACCTACTCTCCGATTACCAAGTCGTCGTCGTGGGCGTTAACGAGGAGACCTACCGAGCGTGGGCCGAGCGCGGCGAGCTGGTCACACACGATGGGGAGACCATCACCGACGCGCGCACGCTCGCGGGACAGATCGGCCTTGCCAAGGCGATGCGCAAGTACGACCTTCGCCGTGTCATCAGCTTCCACGGTCGCGTCAAGGCAGCACGCGAGTTCAGCGCCAACGTGCCCGGCGTGATCGCATGGATGCCCGCCCACGCCAGGCCGACGGGTGCGCTTTGGAGTGAGCATGTCTCCGGCACCATGACCAGCGGCCAGCGCGATCGGCTACTACTGCGCTTCCGCAACCTCGCCTCAGACGAGCGTGGCCTGCTCAGTAACGCCCGTTGCCTGGGCGAGGGTGTTGACGTACCGAGTATTGACGGGATCGCGTTCATCGACCCCCGTGGCTCCACGACCGACATCATCCAGGCCGTCGGCCGCGCGATCCGCAAGGCACCCGACAAGCGCGTCGGCACGATCATCCTGCCCGTGTTCCTCACAGACGAGGACCCCGAGCAAACACTGGAAGACTCCGCCTTCAAGAACGTGTGGGAAGTCCTCAAGGCCCTACGCGCCCACGACGAGACCTTGGGAAAGGAGCTTGACGAGCTTCGCCGTAATCTCGGAGCGAGACTGTCACCGCGCCGTCGGCCCGGCAAGATCAAGCTCGACGTACCCGCAGCTTACGTCGGCGCATGGTTCGCCGAAGCGTTTAACACCCGCCTCGTTGAGCGAACAACCGAGTCGTGGGAGTTCTGGTACGGACTGCTCCAGCGTTACGCCGAGCGGGAAGGCGACGCGGGCGTTCCGATGCTCCACCGTGAGGGCGGCTATGCGCTCGGGGAGTGGGTCGGCAAGCAGCGCGCGGCTTTCCGCGCAGGTGAACTAGACCCCGAACGCACAGAGCGCCTAGATTCCATTCCGGGCTGGATTTGGGATCACTACGAAGCTGAGTGGGAGGAGGGCTTTGCGCGGCTGCGGCAGTTCGCCGCTCGTGAGGGGCACGCCCGAGTGCCGATGCGCCATCGTGAGGAGGATCATCGTCTCGGCCTTTGGGTGGCGGTGCAACGACGCACCTTCACTCGTGGGCAGATAAGTGACAGCCGCGTCGCCAGGCTAGAAGCTGTCGTTGGCTGGACCTGGGGCGCGCTGGAGGAGGATTGGGAGATCGGCTACCGCAAGCTGTCAGCATACGTCGAACGCGAAGGTGACGCGATCGTGCCAAAGGCGCATGTAGAAGATGGTTTCCCGCTGGGTCAGTGGGTCCTGCGACAACGATTGGCGGCGAGACGTGGCAAGCTGACCGACGAACGACGCGCGCGCCTCTTACTGCTCAAAGGCTGGGCCTGGGACGCCCGCGAAGCGAGCTGGCAGCAGGCTTTGCAGCGACTACAGCAGTTCGTGGCCCGCGAAGGGCACGCGCGGATTCCTCAGCAACACCAGGAGGACGGCTTCCCGCTCGGGGAGTGGGTGTCGGGCAGGCGCCGAGGGTTGAAAAAGGGCAATTTGCCGACGGCCCAAAAGCAGGCACTTGACCAAATCCCCGGATGGCAATGGGACTTCGGACGTCATCGGGCCGAGGGCGTGAAGCGCTGGGAGCAAGCCTTCAAGATGCTACAGCAATATGTTCAGCGGGAGGGACATGCGCGGGTGCCTTCCGCTCACCAGGAGGACGGCTTTTCGCTCGGCCGCTGGGTGATAAATCAGCGTACTCAAAATCGTGCTGGCAAGCTCTCGGCGGAGAGGGTTCAGTCTCTAAAGCACCTACCAGGGTGGACATGGGACGCGCTAACCGCCGGATGGCATGACGGCTTTGCGCGACTCACCAATTACACCAGTCGGGAGGGCACAGCGCTCGTGCCAAGTGACTACTGGGATGACAACTTCCCGCTCGGCGAATGGGTCAGCGTTCAGCGCAAAACCTTTAAGGAAGGCAACCTCAGCGCTGAGCGTCAGCAAAGGCTCGAAAGTCTTGTTGACTGGTCATGGGATGTCCGCGATCACGGGTGGCAGACCGGCTTGGATAAGCTCGAACAGTTCGTCGCTCGTGAGGGACACGCGCGGGTTCCCAGGGAGCATATAGAGGATGACTTCCGACTGGGCCAATGGGTTGCTAACCGCCGCGCCGATCGTCAGCGCCTTTCTGCCGAGCGCAAGGCAACGCTTGAGTCAGTGACCGGGTGGGTGTGGGGCGCGAAAAGCGCGAAGTGGGAGGAAGCGTTCGACCGGCTCCAGGTCTTTGCGCGGCGCGAGGGACACGCTCGCGTCCCCACACATTACGCGGAGGACGGGCTGCTCCTGGGTAGGTGGGTCAGTATTCAGCGCCAGTCCTATGGGCGTGGGACGCTCGACCCGCAGCGCGTCCGACGGCTCGAACAGGTCCCCGGCTGGGCGTGGGATGTCCCGCAAGCCGCGTGGGAGGAGAACTTCGCAGCGCTACAGGGATTCGTCGCGCGCGAGGGGCACGCACTCGTGCCGCAGGGGCATGTCGAGTCCGGCCTTGGCCTGGGCAGGTGGGTTCTACATCAGCGCCAGCACTACAAACACGGCACGCTTGATCCGCAGCGTGCTCAGCGACTCACTACCACACCGGGCTGGACCTGGCATCTACACCGTAGATGATCTCGATTTGCGTGTCCCTATGACGTTGCCGAGGGACGTTTAGGTCTCCCAGGGTACGACTCCCGTGTGGCAATGTCCGTAGCGTGTAAGCGCTGATGCTTCAAGAGTCCCGAACACGGCGTTGTTCGGCATCAGACCGAAGGTGCCGTCTACACGTCCGCTGTAATTATGGCCTGCTAGGTAGACTGTGAATGTCCCAAAACTTTCGAGTGCCCACGGTTCGGCAGGCGTAAGAAACGACTCGGTCATGTGGACGCTATGGTGCCGCGGGCACTCGTAGAGCGCTGAGAAGTCAAGATCGGTGAGTTGCCTACCGTTGGGGGCCACCGTGATAAGGATGTGATCATTTTGATTCGTCCAACCGTTGTAATTGCCCGCAGTTGTCAGAGCATCCGTCGAAGCCACGGCGGCCTGTCGCTGTGCGACCCATGAGACACGGCCGGTCGAGCACAGCCCGTAGCGATGAGTTTTCCATCTCGCCGTCAGCGTACCGCTCATCTCCCCGTTTGCCGGATTGATCGCGCCTTCCATAGCCTCGCTTTCAGAGCCTTCGGAAAACGTCACCTTGAATGTGCTCGCGGTAATGGGTTCCGACTCGCCGTTACTCAAGCCTCCCAGCGGCTCGGTGATGGTGTGGCCGGAGCGACAGCGGTAGACGATTGTCGTCGCAACGGCGGTGACTCTCTTACCACCCGACCCGACAACGAAACTGATCGGGATGGATGATTGGCTAGTGGTTCCTCGATACACGCCTTCAACTGGCGGGGGTGCAGGTGCTTTGGTGGCCGCCACAACAGGTGCAGGTGTGGCTTTCGGTGTGGGAGTCGCCGGCGGCGGCGACGGAGCTGGCGCTTTCGGAGTCGGTGTTGTTGGTGGCGTGATGGGCGGTGCGGGTTTCTCGGCTTCGGCCCATTCGCGAACCCAGGAGACCAGGATGTCCGTGCGCGTAAAGACTGTCGGCCGTGTCGTTGAACATTCGCCGTAAATGTGGCTGGTAACGCCGACCTCGACCGGGCCTTCCGCACTGGAGACCAACAGCGGGCCGCCGCTGTCGCCGTGGCAGGCGCCGGTGCTATAGCTCGGCGGGTCAATTGTGCAGAGCTCGCCTTGTTCGTAGAAGTCTCCCGCGTTCTGACCACACCATTCAGGGCTCTGAATAACCGTATCAGCCCATTTCAGGTATTCAGGGAGAAGTTCCTGTTCAGGATATTCTTGACCCCACCCTACGATCTCTGCTGCGCGGCCAGCTTGCAAGGTGCCCGCGTTGCCCGCAGTCCACAGAGGGATCACCGGGGCGGTGGTGGGCGTGGCGAGGACGAGTAGCGCTGCGTCACGGTCAAGAAGGCTCGGAACAAAGCCGGGATAGATGATGACCTTCGACACGGCTGAGACCTGTCGGGGAGTGGCGTTCCAGTCAACATTGCCGGTGACGACTGTGTACCCGGCTGGTTCGTCAAGGACGCCGGTTTCTGGATTCTCGGCACAGTGCGCAGCCGTGAGGATCAGGTTCGAGGCGACAACGGTCCCGGTGCATCGAATCCCCTCTTCTTCCTCTACGCCGCGCACGAGGGCAAGCGATGGGAAGCTGCCGGTTTCGGCCTGTGTCCCGCCTATGACCGCGACGTGCGCGAGCGCCGATCCGATTGGCTTATGCTGATCCGTGGATCGCCTGACCGTTTGGGGTCTGGTGTGGCGACGAGCCGTGAGGGTGCGCGCCGACGCAGACGCCACAGACACCGCGAGCATAAAGCCCAGCAGGGTAAGCAAAGCGAGCAGTTGTCCGACGGTGGGACCGGCAATCCTAACTCTGGGTCGTACTTTGGCGCCGGCACCGTCAACCCCATTATCCAGAGGAGGTTTCATTCGCTGTGCTGGACTTCCCGCTGCGCCTGCTTGGCTTCTTCTTCATTGCGGCGAGCTTCGCGTGCGTTTTCTTGTTGCTGCTTCTCAGCTTCCTGTTCGTGTTCGCGCTGTTCCTTCTGGTGTTCCTCTGCTTCCTGCTGTTTCTGTGCAGCCGCTTCCTTTTCGGACTGCGCTTGTTCCTTTTGGTGTTCCTGCGCTTCCTGCTTCCTTTTGGCGGCTTCTTCCTTTTCCAGCTGCGCTTGTTCCCTTTGGCGCTTCTGCGCTTCGCGTCCATTCTGAGCGTTTTGTTCGGCCGCTGCGGCTCGTTCGCGTTCGGACTTCTGCTGGGCTTGTTCCCGTTCGATCTTCGCTCCCGGCCCTTCGGCTTCATGCCACCCTTTGGCGGTGAGGCTCGCGCAGATTTGGTTGCCGCGCAGGTGCTCGCCCGTGTCCCGAACTTCGATCAGGAGAGAGCCGCCTTTCGACATCGAGCAGACCAGTTCCCCATGCAGTTCTTCTCCTTGCGGCTCTGTCTTCCAGTATTCGTCGGATGACTTGGCTGCCCCCTCATTCCATTCGCTGCACGCCGCTTCGCCGTTGCCGTAGATCGTGACTCGAACGTCAGCGCCGGCAACCCCGCTCGTGCAGCCTTCCATCGACACGGAGCTACTAGAGGGACTGCTTCTTGCGGCTGCGGAGTTGCTAGTGGGACTAGAGGAGCTGCCGCCGATGGAGCCAAGAGCGAGCGTAGCGGCAAGGGCAACGACCACCGCTACGGTCAAGGCGACTAGGAACTTCCTACGTCGATGGGAATTGCGCTCCGGTTCGTCTGGTCCGGGCTCGGATTCTGGTGGGGGCAGGCTCATTGGAAGCAGTATCGGTAGCCCGGAAGCCGGACTAGACCCAAATGGATCGCACTGCAAGCGCCATTCCAACGCCCGGTGCTTGTCCGCCATCCGCGAAAGCCGCGCGACGATACCAGACAGCACGACTCAGACAACTGTCTAGCGTCATCGCTGGCGTAAAGATCGAGGCGGACAACGGCGTGCGCTCGCTGCTCCATGCGAGCCGAGGTCTCGCGGCTGAGGCGTATCGTCTGCACTACATACGAAAGGTGCCCCCGCGCTGCGCTAACAGCCGGGGGCGTGGCGACGGAGCCGAGACTCCCCGCGCGGAGGACCATAACGGAGCCTCAGCGTGGCCTTGAGACGACGCCAGCCGACGCCTCCGACCGAGATAAGGAGGATCGAAGATGAGCATTGACGATCTGCGGGCGCTTCGCGAGTTCGAGGGCGCCGGGCTGCCAGCGACCGAGCGCGATCGGCTGGCGAGGATCACCACGACGATGCCCGCGGAGGTGGTCACGCTGCTGCGTGGGGCGCTGTATGCGGAGCTGCGGCGTTCGTGCGAGGACGCGCCGGTGGGGATGCCAGAGTCACACACGCGCGCAGGATGGACGCCCACGCTGGGACGCCTGAATGGAGCGCTCAGTGGGCTCAACGTGATTGGCTGGGTCACGCCTAGCGAGCAGCGGTCGGTGACGATCGCTCTCGACGCGGCGCTGATCGAGGTTCTGGAGGCCGACGCCGAGCAGTGGGATTGGCTCTCGGAACAGGAGAGGACCGAATCGGTGGAGGGTCGTGTTCGTGCGGCGGAGCACTCGGCCACCATCGAGCGGTTTCTTGCGAGCCTCAGCGAGCGTCCCGAACCCGCCACGTTGTTGATCCCCGCATCGCTGCTCGGGCCGATTCGTGAGGGAGCCGATGACGCCCTCGCTGTCGTGTCTCAGGAGATCGACCACGGAACAGACCCGCGCGAGTGCTGCCGGCGGCTGAGTGCGATCTGCGACCTGCTTGATCTGATCGACGGGAGCGGCGACGACGAGCCTGCCTCAGACGTTGATGCCACCGGGCACGCCCGGACGGTGACGGAGCTCGCCGCGCTGATGCTGCCGATACTGACGACCACCGTGCGCGACCTTGACGACGCAGACCCGTCGAAGCCCGGCGCCGAAGCCGAGCTCCTGCTGATGCGCGAGCTCCACACGGAAGCGAGCCGGGCGGCGGACGGATGACGACTGGCCTCCGCCGAGTGTCACAACAGCCATTCCAGTTGCGGCGCTCTGCCGGTTAGCCTGAACGCAGTTGTCTACATGCGCGCCGTCGATCACTCACCTACCCTCCACACTTCTCGTCCGCGACCGGAGGCCGAGCTGCGCATCCTCGCGGCGGCGAAGTGGGTTGCCGGCGGTTTGGCGGGACCGAGCCCGGACGCCTTGGACTTCATCGAGGCCGTGAACGCGGGGTTGGTGAGGTTGGGTGATCCGTGGGAAGTCACGGCGCGCGGACGGGCCGCTCTGCGTGGGCAACGGTGGCTGTAGGCCGTGGTGCGCGGACGCCAACTGTGCCCTGACGCGCAGCGGCGATTCGCGTCGCTCAGCGACGGCAGCGAGCGACGGCGGCGCCGCAGATTTCCGGGCGAGGTAGTCGGCCGGGGGTCGGCCGTGTCCTTGGCCTGGAGGCGCCCTTGCCGTCTAATGCCTCTCAGTGTCAGGCGAGGCGGTAGCCGACGCCCCACACGTTGATGATCCACTGTTCGCCCGCTACGCCGAGCTTGCGGCGTAGGCGACTGGCGTGGCTGTCCAGTGTTCGGGTATTGCCGATCGAGCGGTAGCCCCACACCGCTTTCAGCAGCTCGTGTCTCGTGAAGACCCGCCGCGGATCGCCGGCAAGGTGCAACAGCAGTTCGTACTCCATGCGGCGCAGCTCCAAGAACTCGCCGTGGAGGAGCGCGGCATGGGCGGCACGGTCGATCGTGAGCGACCCGAACGTGAGCGGCGCCATGCGGTCATCGACCGCCGACCGACGCAGCAGCGCTCGTAGGCGTGCCCGCAACTCTAGATACCCGGCGGCGCGGGGCAAGAAGTCGTCGGTGCCGGCCTCGAAGGCTCGCAAGACTTCGAGCTGGTGGCCGCGGGCACTGAGGACGATCACCGGCAGCCGCGGTGGCCACGGCGAATCGGTCCCCTCGTGGGGTTCGTCCAGGCCGTGCCCGCGGATGCTTTCGAGAAGGTCGAGGGAGCCCCTTGGTGTGTCGAGCTCTCCGATCACGACAAGTCCCGGCGGGTGCGCCCCGGCCAACACGCCAGCGTGGGTCGCGGTGCTGGCGAGCTTCGTGGGATGGCCGTCCGCCATGAGCTGTTCGGCAAGTTCTCGTCCCAGGCTGGCGTCAGACTCGACAACGAGAATCGGTGCGCGTTCGGGGCTGATGCCGGGGGTCGTCTCGGAGCGGCTGATCGCGATGCCCTGCGCACTCATGCGACGATCACCCCCGGCGTGGCGGAGCGCTTCGCCTGGATCAACGCCGCGCGGTAGGAGGACGGAGAAACCCCGTAGCGGCGCCGGAACGCTCGCGCGAAGTGCGACGCCTGCGAGTAGCCGACCCGCTGCGCCACGTCGCACACCGGGATCGAGGGCAGCGACAGAAGCTCGGCGGCAGCCTCCATGCGCCTGCCGGCGAGGTCATCCTGAAAGGTGACATTGCCGAACTGCGAGTAGGCGCGCTGTAGCTGGCGCGGGGAACTGGCGAGTGCCTTCGCAACGGCCTCCACTGTCAATGCCCTGCGGTAGTAACGCTTGACCGCCAGGCGCGCGAGCAGGTACAGCCGGCGGCGTTCACTGATGGTGGACGGCCGGTGCTTTGTGGCCGGTCGCTTTCGTGCGGCGGGTGGCCTGCCGTCCAGCCCGAAGTGAAGGTGAAGCAACTGGCGCACGCGCTCGCGTTTGATGCCGAGCCGTTCACCAATTTGTTCGAGGGTCAGTCCCTCGACCGCGCGCAAACGGAACATCGTCAGCTCGCGCTCGCCCTGGACGTGACCGCCGCTGCGAGCGAACGGTGTCAGGCCGTGGCGGTGAAGCTCGCAGATGAGCTCGTAGAGCTCTGCTCCGCTACTGAACTCGGGACGGCAGATCAGCTCGCCGGTGGTGTACCCGGCGAGCTGATCCACTTCATGTATGCCGGCCCTGGCCAGGCTGGGGGAGGCAGCCTGGCTCAAGGCCAGTTCGGTGACGCGCATAGCTGACCCCCGCGCGTCAAAGCGTCATCAGTTCATCGAGGCGCTGCGCGACCTCTGAGGGGATCGCGCGCCCGCCGCGACGCTCGATGAGACCGGCTCCGTCCAGCCGGTTCAGCGCGTCGGTGATCGCGAGCCGCTGCTTACGCTTGCGCGCGCCGTGCGCCTCGCACACCTGTTCCTCGCTGCGCGGGCCTTCGCCGTCGGCGCTGCGCACGAGCAGACCTTCGAGGACCGCTTTGTCGTCGCGGCGCTCGTGGGCGGAGTCCGGGTCGCCGCCCTGGGTGAGCTCGTGGTAGCGCACGGCCGGACGCGATGCGGTCGCGAGGTCGTTCCAGCGGTGGATCAACTTGGAGGCGCGTAGGCGCCGGAGGCTGTCGCGGACATCGCCGGGGACGCCGATCGCGCGGGCGATCTCATCTTCTGCCCACGGCCGCTGCTGGTCGATGTCGAGCATGAGGTTGAGGACGGCACGGTCAATCAGCGCGTGCGCCTCCAACCCGTCTGGAGTACGGTGTTTGTGCATGGGGAGTTACTGCTCCTTGTGTCACGGCGCCGGGACAGTTTGCGCTGCCGCCGGCGCCAAGTGTTCAGTTGTAGATAAAACGCGGACCCGCCTGGCGGCGAGCCCTTCTGCGCCCCCACCGCACGCCCTTGAGGCGTGCGATCATTGGGCGGCCGAAGGGCTCGCCAGCCGGGACCGACAGGCCGCTGGCTTTCAGTTCATGGCGCGACCGTACATCGGCCCGAGCGGACCGCGAGCGTGTGACAGGAAAGCGGCACAGAAGGGCACACTCCTGTCACAGTCGGGGTCGCGGGGCCGTTGTCAGCCGGCCCATTCCTCCGGCGGCGCACCGGGCTTCCACGCCTTCGTGACGCCGCCGCCCTCCTGGCGGAGCGCTTGGGCGTAGTCGGTGAGCTGCGTGTGGAAAGCAAGCTCCTCGCGCGGGTCAACGCCGCCGTCGTCGAGCTCTGAGCGCCACACGGCGAGCGCGCACAGCGTCTCGACGTGGGCCTCCTCGTTCCACCACTCGTCTTTGAGGTAGGCGAGGATGCGGGGGTAGCGGCCGTGCAGCGCGACGATCTGGCCCCACATCTCTGCACGCCAGGCGGTGTCGCCGCCGTAGGGCTCAAGCCAGCGCGCCCGGTCGCCTGCTTTGCCGCCAACGATCACGGGTGCCTGCCTGAGCGGGCGGACCTTGCCGTCCTTGGCGGCCTGGGCTACGCCGTTGCGGATCAGCTGCGCGGCGAGCCTGGAGTGTGGTTCGCCGGCGGCGGCGGCGAGCTCTTGGAGCTGGGTGGCTACGGGGTCGGGTAGGACGACCTGGACCTTGAGGCTCATCGTGTTCTCTCCTGTGTCGGTTGTGGTTGGGCGATGCGGTGGATGGCGCGGGCGATCCCCGGCAGCCGGGTTCGGCTGGGGGCGATCGTTCGCTGGAAGCTCGGCCCGTACTCGGGGTCGGGCAGCTCGGGGTAGGCCAAGGACGGTGTTTGCGCGTGGCTGCGGCTCATGTTCTGAGCGAGTCGTTTGATCCGGTCGGTGTCGTGGCCTTCGACGCCGAGGTCGTCGCGGGAGACATACCAGTCGGTGCCCTGCCGGGCGCGCGATGCCTCGACGTAGGCGGGCTCCTTGCTCGTCTGCCAGCCGCCGGTGACGACGAGCGTGCGGGTCACGGTCGCGCCCTGCGCGCGGTGGATGTGCTGCGCGTACCCGAGCCGCAGCCGCGCGAGGTCATCGCCAGCGAGTGTTCGCCATTGGCCGGTCACGTCGAACTGCACGAGCACTTCGCCGGCGTCGTTGATGTCCAGCACTTCGCCGCGGGCGCCGTTCTCGATCCGCTCGACGCCGGGCTCGTGGTGCTGGTCGATCATCGCTATCCGGTCGCCTGCGCGGACGCCGTAGTGAACGTCCGGCACCTGGACTTCCAGCTCGCCGAGTTCGCCGCGCTCTGCGCGGTGGTGCTGCGCGCGGGCGTTCAGTCGGTGAATCTCCTTGTTGGAGGCGTCGGAGATCAGCGCTACCTCGTTGATCGAATGGGTCTTGGTCAGCTGCGCCCAGTTCTGGACGGCCTGCTCGACTGCCTCATCGCGGGTGTCCTCCATGTGCAGGCGACCCTCGGCGTAGTAGTGCGCCATCGCGCGGTCGGAGCGCCCCGCGCGCAGGTCAGCCCACGCCCGCTGTTCGGCCGGGTCAAGGGTGCGCCGCACGTTCGACAGCTCGGCGCTCGGCGCGATCTGCGCGAGCCGGTCGAACATGCCGCCGGCGCCGATCGAGGGCAGCTGCGCGGCGTCGCCGATCGCGACGAGCTTGGAGCCGGTGTCCGCCACGAGCTCGGTGAGCCGGTCGAGGCGGTCGGTGTCGGCCATCCCTGCCTCATCGAAGTAGATCGTCGTGCGCTCGCCTATCTGCAACTGTCCGCGGTCCACGCGGGCAACGAGCGCGTCGAGCGTGAGCGTCTGACCGGAGAGCGCCGGGGAGTCCTGGCCGAGCCGCTGCGCGGTCGAGCCGGACACGGCGATCCCGAACGTGCGGTGGCCGGTCATCTGCTCAGCGCGCGCCGCCGCGTCGATCACCACGCCCTTGCCGGTGCCGGCGGGTCCGACGAGGATTGCGCCCCGCTCCGGGCCGGTGATGACCTCAAGCGCGTGGGCCTGCTCGTCTGAGAGTCGGCCGCTGATCCGCTCCGCGACCTGATCGCCCGCGGTCGAGCGCGCGTGCTCGCCCACGTCACGCCCAGCGTCGCCGGCGAGCTCGCCGAAGCGCCGCTCGATCGCCTGCTCGCGGGCGCGCACCGCGAGCGTGGTCATCAGCCCGCCCTCAAGCGGCAGGATGCGCCGCTCGGCGATCATGCTCTTGGACAGCGCAAGCGCCTCTTTGGGCGCGAGCTCGCCGACGGACTGCTCAAGCAGAACGGCGCGCAGCTCGCCCGGCTCGAACGTCGCGGCGCGCTCGGTCAGCCGCTCCTCGACGCGATCCTCAAGCGCGCGCTCGGGCGCGTCGGGCGCCTGGTGCCCGACCGCCTGCTCCTTGTCGGTCGTGTACTCGAAGCGCGCGGCGGTCTCGTTCCAGACGAGTTGTAGATCGCCTTGGGTGACGAGCACCTTGGCCTTGCGGTTCTCCAGCTTGAGCGCGCGCAGCTCCCCGCGCTCGGGTGCCCGTCCGTACTTCGCGCGGAAGCGCTCGGCGGCTCTGGCGACCTCGCGGCTGCGCGCCGAGAAGGCGTCGAGCAGCCCGCGTGGGACGCCGGCGATCTCGAAGTAGCGGCCCTGCTTGCCGGTGCCTCGCTCGATCGCGTAGCCGCGCTGGGCGAGCTCGTGCGCGAGCGCCGAGCGGTAGTACGCGCCGAGCTCCCTGGCGGAGCGGAAGATCGGTCGGGAGGCGACCGCGACGATCCGCCCGTCCTCACGCACGGCGCTCGTGACGACCACATGGCTGTGCAGCTGGGGGTCGGGGGCATCGCCCTCCATCACGCCGCGGGCGGTCGTGTGCCGGTACTCGGCGGCGATCAGCTCGGCGGCGTGCTCCTCGAAGACTTGGTTGTGGCGACTACGGCGCACGGTGGGCACCGTCTCGGTCAGGTGCGCCATCGCGTCCTTGACGGCCGCGGCGTGTGCGGCCTCCATGTCGCGGCGCTGCGCCTCGTCACCGAGCGCCCACACCGCCGAGACGGACTTCGGGGCGCTGAACGTCAGGTCGATCCCGCCGCCCCGGCCGCCGCCGGCGCCTTCCGCTCGCAGCCACTCGCCGGTGCGTGGGTGGCGTCCCTCCATGAGCGCGATGAACTCGCGACCCTCGACGGTCTCGCCCTCGATGCCGAGCCGGGCGAGCGTGTCGGGCGAGGCGAGCCATCGGCCGGGGGCCTGCGTGGGCTCACCCTCCGGGCTGAGGTAGTAGTCGCCGCGCTCTGGCCGGATCGTCTTGCTCTCCAAGTAGCGCGCGTACCCGCCGCCCTTGGCGGCACCGATGCTGGCTGCGGTCATCACACCCTCTAAGACCACGACCACGCCGAGGCGGCCAACGAATTGCACAGCGCTCGCTAAGCCCCTGCTGGGGCCTGCATCTAGTCTGTTTGAGTGCGAAGCTGCTTGACGCCGGATGGTGGGCGTCAAGCGAAGCGCTCAGGGTGGTGTCGCTCTCAGCTTGCTGAGAGCCGTGCCTTGGCTGTCTTTGTTGGCGTCCGGCTGGCCGGTTT
>JBEKWH010000016.1:0-112117 GCA_049513255.1 Solirubrobacteraceae bacterium
CCAAGCCACAGAAGCCGATCTACCGCCCTGCGACCAGCCTCCCCGACCGATCCGATAGCCGAGACCCCCGCAAAGTGCGGCCGAAACATAGCCCCGATCCCCTTGATTTTCATCCGTCGTCCCAAGTACGACCGCGACGCCGAAGCCAGCTCACGGACGGCCCGAACACGTTCCCATACAGTCGCAGATTGCGGCGATAGATCGCGAGCTGTCCGCGGGTGCCCCGCAGCGGCGTTCGAAGCTTGTAGCGAAGCCCGATCGCTCGCCGCCGTTTGTGAAGCTTCCTTGCGATCTGCTCGACGTCGAGGCCCGCAGCAGTCAGGTCCGCGCGCAGATCAATGAGACCGCGGACCTCGGCTTCGTACTGTCGTCGCAGTCGGATCGTCCTGCCCATTCGAGTCTCCCGCAACCAGTCAGGAGGCGGCGACGATAATCGTTCGAGCGGATACCGAGCCATAGCTGGGTATCCGGCACTCTCAGCACTCGCCGTCTGTTGGCAGCTCCCCGAAGTGCCGATCGAACTCCTCCGGGGTTAGCTCGCGCTCGCGGTGGCGGGAGAGCATCGCCTCGACGCTCAGGTCGGGGCGCAAGACGACACGTCCATCAGGACGAAGCTCCTCAACCAGGTAGTCGCCAGACAGGTCCCCACTGAGCGTCACACGAGCCGGCTCCATCACTCGTAGCGTCGCACGCCGCCCCGATCGACCCACACTAGCCCGTCCTCCGCGCTAGGGCCCGCGATTCCCCATTTTTATTGGCTAAAGCGGCTCAACCCCGCAGTCTCCAAACCGCAACTCGAGGTTCGACTCCTCGGTCCCCCGCTTCGGCCGAACCCCTGATTGCCGGGGTTTTTGGCTTGCTAGAGCCGATCGCGGCATGATGTGGCCGCGTGACACCCTCCCCGCGCCGTCAGGCTGAGGGGGTGGGGATGCTTTCGAGATATGAGCAGAGCGCATCACGGCCGTGCGCGATCACCTCACGGTCGGCGTGGCGCCGGTTGCGGAACGCGAGCTCGAGAGCGCGGTCTCCGAGCTCGACGAGCAAGACGAACGCGCTCTCGCTGACGCTTGGGTCGACCAGGCCGGCGGCCGCGAGCGTCGATCGCGCGCGCAGCGCGAGGGTGCGGTTTCGCCGGTGCACCTCGGCGACCACGGTCGGCGAGATTCGCCCGCCGAACCAGAGTCGCACGAAGCTCGGGTGCTTCTCGTAATAGGCGAGGTGGAGGTCGAGCTCGCGGCTGACGAAGTCGCGCGCCGACGCGATCTCCCACGTGGCCTCGGCGGCCTCGGCGCGTCGATCGAGCTCAGCGAGCTGCGTGCTCAGCAGCCGGTCGAAGATCTCGTCGCGGTCGGCGAAGAAGCGGTAGAGCGAGGGCGCCGACACGCCGGCACGCTCGGCGATCGCCCGCGTCGTAACGGCGTCCAAGCCCTCCGCTTCGATCAGCTCGGCGGCGGCCTCGAGGATGCGCCCGACGGTCTCGCGGCTGCGGGCCTGCACGGGTTCCCTGCGTTGGCGGATCGTGTTGGTCACGCGCTTCGCTGCCATCGTCTCAGCCGCATCCGACGACGACTTGACATGGGTCGCATCCCCCCGTACTGTAACACGAGTCGCATTTGTGTTCTAGATGGGAGAGAGCGAGAGCATCGTGAGCAACGAACCCGATCTGCACGGCAAGGTCGCAGTCGTCACCGGCGGCGGCTCGGGCATCGGGCGCGCGACAGCGCTGCTGCTCGCCCGCCACGGCGCCAAGGTCCACGTCGCCGATCTGCGGGCGGACACCGCCGAGGAGGTCGCCCGCGCGATCGAGGCCGCAGGCGGCAGCGCGGCGGCGCACGCGCTGGACGTCTCCGATCCCGACGCTGTGGAGGCGCTCGCCGCGAGCGTGTTCGCGCAGGACGGCCACGTCGACGTCCTGCACAACAACGCCGGCATCGGTCACGGGGGGAACATCGAGGCGACCACGGTCGAGGACTGGCAGCGCGTGATCGGGGTCAACCTGCTTGGCGTCGCATACGGCGTGCAGGCGTTCATCCCGCGGATGCTGCAGCAGGGCCGCCCGGCGTCGGTGGTGAACACGGCGTCGATGGCGGGCATCGTGCCGACCGCGAAGATGGCTCCCTACTGCGCGTCGAAGTTCGGCGTGGTCGGCCTCAGCGAGTCCCTCAACGCCGAGCTCTCCAAGCGGGGCATCCACGTCAGCGCGATCTGCCCCGGCATCATCGACACGCCGATCATCTCGACCGGCATCATGCGCGGCGAGGTCGCCGAGATCCAAGCGCGCGCATCGAGCTACTACGCCAAGCACGGAGCATCCCCGGAGGAGGTCGCGCGCGCGATCCTCTCGGCGATCGCCAAGCACAGGTTGATCGTGCCCGTGCCCAGACGCCAGGTCACCGTGCCCTACCTGCTGCACCGCATCTCCCCGCAGCTGTTCCAGCCGCTCGCACGGGGCTTCGAGCGCATCGTCACGCGCGGCTGACGGGAGGGATCGACCATGAACGACCAGGTCGCGATCATCACCGGAGCGGCCAGCGGCGTCGGCCGGCGCTTCGCCACCGAGCTGCGGCGGCGACGCCCCGAGATGCGGCTCGTGCTGGCCGACGTCAACGGTGCGGCGCTCGCGGAGGCGTTCACGCCGGACGAGCGCCTCGTGCTGCAGGCCTTCGACGTCCGCTCGGTGGAGGCATGGCAGCGCGTGGTCGCGGAGACGCTCGCGCGCTTCGGGGCGATTGACTACCTCTGCAACATCGCCGGCATCGACCGCCCGGCGATGTTCATCGACCAGCCGCTGGGGAACATCGACGACCTCGTCGACATCAATCTCAAGGGCTCGCTCTACGGGATGCGGATCGTGGCCGAGCACATGGCCGCGCGCGGCTCGGGGCACATCATCAACATGGCCTCGCTCGCCGGGGTCACGCCGACGCCCGGCACCTCGATCTACTCGGCGACGAAGTTCGGGTTGCGGGGCGTCTCGATCGCAGCCGCCGTCGAGCTGCGCTCCCGCGGGGTGTACGTGACGGTCATCTGTCCGGACCTGATCGACACCGCGCTGCTCGACCAGCATCTCGACAACCGGGACGCCGAAGCGGTCGGGTTGATCTTCTCCGGGCCGCGGCCGCTCACCGCCGAGCAGGTCAGCGAGGCGATCTTCCGCGCGATGCGCGACCGGCCGCTGGAGATCGACCTGCCGCTCAGCCGCGGGCTGCTGGCGAAGCTCAGCAGCGCCGTCCCCGGGACGCTGCTGATGCTGTACGAGCCGCTGAAGCGCAAGGGAATCAGGCAGCTCGAGCGCGCGCGGCGCGAGCGAGGCCGCCGCGAGCAAACCGCGAAGGATGGGAGACCCTCATGACCGAGATCACCGGAGGCGAGCTGTTCGCTCGCGCATTGCAGGCCGAGGGCATCGAGTTCCTCTTCGGGCTCCCTTCGCCGGAGTCGGACCCGCTGCTGCTCGAGCTCGAGCGGCACGGCATCCGGCTGGTGCCGGTTCGCCACGAGGCGGCGGCCGTTCACATGGCCGAAGGCCTCTACAAGACGACCGGCAAGGCGTCCGCGGTGCTCGGCAACCCCGGCCCGGGCTCCGCGAACCTGCTGCCCGGGGTGCTCACCGCGCTGCACGAGGGCGTGCCCGTGCTGGTGATCACCTCACAGCACCGGCTGGGCATCGTCTACCCGTCCTCGCCCGCGACCTTCCAGGGCCAGGATCAGCTCGACCTGTTCCGCCCCGTGGTGAAGTGGGGCGGCCCCGTGTTCGAATGGGGCCGCATCCCCGAGGTGCTGCGCATGGCCTTTCGCGAGATGTGGAACGGCCGGCCCGGGCCCGTCCACGTCGAGCTGCCCGCCCCGATCCTCTATGCCACCGGGGATCAGGAGAGCGCGCCGATCCTTGCGCCCGCGGCATACCGCGGCATCGGGCCGCGGGCATCCGAGGTGCAGCTGGGCGAGGCGGCACGGATGCTCGCCTCGGCCGAGCGGCCGGTCGTGATCTCGGGGGCCGGCGTCGACCGTGCCCGCGCCAACGATGCGCTGCTCGAGATCGTCGCGCTGCTCGGCTGCCCGGTGCTGACGAGCATGGCGGGTCGCGCGACGGTGCCGTCCGATCATTCGAACTACGTCTTCGGGTTCGGGCCGGCCGGCGATCAGGTGCGACGCGAGGCCGATGTGCTGCTCGTCGTCGGCTCGCGCATGGGGAACCTCGACGTTCCCTACGACGAGTACTGGGGCGACCCCTCGGCCCAGCGCCTGATCCAGGTCGACCTCGACCCACGGAACCTCGGCGTCACCCGCCCTCTGAGTCTCGGCATCGTCGCCGATGCCCGCAGTGCCCTGGAGGGAATCGCCGCCCGACTGCGCGTGATGGATCTGCCGGCCCGTGGAGACGCCGACCTCGCGCGCTACCGGGCGCTCGACGCCGAGGTCAGGATGGCCCAGGCGACGCCGATCCTCGAGTGGCAGGGACCGGGCATCCATCCCGCGCACGCCGCCGGCGCGATCGGGGCCGTGTTCGGCCCCGAGGCGATCTACACCGTCGACGGCGGCAACACGTCGCTCTGGGCTTACTCGGTGCTTCCGCCGACCCGCCCGCGCTCCTACCACTCGATCCTCGAGCTGGGCATGCTCGGCACGGGCATCCCCTCGGCGATCGGCGCCAAGCTCGGGGCTCCCGATCGAGAGGTCGTGTGCATCACCGGCGACGGCGCGGCCGGGTTCAACATCATGGAGATGCAGTCCGCAGCCCGCGAACAGCTCGCGCTCACGACGGTGGTCTTCGCCGAGGGCTCGTGGACGATGGAGGAGCCGAACGAGCTCGCCCTGTACGGCAAGACCTTCGGGACGGCCCAGGGGGAGATCCGCTGGGATCTGGTCGCGCAGGGTCTCGGCTGTCACGGCGAGTACGTCGAGCGCATCGAGGATCTCGAGCCCGCGCTGCGCCGCGCCCAGACGCACGACGGGCCCAGCGTCATCTGTCTGCGCACCGACCACGACGCGAACCTCGCCGTTCCCGAGGACATGATGGCCCGCTTCTTCGAGGTCTACTCGGGGCCGCTGCCGGTCGAGCAGCAGGTCGAGCAGCCGGCCTAGCACCACCTGATCGCGCACGTGTGCGCGGCGCTCCACGTGCGCGTGCAGGATGCGATGCAGCCCTCCAGCTTCGCCTCCCAAAAGCCGACAGGTCTGCTAATCTGCATAAACCTGATCGGAAATCTGATGAAGATCGACGTACACCAGCACCTTTGGACCGAGCCGCTCGTGCAGGCGCTCGCAGCACGCAGCGAGCTTCCGTTCGTACGCAACGAGAACGGGCTGACCGTCCTGTATCTGGCGGGCGAGCGGCCGTACGTGATCGACCTCGCCAGCGAGGCGCCGGCCCATCGCGCCGCCCTCGTGGAGCTCGACGGTCTCGATCGCGCGCTCGTGTGCCTGTCGAGCCCGCTGGGGATCGAGTGGCTGCCGCGCGAGCAGGCGCTGCAGTTGATCGACGCCTATCTCGAGGGAGCGCTGTCGCTCGAGCAGCCGTTCGGCGTGTGGGCGGCGATCGCGCTCGATCGGGCCGACCCGGACGACGTGGATCGCGCGCTCGCGCGCGGCTGCGTCGGTCTGTCGCTGCCGGCCGGCGCGCTCGCAAGCGTCGAGGCGATCGCGAGCCTGCGTCCGGTGCTCGCGCGCCTGGAGTCCCACGGCGCGCCGCTGCTCGTGCATCCGGGAGCGCGACCGGGCATCCGCGCGCTGCGGGTCGCGGGGGAGACCTCGCTCGGCGACCCGCTGTGGTGGCCGGCGCTGACCGGATACGTCGCCGGCATGCAGGCGGCGTGGCTGGCGTTCCTGGCCGCGGGGCGCGCGCGCCACCCGCGCCTGCGCGTGATCTTCTCGATGCTCGCCGGACTGGCGCCGCTGCACGCCGAGCGGCTGTCCTCGCGCGGCGGCCCCTGCCCGTCGCTGCCGGACCCGCTGGTGTTCTACGAGACCTCCTCCTACGGTCCCGCCGCGATCCGCGTGATCGAAGATCTCGTGGGTGCGCAGCAGCTGCTGTACGGGTCCGATCGACCGGTCGTCGAGCCCGGCGAGCTGGGCATGCCCGAAGGCCTCGCGTGGGAGCCGATCGTCGAGTGCACGCGCCGTGCCTTCGGCGCCGAGCAGATGGCGGTGGCGAGATGAGCGCCCCATCGCTGCACGCAGCCGGCACGCCGCTGCCCGTCCTGCCGGCGATCGATCCGCGCGAGCTCGCCCGCGTCTCGCGCCCGCAAGGGCGCGACCTCTCCGGCCCTGAGCTGCAGGCGTTCGTGACCGAGCTCGCCGACCGGCCTGAGCTGTGGATCCATCTGGTCAAGCACGACAGCTCGCAACGCATGTACGAGGAGCTGCTCAGCGACGAGCACGTGACCGCGTGGCTGATCTGCTGGATGGACGAGCACGACACCGGCTTCCACGACCACGACGTCTCCTGCGGTGCGGTGGCCGTCGTCAGCGGCGCCGTGCGCGAGGAGCGACTCGCGATCGACGGGCCGACGCGCAACGGCGTCTTTCGCGCCGGTGCCAGCTTCCACTTCTCGGCCTCGGACATCCACCGTGTCAGCCACGCCGGCTCCGATCCCGCGGTCACGCTGCACGTGTACTCGCCGCCGCTGCTGCGCATGGGCGCCTACGCGATCGGCGAGGACGGCGTGCTGGTGCGCCATGCGATGTCCTACCGCGAGGAGCTGCGCCCGCTCGGCGTGGAGGACTAGCAGCGGCGTTCCGGCTTGCGGCCCGCCCGGCGCTCGATCGCGCCGTCGCCGGCGAGCAGGATCAGGCTGACGAGCTCGGGCTCGAACAGTCCGTGCTCGACGACCCCCGGCGTCGCGCTCAGGCGGGCGGCCAGCTCGCTTGGATCGCCGACGGCGCCGAGGTAGTCGGCGATCAGGCCTCCATCCGGGGAAGCCTCGACGCCGCGCAGCGCTGCCGGGTCGAGCGCCAGCAGCGTGCGCTGCACACCGAACGGCACGAGCTCGAGCGGCACCGGCGGCGCGAGCGTCGCGACCGCCTTGTTGGCAGATGCGATCACCACGAAGCGTCGTGCCGATGAGACCACGATCTTCTCGCGCGTGTGTGCGCCGCCGCCGCCCTTGATCAACCATCCGCGCGGGTCGATCTGGTCGGCGCCGTCGATCGCGATGTCAAGCTCACCGATGTCATCGAGCGCCTGCACCGTCAGCCCCAGCGCGCGCGCGGCGTCCTCGGTCGCGGGTGACGTGGCCGCGCAGCGCAGCCCCTTGCAGCCACGCTCGGCGATCGCCGGCAGCAGGTACGCGACGGTCGATCCCGTTCCCAGGCCGACGCGCATGCCGTCCTCGATCAGCTCGGCGGCCGCGCGCGCGGCCGCGCGCTTCTCGCGCGCGATCGCCGCGTCGTCGCTCAGCGCTTGCTGGCGCTGCCGCGGAGTCGCACCAGAGGACGCCATGGCGCGGACGTTACCGACCCGGTGGCGCCCTTGAGGCGCACGCGATCGGGCGAAGCCGGTCCGTGCAGCAGGAATCCCTGACCGACCGCGCAGTCGAGCTCGCGCGCGAGCGCGAGCTGGCGGTTGGTCTCGATCCCGACCGCCACCGCGGTGAGACCCGCCTCTTTCGCGAGCGCGATCGTCGCCGCGAACATCGCGCGCCGCTCCTTGTCCTCGTGGAAGCTGCCCGTCAGCGCACGGTCGAGCTTGACCAGGTCGAGCGGCAGGTTACTCGGCAGTCCCAGAGACGTCTGGCCGAAGCCGAATTTGTCGAGCGCGATCAGCACGCCCAGGCGCTTCAGGTCCTTCAGCGCCGAGCGCGCGCGGTCGGGGTCTCGCAGCACCGCCTCCTCGCTGATCTCCAGGCACAGGGCGCGGCCGGGCAGGCGGCAGTAGGCGAGCTCCTCGCGCACCCGCTCCGCGAGATCGAGCTCGGTCAGCTCGCGCGCGGAGATGTTCACCGACAGCGGGATCGTGATGCCGTTGCGACGCCAGATCTCCGCCTGCGCGCACGCTTCGTGGAGCACCCAGTTGCCGATCTGCACGATCAGCTCGCTGTCCTCCGCCGGCGGCAGGAACTTCGACGGCAGCATGGTCGCGTTCGCCGCGCGTCCGCTGTCGCCCGGTCGCCAGCGCACCAGCGCCTCGACGCCCAGCGCCTGGCCGCCCGCGAGTCGCAGGATCGGCTGGTAGGCGAGCAGCAGCTCGTGCTGTGGCAGCGCGCCGCGCAGGCGGTCCTCCAGTGCGATGTGCTCGTCGAGCTCGCGGCGCAGGCGCTCGTCGAACAGCTCCATTCGCCGGCCGCCGCCGCCCTTCGCGCGGTACATCGCCACGTCGGCCTCGCGCAGCATCGCCTCGGGGTCGGTATCGGGGTGGCGGGCGACCGAGATGCCGACACTCGCCAGGATCGCCACTTCCGCCGAGCCGAGCGGGAACGGCCGCTCGAGCGCGTCGAGCACGCGTTCGGCGAGCGCCAGCGCCTCGCCGTCGTTCTCGATTTCCTCGGCCAGGATCACGAACTCGTCGCCGCCCAGGCGCGCGACCGTGTCGCTGTCGCGCATCAGCTCCGCGAGCCGCTCGGACACCGACAGCAGCAGGCGATCGCCGACATCGTGGCCGAGGTTGTCGTTGACCGCCTTGAACTTGTCGAGGTCGATGAACAGCAGCGCCACCACGCCCTGGCTGCGGTGCAGGCGCGCGAGCGCCTGACGGGCGCGGTCCATCAACAGCAGCCGGTTCGGCAGGCTCGTGAGCGGGTCGTGCAGCGCCTGGCGCTCCAGCCACACGCGGTCGGTCACGTCCTTGCCGGCCGCGTACCAGCTGTCCCCGTCGCGGCGCGCGCTCCACAGCAGCCACCGCCACGAGCCGTCGCGGTGCTGGTAGCGCGTCGTGATGTTCTCCAGCTCCAGCGTCTCGCCGCCGGGCGCGAGCAGCGGCCCGAGCGTCTGCTCGAGGTCCTCTGGATGCACGAACTCGCGCACCGGCCGGTCGTACAGCTGCTCGCGCGTCCAGCCCAGCAGCTGCTCCCATGCGGGGTTCAGCAGCGTGAAGCGGCCGTCCATCGAGATCGTCGCCAGCAGGTCGCTGGTCATCTCGAACAGACGCGCTATGCGCGTCTTGCCGTCGAGCGCCGGCTCGGTGCTCGCGTGGACCTGTGTGCTCGTCGCCTTGGAACCCATCCTTGCTGAGCACGTCGGCTTTCCGAGCCTGCTTGCTCGGGCCGGCCGGGCATCATTGGACATATAGACCACACGCAGTACCGCGGCGATGGTCCGATTTGCCCAGGCCCGCGCTGGGGAGCCCCAGGCCCGCGCCGGGGAGCGGCGATCCGCGTGGAGGTGTCGCGCGAGGCGACTCAGGAGGCGCTGCTGAGCGGCGCCGCCGGCTCGGCGGACGCACTCGGCGCGGCCAGTGCCGACCGAGGCCCTGCAATACCGGCATCGCCGCGCAGGAAGCGCCACACGGACAGGCCCACCAGGATCGTCATGATCACGGCACTGGCGACGCAGTCCTCGCAGATTTTGTGCAGCGTGAAAACCTCGCGGTAGGTCAGGTAGAGGCTGAACGCGAAGCCGCCGAGGGTCAGCGCAGCGGTCGCGAACCGCGCGTGCTCGCCGTCGGAGGCGAGCAGCGAGCCGAGGATCAGCAGGTAGCCGACCGCGCCGATCAGCGCCACCGGGATGCCGATCAGCTCCGAGTACACCGATTTCTGGACCGCGGCACACGGGTCGCCTTTCAGCGAGCAGACCGGCGTTGCGCCGGAGTAGTGCACGTAGGTGAGGTACGTCGCCCAGCCGAGCCCGATCGTCGCGAGCACGATCAGGGTGGTTCTCAGGGCTCGCGCGCTCATCGCGGCACTAGCTCTTGAGAAGCTTTTCGACGGCTTCGTTGATGAAGGTCGGATCTTCGGGCGACTGATATTCGAGCTTGCTCATCGAGCCCCCGCTGCGGCCGATCAGGAACGACGGCGTGCCGTTGAAGCCCGCGTTGGCGGCGGCTTCGGCATCGGTCGTCACCTCCTTGGCCAGTTCCGGGTCGCTGCGATTGCTCGTCCACTGCGTGAGGTTGAGCCCCGGGACCTGGCTGGCGATGCCCTGGAGGTATTTTTCGGTCACGTAGCCCGAGTCCTCTTCTCCCTGCTCGTGGTAGAAGGTCTCGATGAAGTTCCACGCTTTGTTCTGCTTGCCCGCCGCGTAGGCCGCGACCTGCTGGGCCTTGAACACTTCCGGTTCGCGCGTGGCCGTCTCCAACGAGCGGTATTCGATCCGCAGCTTGCCCGTGCGCACCCACTTCGGGATCACCGTCGGCAGCGAGCCGAGCGTGAATTTCTGGCAGATCGGGCACTCGAGGTCGCCGAAGTACTGCAGCGTCACCGGCGCCGTCGGCGAGCCCAGGACGTTGCCGCTCTGGGGGATGCCGGCGATCAGGCTCGAGACTTCGTTGACCGTCGCGTTCTTTTCGTGCGCCGTTTTCGGCAGCCCTTTTTTGGAGCCGCCACCGGTCGCGATCAGGATCGCGACGATCGCGACCACCACCACGGACACCACGATCCCGAGCTGTGTCAGCCGCGTTCGCCGCGCCGCGCTCGCGGCCGCGGCCTCCTCCATCGCCTTGCGCTGCTCGCGCGCCTGCTCGCGGCGCTGCTTGCGCGTGAGGTCCGCCTCGTCGCTCTCCACTGGGGTCATAGGGGAACTTTTACAGATTTTTGCTCAAGCGCGCCTAAGTACCGTGGCGGCGACTGCCAGCCAACGGTCGGCTCGGCGCCAATCGGTCCTGCGAACGTGCCACGATAACGGCATCCATTGACGCCTGTGAGCGGCGCTCGCCCGTCGTCGGCATGCTTTTGGAGGCGTCCGCCTGCCCCCGTAGCTCAGCTGGATAGAGCATCGGACTTCTAATCCGACGGTCGCCTGTTCGAATCAGGCCGGGGGCACTAAAAATGCCTGCAAATCAAGGGTTTGTTATTCGGTAAGGTGATATATAAAAGTAAGCATGTCCCGAATATGTCCCGAGAAGTTGCTACAATAGCGGGTAGGGAACATGGTATGCAGACGCCGATTCGACCACCATCGGGACATGTTTTTCGCGTCGACCGGACACGCGGCCCGGTCTGGTATGCGAAGTACCGGCTGCCGGATGATCGCCAGGTCCAGAAGCGGCTGGGACCGGCCTGGACGGAGCGCGGGCGCCCGCCGGAGGGCTACTTCACCAAGCGCACGGCGGAGGCGTGGCTGAGGGACACGCTCGACGCGGCGCGGCGCGGGACGCTGCCGGGGATGGTGCGCACTGGGGCGACGTTCGCGGACGCGGCGGCGGAGTGGCTGCGCTACGTCGAGCAGGAGCGCGGGCGCAAGGCCTCGACGTTGGCGGACTACCGCTCTGTGGTGAACGCCCACCTGCTGCCGGCGTTCGGCGAGAGGCAGCTCGAGCGTATAGATACAGAGAGCATCGAAAGCTGGCTCGCGGGCATGCTGCGCGAGGGCGAGCTGTCGCGACGCAGCCTGCAGAAGATGATCGTGCTCCTTAACGGCATCTTCCGCCGCGCGCGTAAGGTGTGGAAGCTCCAGCACAACCCGGTGGCTGACGTCGAGCGGCTGCCGATCCCGAAGCGCACCGACATCGTCTTCTACTCGCCGGAGGAGGTCCACGCGCTCGTGCGGGCGGCGGCCGACGATCAGGACTCAGCTTTGTTCCTGACCGCTGCCATGACGGGCCTGCGGATGGGGGAGCTGCTGGCGCTTCGCTGGCGCGACGTGGACTTCCGAGCGCAGTCGCTGCGCGTCACGGCGAGCTACACCGCTGGCAAGCTCGGCACGCCGAAGTCCGGGCTGGGTCGCGCGGTACCGATGATCGACGAGGTCGCCACGACGCTCAAACGCCTCGCGCAGCGGGATCTTTGGACGGGTCCGGACGACCTGGTGTTCGTGGGCCAGACCGGGGGCCACCTCGACGGCTCGGCGCTGCGGCGGCGCTTCATCAAGGCCCGCGACGCGGTCGGCCTGCGCCCGCTGCGCTTCCATGACCTGCGGCACACGTTCGGCAGCGTCGCGATCCGCACTGCTGACCCGCGCGAGCTCCAGGAGTGGCTGGGCCACTCGGACTTCGCCACGACGCAGATCTACCTGCACTACAAGCCGCGGAGGGATGCCGCGCGCAGGCTGTCCACCGCGTTTGGAGGTGGGCGCAAACGAGCGAAGCGCTGACTTCCACGCCCCGGTCGCGAAGCCTAGGGGCGAAGCCGCTGAACATCTGCGCTCGCACTGCCTCGACATCATCGGGGCGAAAGCGTCGAACACCGCTCGGCAATCGCACGGCGCGCAGCAAGCCGCGCTCCTCCCAGCGACGCACGGTGTTCTCGTGAACCCCAAGCGTACGGGCAGCCTGTCGAGCGCCTCCTTTCGCGCGAAAGCGCGAGCGACCTCCGCCGTGGATGTTGGCGCCACGGAGCCGGCCATCGCGGCTGACGTTCGCGCGTGAGAAACTCCCTCGATGCCCGCCCCGAACCTCGATCCTCGCGACGAGGCGCGGAGGCCGATGAGGTTTGGTCTGTTCTGCTCGGCGCAGGCCAGCGGCGATGATCTTCCTGCAGAGACGCCAGGGCTTCCGTGACTATCTCGACTTCAACGTCGAGGCTGAGGAGCTCGGCTTTCATTCGAGCTTCCTGGTCGAGCATCACTTCACCGGCTGGAATCAGGTCTCCGCCACGCTGATGCTGCTCACCTGCCTTGCGATGCGCACGACCCGATTGCGCGTCGGCTCGGCGGTGATCGTGCTGCCGTGGCACAACCCGGTCCTGCTGGCGGAGGAGGCGGCAACGCTGGATCTCGTGTCCGGTGGGCGGCTCGACTTCGGCATCGGGAAGGGCTACAGGCAGAGCGAGTTCACCGGCTTTCAGGTCCCGCCGGAGGAGGCGCAGGCACGCTTTGACGAGGCGGTTGAGGTCATCACGCGATGTTGGCTTGAGCGTTCGCGCTTCTCACACCGCGGCCGCTTCTGGCACTTCGAGGACATCGTGGTCGAGCCGCCGCCGGCGCAACGACCGCACCCGCCGTTCTGGATGGCTGCCGGGAGCCCTGCATCGATCCGCGAGGCGGCCGAGCGCGGCTTCAACCTCATGCTCGACCAGTACGCGTCCCCCGAGCAGATCGGCGAGCGCATTGCGCTCTACCGCGCCGAGCGTGAAGCGCACGGTCGAGCTTTCGATCCGATGGGGGTCGCGGTGGCGCGCCAGCTGTACGTGGCGAGAGATCGGGCGGACGCCGAGGCCGCCCTGGCTCGTCAAGCCATGTACACCCAGCGCACGGTGAGCGTGTCCCGCTCGCCCGGGCGCAAGGGCGGCTCGCATGTGCTCGCCTACACCGACAAGAGCGGCGCCACCGAGGAGCACGCGCTCTATGGGACGCCCGAGGAGATCATCGCCAAGCTTACGGCAGTGCATGAAGCCGGCGCTCGCTATGTCCTGCTCACGGTGCTTGGCGGCAGGGAGCAGCTGCGACGCTTCGCGCGGGAGGTCATGCCGGCGTTCTCCGCAGCGGAGGGCGGCGCGCGCAACGCCGGATAGTCCTGAGACCGCGGGCAGGTTACGGAGATCGACCCGCTGCAGCGGCGACGATCGTTCGCTGTAGCTACGTGCCCGCGATCAACGGGCTGCCGCCCAGCGCGTCGCGGCGACGGTTGCCTGCCCAGGTCGTCGTGGCGATGAGTGCGGCGATGCCGAGTCCGACCGCCAGGCAGTCGCCGGCGACGAGTAGGTAGCCGCCGCTGCGGTGTGGGTTCACGAAGAGGTAGGGGTACCAGTCCACGATCGCGCCGCGCGCCAACGTGTACATGATGTACAGCACCGGGAAGGCCATCCACAGCACGACCGTCCGCGCTGGGTCGAGGCGCACGCGCGGCGGGTCGAGCAGCCAGTCGAGCGTCACCGCGACAGGCATGAGGTAGTGCAGGATCGCGTTCACCCACGGGTATGCCGGAGCTTTCCCGGAGAGCAGCAACAGGTACACGATCCCGGTCGTCAGGATGTAGACAACGGCGGCGCCTCGGAGCAGCTCGACCGTGCGAGAGCGGGCGTGTGCGGGGCGGAGCGCTCCGTGCAGGAGGATCCCCACCGCGAAGAGGTTGCTCATGACGGTGAAATAGCTGAAGTAGTCGCCGTCGCTGACCCCCGGTCCCGCCGCCACGTCATAGCCGATCGCCATGAGCGTCAGCAGCGCCAGCAACGCACGGCACACGCGCAGCGCCGGCTCGCTCAACGTGCCGCGTTGCGGGCGGCGCTCGACGCTTGCAGCCGAAGAAGAATGAGAGGACACGACACGACCCTACTGATCGGATTTCTGTCGCGCCCATAAGAGGGATCGTTGGCTCAGTTTGCGGTGGGCGACGCGTGGCGGATCGGCGTCGATCCCTCCGAGCGGACCGAACTGGTTACCCGGGGCCCCTTCTCGCTCGTGCGTAATCCGACTCTACGCCGCGATGATCCCCGCCTTCATCGGCACTGCCCTGCTCGCACCGAACGTCGTGACGATTGCCGGAGCGATCCTCCTGATCGTGGCCCTTGAGCTGCAAACGCGCGTCATCGAGGAGCCCCTACCTGTTAGGGATCCATGGCGAGCAATACGCCGCCTATTCATCCCGGGTCGGTCGCTTCCTCCCAGCAATCGGGCGCGTGCGCCTGAGCAACCGGTGGCCCCGAACCTCAGCGGCTTCCCAGTTCGCCTGAAACACGTGTCGTTGGCATACAGGCGATGTGTCACTTGCCAAACCCAGACCCCAGCCGAGTAGCGCGCTACGCAGGCGCGTATCGTCGAGAGCTAAGCGCCTTCGGTCAAGGCGAACACTTCGGCGAGCGAGCCGAGCCCGCGCCGTAGCTTCATAAGCGTGTTGAACGTCGGTTCGCATACCCCGCGCTCGATCCGGGCGACGTGGGTCCTATGCAGGCCGGATGCCGTACTGAGATCGGCGAGCGACATGCCCTGCCGTTCGCGCTCGGCTCGGAGTGCCGCGCCGAACTTGGCGCACTCAACCGCTGCGTCACGCATCATGCTCACCCGCCTGCGGGATCTCAAGTCCGGCGGCATCCATCCACTGTTCGATCGTGAGCGCGCAGGCGTGGGCGTGCTCTCGCTGATTGCTTGCCACGCCGCCTTGTTCCTGCATCAGCGAGTGTTCGGCTGAGAGCCGGTCTGAGAGCACCTTTTGGAGAACGTCGCGGTGGGGCTCCACGTCGATCTCGCCCCGCTCTCCCCACTCGATCGCGTCAAGCACCGCCCGGATCGCCTCGAACCTGTCCACCTGCACGCGGTATGGCCCTGGCTCCATGTCCAGCACGTCGAACTCGACGGCGATGGTCATCAGCGAATAGAGCAGGCTCTGCACAAGGGTCTCCAGCAACTCGCCGATGTCAGTCATTGGGGGATCTCCAGCCCGGTGCCACGCCCCCGGCTCTAACCCAGCGCGGGGGCACTTTTCATGCGAACATACCACGTTGGCAATGAAACGGGAACGTATCCATGCAGACGTTGTAGACCGGATGTGGTGGTGCGTGGGAGGGTGCCGGGATGCCCGCGCCAGATCAGCCGGTGGACAAGGCTCTTGCGGCCGTGCTGCGCCGCCTGCGGGAAGCGCGGGGACTCTCGCAGGAAGCGACCGCTCAGGCAGCCTGTGTCTCGCTCAACACCTACTCGAGGATTGAGCTCGCGCAGGCGTCGCCGACATGGCCGACCGTGCGCCAGCTCGCCAAGGCGCTCGGCGTGAGCATGGCGGAGCTGGGCGCGGCTGTTGACACCGAGCGCTAGCTCCCTGCGAGACCGTCGGGAGCTTCTCCCTCGACCTCCCATACGCGACAAGGCGTTACGCAGGACGAGATTCACCAGAACGACTGCACGTCTGAATGCTAGATGCTAGACTGCGCGCCGACGTTTATCTGGGTGACCATCTCTGGGGAGGTCTCGTGGTGTCGAGTAGAGCGTCGTCTCGTTCTGTGCTGGCCGTGCTCGCCTCTTTGTGTGCCGCGCTGGCCGTGCTGGCGTCGGGGACCCCGAGCGCGTTCGCTTCGCCCGCGACCTACGTCCACAGCTTCGGGCCCTTCGAACGCCCGACGGGCTTGGCGGTCGAAGAATCCACCGGCAACGTGCTGGCCCCCGAGAGCGGCGAAGACTTCGACACCGTCAATGTGTTCGGCGCAAGAGGGGGTTCGCCTGCGGGCGGCGCACCGTCGACGCTGACAGGCGCCGAAACGCCCGCCAAGAGTTTTGAATTCGACAGGGAGTGGGCCGGCGTCGCCGTGGACAACTCGACGAGCGCCGCCGCGGGCTCCATCTACGTGGTCGACAGGGGCCACGCGGTCGTCGACCGTTTCAAGCTGATCGGGGGCGAATTCAAATACGAATCCCAGCTCACGGGCTTCATGGAACCTGAAGGCGTCGCAGCGGATGCGGATGGCGATGTCTACGTGAGCGATCCCGGCGCCGAAGTGCTCCGCGAGTTCTCGCCTGCGGGGACAGAAATCGCCAGCTTCTCCGTGAAAGGCTCCGAGCGGAGCGCCGTCGTCGATTCCAGGGGCGACATCTTCGTGTACGGAAACCCGAACGGTGTGCTCGCGAGCCCGGCTCGGGCTGAGATCTGGCGGGACTCCGATACGGGCACGAGCGCCGAAAAGGTGACGGAAGTCCCTGAAGTTGAAGGGGCGTTCGCGGATGGGATCGACCGGGCGACCGACATAGGTTACGTGGCGATCCACGGCCGCGTGGTCGAAGGGTTCGCCATGCCGACCCCGGTGAGGACCGGAGGCGAATTCGGCGCTGGGATCTTCTCAGACGAAATCGAAAACATCGCCGTCAACGAAAGGACCGGCGCCATCTATGTGTCCGACGCAGGCAAGAAAGAAGTCTTCATCTTCCAGGGCCCGCCGGCTCGCTTCCCGCTCACCGTGTTCATCACAGGCGAGGGCGAAATCACCTCGAACCCAGCAGGAATGACGTGTTCGACCGAGGAATGCACGCACGAATTCGAAGGCGAAGTGACGCTGACGGCCGCGAAAGCCGCGGCGGGCTACGAATTCGCTGGTTGGATCGGGTGTCGGCCGATATCGGCGACGACCTGCAGGGTCCAGAGGTTCGCGAGCACCGAAGCGACCGCCGTCTTTTTGAAAGCGGGTGCACAAGGGCCGGCGGGGGCGAACGGCGCGCAGGGCGAAAAAGGCGCGCAGGGCGAAAAAGGCGCGGCCGGCGTCGCGGGTGCCCAGGGCCCGGCAGGGCCGACCGGCGCTCAGGGTCCGGCGGGCCCCGCCGGCCAGGTCGAGCTCGTGACGTGTAGGACGGTCAAGGGCAAGCAGCGCTGCACGACCAAGCTTGTGTCGGGCGCGGTCAAGTTCACGACCACGGGGTCGGCCGCGCAGGCGACGCTCTCCCGTCACGGCATCGTGTACGCAGCGGGAACCGCCCGCCTGGCGCGCGGTCGCATGAGTCTGCGGCTGCTGCCGGTGCGCCGACTGCGATCGGGCACGTACACCGTCACGCTGATCGCCGGGATCGGGCGGCACGAGAGGATCAGCAGCGAGTCGTTCAGGCTCGGTTAGACGCGGCCGCGAGAGACCTACCCGAACGGGTCGCGTGCGTCGATCGTCTCGTATGGAAGGCACACCAACCCAGCTATCCGCCGGCGAGACCATCGATATCCCCCAAGGGGTGGTGCACTGCGACGGCAACGTCGGCCTCGCGTCCGCTCCTCGACACGGCTGGCAGTTCCTCCCCCCGGCGCTGACTTCCCTCCGCCTCGGGGCGCTCGAGCCACATGTCGTGGCGCAGTTAGAGCCCCGTCCGAACCTCGCACGCGCTGTCATCTTGATCGCTGCCGGACCCGGTGGCGCGTGCGGGAGCTACCAGGCGACTTCAACGCCGTAAGGACGCAGTCTTTCGTCATTCGAGACGAGCACCGCGTCCTCGAGCGTGGCCTGGGCGACGAGCATGCGGTCGAACGGGTCGCGGTGGTGCCATGGCAGCGAGCGGACCGCCCGTGCGTGGTCGATGCTGATGGGCAGCGGAACCGCTCCGCCATCCAATAGCTGCCTCGCGAACCCGTCGGGCGCGTCGAGCTTTCCGAGTGACCGCTTGATCGCGACCTCCCACACAACTGCCGCACTGAGCAAGATCTCGTTGGCGACGTCGGTGAGCAGTTCGTCGGCGCGCGGGCTCAGTCGTTTGTCTTCCCCGAGCAGCCAGAGTGCTGCGTGGGTATCGGCCAAGAGCCTCATCGAGCGCCGAAGGCCTCGGCGATGTCCTCGGGTAGCTCGTCGAAGTCGTCGGCCATGTGCACGCGGCCGCGCCAGGCGCCGCGTACAGACGCCAGCGAGCGCGGCTCCTCGACAACAGGCACCAGGCGCACCACCGGCTTGCCGTTGCGCTGGATAATCACATCCTCGCCAGCTTCGGCGCGCTCCACCAGCCTGGAGAGATGAGTCTTGGCGTCGTGCATTCCCACGCGGGCCATGCTGCCAATCGTAGCACGACTTAGCTAGCCCTAGTCCACGTATCGACCCACCGTCGATCCCTGCGCTGGATAGCTCGATGCCTACGCGAACCCTTGGTCGGCCAGTTCGCGGGCGCGGGCTGGGTGCTCGTCTCGCGCAGGGCGACGACAGTCTTGACTCCACGCTTTCGTTTACAATCCTGCGGTCATGAGGGCGGAGAGAGACGCGCGCGCGGCTCCCATGCAGTCACCGGTCAACTGGGCGCTGCTCGGTCTGGTGATCGAGCGTCCGAGCTACGCCTACGAGCTGGCGCGCCGCTTCGAACGCACCTACGAAGGCGTGCTGACGCTCAGCAGCGTCTCGCACGCATACACGGCGCTGGCGACGCTGCGGGACCGCGCGCTGATCGAAGAGCTCCCCGGAACGCGGGTTGGCCGCCAGCCCAAGCCGCACTACCGGGCGACCGCGACGGGCCTCGAGGGCTACGGGCAGTGGCTGGTGGGGCAGGTCGACGAGGGCCTGCGTCGTCAGCGGCTGTTCGTGCTGGCGCTCGCGCGGTTCGTGCGCGACCCGCAGGCGGCGCTTGAGATCCTCGACCGCTACGAGCAGGCGTGTCTCGCCGCGGCGCAGAGCACCCCGATCAAGCCGCGAGACGACGAGCGCGCCGCCAACGCGGTCGAGCTCGCCGCGCGGCTCGCCGCGGAGGAGAGCCGCTTGGCGCTCGGCGCGAAGCTCGCCTGGGTGGGGTACGTGCGCCGCGAGCTGAACGCGCTCGTCGATCCCGGGGCGCGCCGCCGATGAGCCTGCTCGAGCTGGAGCGGGTGCGCAAGCGCTACGACGACGGCCAGCTCGAGCGGATCGTCCTGCGCGAGGTCTCGCTGCAGCTCGACGCTGGCGAGCTGGCGGTTCTCTGGGGCGTACGCGGCTGCGGGCGCTCGACGCTGTTGCGGATCGCGGCCGGCATCGAGGCGCCCGATGGCGGCGTCGTGCGCTTCGACGGGCGCGACCTGGCCAGCCGCGGTGACGAGCTGCTCGGCGCCGGGATCGGCTACTGCCAGAAGCTCGTGCAGGGCGGCTCACAGCTCGCGCTCGAGGTCGTGATGATGCCTCTGCTCGCCGCTGGCGTTGCTCCCGCGCGGGCTCGCGGGCGTACGCACGAGGCGCTTGAGCGCGTCGGCATCACCGCTTGCGCGACGCTGAGACTGTCGGCGCTCAACACGGCGGAGAGGGTCCTGCTGTCGCTCGCCCGCGTGCTCGTGCACGACCCGCGCCTGGTGGTCGTCGATGACCCGATTCAGGGGGTCGATCTGCTCGAGCGCGACGGCGTCCTTGCGCTGCTGCGCTCGCTCGCGCACGGCGGTATCGCGGTGCTCGCCAGCAGCGGCGACGCGACGGCGCTCGCCGGCGCCGACCAGACGCTGACGCTCGGCGAAGGCGAGCTGCGCGGTCCGGCTTTGCAGGAGCTCGCGCCCGTCGTGGCGCTGCGCCGCGCTGGCGGCGGGCGTGCCGGCGTGTGAGCATGCTCGAGCTCAAAGGCGTCGTCAAGCACTACCGCGGGGCGGGCGAGGAGGTGAGCGCCGTCGACGGGGTCAGCCTGCGGGTCGCCGCCGGCGAGATCGTGGCCGTGCAGGGACCGTCTGGATCGGGCAAGACGACGCTGCTGCTGCTGATCGCGGGGCTGCTGCGTCCCGAGCGGGGCACGATCCGCTTCGCCGAACGCGACATCCCCGGGCTCTCCGAGGACGAGCTCTCGGACTACCTGATGCACGACATCGGCTTCATCTACCAGAGCTACCGCTTGATGCCGAGGGTCTCGACGCTCGAGAACGCCGCGTTGAAGCTGCTGATGGGCGGGATGGGAATGCGCGAAGCCAAGCAGCACGCGCTCCCGTGGCTGAGGCGCCTCGGGCTGGGCGATCGCCTCGAGCATACGCCGGAGCAGCTGTCCGGCGGCGAGCGTCAGCGTGTCGCGATCGCGCGGGCGCTCGCGGGCGGCCCGCGCCTGATCCTCGCCGACGAGCCGACCGGGAACCTCGACAGCGCGCGCAGCATCGAGACGATCCAGCTGCTGGCCGCGCTCGCGCACGAGCAGGGCGCCGCCGTGGTGCTCGTCACGCACGACCTCGAGGCTGCGCGCCTGACGGACCGTGCCTACTCGTTGCGCGATGGAAAGCTCTGAGCGCGACGTGGCGCGTCCACGCCCTCCGCGCACGCGCATGCTGCGCCCGTATGCGCTGCTCTACATCTATCGCAGACGTCTGCGCGCGCACGCCGTCTCCGAGCTGCTGGCCGGTGTCGGCATCGCGGTCGCGGTCGCGCTGGTGCTCGCCGCCACCGTCGCCGAGGGCAGCATCGCCGGTTCCACAGGCCAAGTGGTGCGGGCGGTCGTGGGGCAGGCGAACCTGCAGCTGCGCTCACAGGACGGCGAAGGCTTTGACGAACGCATGCTCGCAAGGGTCGAAGCGATTCCCGGGGTCAAGCAGGCCGCGCCGCTGCTGGAGCAGACCGCGACTGTGCTCGCGCCCGACGGGCGGCGTGTGACCGTGGATGTCGCCGGCACCGACAGCGCGCTCGCGATCCTCGACGGCCTGGCCCGCACGATTCCCCTGAACACACTCAGCCCTGGCGCGATCGGTCTCAGCAAGGCGAGCGCCGATGCGCTGGGCATCAGCGCCTCGAGCTCGCAGGCGGGCTTGGTGACGCTGCAGCTGCGCGGGCGCTCGATCCCGCTGCGGGTCTCCGCGGTGCTCGGCTCCGAAGCCGCCGGCGCCGTCTCGGGCGCCCTGGTCGCGGTCATGCCGCTCGCGACCCTGCAGCGCCTCGCGGGCTTGCCGCGACGCATCACCCGGATCCTGGTGCAGACCGAGCCCGGCCGCGAGCCGGCGGTCCGCCGCGACCTGGAGACGCTCGCGGCAGGGCGCCTGGCGGTCGCGCCGGCGGACGAGGACGTCGCGCTGCTCGATCAGGCGCTGCGCCCGAGCGACCTCGCCAGCCAGCTGTTCGCGGCGATCGGCGCGCTGCTGGGGTTCCTGCTGGCGTTCAACGCGATGCTGCTGACGGTCCCCGAGCGCCGCCAGGCGACGGCCGACCTGCGTCTCGCGGGCACGCGGCGCAGCGCGGTCATCCAGATAGTCCTGTTCCAGGCCTTGTGCCTGGGTCTCGCCGCGAGCGCAGTCGGGCTCGCCGCCGGCTGCGCGCTGTCGGTGTGGGCGTTCCACCAGCCGACCGGGTATCTGGCCGAGGCGTTCACGCTCTCCAGCGGAACGGTCATCGGTGTCGGCCCGCTGGCGCTCGCCGGGCTCGGCGGGCTGGTGGCGACGTGTCTGGCCTCCGCCGTGCCGCTGCTCGATCTGCGCCGCGGCCGTGCGCGCGACGCCGTCTATCGCGATCAGGGCGACCCGGGGAACGCGCTCGGCAGGCACACGCAGTGGGCGCTGTTTGCCGCTGCCCTCACCGTGCTGCTCGCGGCGAGCGTGGTGTTTCTGCTGGCGCCCTCGGCCGCGATCCTCGCGGGGGCGATGCTCGCGATCGCGACGGTGCTCGCGGTGCCGCTGGCGTTCGCGGCGGCGCTGTCCGCCGCGCGCTGGATCAGCGCGCGGCGGGAGCGTCTCACCTCGCTGCCGGTCGCGCTCGCCTCGCTGCAGGCGACGACGCTGCGCTCGCTCGCGCTCGCGGCGACGGGCGCGGTCGCGCTGTTCGGCAGCGTCGCGCTGGGGGGCTCACGCGATGATCTGCTGCGCGGAATCCACGCGTTCGCCTCGAGCTACGTCGCCGACGCGGATATCTGGGTGTCGAACCCGGGCGATAACCAGGCGGCCGACGGGTTCTCACCCGCTGGCGACGCCGCTGCGATCGCCCGCGTGCCGGGCGTCGCGAGCGTCCGCGCCTTCCAGGGCGGCTTCATGCAGCTCGGCGATCGCCGCGTGTGGGTGATCGCCCGCCCGCCGGGCGCCAGCCGCGAAGTGCTGAGGACGCAGATCGTCTCCGGATCGCCGCGCCAGGCCGACCGCCTGCTCGCGCGGGGCGGCTGGGTCGCGGTCTCTGAGCAGATCGCGGCCGAACACCACACGGGCGTGGGGGGGAGCCTGACGCTGCAGACCCCGACCGGGGAGCGCGGTTTTCGGATCGCGGCGACCACGACGAACCTCGCCTGGCCGCCGGGTGTGCTGTTCATCGCCGCCGCCGACTACGCGCGTGACTGGCAGAGCTCGGCGCCCACGGCGCTCGGCGTCAACCTGCTGCCCGGGGTGCACGCCGCCTCCGCGCGCGAGGCGATCCAGCGCGCGCTCGGCCGCGCCAGCGGCCTGGAAGTGTCGCTGGCGTCGGTGCGCGCCGCGAGGATCGACGCCCTCGCAGGCGAAGGGCTCGGCCAGCTGGGGGAGATCGCGACGCTGCTGCTGCTGGCGGCGGTCGCGGCGATGGCCGCTGCGCTCGCCTCGAGCGTCTGGCAGCGGCGTCCCGCGCTGGCGGGCCTGCGGCTGCTTGGCGTCAAGCCCGCTCGTCTGCGACGGATCCTGCTGCTCGAAGCGATGTTGATGCTCGGCGCCGGCTGTGTGACGGGCGCGGCCACCGGCGTGTATGGCCAGCTGGTGCTCGACGGCTACCTGCAGCGCGTCACGGGCTTCCCGCTGGCGCGTCTCGCTACGAGCGCGCGTCCGTTTGAGATCTTCGCGTTCGTGCTGGTGCTGGCGCTGGCGATCGTGGCGACCCCCGGCTGGCTGGCCTCACGCGTCGCGCCTGCGCTCGCGCTGGAGGACCACTAGCCCTGCTGCGCTATGTGGCGATCATCGCCGATGGCAACGGCCGCTGGGCGGATCGGCGGGGGCTGCCCACCGCCGCGGGGCACGCTGCCGCGGCGGACACCCTCAAGGCGCGTCTCGCGGATGCGATCGAGCTCGGTATCGAGGAGCTCGCGGTGTATGTGTTCTCGACGGAGAACTGGTCTCGTCCCGCCGGCGAGGTGGCCGAGCTGATGGGGATGTTCTCGCGGCGGATCGCGCTCGAGGCGCACGCGCTGCACGAGCAGGGCGTGCGCGTGCGCTTCATCGGGCGGCGCGAGGGTCTCGCCGCCGATCTGATCGAGCAGATGGACCGGGTGCAGGCCCTGACCGCGCGCAACGAGCGTCTGGCGCTGTTCCTCGCCTTCAACTACGGTGGCCGGGCGGAGATCGTGCAGGCCGCGATGCGCTTCGCCGGCGGCGGCGAGCAGGACTTCCGGCGCTGCCTGTACGCGCCACAGATGCACGACCCGGAGGTGATCGTCCGCACCGGCGGTGAGCAGCGCCTCTCCAACTACCTGTTGTGGCAGTCGGCGTACTCTGAGCTGGTGTTCAGGGACGAGCTGTGGCCGGACTTCACGCGCCAAGCCCTGCGGGAATCCCTGGCTGAGTTCGACGAGCGCGCGCGTCGCTTCGGCGGTCGCTGAGATCGCCGTGCGCGAAGCTCGTCCCGGCTACCGGCTCCTGACCCGCTCGGCCCTGGCCCTGGCGGTCGCCAACATTCGCTACTGGAGCACGGTCGCGCCCGTCGTGCACGGCGAGCTCGAGCATTGGCGCCGGCGCGCGGAGGCGATCGTCGCCCCTGACCTGCGCGAGTTGGCGCTCGCCAAGCTCGCCGGCGAGCGCTTCAACGCGGAGGCAGGCGCGATGCTGGCGACGCTCGCGCCGCGTGCGCAGCGCCGCGACGCGGTCCAGGCGATCGTCGCGCTGCAGGTGCTGTTCGACCTGCTCGACGGGCTCACCGAGCGGCCGCTTGAGGATCCTCTGGCTGACGGCGGGCGGCTGTTCGCGGCCTTCACGGATGCTCTCGGCCAGGCCGCGCCGCGGTCTGCCCCGCAAGACGGCGATCAAGACGACTATCTGCGCGAGCTCTCCCGCGCGGCGAGCGGCGCGCTGGCGCGGCTCCCGGCTCGCGAGGAGGTGCTCGACGTCGCGCTGCAGAGCGCCGAGCGGGCCGCGCAGGCTCAGATCCGGATGCACGCGGCGCCACGGCTCGGCGGTGGCCAGCTGCGGGAATGGGCCCAAGCGCAGGCGCGCGGCACGGGACTGCGTTGGCGCGAGCTGCTGGCGGGCGCCGCCTCCTCGGTGCTCGCCGTGCACGCGCTGATCGTGGCGGCCGCGGACGCTCGCACGACGCCCGCGCAGGCCGTGCGGATCGCAGACGCCTATCTGTCGGTCTGCGTGCTGCTGACGCTGCTGGACAGCCTCGTCGACCAGGCGCGGGACGAGCGCGCCGGGGAAGCCGGGTACATCAGCCTGTACGAGGATCGCGAGCTGCTGGCACAGAGCCTGGCCGAGACGGCGCAGCGCGCAGTCGGCCGGGCGCGCGAGCTACCGAACGGGGCGTCCCACGTGCTGATGCTCGTCGGCGTGGTCGCCTACTACACCTCTGCCCCTGAGGCGCGCGGCGAGCTCGCCCGGCCGCTGGTGAGACGCGTGCATCGCAGTCTCGCGCCGCTGATGGGCCCGCCGCTGGTGTTCATGCGCGCCTGGCGACTGGCCAGGCGCCTGCGCCGAGGGCATGCCTGAGATGCCACCCGACCGACCACGAGGACTACTATGCACATAGTCGTTTCACACCGGGGAGCAACTGAGGGCGGGCCGACCGTCATGGAGAGGGACATCAGGGACATCAGGGACATCAGGTACAGAGGATCCTCATGGATTGCAGGCTTTTCCGCCATCGCCCTGATGCTGACAGTGGCTTGCCTGCTGCTTGCGCCCGTCGCCGGCGCCGGGGATGCCGCGCGACCCGTCGCTGCGCACACGGCGAGTGTGCTCAACGTCCGTGACGAAGGCCGTCTGCGCTTCGTGCACGCCTCGGGCTCGACGATCCTCGACGAAGGGCCGGTGTCGGGGACGTTCCCCGGCTCGGCGCGAGTGCGCTTCCTCTACGACGGCGAACCGCACGTCAGCGCCCAGTTCACGATCAGCGCTCACGGCGGCTCGATCAGCGCCCGCGGCACGGGCACCCTCTCGAGCCTCACCAGCCCGAGTCCGAGCTTCCGCGGGCGCATGACGGTCACCGGCGGCACCGGTCGCTACGCCCACATCCGCGGCGGCGGCGAACTGTTCGGCGTGTACTATCGGCGCAGCTACGCGCTGACCGTGCAGGCGATCGGCAAGCTGCCGTACTGATCCGAGGCTGGGAGGTTCTTACGAGACTGTCCCGACCCCACGCCGCCCTCGCCCTCGCCCTCTGCGCATGCGCGACTGTGACTGGCAGTGCAAATGCAGCGCAGAGCGCGAGCATCAACGCCCGGCTCACCCCGGAGCGCCTCGGTGCCGCCACGACGGTGTCGTTGGACTTTCAGATCACCGCGGGCGGGTCCGTCCCCGCCCCGCTCAGCTCGATGCAGCTCGCCTATCCTGCCAATCTCGGGCTGGCGACGAGCGGTCTCGGCCTGGCGTCCTGCGCACCCAGCGCCCTGGAACTGGTGGGCGTCGAGGCATGCCCCCCGGACTCGAGGATGGGCTCGGGCGGCGCCGTCGTCGAGATCCCCCTCGGCCCGGACATCGTCACGGAGAACGTTCAGCTGGCGCTGTTCGCGGCGCCCTCCTCGGACGGCTACCTGCATGTCCTGGCGTATGCGACGGGCCGCTACCCGATCGGGGCCCGGGTGGTGCTCTCCGGCGTCTTGCAGGCGGGGCATCTGAGCATCGTCGTACCGCCGATCCCGAGTCTCCCCGCGGCCTCGGATGTCGTGATCTCGCAGATGCAGGTGACCCTCGGCGGGAACCTCACCTACTACGAAGAGGTGCGCGGTCGCAGCGTTGCCTACCGTCCGCCGGGGGTTGGTCTGCCGGCCAGCTGCCCGCGCGGCGGGTTCCCGTTCGCGGCCTCGTTTGCGTTCCTTGACGGCAGTCACACGAGCGCCCGCACGGCGGTGCCGTGTCCCCACCGCCACTGACTCAAGCCTTAGAACGTTCTACCGCCGCACTTATCGGGAACACGCGATAGCTGGAAGATCAACCTATGGGTGGACGGGCACGTGCGGAGGTTGCCCCGCGCAGGGCTTGGCGCAAGCCGCCGCCGCGCGGCTCGACGCAGCGCCAGCGGCTGCTCGGGGCGATCATGCAGGCAGCGGCGCGCGACGGATACAGGGATGTCGTCGTCGCTGACGTGATTGTCGATGCAGGTGTCTCCCGCCGGACTTTCTACGCGTACTTCGACGACAAGGAAGAGTGCTTCCTTGCGGCGTTGGCGCCGCCCACGCAGCAGCTGCTCGCGCACGTGCGACGGCGCGTTGCGCGCGGGCGGCCCGAGCACGCCGCCCGCGCGGCCATCGCGGCGCTCGTCGCGTTCGCGCGTGCGCACCCGGCGGACGCGCGCCTGCTGCTGAGCGACTCGCTCGCCGGCGGCGCCCGCCTCCGGGACGCTCGTGACGAGCTCATCGACGAGATCGCGCTGATTGTCGCGCAGGCACACGCCCGGCTGCCTGCGAGCGCGGTCGTCGCGGACCTGCCGCCCAGCCTGATCTGCGGTGTCACGTGCCGGCTGCTCACGTCCCGTCTGCGCCGCGGCGAGCCGCTCCCGAGCGACCTCGCGGCCGAGCTGTGCGGCTGGCTCGCCGCCTACGAGTTGCCCGTCGCGCGCCACCGCTGGCGCACCCTCTCCTCGCTGCCCTGGCCTGCTCGCTCGCCGTTTCTGCCGCCGAGCGTCCTGCGTGCGCCGCCGCCGCTCGCGCCCGGGCGCCCGCCGATGCCAAAGGGTGCAGTGGCCGAAAACCATTGGCTGCGGATCGTCCTCGCGACGGCGGGTGTCATCCGGCGCGATGGTTATGGCGCTGCAAGCGTCGCTCAGATCTCGGACACGGCCGGCGTCGAGTCACGCGCGTTCTACCGGCTGTTCGCGGGCAAGCAGCAGGCGCTCGATGCTGCCTGCGAGCTGCTGTTCACGCGCGCCATGGCGGTTGCCGCCGGCGCGTTCGTATCCGGCGATACGTGGCCGCAGCGCGTCTGGGAGGCCTCGCGCGCGCTCATCCAATACGCCGAGGAGAATCCGACGCTCACGTATGTCTCGCTCGTGGAGAGTCACGCGGGTGGCTCCTGCGCGCTCGGCGCCGTCGCGGACGTCGCGCGAGCGTTCACGATCTTCCTGCAGGAGGGATATCCCGATCCGCATGAGCTGCCGGCGCGGTCAGCCCCACACCCGTCGGGGGTTGCGCTCGAGGCGATCGTGACGGCGGCCTGGGAGCTCGGCTATCGACACCTTCGCGCATGCGGCGAGGCTCCGCTGTCGGCCCTGCTGGCGCGCATCGTGTTCATCTCCCTGGCGCCCTTTCTCGGGTGCGATCAGGCGAGCGAGTTCGTGCGCATCTCCTCGACCAGCTCGCCGGCCCTCCCGGCTCCCACGAATGGCGCGAGGCACAAGTACGCGAGCTGCGGGGCCAGTCCAGCCAGTTCGAGGCCGGGGCCGTCACGTGCCTGTCGGTAGATGATCTCGAAGTTGGCCTGGGCGATCGCCTCGAAGGCCACCCGCGACGGCGGGCTGCTCTGGCGCCGCGGCTGGTACTGATAGCCCTCTTGCAGGAAGATCGTGAAGGCGGACAGCAGCTGCTCCAGGCGCTGCAGGCTCTGGGGGCCGCCCGCGTGAGCTTCGACTATCGAAGCGTGCGCGAGCGTGGGGTTCTGCTCTAGGTGGCGGGTGAATGTGTGTCCGGCCTCCCAGATCCGCCGCGGCCAGCCCTCGACCGCGAAGAACGCCCCGGCGGTCACGGCCATGGCGTTCTGGAACGCGAGCTCGTGCACGGCCGTGAAGGCCTCGTGCTTGTCGGCGAACAGCCTGTAGAACGCCCGCCCGTCGACTCCGGCGGCGGCCGTGATCGCGGCCACTGTCGTCGCGCCGTATCCATCTCGTCGAATGAGCTCGGCGGTCGCGAGCACGATCCGCAGCCGGTGGTTTTCGGCGACGGCCGCCGCCGAGCGCCGCGGACGCCCAGGCGCGAGCGCCGCTGGGGCGCGCAGCGGCCCCTGCTGCAGAGCCGGCGAGTGCGCTCGAGTCTGCAACGGCGTGAGTGTGCGCCATTGCCCCTGCCCTGCTGCCTGCTCATGGGCTGCCAGCCACCGCAGCAGATCCTCCTGCAACCTCCCCGGTGCAGGCTCGCCGTGGCGCAGGCGCGACGCCAGCAGACGGTATGTGGCGCCGACGAGGATCTCTGCCGGCACGGCGGGAACGAGCGTGTCCGCGCTCACGTCCCGGTAGGCGTGCTCGAGCAGCAGTGCAAGCCGATCGATCCCGCGATCGCGTGCGTCGAGCGCTCTTGGGCCTGCTGCCATCGCCTCGTTCATCAGAAAGCGGGCCTGCGTCGGGTGCTCCTGCGCGAACGTGAACAGCGCCGCGATCATCGCGGCGGCTGCGTGCTGCGGCAACTGCTCCTCGATCCGGCTCCTCGCTGCGGCGTGCAGGCCGGATTCGATCTCTGCAAGCGTGGCCAGGAAGCAGTCCTCCCTATCGCTGAAGTTTGCGTAGAAGCTCGCCCGCGAGACGCGCGCCTCGCTGATCACCCGCGCGATCGACGCATCGCCGTATCCGCCCGCCGCGCAGACGCGCACGACCGCCGCAAGCAGGCGCTCCCGCTGTGTGCTCGTCTCGCGGCCAGGCACCGGCCGCTACGCTAGCGTGCTCGACGGCGTTTATGCGACGCGGGTGCTGCGTCTCGCTTTGCGTATCTCGGCGAGCCGCTCGTCGATGAACGCGTTGCTTGCGCCCGGGCCGATGAACGGCGCGAGGCACACGTACACGAGCAGCGCCAGCAGGCCTGCGGTCTTCGGTTGACCGTGCGCCCGGGTCTGCAGGTAGACGATCTCGAAGACCGTGGCGATGATTGCCTCCAGCGCCAAGCGCGACGGTGGCGAATCGTGGGCGCCCTCGTAGCGATATCCCTCCTGCAGGAAGATCGCGAACGCGGCGCGGCTGTCCTCGACGCGCTTGATCCCGGGCGGCCCGATCGCGTAGGCCTCGACGAACGCGACGTGGGCGAACGCCGGGATGTCGTCGATGCTCTGGGTGGTTGCGCGGAACGCCTCCCAGATGCGTTCGGGCCAGCGCTCGGCGGCGAAGAAGGCACCGGCGGTGGCCGCCATCAGATACTGGAAGCCGAGCTCGTGCACGGCGCTGAACGCGTCCTGCTTGCCTGCGAAGAGCCGATAGAACGTGCTCCCTTCGACGCCCGCGAGTCGCATGATTTCAGCGTTCGTCGCGGCCGTGTAGCCGCGCCGCTGCACTATCTCGGCGGTCGCGAACATGATCCGCTGGCGTTGGTTCTCGGCCACCTCCTCGCTGGGCGCCCACGCTCGTCCGGGCCCGAACTTCGCCGGTGCGCGCAGCGCGGTGGCCGGCAGATAGGGCGAACGCCCGGGCACGCGCAGCGAGCGTAGTTTCCGCCAGCGCCGCCTGCCGGCGGGTGCCCTGTAGCTTTCCACCCACCTCGCAAGCTCCTGCTCAAGTCCGCCGAGTGCCGGTTCCTCGCGACGCAGCCTGGCTGCGAGCACGCGATGGGTTGCGCCGAGCGCGGCTGCCACCGGGATATCGGGGACCGGCTCGTTCCCGGCGACCTGCTTGAACGCCTGCTCGACGAGCTTGGCGGTCTCCTTGATGTCCCGGTCGCGCTCGTCGAGCGCGACCGGGACGCCGGCGAGCGACTCCTGCATCAGGAAGCGTGCGTCTGGCGGATCGGCGCGAGCGAAGGCGACCGTCGCCTCGATCGCGGCCACGAGCGCGCGCTCGGGCGCTCCCGCGGCGATCGCCTCGCGCACGTCGGCGTGCAGCCGCTGGTGGATCTCGGCGATCGCGGCGACGAAGCAGTCGTCCCTGTCTTCGAAGTGCTCATAGAACGTGGGGCGCGAGACCCCCGCCTCAGCGATCACCGCCGACACGTTCGCGCCCGCGTATCCGTCTCGGTTCGCGGTTGCGACCATGCCCTCCAGGAGCCGCTGGCGCTGGCTCGGCTTGCGCCGATTCTGCAGTGGCGTGTTTATCGTCTTCTTGGCTGCTGGTCGGGGCGACATCAGGCGCTAAACCCTAGCGACCGCGCCGTAATGCCACCACGGATGTTTTTGCCGGGCGCCCGTGCGCCGGCGCCGCGGGGAATCCTCGTTCACTGCGGTCAAGCTCTCCGGTGCATCGAGCCCCACCGCCGCGTTTGCCCTCCCCATACAAACCATCCGAATAGACGGTAGTGCTTCTTGCGTGCACGGGCGTTGATATAATTTGCGCGCCAACGTTTATTCTCCACCCGCATGAACGGACTGTCCCCACGATGAGCGGCCGTGACGACCGGGCGTTCTCGGATCTGCAGCGTGCGCTGATCCTGCGCGCGATGGTGGAGCTGATCGCAGAGCGTGGCTACGCGAACGTCTCCCTTGCCATGGTGCTGGAGCGTGCCGGCGTCTCCCGCCATGTTTTTCGCACCCATTTCGCGGGCGTCGAGGACTGTTTCACGGCGATCCTGGATGCGGGTATGGAGCGGATGGCCGCGGTCATGCTCGATGCGTTCGACGGCCAGGAGGACTGGCTTGACGGTCTGCTGGCCGCGGAGGCGGCGGTCCTCTCCTCACTTGACGCGGATCCGGAGATGGCGCGCGTGCTGCTGGTCGATTCGCTGGCTGCGGGCTCGTGGGCGCTCGAGCGGCGTGTGCGCAACGTCCAGGCGCTTCGTGCGCAGATCGTCGAGCGTTGGCGGGATGCGCCGCCCGCCAGGGCGTTCCCGCCGCTGGCGGCGGATGGCGTGATGGCGTCGATCATCGGGCTTCTGCATGACCATCTGGTGCGTCGTGTGGACGCGCCGCTGATCTCGCTGCTGGGGCCGATGATGGGTGTCATCACCGCCCCGTATCTGGATGCGGATGCCGTGGCGCGCGAGGTGAGCAGGGGCGAAGAGCTCTCGCGCGGCATCCTTGCCCGGTCGCCGCCTGTGCCCGCGCGCTCCCCGCTGACGGGTTTCTCTTCGCGCTTGCCGGCTGTGCTTGGTGATCCGCGTGCCCATCGTGCCCGTGGCTGTGTCCTGTTCCTCGCGGGGCGCCCCGGCGCGAGCGGTCGACAGGTCGCGGACGCGATCGGCCTTCGTGGCCATTCGCAGGTCTCGATGTTGCTCGCACGGCTGACCGGGGCGGGCGTCGTCGTGAAGGAGACGGGCAGGCCCGGCGGTGCGAACGGCTGGCGGCTCTCGCCGCTCGGAGTGCACGCTGCGGAGCTGCTGCGCCGTGCGGGCACCGGCGAGTCCTTCCGCGACGGACACGCTTAATGGACCACAGTCTGGCGCCGTCTAGCGCGTCTAGCGCGGGGGTGGGGGATCTCGGGTGCGCAGCCGGACACGGCGATCGTTGCCTGCCGGCGTGCGGCGCGCCGTGGTGGGCGGTCCCTTCGAGGCCCGCGGGTGAGCGCGAGACCTTCGATCGCGGGGGCGAGCGCGGCGATCAGCGAGGCGCGACGGCGGCAGCCCGGGCAGGCCATGTCGTGCTCAGCTGGAAGCTGGCCGGGCGAGGAACTGCACGGCCTCGGCGATGATCTCGACCGCCCACTGGTGCTGTGGGTCGACGCTGTGCGTGCGCCGCGAGGACAGGCGTCCCGAGATCGCCCCGGGACAGGTGCTTGTGCGTCGTGCGAGCCTGAAAGCCGAAGGCCTTGACGGTGAAGAAGTCCGCCCACTCCCCCCACGCGCCGGTGACGTCGTTGCGTGAACGGCGGTCGCTGGCGAGTTGCATCTCGCAGATGAGATGCCCGGAGGGCAGCTCGACGAGCGTGGGGTTCGCGGGTGAGGTTGCCGGTGATCGCGACCTGGTTGATGTTGACCGTCATCTTGCTCCTTGCGGGTCAGGGCTGCCACTGCGGCGCTTGTCGTGCGCGGTACGTGCTCTTGAGGGCGTGGTCGAAGCCTCCGACACGTGGCCGTGGTATCGGATCCCTTTGTCCCGAGCACGTGTCCGCCGGAGTCCAATGGCATCGGCGAGTGGTTCAGCAGCCGGTCGTCCATGCGAGGATCCGGCAGACTTCAGACATCCGCACGGAGTTGAGTGTGGTGATGTGCTTGGTGAGGTAGACCTTCTCGGCAGAGAAGGTGTTGGCGAGGACAAGCGCGCACTCGATCGGCATACCGTCGGCGACGCCGATCTGGATCTCGGTAGCGGTGCCCCGGATGGCTCGCCGCGTGCCGCCGTCAAAGGTACTTGTCCCAGGAGAAGCTGGCGACTCTCGAGCTGCGTTCTCGACGTCGGGCTCGATCACTAGCAAGTCCAGGTCGCTGTGCTCGCCGGCCTTGTCCGGAACGGCTCGCCCCTCCCGCACCGCGCGGGGCACGCCACGTGAGCTCACGTGGCGTGCCCGTGTGTCTTGGGGTGCTCGTCTACGGGAGCAGCTGTGCTTCTTCTTCTACCTGCAGTTTCGCTCCGCCGGGCGCCAGGATCCAGGCGGCTTCGTCTCCGCCGCCGGCGATGCTCTGTACCAGTTCCACTTTCGATTCCGATTCAAAGGTGGTGGGTAGGCTCTTGCGGTATTCGACTGGCAGCGTCGTGGTCAGGTGTTCCTCGGCGATCGCGAACTTTCCGAGATACTGTCCAAGGAGCTTGCGGTTGCCGCCGCCGCATGCGAATTCGGCCCACAGCGCCGGTTTTTCGTAGATCTTTTTTCCTTCGATTTCTTTGTATTTGGGGTTTTCGCTTTCGAGCGTCAGGCCGATCAGTTTTTCTTTTTCGTTGATCCACCCGATTCTTCCATCGAGTGTCAGGGATTTGATCACCGGTTCTTCGCCCACGGTTTCGTTCTTGCAGCTAAGTTGAGAGCCTGCGCAGCCCTTCAGCAGCACCGTGACTTTTCCGACGGTGCGGGTGCCGGTGACTTCGCCTGTGGCGCTCATGCTCTTGCATATCAGCGTGCCTTGCCGCCATTCGTAGGTGGGTTCGATCGCGGAGAGCGTGAACTTGTTTTTCGCCAGCTTCGCATCGTTTTTGTTGACGAGCTGTGGTGTTGCGGCCAGGGCGCTGGCGGACGCTACGGTCATCAGCCCGCAGACGGCCAGCACAGCGCATAGTGTTCCCTTTGAGATCGCCTTCATAGCGTGGTTCTCCTCGTTCTTGCGTTATCCGCACGGTGGCGCTCGCCGCTTCGCGCGAGCAACCGACCCGATGCGCTTTCGTCAGGCAACGTAGGCTCGCTGGGGGGCCCGGTCAAGATGTCATACAGGCGGCGCGCGCCTGCGCCATGTGTGACGTCTTGCCCCTCGGGGTCGCCGGTGTCTTCCGTGTCACTGGCGCCCCACCGCGGCGGTTCTTGCCGGCGCGGCCTCTGCTGGGCCGCCAGGCGATCCGGATCCGCAGAGCACCCGAGCCCTTCTAACCCTTGACTTACAGGGCGCTCCCCCGTCCGCGAAAATCTAGCTCGTGCAGAGACCGGACCGCTTCTCGTTGCAGAAGTCCGCGCGATCGTGTAGCATGCGCGCTAACGTTTATTCAGGGCATCGGCGAGCTGCCGCGACTGGCAGTTGGGGACGCGACGGGGAGCCTGTGTCAGAAGCGGAGGAGTGGGGAAGGGAAATGACAGCAGATCGCGGACAGCAGGCTCCGACGCAAGGAGACAAGTTGACCCCCACAGAGCGCATCGCGAAGCCCGTTGCCTCGTCGAAGGCCGGCCTGTTCGCGCCGCTTCGTGCCCTCCTGCGCCTCCAAGGCAGTGCTGCGCACTCGCGGACCGCGACGGTCTTGGCGTCGACGGGCTTGGCGTCGCTCTGCGCCGTCGCTGGCCTGCTCGCTCTCTTCAGCGCCCCCGCCCAGGCCGCTTTCAGGCACGAATATCTGTCGCCCATCACCGAAGTCCCCGCCAGCTCCGGCGCCCCGGTCACGGGCCCGTTCTCAAGCCCGTGGGGCCTGGGAGTCGACGCCGCCGGCGACGTATATATCTCGGATACCGGCACGGACGTGATCGACAAGTTCGACTCCTCCAATGCCTTTCTCTCGCAGTTCGGAGGAGGGGGGGGGAAGGCGCTAGCGTCGCTGTAAACAACGCCACCGGCGAAGTGTACGTGAGCGGCGTTGGCGGCGTGGTCAATGTGTTCAGCCCGGCGGGCGCCCTGCTTGCAACGTGGAACGGCAGCGATACTCCGCAGGGGTCCTTCACCGCCGCCGGAGGCGGATTGGTCCGTGTCGCGTTCGACAACTCGAAAAGCCCCGCCGACCCGATGGCGGGCGATGTGTATGTCAGTAACCAAAACGCCGAAGTTATTGACGTCTTCAAGCCGGAATCGGGAGGCAACGCGGAATATTTGGCTCAGTTCGGCACCGGGTACCGCGTATTCGATCTGGCGGTCGATGGCGTCAACGGCGATGTGCTGGCCGTCACCGATGCCCCCCCGGCGGCGGAGGCGGTTGAGATATTCGCGCCCATCATCGGACCGGGCGGCTATGAACGCACAGGTGAAATCCTCGGCCCACCGGGGGGCCAGTTCTCTCAGATCCACGAACCCTTCGGTGTAAGTGTGGCGGCCGACAGCTCCACCGGCGATATCTACGTCTCTGACCGCGAACTCAAAACGCTCGATCAGTTCAGTGCCACGGGCACCTACGTCGGGCAGATCACAGGCACTAGCAGTGGCCCGTTCGGTGCGCCCGACGACCTGGCCGTCGGCGCGGACGGGGACGTGTACGTGGCTGACGCCACCGCGAAAGCCGTCGACGTGTTCGGGCCGGACCTCGTCATCCCCGATGTCGTGCTCGCGCCCGTGTCGAACCTCAAGGGGCGAAGCGTGACGCTGAACGGGACCGTCAACCCGGACGCCGAAGGGGAACCGACCTGTAGTTTTGAATACGGCACGACCACCTCCTACGGCCAGACGGTCGAATGCTCCGAACACGTGCCAGGGTCGGCAGAAAGCCCTGTGCCGGTGACCGCGAACGTGGAAGGTCTTCAGGCGGATACGACCTATCATTTCCGGCTGCTGGCCACCAACACCAACGGAACGAATACGAGCCAGGACGGGGAATTCAAGACCAGCGGGCAGGAATTCGACAACGAGTCTGTCGCGCAGGTCACGGCGGACTCGGTGACGTTCGATGCGGTGATCAACCCCAATGGCGCTGAAACGCACTACTACTTCGAGTACGGCGCCAGCGCCCTCTACGGCGCCGATGCTCCCGTGCCGCTAGGCGCTGCACTCGCAGGCACGAGCGCCCAGAGCGTGAGCGTCACGGTGCTGGGCTTGCAGACGAATACGACCTACCACTACCGGGTAGTCGCGAGCAGTGAATACTACACGGTGGAAGGGCCCGACCAGACGTTTACCACGCAGTCCGGTCCGGGGCCTTCGGGGCTCCCGGATGGCAGGCAGTGGGAACTGGTCAGCCCGCCGGATAAGCATGGTGCGCAGGTCGAACCGATCAACGAACAGGGTGTTGTGCAGGCTGCGCAGGACGGGGAAGCGTTCACGTTCGTGACCGATATCCCGACTGAAGCGGAGCCTGCGGGCTACCAGTACAAGATCCAGAATTTTGCGCGCCGCGCGGCGGGCGGCGGCTGGTCCTCGCAGGATATCGAAACGCCGCACCAGGAAACCCAGGGGAACGCCGTCGGTCAGGGTCTTGAGTACCGGGCGTTCTCTGCGGATCTCTCGCAGGCGATCGTCGAACCGCTGACCCAGCGCTTCGAAGCGTTGAGCGGGCTGGAAGTCGCGCCGCTGGCGAGCGAACGGACGGCGTATCTGCGCGCGGATTTCGCGTGCACTTCGACGCCTGCGTGTTTCACGCCGCTGCTTACTACGGCTGATGTGACGTCGGGCGCGAAGATCGAAGGTTCAAACGAAGCGTATGAGGGGGAAGCGGGATTCGTGGGGGCCAACGCGAGTGCCGGTGACGTGCTGCTGCACTCGAATGTCGGGCTGACCGCTGAAGCGGGCGACACGGGCGGGCTGTATGAGTGGCAGGGCGGGACGGTCAGGCATGTCAGTGCAGCGTCGGCAGGGAATGTCTCTGCTGATGGCTCGCGGGTGCTGTGGGGCGCGAGCGAATCGGAAGGCGAATCGCGGTTGTATGATTGGGATCGCGCGAGCGGGCGTTCTGTGAGACTGGATCTCCCGCAGGGGGTGCCGCCGGCAGGGACGCCCGACGCGCTGCTCCAGGGTGAGAGCACGGACGGGTCGCTGGTGTTCTTCTCCGATTCCCAGGCTCTGCTCCCCGGAGCGGACGGCACGGATCTGTACGTGTGCGAAGTCAGCGAAGCGCATGGTGAACTCGCGTGCGCGTTGAGGGACCTGACGGTCGACGCGAACGCGGGCGAAGCGGCCGGGGTGTTCGGAACCTCCCCGGGTGTCAGCGAAGACGGCTCGTATGTTTATTTCATGGCGACCGGGGTGCTCGCGCCCGGGGCGGTGGCTGGTGCGGGGAACATGTATGTGGTTCATCGCTCCGGGGCTGGTTGGGGTGCGCCTGCGCTGGTCACGGTGATGGCTTACGCGCCTGGCAACACCTGCCAGGAGGAGGACGGGCATGACTGGACCTATAAAGCGGATTGCAGGACCGCGCGCGTCTCGCCGAACGGGCAGTGGCTCGCGTTCATGTCTGATGAATCCTTGACGGGCTATGACATGCACGATGCTTCCAGCGGCGTCTCCGACCAGGAGGTTTATCTGTACAGTGCCGCGGCGGGGCGCCTGGTCTGCGCGTCGTGTAACCCGTCGGGGGCGCGTCCGCATGGGGTGCAGGACGGCAGCGTCGAAAGCGCGCCGCTCTTCACCGGACAGGAGGCGTGGGGTTATGGCACGTGGTTCGCGGGCAGCGTCCCCGGATGGACCCCTTACGCCATAAGTCGTGGCGCGATCTACCAGTCGCGCTATCTCTCCAACAGCGGCCGGCTGTTCTTCGACAGCAGTGACGCGCTGTTGCCCCAGGACACGAACAACGCGATGGATGTCTATGAGCTCGAGCCCCCCGGTGTCGGCTCATGCCATGAAGGCGCCGCGGGCTGGGATGAGCCCGCGGGCGGGTGCCTCGGCCTGATCTCATCCGGCGTCTCCGGGGAAGAATCCGTGTTCCTTGACGCGAGCGAATCCGGGTCCGACGTGTTCTTCATGACCAGCCAGCGCCTCGTCCCCGAAGACGTCGATGACAGCTACGACGTCTATGACGCCCACGAATGCACGCCCGCGGCGCCGTGCCGGGCGCCTGTACCGGCGCCGCCGCGGCCGTGCACCACCGAAACCTCCTGCAGGCCCGCGCCCTCCGCGCAGCCGGAAGTGTTCGCGGCTCCCGCGAGCGCCGTGTTCACGGGCCCGGGCGATCAGACCCCGCCGCCGGTGGGCAAGCCGAGGACCGCCGAACAGCTCCGCGTCGAGAAGCTCGCTCGCGCCCTGAAGGCATGTAGGAAGAAACCCCGCGGCCGCAGGCGCGCACTATGCGAACGGAGCGCGAGGAAGACGTACGCGAAGAAGGCGAGCGCCAGGCGCTCCAGCAAGGCGAAGCCGAGCATCGCCACCAACGACCGGAGGGCATCCCGATGACCACCGTGAGAGCCGTCCTCCGCACCAGCCGTCTCACGCCACAAAGATATGTGCCGCTCGTCGTCGCGCTTGCAGCGCTTGCAGCGCCTGGCGCGGCAAGCGCAGCCGAGCCGTGGTGGCATGCCACGATCGGCACGGCTCCGTCGCCTCTGCAGCCCTCTGCGCAGCGCGATGCGGTGCAGCGCGTCACGGTCACTGGCGAAGGCTTCCCGATTATCCTGAACGACCCGGAAGCGGTAGAAGAAGCAGGCGTCATTTTGCCGTGGGATGCGACGCCGGCGGAAGTCCAGGCCGGCCTGGAAGGGGAAGCGCTCTACGGGCCCGGGAACGTGCTTGTGAGCTCTGGCGGGCCCGGGGTGTATGAAGTGAAGTTCGTCGGCGCGCGGGCGGATCGGCCGGTCGAGCTGCTCACGGGCGGATCCTTTGCCCCAGAAAAGGTGCAACTGGCGATCAGCGAGGTGACCGTGGGCGCGTACGCCGGCGAAGTTCTCGTTTTCGCAGAAAACCGCGGCGATGAGGATAGTGATGGGGCGGGGGCGGGCAACGATATTGCGATCAAGGACACCCTGCCGGCGGGCCTGAGGGCCATCCACGTCGAAGGGGTGGTCGAACACGTTCAAGAACATGGCACCACGAAAGAACCGCTCGAATGCACGCTCACACCGCTCGACTGCACCTACAAGGGTGTCGTGGCGCCCTACAGGCAGGCGGAGGTGAAGATCGCGGTAGATGCCGATGAAGGCGCCGCGGAAGTGCAGGAAGATCGCGTCGCGGTTTCCGGTGGCGGCGCGCTCGGCGCACTCGCCTCCAGGCAGCTGCGGCTCGGCGGCCCGGTCACGTTCGGCCTTGAACAGATCGAGCTCGCCGCCGAAGAAGAGGGCGGCGCCCCGGACCGGCAGGCCGGCTCGCACCCTTTCCAGCTGACCACGAGCTTCTCCTTTGACCAGAGCGCTGTCGCGGGCTCTCCGCCGGCGTTGCCGAAGGACCTGGCGTTCAATCTCCCGCCCGGGCTGTTCGGCAACCCGACGCCGTTCCCGCAGTGCCCTGAAACGCTGTTCACGACCTCCCTCAACAATGTTGACCTGTGCCCGGCGAACACCGCCATCGGCGTCTCATCCGTCACGCTCGTGGCTAAGCACGACCTCGGTCCGCTGCCCGTCACGGAAACGGTCCCGATCTTCAACCTGCGCCCGGAAGTCGGGGAGCCCGCGCGCTTTGGCTTTGACGTCGATAACGTGCCGGTGATCCTCGACACCTCCGTCCGTGCCGGCAGGGATTACGGCGTCACCGTCACGAGCCACAACATCGCCCAGACCGCTACCTTGATCGGTGACGTCGTGACGTTCTGGGGGGTCCCGGGCGATCCGCGGCACGACAACTCGCGCGGCTGGAGCTGTATCGGCGACGAAGAACATCGATTTGCCGCCGAACATCTGCCGCCGTGCTCGCCGCTCGGGCAGGAACAGCCCCCGCCGTTTTTGACGATGCCGACCGCATGCAGCAGCGAAGAACCCGCCGTGACCGCCGAACTGGACTCCTGGTCGCAGCCGACTGTCCTGCAGCCGCTGACCAGCACCTCGCTGCCGACGCTAGGTGGCTGCAACCGCCTCCCGTTCAACCCCCAGGTCAGCGTCTCCCCCGACGAGCAGGAAGCGAGCAAGCCGACCGGCCTGGCCGTCGACGTGCACGTCCCGCAGCAGGCCGCCCTGAACGGCGAAGGCCTCGCGGAGTCCTCCGTGAGGAACATCACGGTCGCGCTCCCCGAAGGCCTCGCGCTGAACCCCGCGGCCGCGGACGGCCTGGACGCGTGCACCGAGAGCGAGATCGGCTACACCGGCACCGACCCGGCCACCGGCGCCGCCCAGTTCTCGGGCGTTGAACCGTCCTGTCCGAAGGCGTCGAAGATCGCGAACGTCACGATCCGCACGCCGCTGCTCCCGAACCCGCTGACGGGATTCGTGTATCTCGCGGCCCCCCAGAACTTCGCGGGTATGCCCTCGGAAAACCCGTTCTCCTCGCTCGTCGCGATGTACCTGGTCGCCCGCGACCCGGTCTCCGGCGTGCTCGTCAAGCTCCCCGGCGAAGTGTCCCTGAGCCCGACGGGCCAGGTCACGACGACCTTCCCGAACAACCCGCAGCTCCCGTTCGAAGACGCCGAAATCGCGTTCTTCGGCGGCGAACGCGCCCCCTTGGCGACCCCCGCCCTGTGCCGGCGCCCCGGCGAAGAAGGCTACGTCACGAACGCGTCTTTGACGCCGTGGTCCGGTAACCCCGAAGCGCAGCCGACCAGCGAATTCGACGTCACCTCCGGCCCGAACGAAACCCCCTGTCCGAATCCCCCCGGCGACCGGTCGTCTTCGTCGCTCCCGTTCACGGCTTCCCTCGCGTCCGGCGTGACGAACATCAACGCGGGCGGCTTCACCCCGCTGACGACGACGATCAGCCGCGCCGACGGTCAGCAGCAGATCCAGAACGTGACCCTTCACTACCCGCCCGGTGTCTCGGGCATCCTCGCGGGCGTCCCGCTCTGCCCCGAAGCCCAGGCGAGCGCCGGCACCTGCCCCGAATCCAGCAGGATCGGCGAAACGATCGTGTCCGTCGGTGTCGGCGGCGACCCCTTCACGGTCACCGGCGGCAAGGTCTACCTGACCGAAAAATACGCGGGCGCCCCGTTCGGCCTGTCGATCGTGAACCCCGCGAACGCCGGCCCCTTCGACCTCCAGGAAGGCCGTCCCGTCGTCGTCCGCGCGAAGATCGAAATCAACCCGGCCACCGCCGCCCTGACGATCACCACCGGCAGCATCCCGGAGTTCGTCGACGGCTTCGCCCTGCAGATCAAGCACGTCAACGTCCTCGTCAACCGCCCCAACTTCACGTTCAACCCGACCAGCTGCAACGGCACGCAGGTCACCGGCCAGGTCGGAGCCTGGGAAGGCGCCGCCTCCCCCGTATCGGACCCGTTCCAGGTGACCAACTGCGCCGCCCTGAAGTTCGAGCCGAAAGTCTCGGTTACGACGCTTGGCCACGCGAGCAAACGCGACGGGCAGAGCCTGAGCTTCAAGATCAGCTACCCGAAGGGCGCGATGGGCTCCGATGCCTGGGTCAACGAGGCGAAGTTCGACATCCCCAAGCAGCTGCCGGTCGAGCTCGACGCGATCCAGCAGGCCTGCCTGGCGCACACCTTCGAAACGGACCGCTCGGCCTGCCCGGTGCACTCGGTCATCGGCCACGCGATCGTGCGCACCCAACTGTTGCCGGTCCCGCTCGAAGGCCCGGTGTATTTCGTCAGCTACGGCGGCGTGAAGTTCCCCGACGCGGTGATGGTGCTCTCCGGCTACGGCGTCAACGTCACCCTTACGGGCGAAACGTTTATCGACAACAAGACCGGTGTCACGAGCGCCACGTTCCCGAACACCCCGGATGTGCCGTTCGAATCGATCGAAGTGGACATCCCGACCGGTCAATACTCCGAGTTCGGCTCAAACCTCCCCCACGAATCCTACGACTTCTGCGGCCAGAAACTAGACATGCCGACCCTCTTCAAAGCCTCCAACGGCCTCGAAATCCACCAGCAGACCCCCGTCACCATCACCGGCTGCGCGAAAGCCTCGACGCGGGCGCAGAAGCTCGCCGCGGCGCTCAAGGCCTGCCGCAACTACGCGAAACACGGCTCGGAACGGGCGGCCTGCGAAGCCGAGGCCCGCAGACGATACGGCCAAATCAAGAAGAAGAGGAAGTCATAGCCGTGCCGGGCCTGTCGATGAATGCTCGCTCGCGCGCACTGGCGGTGGCGGCCACGCTCGCGTCCGCGGCGCTGATCGGCGCCGCGTATGGCGGTGCGGCGTCCTGCTCGGCCGCCTCCGCACATCTCGCCGGCACGCTCTCGCTGAGCGAGACCGGCCATCTGCACCTCACCAGCCACCACTCCTTCACGCTCAACGAGCAGGGCTCCGCCTCGGGCACCATCTCGGGAACCATCTACATCCACCTGAACATCGTCTCGACCAACCGCGTCACCGCCGAAGTCAACATCTACCCGCGCGGCGGCTCGCTCACCGGCTATGCGACCGCGAGCTACCGCCCCTCGGGCGCGGTGGCGACGTTCGCCGGCACGATGACCGTCGCGCGCGGCAGCGGTCGCTACGCAGGTGCGCACGGCGCCGGGCTCAGCTTCACGGGTACCATCCAGCGCACGAACGATGCCGTCACGGTCCACGTCAGCGGCCGGATCTCGACTTGACGCTTCGCTTCGCGACCCTCGCGACGCTTGCGGCGCTTCTCGCGCTCGGCGGCGCGCCGAGTGGCGCGCTCGCGGTCTCCGAGCGCGCCACGCTCGACGCGTCCTTCAGTCCCGACAGGCTCGCAACCCCGACGACGATCGCCTTCGGCTTCCATCTCGCCACCGGCGAAGGCGCCGCGCCGCCACCTCTGACCGCTGTTGACCTGCGCATGCCGGCCGGCATGAACTACACGACCACGACGCTCGGCCTCGCGATCTGCCAGCCCGCGGCGCTGCTGGCGAGCGGGCTCGCCGGCTGCTCGCCGAACTCGCGCCTGGGCTATGGCTCGGCCTACGTCGAAGTCCCGTTCGGCACCGGCTCAGGCCACGAGATTCCGGAAATCCAGGCGCTGTCGGGTCCGTCCCCGAACGGCAACCTGACGGTCCTGTTCTACGCCAACGGCCTGTACCCGGTCTCCGCGCAGCTCGCGTTCTCGGGCGAAGTGCTCCCCGCCACGGGCCGCTTCGGCTCCCAGCTCGCGATCGCCGTCCCCTTGGTCGCGAGCGTCCCGGGCGGCCCGGACGTCTCGATCGTGAGCGTCACCAGCACGATCGGCCCGCGCCACCTCACCTACTACAGGCACGTCCACGGCCGGCTCGTCCCGTTCAAGCCCCGCGGCGTCTCGGTCCCGGAACGCTGTCCGCCCGGCGGCTTCCCGTTCGCTGCGGACTTCACCTTCCAGGATGGCAGCCGCACGAGCGCGACGACGACGGTCCCTTGTCCAGCCCAGCGTCGCTAGCCGCGTTCGTGCAGACCGCGCTGTGCTACCTGCTGCTGGTGCTGCCGCGCGTCACGCGCGAGCTCGAGCATTGGCATGTTCGCGCCGAGCGGATCCCCGACGCCGAGCTTCGCCGCCATGCGCTGCAGGCGCTCGCCAAGCGCGGGAACATGGAAGGCGCCGCGCTGTTTGCGACGATCGCCCCACGTGCGCAGCGGCGCACGACGGTGCGCGCGCTCGTTGCTTTCCAGACGGCCTACAACTACCTGGACGCGCTCGCCGAGCTTCCCAGCGAGGATCCGCGCGCGAACAGCGCCCAGCTGCACCGCGCGCTGTTCCTCGCCCTGCATCCCGATCGACCGCACGCCGACTACTACGCGCACAGCCCCGCTCGCGATGACGGCGGCTACCTGCGCCAGATCCTCGACGCGTGCAGGCAGGCCCTTGCCGAGCTGCCGTCCTACGCCGCGCTCGCGCCGAGCGCACGGCGGGTGGCGTCGCGGATCGTCGACTTCCAGACGCTCAACCTCAGCGAGACTCAGGGCGGCCACGACGCGCTCAGGCGCTGGGCCAGCGCCGCGACCCCTGCCGGCAGCGGCCTCGCGTGGTGGGAGACCGCGGCGGGCGCCGGCAGCTCGCTCGCGCTGCACGCCCTGATCGCCGCCGCGGCGACCCCGGGCCTGGACGCCTTTCACGCCGAACAGATCGAGCTCGCCTACTGGCCGTGGACCGGGGCGCTGCACACGCTGCTCGACAGCCTCGTCGATCGCCGTGAGGACCGCCGCGACGGGCGGCGCTGCCTGCTCGACTACTACCGCTCGCAGCCGCACGCCGCGATCCGCCTGGCCTCCCTCGCGGCGCGCGCGCGCGAGTCCGTGCGGCGCGTGCCGCACGCGCACGCGCACCGGGTGATCCTCACGGCGATGTGCAGCCACTACCTCTGCGCCCCGCAGTGCGAGCAGGCCGAGGCGCGGGCGATCACGCGCGCTCTCACCGGCGCGCTCGGCGCGGCGCTGCCGATCACGATGCTGATCTCCCGTACGCGGCGTGTGGCAGCTTGCTGAAGCTGCGCGACTTGGTCAAGCACTATCCCGCCGTCGGCGGGGAGCCGGTTCGTGCCGTCGACGGCGTCTCGCTGCAGGTACGCCCGGGCGAAATAGTCGCCCTTTACGGACCGAGTGGATCGGGCAAGACGACACTGCTGCTGATGGTCGCGACGCTGCTTGAGCCGACCAGCGGCACGATCGCGATCGCCGACCGCGACGTCTCCTGCATGTCAGAGCGCGAGGCATCGCGTTTTCGTCTTTCAGAGCTGGGGTTCATCCGCCAGAACTTCGACCTGCTCCCCGGTGTCAGCGCGATCGATAACGCGACCCTGAAGCTGCTCAAGACCGTCCGCTGGCGCGACGCTCGCCGCCAGATCGCGCCGCTGCTCGAGCGCCTTGGTCTCGGCGAGCGCCTGCATCATCGCGCGGAGACGCTGTCGATGGGCGAGCGCCAGCGGGTGATGATCGCCCGCGCGCTCTCGACCGATCCGAGCCTGCTGCTGGCGGACGAGCCGACCGGGAGCCTCGACACGCAGCGCAGCCGCGAAGTCCTCGAGCTGTTGCGCGAGCTCTGCCGCGAGCGGGGTGTGGCGGCGGTGCTGGTGAGCCACGACCCGCTCGCGGCCGGCTACGCCGACCGCGTGTTCGCGCTCCGTGACGGCAAGCTCTCCGACTACCGGCCGTGAAGCCGGGAAACCTCCTGCACCTCTACCGCGTGCGCGTGCGCGCACGTCTGGTGCAGGAGTGCTTCGCGGTGCTCGGCATCGCCGCGGGTGTGGCGCTGCTGTTCGCCTCGCAGGTCGCAAGCCAGAGCCTTACGAGCTCGGTGGCCCAGCTGTCGCGCGGGATCGTCGGCAACGCGACGCTGCAGCTGCTCGCGCGCGACCCGCACGGCATGCCCGAAAGCCTCGTGCGCCATGTGCGCCAGATCTTCGGGGTGCGTGTCGCGGCGCCGCTGCTCGAAGCGAGCGCTGAGGCGACCGGCCCGCATGGCCGCGAATCGGTCGAGCTGGTCGGAGCCGACTCGAGCCTGCGCCGGCTCGGCGGCGCGCTCGTGCGCCGCACCGAACTGGAACCGTTCGCGGGCATTGGCGCGGTGCTGCTGCCGGCCCCGCTCGCAGCCCACCTCGGCGTCACCAGGTTCGGCAAGGAAGTGACGCTGCGGATGTTCGGCAGAAGCGAACGCGCACCACTGTACGAGCAGCTCCACGAACGGCAGATCGGGGGTTTGGCGGCGAGCCCGATAGTCGTCGCGCCCCTGTTCTACGCGCAGGAAATGACGGGCCTCGACGGTCGCGTCTCCCGCATCCTCGTCCGGCCCGCCCCCGGCGCGCAACCGCAGGTCCGGGCGGCGCTCGTGCGCCTGGCGGCCGGCCGCCTGAACGTCGAGCCCACGAGCTACGACGAACGGTTGTTCGCGAAGGCGGCGTCCGCGAGCAACCAGTCCACCGCCCTGTTCGCGCTGATCAGCGCGCTGGTGGGCTTCCTGTTCGCGTTCAACGCGATGCTGCTCACGGTTCCCCAACGCAGGCGGCTGATCGCGGACCTGCGCCGCGACGGCTACAGGCCGGGAACCGTCGTCGGCGTGCTGCTGCTCGACGCGGTGGCGCTGGGCCTGATCGCGTGCGTGCTCGGGCTGGCGTTGGGGCAGGAGCTCTCGATCCACCTGTTCCGATCGAACCCGGGCTACCTGGGCTCGGCTTTCGCGGTCGGCACGCAGCGTGTCGTGGGTTGGCAGAGCGTCGCGATCGCCGCTGGGGGCGGGATGCTCGCGGCGATCGTTGCGGTGCTGAGCCCGCTGCGTGACATCGTCGCCCGCGATCCGCTTGCCGCGATCGCGCCGAAGGACGGCTCCGCTGCCGCGGACGTAAACATCCGCACCGCCTTTGCGGGCGTGCTGTGCCTCGCGGCGGCGACCGCGATCCTGCTCGCCGCCCCAACCCTCGCGATCCTGGGCATGGTCCTGCTGATCGCCGCGCTTCTGCTGGTGCTCCCGACGGCGCTCGGCCTCGCGCTCGCGCTCCTGACGACGATCGCACGGCGACTCACGGGCGCCGTGCCGCACGTCGCGGCGATGGAGCTCAGCGCGGCTCGGGCGAGGGCGATCGGCGTGGCGGCGACGGGTGCGATCGCGGTGTTCGGCGCGGTGGCGATCCAGGGCGCCCACGCGGATCTGCTCAAGGGCTTGGAAAACGCTGCGCGCGACGAGAACGCGTTCACCGATGTGTGGGTCTCGCCACCCGGCTCCTACAACCTGCTCAGGACAGCGCCGTTCAGCCCGACCCGGCAGGCCGAGCTCGCGCGTCTGCCGGGCGTCCGCGCGGTTCGCGTCTACCGCGGCGGCCTGTTGGACTGGGGCGAGCGAAAGGTGTGGGTGATCGCCCCGCCCGCTGGGGCGAGCCCGCTGCTTCCGCCCTCTCAGATCCTCGAAGGCTCTGGCGCGCAGGCGACCGCGCGCCTGCGCGCCAGTGGCTGGGCCGTGCTCTCGAAGGCGCTGGCGCAGGAACACCGTCTGCGCATCGGCGACGCCGTCACGCTCCCGACGCCCGTCCCGATCACCGTGCGGGTCGCGGCGCTCTCGACGAACATTGGCTGGGCCCCGGGCGCGATCGTCATGACCGCGGGCGAATACGCGCGCGCCTGGGGGAGCACGGACGCGAGCGCGTACAACGTCCTGCTCGCCCCGGGTATCAGCGCCGCGGGGGCGGCCCGCGAGATCGGGCGGGCGCTGGGCCCTTCGTCCGGGTTCTCCGCGCAGACGGCACAGGCGCACGCGGCGGAACAGAACGCGCTCAGCCGCCAGGGCCTGCAGCGCCTGACGCAGATCGCGACGCTGATCCTGGTGGTGGCGGTCCTGGCGATGGCGGCGGCGATCGGCAGCATGGTTTGGCAGCGTCGCCCGCGCCTGGCGAAGCTGAAGCTGGAGGGGTTCCCGCGCGCCGAGCTGTGGCGCACGATCCTGCTCGAGAGCGTGCTCCTGCTCGCCGTCGGCTGCGGGACGGGCGCGCTGTTCGGCCTCTACGGACAGCAGCTGCTGGACCGCGCGCTCGCGAACGTGATCAACTTCCCGGTCGTCTACTCGGTGGCGGTCGGCGCCGCTCTGGCCAGCCTCGCGATCGTTACGACGACGGCGCTGGTGATCGTCGCGATCCCCGGCTACCTGGCCGCCGGGGTCGCACCCGCGGTCGCGCTGCAGGACTGACACTCGCGCTACAGGACTGACACTCGCGCCGCAGGGTTGACACCTCCTCGCCCATCGGATAGCGTGCGCGCCAACGTTTATTCGAGCTTTGGTGAGAGGTCCTATCTGGTCAGCCTGGAGTTTGTTCGAGCGCCACCCCCTCCTCTCCGGTGGCGCTCGAAGAGGCCCCAGCGCGAGTCCCCCCGGCTCGCGCTGCGTCCCCACGGCGGTCGTGGTGTTGTGCTTGCCGCGGCCGCCGTGGCGACGCAGTCTGACCGCCGTATACGGAGGTGTGTGTGATGGCCGCTGCAAAACCGAGGAGCGCCGTCTCCGACGGCGCCGGATCGCGCCGTCGCTGGCGCTCGGCCGCCGCGCCGGCCGCCCGCTCGCAGTCGGTGCTGGTGTCTGAGTTCCAGCACGCGCGAATCGTGAAGGCGGCGGCGGCGGTGGCGTTCGCGCATGGCTATGAGGCGATGTCCGCGACCGCGATCATCGCTCGCGCCGGCGTCTCGCGCAAGACCTTCTACGACCTGTTCGACAGCCGCGACGACTGCTTGCTAGCGGCGCTCGACGAATCCCTCAGCCAGCTCGCGGATGTCGTGGCGCCGGCGTATGCGGGCGCGGATGCGTGGCCGGAGCGCATCAGAGCGGCGCTGGAGGCGCTGCTGGCGTTCCTCGAACGCGAGCCCGAGAGCGGGACGCTGCTGCTCGCCTACATGAACGGGCAGGGGTCGAGCGACTTGGAGTTGCGCGCGCGCGTGCTCGAGCTGCTGCACGGCGTGCTCGCGGAGGGTCGCTCGCAGCCGCGAGCGCGCCGACCGCTGCCGCCGCTGACGGAGGAGGCCACGATCGGGGGCGTGCTCGTGGTGCTGCATGCGCGCATGCGCACCGATGCACACGCCCTCGGCGCGCTCGCGAACCAGTTGATGTGGATGCTTGTGCTGCCCTACCTCGGCCCGGCGGCCGCGGGCCGGCAGCTGACGCGCGCGACGGCCAAGCCCGCTCCCGCGGCGCCCGCGCCCGCCGTGGCGCAGCCCGCGCCCGCGAGCGACCCGCTCTCCACGCTGAACATGCGTCTCACCTACCGCACCGCGCGGACGCTCGAGGTGATCGCCGTGATGCCCGCCGCGAGCAACGCCGAGCTCAGCGCGCACGTGGGCATCACCGATCAGGGGCAGATCTCCAAGCTGCTCGCGCGCCTGGCCCGTCTCGGGCTGATCGAGAACACGGGCGCCGGCCAGCCCCATGGCGCCGCCAACGCCTGGCACCTGACGCCGCGAGGCACAGAGCTTGAGCTGGCGATCAGACGCCGCTCCGACGGCGCCCGCTAAACTAGCTTGCGTGCGATCGTTTATTTTGCCGCCACGCACCGCTCGGGCCGCGGTCTCGATCGAGCTCTCCGAGGCACAGGTTGACCGCGTGATCCGCGACGCGTCCTGCACGCACGACATCTCGCTGCTGCTGTCGGGCCCGGCGGATCCACGTGACGTGTTTGCAAGCGCCGCAGGTCTGCTCGAGGATCCGCGCTTGTCGCGTTCGCTGCTCTGCGGCGTGTTGCTGCTGAGGGCCTTGCCTGCCGACGGCAGCTGTGTCGCGATCACCAGCCTCGCCCGCACGATGGGCATGTCCGCCAGCACCGCACACCGCTACGTCTCCACGCTGCTCGCCGTGGGGCTGGTCGAGCGCGACGCGACCACCCGCCGCTACAGGCGCGCGCATGCGCCCTGACGCCGACAGCGTGCTCCCTACTGGGGAAGAGCTGGATGCCGAGGCATGCTTGGACGCCGTGCTCGGTACCCCATCCTTGGCCGCGGCGGGCGCATCGCCTTGCGGCTTGTCTCGACGCTCGCCCGTCGCGCTGCGCACGCGCGCGTTCGCGTCGTGGCCCTTGCGCACGCCGCGCCGGCCGCGCGCCACGCCGGCGTGCCCGCCGCCGCGCTGCACACGCTGAGCCTCGCGCCCGGCGCGCCGGGCTCCGCAGCTCATGAGCCCGTTCGCGCCAACTTCGCGCCGATCGCCGGTCCGCGCGCAGCCGCCGCGATAGCCTCGTGTCACCTGTAGAAGTGGCCCCGGCGCAGCGACAACTGCCCGGGGCCGTGGCACCGAGAGCCTTCATTCCCGGCGCGACCGACACCCTATCGAGACGGATAGGGCGTCTCCTCCGCTGAAGTCGTCTCCCGGAGCCTCCAACGACAAGGAGGAACCGATGGTCAGCACAACTACCATCCCCGGCGTGTTGATCGCGCCGATGCGCGAGGGCGCGTATGCGGTCAGTCGCGATGTCGCGGAAGCGATCGATCAAGGCGACGGCCTCAGCGTGTGCCGCGAGCGCCTGGCAGGCGTGTGCCGGCTCCTGGATGTGATCGGCTGGATGCGCGATGATCCCGCGGCTGACACCGAGATCGATCTTGGCGTGCACGCGGCGACGTTGCGCTCGGCGGTCGAGATCATGCTGCCGATACTGCGCGGCGCCGATCGCGAACGCGAGCTGTATGAGACGTTGCGTGACTTCGCGTCGGCCGAGCTGCCCAGCGTGCCGCGCCGGCTGGAGATCCCGATCGAGGTCGTGCTGCTGCTGCGGAGCGTGCTTCACGTGGAACTTGTCACGGCGGCCGGGGATCTTGCCGCGGAGTGCTCGCTCGCGGCGCCCGTCGATTGCGCTGAGAAGCTGGCGCGATTCGATGGCGTGCGGGCGCTGTTGGATGCGGTCGGCTGGACCGCGCCCGAGTATCAGCAGGCTCTGGTGATCGACTTCGCCTTGCACGGACAGATGATCCAGGATGTGCTGGAGACCGATCTCGACACCATGCGGTATCTCGCGGAGACAGACGATGTGCGCCAGCGCGAGCGTGCGACGAAGACGGCGGCTCTGATCGAACGCTTCCTCGGCGAGATGGCAGAGACCCCGCGGGAGCCCCCGGCATGACGTGTGCAGTGTCATCCCAGGCGCAGAAGGCGAGCAGACTATACGCACCCCTGGTGCTGTGGGTACAGGTGTCACATAAATATGTGAGTCGAGTTGCTCATGTGGGGTTGTGTGAGGTGTTCTCGGCTGCTGTGAGTTTCACACCTATTGTGGCTTTGTGGGGTGGGTGTTACGTTCGTTGGTGTGCAGACGACGCATAAGATTGGTGGTGGTTCGGCGAGTGGGTTTGCGTCGTATTTGACCTCGGAGTCCGGTCGTGGTGACTACTACGCCGGACACGAGGACAGCGACGGCGATGGCCCGGACGGGGCCTCGGCGGGGGTGGGGCAGAGTCGCTGGCATGGCTCGCCGGAGCTGCTCGCTTCACTCGGCCTCTCGGCGGAGGGCCCGGTTGAGCGGGGTGATCTGCTGGCGTTGATGAACGGCGTCTCCCCGGTCGATGGGCGCGAGCTGCGTGCGGCGGGCGGCAACGGTACGCGGGTGGCGGGGATCGATTTGACGTTCAGCGCTCCGAAGTCGGTGTCGGCGTTGTGGGCTGTGAGCGGGCCGGGTGAGCGTGAGCAGATCGAGCAGGCGCATGGCCGCGCGGTCGCGAGCACGCTAGCGCACGTCGAGCGCGATGTGCAGCTGCTGCGTAGTCGTGTCGGTGGGGAGCTGCGTTGGGAGCGCGCGCAGAGCGTGCTGGCGGCGGAGTTCGTGCACACGTCGAGCCGGATGACGGTCGATCAGGAGCGGGGTGGGGTGCCGGACCCGCAGCTTCACTCGCATGTGGTGGTGCTCGGCGCGGAGCGTGTGGATGGGCGTTTCGCGGCGGTGGACTCGCGCGAGCTGTTCCGCACAGCAAGGGCGAATGGTGCGTGGTATCGCGCGGAACTGGCGCGCGAGCTCGGGGCGCTGGGCGTGCAGGTCGAGGGGCGCACGGGCCGCGATGAGCGCTACTTCGAGGTCTCGGGCGTGCCAGCGGAGCTCGCGGAGCGGTGGTCTGCGCGCTCGCGCGATATCCAGCAGGCGGCGGCGAAGTTCCGCGAGCGCTACGGCCGTGACCCGCGGGCGGGGGAGCTCGGCGCGTTGACGATCGCCACGAGGGGCACGAAGACCGCGGCGCCGGCGGTGAGCGTGGATGCGGCGTGGCGGGCGGTGGGGGAGGAGTACGGGCTCTCAAGCGAGCAGGCGCAGAGCCTGTTCACCGGCATCGACAGCTCGCTGCAGGAGAGCCTCACCGGCCAGCAGGCACGCGACCTCGGCCGCGATCTGCTGCGGGACTTGACGAAAGAGCACTCAATGGTGAGCGAGCGTGATCTGCACGCCCGTGCGTACGAGCTGGCTGCTGGCGTCTGCGCGCCCGCGCACGCCGACCAGGTTGTTGATGGGTTGGTGCAGTCCGGTGAGTTGATCGCGCTTGAGGGTGGGTCCTGGACGACGCGGGAGCTGCGTGAGCGCGAGCAGGCAACGCTCACGATTGCCGCCTCCAGAGCCGGGGAGCGCGCGGCGCCCGTGAGCGAGCAGACGCTGCAGGATGCGCGGCGCGAGGCCGGGCGCGAGCTCGGTGGCGCGCTCAGCGGTGAGCAGCGCGAGGCGCTTGCGACGATCACCGGCTCCGGTGGGGTTGCGGTGCTCGTGGGTCAGGCGGGGACGGGCAAGGGCGTGGTGCTCTCGGCCGCGACAAACGCGTGGGAGAAAGACGGCTACCAGGTGATCGGCACAGCGATCGCGGGCGCGACCGCGGAGCGCCTGGGCGCCGAGGCGAAGATGGGACGCTCGCTGAACACGAGCGCGCTGCTCGCCGGCCTGGACAGCGGCCACACCCACCTCGGGCCGGACACGGTCGTGGTGATGGACGAGGCGGGCATGGCCGACACCAACCGCCTCGCCACGCTCGTGCAGGCAACCTCGGAGCGCGACAGCAAGCTGGTGCTCGTCGGTGATCAGGCGCAGCTGTCCTCGATCGGAGCGGGCGGCCTCTTCCCCGAGCTGCAGGATCGTGTGCCGACAGCCGAGCTGAGCGAGGTGCACCGCGCGCAGCACGCGTGGGAGCGCGAGGCGTGGGCACAGCTGCGCGCCGGCCAGGCCCAGCAGGCGCTCGCCTCCTACCAGGCGCACGACCGGCTGCACATCTCAGACACCCGCGAGCAAGCCGCCAGCCAGATGGTCGCCGACTGGGACAAGGCCCGTCAGGCCAACCCCGCCGAGCGGACGGTGATGCTGAGCGACGCTTCGAACGTCGAGCTCGACAAGATCAACGCGCTCGCCCAAGAGCACCGCGCGCAGGCGGGCGAGCTCGGCGCTGAGCGCGTCGAGCTGCCCGATCGCCCATACGCGCTCGCGGCAGGCGACCAGGTGATCTTCACCGCCCCCCTCAACCAGCCAGGAGAGCCCCGCGTCGAGAACGGCACGCTCGGCACCATCATGGCCGCCGGCGAGCAGCACCAGCTGACCGTCGCGACCGAGGGCGCGCACGAGCGCGAGGTGCCGGTCGATACGCGCGAGTTCAAGGACCTGCGCCTCGCCTACGCCCAGCACGTCTACAAGGCGCAGGGCCTGACGGTCAAGCACGCGTTCGTGCTGACGGGCGGCTGGCAGACCGACCGCGAGCGCGCCTACGTCGCGCTCAGCCGCGCGCAGGAGCGCACCGACATCTACGTCTCCCACGAGGACCTCGGCGAACAGGACCTCGACACCGGCGCGATCGAGCAGCTCGCCGAGGCGATCTCCGAAAGCCACGCCAAGCAGGCCAGCATCACCACCCCCCTCGCCGACCGCGACCACACGCCCGAGCAAGACCGCGAAAGCGAGGTCGGGCAGATCCTCCACGAACAGCAACAGCTCGAGCAAGACCGCGACCGCGACCTCGGCCACGGGATCGAATAGCACGACCAGCCGGACATCCGACACAATGAAGAAGCCAACATGCAGCTCACTCACCAATCGCTGCTTCCCTCTCGCTAGCCCGGACCTCACGTGTATTTCGTAGCTGGAGACAGGGAGCGCCTGGAGCGTGTCCGCGAGGCGCAGGCGACGCTGACGCACCCCGACGAGCGCTTCATGCTAGACGCGCCCACGCCGGCCTATGTGCCGCACCGCTCGCTGACAGCGGACCCGAACGTGAACGCCGTGCTCAGCGCCGTCGCCGATCACGATGGGCGTCGCTGGCCGTTGTTCTTCAAGCCGCTGGCAGGCGCCAAGCTCGCCACAGCCCGCGCCTACGGGCAGGACAGTCCCGTCGATGTCGGCATACACGAGGTGGCCGCCTGGCGGCTGGCGCGTGAGCTGGGGCCGCCGTGGAGCGCCATGGTGGCGCCAGCGGTCTGGTTTGACCCACCCGACGCCGTCGACGTCCGCGCAAGCGGGCCCGTGATCCTCGGCATGGGCGGCTCCGCGCTGCTGCCGCAACCGGGCGCGGGCTTCGACCAGCTCATCTCAGACGCGGCGTTCTTCGACGCGCTGATCGGCGCGCAGGATCGCCACGACCAGAACCTCCGCGCGCAAACGCCTCCGCGGCTGGGACTGATCGACCATGGCTACGCCTTCGCGCGACCCGGCGACCCGCACAACTCCTACGAGACAGCCGGCTTCTTCCTGCGGATGCGCTTCGGCGAGCGCCGCTTCCGCCTGCCCCACGGGCCGGTGCTCGACTACAGCGGCGTCGGGCCGCTCTCGCCCGCCCTTGGGTCCAACGAGCAGGCGACGATCGCGCGCCTCGGCTGCCGATCGAGACCTGCTCGGCGTCGCCCAACTGCTGAGCGAGGACAGGGCGGACGCGCTGCGCGACCGCGTCGCGCGCATGGCCAGCTCGGGAGAAGTCTTGCGAGCCGGTGATCTCTAGTTGACGCCGATAGCCTGTTGGGCTATACTGGCCGTTTAGATGGGAGCACAGCGATGATCAAGGTCAACGTCTTCACCAACGAGATCGACCCGGACGGCGAGCTTGTCGACTGTCTCGCCGCCACGTTCGAGGTCCGCGAGCAAGAGCTCACCGTCACCGACGGCGACGCACGGCTCATACAGGTCGGCATCCCTGTCTACAGCGAGCGTTACGGGCGCCTGATCGACTTCGACACCGACGGCGAGGAGTGGGCCCGCAACCTACCGTCCGCCTACCGCAACGGCGCGGTCAACGTGCAGGCCGATGAGGTCTCCGAGCCGCTCGTGGGCAGCTCGATGCGCCGGTCGGGAATCCCGGCTCTTGCGTCCCAGCAGGCGCGCCAGCACAGCTGACCGATCATGCCGCGCACCCGCCGCTCAGCCATACACGCGCAACTCGTGGGGCGGCGCATCCGTGCCGCGCGCCAGCAGGTCGGGCTCACGCAGCTGCAGCTCGCCGATCGCATGGAGGTCTCCCAGCCGGTGATCGCCGCGCTGGAGAGCGGCCGCGGAAACCCCACCGTCGGCCACCTCGCAGCCGTCGCCGACGCCCTGCAAGTCGGACTCGACGTCGACTTCCCACTTCTCCCAGCCACGCCGCGCGCGGGCGCGATCGTCGCTCCCTGAGCGCGCCGCACACCGGGACGGCTCCCACCTGACGGAGCTGCTGCTGGAGGAGTGCCGATCCCGATGAGCCCCGTACTCGTGGGCGAGCGGGTCGACGAGGTCGTCCGGGCGGTGGCGACGGCGCTGGTCTAACCGCCCGCCGCGTGCGCGACCGCTGTTTACGCCTGCGTTCGGTGCCGCGGCGTGAGTCGGATGAGCCCCTAGAGTCCATCGTGCACACGCCGTCACGGATGTGGGAAGATTAGTTTGCGTGTTCGAGCGGTTCGGGAAAGTGGTCTTTAGGCGTAACCCAAGGGACAGGTGCCGCCTCGCCGTCAGGAGCCAGCGTCGACTCATCCCGGCCATCGTTCGGGAGGCCCGGTGAGCCAGTCCGATGTACTGCCGCTGGTCGCCGTCGTCGTTTCGGTGGTCGCGGTCGTGGTGTCGGCTGGCTCGGCGTTCGCCACCATCTATTTCCAATACTCTGAGCGCCCTCACGTTGCGGTCGCGCTGGGCGACGAGATCTATCTGAAATATGGCGTGGCCGACGGGAGAGGGGGATACGCGAAACTCGGCATGGTGCTCTCGCTCTCCTTGGTCAATAACGGAGCCTGCGACGCGCTCGTGACGGTGATCGCTGCCACCGTCCACCAAGCACCCGACGGCTTTCACACACAGGCCCGCTGGCACGCCTTCTATGAACCCACAGATGCGGGAACCGCGGGCAAGTCCTCGTCGCCCGCTTGGAAGTTCAGCAGTTGGGTCCGGCCGCTCGCCGCCACAAGCCGCAAGGTGGTCACTGAGTGGATCTATTTCCGCTACCGCGTCGAGCTACGACGTCGCCATAGGCCGCGCCCGTGGACGCCAAAGAGTCGCATCGTCCCGAACGGTGGCCTGCAACCAGCTCGAGCGCGAGAATAGATCCTGTGAGACTACTGGAGGGGTTCTCGCAAGCGGGTATGGTCCGATTGGCTGGGCTCCTGATTGCGCCAGCAGCGGTGGCGGCCTGCTGCGTTGGTGTGTCCTCGGCGGCCATAGGGGTCATCCGAACAATCCCCGTCGGCAGGTACCCCGCAGGTGTGTCTTCGGATGGAACCCACGTCTGGGTCACGAACACAGGCGAAGGTTCGGTTAGCGAGATTCCGACCAGCTACGCCGTTGCGGCTCCGCCGGAAGCGTCGATCGAATTTCCGGCGGGCGGCGCCACGTACTCGCAGGGCGCGGCAGTCACGACACGATTCTCGTGCACGGAAGCCGAAGACGGACCCGGGATCGAATCGTGCACGGACTCCAACGGCGCGTCTGGCGCCTCGGGCGCACTTGAAACCTCGACCATAGGGCCGCATACGTATACGGTGACCGCGAAAAGCAAAGATGGCCAGACCGGTATGGCATCGATCGGCTACACGGTTGCGAGGGCTATTTGCGCTGGCAACACCGGGACGGTGATGCTCTCACCTGGGCTGACAGACACGGCGGCAGTCCAGCTGATGAAGGTCAAGGGAACCCTGACAGGGTGTGCGGGTAGGCCATTCACCGAACTGATCTTCACGGCGATGTTGACAACCAGCTCCCCGGTATCGTGCTCGGTGCTTACCGGCTCGGGCGAAGCAGCAACCGGCACCGCGAAATATAAGTGGCGGCCGAAGGCCAAAGTCTCAGTGGGGACGCTGAGCATGCTCCTAACCGAAGCGCCGGGGAACGCGTCGTTGGGCGAAGTGACGATCGGTCCGTACTCGCCGCTGACGTTCGCAGGAACAGTGAGGGAGGGGTATTCGGGCGGAGTGACATGCGGCGACAAGGTGGGCAGGAAAGCCGTGAAAGCGGTCAAGAACGGCACATTCAGCGGATCAGCGGTCGACTTCGAATAGGCTGCCACCAGACAGCGAGGAGGGGCTCCGTTCCTACGGGCCACAATGCGAGTTGCGTAATGTCGGCGGGCGCGCGCAGCGCGCAAGCCCCTCGTGCGGCTTGGTCTTAAGCCGCGACTCGATGTCAGGCGCGGGCAGCCAGGGCATCGCCTTGGGAATGATTCGGGGTCCCCGCGAGCACCTCCGCTTTCGTGACGGCTGTCCAGGGTCGTGTGCGCTGCCAGGGCGTGAGTTTGAGCAGCCCCCAGTGAGTGCCGTGCAGAAGCAGCCCATGGCCGGGTGGCAGCCGCGCGATGTCGCCGGGGTTGAGCGTTCGCTGGCGTTGCGTGTTGTAGGTGACGCTGTCGGTGTGCGTGTGGGGGGTGCGGGGCTTGTCGGGTGTGCTTTGGCTGATGGTGTGGGAGACGAGGTGGCGGTCGTATTCGCCGAGTGCGAGGGAGATCGCTTCGAGGGTGCGGCTGTCGGCGATGCCGGTGAGGATCAGCTTGGTTTGGAAGAGGGACAGGAATCCGTCGGCTGCGTCTTGGCCCCAGCGGGTGCGGGCTTGTGAGAGGTCTTGGAGGCAGGCGAGGATGTGGAGGTGTTGTCCGCCGGCTTCTGAGATGAGGGCGGGGAGGTCGTGGATCGGGGCGATGTTGGCGATCTCGTCGAGGCAGAAGAACACCGGCGGGCCTGTTGGCTGGTGGTGGGTGGCGTGTTGGTAGGTGGCGTGGCGGATCTGCTCGAGTAGCCCGACGACGAGGGGTGCGGCGAGGTTTTGCTTGTGGGCGGGGGCGGTGATGTAGACGGTGTCGGTGGAGGCGGCGAAGCGCTCGGCGTCGAAGTTGGGCTTGGCGGCTGCCCGGCGTGTGGTGTCGGCGTTGTAGGCGGCGAGGATGCCGGCGGTGGCGGAGAAGATCGAGGAGCGCTCGCGCTCGTCGGTGTGGGCGATGCCGATGAGCACGTCGCCGGCGACTTGGGCGTCGTTGTTCTCGAGGGCTTTGCCGGCGGGGTTGAGCTCGCCGCGTAGGACCCAGCGCAGGACGGTTGCGATGGGTTGGTTGGTGAGGTTGGCTGCGTAGAGGAGGGGTGCGAGCAGGGCGGCGGAGCGCTCGGTCCAGTGGTGTTCGTTGCGGGTGCCGTGTGTGGCGGGGGAGGTGGCGCTCATGGCGCGTGCCATGAGCAGCGCTTGGTCCCATGTGGTGGCGGCGGCGACGGGTGACCAGCAGAGCTTTCGTATTCCTTGCGGCCAGTGTGTCTGCTCGCCGGAGGGGTCGAATAGCCAGACTTGGCCGAGTTGTGAGCGTGCGCGCCAGGTCGCGTCGATGACGTCGCGCTTGGTGGAGGTGGAGAGCGCGGCGCCGGGCGCGGCGAGCAGCGAGGGGATCACGACGCTTGTGGTCTTGCCCGAGCGTGGTGGGCCGAGCAGCATGACGGCGTGCTCGGGGTTGGCGGTGACCCAGCGCCCGCCGGGGGAGAACCCGAGGAACGCGCCACCACCGAGCTCGCGCGAATGCGCGCGCACGGCCTCGCCGGGGTTCTCAGCGCCCGCGATCTGGTCGGCCAGCCTGGTCGCCGGGGACTGCGCCTGCGGGACGGGTAGGCGCAGGCGTCCGGTCATCGCCGCGCGTACGAGCAGGAACAGCAGTGCGAGGATCGCGCTGTTGAGGGCGAGCGTGTGCAGTGTCCAGGTGAGCGCGTTCTGCGCGTCGGGGTGATCTGCGCGGTAGCCGAGCAGCTCGAGCGCGACCAGGATGAGCGCGATCGCGCCAAGTTTCCAGTGTCCGCGGCGGCGGCCGGGGGGTGGGAGGTACTCGTGGGATGGTCCCCACGGCTCACGAGAAGATGACATTGACATCAGACTGACATCGTACTATAGTGAGGCAAGATGCGAATGGCAAGTAAGCACATCAACGAGCGAGGGGAGAGCCGGCGATGAGCGACAGGGACAGCGTTCGGGGTGTGGCGGCACGCGGTGTGCTGCGCGAGATCGACCAGCAGCTAAGCCGCTTGGAGAGAGAGGAAAAGGCGCTTGGCCGCGAGCGCGAGCGGCTGCTGGCCGCGCGGGTCGCGCTGACCGGCAGGGCGTCCGCTGGTCCGGCGCGCGGTAAGCGCATCTCCCGGGATGACATCGCGGCGTTCCTCGCCGAGCACCCGGGCTCGCTGCCGGCGCAGATCGCCGAAGCACTCGGTGTGCCTGTGACGAACATTTCCACGCATCTGTACCGCGCAAAGGACCAGCGTTTCCAGCGCAAACAGGACGGTTGGCATCTAGTCTCTGGTGCAGTGGGGTGATAGGCGATGCCCGGGAGGCACGCGATGCACGCGTCGAGCAGCACACCCGAACCACCGGCAAGAACGCCGCCGGGGAACGGGCGCGGCCTCGGCGCGTATGTGATCCGGCCAGGTGAGGTCAGGCCGGGCTGGCTTTTGCTGTATGCGGGCACGTTCTTCCTGCAGCTGTTCTGCGGCGCGTTTCGCGCGTGGTTTGTCAGCTACCCGGTGCTGTGGCTAGCGTTCACGATCATCGGCCAGTCAACCTCCCCGGTGCACGACCTCGCGTTCCTGATCGGCTTCGGGCCACTCGCCCTGTCCTTCGCGACGCTGATCCTGCCCCTCGGCGGCTGGTTCTGGGAGCAGCGCGTCGGCGGACGCTCACCGTCCGAGCGTGAGCGGCTCGTGTTCGACGACGCGATCGCGACACTCCAGCACGCCGACCCCTCGCTGCGACCGCCCAGGCGCTGGGCGGTCCTCGATGAGCACCACTTCAACGCCGCCGTTTACGCCGACACGCTGATCGTGACCCGCGGCCTGTTGGAGAGCGGCTACCTGGAAGCCGTGCTCGCGCACGAGCTCGGGCACCTGAACTCAAGCGACGCGAGGCTCACCGCGGCGCTGCATCGCCTGACGACCCCGCCACGCGAGGAAGTGCGCCGCGGGCTGCGCACGATCACCCTGATCGCGACCGGCGGCCTCGCCGTGTGGCTGACGCGCGCGCCGTGGGGCGCCTACTGGCGCTCGCGCGAGCACCACGCCGACGAATACGCCGTCCGCCTCGGCCAGGCCAAGTCACTCGCCCGGTTCCTCGAGACCAACGCCCTCGACGACGACCTACCCGTCCCCTTCATCTGGCTCACCGACGCCAGCCACCCCCCGGTCGAGCACCGCATCGACCGACTCAGCCACGAAAAGAACCCCTACTGAGCAGCACGCGCAGTACGCAATCGAAAGCCACCACACGACAGGAGCCCGCACATGCCAGCCCTCTCCACGATCCCGCTGAACCACGCCCGCCGCGCCCGACCGCGCGGCCCGCAATTTCCGCAGCGCACCGGCCGCACTCGCACGGTCCTCGCCGGCCCGGCGCGCAGCGCGATCCCCGAGCCGGACAGCCGCTCGACCCCGGCGCCACACCGTTTCACGCCGCTGATCGACGCCAAGGCCGCGAGCGAGCTGCTCGGCGTCCCGCACACCTGGCTCCTCGCGCAAGCCCGCGAGGCGCGCATCCCCCACCACCGCCTCGGCCACTACGTCCGCTTCAACCCCGACGACCTCCAAGAATGGCTCAAGGAAACACGATCGTTGCCCAACGGAGGGCAGCCCCAGGCGCACCGCGCCCGCCTGTGAGCCAATGGGAGATCGCCGGTGACCCTATGTAGGTTTGCTCTGCGATGCTGTCTGCTGCGTCTCGAGGAGGCTGAGAGATCCTCGGGCGTCCTTGCGAAACCATTGTGACCCGGAACCGTCGACCAGTGCCCGCAGTCGTGTCTTCTCGCCGGGAGTGAGTCGCATTGCCTGCCTGTACACAGCGAAGGTCGACTCGGGGTGGGCGTGCCCAACTTCGCCCATCGCGACCAGCGGATCCTCCCCGAGCACGCATAGCGTGCTCACGAATGTTCGCCTGAGCGAGTTCAGCGTGATCCATTCGGGCAGTGGTGGCAGGCTTCGTTCAGCGAGATGCGAGTTCGCGCACGCAATCGTGGGAAGGAACACACGCGCACGGAAGTTATGGGCGTCCTGGCGCGCACCGCGGCGGGCCGGGAACACGTAGGCGTGCACCGAGATGTCCCGGTTGCGCGCTCGCACGGCGCGCAGTTCACCGCCGAGCACGGCCCTGATCTTGGCGCGCCGTCCACCAGCGTCCGTCTTGGCGTCCGTGATCGTGATCCAGCCGCTGGCGAGGTCAACGTCGCTCCAGCGCAGCGAGCAAAGCTCACCGACGCGCAGCCCTGCGAAAATCAACGTCGCGAACATTCCCCGGCACCCCATGTGGCGTGCCCCCGGCGACCGCGCACGATCGAGCTCCGAAGCCGCATTTAGCAGCACCTCGATCTGGGCGGCCGTTTCGAGGTGGTTACGCTGTGGCGCACCCTCGCGGATTCTCACCCTGTGTCCGCGCGCAGGATTGCGTGTCATCAGCCCGCGCTCGACGGCGTCTTCGAGGATGGCGCCAAGCAGCGCGATCGTCATGTTGATCGAGGTCGCAGACAACGGCTCCTCGTCGGAGAGCTTCGCGGCGATGTAGCGCTCAACGATGTCGTGGGTGATGTGATCCACGCGCAACTCAGCGAAGTAGGGCAGCAGGTGACGGTCCAGGCGCCAGCGATAGCCGCGCTGGGTCGCCGGAGCGAGCAGCGGCGCTGCTCGCAGCCACCATTGCTCAGCGACAGCGCGGAAGTTGCAGGGACCAGTGCAGTCATGCGGAAGCTCGCCCTCCCGTGGTGCTCGCCAGACACCGCTCTCCACATCGGCAAGGATGCGGCGGAGCTCGCCTTCCGCCTCAGCAACGGTCACCGGTCCGAGTGTCATGTAGCGGCGTTTACCGTAGGCGGTGAATCGCAGTGCCCGCACGGTGTGTCCGCCACGACCCACCTTCTCGATTATGGTACCCGTCGCCCGCCGTGAGATGAGGACAATGTGTCAAAAGCAACGGTCGGATCGCAGGCACTGGGTAAATAGTCACATCGTTTGAGTGGCAAGAACATGTGGAACTGCCTGCCGCTCTTCGCCTTGCGTGTTGCCGTTATCTATCCGGCGATGCTCGAAGCTACCGCCAGGGCGAGTGCTTGCTTGAGAAACTCGCTTGTGTCGGCGGCGTCGAGCGGCCTGGCGAGTAGGATCGGCAGCGAACTGGACTCCCTTGATCCACTTTACACTTTCGCACTCAAGCGTCTGTAGTTGACATCAGGACAAGTCCGCAACAGGCTGGACGACGACTACCTAATGCCTGGGACGCGCACCAACGCGGACTTGTTTGCGCCTGTACACACCCGACCGCGCTCAGCATCTGAGGCGCCGGGTGGCCGGCGATACTGGCGCCCAGCTCGAGCCGTCGTGGCACTGCGGACGTGGTTCGGGGCATCGAGGGGTGCGTGAGCCCTGTCACTACTCCATCGGCGCCGGCGGCGGGCTGGGCGTCGACGGCACCGTCGGCGCACGTTACGGGTTGCGCCGGGGTCGGCGCGGTCACGTTCATCGGAGGCGGGCCTTCGGCCCTTTTGAACGAGCGCCTTCCCGCCGCAACTCGAGTTGGGGCCGCCGACTGCGATCGTCGACCGGCAGGTGCCGCGATCTGGCACCGAGCGGTGCCGTCATCCGGCACCGATGGCGACGCACTCGGAGCACGGACAGGGCGACGAGATCTGCCAAGGGATCAGAGACGCTCCAGGACTCGGCGAAGCCAGCGCCGCTCCTGATCGGATCTCCACCACGCGCGTCTCTTGCTGCCGCATGAGCGACCGCCTCAGTCTGAGGGCGAGCGCCAGTCGAGCTCGGGGAAACGCGCGAAGTCGCGGTCGAAGCTGATCCATTCACAGCCAGACTCGATGGCAAGCGCTGCCAGGTAGGCGTCGGTCGCGAGGTCGCCGGCGGCGTCGAATCGCCGGCATAGGTCGGTGAAGAGAGTCCAATGGCGCGGGCCGGGAGCAACGATGCGTGCGTTCGGCCGGGAGCGCAGGCCCTCGCAGAAGTCGAGCGCGTCGGCGATGGGCGTCGGCGGGTTCAGCGCGCGGCGGTGCGTCGCGATGCGCACGAACGAGCCGAGGACGAGCTCGGACACGGCGTAGGGACGCACGTCGGCGACGGTCCGCTGCAAGAGATCACGTGCGAGCTCATGGTCGGGCTGCTCTACGCGATGGGCGTTGAGCAGCACGTTGACGTCGAACAGGATCACCCGGCGGTGTCGAGGATCTCAGCGAGCGCCGCGTTGCTGTTCAGATCGACGCCGGGCACCGGCGCAGTGCCGCGGAAGACCGGGACGTTGTAGGGCTCGGCCTCCGCCGCCTCGGCACTTGCGGCCAGCTCCGAGCGCAGCGCCTCCTCGATCTCGCGTGTCAGCGAAGTCCCACGCTCAACAGCGCGCTGCTTGAACGCCCGGAACACTTCGTCGTCGAGCATGATCGTGGTACGCATGCATAAAAGTGTAGACCGTCACGCATAAAGATGCCAGCAAGCGCGCCTCACTACAGCTGCGCCTGTCTCAACAGCTTCCATGCCGGGACGCCGAGGCCGGACGCAACCCTCAAGAGCACCGAGAGCGTGATGTTGAACTCGCCGCGCTCGATCGAGCTAGGGCTTGAGCGGCACTATCGCGCGGCGAGGAATCTGGCTGCCTCAGTGGCGCTGTTGAAGCTGACCTCGCCGAGAGGTCCCGGGGCGGCGACGGCGTCACCCGCGAGGTAGATGCCTTCGCCCTGGTCGATGGCGAGCCGGTCGCGCCAGGTGCTCTTTGAGGACTATGCAACCGAGCTGCTGTGCGTCGCCGCGGCCCACGGCCAGGAGGGCTCCCGCGGGAGCGCTTTCATGACCTCGTGAGCGGCATGTCGCCTTCGCTCACTCAAAGCCGCATGTCTGGCAGCTCCTGCTCGGAGATTCAACGGACCCCGAGACCGCCGTTCTGCAGCAGCGGCTGCGCGACCTCGGCACCAGCGCCTCCGCGCAGCGCCTCCTCGCAGAGCCGACCTTTCAACCTAGGCCCGGCCTCGGCCGCCGCAAGGCCGCCGAGGTGATCGCGGAGCTCACGCGCTCGGCCGTTGACGGCCTCGTCACCTGGTCGCTGCGCCACCCGAATGTCTCTCGCGAAGCGCTGATCGACTCAGTCGTCGAGATGCTCTGGCCAGGCCTCCTCGCGACGACGACGACTTCCCCGGTCGCGTCGTGACCGCATCTGGCCGACCCGCCTGCAGATCGTCCACGAGCCCTGCCACTAACGCGGGTCTGTCACCAGCGCCAACGCGAATCCGTCGTGCCCCTTGGCGTCGACGGTCTGGATCACGGTGGCCGTCACGCGGGGCTCGGAGCCCAGGAGATCGTAGAAACGCCGCAAGCCGTCGAGACCGCCATCGCCGAGCCGCGGGTCGGTCGCGTCCGGGTCGAGAATGAGACCGGCACGCACGACGTTGTCGGCGATGATCACTGTGCCTGCTCGAGAGAGCTTCAACGCCCACTCCAGATAGCCGGGGTTGTTCTGCTTGTCGGCGTCGATGAAGATCAGGTCGAAGGGCTCGCTGCCCTCGGCAACGAGTTCCTGCATGCTCTGAAGCGCCGCGCCCACGCGGACCTCGATCCTGTCGGCCAGCCCGACGCTGGCGATGTTCGAGTGTGCGACTTCAGCGGCGTGCGCATCGAGCTCCAGCGTGATGACCTGTCCGTCTGTGGGTAGGCCGCGCGCGAGCCAGATCGTGCTGTATCCGCCGAGGGTGCCGATCTCAAGGACACGCCTTGAGCCGCTGATGCGCACCAGCAGTTCGAGCATCCTGCCCTGTCCCGCCGAGATCGGTCCCCCGAGAAGACCGGCCCTGTCGCTCGCGGCGAGTACTGCATCAAGCGCCGCGTCCTTGCCTATGAGGTGGTCGGCTACGTACTCGTCGACCGCGGCCCATAGCTCTCGCGCCATCAGCCGCTCAGCCGGCGGGACTTCTCGACGGCGACGAGGATGCCGAGAGCCGACCCGAGCGCATCCTCGAGGCCGTCGGGGTCCTCGACCGGGACGATCCGATAGTTGCTCTCTCGCTCGATGGCCTCGTCGGAGCGCTCGTAGTAGATCAGCTCGGCGGCGTCGTCCTGCTCGCGCAGCTTCTGCCGTCCTCGGAGAACGTTGAAGTAGGCGTCGAGTTGTTGCAACCAGCCGTGATCTTCTGCGCCAAGGTCAAGTGACGCCTGGAGAGAACCAGCCGGGTCAGGATCTCGGGCCTTCAGCTCGATGTTCCGTGCCACCCTCAGCTGCCTGTCCGTGGGCGCTTCGTGAGCGCGGCGATGAAACGGCTCGCGCACGGCGCGGTCGCAATGCTGCTCATCCAATGCCCGCTTGTCGTTGTCGGGTCCTCGCCGGCCGGGAAGTCATCTCCCTGATCGCACGCCAGTGGTTGAGAGAACCGTCCGGCCCTGAGCTGACCAGCAAAGGTGGCATCGACCGTGATGCGCTGCTCGTTCAGCGCGATCGTGAGATACCGGTGTACGTCGATGAGCCCGTCGGCTGGGATGACGGCGGCGACCGTCTGGCCGAACAGCTCCTCGGCCCGCGCGCGGTCTAGCCGGTAGACGCGGTGAACGATCTGCGGGTCGGTCTCGGGGAGTCGTTCGGACAGGCTCTGGGCGAGGAACGAGTGCTTCGTCGAGCACGTGCCGCGGCTCTCGCGCAGCATCCCGGCTACCGTGCCGTCACTCGGTCGCCCGTACCGGAGCGCCCGCACGCCCTCGACCAGCTCGCTGAGCGACGAGTCGGCCGACAGGAGCGCCTCGACACCAGGCGGCGCTGCCACGCCGTCCGGGTCGCCTACGGTGAGCTGGACGATCGGGATAGTGCGATTCGCCTTGGAGGCGATGATCGTGACGCGGTCCTCGTCGTGGAAGTAGATGACCGCGTTGCGCCGTAGTGCGCCGCTCTTCGCGCCGCGGGTTTCGAGCAGAGCGGTCGGGAGGACGAGGCCCATGCCGAGCCGCCCCTGAGTCACCCGCAACAGGTTAGGGTCGATCTTCCAGACGAGCTTCGTCGAGATGAGCCTTCCCAGGCGGGTGCCCGAGAACGCGGCGTAGGCGCGGCTGAACAGACTGCGTCGGCGATTGGGGTCAACGTGCGTGAGCCGGGAACGCATTGCGCGGCATTCTCCCACGTGTCTGTTTATCCTCGCAGCAGGAACCGCATTGGCTGTGGGATTCTTGCGTCGTGTCCGTGATCGGATTCCTGCACACAGCCGAGAGCCATGTCGAAACCTTTGGCGCCCTCGTCGAGGACGTCGACGCGACTCGGGGTCACGTGCACGCGGTTCGCCCCGACCTGCTCGACCAAGCGCGGCTGCATGGCACCGACGATCAGAGCCTGAGTGATCAACTGAGCGCCGCCATCAGCGATCTCACTGACCGCGAGGCGAGTGTCGTGATCTGCACGTGCTCGACGCTCGGCGGTGTCGCCGAGCGCTGCGCGGCTGGCGGTGGCGTGAATGTCCTGCGCGTTGACCGGCCGATGGCCGAGATCGCCGTGCGCAGCGGCTCCCAGATCGGTGTCGTCGCGGCCCTGGAGAGCACGCTCGCTCCGACACGAGCGCTGCTCGAGGAAGTCGCGTCGCAAGCGGGCAGGGAAATCGCCCTGGTGGATGCGCCGTGCTTTGGGGTCTGGAGCCTGTTTGAGCGAGGCGACATCGCGGGGTATTTCCGCGGTGTCGCGGAAGCCGCCGACCGGCTGGACCCGACGATCGAGGTCGTGGTCCTCGCGCAAGCGTCGATGGCCCCGGCCGCGCCGCTTATTCAGAGCGGCCGGATGGTTCTGAGCAGCCCGCGCAGCGCCGTTCAGGCTGCGGTGCGCCTCGTCGCCGCCAGAACGTAGACGCCCAGGCAGGTCCTGGGCCTGGCTTCGGCACGTGCCCGCTCGGGAGTCATCTCCTACCCGGGGGCCGGCCGTCGACGGGTGTCGGCTGATCCGCGAGCCAGCCCAGCCATCCGCCCGCGAGGACAAGCCGTGCGAACGCCTCATAGCCTGCGGCTCCCGGATGAGCGCCGTCTCCGCTAGCAACCTGCTCGCTCCACGCGTCGGAGGCCAGCAGCGGCTCGATGACGCCGAGGAACGGCGCTCCCTGCGAGGCGCGCATCTCGCCGAACGCGACCGAGAGGCTTTGGATGCGCCGATTCTGCTCGGCGTCGTTGACGGCCGCGGGACCTACGACAAGCGCCGGCAGTCCGATGGCTCCGGCTCGCTCCAAGATGTCGTCCAGGGCTCCGCAGGAGCGCTCGGACTCGACGCGTTGCACGCCGTCGTCGATCGTCGTGTCGTTCACGCCGAAGGAGACCACAATGCGGGTGTCCGCGCCGGGCGAGAGCCGCCCTCGCGCTTCCTGTCGCCGGGCGTCCCCCTGACCGCCTACAACCTCGGCGTCAGAGGAGAGACCTCCGCCCAAGTGGGCTCACGCTCCTGCTGCTGGCCCTCGAACCCGACGGCGTACAGCCAGCGGTCCTTGCGCGCTCGCTCCTTCGGGATGTGCACGTTCGACAGGTCCACATCCGGGAACCTGCGGGCCAGACCCAGGAGCGTCGCCTCGCGTGGATCTCGCGGGACCTCGCGGGGACATCTCCAGGTGCGGTCGCTGCCGGCCCCGCCGATCGCGTGCTCGACACACCCGGGGCACGCTGCGCGATCTCGCCCCGCACGGTCTCGTAGCTCACGCCCGCACGTTGCAGTATCTCGGCGCCGCCCGCATCGGTCACGGAGAGCAGGCCCAGGAGCAGGTGCTCCGTGCCGATGAAGTCATGCCCGAACTGGAGCGACTGGCGCACCGCGTGCTCCAGCACCCTCCTGGCCCCGGCCGCGAGCGGAATCGTCCGCGGCACGTCGCCGGTCGCCATTGCGGCGACTTGTGTGCGTACGGTCTCGACGTCGACGCCAAGGTCGCTGAGCACCTGACCGGCCAGGCCGTCTCGTTCACGCAGCAGCCCGAGCAGTATGTGCTCGCTACCCACGTTCGCATGCGCGAGCGTCTCGAAGGAGAACCTCTCGCGGCTGGCCGACGCGCTGGAGGAGCTCGAGGCGGGCTTCCGTGCGGACCCGGTTCGGTATCCCGACGGCTTCAGGCCTCCGGGCGGCATCGATTGGCGCACGTTTCGCAGCCAGGTCTGGGTGACCTCACGACGCCCCACGGAGATATCGACATCGTCCTGACGCCCTACGGCACGGACTGGTATGACGAGATCGCCCAGACCGCGACCCGCGAGCGGCTGGAGGGTGCTGAGGTTGTGGTGCCGGTCGCCTCGGCCGAGATGATCCCGAGATCCAAGACGACAGCTGATCGTCCCAAGGATCACGCGGTGCTCGACCGTATGCGCGACATCCTGAACCCACTGCGCTCACGTGACCTGCTCGACCCGCCCGACCGCTCACGCGGCGCGCACGAACCCCCAGATCGCTGAGATCTCCTGTCGGCTCAGCCGGTCGGAGCCAGGCGCCGCGGGGCATGGCGGTGCGGCAAGATCCGCCTATTCGAGTAGGCCCGGGGTTGGCTAGCTGCTTTGTCAATCCCTCCTTTAGCCGCCAGCGGCCGCGTGCAGGGTCGCTGTCCCTACGATCCCCGAGGGGTGGCTGTTGTTGAAGTCTCTTATGTATTGGACCTTGAATTCGTCGGAGGTGCAGTTGAACAGTCCTGATGATTCGGTGCGGACCGTTTGACCCTGGTGGATGTCATTGGTGAACGACCAGCTGCTGGCGCGGGCGTGGGCGCAGCTCGATTTGGCCTGCACGAAGTATTCGCTGCCGGCGCTCTTCACCGCGAACGGCGCCTTGAACCGGATCTCGGCGCGGTAGCAGGGATTGGCCAGGTAGGCCGCGCTGCAGCTGGCGCGCGGCTGTGTTCTGAGCGTGACCTGCACTGGCATGTTCAGGTCCCGTGTCGGCGCGATGCGGCTTTCAGGGGTCGGGTGGTACGTCGGGCAGCGTGTGGTTCCCGGTACGAGGTTACCGATCGAGCACGTGAACGAGCCGAACCTAAAGGTCGCCGCGATCACACCGCCCACCCCGCCGTGGAATCCGGCGGCGACCTCGTGTCCCGAGATCGATCCCACCAATTCCCCGCCGCCGTTGATCGAGGAGAGCGCACGGCTGACTTCGCCGACGACCAGGTAGGCACCTGTCCCAGGGGCCACCGGACGGGTCACTACACCTGCAGGGGTATGGTAGGTGAGGCTCACGGCGTGTGGTCCGAGCAGCCCCCATGAGATCGATCGCAGATCTGCGGCTGTGGGCTTGAAGCTGCTGCGTTCGGGCGAAGGCGCCGCGCTGCGATCCCCGTCTGCCCAACTGCCAATCCTGATCGGCGCCGAAGCAAGGTTGCAGCTGACGTCGCCACTGTCGCTGGTTTCGGGCAGGACGTCCGGGGCGAGCGGATGAAAGCGCCCGTCGTCGTGGAAGGCGCCGTCTATACCGAGCTGGCCGAGCTGGCCGTCGTCGAGGCGCCCAATCTGCACGCAGATCTCTCCACGGGTCGTGTGCACGAGCCGCATGCCCCACGGTAGGCCGCCCTGCGGGTCGGCTGCACTCAGCGCCAGCAGGCGCGACCCTCCCGGGGCGGGTACACCGATGCCCGCGTTCGGGGCCGCGGGCCCCTGGCGCTTCACGGGGCTGCCATTCAGCACACCCGTGGCGGCCACCGCGATCGCTCCGCCCGCCAGCACAAACGCCACCGCCATCACCGACGCGTTCATCCGACGCGACAGCCACCGCACGGCGGCCACCGCGTGACGGTTGGCTTCTTGGTCGCGTGCGGCGGCGATCAGGTCGCTGCGCAGCTCCTGCAAGATGGGCAGATCGTCGAACCGGTCGGTGGTGTCAGGCATGGTCGGTGCTCCTCTGGAGTGAGTTCTCGGCTGTTACGGCATCGATGGCGACGCGAAGCGCTTGCAGGCCGCGGCTGACCCGGGCACGGGCGGTGTCCTGGCTGATGTCGAGCGTTTGGGAAAGCGCCTGGTAGCCCTGTTCCTCGACCACGCGCAGGCGCACCGCTTCGCGTTGGTCGACGGGCAGCGCCTCGAGCTTCTCGGCGACGTGTTCGCGCAGCTTTCGCGATCCAGCGAGCTCCTCAACGCGCTCGTACTCGATGTCCGTCAACGGGCGCAGCTCGATCCCGAGACGCACAAGGGCGCGTCGCTGCACGCCGCTCCGCCGGAAGTGGTCGGCCAGAAGGTTGCGGGCGATGCCATACAGCCATGCCCGGGCAGCCTCGTCGTCGTCACCGCTAAAGCGACGACGGCCCTCGAGCGCCACAGCAAACGTCTCAGCCAGGATGTCCACCGCCACCTCCGGCTCCCAGGTGCGCCGTACCAGGAACGCCAAGATCGCCTCCGCGTGACGGTCATAGAGCGCGGCGAACTCGTCGGCGCTCAACGCCACAGGTGGTCCTGACGAAATGCTTCGGTCATGTACTGGAATCGCGTAAGACCCCTATTCTGTGACGAGCGAACGCCGCGGGCGGGGGTCGCGAGCGACGGATCCGACCCGACTTGGGCGTGGGTGTAGGGGGCTGGCGGCGAAGTCGGCGTCAACGCTGGCGGGTGTCAATCATGCAGCGTCCGATCATCTCGCCGTGGGCCGGGGCGCTGGCCCTGTCGTCGGCCGGCTACCCGATCGAACAAGGGACCGGGCGTAGAGTGGCCCGAACCGCGCGGGTCCGCGGGGCCACCCCGTGCATGGGTGAGACGCAGGAGCCCGCCAGGCATCAATCCGAGGGTCGAATTATTCGCTGCTGTTTTCCCTGCAAATGCCAGCCTCTTAGGATCGAATCCGAACGGCATGTCCCGGGATGTCCCGGGGGACATGTCTCGTATGATGTCCCGACCTCCGCAGTTCTGAGGTCATCTCGGGACATATCGGGACCACGGAAATGGCTCTACAGAGCCAAGACGGCGATCTTTGTAGCAACTTCTAATCCGACGGTCGCGTGTTCGAATCACGCCGGGGGCATAGATGTTCCTTGCGACCGCGCTGCTCTATCCGTGCGTGCTGGCGGTGTTGTGCGCGGGCGCCGGGCTGGCGGTCGATCGCTGCAGCGGCGGCTGGCTGCCGGCGCCGCTGCTGTTGAGCGTCGGCGCCGCCGCGCTGGTCGCGCTCTCGCAGCTGAGCGCGTACGTCTACCTCATCGCTCCCGCGACGCCGTACCTGATGGCCGCGCTCGCGCTCGCCGGCTTCGCGCTGGCGTGGGGGAGGGCACGAAGCCTCGCGCGGCGCTGCCTGCAGCGCCCGTGGCTCGTGGCCGTGCCGGTGCTCGCTTACGCGATCGCGCTCGCACCCGTGCTCGTCGCCGGGCGCGCGAGCTTCTCCTCCTACATGACGCTCGCGGACTCCGCCGTGCACATGCTCGGCGCCGACTTCCTGATCCGCCACGGCATGCACTACGCGCACCTCGACCTGCGCAACTCCTACGGCGAGTTCATCAACGACTACTACAACACCAGCTACCCATCCGGCGCGGACACGCTGTTCGGCGGCAGCGCGTCGCTGCTGCGGCTGCCGCTGATCTGGGCCTTCCAGCCGTTCAACGCGTTCATGCTCGCCACCGCCGCCGGGCCGGCGTGGCTGCTCGCGCGGCGCATCGGGCTGGGCGGCGCATGGGCCGCGCTGGCCGCCCTGACCGTGATCCTGCCGGCGCTCGTCTACGCCTACGAGCTGTTCGGCTCGGTCAAGGAAATCACGACGCTGCCGATGATGCTCACGCTCGGCGCGCTCGTCGCCGCCCATCGCCACTGGCTCGGTCGAGCACCCGCTCGCGCCGTTCCCTTCGCGCTCGCGCTCGCGGCCGGCGTCTCGGCGCTCGGGCTCGCGTTCGGCGCGTGGGCGCTCGCGGCCGTGGCCGTGCTCGCGGTCGTGCTCGCCGGCGATCTGCGCGCCCGACGCCAGCGCGCTCGGGGCGCGCTGGCGCTCGTGGGCGTCGCAGCGGCCGTACTGCTGATCGCCGCCTGGCCGACGTGGGCCGAACTGTCTGGCGCTCTGCGGGTCGCCGGCGCGATCGCCTCGACCACCAACTCTGGGAACCTGCACACGCCGTTGCGCCTCATCCAGGTGCTCGGCATCTGGCTAAACGGCAGCTACAAGCTCGCTCCCGCGGGCGCGAGCCTGCTGGCCACCCACGTGCTGGTCGCGATCGCGCTCGTCACGGTCGTGCTCGGCGCCGTGCACCTGCTGCGGCTGCGCGCGTACGCGCTGGCCGCCTGGCTCGCGCTGATGCTGCTCGCGTCGCTCGTCGTCGGCGAGTCGGTGACCACGTGGGCCGACGCCAAGACGCTCGTGCTGAGCTCGCCGCTGGTCGCGCTGCTGGCGTGGGCGGGAGTCGCCGCGCTGCTGGCCGCGCCGCGCCCGCGCGCGTGGCGCCCGGTCGCCGCGCTGCTCAGCCTCGCGCTCGCCGGCGGCGTGCTCGCCTCCGACGCGCTGCAGTACCACAGCTCCGACCTCGCGCCGAGCGCGCGCTACGAAGAGCTCGCCTCGCTTGACTCGCGCTTCGCCGGCAGAGGCCCGACGCTGTTCACCGACTTCGACGAATACTCGATGTACGAGCTGCGCGACCTCGACGTCGGCGGGCCCGACTTCGTCTACCCGCCGCCTGCCGTCGCGTCGGCGGCCGGCGGCTACGGCGACCCCGTCGACCTCAACAGGGTGGCGCCGAGCGCGCTGCTCGCCTACCCGCTGATCGTCACCCGCCGCGATCCCTCCGCCACGCGCCCGCCGGCCGCGTACCGGCTGCTGTGGCAGGGCTCCTACTACCAGGTGTGGGGCCGGCGCGCGGGCGCGCCCGCGGCCGCCGTGCACGTCGGGCTCTCCGGCTCGCCCGCGCTGCAGTGCGAACGCATCGGCAGTCTCGCGCGGCAGGCCGGCGCCGGCGAGCAGCTGGTCGCCGCACCAGCGCCCGAGCTCGTCAGGATCTCGCTCGCCCGCAGCTCGCACCCGGCCCGCTGGGGGCACGAGCGCAAGGGCCTCGTGATGAGCACGCCCGGACGGCTGTCCGCGAGCTTCACGCTGCCGGCGTCCGGCGCCTGGGACGTGTGGGTGCAGGGCCAGATCATGCCCACCGTCGGGCTCAGCGTCGACGGGGTGCGGATCGCGTCGATCGCCGGGCAGCTCGACGGCAACTCGCTCGTGCCCGACACCGTGCCGCCGATCCGCGTGCGGCTCGCCGCCGGAGCGCACAGCGTGTGGGTGACGCGGCCGGGGGTCACGCTCGCGCCGGGCGACGGCGGCGCCGCCGTGCTCGACGCGATCTTCCTCACGCCCGCGGGCGCCGCGCCGCAGGGCACGCTGCGCGTGGCGGCGCCTTCGCGCTGGCAGAGCCTGTGCGGGCGCAGCTACCAGTGGGTCGAGCTCGTGCGCTCGGGCTGAGCCCGCGCGCTCCATCGGGGCGCGAACGTAGTCTCTGTGCGGTGAGCGACGCGAGCGAGACCCCCGGCGTCGATCAGATCCTGCTCGGCGACAACCTCGCGCTGCTGCCCGCGTTCGCGTCCGGGTCCTTCCAGCTCGTGTACGTCGACCCGCCGTTCAACACCGGCAAGCTGCAGGCGCGCAGGACGCTGCAGGTGGCGCGCGACGCCGACGGCGAGCGCACCGGCTTCCAGGGCCGGCGCTACAGCACGCGGCTGCTCGCGCAGTCCAGCTACAGCGACTGCTTCGACGACTACCTCGCGTTTCTCGCGCCGCGCCTCGAGCAGGCGCATCGGCTGCTCGCGCGCGAGGGCACGCTGTACTTCCACATCGACTATCGCGAGGCACATCACTGCAAGCTGCTGCTCGACGAGATCTTCGGGCGCGAGTGCTTCCTCAACGAGATCATCTGGGCGTACGACTACGGCGCGCGCACCAAGCGCCGCTGGCCCGCCAAGCACGACACGATCCTCGTCTACGTCAAGGACCCCGCCGCGTACTTCTTCGACTCCGCCGAGGTCGACCGCGAGCCGTACATGGCGCCCGGTCTCGTAACCCCCGAGAAGGCCGCCAGAGGCAAGCTCCCAACCGACGTCTGGTGGCACACGATCGTGCCCACCAACGGACACGAGAAGACCGGCTACCCCACGCAGAAGCCCGAGGGCATCGTGCGGCGCATCGTGCGCGCGTCGACGCGCCCCGGCGACTGGTGCCTCGACTGCTTCGCCGGCAGCGGCACGCTCGGCGCCGTCGCCGCGCAGCTCGGCCGCCACTACGTGCTGATGGACTGCAACCCCGAGGCCGTGCAGATCATGCGCGCGCGGCTGGGCGAGGCGGGGCATACCGTCGCGGGAGCCGACGTGCAAGCCTTCTAGTCGATGTACCACATCGAGCTGCGCCAGTTCCCGCACAACGTCTGCCGCTTCAACCTCTCCGGGCAGGAGCTCGGCGCGGTCGTCGCGCCGTGGGTGAGCGAACAGTTCGTCGAAGTCGGCGAACGCAAGTGGCGCACCGATCAGGCCCGGCTGACGATCCTCGAGGGACCACAGCTCGGGATGGATCAGCTGACCATGGGGCGGGGGTGGCGCGCGGCCGAACGGCAGAGCGTGGATGTCACCGAGCGGCTGCTGGCTGAGGCCAAGCAGGCTTTGGCTGGGGGGGTGGCGGTGGCCGTGGCGCAGCCAGCGGCCGTTGCTATGTCGGAGGCCGTGGCGGCGGAGGTGCCGCGCTCGGCGGCGGCCAGTGCCTCACAGCCGGCTGGGGCGCCGCTCGCCGACCCGCTGGCGCTTGGCGTCCAGCTTGCTTCGTTGCTGGGGGAGGACCCCGCGGCGCTGCTCGCGGCGTGGCGCGAGGTCGCGGCGCGGGCCAGTGGGCTCGCGCCGAGCGAGAGCCTTGCGCTTGCCGAACGCGAGCTGCGCGCGGGCGACGGGCCAGGCGGCCAGCACGGGCGCTAAACTGCGGGTTCGCATCCCGTGGTGGGCGTAGCTCAGTTGGTAGAGCTCCTGGTTGTGGTCCAGGCGGTCGTGGGTTCGAGCCCCATCGCTCACCCCTTACTAAGGGCCTGCAAATCCGGTGGTTTTGGGTTGAGGCGCAGGCGGCGGTGTGAGCCGCCCTGGGTTTCGCGGATCGTGTGACTGCGTCGTGACGGCCCTTCGCGGTTGGGCTCGGTTCTGTGCGACACGGGTGCGGCGTGTCGGTGCCGGATCTCGGGGCTGTCGTGCGCGACCTTTCGCCCGAGGTGCTCCGGGAGATCGTGGCCTCCGCGGCCGACCGCCACGATGACGTTGAGCGACACGTGCGGTTGGTGGCGGCGCGTGAGGAGGGCGACCTGGCGCAGCTGCGTGCGGAGGTCGATCGTGGGCTGCGGACGCGGCGGTTCCTGGGGTACCGGGAGAGCTCGGAGTGGGCACGCGCGGGGCGGCCGGTAGTTGACGAGTTGCGCTCGGTTGCCGCGTCCTCGCCGTCGTCGCACGGGCTGCAAGGGTCGGATTCCGAGGTGGCGAATACCTCTGAATACTCGGCTAGCGTCGCAACACTCCAGCAGCCTGAGCGAGCCCTGATTCTGGAAGCGTTACCGCGACAGGCAGGGCTTGCAATGTTCGCAATCGCTCGGCTAGGATCTGCGCCAGTGAGATTCCGAGAAAGAGAACGGGGGCAACTATGGCTACGTCATCGCAAGGGGCGACAACGGACGGTGTCCTTCAGCGCTTCGACACCGACAACCCTCATCTGAAGAAGCTGTTTGCACACGAGCTTTTCGGTGTTGTGCCCGAGGGTTGCGGGCAGCTGCTTCAGGGGATTGAAACCGCTGCTCCTGACGAGCGCCTGATTACGGCAATGCGTGTACGTCATGGCCTCGCTGAGGGCGGCGTGCTGATGATCACTACCCACTGGCTGCGTTACGCAAAGCAAGGTAGGGTCTTTACGGCGATCGCCAGCGATGAATTCTGGCCGCTCGATGGAGGCTTGGACCTAGAGGCCAAGCTCGGTGGTCGTCCCATCTTCAGGACGCCCGACGGGAATCAGTTTCAGGTGTTCCCGACCATTCCGGTCGTTTCCAGACAGCAGGCGAAGGGCTTTCTCGCGATCTACAAGCTCACCGCGCTCGCTGTCGTTCATATGAACCAGGAAGCAGATGACGCGACGCGTGAAGGGCTGGCCGCGGTTGCTGTGGGCGGCACGGCGGCTGAAATAAAGGAGCTGGCTGCGCTGCGCAACTCAGGTGTGCTTTCAGAGTCTGAGTTCGAAGCAGCCAAGGCCCGGCTGCTGAACTCGTAGAAGGGCGGGCGCAGATGGACGACGCTGGCGTCCTCAACGGGGCAGGATGTCTAGCTGTGGCCGGTTCGGACGTATCCGCTGAGCAGTCACAGCGTCACTTTACATGCAGTAAGACAGCGAAAAGAGAAGTCGATTGGGGGTTGGAATGGCGCTGCAGATGAGGGCCTATGCACTGGATTCAGGCGAGAGCGAGCATGTGGATCGCGACCTCGGGCTACGCATTGATCGCACGACCGTCAATGGCCGTAACGCGCGTCTCCTGCTGAGCCCGAGCGGTCGTCAAGAGCCAAGCTCATGGCGATTTGTGGTCGGTAGCATCGTGCTACTGGCCGCGCGCGAACGCATCTCCGGCACTGGCCAAATCGTATTGACCTGCGGCCGGGTGCTCGGCCTCGTCATCGACGGCATGCGGGATCAGGAAAGGCTCTCAGAATCCACTGGCCGGCTGGTTGGCTTTACGCTCGACAGGTCCGACCTCGCCTCCGTCAAGATCGCGAAGACGTGGCTCGGTGCTCCGAAGCGCGTTACCTTCGGGGGCGAGGACGCCAATTCCTACGCACTAGATCTGCAGATCGTTGCCGCCTCTATTGCCAACCGGAAGGCCAAGCCCTCGAACATGAAGGTCTTTTTGGAACAGATGCACAGAGCACCTCAGGCATTGTCCTGACGTGTAGAGGAGAAGCGGGCTTGCTCATGGCCGACGATGCGCTAGCGGCGGACGACATTCTCAAACGGGGCCAGATGCTCGCCCAGCAGGGCGATCTCGACGGAGCAGCCGCGTCATATCGTCGTGCCGATCAGCTCGGACATCCTGGCGCCGCTTGGCGGCTTGGAGTGCTGGAGGCCAAGCGCGGTGACGTGGCGGCGGCGTACAGGTGGCTGACGCTGGCTGATGAGCGAAGCGATGCAGAGGGCTCGTACAATCTCGGGGTCCTGCTTGAGGAGTCGTTGCACGAGGAAGACTCAGCGATGGCGGCGTATGGTCGCGCTGATGACGCCGGGCACGCCGGAGGTGCAACCAATCTAGGTGTGATCCTCGCCCGCCGCGGTGACCGTGAGTCCGCGATCGACGCCCTGCACCGCGGGCAAGCGCGGGGCGACGTGCAGGCCACGTTCTGTCTTGGCGTGCTCCGCGACAAGGACGGCGACCTCGCTGGCGCCGCGGCGCTCTATCGCGTGGCCGCAGAAGGCGGCCACGCCAACGCTGCGTTCAATCTGGGGCAGCTGCTCAGAGATGGCGGAGATATCGCTGGCGCACGAGAGGCGTTCGCGCGAGGGGACGAGCTAGGGCAGGCCGACTGCGCCTTCAATCTTGCCGTGTTCTGCCTCGAATCTAATGACACGCTGGGCGCTGAGGCCGCGTTCGCACGTGCTGACGAGCGCGGTAGCGGCGGGGCGGCACACTTTCTCGGGATGCTGCTGGCGGACCGCGGCGATCTCGCCGGCGCGCAGGCGGCCCAGCGGCGCGCGAGCGAACGCGGCTACGTAGCCGCCGCGGGGTAGGCCCTCCGGTCGCCGCGCAACGTCAGAGCACTTGGGCCCCGAGCGCACTGGGGTCGCTCAAGCGGACATTGATCTGCGCTGGTTTGGGTTGCCTCGGATGCCGAACTCGAGCTCGGCGCGTTTGATGAGCTGCTTGGTCTTGTGTCCGCTGAAGACGATGCCGCCGGCACTGCCGGCGCCCACGGCCTCGCGCGCATCGCCCACAACGTCGCGTGCGCCAGCAAGCAGTTGGATCGCGGCGCGCTTGCTGAGCTTGTCCGGGGCGCGCCCGGCTACGTCTGCACGGATGTCTCTACTGATGATCGACATCAGCGACAGCGCGCTGGTCCCGGCCATTACTGCCTCGGCCTCCTCGAGGCTCTCCATGATCCCCCACAGGGTGAGCATGTGAGCGCCGATTTGGCGCTCGGTCAGCTCGAGTGAGTGCAGATCGGCGAGATCGCAGACGATCGCCGTATCGCAGTAGAGGTCGACGACGTGGGTAGCCACTCCCACGAGTGGGCCGGCGCCGAATGACAGCAGCCCAAGGCGTCGCCGGCGACTGCGTGCAGTCGTGAAGACGTCTCGAGCCGAGCGGTCCTCCTCGTGTTCGTCAACCTTCACCGCGGCAATGAGGCCGGCTAGAAGGTTCTCGATCGTGATCGGCACGGATTCCTCCTCGAAGACTGAGCGCAGACCGCGATATCTGGCGCCCGCCTGCCGCACCCGGTCGACAGCGGCGCTCGCCGCGTCACTTGCGAGCTGGCTGGCATGTGCCACGAGTTTGCCTCTGATCGTCATGCGCGTGCACCGGGCCCCGCGGTATCAGGCTGATTGGAGGGTGTCGCTCTGCGCCGAGACTGGCGAGGACATGCCGTTCGAATCGGATGCCGAGTCCTCGATGTGCGGTGCATCCTCGTCTGTGCTCGCGGGCGCATCCATGAGCGTCATCATCAGATGCGCAACCCCAAGCCACGCGAACGCCTGGCTGGCGTTCATGGGCAGCTGGTTGTGCGCCAGCGGGTTGCGGCACGCACCGAAGGCGCTTATGCACATGGTTCTGAACCCGTTGAGGTGCTCCACCTCCGTCCATGGGGCGATGCCGCCGCGCCGCTGCTCGTCCAGGCACTTGGTCACGACCTCGGACATCTTCGGTCGACCGGGGATGTTCACGCGCGTGCGGAACTCGCGCTCACAGACCTTCAGCGCCTCGAGCACGCCACTCCCAAAGCGACCTTCGGCGAACGCCGCCTGCGAGGCGTCCCGGATCGACGGATGCAGCTGGTTGAGCATGACCGCCCACAGCGCGCGCACGTTGCTTTCGAGCTCAAGCCCCTCCGAGAGGTGTAGCCCCGCCTGGGAAAAGTCGCGGCGGCGCGTGTACGCGGCCAGAAGCAATCGATGGCATTCGAGCGCGTTTGCCGTGTCGTTACAGTCACGGAAGGCGCCCAGCGCCTTCTCGAGCCCTTCGATTGCGGCGTCGTCCTTGCCTTCGTCTTGATCGATCTGCGCAAGCTCCAGCCACAGCCGCGCCTGCCGAGGCCGGCTGCTGTCGACCTGCTCGATCATCGACCGCGCTTCGTGTAGATGCACGCGCACGCCATCGAGCTTGCCCTTTTGCCGGCTGCAGCGCGCCAGACCGAGCAAGATGTCGGCGGTCAGCGCGTGCCGGTCGAGCTTGCGCGCGATGCGCAGGCCGCGTTCGTAGTGGATCACCGCCTCGTCGATGTCGCCACGCGACAGGCACACGTCGGCGATGTCGTCGTGGAGCTCGGAGCACGCCACCTCGTCGTTCAGCTGCTCGCAGATGCCAAGCGCCGTCTCCAGGCGTTCGAGCGCGAGCCGCGGGCCCTCACCGGCACGGTCGGCGAGGGCGAGTCCAAGGTGACGCAGGGAACTAGCGCGCGCTGGCTGCAGGTTCAGGCTCTCAGCGATCGCCAGCGCCCGCGAGTGCAATTCATGCGCCTCCTCGAGGCGTCGCTGTGCACGTCTAACCGCGCCGAGCAGGTTCAGGCACTCTACGAGCTCCGGCTTGTCATCTGCTCCCTGCAGGCGGTCCAGTGCCTGGTTGGCGCTCTCCTCGGCGTCAGTGAGCCTGCCGAGTTGCAGTTGGGCAGAGCCTTCTCGCCGGCGAGCCGCCGCCACGCCGAGCGGGCTGCGCTGGTCCTCGTACTTCCCGCGCGAGCGCCCGTATTCGGACAGCGCCAGCGAATATTTGCCTTGGTCCTCGTAGAGGGATCCGCGCTGCAGGTAGAGCAGTGCACGCTCGCCGTCGTCCTCCAGCTGCTGCAACAGTCGCTCCGCGTCGGCGTAATAGTCCAACGCGCGATCGTGATCGCCGCGACGTTGGTAGGCCGAACCGAGCCTGCGGTTCGCCAGGGCGAGACCGATGACGTCGTGGTGGTCTTGATCCAGCGAAAGCGAGTTCTTGTATGCATCGATCGCCTCGCGGACTCGACCTTGCTCGGCGAGCACATCGCCGAACTCTCCGTAAAGCGCTGAGAGCGCCACCTCGTCGCGGAGATCGCCACACACCTCGATCGCCTCGCGGTAGCGACCTTCGGCCTCGATCAGGCTCCCGCAGGCCGAAAGCGCGGAGCCCATGCAGCGAAGGCATTCGACCTTGGCCGGCCCGATGCTGAGGCGGTCCGCCAAGTTGTGGGCTTCGCGAAAGAGCTCGAGCGCTTCGCTGGTGCGGCCTTGGTCCTTAAGGACGGCGCCCAAGCAGTTTCCGACCTCGATCAACTCTGGCTTGTCCTCGCCTCCCTGTTGCTCGAACAGGCTTTTCGCGCGCCGCAACTCCTCGCTGGCATCGTCGAGACGTCCGAGATCGTGTAGCGCCGAGCCGATGTGTCTCCGGCAGACGGCCTCGCCGAGGGCATGCCGCTGACTCTCGTTGATCGCCAGTGCCTGGCGGTAGCGCGCCAGCGCGTCGCGCACCTGCCCTCGCTCCTGCGAGAGCGACCCCCACGCCGTGTACAGCACCGCGCGCTCGCCGTCATCGTCGAGGTTCTCAAGCAGGCTGTCGGCTTCCGAGTAGTACTCCTCCGAGCGCTTGTACTCACCCTTCTCTTGGTATGCCTCCCCAAGTCGCCGCTTTGCCAGCGCGAACCCGAGCGGATCGTCGTGGTCGAGTCGTTCGGCTTCCTTGAAGACCTTGATCGCTTCGTCGAGATTGCCCCGCTCCACGTGGACCTCTCCGAGGTCACCGTAAATCTCCGACAGCGCCTTTCTATCGTCGAGCTGCCTGCATATGTCAATCGCCTGCCGGTAGCGGTCCGCTGCCTCATCCAGGTCACCGCGAACCGCCAGCGCCGAGCCCATGCGTCGGAGGCTCTCCACCTTGGCGGGGCCGATGCCCAGTGAATCGGCCAGACCGTGGGCCTCTCTGAACAGCTCGAGTGCATCCGCGGTGCGTCCCTGGTCCTCGAGCACGCCACCGAGGAGGTTCAGCACCTCTATGAGCTCCGGCTTGTCCGTCCCACCCTGGCGTTCGAGCAGCGCCTTGGCGAAGTACAGCTCCTGCTCGGCGTCCGTCAGCGCGCCGAGCTGTTGCAGCGCCGACGCAAGTCGTCTGCGCGCCACGACCTCACCCGACGCATCGTGTTTGCTCTGGAAGATCCCAAGCGCGAGCTCATACTCGTCACGCGCCTTCTTGAAGCGTGCAAGGTCCTCGAGCAGTGAACCCCAGTGCAGGTGCAGCAGGGCCCGCTCACCCTGGTCGCCGTGCGCGTCCAGCAGCCGATCGGCCTCGCGATAGCTCTCGTCGGCGCGCTCAAAGTCGCCCTTTTCCTGATAGGCGACGCCAAGCCGCCGGTGTGCGCCGGCGATGATCGTCCCGTCATGGTGCTCCTGACTGATGGTGAGCGTCTGCTTGAAGCAGACGATCGCGTCGTCCAGGTGCCCGAGCTCGAGGTACACGTCACCGAGCTCTGCGTGGAGATCGGCCAGCTGCGAGGTCTCACCCGTGGCGCGATACAGGTCGACCGCCTCGGCGATCAGGTCCCGTGCCTTGCTCAGCTCGCCGCGCTGCGCACACGTGGCTCCCTGCTTTCTCACCACCTGCCACTTGGCTTCGTCCCGCGACGCGGCTCCATCCAACGCCATCGAGTCGCCCCCTCTCGATTCTTCCACTCGCTCGGCTTACAAGACGGCGCCAGATTAGCGGAATAGACGCCACAATGCGAATTGACCCACCGTCAGTCGGGGAGTCCCAGCTCGTCGAACGAGGCGATCACAATGTCGGCATCGGACAGCAGCTCCGCGTCGTAGGTGCTCGTCAGACCGATTGCCGTCATCCCGGCGCGGTGGGCGGACTCGATCCCGTATGGAGAATCCTCGATCACGGCACAGGCCGAGGCAGGGGAGCCGAGTGACTCGGCCGCGTACAGGAACAGGCTCGGGTCGGGCTTTGAGCGGTTACCGACATCGGCGAGCGTGTACACGTGGCCGCCGAACATCTCGCGGATATGCAGGCGCGAGTCGATCAGCTCGAGGAGCTCCGGCGGCATCGCCGTCGCGATGCACCGCTTGTAGCCGGCGGGCAGGCGGCCGAAGAACGCGAGGAAGCCGGGCATGAAGTCGACCGTGGACTCGAACGCGCCGCGCACGGTCGCCGCCCGCTCGGCGGCCAGGGACTCGATGTCGCCGTCCAGGCCGAACCGGGCTTTCAGAACGGCCGTGCCGTCGAGCAGCGACTGTCCCGTGAGCAGCGGCTTGATGATCTCGCGGTCGTACGCGATGCCTCGACGTTGTAGGAACTCCTGCTGGCCGAGATCCCACGCCGGCTCTGTATCGACGACGACTCCCTCGGCATCGAAGATGACGGTGTCGATCGCGGCGTCCAATCGCGCCGCTGGACCGCCCGCGAGAGGAGACGTTGCCTTGGAGGACATGACAGAACCGTAGCCGACTGTGCTCGGCTCGCACCTACTAGCTTGGTCGGCCCGTGTCAAAGACGCCGAGCAGCCGATCGACCAGGCGCGCAAACGTGTTCTCTGAGATGAGGCCGTAGGCGACGAGGGCGGCAAGCGCGACGAAGATGAACAGCGCGGCGCTGACCACGCCGAGATCGTGGGCCAGCGAGAGCACGACGACGGCCGCCACGAGCAGGACCAGGAGTGCCAGTATCAGGTACGGCGCCAGCGGCGGCACGCTCCTTCGCAGCGGCTCGACGGTGCTGGCGTGCGACGCCGTCAGGGCGTGTACCGCCCGCGCCGTCGCCCACGACGTGCGGCGCCGGCCATAGAACCCGCCGCTACTCTGGTCGCGACCCGTCCAGAGCATCTGCAGCGCGCTGGTCGCGAGCGGGCCCGACCGGTGGGCGGCATCTGCGTCGCTGAGCACCCGCAGGACCAGTGCCTCGGTCATGAACACGAACACGTAGTCGCCGTTCGCGGGCTGGCGGTCCGGACCGACGCGGACCACGACCTCAGCCTCCTGGATCGCCTGCAGACGATGCTCTTCCTGGTCGAGCCACGCGATCACGGATGCCTCGGCGGATTGATGCACGTTCAGCTCGCGACGCGTAGCGCGTTGCAGGCAGAAGGCCGCGTACGCGGTACGAACCGCCTGCAGGGCGTCGGCTTCCCCGACGGCGCCGCTCCCGTCGATCTTGCCCGAAACGAATGCGAGCCCGAGACGGACGGCCTTCGCGTCCCCGTCGTCGCCGTTATAGGAGGCGAGCAGGCCCGAGAGCGCGAAGCACGTAGGCAGAACCTCCGGGGGCTCACCCGGCCGGAACGCCCAGCCTCCGGCGGCCGTGTCCTGCACTCGGCGGAGCCAGGCGACGCCGCGTCTGACGGAGTCGCGGTTGTCCGCGGGGCTGGCCTCGGCCAGCGCTTCGATGATGACTCCCGTGCGCACGACGTCGGGCAGGATTAGCCCCCCGGCCTCTCTTGCCCAAGCGCCGTCGTGCTCGCCGCCGTTCAGCTGCTTGGACTCGATGAATCTCACACCGCGCTGAATCGCGGCGGCGGCCGCGGCGAGCCGATCCTTCACCTGCAGCAGCGCGAGCACCGCCTCCGCGGTGTTCAGGGAGCTGAGGTTCTCGCCCCTTCGCTCCGCCCAGCCGCCGTCGACCGACTGCTCGGAGACGAGCCACCTGGAGGCGGCCTCAACGGCGGCGTCGACATCGGGCGAGTTGGCGTTACCCGGTGTCACGGCCCGGAGCGTACAGCACTTGCGTCTCAGCCCAGCGTGCGTTCCATCACTTCTTCGAGCGTCCGCTCCGGTGCCCCCCGCCGCCGACGGTGCCTGTTCTGCGCGTCAAGCATCTGCTGAATGTCGCCGAGCTCGAGCTCGACTTCGCGCTCCGGTGAACGCGTGGGCTTCCAGTCCAGTAGCTCGGCGTATCCGTCACGGTGGAAATGCCCGGCGATCAGCGCGAGCGTGAGCAGCACCAGCGGCAGCCCGAACACCATCGACAGGAAGTAGATCTGGCTTATGCGCCCAACTGTATTCCCGTCGCCGGCCGTGCGTCGAACCTGTGGCTAGTCTGGAACGCATCGACCCGTCGCCACTCACCGAGCTCGCACCTGGCCTGCTGCGCTGGAGCGCGCCGCACCCGGACTGGAACCCAAACGCGCAGCCGGGCAGCTCAAGCGACTGGGATCCAATCGTCGGCTCGGTGCTCTACGAACTGCCCGACACGATCGTGCTGATCGATCCACTGCTGCCCTCCACCGAGCGCCTCGGGTTCCTGGACCAGCTCGATCGGCGCATCGGCGCTCGGCCGGTGAGCATCTTGACGACGATCCACTGGCATCGCCGCGACCGCGACGAGCTCGCCGAGCGCTACCGCGCGAACACCACGCGCGTGTGGAACTTCGTGCCCGCGGGCGTCGAGCAGCGGCCGTTGCGCGGCGCCGGCGAGACGCTGTTCTGGCTGCCCGCCGTCGCCACGCTCGTCGCCGGCGACCGGCTGATCGGCAGCGCGAACGGCGAGTTGCGCGTGTGCCCGCAGAGCTGGCTGGAAGACGTGCGCGCCAACCGCGCCGACGTCGCCGCGCTGCTGCGCCCGCTGCTCGAGCTGCCGATCGAGCGGGTGCTCGTGTCGCACGGCGAGCCAACGCTCCACGAGGGCCACGCGGCGCTCGAGCGCGCAATCGCCGAGGCCGAAGCGGGCTGAGCCTCAGCGCTCGATCACGAGCTTCGTCCAGCCGCGCTCCAGCAGCGCGTCCGCCGCATCGGCCCAGCCGACGACGCTCGTCGTCACCAGCTCGGGACGCAGCGCGCCCGAGGCGGCGAGCTCGAGCACGTGCCCCATCGCCGGGCGCGCGTTCGCGCGGCCGGTCTTGAACGTGATGCCCTTCGTGTACATCTCCAGCAGCGGCAGCGACGGCTGCTCGCCGAAGTAGATCGCCGTGCTCGTGCAAGTGCCGTCCGCCGCGGTCGAGCGCAGCGCCAGCGCCAGGCCGTCGGGATCGGCGCCCGCGTCCACCGTGATCGGGTACGGGCCCACGCGCTTGGGCGTCTCCGCCAGCGTCTGCGCGCCCAGCTTCGCCGCCGTCTGACGGCGCGCTTCGTCCGCGTCCACGTACAGCACCGACTCCGACCCCAGCGCCACCGCCAGCCCCGCCGCGTACAGGCCGATCGAGCCCGGCCCCGCGCCGCCGACGACCAGCACGTCCGCGCCCGGCCGCTCGGCGAGCGCCGGCGCGACCGCGCGCCACGCGTCGCTGATGTTGTCCGACGCGCTCGCCACCGCCGCCGGCTGCAGGCCCGCCGGGACCGGCACGAGCATGTGCTCCGCGTACGGCACGCACACCACGTCCGACAGGAACCCGCCCCACTGCTCGACCGCCGGGCCGAAGCCGTAGCTCGACATGAACGCCACGCCGCTGCAGTTCGACGTGCGTCCCTGCCCGCACGCGTCGCACTCCCCGCAGGAGATCTGAAACGGCACGCTCACCAGCTGGCCCGGCGCGAACGAGCCGACCGCGTCGCCGACGTCGAGCACCTCCGCTACGCACTCATGGCCGAGCGGGAACGGCGGCGCGAACGGCGAGTTGCCTTCGATGATCAGCCCGTCCAGGTCGCACGTCGCGACCGCCCGCGGGCGCACCAGCGCGGCTCCGTCCGAGCTCAACTGTGGCGCCGGCGCCTCGCGCCACTCCAGCGCGTCCGGACCCGTGTACGTGAGCTGCAGCATGGCGGTGCTCCTCTCTCTTATCTATAGACCGGTCGATATATTAATAGAATGGCCGGAGACGGGCGATCCTCGCGCGACGCGTTCATAGACACCACCGGGCAGCTGCTGCGCCGGCAGGGCTACGCGGGCACCGGTCTGAACGAGATCGTGGCGCGCAGCGGCGCGCCCAAGGGCTCGCTGTACTTCCACTTCCCCGGCGGCAAGGAGGAGCTGGCCGCCGCCGCCATGCGGCGTACGGGCGAGCAGCTGCAAGCGGCGATCACGGCGATCCTCGCCTCCAGCAATGACCTCGGCGAGGCGCTCGCTGGCCTCATCGACGCGCTCGCCGCAGGTCTCGAGCGATCCGGCTACCGGGACGGCTGTCCGATCGCGACCGTCACGCTCGAGGCCGCCGCAGACTCGGACGCCGTGCGAGCGGCTGCCGTGGCGGTGTTCGGCTCATGGCTGGAGGCTCTCGAAGAACGCCTCGTCCGCGCCGGCTTCACGCCCTCCGCGGCCAGTCGCCGGGCGCTGCTGGTGTTGAGCGTGATCGAGGGCGCGTTGATCCTCGCTCGCGCGACACGCGACGTCGGGCCGCTGATTGCGGCGCGCGAGGAGCTCGTCGCACTCTCGACTTGACGAGATGACCGATCTCTCGGCCGCGTGCCGCAACTTCCTGCTGTTCGATAGGTTTGAAAGTCACTAATCGAATCTGCGCGGGGGGTTGAGTATGTGGGCTGTTGCCAGGAGCTACACGACGGCGGTCGTGCTGGGCATATCGATCGTCTTGATCGCACTGGCCGGCGTCAGCGTGGCGGCGGTCAACGTCAGCGACTCGGGCTGGTCCTGGGGGAACCCCACGCCACAGGGCAGGACGCTGCAGGCGATCGCCTTCTCCGGCGGTGTCGGCTACGCGGTCGGCGCCGGCGGGACCGTGCTTTCGACCAACAGCGCCGGCTCGTCGTGGAGCGGCCTGACGACTGGCACGAGCGGCAACCTGGAAAGCGTGCAGGTGCTCTCGCCGGCGACCGTCGTGGTGGGCGGCGCGGGAGGCTGCATCACCCGTATCTCCAACAACGGCGGGCAGACGTTCACGCGGATCTTCAACGTCGCCGAATCGAGCTGCCCGGAACCCGTGGCGTCGTTCAGCTTCGTATCCCCCCAGGTCGGCTTCCTGCTGCTCGGCAACGGCTCGCTCGAGGCCACCGCGGACGGCGGTGAAACGTTCGCGCGCAAGACCGGCATCCCGGGAACTCCGTCGTCGAGCGGCGGTGGCAACGCCGTGGGCGTCGCTGTGCACTTCTTCTCGCCGAGCGTCGGCCTCGCCATCGTCAATGAACCCGCCTCCGGCCTCAGTGCCGCATACATGACACCCGACGGCGGCGTGTCGTGGAGTCAGGTGGCACTGCCAGCCGGCTCGAAGATCACAGCGCTGCACTTCGTGGACGCCAAGGACGCGTACGCGATCGGCCCGAACACGCTGCTGCGCTCGACCAACGGCGGTGAAACGTGGGAAGCGCAGGAGATCGGCCCCGGCAACGACTTCAAGTCGATCGACTGCGCGAGCGCAACCGAATGCATCCTCACGGTGACAGCCGGCAATCAGCTGGTGAAGACCACCGATGGAGGCGCCACCGACACGGTGAAAACCACGTCCAGCTCATTGATATACGGCGTCGCCTACGCCAGCCCCACGCAGATCGTCGCGGTGGGGGCGAGCGGCGCGACGGTGCTCTCCGGCGATGGTGGCGCCACGTTCGCGCCGTCCAGCATCGACATCGGCGGCGAATACAGCCGGCTGCGCGCCGGGCCCGACGGGCTCGTGCTCGCGCCGGGGGCGAAAGGCGATTTTGCGCTGTCCGCCAACGATGGGCAGAGCTGGCTCCTGATCGCGACACAGACGTCCGCCGAACTGGCCGACGTGGCGTTCTCCACACCGCAGATCGGCTATGCGCTTGACGTCAACGGCGGGTTGCAGCAAACCGGCAACGGCGGCGCGAGCTGGCAGACGCTGAACCCCGGAACGACCACCCCCGCCAAGTCGCTGGTTGCGCTCGGCACCGGCGCCGTGCTGCTGATCGGGCCGGTGGGCATCCACCGTGCCGTCGACGGCGGGCGCTTCGAACCGGTCACCGGCAAGGTGGCCGCCTCGGCGCACGTCTCAGACTACGACCTCGCCGGCGCGACCGTGTTCGCGTACGGCGCCGGCACGCACACGTTGATCCGCTCGACCAACCTCGGCGCGAGCTGGCGCGCGATCCGCCTGCCGCTGACGAACAAGAAGGGAAGGACCAGCGAGTCGATCCGCAGCGTCGCCTTCACCAGTGCGAGCAGTGGCTTCCTGCTCGACACGAACGGGCGCATCTGGCTGACGCATGACAGCGGCGCCGCGTGGAAGGAGATCCTCTCCGCCGGCACCAGCGAAGGTATCCAGCTCGCGTTCTCGGGCCCGGCTGACGGCTTCCTCAGCGTCAGGAGGTTCGGGCGCGAAGAAGGCGACGCCTACGTCCTGCGGACGGACAACGGCGGCGCGAGCTGGCACCCGCAGGAGATCACCGCCGGCTCGATCCCGAACGACGGCATCCTCGCGAATAGCGCGCTCGACGCGTCGCTGCTGATCGACGGCACCTCGATCACGAACGCGCCGCTCGACCGCCTGCTGTTCACGACCACCACCGGTGGCGATGTCGCCGGGACGCAGGAGACCCTGTCGCTGACCACCTCCAGGCGGCGGTTCACCAAGCACAAGCTGAAGGCCGCGCACAACACCGTCACCGTCAACGGCACGCTCACGGGCGCGATCGGCGGCGAGCAGATCGTCGTCTCGCGTCGCAACCTCTCAGGCGGCCCCTGGCAGCACCAGCAGGTCGTCGCCGGCGCCAACGGCGGCAGCTTCACGACCAGCTGGCGGATCAGTTCCTCATCGGTGTTCGTCGCGCAGTGGGCGGGCGCAAGCGGCCGGCCCGGAGCGGGCTCGGCGGTGCTGAGCGTGACCGTTCGCTAGTCCACTGGAGTGGTGTACGCGCCGCTGAGTCCGCCGTCGATCAGGAACGTCGACGCGGTCACGAAGCTCGATTCCTCGCTGGCGAGGAACAGCGCGCCCTGGGCGATCTCCTCGGCGCGCGCGAAGCGGCCCATCGGCACGTGCACCAGCCGGCGCGCGGCCTTCTCGGGGTCCTTGGCGAACAGCTCGCGCAGCAGCGGCGTGTCGACGGGACCCGGGCACAGCGCGTTGACGCGCACGCCGCGGCGCGCGAACTCCACGCCGAGCTCGCGTGACAGCGCCAGCACCCCGCCCTTGGAGGCCGTGTAGGAGATCTGCGAGGTCGCAGCGCCCATCACCGCCACGAACGACGCCGTGTTGATCACCGACCCGCGTGCCGGCCCGTCGTTCTCGAGCAGGTGCGGGATGCCGTGCTTGCAGCACAGGAACACGCTGCGCAGGTTGACGGTCTGCACGCGCTCCCACGCCTCGAGCGTCGTCTCCAGCACCGAGCCGTCGTCGTTCGGGGAGATGCCGGCGTTGTTGAACAGCACGTCGATGTGGCCGAACTTGTCGCGCACGTGCGCCAGCGCCTCGCTCACCTGCTGCTCGTCGGTGACGTCCACCTCGAGCGCGAGATCGCCAGGCGAGTCGGGCTGCAGATCGACGCCGACGACCGTCGCGCCCTCGCGCTGGAACAGCGCCACGGTCGCCGCGCCGATGCCGCCGCTGGCGCCCGTGACGAAGCACACCCGTCCCGAGAGTCTGCCGGGTGTGCTCATCATGCCTCCGTCGCGTAGTAGATGGTCTTGACCTCCGTGTATGCCTCGAGCGCGTGCGGACCCAGCTCGCGCCCGTAGCCAGACTGCTTGAAGCCGCCGAACGGCGTGCTGACGCGCACCGACGTGTTCGCGTTGATCGAGAGCACGCCGGTCTCCACGGCGCGGGCGACCCGCAGCGCGCGCGCGCCGTCACGTGTCCAGATCGACCCAGACAGGCCGTAGATCGTGTCGTTGGCCAGGCGGATCGCCTCGGCCTCGTCGCTGAATGAGATCACCGCCGCGATCGGGCCGAACACCTCCTCCTGAGCCACGCGGTCGCTCGGCTTCACGGGGGAGAGGACCGTCGGCGCGAACCAGAAGCCCGGGCCATCGGGGGCGCTGCCACGGAACGCCACCGGCGCCTGGCCGTTGAGGAACGAGCCGACCGTCTCGCGCTGTGCCGCGGAGATCAGCGGTCCCATCTGCGTGTCCTCGTCGAGCGGATCGCCGACGCGCAGCGCCTTCACGTGCGTCTCCAGCAGCTCCAGGAAGCGCTCGAGCGCGCCCTCCTGGACGAGGATGCGCGAGCGCGCGCAACAGTCCTGGCCGGCGTTGCCGAACACCGCCAGCGGCGCCGCCGCCGCGGCCGCCTCGAGATCCGCGTCGGCGAAGATGATGTTCGCCGACTTGCCGCCCAGCTCGAGCGTCACGCGCTTGATGCTCGCTGCGGCCCCCGCAGCGATCGAGCTCCCGACCTCGGTCGAGCCGGTGAACGCGATCTTCGCGACGTCGGGGTGCTCGACGAGGCGCTGCCCGCACGTGCGCCCGGGGCCGACGACCACGTTCACAACACCGTCAGGCAGCCCCGCCTCGAGCGCCAGCTCCGCGAAGCGCAGCGCCGTCAGCGGTGTCAGCTCCGCCGGCTTCAGCACGACCGTGTTGCCGGCAGCGAGCGCCGGCGCGAGCTTCCACGCGGCGATCGTCAGCGGGAAGTTCCACGGCGTGATAAGCCCGACCACGCCGAGCGGCTCGCGCACCGTGAACGCCTGTCCGCCCGCCACCGGGATCGTGTCGCCGAGCAGCCGCTCGGGCGCACCCGCGTAGTAGCGGAACGTGTCCACCACCATGCCCATCTCCCCGCGCGCGTCGCCGATCGCCTTGCCCGCGTTGCGCGCCTCCAGCAGCGCCAGCTCCTCGCGGTGCTCGCTGAGCGTGTCGGTCAGCGCGTACAGCATCCGCGCGCGCTCACCCGGCGCCAGCGCGCGCCACGCCGGCAGCGCCCCGGAGGCGCGCGCGACCGCCTCGTCGACCTCCTCGACGCCCGCGCGCGGGATCTCCGCGAGCACGGCCTCGGTGGCCGGCTCGATGACTGTAAGCATTCCAGTCAGTGTTCAGCCCGTCCGTGGTTGGCCGGGCTGCGAGGCCCGGGCAGGAGAGATCATTGCCGTCCCTCCTACGGTGCCTCGGCGATTGCCGGCAGCGACTGTTCGACGTCGAGCTCGTCGATCGTGCGGATCGGCCCCTTGAACGTCTTTTTCGCCCAGCCCGCGTACCAGATCGTGACCGCGAGTATCGTGCCGATCGTCACGATCGGTGCGTAGTTGACCGCCGACCAGCTGAACGACTTTTCCCACGGGACGGCTTCGGGGGAGAAGGGCAGGCAGAAGACGATCACGCAGATCGCCACCCACACCACCGCGATCGGGTTGATCCATTTGTATTTGCGCCCGAGCGTCCACGTCCCGGCGACGAAGCTGTCGCCGGCGCGCCAGCGCAGGTACACCGGGATCGTGTACGCGATGTAGAGCCCGATCACGGAGATCGACGTGACCGCGAGGAACGCGACGGGCGTGCCGAGGTGGTTCGGGAAGTAGGCGGGCACGGTCACGACGATCGCGAACAGCACGACGAAGAACACGGCCCAGGTGGGCGTCTTTGACGCGCTCAGGCGTCGCCACAGGTTGTGTCCGGGGACGGCGCCATCGCGCGAGAACGCGAACGTCATGCGTGAGGCGCTCGTGACGCACGCCACTCCGCAGAACAGCTGACCGACCGTCGAGATCAGCACGACGGCCTTGTCGCCGGCCGAGCTGAGCGCAGAGGTGAAGATCGCCAGCGCCGGGAAGCCGGCTTTGTAGATTTCGGCTTGGTGGCTCTTCTGGATCGCGAACGTGATCGCCAGGAGCACGATCCAGCCGAAGATCGCCGAGTACAGGACCGAGCGCCAGATACCCTGTGCGGAGGAGTGTTCGGCTCCGTGCGTCTCCTCGGATATGTGCGCCGAGGCGTCGTAGCCGGTGATCGTGTACATCGTCAGCAGGAAGCCGAGCGGCAGCACGTAGATCCAGAATTTGAGCCCGCCGATCGAGCCCCCGGCGAAGCCCGATTCGTTGGCTCGGTGGCCGAACACGTAGGAGAGGCTCGCGTGGTGGGAGGGCACGAGGATCAGGATCCCCACGATCCCCAGGACGCCGATGATGTTCCACCACGCCGACACGTTGTAGAGCAGCGAGATGAGCTGGCGCGAGAACACGTTGATCAGCCCGCACGCAATCGCGATCACCACGAACATGGCAAAGTTGACGTGCGCTGAGTAGTGGACGTTCGTGCCCGCCGCCGCCTTGACGAAGTTGAAGATGAAGTGAACTTCGTAGAGGCCGAGCAGGTTGATCAGGAAGGTCGCGCTCACGTAGACCACCGACGCGACCACGGCGACCAGGCCGATCAGGTTGAACCAGCCGGTGAACCAGCCCCAGCCTGGTCCGCCCAGGCGCGAGGCCCAGTAGTAGATGCCGCCGGCCGTCGGGTAGGCGGACGCCAGCTCGGACATCGCCACCGCGACGGCGAGGATCAGGATGCAGATCAGCGGCCACGCGATCGAGATCGCGATCGGCCCGCCGTTCTTGAGCGCCTGACCGTAGGTCGTGAAGCAGCCGGCGAGGATGCAGATGATCGAGAACGAAATCGCGAAGTTGGAGAACGAGCTCCAACCCCGGTTCAGCTCCTGTTTGTAACCGAGTTCCGCAAGCTTCTGCTCGTCCTTGCCAACACTCTCCGTCGCGCTCATTCGGCCCCCTCCTCAAAAAGGTTTGGTCGTCCGTCCTTCAATCGTGACAATACGCTCGATCGCGGACGGATGTCAAGTGCAGTTGGCGCAAATCGCGAGCTTCGAGGCGGACAGCTGGCCAAGCGAGGCGCTCAGCCCTCCGGCAGCAGCCCTGCGAGAATGTGCTCGGTGCCCTGCAGATGCTCGGCCATCACGCGCGCGGCGCGCATCGCGTCGCGCTCGCGCACCGCGGCAAGCAGGCGGCGGTGCTGGGCGTTCGAGGAGGAGAGCACCTGCGGCGGGTGCGCTATATAGGCGATCAGGTCGGTCATCGCGCCCTGCGCCTCGGTCGTCGCGCGCACCAGCTGGGTCGAGCGCGTGGCCTCGGCGAGCCCCACGTGCAGGCGGATGTCCGCCTGGCGGTAGGCGGCGAAGTCCTCGAGTGTCGCCTCCAGCGTGTCGGCGACCGCGTCGAGCGCGTCCAGCGCGGCGCTGTCGGCGCGTTCGGCCGCGAGCACCGCCACGCCCAGCTCGACCGCCAGACGCAGGTCGCACGTGTCGCGCCACTGCGCGAGCATCTGCGGCGAAGGCGGATCGTTGGGTGGCTGCGGATCCGAGACGAACGTGCCGCCGCCGCGCCCGCGGGTGGCGAACACGTGACCGCTCTGGCTCAGCGCGGTCAGCGCCTGGCGCAGCGTCGAGCGGGCGATCCCCAGGCGCGCGCACAGCTCGCGCTCGGCGGGCAGGCGCGAGCCGGGCGCGAGCAGCCCGAGCTTGATCGCCGTTCCGAGCCGATCGACCGTCTCCTCGAACGCGGTCTGCGAGCGCACGGGCACGAACACGGCGTCTGGAAGAGTCAGCGTCCCAGCGAGCACTCGATCCTCTCCGCCATTCGCCATTGCGCTCGCGCCTACACGATCACAGCCGCTCGAATCCCCGCACGCGCTCCCAGTCGGTGATCGCCGACTGGAAGGTCGCGAGCTCGACGTCGGCCGCGTTCAGGTAGTGCGCGACCACCTCCTCGCCGAAGGCCGCACGGGCGACGTCGCTCTGGGCGAACAGCTCACGTGCATGCGCCAGCGTCGCCGGCAGCTGCGGGCGCTCGCGCGCGGCGTACGCGCTGCCCTCGAGCGCCGGCTCGAGCTCGAGGCCGGCCTCGATCCCGTGCAGCCCCGACGCGATGATCGCGCTCAGCGCCAGGTAGGGATTCAGGTCGGCGCCGCCGACGCGGTTCTCGAAGCGCAGTGACGGGCCGTGGCCGACGACGCGCAGCGAGCACGTGCGGTTGTCATGGCCCCAGGCGACGGTCGTCGGCGCGAAGCTTGCGGCCGCGTAGCGCTTGTAGGAGTTGATGTGCGGCGCCAGCAGCAGCGTCATCTCGCGCAGGCACGCGAGCTGCCCTGCCAGGAACGAGTGGAACACCGCCTCCTGGCGCGCGAACAGGGGGCCCTGCTCATCGGCGAGCGAGAAGTGGATGTGGCACGAGTTGCCCTCGCGTTCGTCGAACTTGGCCATGAACGTGATCGACACGCCTTCCTCGGCCGCGATCTCCTTGGCGCCGTTCTTGTAGATCGAGTGCTCGTCCGCGGTGCGCAGCGCGTCCGCGTAGTGGAAGTTGATCTCGTGCTGGCCGAAGTTGCACTCGCCCTTGGAGTCCTCCACGACCATCCCGGCCGTGACCATGCTGTTGCGGATGCGTCGGATCAGCGGCTCCACGCGCGCGGTGCCCAGCAGCGAGTAGTCGACGTTGTACAGGTTCGCCGGGCTCAGGTCGCGATAGCCCTTCTGCCATGCCTGCTCGTAGGTGTCCTGGAAGATCAGGAACTCGAGCTCCGTGCCCGCGTTCGCGCTCCAGCCGCGGTCGGCCAGGCGCGCCAGCTGGCGGCGCAGGATCTGGCGCGGCGAGGCCACCACGTCCGAGCCGTCGGGCCAGGCGACGTCCGCCAGGCACATCGCGGTGCCCTCCTGCCAGGGCACGGGGCACAGCGTGTCGAGGTCGGGCTTGAGCACCATGTCGCCGTAGCCGCCCTCCCACGAGGACATCGCATAGCCCTCGACCGTGCGCATGTCGACGTCCACCGCCAGCAGGTAGTTGCAGCTCTCGGCTCCATGTTCGGCCACCTCCGCCAGGAAGTGCGTCGCCGTCAGGCGCTTGCCCTGCAGCCGGCCCTGCATGTCGGTCATCGCCAGCAGCACCGTGTCGATGGTGCCGTCCGCGACTGCGGCGGTCAGTTCGTCGAGTGTCACGATCGTGAAGGTACTGGAGTTGAACCTCTAGCGTTAGGACGTGTGAGCTCGCCCGATCTGAAGGCGCCCAGTCCCGACGCGCCGCTGGTGAGCCTCGACGAGCGTCAGCTCGGAGTGCTGCGTCGTGTGGGACGCGAGTGGGGTCGGGTGTGCGGCAATCCCGACGTGTGGCGGCGCGCGCTGCCGGTCGATCCGAGTCACGCCGCCTATCCCGACCCCGCGGAGATCCGCCCGACGCGCTTTGGGCGCTTCGTCAGCGTGCAGAGCGGGCGACCGCCGGCCGTCGAGGCCACGCGCGAGGCCGAGGCGCCGCCTTCGCGGCGCGGGCGCATCGCCTACGAGCTGCGCCGCGGGCTGTTCGGACCGCCGCTACGAAGCACCGCGATCGCGCGCGAGCGGATGCGCAAGCTGGTAGCGCTGCCGGTGCTCTCCGCGGATGCGCTGTCATCGGTTGCCTACGGCCCGGAAGCGATGCTCGCGATCCTCGTGCTAGGGGGCAGCGGCGGGCTGGGCTACTCGCTTCCGATTGCCGCCACGATCGCGTTCCTGATGCTGGCCGTCGGCGTTTCCTATCGCCAGACGATCCGCGCATATCCCCACGGCGGCGGCTCCTACATCGTCGCCACCGACAACCTCGGACGCACCCCCGGGCTGATCGCGGCGGCGGGTCTGATGACCGACTACATCCTCACGGTCGCGGTATCGGTCGCCGCCGGACTCGAAGCGGTCACCTCGGCGATCCCGTCGTTGGCGTCGTCCAACGTCGTGATCGGAGTGTGCGTGATCGCGGTGCTGCTCGCCGGCAACCTGCGCGGCGTGCGCCAAGCGGGCGCGCTGTTCGCGGCACCCACGTACGTCTTCATCCTCGCGATGTTCGTGCTCGTCGCCGTCGGCCTGATCCACTCCGCCGGGCACGACTTCCACGCCACGCCGCGGCCGCCGCTGAGCGCGACCGAGGGCGTCGGCGTGCTGCTCGTGCTGCGCGCGTTCGCGTCGGGGTCGACCGCGATGACGGGCATCGAGGCGATCTCCAACGCGGTGCCGGTGTTCAAGCCGGTCGAGTGGCGCAATGCGCGCACGACGCTGACGTGGATGGTCGGGCTGCTGATCGCGCTGTTCGCAGGCACGATCGCGATGGTCCAGCTCGGCGGGATCGTGCCCAGCGCGCACGAAACCGTGCTCTCGCAGCTCGCCCACCGCAGCTTCGGCTCGGGCTTCATGTATCCCGTCACGCAGGCGGCGACCGCAGCGATCCTGCTGCTCGCGGCGAACACCGCCTTCAACGACTTCCCGCGCGTGCTGTTTCTGCTGGCACGGGACTTCCAGGCCCCCCGGCTGTTCCTGCGGATGGGCGATCGTCTGGCGTTCAGCAACGGCATCATCGTGCTGTCGGTCACGGCGATGCTCATCTTCGTGGCGTTCGGCGGCAAGACCGGCCCGCTGATCCCGCTGTATGCGGTCGGCGTGTTCCTCGCGTTCACGCTGTCGCAGACGGGGATGGTCATGCACTGGTGGCGCGGGCGCGACCCCCACTGGCGCCGCAGCCTTGCCTTCAACGCCACCGGCGCGCTGCTCTCGGGGATCGTGTTCATCACCGCCGGGATCACCAAGTTCACGGCCGGCGCGTGGGTCTCGCTGGTTGTGGTCGGCCTGTTCATCCTGACCGCGACCGGCATTCGCCGCCACTACGCCGCCGTGGCCAAGGCGATCGCGCTGCATCCCCATGCGATCGAGGTGCCCAGCAGGCCGATCGCGCCGAGCGTGCGCGCCAGCGCCAGCGCCGCTGCGCCGGCAGCCGAGCAGCACGACGACGACGGCGGGGAGCAGACCCCGCGGCGCGGGCACGAGACCGAGGAGACCCCCGAGCAGATCCACCACCTGGTGATGGTGGCGATCGCCTCGCTCGACCTGTCCAGCATGCGCGCGCTCGCATACGCGGCCTCGCTGCAGCAGCCGGTGCTCGCGCTGCACGTCAGCCCCAGCGATGAGGAGGCCGAGCGCTTCAGCGGCTACTGGCGCACGTGGGGCGATCACCTGCCGCTCGAGGTCGTCGTATCGCCCTATCGCGCGATCGTCGCGCCGCTGGTCAACTACATCGAGTCGCTGCACCGCCTGAGCCCCGACCTGACGCTGACCGTGATCCTCCCTGAAATCGTCGTGCGGCACTGGTGGCAGCGCATCCTGCACAACGGCGCCGCGCCGCGCCTGCGGCGCGCGCTGCGGCCGCTGCCGAAGATCGTGGTCACGACCGTGCCGTTTCACCTGCCGGGCTGAGCGGCGGGGCGCGAGCGCACGCCGGGCTAAGGCGTGGCTCGTCGCTCGCCCGGCGCGCGCCCGCGCGGCTGCTGTGGCGCTTCGCTGAGCGGGGTGTGCGGGATCGAGCGGATCAGCGGGCGCTGGGTGCTGAGCTCGGCCTGCTCGCCGTGATGGCTGATCTGCAGCGGCGCGCCCTCGAGCAGCGAGTAGCTGGCTTGGTGGTGGCGTACCTCGACCAGCAGCCGGCGCTCGCCGAAGCACAGGCGAAAGGCCAGGCGCGTGAGCGCCGCGGGCAGCCGCGGCGCGAAGCTGAGGGCGCCGTCGTGGTCGCGCATGCCGCCGAGGCCGGCGACCGCGGCGATCCACGTCCCCGCCAGCGATGCGATGTGGACGCCGTCGCGGGTGTTGTGCTCGATGTCATCGAGGTCCATCAGCGCCGCCTCGGAGAAGTAGGCGTAGGCCAGCTCCAGGTGGCCGAGCTCGGTCGCGAGCACCGCCTGCGTGCACGCCGACAGCGAGGAGTCGCGTACGGTCAGCTGCTCGTAGTAGGCGAAGTTACGCGCCTTCTGCTCGGCGGTGAAGGCGTCACCGCGCAGGTGCATCGCGAGCACGAGATCCGCCTGCTTGACGACCTGCTTGCGGTACAGCTCGAAATACGGGAAGTGCAACATCAGCGGGTACTGCTCGGCGCTCGTCGAGTCGAAGTCCCACAGCGCGTGCTCGGTGAACGCCTCGGCCTGCGGATGCACGCCGAGTGCGCTGTCATACGGGATCAGCATCGCCTGCGCGGCGTCGCGCCAGCTGGCGGTCTCCTCGTGATCGACACCCAGCTCGGCGGCCAGCTCGGGGTTGCGCTCGGCGGCGTCGGCGGCCGCGCGCAGGTTGCGCTGCGCCATCAGGTTGGTGTAGACGTTGTTGTCGGCGATCGCGCTGTACTCGTCGGGCCCGGTGACGCCGTCGATGCGAAAGGCGCCACGTTCGTCGTGGTGGCCGAGCGAGCGCCACAGCCGCGCCGTCTCGACGAGCAGCTCCAGCCCGGCCTCGCGCTCGAACGCATCGTCGCCGGTCGCGGCGTGATAGCGCACGACCGCGTCGGCGATGTCGGCGTTGATGTGAAACGCCGCCGTCCCCGCGGGCCAGTAGCCGGAGCACTCCTGCCCGCCGATCGTGCGCCAGGGGAACGCGGCGCCGGCGAGCGCGAGCTCCCGCGCCCGCTCTCTCGCGAGCTCGAGCGTGCGGTGGCGCCAGCGCAGCGCGTCGCCGGCAGCCTGCGGCGCGGTGTAGGTGAGCACCGGAAGCACGAACGTCTCGGTGTCCCAGAAGGTGTGTCCGTCGTAGCCCGGTCCGGTCAGGCCCTTCGCCGCGATCGCGCGCTGCTCGCCGCGCGCGCCCGCCTGCAGCACGTGGAACAACCCGAAGCGGACCGCCTGCTGCAGCGCCGCGTCGCCCTCGAGCTCGACGTCGGCTCGCTCCCAGAAGCGGTCGAGATATTCGCGCTGCTCGTCGAGCAGCCCCTGCCAGCCCGTCCGTCGCGCGCCTGCGAGCGCGGCCGCGACCTGATCGCGCAGCGCCGCGGTCGTGCGCTCGGAGGACCATCCGTAGGCGAGGAACTTGACGACGCGCAGCGTCTGCCCCGGCTCGAGCTCGCTGGCGATGACCAGGCGCGCGAGCTGCGGATCGGTCTCCAACGTGGCCTCGACTCCCGCCGGCGCCTCGATCACGTGATCCATCGCGGCGGCCATCCGCAGGCCGCTGAGCTTCGTCGCGTGGCCGAGGATCGCCCACCGCCCGTCGCCGTCGACGAGCTCTGCGCGCAACGGCGCGTCGGGCGCGGCGCCGGCGCGCGGGTCATCGCCGGGGTCCGGCAGCGGCTCGTTGGCGACCAGCTCGGACTGCACGACCACGGGCAGGCGCTCCTGCAGCGGCTCGACCTCATAGAGGATGCACGCGACAGCGCGCTGCGAGAACGACACCAGCCGCCTCGTGCGCACGCGCACCGCGCGCCCGGTCGGAGAGACCCACTCGGCGCTGCGGCGCAGCACACCGGCGCGCAGGTCCAGCACCCGCTCGTGGCTGCGCAGCTCGCCGTAGCGAACGTCGAGCGGCTCGTCGTCGACGAGCAGGCGGATCAGCTTGCCGTTGGTGACGTTGACGACCGTCTGACTCGCGCGCGGGTCACCGTAGGCGGGCTCGTCCGACGGCAGCGGGCGCTGCTCGCAGAAGCCCCCCAGGTAGGTGCCGGGCAGCCCGAACGGCTCGCCCTCGTCGAGGTTCCCGCGCAGCCCGAGGTGGCCGTTGCCCAGCGCGAAGACGGACTCCGTCTGTGCGAGATGCTCGAGGTTGAGGCTCGTCTCGCGCACCGCCCACGGATCTGCGGGGAAGGCCGACTGACGGATCATGGCGCGCGCAGCAGCTCGTCCAGGTCGCCGACGACGACATCGGCGCCGTGATCGCGCAGCGCCTGCGCCTGGCCGACGCGATCGACGCCGACGACGTAGCCGAAGTCGCCGGCCCTGCCCGCCGCGACCCCAGCCAGCGCATCCTCGAACACGGCCGCCGCCGCCGGCTCGATCCCCAGCGCCCTGGCGCCGGCGAGGAACGTGTCGGGCGCGGGCTTGCCGTGCAGATGCTCGCGCTCGGCCTGCACGCCGTCGACGACCGCATCGAACAGATCCTCGATTCCGGCCGCCTGGAGCACGGCGTGAGCGTTCGCGCTCGAGGAGACGACGGCCCGGGGGACGCCCGCATCGCGGACGGCGTGGACGTAGCGGACCGACCCCTCGTACGGCTGCACGCCGTCCTCGCGGATCATCCTCAGCACGATCTCGTTCTTGTGGTTGCCCAGGCCGTGGACCGTGCCGGCGTCCGGGGCGTCCTGCGGCTCACCCTCGGGGAGCTCGATCCCGCGCGATGCGAGGAACGATCGCACACCGTCCTCGCGCGGCTTGCCGTCGACGTACTCGTCGTAGTCGCCGACGGCGTCGAATGCGACGAAGTCCCCGCCCCGATCGGCGGCGCGCTTGTGCAGGAACTCGTCGAACGCCCGCTTCCAGGCGGCCGCGTGCACCTTCGCGGTCTGCGTCAGCACGCCGTCGAGGTCGAACAGGCACGCGCGCACATGCGCCGGCAGGCCGAGCACCGTTATGCCGGTGCGCTGGCGGACAGGCCGACGAGCTCGGCGCTGCGCTCCCACAAGCCCTCGGCGAGCGCGGCGTCCTGGGCCTGGGCGCTGGGTGCGAGGACCTTCTCGTCGTGGACGTACTCGCCGGTGAGCGTCGCGGCCTGCTCGGACAGCGCGAGCCACACGAGCGACCCGGCGCCGCGCTGTGGCGTGCGGAAGAACGGCGCGCCGAGCGTGGTCAGCGCCTTCCAGATGCCGTTCTCGTTCTTGCCGAAGCCGGTGCGCACGACGCCGGGGTGAAAGCAGTTGGCGTGCAGCTCGGGCGCGCGCTTTGCGAGCTCGCGGGTGAAGAGGATGTTGCAGAGCTTCGAGGTGCCGTACACGCGCATCGCGGAGTAGCCCCTCTGCGACTGCAGGTCCTCGAGGTCCAGGCGCCCGCTCTTGTGGGCGTCGGAGGCAGTGGTCACAACGCGTCCGCCGCTGAGGCGATCGCGCAGCAGGTTCGTCAGCAGGAACGGCGCGAGGTGGTTGAGCGCGAACGTCCGCTCCAGACCCTCGGAGGTCTCCTGGCGAGAGGCGAACAGCGCCCCGGCGTTGTTGGCCAGCACATCGATGTGCTCGTAGCGCTCGGAGACCTCCTCGGCGAGCGCTCGCACGTCGGCCATCAGCATCAGATCGGCCACGTGCTCGTGCACCGGCGCGCCGCCACCGGCCGCGGTCGCTTCCGCCGCAACCGCCTTGACGCGCGCCGGATCACGGCCCACGAGCGCCACCTCGACGCCCTGGCGGGCGATCTCGATCGCCGCCGCCTGTCCGATGCCGCGGGTCGCTCCAGTGATCAGGACCAACGTCACAGCAGCGGACTCTACCGCCGCGTGGCGGGCGTCGACGTCGAGCGGACGGGCTCGAGGTACTCGTCTCTGAGCCACGCGAGGGTCGCCTCGAGACCCGAGGCATAGTCGACGCGCGGCTCCCAGCCGAGCGTCGCGCGGATCTTGCGGTTGCTGAAATCCTGGTTCTTGCCCAGAACCTGTGCGGCCTGACGCGAGAGCAGCGGCGGCGAATGTAGCCCGGTGGCCCGGCGCAGCAGGCGGTAGCCGTGCTCGAGTGAGAAGCCGATGCCGGCGGCCAGCCGATAGGGCAGGCTCAATCTGACCCTTGGGCAGCCGAGCCCCTCGGCGAGGTCGTCGGTGAGCTGCCGCCATGTGACGCTGAGGCCGTCGGTGACATTGAAGGCGTTGCCGGGCGCGGCTGCGTGGCGGAGCGCGAGGATCGCGGCGTCGATCAGGTTCTCGACGTAGCACAGGCCCGCGACCGGGCGACCACGGTCGATCAGCAGCATGTGGCGGCCTTCGATCGCGCGTGCGATCTCGCCGATGACGTCCGTCGACCCGGGGCCGTAGACGGTGGCCGGGCGCAGGATGACGGCGTCCAGCTTGTGCGTCTTCTCTGCACGTCGAACCTCGACCTCCGCGTCCCGCTTGGTTTGCGCGTACCAGTTGCGAAAGCGCGTCGAGGTGTAGGACTCGTCGATGTCTGCGCGGTCGGGATAGCCGTAGACGTCGGTGCTGCTGAGGTGAATGAGACGCCGCACCGCTGTGCCGGCGGCGGCTTCGAGGAGATGGCGCGTACCGTCGACGTTGATGCGGATGATCTCCTCGGTGGTGGCCCAGTCCGACACGAGGGCGCCGCAGTGGAGCACGTAGTCACAGCCCGCGACGGCGCGGGTCAGCGAACGCGCGTCAGTGAGGTCGCCGACGGCGAGCTCGACATCGAGCTGATCGAGCAGCGACGTGTCGCTGCTCGGACGCACGAGGCAGCGCACGCGATAACCCTCCTGTGCCAGCCGTCGCGCCAGGCGCCCGCCGATGAACCCAGTGGCGCCCGTGACCAGGTAGAGCTCCTCAGACGAGTGATCGAAAGGCTCGTCGCGAGACGGTGTCTGCTCGCTCACGGGAGCTTCGTGCGCGCCGTGCGGCGAAGCGTCGTGGTGGCGATGTCGCGCACGATCGCCAGGTTCTTGCTGGAGCTGCCGTGACACTCGGCGAGCACGGCGTCGAGCGCGTCGAGAAAGCTGCGCGCCTCCCCCTCGGAGAGCGTCAACGGCGGCAGCAGCTTGATCACGTCGTTCTTGCCGGCCGCCATCGTGATCACGCCGTGGTCGCGATGCAGCGGGATCACGATCAGCTGGGGGAACAGCCCCTCGCTGGCCATGTGGATCAGACGCCAGTTCATGCGGGCCATGCCGCCGCTGGGAGCGCCGAGCTCGATGCCGATCATCAGCCCGCTGGCGCGGATCTCCTTGATCATCTCGTAGCGTTGCTGGAGCGCGCCGAGCCCGTCGCGCAGCACGGCGCCGACGTGCGCGGCGTGTTCGACGAGGCGGTCGCGCTCGATGATGCGCAGCGTCGCGAGGCCGGCCGCCATCGACAGGCGGTTGCGCCCGAACGTCGACTGGTGCACGTAGGAGCGCTCGAGCGTGCCGACGGCCTTCTGGTAGATCTCGCGGCGCGTGACCATCGCGGCGACCGGCATGTAGCCGCCGCTGAGCGCCTTGCCGACGAGCACGAAGTCGGGCTCGAGGCCCCACTGCTCGAGCGCGAACCAGCTCCCGGTTCGTCCCAGCCCGGTCTGGATCTCATCGACGACGAACATCGTGCCGTAGCGCCGGCACAGCTCCTGCGCGCCCTGCAGATAGCCCGCGGGCGGGAGCGTCACCATCCGGCCCTGGATCGGCTCGACGATGAAGGCGGCGACGTCCTTCGCGCGCAGTTGCGCCTCCAGGCGCGCGAGGTCGCCGAACGGGACGCGCTCGCAGCCGGGGAGCAGCGGGCCGAAGCCCTCCTTGAAGAACTCGTCGCCGACCAGCGACAGCGGCCCGAGCGTGACGCCGTGGAAGCTGCTGTCGCAGGAGAGCAGCCGCGGCCGGCGCGTGGCCGCGCGCGCGAACTTCATCGCCGAGTCGACGGCCTCGGCGCCGGTGCTCGCGAAGAACACCGCCTCGAGCCCGCGCGGCAGGCGCTGTGACAGCGCCTCGGCGAGCATGCCGGCCAGCGGCGAGTAGTGGATCTGCACGCCATCGAGGAGATCAGCGGCGAGGATCGCGTGGAGGGCGTTGCGCACGTCGGGATGGTTGTGACCGAGGCTGGCGAACCCCTCGCCGCTGTGGAAGTCGAGGTAGGCGCGACCGGCGGCGTCGTAGAGATAGGACCCGCGCGCGGAGACGTACTCGGTGTCAAAGCCGAGGATGGCGAGCACATCGACGAGCGAGGGATCGAGATGGCGCGCGGCCAGCTCCAGCGTCTCGTCCGCGCGCGCGATGGCATCCGCAAGCACACCAAGCGAGTCGACGGGGCGAACGGACTGTGGGTCGGCGTTCATTGCGATGGGTTGTACCTGACCGACCTGCAGTCAGGCGAGCCGACGTCGCCGTTGCGGGCGAAGCTCTAGCTGGCGATGATGTAGCCGCTCATGTAGCCGACGTGCTCCATCGCCCATTCGTCGCACTGGAAGGTGCAGAACCACAGGAACGTGCCCGCGTGCTTTACGAGCAGCGTGTAGGTGTGAACGCCGGGCATCACGACGATGTTGACGCCCGCCCCCGGCGCCGTGATGCTGTGAGGCACGCTATCGGTGTTGTCGATTCTCAGCTCCTGCGGCTGGCCCACTCGGACTGTGAATTCGGTCGTGGTGAAGGCATCATGCTTTTCGCCTTCCGGGCCGACCTTGTATTCAGGGATCACCTTCAGAGAGACGACCTTTGCCACTGGCGCGGTTGGGGCGGCTTGCTCGATGGCGGACACGGATGTCGCGCGCGCTTCCTGCTTTTCGCGGCTCTGGATCAGAGCGACCATTGACATCGCCAGTGCGGCCACGATGCCCACGCCGGCGAGCGCCTTCAGGCCGAACCTCCTGGCAGCTGCCTCACCGAACTCTCGCCGATATCGCGCCTCGGTGTCCCGGTCCGGCTCCTGCGCTGCGGACCCGGGGTCGAACACGAGATGGCGGACGGGCACGGCGAACCGCTCACGCACGAGACCCGCGAGCCGCGGCTCGAGCCCGCCCGCGGCGTGCTCCCAGCGAGTGGAGACGATCACTTCATCCGGCGCGAACGTGGCGAACGCGTCCTCGATGGCCTCCAGCGGCTCTGCCTGTGAGATCTCGCCCGCTACGACGAGGTCGTGGCCGACGCGGTCAAGGGCCGTCTTCAGGCGCATGCGCGCCTGACCCAGGAGATCATCGACGGCGCCCGTCAAGCGGGCTCCGGTGGAGATCACCGCGGGCGCGAGCACGAGCACGTGCGTATGCGGCACCGAGGCCAGCCGTTCGAGCTCGCTGAGCAGCGCGTCCTCGCCGAGCGTGTCGTTGGCGACCACGAGGACGCGGCGCTCCGCCGCTGGGCCTACGTGTGGAGGCGCCATCTTCACCGGCATCTCGGCGCCGCGGAGCTTGCGCATGCGCAGTTGCGCCACGCGCGCAGCGAGCGCGCCGAGTGTGACCGCAAGCACGACGAGTGCGAGCCACGTCGGGCCGAGTATGGCCGCGAGCGCGATTACTAGAAGGGCGAGGATCACCAGCAGGACCGAGCGAAACGCCTCCTGCTCACTGTGAAAGGGGCTACGCACTGGTGGGTCCCTCTGCGGCGGCGTGGCCGGCGAGGCTCTGTACGGCGGTCACGATCTGCTCGGTGCTCGCTGGCGCCGGCAGCTGGTGGCAGCCGTCCAACAGCTCGCGCAGGTCCGTGTCTACGTCCGCCGGCGCCTCGACCAGCAGCGGCGTGTCGGGATAGCGCGTGCGCAGCTCGCGCAGAACCTCGCGGGCTGCCTCGTGCTCGTAGCCCAAGGAGCTGACGACGAGGTCGGCGTCGTGCGCGGCGGCGCATCCCGCAGGGCCGGTCAGCGGACAGCGTCCATGTCCGGCCGGGCCGGGACAGACAGCGACCGCGTACCCGGCGTAGCGCAGGCCTGAGGCGATCGCAAGACCGGTCGCCTCGTCCGGGTGCTCGACGAGCACCCGCGGGTGGCTCCAACGCCAAGGCTGCGGATCGAGCTTGACCGCTTGCCCTTGCGCCACGGAACCTTTGGAGAACATGCCAGCAACCTAGGCTGGGCGCAGCTCGAGGTCATCCGGGGCAAGCCGCATGCTGCTTTGCGAGAACTACTGACGGCGGCTCCAGCGCCGTCCGCCATCCGTGGAGACATACGCCGATATTTCGCTTGGGCCCGACTGCACGAAGGCCAGCAGTCCGCGTGTTCCGGTCGTGCCGACGGCGCCGTATACGACCGCCTCCGGGATCCCGGGCATGTATGCCCGCCACCACTGTTTGCCGCCATCGCTCGTCACGACAACCGATTCAGCGCCTCCGGGGCCGCCGTAGGCGAAGTACGTGGTGGGGCTGGCGGCGCCAACTTGGGTCACGACGTCCGGCGCGTTAGCCGCCGAGACGTGGAAGTGGGGGCCATCGATTCGCCAGGTCTTGCCTGCGTTCACGGTCGCGGCGGGGTAAGTCGTGCCGCCCCCGAGGCTGGTCGTCGCAAGCGCAAAGCCGTCCCTGGCATTGACGAACACTCGCACGCCGAGGTCTGAGGAGCTCACGATCGTGCCCGGACGGCTGAAAGGTCGCGTATCGGCAGGAAGTCGGGTCGCCGCCACGCTCGCGGGAGGTGGCGAAGCTGCCGCCCGTGCCGCGGATCGGTCGGAGGCCGACGAGACGCCGACAGCCGTCCAGCTCACAGCCGCCATCGCAACGATTGCAACAACGGGCTTGGCGAGCTTACCGCCGCCGGCGCGGCCAATGTGGACGGGGCTTCCGAAGCTCAAGTTGGCCTCCTCTGGGTCGGTTGTGCGCTGCGAACGTCCCACAATGGCGCCGCGCGGAGCTCGCGCCATCGGTAGTTACACACAACACGGCAGTTGCGCAGCTCGGCCGCGGTCGCGTGGCGATGCGGTTTGCGACCTAAGATTGGATCATGGCGAGCGTGTCGAAGAACCTGCCTGGCCACGAGCTCGTGAGCCGGGGTCTTGCTGATCTCTCCGCTGGGCGCGAGAGTGACGCGTCTTTGCTGGTGGCGATGGCGGCGCCGCGGCTTCGCTCTCTGGGCTTCGACGTGCCGCCCGTGGAAGGCACGGACGCGTCGCATCGCCTCTACGAGGTGCTGGCTGAGCGTGATGGTGGGGCGCATAGCCGCTACAGCGCGCTGGTCGGTCGGCTCATCAGCTTCGTGCGTGCGGCCGAGCATGCGTCCGCCGGTTGACGAGCAGCGCATCCGGCTTCTTGCGCGCGAGCTCGGACGTGTCGCCCGTGGCCCGGTTCGGATCTATCTGACGGGCGGTTCGACGGCGGTCTTGGAAGGTTGGCGCGAAGCGACGATCGATCCCGCGATTGATCCGTCGGCTTTCAGGCGGAAGCTCGACGTCGTGCTCGGGTATAGCTGTGGCCCGCTACCTGTGTTTTGGCGACCAGCCGCTTCGCGTGAATCGCGTGCAGCATCGCGGTGCTCGCATGGCCCGGCAGCAAGTCGGGGCCGCCCACGGCGACGATCGTGGCGGTGAAGCTCTCGAACGGGAGCACGTTGGGCAGGGTCTCGCTGTGGTGCGTGCGGCTGGGGAAGAACGTGTCCAGGCGTCCGTCGCTGCCCTTCACCGTGACCCTGTATTCGCGCGCGCCCGCCACCGTCGACCAGCTCAGCACCGCGGTCGCGCCGCGGCGCACGAAGCGCACGTGCGCGACGCGCCCAGGCCGGGTCGCGGGTGGCGCTGTGTAGGAGGCCACGGTCAGCGTTCGCTGCGGCGCGCCGGTGGCTGCGATCACCGTCGCGTAGACCGTACGCGCGCGCGCAAGGCCCTGTGCGGGCGCGAACGTGATCGTGCCGTGGGGCCCGGTAACCGTGGCGAGCTGGTGGATGCTGTCCTTGCCCCGTTCGTAGAAGCGGAGCTTCTCGCCTTCGACCATGTGGCTGGCGCTGTAGGCGAGCGACCAGCGGCTGCCGCGGTGACGCACGCGCGCCCGCACGGCGGTCGGCGGCGCGATCTCAGCCGCTTCGACCTTGCTGATCGGAGCGGAGCCGGGCGCGCGCTTGATGTGCCATTCGCCGCCCGACGGCGAGCCGAGGTACACGATCAGCTGGTGGGGGTTGGAGCCGAGCGCGGCGACGAAGCTGCCGCCGGACGCAGCCACGGTGCCCGGCGTCGCGGGCGTGGTGAACGTTTCGCCGTTCGGCCCGGTCAGTTTCACGATCGGCGTCCCGGTGTCGGACGTGATGCGCAGGTCGTTGCCCAGCGGGTCGCGCGCGAGCGCGATCGTGGCGCCGGGCTCGCCGCCGCCGAGCCGCAGGCTCGCCGGCCACGCGCGCAGGGATTCGGTTTCGGTTTCGTTGACGTATCCGCCCGTGTGCTTGGTCAGCGGCACCTGCTTGTACTTCTGGAGGTTGTTCGAGCAGCTGCTGCCGATGAAGCCTTCGCCTTCCAGGCTCGAGGTTTCAAAGCTCCAGTAGCCGAGCGCGCCGATCGGCCCGATGTACGCGCAGCCCGCGATGTACTTGTTGTTCACCAGGCCAGCCCTTCGCCTTCGATGATCCACAGCTTGAGGTGGACCCGGCCGTAGGCTTCCCACAGGCCGGAGCTCGGTTCGTCCCAGTACCCGATTTCGCCCTCGGCGCTCACCACCGGGCTGTTCGAGCCGAACGGCACGCCGATTTTCAGCAGTAGCAGCGCGTCGGAGTAGCCGTCAGAGTAGACGTCCCCCTCGAGCGTCGCGATTTCGTTTTCTTCGTACTTGAGCGTGCCCTTGCCGCCGAAGAAGCCGAGCTGCTGTTCGTTGCCTTCCGAGTATCTGAAGCCGAGTTCGAGCTCGAGCACGCTCGCGACTTTCGCCCCGAGCAGGCCGCCGAACTGCAGCGGTTCGACGCCCACCGATGCGCCCATCTTGTTCAGGTACACGCCAGAGAACACGGGTATGCCTGGTGGCGGCAGCGTCAGCACGAGCGACGCCGAGTGGAAGTTGCCGTGCTGGAATGACAGTTCGCCTTCGAGGCCAGGTTGGTTCATGACGCCGAAGGTGACCGTCGCCTTGGCCTGCCACGTGTCGCGCTTTTCGGGGTTGGGGTTGCCAGGGAAGTAGTAGACGAAGGAGGCTTCCTTGACCTTGAAGATCGGCTTCAGGCTCGCTTCGGGGATCGTGAAGCGCAGCGAGCTCAGTTCGATGCCCGTTTCGGTGCTCGCGAGGATCTCCAGTTCGCCCGTCGCCTGGAAGTTGACCGCTTCCAGGTTCAGGCCTACCTGTACGTCGATCGTGACCTGGCCCTTGCCGCTGAGGTAGACGACCACCGTGCCCTTGAGCGGGAAGCTGCCCGGGAGTGTCGCGCACGCGCGCCCGACCGTGGCCGGCGGGCAGCACGTGGGCTTCTTTTCGCCGGCCTTGCACTGTTCGCCCACGCCGAAGGCCATCAGCGGCTGGCCTTTGATGTTGGCGACGCGTTCTTCGTCGGCGATGTGCGCGCGCCGCTGGCCGGCGAATGTGAAGCGCTGTTCCACTTCGGTGCCGAGCACGAGCGGTTCCGTTTCGAGGTCGTAGTTGCCGAGCGTCATGTCGCCGATCGGCGTGTTCTGCAGTTCCAGGCTCACGTTCGGGCCCGACATCGTGTAGCGGAAGCCGATGCCGAAGATGCGCTTGGACTGCACGTGGTAGATGGCGTTGCCGCCGCCCCGCGGCATGAGCACCATGCCGTTAAGGCTCAGCTGCCTGGTCTCGATCACCCAGCCCCCACCGGCGCTCTTTTGGATGCATTCGCCGAGCAGATGCGTGTTCGCCACTTCGAGGCTGCTCATGCATTCGCCTTCGCCGCCGTCGGGTATCACCACGCTCGCGCCGTTGAGCAACTGCACTGTGTAGCGGGTGCTCGCGCTTTCCCCTTTCGAGTTCACGACCGTCAGGCCGATCGTGTGCAACCCCGGCGGCAGGATCGCGTGCGCGACCGGGTTCGTGCCAGTGCTCGTGTCGATCTTGCCGTCGCCGTTGAAGTCCCATTCGTAGGAGATGATGTGACCGCTGCCGGGCTGCGAGCCGGCGCCGCTGAGCGTGATCGGCTGGCCGGGGCGGGGCGTCGGCGTCAGCACCGTCAGCACCGGCGTCGGTGGCGTCGGCGTCGAGGTCGTTGTGGTGGTCGTAGAGCCTTTTTCGTGTTCGGGCTGTTGGCCGACTTCTCTCTTCTTTTCTTCTTCGTTGGAGGGTTCTTTGCCGGGTTCCGGGAACGCCAGGTTGTCGATGCCGATCGCAGGCGCCGACGTGACGGCCGTGGCGGTGTGAAGCAGCACGTAGGCGATCTCAGCAGATCCGCTGTCGAGCGAGATGCGCGTCCATTCACCGCTGCTCGCTTCGCCGTGGCCTGCCGCGATCTGTTCGCCGCCGCTCGTGTAGGCGACCAGTTCCATTGGTACCGGCGGCGTGCTGATGAGGTCGCGCACGTAGACCGATACCGCTCCGCTTGGGTGAGCCGTGAGGGCCGCGACCGTCCCTGCGCGCTCCGGGCCGGCGGCCACGCAGTCGGGCAGCTTGGCGTATCGGGGCGGCGAGGGGAGATGCAAGGTACCGAACGCGTCTTCTTCGACCGTGGGCGCACCGCAGTCGCCGGTCACGCTCGATTTCAGCCCGAGTTCGCTTGCGAGCCCGAGCTTCAGGCCGAGCGCTTCGTACTGGTCCTTGACCACTTCCCCGACAGCGAGGTTGTCGAAGCCGACCACTGTTTCGCTCGCGGCCGCGCTGGGCGCGAGGAAGACCAGCGCGAACGACAAGTGCACGAGCACGATCGCGAGCAGCCACGGCAGCGCAGCTCGCCGCCTGTGTGGAAAGTCCGTCGTGCCGCCCCTCACGATGGCGCGAATCTAACGACGGGAGCCGTGGCTGTCAACTCGCCGGATGGGCGCTCCGGTTCGCATGATCCGACGGTTTCGCGGCGTGCTGGCGTCGGCTCCCGGCTTCGCCGAACGCGCCGGGCGTGCGCAGCCGGCGTGCGGACAAGCCGCGATCTGGATTGAAGCTGGCTGCATTGTCGGGCGCGGCTGACGATCGGTTGGGGGAAGCTCTTATCGAGCGCGAACAGGCGCGGCATCTGCGCGCCCTCTTATGCCGCGACGGCGTGTCGCAGGCTCTGCGCGAGCTGTCGCTCGAGCTCGAGGGCGTCTTCGATCGCTGCGTCACAAGGATTCCGAAATGTGCTCATTTTCAGGTGTCTCCGATGCGGGCAACCGGAGTACCATCGAACCACGATCTCCAGGGGTCGCTACGCCATCTCGCGAAGGAGCTGGCGCGCTTGCGGGCCAGCGATGCGCCACCGCGAGCGATCCCGAGCCGACGGCTTCGGGGTCGGCGACCCGGCTGGGTCCAGGATGCAGTCGTGCGTGTGCTCGCCGACCAGGAGGGGCCGATGCGGCCCATGCAGGTCCACGCGGCCGTCGAGGCATTGCTCGGCGAGTCGGTCTCGCCGGACTCGGTGAGCTGGGCGCTTGCCTCCGACGTTCGCGGTCCCGCGCCGCGCTTCGTTTGGGTCGGGCGAGGTCGACACGTCTCGGCGAGCGCCGCCTAGCATCATCCCGAGATGTCTCCGCCGCTGCTCTCGGTCGCCGGCGCCATCGTGACGGTCATACCGCCGTCGTAGGCGTAATCGAGGGCGACGTAGAGGATGTCGGGCTCTCCAGCGAAGCCTTTCGCGGTCACTATCACCGTGTCGGCCGACTTACGGCGAGCATCGTTGATCGACTCGATAAAGTCGCCGGCATTGTGCTCGCGCAAATAGACTTCGCGGTCCTTTTGGTTGTCTGGAAGTCGAACGGATGCCATGCGTTCACCATGCGCCAAGTCGTCAAAAGCGTCAAGAGCCTAGTCTCCAGAGCGCGGCAAGCATTCGGTCGAGCGTCTTCGCGTCGCGCTGCCGTAGATAACCGCTGTAATTTCTGTGAGGCCGGTTGCTAGTGACCACTGACCGAGCGTGCCGTTGTGTGTCCTTGTAGCCTCACTGGCAGCTTGCTCACACCGGCTGCTAGCCGCGCCGGAACGCGCTCTCGTCCAAGTCGGATTGGCGCAGGATCGAACGGAAGGTGCCTCGGGGGATCTCTTTGCGGCCTGCGGGCACGATGGCAGTCAGGACGGTGTCGCCCGCGGTCTTGCGGTACTTGGCATGGCTGCCGCGTTGAGAGACAAAGACAAAGCCCTCCCGCTGGAGGGTCTTCACGACTTCTTGTGAGGAGTAGAGCTTAGGCACCCTGGAGGGTTAGGGTGCGAACCTCTGGCGCGTCAACCGGCGCGGCATCGCTTGCCGGCGCGTCCTCGAAGTAGAGTTCCAGCGCCTCTTGGAGATTGGCAAGTGCCTCGGCCTCGGTTTCGCCAAAGCTGGACACGTCAACGTTGAGGCATTGAGCAACATAGTGCTCACCCTCGCGGTAGATAACGGATTGAAGATTGAGATCGGTCATTAAACGGCCTCCTTCTGATTCTATTCTATCCGACTTGGCGGCTGGCGGCAAGCGACGCTTGCGTTGTCGCACAAGCGGCAGTGGGCGACAATCACGCAGCGCCGTGTGGAGCCGTCCGCAAGCTTCCAAGCGTGTAAGCCCGTTAGCGTGCCACCCGCTGGCGAAGGTTGTGGATGGCCGGTTCGATACGTACCGGCCACCCACGCCGATCAGTGCCTCATTCTGGATAGATTCCGTTCGTCGTGTTGAGGGTGATGCTATTGCCTCCGAGAATGGACGCCCAAGGTGCTTCGGCCTTATTGCCGTACCCGCCACTCACCGATGACTCGTCACCGCTGGCATCGTTGTTCTCACCGGCGGTCACCGAGGCACGTACTGCTTCCACTCGGTTGTCGAGACCTCCACCGATCCAGCTGGCCGGCTCCTTCATCACGGACCCCTTTTCTATGCGAATGTGGACAACTCTAGGTCGGCAGATGTGTCACTTGACGGAAATCGCTACACCTATCGGGGAGCTCGGTCGGAATCCGGGGAACTCGGCAGCGAGAAGTTGTGTCTGTTGAGCTGGCAGACGATCTTGTACTGCTCCATCGCCCCGATGTAGGGGCAGTGCGCGAGGACGGTGCCGGAATGCGCGAGGAGCCGGCGCTGCGCGGGAGAGGTTCGAGGAGGAGTGATCGGATGACGGAGCCGACAGGCGACGTCACGACTCTGCCGGCTTGTGCCGACAGACCTGAGCTCCGTTCGCTGGACGCTTCACGCGCTCGACAAGGCGCAGCAGCTTGGCTTCGCGCGTCGCGATGTCGAGTCGGCGTTGCCGGAGGGTCACCGCGAGCGCAGGCGCAACAAGGGCCAGGCGCGCTGGCTGGTCGTCGCTGGTCGTCTCGTGATCGCCTACGAGCACCCGGATGGCGATGACCCTCTCGTTGCGCGGATCGTGACCGTGTGGCGACGGCGCTAGCTGACGTGCCCGGGGACGTTGCGAACGCGGTGAGGTAGGTCCGGGCCTACCGAGAGGCTGTGGGTGTCAAAGCTCACGACCTCAAGGAAGGCCCGGAATGCAACACGCTAACGCTC
>JBEKWH010000017.1:0-103300 GCA_049513255.1 Solirubrobacteraceae bacterium
CCGGCGCCCTGGCGCCTACCGGGACCGGACTTCCACCGGCACGGCCGATGCGAGCTTATGTTCAGATCAGATCACTCGATGCATCACCTCCGAACTGTGGGCACACGCACTACTCATCTAGGGTGCGATGCGGATCAGCCCAGGCTTGCCGTCCAGTCTATCGCGTTGCCGGTTGGTCGCGATATGGGGTACGGCGGATGAAGAAATGGCACCCCCAGAGTTGCTGGCACCGCGCCTGGTTACTCGACGCAGTGGCATCCGGAATTGTTTCTTACCTTCTTGGTGGGCGCGCTCGCAGGATCGTCGGAGCTCATTGATGATCGTCGCAGTGCCCGTCGAGGTGCCGCTGCTCGCCGACAACCACCGCAGTGTCATCCATTGAACAGAAACAAAGCCCGTTATCGCTGGCCTTATCGCGGCGCAGCCGACACAATCGTTGACCATGTGGGAACGTGGCGTCGACGTCGTCATTCCGATACATGGCGGGCGGGCCCTGACGGAACGCTGCCTTACCGCTCTGGCACAGCAAACGCTCGCCCACCGGGTCATCGTCGTCGACAACGCATCACCCGACGACTCGGTGACAGCCCTGCGCGAGCGCTTTCCCAACGTCACGGTGCTGACGCTGCATACCAACCGCGGCTACGCCGCCGCGTGCAACACCGGGCTCGCACATGGCACCGGCGAGGCCGTTGTGCTTCTCAACAACGATGTGGTCATCCCTCCACGATTCCTCGAGCGCCTGCTGGCGCCAATGGATGCTGACACCCATATCGGCTCAGTTGCTGCGGTGCTGCTGCGACCGGGCGAGTCAGTGATCGACAGCGCCGGGCTGGCTGCCGACCCAACGCTTGCTGGCTTCCCGCGTCTTCAGGGCCAGCCCGAGCGCTCTGCCACGACAAGACATCCGACGCTGCTCGGTCCAGCGGGCGCCGCCGGCGCCTACCGACGTGCAGCGCTCGCGGAGGTCGGCGGTCTTGATGAGCGGATCTTTCTCTACCAAGAGGATCTCGACCTCGCGCTGCGTCTGTGCGCGGCGGGCTGGAGCAGCATAGTGGCACATGATGCACGGGCCGTTCATCTCGGCTCCGCGACCGCTGGACGGGGCTCGTCGCTACAACGCCGCCACGCGGCAGTCGCGCGCGGATACCTGCTGCGGCGCTACGGCATCATGAGAGGTAGGCGTGCCGTGCGGGCACTGGCCACTGAGGCGCTCGTCGTGGCGGGCGACGCGGCGCTATCACACGACCTCGCGGCCCTGCGCGGGCGACTCGCCGGCTGGCGGGCCGCGCGGCAAATCGTGCAGCGCACAGCGCCAGGTGACGGCCTCGACCCAACGATCGGGTTTCTCAGCAGCATGCGCCTGCGCCGGGCCGACCGTTCGATCGCCGTGGCCTCGACACCGTCGGGGAGCCTCGGATTAGATAACTGCGGGATGCTCGCGACGAAATCGTAGCTGGCCGAACTACGGTTCCGGTCGGTACTCGTCGCGCTGCCCGCTTAGCTGAGCTTCCGCGCCCACCCTTCCGGTGCCACCGCAGGTGTTGGAGACATTCGCCTCGACCCGACGGCGTCCCTTCAGGACCCGCGCGACAGCCGCCCTGAGATGTCCTAGCGGAGCGCGCCGGCTAAAACGGAGGCTCCGATCGCGGCATCAGGAGCACCACTGGCATTCAGTGTGCGAGCGTCGAAGCCACAGTACGCTCGTTCTCGCATAGCCAGCCATGGATCTCCTCGAGGATCTGTCGAGCATCACGTTGTGGAGCCCACCCGCTGAGCCGCCCGAGCTCGCGGCAGTCGGAGATGTAGATCGGCACGTCGCCTGCCCGGGTTTCGTGGTTCGCGGCGACCGGCACACTGTTGCCGGTGATCTGCTCGCACAGCGCTGTGGTCTCGTGCAGCGAGAGGTTGACATCAACGCCTCCCCCGACGTTGACCACCGCGCCGGCCCAGTGCTCGGGGCGAGCCAGCTGGTCGTCCACGAGCTCGGCGAGGTCGGCCACGTGCAGCAGGTCGCGTACCTGCTTGCCGGTCCCGCCGAAGCCGATGTACGCGAGCGGCCGCTTGAAGTAATGGGCGAGCATCCAGTAGGTAAAGACGCCCTGGTCAACCTTACCCATTTGCCAGGGTCCGGCGACCACTCCACAGCGGTTGACGACCGTCGAAAGGCCGAAGCTCTCGGCGTACTCGGACACGAGCAGCTCAGCAGACAGCTTGCTGGCACCGTACAGCGTGCGCGCGCCGCCCATTGGGAAGCTCTCGGCTACACCGCGCGTGGATGCGCCGGGAAGCAGCTGCTCGGCGACAAGCTCGAAGCGAGTCTCGGTCTCGCGGAAGGAGAGTGCCCGCAGCGCCGCGACTGGATAGACGCGGCTGGTCGAGAGGAACACCACCTGTGCGCGGTGACGCGCAGCCGCCTCCAGGCAGTTATAGGCACCGAGAAGGTTCGTGTGCACGAGGTAACCGGTGGCGCCGTCCGCGCCGGCCATCACCGAAGGCTCCGCCGAACACTCCACGAGCGCGTCGAATGGTCCGGCAGCGTGCAGGTCCTCGGGCTCTCGTACGTCGCCATGCACGCAGCGCACCATGCCCTCGCGCAGCCGCGGGAGGTTCAGCTCCGAGCCGCGGCGATGAAGGTTGTCGAGCGCAATCACCTTCCAATCGGGGTGGCAGGCGGCCAGCTCGAGCGCAAGGTTCGAGCCGATGAAGCCGGCGCCGCCGGTAATCAGGACAGTGCGGGTACCCATCAGCGTCGCGCCACACTGCGATCGCGCTTCGATAACGGGACGTCGTGCTCGGCTCTCCAGCGCTCGGCGTTGTGCTCGTATATCTCCTGTAGGAACGCGCGGATGCTCGTCGTCAGTCCCCACTGGGGGTACTCGAGTTTGAAGGCATCCAGATCGCTGATCCACCAGCGGTGGTCACCAATCCGCGCCATCGAAATGCTGCTCTCGCGCCCCCCACCGAGGTTGTAGACCGCCGCTGGCCGCGGGTTGCGACGGAACGCGTGACACGCCCGCACGACGTCACCCGAGCGGATGTTGTCGCGCACCTGCTTGCCGTCGTACCCGAACACGGTGTAGTGCTCGCCCGCCACGGTGCACTTCATCAGGTAAGCGAGGAAGCCGTGCAGCCGCGCACCCGCATGCCGGGGACCCGTCATGCAGCCCGCGCGAAAACAGACTGTCGGCATCTGGAAGTACCGTCCGTACTCCTCAACGAGGAGGTCAGCTGCCACCTTGCTGATGCCGAAGCGGCTATCGGTGCAGAGGTCGATCGGCATCTCCAGGTCGATCCCGTTGAACCAGCAGTGGTCCCTGGGCAGCTCCGGGCGAGTCGCGAGCTCCACCAGCGGCAGATAGTTGGGAGTGTCGCCGCAGACCTTGTTTGTCGAGGTGAACGCGAACGTCGCATCTGGTGCATGTCGCCGAGCGGCCTCGAGCAGATCGAGGGTTCCGTTGGCGTTGACCGAGAAGTCGGTATGCGGCTCCGACGCGGCCCAGTCGTGGGAAGGCTGGGCGGCGGCATGGATGATCAACTCGACACGGGGGGAGTGCTCGGCGAGCACTCGCGAGAGCGCTTCGTCGTCGCGGATGTCCAGTTGCAGCGCACGGAACGCCCCGTCGAGCTCCGCACCCAGATGTGCTGTGTTGGCAGCCGTGGATGCGCTGGGGCCGAAGCAGTAGGCGCGCATGTCGTTGTCGATCCCCGCTACCTCAAAGCCCTCGGCCGCGAAGTGACGCACGGCCTCCGAGCCGATCGGGCCACCCGCCCCGGTGACGATCGCCACCGGCGCGCTCACTCGGTCACCCCCACGAGCGTCGCCTGCGTATCCGCCGCGGCTGAGGCGCTCCCCCGTCGCACTCGCCCAAGCGAGGCCAGTCCCCCGTAGCGGAGGACAACCAGGATCAGCCCGGCGACGGTAATCGGCACGAAGATGACCAACCGCACGAGCAGCCCGAAGGTGACAGCACGTCCGCCATGCACGCGCAGCGCACCCAGACCGAGCTGGATCGCTGCGTCATAGGTGCCCGCATAGCCCTCCCCCAGCCAAACGACGGCGGTGAGCAGCGCCAGACCGTGCGCACTGAGCAGGTTGCGGCTGGCCAGCGTGAGCGAGGTGACACGGCCACTGAGGTGGCGCAGACGCCCGCTACGACTCAGCCGCCAACTACCCGCCAGCGCCAGCGCAAGCAGAAGCAGCAGGAGCGCAGCGACCGGGCTGAGCTGGGAGGCGCTGTTCACGCCGGTCGCGGTCACGAACGCGAGCAGCAGGAGCATCGTCAGCCGCGTCGCGACATCGAGCAGCCGTTCGGCGACGATCGTGCCGAGGATCGCCGCCCGTGAGCTCTCGGTCCGCCCTCCGAGTAGCACGACGCGCAACAGCTCCCCGCCGCGCAGCGGTAGCACCGTGTTGCCCATGTAGCCGACGACAATCAGCGCCTGCGCGCGGGCCATGCTCACTTGCACGCCTGCCCTGCGCAGGATCGCGTGCCAGCGCACGCCCCGCGCGGCGGTCACACACGCGTAGACGAGCACCGCGAACGCGAGCAATCGCAGGCTGGCGACGCCGGTCGGCAACCGCGGCGCCCGCTGGTGCGCCGCCCACCACACGACGGCGGTGAGCGAGACCGCCGAGAGGATCGGTCCGGCCAGCCGTCGCGCCGCGCGTGCCCACCCCGACCGTGTGGTCACGACCGAGACCGCGCTCATCCCCGCACCTGCGCGTTTGGGGGCGCCGATGGATCGTCGCGCTGCGGCACGGACGCTCGCGACCCTTCCAGGAGATCCGGGACCTTCATACCCGCGTGCACTCGGAGTCTGCCTGTCGCCGGGATACCTGGCCGCCGGTAGTCACCACGACTGAGATGACGCTCGAGGAACACATAAAGCACGCTAAACACGTAGCGGCTTCCCATCTCCTGCAGCTTCAGCTTTGACACACCCTGTCGCCGGTTGGTCCACGTGATAGGGATGACCTGGAAGGTGTGACCGCGCGTGAGCGCCTTGAGCGGCATCTCGACTGTGAGATTGAAATGGTTGGAGAGCAGTGGGCTAATGTTGTCGATCACCTCGCGGCGATACGCCTTGAACGCGTTCGTCGTGTCGTTGTAGCCGTGGTGAAACATCATCCGGATGGCAAGATTCACAACGCGGTTGATGATCAGCTTTGGCCACGGATAGCCGATCGTCCGCCCGCCCTTGGTAAAACGCGACCCAAACGCGCAGTCGAAGCCGTCCAACAACACGCTGTAGTACCCGACCAGGTCAGCGGGCGAATCGGAGCTGTCCGCCATGAAGATCGCGACGGCGTCACCCGTGTAGTGATCCAAACCGGCGCGGACCGCATAGCCAAACCCGGGGGGCAAATGTGAGCGCAGACATCTGACAGACGGATTTCGCGTGGAGACATCGTTTACAAGCGCAGCGGTATCGTCGGAGCTTGCGTCATCGATCACGATAATCTCGTGGGGTATGTGTTCGGCTGTCAATGTCCTCGCCAGCGCGGTGACGGTCCCGCCAATCGACCCCGCCTCGTTGTGGGCTGGAATCACGACCGAAAGCCGCAGCGGCACGAGGTCGGATCCCGCTCCCGACCGGCGATCCTCAGGCTGCGTGCCCCGAGACACGGTCGTATCGGTGGGACGGCTAGTGTCCAAGGCGCATCGAGTGGAGGTCGATCACGGTGCCGTTCGTCGCCACAACTGCAAACGGCGCCTTCACGGCAGGGGCGGTGAGCGTGGCTAAACCCGGACCGGTCGAGATGGGCGGGCCGGGACCGTCCTCCGTTGGCCTCAGGCTGAATCGCTCTTCGCGCCGCGCGCCGGGCAAGGTCTTGGCTGCGAGGATCTTACTGCCGAGCAACGTTCCACCCAGATACGTCGAGACAACAAGGTCGTGTGGTCGCGTGGCTACTGGCGCCACGGATGCGATCCAGTTCGCTCCAGACCCACCGTCAACCTCAAGATCCACGTGGGCAGCAGGCCCACCTTCCAGACTCACCGTCAGCATGCCCGACAGGTGCGCCGGCTGCGTCGTGACCACTTCGCTGAAAGGTGCTGGTGTCCGTACAAGCTGTAGGCGATTGGGTGAGAAGGAACACCAGAAGCCACCGCCCAGATGTATGCGGAAACTCGCACCGCCAGCTGTAAACGGCCCGAAGCAGTCACGCATCCACGACGCCTGTTCGGGCCCGGGACGGCGTCCGAGCAAGCCTTCGGGCAACCCAGGCTCTGGTTCGTAGCGAGCGGCAATGACTTCATTGAGCTTCCACAGATAGTTTTGCTCCCACTTGCCGTTTGCCGAGGCGTAGAGGTCTCCTGCGAGTGGAAAATAGGCGACGGCGTCGAAGCGTCGATCGAGTAGCGCTCGCACGAGATACAGTGGCTGGCTACCGGCGGCGAGCAGGTCGGCAAAGTTGTAGTAGTTGGGGTAGAGTGGCCCTCCCTCGGGGACATTTAGATCGGAGTAGGACGGCAGGTAGAGCGTGTGGTCGCGGGCGTAGGAGAGTAGTTCAGCGGGAACCGACTGCAATTGCGCAGCTTTCTCGAAAGCTGGGATGCTGACTTCCGCACGCGCTGCAACTTCCTGAATCGGAGCGAGCTGTACCAGTACGAACAACAGCCCCACGCATCCGCCAGTGACGGCGGACACGCCGATATGGCGCTGCGCCACACGCCAGCCGATCGCCGCGAACAACCCGAGTCCCCATACGACACCGATCAATTGGTTGGTTTCGGTGCCCTGCTTGCGCATGAAGTACATCGCCAGCGCAAACCCGAACACGATGTAGAGCGCGATCAACAATGCGCGCCGGCCCGTGGGGTCCCGTGCGACGAGGACCCGCCGCACGCTTTCCGCTAGAGCGTGCCTGCGAGAGCGCCCTTGCGAGCGTAGCGACCGACCGCGCCTGCGTGTCACGGCACGCACCACGCTCGCGATCCAGGTCGCCCCCACGAAGCCTGCCGCCAACGCGGTGCACTGCAGTCCTTTGATGATGTTTGCGTGGTAGGGCGATTCGTCGGATTGCCGCGTAGCAACCACGAAATTGAAGTAGAACTCCCAGCCGTGGGTCAGGAGGTTGAGAACCGCGAGCAGCACCAGGTTCACGCCGCATAGCAAGGCGACGAAGAGTAGAGCCGCTCTGCGATTCACGGCTAAGAAGACAGCAAGTGCAAGCACCCAAATAGCCGCCGGGACTACGACCGCGATCGTGGTCTGCTTCGTCCAGAGCGCTGCCGACAGCAGCAGCACCGCGACGAGGACGCGCCGCCGCGATGGCGCGGGACCTAGGTCTGCGACGGCGACCAGCCCGAACAGCGCAAATGCCCAGGCTAGCTGGTCGGCTCGAGCTTCTTCGAGCACCGGGAGCTTCACGCTGGCCACACACCAGTAGGCAATACAGCCAATCCCCACTGCGGCAACGACGTACAGGGCCCGCGGCGCACCCCCGACGCGACTGTATGCAAGTCGCGCCACGAGCACGACCAGCGATGAGCTCGCGAGGATCACCAGCACGAGCGCCCAGCCATTCCAGAGGTAGATGCGGTCGAACAGGCTGACAATCGCTGGAAACAGTGGCGTGTAAATCTGACCGGTGTATCCATGAGCCGGATTTTGATACAGCGTATGTCCCAGATACAGCTCCTCCGCGTCACTGTTTACTGTGGTCGCCCACCCGAGATCGGGATAGCGGAAGGCAAACAGCCTGATCAGCGACACCCCGATGCCAAGCGCGACCGGCACTCCGAACAGCAGCGGTGCGGCGATCAACGGCAAGCCTGCGATGCGCGTCCGCCGGACCTCGTCGGTACGCCCGCTGCTCCCACTGGTTGATCGCGATCTAGGCACGGAGAATTCGGACATACGCGCGCCGAATGCTCGCACGATCGCCCTACAGGAGCGGCTCTTCGCCCGGAGGGGGGCGGACCTTTCCTGGTACCGAGCGCGGTTACTCGACGTTGCCGCCCCTCTGATTGTTTCTCACTGTTTGACGTCAGCCCGGTCTTACGAGCCTCGCACGTTCTGCGAATGCCAACGACGATTCGCGACTTTCCTGCGCCCAGCCGGCAGCTCCGCCTCGACCCCGTGCTCGGCGAGTGCGCGCAAGTAGCAGGCGTCCTCTTCCAACAGCGTCAACGCCCGGTCGCTGTTGAGCACGGGACCGTGACCAGGAACTACGTGCTGGGCTTGAGGGATCAGGCCGCGTAGCCGCTCGAGCGTTGCCAGATACGTGTCTATTTCGCCGCCATCATTCAACGTGGGTATCTCTATTGACGAGAGATGGTCACCGATTGTCAGAACGCCTGCCCACCTTGCCACGATGATCATCCCATCCGGGGTATGTCCGGCGCCGGGATAGAGCTCGAGCTCGCGATCACCGATGCCACAGCGGCCGGGGACAGGCAGAGCCTGCACGGAGCCGAGCACGAGCGGGCGTGGTCGTTCGATCATGAGCTCTTCGTCAAACACCCGCAGTTGCCGCTGGACTTCTCCCGGCGAGGCCGCAAGCCGCTCGGCGGTGCTCTCGGCACAGCCGAGCGGCACCCTGGGAAACGCGAGTCGCCCGAGCAGGTGGTCCCAGTCGCCGTGTGTTGCAAGCAGCCCGCTGGGCGCTGGGAACCGTGCCTGCTCGATTAGCGATGGCAGCGCGTCGATCTCGTCGGGCAGGACCAGCGAGTCGATCACGAATGTCTCGGCAGGCTGCTCGGGCTTCCTGAGATCGGCGGAACGGCCGGCGTGCCTCGGCCCGTCCAGGTCTTCTGGCCTTGTCCCATCGCCACCCCGCACGATCACGCAGTTGACCTGCAGGACCGCACTGGTGACAACGATCACGTCGGGATGAAGCAAGACGGCGCGCACGCGCGAGCGACCGCCTAGGAGACGCCGAGGAGTTTCGCGGCCTCTTTGAGGCTGGTGACTTCGGCGGTGGGCTTCTTCTGGGAGGAGTCGAGCGTCTCCTTGTTGCGATTGACCCAGATCACGGGCACGCGCTGCTTGACGCACGGCGCTACGTCGTGGTAGTGGCTGGCCGCGACGTGCACCCAGCCGCGCTTGCCGCCCATGCGCCTGGCGCACTCGGTGAAGTGCGGCGGTTCGGGCTTGTAGGAGCGCACCTGCTGCGCGGTGACGACGAGGTCGAAGTCGATCGGGATGTGCCTGCGCGTCTGCCCGAGCAGCTTGTCGTCGATGTTCGACAGCAGGCCGAGTTTGTACTTCTTGGCCAGCTTCGCCAGCTGCACGCTGGTCTCCTTGAACGGCATCCAGCGCTGCACCGAGTCGGGTAGGAAGCCCGAGCGCGACGGCTCGAGCGGCCACTCCAGGCGTTTGGCGATCTCGATCGCCGTGCGGCGCAAGACCTCAGCGTAGAGCTCGTAGGAGCCACTCTCGATTTCGCGCGAGATCTCGTGGAACATCGGGATCAGCACGCTGCGATCGATCTCGACGCCGTCGCGCGCGGCCTCTTTGGCGAACGCGTCGTAGATCCCGGTCTCCCAGTCGATCAGCGTCCCGTATACGTCGAAGGTGACGAACGATATGTTCTTCGGTATGGGCACCGCGCGGCATTATGCCCTGACAGGGGTCCTCGACGCGGTGCGCCACCCCCCAACAGCGCCTGCTTGCACGTGATCGCCCAGCTTGCGTTAGAGTCCCGCGCCGCATGGACCTGCTGGAGTACCAAGGCAAGCAGCTGTTCGCCCGCCACGGATTGAGGGTTTCCTCGGGCCAGGCGGTGACGAGCGTCGAGGACGCCGTGAGGGCGGCCGCCGAGGTCGGCTACCCGGTCGTCGTCAAGGCGCAGGTGCTGATCGGCGGGCGCGGCAAGGCCGGCGGCGTGAAGCTCGCCGCCGACGAGAGCGAGACCCGCGAGCACGCCGGCAACATCCTCGGCATGGACATCAAGGGACATGTCGTGCGGACGCTGTGGATCGAGCACGCCTCCGACATCGCCTCCGAGTACTACGCCTCGGTGCTGCTCGACCGCTCCGCCAAGCAGCCGCTTGTGATGTTCAGCGTCGAGGGGGGCGTGGACATCGAAGAGGTCGCCGAGAAGACGCCCGAGAAGCTGATCCGCCATCACGTCGACGCGCTCGAGGGCCTCTCGCGCGAGGAGGCCGTCGAGATCGCCACCGACGGCGGCGTCGACGCGGACGTCGTCGAGGGCGTCGCCGACGCCCTCGTGGCGCTGTACGAGGTCTGGCTACGGGAGGACGCGACGCTCGCGGAGATCAACCCGCTGATCGTCACGCCGGAGCGGGAAGTCAAGGCGCTCGACTCGAAGGTGTCGCTCGACGGCAACGCGCTGTACCGCCACCCCGACAACCAGGGGCTCTCCGACAGCGAGAACGAAGACCCGATCGAGCGCCGCGCCAAGGAAGAGGGTGTCCAGTACGTCAAGCTCGACGGCGACATCGGCATCCTCGGCAACGGCGCCGGCCTGGTGATGTCGACGCTCGACGTGGTCGCCCAGGCGGGCGGCAAGCCGGCGAACTTCCTGGACGCCGGCGGCGGCTCGGACGCCGAGAAGATTAAGCAGGCGGTCGACCTGCTGCTCGCCAACGACGCCGTCAAGGCCGTCCTCTTCAACATCTTCGGCGGCATCACACGCTGCGACGAGGTCGCGCGCGGGCTGATCGCCGCCTTCGAGGACATCAAACCATCCGTCCCATTCGTCGTGCGCCTCGACGGCACCAACGACGTCGAGGGCCGGCGGCTGTTGCAAGAGGCCGCGCTGCCCAACGTCCACGCCGCGAAGACCATGAACGAGGCCGCCGAGAAGGTCGTCGCGCTGGCCGCCGGCCGGAGCGTGGGAGCACCGGCATGACGTTGAGAAGTCCTCTTGCGAGTCCTGTATCACCATGGTCATACGGTGCGCGTCGTGTGAGCAATGGCGCCCGGAACAACAGCGCGATGAGGCAGGTGATCCGCTAGGTGTCGGTCCTGATCGACGAGAGCACGCGCCTGTGCGTGGCCGGCATAACCGGGCGCGAGGGCACCTTCCACACGCTCAACAACCGCAACTACGGCACCAACGTGGTCGGCGGCGTTACACCGGGCAAGGGCGGCCTCGACGTCGAGGGCATACCGGTGTTCGACACGTGGGAGCAAGCCGTCTCCGAGGCGCAGCCGAACACGGCGATGATCTTCGTGCCGCCGCGCTTCGCCGCCGACTCAATCCTCGAAGCCGCCGCAGCGGGCGTCGAGCTGGTGATCGCGATCACCGAGGGCATCCCCGCGCACGACGAGCTGCGCGTCTACAACATCCTCAAGCGCGACCATCCGGGCACGCGCCTGATCGGCCCCAACTGCCCGGGCATCCTGTCGCCGGGCAAGGCCAACGTGGGCATCATCCCGGCGTCGTTCTTCAAGGCGGGAAGCGTCGGCGTGGTCTCGCGCTCGGGCACCTTGACCTACCAGATCGGCAATGAGATCGCCCAGGCTGGCGTCGGCTGCAGCACGATCGTCGGCATCGGCGGCGACCCGGTGCCGGGCTCGTCGTTCGTGGACGTGCTCGAGCTGTTCGAGGCCGACGAGGAGACCGATCTGGTCGTGCTCTCGGGCGAGATCGGCGGCTCCGCTGAGGAGGAGGCGGCCGATTACATCGCCGCGCACATGAGCAAGCCCGTGGTGGCCTACATCGCCGGGTTCACGGCGCCCGCGGGCAAGCAGATGGGCCATGCGGGCGCGATCGTGTCGGGCAGCGCGGGGACGGCAGCGGCGAAGGCCGAGGCGCTGGAAGGGAAGGGCGTCCGTGTGGGGCGCACACCCACCGAGACCGCCGCGATCGCCGTCGAGGTGCTCGGCGGCGCGTCGGTCAGCGCCTCCTGACTCACCTACAGAGTGAGCCCTGCTGCCGCGGCGTCGCCGTGAAACATGCGAACGGTCTCCAGCGAGTATTGCTCGAGGCTCTTCCCCAAGCAGCCCAGCTTCCTCAGCAGGTCGTCGGTCATGGTGATGATGTGACATCCAACCTGCTGCGCCTGTACGAGGTTGAGGATCTCGCGAGGCGAGGCCCAGATCAATTCCGAGCGCGGTGCACGACCGATCATCTCCACGGCGCGGGCCATGATCGGCACGGGATCGACGCCGGCGTCAGCGATACGCCCGGCGAAGACCGAGATGTAGGAGGGCGCGCCGTGCTCGACGGCCGCCGCGATCATCTCCACCTGGGCGGTCGTGAAGAGAGCGGTCACATTCAGCTTCACGCCGTCCTCGGAGAGCGTGCGCACCAGCGGGGCGAGTGGCTCTCCCCGGGTTGTGGTGACGGGAATCTTGACGTAGACGTTCTCGCCCCACGAGGCGATCATGCGCGCTTGACGTGCGATCTCCCACGGGTCGTCGGCGAAGACCTCGAATGAGACCGGGTGCTCGGTGACGTGCTCGAGCAGGCGCTGGGCGAACTCGGCGTAGCAGTTCACGCCGGCTTTGCGCATCAGCGTGGGGTTGGTGGTAAACCCCTCGATCCGCGGATCGGCGGCAAGCGCGAGAATGCCGTCGAGATCGGCACCGTCGGCGAATATGCGCGTGGAGATACGGTCGAGCATTGGTCGAGCACCCTGCGAGCGACCATACGGAATTCGCGCTCACTAAATCGTCTTGCCGACCGTCCTCGGGTGGGAGCTCCAGTGCACGGCGATACAGCCGACGCCGAGATCTGGCTGAATCCCGCTCCGGCGCTCGTGTTCGCTGCCCCGGATGCCCGATCAGTGGGTCCTGCGGCCGGTCGCCCGACCCTCCCCAAGATCGGCATCGCTGTCTCCCATCGTCGGTGACGCGCAGTGATCCGATCGCGGGTAGGCTAGCGCGGCAATGGACCAAGAGGTGGCGCGTACGCTGGGTGAGCTCGAGCGCAAGCTGCTCGAGCTCGAGCGCACCTTGAACGCGATGAGCGCCGATGAGGGGCCGGGCGTCGGCGGCGACACGATCCCGGCCAGCGGGCCGCCACAGACACCATCCTCACCCCAAGCCCTCCCCGCGCAGGCGCCTCCGGGGGAGTGGCAGAGGACCGGCGCGAGCAGGATCGTGGACGAGACGATCGAGCAGGCGGGGCGCGTGCCACCACCCTCCGGCGCGCCGTGGCCGCCACGAGCGCCGCAACCACCGAGCACGCCGCCACCCCACAGCGCGCCACCACCCCACAGTGCACCGAGGGCGCCGCGGCCGCCCCGCGCACCGCAGCCGCCGAGCGCGGCCGAGCTGCTGCGCTTCCGCGACCGCTTGGAGCAGACGGCGCGCGATCTGACCCGCGACTACGACGAGCTGCTCGGACGCCTATCCTACGCCGCTGTGCCAACCACGACCGGCCCCACGATCTCCTTCGCGCGCGGCGCGCCGTCGCTGGACATCGTCGACGTCGACGGCCTGCGCGACGCTGCCGTGCGCGCGTTCGAGAGCGACCCGGCGGGCACGACCGCATATGGCACCTCGGTCGGCTACCCGCGACTGCGCAGCTGGATCGCAGACCGCCACGGCGTCGAGCCGGAGCGGGTGCTGGTCACCAACGGCTCGATGCAGGCGGACGCGTTCCTGTTCGAGCAGCTGGTGCGCGCAGGCGACGAGGTGATCGTCGAGCGCCCCACGTACGACCGCACGCTGCTGTCGCTGCGCCAGCGCGGCGCGCGCGTGCACGCGGTCGAGCTGCAGCCGGACGGCATCAACACCGACGCGCTCGCCGCCCTGCTCACCGCGGGTGCCGGCGCCGTGCAGCCGACGCTCGCGCACATCATCCCCAACTTCCAGAACCCCGCCGGCTACACGCTCTCGTTCGAGAAGCGCAGGCGCCTGCTGGAGCTGGCGGCGGACCACGGCTTCATCGTGTTCGAGGACGACCCGTACGTGGAGCTGCGCTTCAGCGGCGAGACGCTGCCGACGATGCTGTCGATGGACCCCGAGCGGGTGGTGTACGCGTCGTCGTTCTCGAAGACCGTGTGCCCCGGCATCCGCGTCGGCTATCTCGTCGGCCCGCCCGACCTGATCGCGGCGGTCGCGCAGCTGGCGACGAACACGTACATCTCGCCGAACATGGTCGCGCAGTCGATCGTGTACGAGTTCTGCGCCTCGGGCGCGATCGAGCGCTCGATCGAGACCGTCAAGGCGGCGCTGGCCGAGCGCGCGCAGGCGCTGGCCAACGCGCTGCGCAGCGAGCTGGCGGACGCCGAGTTCGTGGTTCCGCAGGGCGGCTACTTCATGTGGGTGACGCTGCCCGAGGGCACCGATGTGGGCGCCCTCTACCAGGCGGCCGCCGAGCGCGGCGTGGCGTTTGTGAAGGGCACCGACTTCATGCTGGACGGCGGCGAGAACACGCTGCGCCTGGCCTACTCGGGCGTCACTCCCGCGCAGATCGACACGGGCGTCGCGCGCCTGGCCGAGGCGTACCGCTCGCTGTAGATACGACGGCGCACGATGAACGCGACGGCAAAGAAAGTGTGCGGGCGCACGCAGCCCAGCCCCTGTTATCTCCCGTAGCGCTGCCCCAGCACCAGCTGCTCGGGCAGCGCCGTGCGCGGCGGCGGTGACGGGTCGGCGATCACGGAGACGGTCTCAGCGACGCTTGCCGTGAGCCCGAGGCGCCGGCCATCCTCTGTCTGCAACTCGACGTGCTCGGGGCCGCGCTCGGCCATCACGGCCTCGAGGCCCGGCTCGACACCGGATGCCTTGAGATAGTGCAATAGATCCTCGGCCTCGTTCTCGAAGCGCAGGATGCGCACGTTGGCGCCGACGTCGACGTCGGCGAGCGGCACGCCGGCGAGGCGCGCGCCGGCGACGATCGGGTGCCCGTGCGGGCAGGTCTTGGCGTCGCCGATGGCGGCGAGCATGCGCTCCTCGAGCACGGGCGACATCGCGTGCTCGAGGCGCTCGGCCTCCTCGTGGACCTCGTCCCAGGGCACGCCGAGGACATCGGTGAGGAAGCGCTCGATCAGGCGGTGCCTGCGCACGATCCCCTCGGCGTGCTCGGCGCCGCTGTCGGTGAACGCGATCGCGCGGTCCGAGCCGCGCGTGATGTAGCCGTCGCGCTCGAGGCGGCCGATCATCTCGTGCACGGTCGGCGGCGAGAGCTGCATCGCGCGCGCGACGTTGGCGCCGGTCATCGGCAGCCCGGCCTCCTGCAGCCAGAACAGGATCTGCAGGTACTCCTCCTCTGCGACGGTCGCCGCGTCAGCGGTCATCGCAGCTGATCATAGGTGCACTCGCGCGGCGGCTTGTCATCGCGCCAGCGGCGCAGCTTGGCGCCGTGACGGATGCGGCCGCCGGAGACGTGGTCGAAGTCGATCTCGACGACGAGCTCGGGGCGCAGCCCGACCCACTCGAGGTCCTTGCCGGCGCTCCAGCGGCTTGGGTCCGCGGAGCCGCTCTCGCCGGACTCGTAATCCCCGAGGAAGCCCACGAGGCGCTTCTTCTCGGCGGCGCTCAGGCCTGAGCAGTGCCCGACGACGCGCAGCTGCTCGCCGTCGTAGAGGCCGAGGATCAGCGCGCCGACGGTGCGGGGCTCCTTGCCGGGGCGCCAGCCGACGAGCACGGCGTCGATCGTGCGCACGCGCTTGACCTTGGCCATGCCCTTGCGCTCGCCGGGGCGGTACGGCGCCGAGCGCTCCTTGGCGATCGCGCCCTCGGCGTGCTCGAGCCATCGCCGCGCCTCCGCGACGGTGGCGACCGTCGGCATCAGCTCGACGGGCGCGCGCGCGAATGCCTCGCCGGCGAGCAGGCGCTCGAGTGCGGCCCGGCGCTCGATGAACGGACGCTGCAGCAGCGAGTCCTGCTCATGCGCGAGCAGGTCGAAGGCGACGTACACCGCTGGCGTCTCGCCGGCGAGCCGCTCGATGCGCGAGACGGCGGGGTGGATGCGCTGGCCGAGCGCGTCGAAGTCCTCGCGGCCGCCTGCGTCGCGCACGACGATCTCGCCGTCGAGCACGTAGCGCCCGGCCGGGAACGCGAGCTCAGGGAAGTAGCGCCCGAGCGGCTTGCCGCCCCGCGACTGCAGGAACACCTCCGCGCCGTCGACGAACGCCAGGCAGCGAAAGCCGTCGAGCTTGATCTCGTACACGTACTCCTCGCCGGTGGGCAGCTCCTTGCGCGAGAGCGCCAGTTGGGGCTTGAGTATGGGCTGCAACGGCAGGGTCACTGTGCCTCCGGCTGGCTGGAGCGCGCGCGGCTGGGCTGCACGCGCTTGGGCTCGCCCTTCTGCTTGCGGAAGTGCGGCGGCCACGGCGCGTCGCCGAGGCCCTCGCGCTCGTCGCGAGCGGCCAGCTCGAGCAGGCCGTCGAGCGTGCCGGCGTGCTCGTCGATGCTGGCGGAGGGGTCGCCGCGCTCGCGCAGGCGCGCGGGGACCGTCGTGAGGGTCAGCTCCGCCGGCTCGACGTCTGCGACCTCGTCCCACTCGAGCGGACACGACACGCGCGCGTCGGGCACGGCCCTGACGGAGTAGGCAGAGGCGACGGTGCGGTCGCGGGCGTTCTGGTTGTAGTCGATGAACACGCCCTCGCGTTCCTCCTTCCACCAGCGGCTGGTCGCGCGGCCGGGCATCCGCCGCTCGACCTCGCGCGCGAGCGCGAGCGCGGCGCGGCGCACTTCTTCGAAGCTCTCGCGCGGCTCGATGCGCACATACACGTGGATGCCGCGCGAGCCGGACGTCTTGGGGTAACCGCGCAGGTCGTGCGCGTCGAGCACCTCGCGCACGCCGAGCGCGACCTCGCGCACCTCTGAGAACGGCACGCCGGGGCCGGGGTCGAGGTCGACGCGCAGCTCGTCCGGATGGTCGAGGTCGGCGCGTCGCACGGGCCAGGGGTTCCAGTCGATCACGCCGAGGTTGACGCCCCACACGAGGTGCGCGGCGTCGTTGGCGACGAGCTCGCGCGCGTGGCGCCCGCTGGGGAACGTGACGGTGGCCGTCTGCAGCCACTCGGGGGCGCTGTCGGGCACGCGCTTCTGGAAGAACGGCTCGCCGCCCACCCCGTCGACCCAGCGCTTCAGCACGGTCGGGCGCTCGCGCAGGTGGCGCACGACGGCGTGCTCGCACTCGACGTAGTAGTTGACGAGGTCGATCTTGGTGAGGCCGACATCGGGGAAGAACGGCTTGCCGGGATTGCTCACACGCACCTTGTGCCCACATACCTCCACGAGGACGGGCTGCGCTTTCTCGGCGGCCATTGCTGGAAGGATGCCCGATGGTGATCGCTCGCAGCAGCGCCACAGCCGAGCCCAGCGCCGCGCAATGAGCCGGCGCGCGCTGATTCCCACGACGCCGCTGCTCGTGACGGGCGCGTTCGGACCAGGCCTGTCCGCCGCCGGCGTCGGCGCGGCTATCGCGCGCGGACTCGAGCTGGGCGGGCTGCCTCCCGCCGACGTCTGTCCGATCGACGCTGCGCACGAGCATGGGGCCGACGCGCGCGCGTTCCTCGATGTGCACGACTTCGACGCGCGCATGCGCCGCGCGCGGGCGGTGATCGTGGCGACGGCGTGCCTGCGCGAGCGGACCCTTGCGGGCCGATCTTGGATCGGTAGCGCGACCTTCGAGGTCGCGACGAGGGCTCGCCAGTCGGGTGTCCCGGCCTACGCGGTGACCGCGGAGAACCGCCTCGACCCGTTCGACGCCCGCATCCTCGACCTGCAGCTGATCCTCGAGGCCGCAAGCGCCCGCGCGCTGGCGACCGCCGGCAGGAAGCTGGCGCCGCTGCTCCAGCCTCACCCGAGCGTGAGCGCCAACTCGTAGATCAGCCGCGCGCTCACCCGAGCGCGAGCGCGAGCTCATAGACCAGCCGCGCGGCGTCGGCGACGGTCGAGTAGTCGAGGTTCGCGGGCACGTCGCTGCGAAGGTGGTAGTTGGCGGGGCTGCGCCAGTCGGTGATCGAGAGCAGCGTCGCGATCGGGTAGCCGGCGCGGCTGGGTATGACGCTGTCGGTGGAGGCGCGCGCACGGAAGCCGCGCTCCAGGTCGATGTCGAGCGACTGCGCCCGCGCGGCGATCAGGTCACGCAGCCACGGGCCGGCGTAGTCCTCCATCCACACCGGCCCCTCGCCCTCGAGCATGACCAGGTGCGGCGAGCCGACGGTGTCGAGGTTGACGAACCAGGTGCGGTCGGGTTGCAGCTCGTGGCGATGACGCGCCAGGAACGCGCGCACGCCGTCCTGGAGCGTCTCCTCGGCGCCGCAGGAGACAAGCAGCACGCGCATGCCGCGAACCGGACGCTCGCGCAGCAGCTCGGCAAGGGCGACGAGTACAGCAACGCCGGAGAGGTTGTCGTTGGCGCCGGGGACGGTCGGGCTGCGCCAGACGTCAGCGACGAGCGCCGCGCCGAGCGCGCCGATCACGACGCCGGCGCGGGCCAGTCGCGGGCGGCGGCCCAGCGCAGCAGCGATCGTGCATAGCGGCCCAGCCAAGCCGATCCACCACTGCGGCAGCGGTTTCTTGACACGCTCGAGCAGCTGCGGCGCCAGCTCGTACAACCGGCGCTGGAGCGTCTGGTCGAACAGGACGCCCGTCTGCGGGGCGTCGTGGTGGGCGAGCACCACGAGCGTGCCTGGCTGGCGAGGCTCGGTGCCGTCCCTTTCGCCGCCCCCGGTCTCGCCGCCCTCCCCCACGTCCGCATCCCAGGCATCGACCCGGGCGACGAGGTTGACGGTCGTGCGGCGGCGGCGCACCAGGCGTCGCAGGATCCTGGGCCCGTTCTGCGCCTCATCGACGATGCCGGCGAGCGTCGCCGCGGCGAGTAGCGCTCCGCTCGTGCGCCGGCCGCGCAGCACGAGTGCCGCCGCGAGCGCACCCAGTAGGCCGAGACCGGTCGCGGTGGGCGGGAACGTCCCCCATGAGGGCTCATCCTCGAGCGCCACCCGCACGCCGCCGACCGCGCGCAGCCGCTCGGCGAGCCACTCGGCCGCCTGCCGCTCGCCCGGTGAGCAGGGCGTGCGGTCGAGCGCGGCGAGCGTCTCGACGACTTCGCGCAGCACGCCGTCCAGCGACCCCTGCTCGAACACGACCTGGTCGGTGCTCACAGGAGGCATTGTCGCTCACCGCGGCCAGCCGGCGACTTGTCGACCTCAGTACGCTCGCTCATCAGATGACCGAGCCCGAGCCCACACCGAGCGCGGGCGTTCGCGCTTCGCGCGCGCGCTCGCTGACCGCGCCGGGCGCGCGGCGGGCGACGGTGATCGGGGCGGGCTCGTTCGGGACCGCGCTGGCTGTGTTGCTTGCGCGCGGCGGGTTGCGCACGACGCTGCAGACGCGCACGGCCGAGCAGGCGGCGCTGATCGATCGGGAGCGCGAGAACCGCCGCTACCTGCCGGGCGTGGAGCTGCCGTCGCAGCTGCGCATCGAGCCGGCCTCCGCGGGTCTCGCGCGCGCTGACTACGTGTTTCTGGCTGTGCCCTCGCGCGGTCTCGGCGAGGTGATCGAGCAGCTCGGCGCGGCCGGATTGGGCAGGCGCACCGCGGTCGTGTCGGTCGCCAAGGGTCTGGTCCCTCCGCAGGGGCTGCCGCCGACGAGGGTCCTCACCGCACACTTCGGCCCCGAGCGCGTCGCGTGCGTGGGCGGCCCCGCGCACGCACAGGAGATGGTGCACGCGGGCGCGGCACTGGTGGCGGCGTGCGCCGAGGAGGAGCTCGCGCGTTCGCTCGCGCAGGTGTTCACGCGCGCGGGGGTGGTGTGCGAGCAGTCCAACGACCCGATCGGCGTGGAGCTCGCGGGCGCTGCGAAGAACGCGGCGGCGCTCGCCGCCGGAGCAACGGAGGGCCAGGGCCTGAATGCCGCCGGCGCAGCCGCAGGACACATCTTTGCCGAGGTGTGGCGCTACGCCGAGGGGTTGGGCGCGCGGCCAGAGTCGATGATCGGGCTCGCGGGCACAGGCGACCTCGTGGCAACGGCGCTGGCCCCCGAAAGCCGCAACCGCCGCGCCGGCGAGCTGCTGGCGGCGGGCGTTCCCGCGGCGGAGATTCCCGCGCAGATCGGCCAGGCGGTCGAGGCGCTGGAGTCGGTGCCGCTGCTGGCGCGCGCGCTCGAGGCGGCCGGTGTCGGGGCCCCGGTCACGAGCGCCCTCGGGCGTCTGATCTCGGGCGAGCTGCCGCTGGATGACTGGGTGGCGCTGGTGCGCGCGACGGTGCCGCCGCCGGCGCTCTGGCGCCGGCGGCCCCAGCCAGGCTTCTGGCGGCGGGCGTGGCAGCGGCTGTCAGGCAAGTAGTTCCAGAAGCCCGGTGATCACAGAACCACGGTGATTTGATGCGCTATGATGCGCTGCTATGGAGCGACGACGCAGAGCACCACACCGCGAAGGACACAGAACCACTCTGACCGTGCCCTACTCGGTCATGGACGCTGCCGATCGGCTGGCGCGAGAGCTGGGCACGACCTCGAATGACGCGATAGTGCGCTTGGCGGAGGAGGGGGCCTCAGCCCGCGAGCGTCGCGAGCAGATCGCCGCATTGGCGACCGAGCGCCGAGCGGCGGTTGAGCACGTAAGCCTCGATGGCGCACCGACATTCCCCTCGCCTGATGAGTTTCGCGAGGCGATGCTCGCTGGTCGCCTGGATCCTTGACAGGAGCCTGGGATACGACAACTGTCTCCCGCCTGTACCCGGGCGGGCCACTGGAGCGGCACATGCTCGAATGCGCGCACGCGGGCGAGCCCGTCGCCATCACCGCACCCACGGTAATGGAGGTTGTCCGCGGCGTCCACGCCACGGCTGCACGCAAGCCGCAGATCTCGCCGGCGCTGGCCTGGTTCGTCCGACTCGTTGCCAGCGATCTGGTCGAGATCCTGCCGCTGGATCGTCCGTCGGCGATCGTCGCCGGTCGGCTTCGTGCCACGCGACCGACGCCGCCCACCGGGGTCCGGCGAAAGGGCGTCAAGCCAGAGCAGCGCGCCGGTTGGGTGCTGGACATCCAGATCGCTGCCTGCGCGTGGACCCACGGTCGCGAGATCGCAACGGAGAACGTCCACGACTTCGAGGCGCTACGCGACCTGATCGCACAGCTCTACCCGAAAACCACGCCGCTGGCCGTGACCACCTCGCCGGCCACCTGAGAGCTCCCCTTTTGGCGTCGATCAGACAGCCAGGCGTTTGCGGCGATTGCGCAGATGCCGAGCCCCGCGAATGATCGGCACCGTCGCGAGCGCGCGAACCGTCGGCTCGAGGATCGCAAGCGTCACGAGCGCCCTGCGAGAGGGCAGCATCCGGTTGCAGCTCTCGTTCTCAGGAGTCGCGCAGGAATCGACCCACAGTGCCTGCGAGCGCTCGTGGAACAACGAGTACATGCGCACCTCGAGCTGGACCCCGGGTGACAGCTTGGCGTAGCTCTCGTCGTAGGCGATCTTCAGATAGAAGATGCCAGGGTCGGCGAGCAGGTTGCACTTCATCGCGAGCGTCCGATCACCGGTCTGCAGCGAGAGGAGCTGCAGCCGGCCGCGAGCGGCAAACGCGGCGCACATCTCCGTGAAGAAGCGAGCCTGTGCCGGATCTGACCGCAGCACGTTCCCCCGCTCAGCCAGGTGGCTGCGGCCCTCGAGCTCGATGAGCTCCGCGACGGCCGCCGGCTCGCCGGCGCGGTCGACGACCTGAGGCTCCTCGCCGAGCTGCGCGCACAGCTTGCGCCACTGCCCGCGCACCTGCCTGCGGTGCTTTGCAGTCAGCGCCTGCTCGAGATAGTCGCACTCGGGCCGCCGCGTCAGCAAGGCGCGCTCGACGCGATCGAAGCGCAGCGCGCGCAAGCCGGTCTGCTCGAGCGCTGAGCGTAGGGCGGCGAAGACCGGTCCGTCCTCGACCAGGGCCTCCAGGCCGGTGAACGACGACCCCGGGCTGCGCACGACACCATCAAGCAGCGTGGCGACGGCGTCGTGCGTACGAGCAGCCGCGATCAACGGCGTACCGAGGAGCGCCTGCGTGGGCCCGCGTCCGCGCCAGACGGACGTCGACGGCAGCGGTATCCGATGCCAGCGGCCCACCCGGCCGACCGGCATGCATCCCAGCCACGAGTCGCCGTCGGCGACGACCGCCAGCGCCACGTCATCGAAGTCGCCGAGACTACGCGCGAGCGGCATGAGGTAGTCCGGATCGAAGAACGGGTTCGGCTCGATCGCGGTCTCAGCCAGCGCGCGCCAGCGCTCGATATCGCGCACGTCGAGTTCGCGCAGCGGCAGCAGCTTGTGGTCCAACGTCGCCATGCGTATATCTATAGTATAAACGTCGTAGATACCATAGAGCACGCCAGCCGCGAAAGGAGAAACACAATGCCCCCACACTCACGTGCCCGACCGGGCGAAGTCGACCCCACCAAGGGCTTGTCGCTCGACCCCGACGAGTTCTTCGAGCAGCAGTCCCGCCGCGAGAAGGCGCTGCGCATGCAGGACATGATCCGCCCAGGTCGCACCACGCCGATCGCGATCCGCTTCGACCAGTTCACGCTCACGCGCCTCAAGGCGCTCGCAGCCCTGCGCAACACCGGCTACCAGACGCTGCTCAAGGAGTTCGTCGTCGAGCGACTCTACGAGGAGGAGAAGCGCGAGGGCATCATCTAGGACGCCGTTAGCCGGCGCGAGGCAGCGTCCTAGATCAAGTGGCGCCCATCAGCATGCTGACGACGGCCTCGTAGACGCCGCGCCCGTGGCCGGCCTCGCACACGCGCGCGTTCGCGTGCGCCGCGATCTCCTCGCGCATTGAGGGATCGCGCTCGAGCGCGTTGGCGACCAGCCACATGGTCTCGACCTCGGCCGCGCACGCGAGGTCCTCGCGCGAGTCGCCCACGGCGAACGTCTCCGCGCGCGCGTAGCCGCGCATCCTGCGATGCAGCGCGACTGCCGCGACCTTGGCGGCGCCGGCGGGCACGAGGTGATAACCGCGCACGTGCGGCAGCGCGGCGAGCGCCTCAGAGCGCCGGTTGACGACCCCGTTGTCCACCAGTCGCAGGTTCTCGTGGCCGTGCTCGACCAGCACGCGGTCGACCTCGACGGCGTCGACGAGACCGCGAAACAGATGCGAGACCTCGCGCTGCAGGTGCCACGGCTCGTGGTACTCGAGATAGCCCTGATAGCGCTCGAGCAGCAGCTCCGGCGCGCCCGAGCGCTCGATCTGCTCGGCGATTGTCAGCTGCCCGGGCAGCAGCTCTCCGGTCAGCCAGTGCTCCTCGCCGTCGAGCACCACGCACGCGCCGGCCTCGTAGATGTACGAGGACTGGCCCAGCAGACGCGCGTCCTCCATCACCTGCGCGCGCCGCCTGCCCGACATCAGCACGACCTCGACGCCGGCGCGCAGGCACGCCTGCACGGCGCGCACGCCGTCGATCGTGACGTTGCCCTCGCCGTCGTGCAGCATCGACGCGCCGCGGCCGAGCAGCGTGCTGTCGAGATCCAGGTACAGGCAGCGGGCGGTCGCCGGCTCGCTCACCTGGCCGCTCCTCGCGCCACCCGCCGATCGCGCACCGAGCTGCTCACACTCGCGAGCGGCGGGCGTTCGACGGGCGCGCTGCCCGCCTCCGTCGGCGCACCGTCGCTGTCCACGAGCCGACCCTCCTGCCTGACGCGACTCATGATCGTGGCGAGCACGGTGAGCGCCATCGGCGCGAGCGCCGACAGCGGCTGGTGGCGGTTGCGGTGCTCGTCGAGGTCGACCTGAACGATCCCCTCCAGCCCGAGCCTGCGCCAGGCGTCGATCAGCATCGCGATCTCCACGCCGTAGCCGGTTGCGAACGGGAGCTGCTCGAGCAGCTCCCGCCGCGCGGCCACCTCACCTGCCAGCGGTTGGCGCACGCCGGCGAGCTCGGGGTAGAACAGCGCGAGCGCGGGACGCGCGGTCAGACGGTTGACGCGCCCGCCGCCGTCAGCAACCTCTACGCCCCCCAGCTCGAGCGGCCTGCGGTAGAAGCCCTTTACGAACGAGACGCCCGGTTCGCACACCAGCGGCCCGATCAGGCCGGTGGCGAAGTGCGCGCAGAAGCCCTCGGTGTCGGCGTCCAGGAAGCACACGAGCTCGCCCTCGAGCACCGACAGCGCGCGCCACATCGCATCGCCCTTGCCGAGCACCGCGCCGTAGGCGGGCAGCAGCTCGGCCTCCTGCCAGACGCGCGCGCCGGCACGCTCGGCCACAGCGGCGGTCCCGTCGGCGGAGGCCGCGTCGACGACCACGATCTCGTCGATCGCGCCGGCCGCGCGCAGTGCGACGAGCTCGCCGACGATCTCCCCCACCGTCGCGGCGCACTCGCGCGCGGGCAGGCACACGGACACGCTGTGCGTCCGCTCGGCCGCGATCCGCGACGCCGGGTACAGCGAATGGTGGAAGGAGCGGGCTTTCGCCCAGCGCTCGGCCGCCGTCTGAGACATCGCCTCTACTATCTCAAGTCCTTGCTCTCGCCCCTCGCAACACGTTGGCCCTAGACCGCAGAACCGAGCCGTGGAGTGCGCTGCTGGACGCGGGTCGCGAGGACGGGCGACTGGTGCGCGAGGCAAACGAAGGGGCGGGACGCGCAGGGCGCGCGCAGCTCGTGGAGCCCCCGCCGCAGCTGCATCCGGATGTGCTGGCGGCGCTTGCGCGTCTCGGCGTGGAGAAGCTGTACTCCCACCAGGCGCAGGCGCTGCTCGCGGCCACCGCGGGGCCGACGATCGTCACCACCGGAACGGCGTCGGGCAAGTCGCTGTGCTTCAACCTGCCGACGCTCCACATTCTCTGCGAACAGGCGCGGGCGCGGGCGCTGTACCTGTACCCGACGAAGGCCCTGGCCCAAGATCAGGCGCGGGCGCTGGCGGCGTTCGGCCTGCCCAAGCGCGTGCGCCCCGCGATCTACGACGGCGACACGCCGCGCGAGGCGCGCGCGCAGATCCGCAGGAGCGCGAACGTGGTGCTGACCAACCCGGACATGCTGCACGTGGGCATTCTCCCCAACCACGCCGCGTGGGCGGAGCTGTTCTCGAACCTGGCGGTGGTGGTGATCGACGAGGCGCACGTGTACCGCGGCGTGTTCGGCTCGCACGTGGGCAATGTGCTGCGCCGGCTGCGCCGCATCGCCGCCGCTTACGGCACCCACCCGATCTTCCTGCTGACCTCGGCCACGATCGCAAACCCGGTCGAGCTGGCGGAGCGCCTGACCGGCCTGGAGGATGTCCAGCTGATCGACGAGGACGGCTCGCCGGCGCCGCAGCGACGCATCGCGGTGTGGAACCCGCCGCTGACCGACGAGGCGCTCGGCACACGCCGCTCGGCGCTCGGCGAGGCCGCCGAGCTGCTCGCCGAGCTGGCGCGCGAGGGCGCGCGCACGATCTGCTTCATGAAGTCGCGCAAGGGCGTGGAGGTGCTCAGCCGCCTCGTCAAGCAGGACCTCGAGGACACCGACCCGCAGCTGGCCGAGCAGGTGCAGCCGTACCGCGCCGGCTACACCCCGCAGCAGCGGCGCGAGCTCGAGCAGCGCCTGGTGCGGGGCGAGCTGTGCACGGTGATCACGACCGACGCGCTGGAGCTCGGCATCGACATCGGCGAGCTCGACGCAGCCGTCGTGGTCACGTTCCCGGGCACGGTCGCCTCGCTGCGCCAGATGTGGGGGCGCGCCGGGCGGCGCGGACGCGGCCTGGCGGTGTATGTCGCGGGCGAGGACGCGCTCGACCAGTTCTTCTGCCGCCACCCCGAGGACTTCCTCGAGCGCCCGGTCGAGGCGGCGATCCTCGACCACGAGAGCCCGCTGATCTACCGCGCGCACCTGCTGTGCGCGGCGCACGAGGGCCCGCTCTCGCGCGCCGACGGCGAGTTCCTCGGTCCACGCTGGGAGGCGCACGCGGAGGTGCTGCAGAGCGCCGGCGAGCTGCGCCGCCGCGACGGCACGATCGCCGCCTCCTACGTCCCCGCGCGCCCCGGCTCCTACCCGGCGGCGGAGGTGTCGCTGCGCTCGGCCTCGCCGGACAGCTTCGCGATCGTCGACGTCTCCTCGGGCGAGCTGCTGGGCTCGACGGAGGCCGCACGGGCGCACTCGACCGTGCACGAGGGCGCGATCTACATGCACCAGGGACGCTCGTACGAGGTGCGCGAACTCGACCTCGAGCGCCGGCGCGCGCTGGTGTCGCCGTTCGACGGCGACTGGTACACGCAGCCCAAGACCGACACCGACACCGAGATCGTGCGCCTGCTCGACCGCCGCGAGGCGCTCGGCGTGACGCTGTCGTTCGGCGAGGTCAGCGTCACCGACACCGTGCTCGCCTACCAGCGCCGGCGCCTGGCCGACCACGCGCAGGTGGACATCGTCGCGCTCGACCTGCCCCCCACGAGCTTCTCCACGCAGGCGCTGTGGTTCGAGCTGCCGACGGATTCCCCAGGCGAGCTTTCGATTAAGGATTCGTCGGCGTTCGCAGTGGCCGCGACGGTGCCGATGGAGATCCTGCTGGGCTCACTGCACGCGACCGAGCACGCGCAGATCGCGGTGCTGCCGCTGATCGCGATGTGCGACCGCTGGGACATCGGCGGCCTGTCGACGAACTTCCATCCGCAGACGGGCGCGCCGACGATCTTCCTCTACGACGGGCACCCCGGCGGCATAGGGATCTCGCGCACGGCGTTCGCGCGCTTCGAGGAGCTGTGCGAAGACGCGCGACGCCTGATCGCGGGCTGCCCGTGCGCGAGCGGCTGCCCGTCGTGCGTGCAGTCGCCGAAGTGCGGCAACCTCAACGAACCGCTGCACAAGGCCGGAGCGCTCGCGCTGCTGGAGGGGCTGCTCGCGCGCGCCGGCGAGCCGGCTACCGCGGCGCCGCTCTGAACGCCCCCCGCGACTGTTGAAAGATAGGACCGGCAGGGAGGACCGGCGCAACCGCAACAATGACCGGCTCGTGCCCGGCTCGCCAAGGACCATGCTCAGCGCCCCAAAGACACTGATACTCGTGCTCGTTATCGCCTGTGCGGCGTTCGCGGCAAGCGTCGCGTCGTCGCTGGCGCCGCCGCTACAGTCGGTGATCTTCGAAGGACCAGGCGGGCGCGTGCCGCTGACGCAGTGGACGCTGCGCAAGGACCCAACAATCCGCGGCCTGTCGCTTGACTGGCAGCGCGGCGGCTTCAGCGGCAGCACGGTCAGCCTGCCGAACGTGGTCAGCCCGACGCCGTACACGGGCAAAGCGGGCGCGCGCAACTACGAAGGCTCGGTCGCGTGGTATCGCACGAGCTTCCAGGCCCCGCAGGCGGGCACCTACGCGCTGAGCTTCCAATCGGCCAACTACCTGGCGAGCGTGTGGATCGACGGGCGCGCGCTCGGCTCGCACAGGGGCTCCTACCTGCCGTTCGAACTGCGCACGCGCCTCGCGGCGGGCACGCACACGGTGGTGGTGCGCACCGACTGGCGTGACCCGGCGCAGCAGTCGCGTGAAGGCTTTCACCGCACGTGGTTCAACTGGGGCGGGCTCGACGGCGAGGTCGACGTGCGCGCGATCGGCGAAAGCGAGCTGTCCGAACCGACCGTGCAGACGACGCTCACGGGTGGGGGGGGTTCGAATCCATCGGACGCGACGCAGGCGAGCGTAAAGGTGAGCGTGGAGGTCCACAACTACGGGCCGAGTCGCGCGATCGTGCCCGAAGGCTCGCTCGTGCACGGCACGCAGAAGATCCCGCTCAGCTTCGCGGCGCTCGAGCTCGCGCACGGCGAAGAGGCGAGCGCGACGGCGACCGCGCTCGTGCCGACGCCGGCGCTGTGGTCGCCGAGCGCCCCCAACCTCTACCAGCTGACGCTGACGATCGGCCACGAGAGCAGCTACTCGGCCAACATCGGCCTGCGCCAGCTGACCTGGCACGGCGGCCACGTCTACCTCAACGGCACGCAGCTGGAGCTGCACGGAGCGTCGATCATGGAGGACGCGCGCGGGCGCGGTGACGCGCTGTCACCGTCCGACCAGGCCGGGATCGTGGAAGAGCTGAAGGCGATCGGCGCGAACGTCGCGCGCTCTCAGCACCCGCTCGACCCGGCGCTGCTGGAACGCCTCGATGAAGCGGGCATCCTCGTGTGGCAGGGAATCGGCCCGGTGGAAGGCGCCGGCAACTGGTACTCGACCACGCCGCAGCTGCTGGCCGACGCCGAGCAGCAGGCGAAGACGGCGGTGCTGGCGGAGGAGCTGCACCCGTCGATCTTCGCGTGGAACCTCGCCGACGAGATCGCCGGCAACGGGCGCGATGACCAGGAGGTCGAATACGTGCGCACGCTCACGCGCTGGCTGCACGTGCGCGACCCGACCAGAATGGTCGCGGTGGACGTGTGGGGCGATCACCCGCCCAAACAGGCCGGGGCGCTGTACTCCGAAGTGGACGCCGTCGCCGAGACGGACTACTCCGGTTGGTATGACTACCCCCACGACACGCCCACGCAGCTGGCCGCGAAGATGCGCGCGCGGCTGACGGCGATGGAACGGACGTTCGCCGGCAAGGTGCTGGTGGTCAGCGAGTTCGGCGCCGAATCCAACGGCCTCAACCCACCCGACAGCCCCGGCAGCTACGCCTATCAAGCGAAGCTGCTGGCCGAGCACATCGCCGTGTACGAGGCCGACCCGCATCTCACGGCGATGATGATCTGGGTACTGCGCGACTATCCGCTCGAGCCGACTTTCGAGGGCGGCTCGATCCGCGAAGTGCTGCCAAACCTGAAACTGATCGAAGGGCTCAACCAGAAGGGGCTGTTCACATACGACGGGCAGGCCAAGCCGGGGGTGGTGAGCACTGTCGCGCGGCTGTTCAAAGCGCTGCCGGCGGAATGATCCGTCGCTGCCGCCGCTACACGTGTTGGAAACACCCAAGTCGAAGTGAAGGCTCGTTTCCCCAGCGCTGACGCGACCATGCCAGCTCGCCCTTCCAGTGGCGCGCTCTCACGATTACGGTGTGCCCGTGTCGATCTCGGCAGATGTTGCGCGCCGGCTGGATGGTCCGCATGGCCAAGGGCGCGAGCAGGTACCCATCAAGATCTCCGTCTTGCTTCCCACCCGCGACCGGCTGGATCTGCTGCGCCACGCGGTGACGAGCGTCAGATGCCTCGCGGACCAAGACTGGGAGATCGTGATCTCCGACAACTGCTCCTCGGGAGACGTCGAGGGCTATGTGTCCTCGCTCGAGGACGAGCGCGTGCGCTATCTGCGCACCCCGGAACTGCTGTCGATCACCGAGAACTGGAACAACGCGCTCGATCACAGCACCGGCGCGTATGTGCTGATGCTGGGCGACGACGACGCACTGCTGAGCGGCTACTTCACAACCATCAGAAGACTGATCGCGGATTTCGAGGAGCCCCAGGTTATCTACCACAACGCGCTTCGCTTTGCCTATCCCGGGGTCGTGCCGGACGAGCCTCAGGGATACCTGCGCGGCGAGGGGTACGCGAAGTTCCTGCGCGGCGGGCCCCACTGGCCGTTTCGCCTGCCAGTCGCCCAGGCTCGCTCGCTGGCACATGCAACGGCCAACTTCCGGCTGCGCTATGGCTTCAACATGCAGTTTGTCACCGTCAGTCGCAGCACAGTCGACGAGCTATCCGGTGACGGCAGCTTCTTCCGCTCGCCTTTCCCGGACTTCTACGCGATGACCAACCTGTTTGCGCGCGCAAACTCGATCGTGGCGGAGCCGCGCCCACTGTTGGTGATGGGAATGTCGTCGCGCTCAGGCGGCTTCTACTACAGCAACAATCGCGACGCCGAAGGCTGGGCATTCTTCACGACCAGTGCCGCGAAGCCCAAGCAACCAGTGCCCGGCGAGTTGCGCCTGATCCCTGGGACAACAATCAACGATGGCTGGCTGCGAGCTGTCGAGGAGGTGTACCGCCAGCTCGGCTGCCCTGCGAACCTGAAGCCCAACTACCGCCGCTACCGGATGCTGCAGATCATAAATGTCTACAGTGCGCATTACCTGCAGGGCCTCACAAATGATCTGCAACTGGCGGACTTGAAGCACTGCATGAGCCCGCTGGAGCGTATCCTCTATGGTGCGCTCTTCGCCGCCCTCACCATCGCCAAGCGCATGCTGCCGGCGCAATTCCGGCCACGCCTGTCCGGTGTCACGACCTTGATAGCTCGCCAGGTTCCATGGTGGAATCCGGTGCGATCTGCCACTCAATGTCGTGACATCCGTGAGGTGGTCGAGCAGGTTGACGGCAACTGCGATCCGGTGAGCTGGGGCGCCCAGAAGGGCTCACGGTTGAAGCGTGAGCTCCTCTGGCGAGTCTTCCCGTGAGAAGCTCGGCTCGGCGGAGGGTCCCCACGCGAAGGTCGATAGCAAATTCCGCGAGGCCGAGTCACCGAGCGTGTAGGAGAGCGTCTGGTTGTCGCCAACGAGCAGGCCCTCCTGATCGCCCTGCCAGAACGTGCGGCTTCGATGCCACTCCTCGGGACCGTAGACGGCTCCTGCGGCGTCGACCACGAGTGGAAGCAGGCCCATCCGTTCGACCTGGCGCGTGTAGCTGGCGCGGCTGCCCTCCAGCACGTAGGTATCGAGCTTGCTGTGCACCACAAACAAGCGCATCTCCCGGAGTGTGGCGTGGTTGATCATAAACGCGTTGGGGCGCAGGTTGCGTGCGGGAAAGGGTTCGAAGCCCAGAAGGCCCTCGGGCAAATCTCGCAGCGCGCTCAGCAGCGTCCGCACGCGATCGGCCCGCGAGCGATTCTCCATCTCTTTCCGCTTGCCTTTCTGCTTGACCTCGATCGCGAGAAACAGCTCCCGGGCAACCTTGCGCGGCGGCATCAGCCCCCGATATGCGCTGGGCAACCCCATGGAGTACATCAGCCAGGAGTGAGCGCTGGCCCAATGGGCGGTGGGGCTGACCATGCCGACTCTGGGGCGATCGAGCGCAGTGTTGAGCTTGGCCAGCCAACCGTCGACCTGCGGCCGTCCGTGCGAGTTCATGAAGCAGTAGCGGCCGCGTCGCAGACGCGCGGCGGCGGCCAGGTACAGCCCTTGGTCGAACCCGCTGTCGGGGAAGAACACCGGCTCGGGCGCGAGATCCGCGACCTCCCGCAGGTAGGGTTGGGCCTCGTCGGGAGACGCAAACCCCTTCATGGCGAGCACAAGCTCGCAATCGATGCCCGGGGGATGACGGCGATACGCCTCGGAGAACTCCTGCAGCGTTCCCAGCCCATTAGCCTTGCGCACGAGGTGCACCAAACAGGGACGCTCGGAAACGAATTCCGTGCCAAGCGGCTCGGGCAGCTTCAGAGGCTCGCGGCCTCGTGCCCACAAAGTACGCATCTCACCTTGCCAGCCACGTCTCGCTCATGAGAGTGTACATCCGGAGCTCAAGATAACACGAGCACCCGGCATCCTGGAGAAGTTTGCCGCGTGCGTTTCTCTTCCGCCCAGATAGCCAAATGACGGTCACTTCTACGAACTTTGCGTCACGGCCGTCAGCACCCGGCGCCCCCCCTAGAAACATCGACGCCAATCTTGGCTGGGGCGTAGTGCGAGACCGTAGCTGAATTCGGATGCAACCGTAGGGCATAACGCCAGGCGGGCACCTGCATTTCACAGATTTCCGCCGTTACCGTTGCGCCGCGCACTGCTGTCGCGCGTGAATCACCGACTGCCACGAGCGTGGCCTCTTCGTGACGGTTACGATGAGGCCGTGCCAAATCCCGCTGACATCGAGCGCGGATGAAGATCTCCGTCTTGCTTCCCACCCGTGACCGGCTGGAGCTGCTGCCGCATGCGGTGGCGAGCATCAGACGGCTCGACGATCCCGACTTCGAGATCGTGATCTCCGACAACTGCTCCTCGGGGGACGTCGAGGGCTATGTGTCCTCGCTCGAGGACGAGCGCGTGCGCTATCTGCGCACCCCGGAACTGCTGTCGATCACCGAGAACTGGAACAACGCGCTCGATCACAGCACCGGCGAGTACGTGCTGATGCTGGGCGACGACGACGCACTGCTGAGCGGCTACTTCACAACCATCAGAAGACTGATCGCGGATTTCGAGGAGCCCCAGGTTATCTACCACAACGCGCTGGGCTACGCATATCCCGGGGTGATACCGTCCGAACCGGAAGGATTCCTACGTGGCGAGGGATATGCGAGCTTCCTGCGCAACGGTGTAGAGCGTCCCTTTCGTGTGCCGATCGAGGAGGCCCGTCTGCTTGCGCGTGCGGCCGCGAATTTTCATTTGAACTACGGCTTTAACATGCAGTTCGTCACCATCAGCCGCCGCGTGATCGAAGAGCTGTCCGGCGACGGCAGCTTCTTCCGCTCGCCTTTCCCGGACTACTACGCGATCAACCACCTGTTCGCGCGCGCGCGCTCGATCGTGGCAGAGCCGCATCCTCTCGTGGTGATCGGTGTATCTCCACTCTCCTACGGGTTCTTCTACAACAACAACCGCGAGGGCGAGGGCAAAGCCTTTCTGGAAGGCCACGAGCGCTCCGAGCAGCCTGTGCCAGGACGCTCGCGCCTGCTGCCAGGGACGAACATCAACAACGGCTGGCTGCGCGCGATCGAGGAGCTGTACAGCGATCTGGGGTGCCCTGCTGATCTCAAGCCGAACTACCGGCGCTACCGGATGCTGCAGATCGTGCACGTCTACACTGCGTACAAGCTGCGCGGCGCGGTTGACGCGGCGCAGTTTGCCGAGTTGAGGTCGCAGATAAGCCGACTGGAGCGCTTGTTCTACGGCCTGTTGTTCTCAACCCTCGAGGTCGTCCAGCATGCGCTGCCGGCGGGCGCGAAATCGCAAGTGCCGCGCGTGGCGACCGTGATCTCGCGTCAGTTCCCCTGGTGGACCCCGGTGCACGATCCTGGCCGCTATGTCGACATCAGTGAGGTGGTCGAGCGCGTGAGCGGCGACAACAGGCCACTGCGATGGGGGGCGCAGCGGGGCTCACGTGTCAGCAACGCGCTGCTGCAACGGATCTTCAGCTGACGGATGTGGGTCGGCATGCAGGCCCCACGCCAGGCCGGCGAGCACACGCCGTCGCGCGATGTCGCCGCATGCATAGGAGCGCGTGCGATTGTCGACGCTCAGGAGTCGCTCCTGGTCGGCCTGCCAGAGCGTGCCGCTGCGATACCACTCGCTGGGCTCGTAGACGGCGCCCTCGCAGTCGACCACCAGCGTGCGCAGCCCCATCTCCTGCACCTGGCGCGTGACGTTCAGCGATCCGCTCTCGAGCGCGTAGGTATCCATCTTGTTGCGCACGACGAACAGGCGCATCTCGCTGAGAACGGCATGGTGAACCATGAAGGCCGTGTTGCGCAGGTGAGGTGTGGGGAACGGCTTGAAGTCCACCAGTTCCTCGGGCAGGTGAGCGAGCAGGCCGAGCCGCGCGCGTAGAGAGTCGACTTTGGAGCGACGCTCGATGCCCAGCTGTTCGAGGTCGATCTCCAACAGCTGCCTGCGCGCGGTCTGCAGCGGCGGCAGCACGTCCCGATAGAAGCTCGGTAGACCCATCGAGTACGTCACCCAGGAGTGGAGGCTTGCCCACGAGCCGGTGGCGCCGACCATCCCCACCCCCGACCCATCGAGTGCGTCGTTCAGCTTGGCAAGCCAGCCATCGACTATGGGACGAGTGTGGGAGTTCACGAAGCAATAGCGATCGCGGCGCAGTCGCGCGGCGGCAGCGAAATACACGCCCAGGTCGATCCCCCGGTCTGGGAAGAACAGCGGCTCGGGCTCGAGGTCCGCGACCTCTTGAAGGTAGGGTTGAGCCTCGGCTGGGGAGTCGAACCCCTTCATTGCGAGCACGAGATCACACTCGATGCCGGGAGGGTGCCGGCGATACGCTTCGACGAACCCGCGCAGCGACCCGAGGCCGTTGACCTTGCGAACCAGATGCACGAGGCAGGGAGGCCCGGCGGAGTCGGCGTCGAGGGGCCACGCGGGCAACACCAACGGCCGGCGCCTCCAGGTCCACGGAGGGCGCATGTCAGCTCTGACTCCGAGTCGAGTCGGGGGAGTGCTCGCCTGGCGGAAGCGGGTCGGCGTGCGAACCCCACGCGCTGGCGGAGAGAAGACGACGGTGGGCTAGGTCCGCGCGCGTGTAGACGAGACTTTGGTTGTCGGCGACCAGCAGACCCTCTTGATCGCCCTGCCAGAACGTGCGGCTGCGATGCCACTGCTCTGGACCGAACACCGTACCCATGCTGTCGACCACGAGCGAGGACAAGCCCAGCCGCTGCAGCTGGCGCGTGATGCACCCTCGGCCGCTCTCCAGCAAGCTGGTGTCCAGCTTGGTGCGGACGACGGGCAGACGCAGTTCGCAGAGCGCCGCGTGGGTGATCATGAAGACGTTCGAGTGCAGATGCGGCGCTGGAAAGGTAGGAAAGCCGAGGAGCACCTCGGGCGTCTCGAACATGGACCTGAGACGCAATCGAATCGGGTGATGGTCCACCGCGAGCGGCTTGATCGAGACGCGTTCGTCTCGTATTTCTCCAAGCATCTCTCGAAATACCGCCCGCGGGGGCATAACGCGACGATATGCGCTGGGCAGGCCGAGCGAGTACATCCGCGACGATGCGTTGCTCGTCCATGCCCCCATCGCGCCCACCTGCCCGACACCTGGTCGATCGAGCGCCGCATTGAGCTTGTCCAGCCAGCCGTCGACAAGCGGACGGCTGTGAGAGTTGACGAAGCAATAGCGATCGCGGCGCAGCCGAGCGGCAGTGGCGAAGTACACGCCCAGGTCGAACCCTGTGTCGGAGAAGAACAGCGTCCGGGGCGCGAGATCGCTGACCTCCTCAAGATACGGCCTTGCCTCTGCGGGAGAGGAAAAACCCTTCATGGCGAACACCAACTCATACTCTGCGCATGGCGGATGAGAGCGCAGCGCCTCGGCGAACTCGCGCAGCCACGTCCGGCCATGCGCCTTGCGGACCAGATGAACAAGGCAGGGGCGAGAGTTGGACTGCACCGCGGCCGGCGGCAGCGATAGAGTTCGGCGGTTCCATGCCCAGATGGAGCGCATCTCATCTTCTCCTTCCGGCGCGTGAACCGATCAGCAGTTCCAGCAGGTCGGCAGGAAATGCTCTGAGCAAGACAAGGATGGCCGTGTAGAGAAGGCTCGACATGACCAAGCGGCCGATGACCGGTACGCCTGTCAGCAGTATCGGGCTGGCGCCAACCGCTGCGGCCGCGGCGACCTTCGGCAGCATCTGGAGGCTTGGCCTCAGATGCGGGCGCCCGCGCATCACCACGTTCCCGCCGATGATCGCGGCTGCGATCTCGACGGCGGCGGTGGCGATTGCGGCGCCTTCGGCACCGAGCAACGGCGCTAGGACAGCAACCACGACGGTGACCAGCGCGAGCATGCTCAGGTTGAAGATCAAGATGACGCGATGCTGGTGCAGGCTCAGCAGAATGCTCGCCCAGATCGTGCTCACGAAGACGGCTCCCACGACGAGGCCCTGTATGGCCAGGACGCCAGCGGCGGGTTGGAAGCCTGCGCCGGCGACCACATCCACGGCAAGGCTGGCACCCACGGCGAGCGACAGCGAAACCCATACACCCACGATCAGCGCGGCGTCGAACACCCGCGAGAGCGCATATCCCAGACGGGCGGGATCCTCGTGCGCAGCGTGCGCGAAGATCGGGAAGGCAGAGCCGACCACCAGGCCGGGAAGTGCCAGCAGCGCCTCCACCACCCGGAAGGACACACTGAAATAGCCAAGCTGATGACTGTCGTCCACCAGCGAGACGACCACGATGGCGACGCGGAGGTAGAGCGTCGCAGTGACGGTCGCCGCCGAATAGGCGAGGCCCGGGACGATGAGCCGCCGCCACTGACCTACGTCAAACGATGGTCTGATGGATATGTCGCCTTTCACTAGCGCAACTGTGGGGGGTAGCATGAGCACGGTGATAAGCGCGGTGACCGCCAAGAAGGCGAGCAGATGCGCGCCGACGAGCACGAGCACGACGATTGCGACTGCGGCACCCACCTGCCGCGCGAATTCCAGCGCTGAGATCCAGCCGAGCCGCAGGCGCGCCATCAGCGACATGGTCAGCGTCGTCTGAGTACTTTGAAGGAGCATTCCGACACAGGCGACCAGCACCCCAAACCCCAGTAGCTCTCCATAGACCGCGAAGGCAAACGCCGTGATCAAGAGGGCGCCCACCGATGTCAGCGCGAGACGCATGCCCAGGATCGCGCGTGCGATGTTGTCGCGCTCCTCACCGCGCAGCACCGACAGTTCGCGCAGCCCGATCACATTCAGGCCGAAATCCGTCACGCCGATGACGACGGCGCCCAGCGACATCGCGGTTGTATACCGACCCGTGTCTGTGACGCCGAGATCACGGAACAGGAACGCCGCTGCGACGACGCTGAACAGCGAGCCGCCCAAGAACGATCCTGTCCGCAACATCCCGCCCCTTACCAGGGCCGGACCAGCCTCGGGCGTCGAGATCAGATCCCGTTCGCCGACTCCCTGAATGCCAAGCGCATCGGCCGCGCTGGCCATCAGGAGAGCAGCCTCAACTCCGGGGTGCGCGCCGCGAACCGCCCCCCCCACTCGCGGATGAAGCTGAGTTGCTCAACGATCTCATCCTTGAGATTCCAGGGCAGGATCAGCACCACGTCGGGGCGATCTTCGAGGATCGGCTCGGGCGAGCGGATCGGTATGTGACTGCCTGGCAGGAACAGCCCCTGCTTATGCGGGCTGAGGTCTACCGTGTAGTCGAGGAAGTCGCTGCGGACGCCGCAATAGTTGAGCAGCGTGTTGCCCTTGGCGGGTGCACCGTAGCCGACCACGCGCCGCCCATCATTCTTGAGGCCGATTAGGAACTCGAGAATCTGGCGCTTGTCGGCAGCCACACTGGCGCCGTACTCGACGTAGGTCTCCAACTCCTCATAGCCGGCCTTGCGCTCGCGCTCGCGTAGCTCCAGCGCCCGCTCCGTGTCAAGCCTGCCCACATCGTCCTCATGGCAACCATAGACCCGCAGCGACCCGCCGTGTGTCGGCAGCTCCTCGACATCGAACAGGCGCAACCCGTGGAACGCGAACACATGGCTGGCGGTCAGGAACGAGAAGTACGAGAAGTGCTCGTGGTAGATGGTGTCCCATTGCCTGTCCTCGATCAGCCTCATCAGGTGAGGGAACTCCATCGTGATCACCCCGCCGGGCGCGAGCAGGATCTTCATGGCACCCACGAAGTCATTGAGGTCGGGGACGTGAGCGAGAACGTTGTTGCCCACCAACAGGTCGGCGGAGTGCTCCTCGGCCAGCGCGCTCGCGGTGTCGTGACCGAAGAACTCCACGACCGTCGGGATCCCCCGATCGAGCGCCACCCTGGCGATATTGGCAGCGGGCTCCACCCCGAGGACCGGGATGCCGCGTGCCTGGAAGTACTGCAGCAGGTACCCGTCGTTGGAGGCGATCTCCACTATGCGGCTGTGCTCATCCAGATCCAGCCACTCGACCATCTGCTCGACGTAGCGCCGACAGTGCTCCAGCCAGCTGGTTGAATAGGACGAGAAATAGGCGTAATCGGAGAAGATCCGTGCTGGCGTCTCGAACTCCTCCAGTTGCACGAGGAAGCAACGGCCGCACACCAGCGCACGTAGCGGATAGAACGGCTCCATCGCGCCGACGCACTCGGGCGATAGATATGAGTTCGCCAGCGGCGAGGACCCCAGGTCGGCGAACACCGCCGTGACTGGGGCTCCGCAGAAACGACACGCGGCCGGGATCGAAAAGGATCCCCCGGCGGGCGTCCCCGCCGCTTGCATCCCCTCCGCGCGGTTGCGGGCGCTCGAATGCAGCACCTCGTCGAGACGCTGCTCGGTCGTGGCGAGGCGCGAAGCGCTGGAGTCGCTCGCCTTCATGTCACGTAATCGTGGAAGTTGCGATCGCGCTCAGACATGATTCGTTCGCCACCGGGGGGCTCCGGCCACTCGATCGCGAACGCTCGATCGTTCCAGCGCGCCCCGGTGTAGGCCTCCGGCACGAACGCGGAGGTCATCTGGTAATGAACCTCGGTGTTGTCCTCCAGCGTCTGAAAGCCATGTGCACAGCCCTCCGCGATGAACAGAGAGAGCCCGTTGCTGGCACTCAGCTCGACGCTCACCCAACGCTTGTGGGTTGGCGAGCCCGCTCGCAGGTCGACGGCCACGTCGAAGATCCTTCCCCTGGCACAGCGAACGAGCTTGCCCTCGCCGTATGGGGCTGTCTGGTAGTGCAGTCCTCGCAGTGTGCCCGCGCGTCTATTGACCGAGGTGCTGCACTGTGCGACCCGTGCGTCGAGGCCGTGCGCGGCGAACACGTCGGCGTCGAACACGCGCGCCCACGACCCGCGCGCGTCGAGCGACGGCTCGAGCTCGACGATCATCACTCCCTGCAGCGCTGTCGGGTTGATGATCATGGCGACCACGTGCTGCGTGACGCTACGCGTTGCGCGTCTCGTGCCGGGATCCGAGCATCCGACCCTTCGTGCTGCTCACATCGGCTCCATGCAGAGGTCATGGCCTCACACCGGGGAGGTGATCGGATGATACTTGAAGAAGCGCTCTGCTACGTCGACCGTGTAATCGATCATCTCGGGGGAAATGCCCGGGTAGAGCCCGATCCAGAAGGCACGCTCCATGACGATGTCCGTGTTCGACAGATCGCCCACCACGCGATGAGCGATATCTATATAGGCGGGCTGACGCAGCAGATTGCCGGCAAAGACCTGCCTGGTGGCGACGCCGTTCTCCTCCAGGTGGCCAACCAGCTCACCACGGGAGAACGGAGCGTCCTTGCGTACCACCAACTTGAAGCCGAACCAGCTGGGATCGCTGTTGGCCGTCGGCTCGGGCAGGATCAGGTGCTCCTCGTAGGCGGCGAAAGCGTCGTACAGACGCCGCCAGTTCTCTCGGCGGGCAGCGACGAAGCGGGGCAGCTTCTCGAGCTGTGCAACCCCGACAGCGGCCTGCATGTCCGTCATCTTGAGGTTGTAGCCAATATGTGAGTAGGTGTACTTATGGTCGTAGCCAGCTGGGAGATCGCCCAGCTGCCAGCCGAAGCGTTTGCCGCAGGTGTTCTCCTTTCCAGGATCGCACCAGCAATCACGCCCCCAATCGCGAAACGACTCGACGAGCACCTTCAGGACGCCCTTGTTCGTGAACACACATCCACCCTCGCCGGTGGTTATGTGGTGCGCGGGGTACATGCTCAGTGTTGCGAGATCGCCGAAGGTGCCCGTGAGGCGCCCGCGATAGGTCGAGCCGAGCGCGTCACAGTTGTCCTCGATCAGCCAGAGATCGTGCCGTCGGCAGAGATCGACGACGGCATCCAGGTCAAAGGGGTTACCCAGCGTGTGCGCCATCATGACCGCTCGGGTCCGCTCGCCGACGGCGACGCCGAGCTGATCGGTGGCGACATTGCCAGTCCTCAGATTGACATCCAAGAAGACCGGAACCAAGCCGTTCTGGATGATCGGGTTGACGGTCGTCGGAAACCCGGCGGCAAGCGTGAGGACCTCGTCCCCCGGCCGCAGCCTCCTGTCCCCCAGCTTGGGAGATGTGAGCGCGGAGACAGCAAGCAGGTTTGCCGAGGAGCCCGAGTTTGTGAGGATCGCATGGCGGACTCCCATGTAGCGGGCCAATCCTCGCTCGAGCATGTGGGCGTAGCGCCCGGTTGTCAGCCAGAAGTCAAGCGCCGCGTCGACGAGCAGGACCAGCTCCTCGGCATCGAAGACCCGCCCCGCGACCGGCACCGGGGCACGACCTGGCTCGAACGTGCAATCGCCCCAGGTCGCCGCGTAGTGCTCGCGCACCTTCTCGAGGATCTCACCCCTAGCGTCCATGACCCTCTCCCGACCCCGTGCGGGCGGGCACTCGCGTGATGTGGAGGTAGAGCCTCACCCTAGAACCCCTTCTCCGGCCAGGTGCCTCAGACCCTCGACATAGCCGGGTAGCTCGCGCCCGAGGCGCTCTTCGGCTAGATCGCTGCGGAGGCCTCCGTTCAATGGCCGCAGGGCTGCCTGCCCCAGCTCGGAGGTGAAGACGGACCTCACCAGGGATGGATCCTCGCCGAAGGCCCTAGCCGCCTCGAGCGCGAACTCCTCGCGCGTCACCAGCTCGCTCCCGGCGACGTTGATCACGCCCCGCGCGCCTGCCGCCAGTAGATCGAAGACCGCGTCGGCCAGCGCCGGCGCATAGGTGGGAGTGCCGACCTGATCCACTGGCACGGCTATCTCCTGTCCCTTGTGCAGCGCCGCGAGCAAGCGGTAGATGAAGTTCTTACCCTGCGGCTCCGGCCCATATACGACGGTGGTGCGAACGATCAGAGCCTCGGTGGCACGCTGAGCGATCAGGTGCTCGGCGCTCAGCTTCTGGAGACCATACTGTGAGATCGGGTTAGCCGTCGCACGTTCGTCGTATGGCCCGTCAGCGCCGTCGAAGATGTAGTCCGAGGAGAAGTAGACGATCACTGCGCCCACTTCGTTGGCCGCGTCCACTAGGTGGCTGGTGCCCACGACATTCACCTCGTAGGCCATCTGCGCTTCCAGCTCACAGCGGTCAACGTGAGTGGCGGCTGCTGGGACGAGGACATACGCGGGATCGGCTGCACGCACCATTCGAGCGACGGCGGCGGCGTCACGCACGTCGAGCGCCTTGAGCCCCGGACGGGGATTGGTATGAAACGTTCCCTTCCAAGGGAGCCCTCGCCGCTCGGCCGCGAGCGCCAGGTGATGACCAACCTGCCCAGACGCGCCGACGATCAGCACCGAAGCGCTCTGCTTCTCGGAGGTCATCGGACGGCATGCTCGGTTGGCTTGAGCCCATGATCGAAGGTTTCAATCTGCCCCAGTGTGACCGCCCGCATGTCCTCCTCGGCGCTCAGCGCCTGGTACCAGGTGAGAGCCGCGTCCAGCCCTTCCTCCAGGCCCCACCGCGGTCGCCAGCCCAGGCGGATGCGGGCGCGCGAGGAGTCGAGCTTTAGGTACCGCGCCTCGTGGGGAGCTGACCCATGGGTGACTGGATCCAGGACCCACGGCAGCTCCTGGGGCCACTGGGCGGATATCCGCTCGACGATCCACGAAACCGGACGAGCGTCCTCCTCGGCGGGCCCGAAGTTCCATGGCCCGGCGATCTCCTCAGAGCGCCACAACGCCTGCGCGAGCATCAGATATCCGCTCAGCGGATTGAGCACGTGCTGCCAGGGACGCACCGAGTCGGGGTTGCGTACGTGGACGGCACGGCCCGCGAGCGCTCCACGCATGAGATCTGGGATCAGGCGATCCTCACCCCAATCGCCGCCGCCGATCACGTTTCCCGCCCTCGCCGAAGCCAGCCGCGGCCCACCATCGAGTCGGCAGAAGGAGCGCCGGAAGGCATCTGTGATCAGCTCGGCACAGCCCTTGGAGCTCGAGTATGGATCGTGGCCCCCCATCGCCTCGCACTCTCGATAGGCCCACTCCCACTCGCGATTCTCATAGCACTTGTCTGAGGTGACGTTGACCACCGTGCGCACGCCCTCGCTACTACGCACGGCATCCAGCAGGTTGACCGTCCCCATCACGTTGACCTCATACGTCAGGCGCGGCTCGGAGAACGAGCGGCGCACGAGTGACTGCGCGGCCATGTGGATGACGACCTCAGGGCACGCACGGTCGAGTGCCGCGACGAGCGCCTCGAAGTCGCGCACGTCGCCCTCGATGCTCTCCATGTCCTCGCCGACACGGGCGAGTTCGTACAACGAGGGATGGGTCGGGATCCCCAGCGAGAAGCCTGTCACGCGCGCGCCGAGCGTCTGCAGCCACAGCGCCAGCCAAGCCCCCTTGAATCCTGTGTGACCGGTCAGGAGCACCCGGCGGCCACGCCAGAAGTCGGCATCGACGTTCATGTCCATACCCGCCACGGCGCCTTGCCGGTGCTCCACAGCTGCTCCAGCTGGTTGCGATCGCGCAGCGTGTCCATCGCCTGCCAGAACCCCATGTGGCGAAACGACGCGAGCTGTCCCTCGCGCGCGAGTCTCGACACGGGCTCGTGCTCCCATATGGTCTGATCGTCGCCGAGGTAGCGACCGATATCGGGGCTCAGTACGAAGAACCCGCCGTTCAGCCAGGTTCCGTCCCCACGCGGCTTCTCCTCGAAGCTTCGCACGCGCGTTCCGTTGAGCTCGACCGCACCGAAGCGGCCTGGAGGCTGCACGGCGGTGACGGTGGCGAGGGCGCCCTGCTGGCGATGGTAGGCGATCAATGCTGTGATATCGATGTCGGCCAACCCATCGCCATATGTGAGACAGAAGTCCTCGTCGCCTACGTAGGGAAGGACACGCTTCAGGCGACCTCCGGTCATGGTTTCCTCCCCGGTATCGACCAGTGTCACCTTCCACGGCTCGGTCATCGAACGGTGAACCTCGATGTCGCCGTGAGAGAGGTCAAAGGAGATGTCACACGTGTGCAGGTGGTAGTTGGCGAAGAACTCCTTAATTACGTAGCCCTTGTAGCCAAGGCAGATAACGAACTCCTCGATGCCATGGGCGGCGTAGATCTTCATGATGTGCCAGAGGATCGGCTTGCCGCCGATCTCCACCATCGGCTTAGGGCGTGTGGTCGTCTCCTCGCTGAGTCGCGAGCCAAGGCCACCGGCAAGGATCACCGCCTTCATCACGTACGGCCGGGGGCAGACTGAGGCCTTCGTGCAGACAGGGGTTTTCTTAAACTCCCGACAAGAGACATGCGGCGACTCAAGCTAACAGGCGCCCTCCGCATGGTCGAGCACCCGGAGATTGACGCCTCTATCCGCCGCAAACACGGCGCGTCTGGTGTTTCTGTCCGGCCGCGTGAGCCGGACGCTGGCGCCTAGAGATTCCCCCGCGCGATCTTGCGCAGGTCGATCGTCTTGTCATACAGCTCGGCGTCGACGCCCTCCTCGAGCGCGACCTCGCGCAGCGGCCGTCCGGAGGCAGTGGCCTTTTGCACGATGGCGGCGCCCTTGTCGTAGCCGATGGCGCTGTTGAGCGCGGTAGCGACGGCGAGCGTCCCTCCGGCTGAGGCCGCGACGCCGGCCTTGTTGACCTGGATGCCGTCAACGCACTTCTCGGCGAGCGCGCGCGTGGCGGAGGACAGCAGGCCCAGCGACTGCAACAGGTTGCGAGCGATCAGCGGGATGCGGACGTTGAGCTCGAACTGGCCCTGCATGCCGCCGATGGTGATCGCGGTGTCGTTGCCGATCACCTGCGCGCACACCTGCAACACGACCTCCGGCATCACGGGGTTGACCTTGCCGGGCATGATCGAGGAGCCCTTCTGCAGCTCGGGCAGGAAGATCTCGCCGATGCCGGTGCGCGGGCCGGAGCCCATCAGCGCGAGGTCGTTGGCGATCTTCGTGAGCGAGACAGCGGCGACCTTGAGCGCGCCGGAGAGCTCGACGAGCGCGTCGCGGTTGGCCTGCGCCTCGAACGGGTCCAGGGGCGGCGCGATCTGCTTGAGGCCGGAGTCCCTCTTCAGGCGCGCGCGGACCTTTTCCGCGAACCGCGGATGGGTGTTCAGGCCGGTGCCGGTGGCTGTGCCGCCGAGCGGGATCTGCCCGACGTGCACGAGCGCGGCCTCGACGCGCTCCTGCGCGAGCGTCATCTGGGCGGCGTAGCCGGCGAACTCCTGGCCGAGAGTGACGGGCACGGCGTCCATCAGGTGCGTGCGCCCGGCCTTGACGACATGCTGAAAGCCTTTGGCCTTTTTGGCAAATGAGCGCTCGAGCTGCTTGAGCGCTGGCAGCAGCTCGTTCTGAGCGACGTCCAACGCGGCCAGGTGCACGGCCGAGGGGAACACGTCGTTGGACGACTGGCCCATGTTGACATGGTCGTTGGGATGCACGCCCTCGCCGGCGAGCTTGGCGATGACCTCGTTGGCGTTCATGTTGGTCGAGGTGCCCGAGCCGGTCTGGAAGACGTCGATCGGGAACTGCTGGTCGTGCTTGCCGGCGGCGATCTCGGCGGCGGCCTTCTCGATGCGCGAGGCGCTGCGTTTGGAGAGCAGCCCGAGCTCGCCGTTGACGGCGGCGGCGGCGCCCTTGATGCGCGCCAGCCAGTGGATCACCGACACGGGCACGGTCTCGCCGGAGATCGGGAAGTTCTCGACGGCCTTGGCGGTCTCCCCGCCCCACAGCTTTTGATCCGACATCGGCTCTCCTTTTTCGGGTATTGCCCGGGCGCGCGATGTGTGCATCGTCGCACACCGTATAACTATGGTGATACAGAAGTTCTGAGATGGATAAAACTACCGACCGGACGAAGAGGCGGACGAAGCCACCGAGGGGCAGCCACAAGGGAAGACCCTACCCGCAGAACGCGGCGAGCTCCCGGGCGACGCCCACGGGATCGTCGTAGGCCATCAGGAATCCGACGCTCGCGAGCACGCGCAGCTGGCCGTGGGGCAGCACCGCGAGCGCCTCTTCGGCCGGCGCCAGCGGATGCAGGCGGTCGCGGTCGGCCCACAGCAGCAGCACGGGCATGTCCAGCCGCGGGTAGCCCTCGAGCAGCTGCGTCTGCGCCCCGCGTGGCCAGCTGCGCGCGCATTTGGCCCACGAGCGGGCGAGACTCGAGTTGCCGGGCACGTCGGCGAAGGCGTGGCGCACAAGATCCGCGGCGGCTGGGTTGCCGCGGGCCGACAGGCGCAGGCCGCGCTCAGGCGTGAACACGGCCCGGGCGCCGGAGGCGAGCAGGCGATCGAGGCCGGGGACGGCTGCCAGCTGCGCGGTCAGTTGCCAGACGGCGCGCATGCGTGCGTGCACGGGCGACGCGTGCAGGCGGTTGGACATCAGCACAAGCCGCGCAGGCCGGATGCGCCCGCTGAGCACGGCCTGCAGGAGGATCTCCGCGCCGGCGGCGTGGCCGGCGAGCAGCGGGCGCGGGCCGAGCACCTCGGCGGAGAAGCCGCCGAGCACCTCCGCGAACCAGTCGAGCGTGTAGGGATGGCGCGGGCGGTCCTCGGAGTCGCCGTGCAGCGGCAGATCGGGAAGCACCACGCGGAAGCGGTCGGCGAGCCCCTCGACGGCGGGCTCCCACTCCTTGTGCGAGAGCAGTCCCGAGTGCAGCAGCGCGAGCGGCGGGCCGGCGCCAACCTCGCGGTAGGCCACGCGGGCACCGTCGGGGTGGTGGTAGAGGCGCAGCCGCACGATCCCATCGTAAGGACCAGCGAAGGCCTATCCGACGGAAGCTCGCACACGAAACGAGATAGGGGCCAAGGCCCCGAAGGACGCCCACCTAGAATGGGCCGCCCCGTGAGCGACCATCCAAGCCACCCGCTGATACCCACCCGCGAGGTCGATCCCCGCCAAGATCTGCCGTCGCTCGAGCTCGAGGTGCTGCAGCGCTGGCGCGAGCGCGACGTGTTCGCGGAGTCCCTACACCGGCGCGCGGGCGCCAAGCAGTGGGTCTTCTACGAGGGCCCCCCGACCGCCAACGGCCCGCCCGGCTCCCACCATGTGCTCTCGCGCGTGTTCAAGGACATCTACCCGCGCTTTCAGACGATGCGGGGCTACCGCGTGGAGCGCAAGGGCGGATGGGACTGCCACGGCCTGCCGGTGGAGATCGCGGTGGAACAGGAGCTGGGCATCCACCACAAGGCGGAGATCGAGGAGTACGGGATCGCCAAGTTCAACGCCAAGTGCCGCCAGTCTGTGTTCACGTTCCTGGAGGAGTGGAACCGGCTGACCGAGCGCATCGGCTTCTGGATCGACCTCGACCACGCCTACCGCACACTCGATGAGACCTACATCGAGTCGGTGTGGTGGGCGCTGGCGCAGATCGACGCGCATGGCCTGCTGTACGAGGGCCGCAAGGTCGTGCCGTACTGCCCCCGCTGCGAGACGACCCTGTCCTCGCACGAGGTCGCTCTCGGATACAAGGATGTGGTTGACCCGAGCGTGTTCCTGAAGCTGCCGATAACAGGAGCCCACCCACCCGGCGAGGAGCAGCTGCTGGTGTGGACGACGACGCCGTGGACGCTGCCGGGGAACGTGGCGGTGGCGGTCTCGCCGACGGCCACGTACGCACGGGTGCGAGTCGGCGATGAGCTGTTCGTGCTCGCCGACGCGCGGGTGCAGCCGGTGCTCGGCGACGAAGTCGAGGTGCTGGAGCGCTTCAAGGGCGCTGAGCTGGTGCAGCGATATGACTCGTATCAGGGCCCGATCTTCGCGGCGGAGGACCGCGAGCCCGGCGGTCTGCCGATCCTGGTGGATGCGTTTGTGACGACCGAGGACGGCACCGGCATCGTGCACCTGGCGCCGGCGTTCGGCGAGGACGACTACCGCGTGGCGGCGGCCTCGCCGCGGGTGCCGTTCGACCCAACACAGGCGGAGACCCTGTACAACCCGGTCAAGCCGGACGGAACCTATGAGCGGCGGGTGCTCGACCGTGATGGGCACTCATACGACGGCCGCTTCGTCAAGGATCCGGCGCTCACACAGGAGCTGATCGAGGATCTGCGCGTACGCGGCCTGCTGCTGCGGGTGCAGGACTACGAGCACTCCTACCCGCACTGCTGGCGCTGCGGCACGCCGCTGCTGTACTACGCCAAACCGTCGTGGTACATCGCGACGTCGAAGCTGCGCGACGAGCTGCTGGCAGCGAACGAGACCGTCAACTGGTACCCGCCGCACGTCAAGCACGGGCGCTTCGGCGACTGGCTGGCGAACAACGTCGACTGGGCGCTGTCGCGCGAGCGCTACTGGGGCACGCCGCTGCCCGTGTGGCGCTGCCCGCAGGGCCACGTCCACGTCGTCGGCTCCTTCGCAGAGCTGGCCGAGCGTTCGGGCACAGAGCTCGAGGACCACCACCGGCCGTATGTGGACGAGCTGTCCTTCCCCTGCCCGCACACGGAGGACGACGGCACATCCTGCAATGAGCGTGCGGTCCGCGTGCCGGAGGTGATCGACGTGTGGTTCGACTCGGGCGCGATGCCGTTCGCGCAGCATCATTTCCCCTTCGAGCACGAGGCGCTGTTCCAGGAGAGCTACCCGGCGGACTTCATCTGCGAGGCCCAGGACCAGACGCGCGGATGGTTCTACTCGCTGCTGGCGGTGGCCACGCTGACCAGAGGGGCACTCAAGCCGGACGACCCTGCCAGCGGCGCCCCGTACCGCAACGTCGTGTGCCTGGGTCTGATCCTCGACGAGGACGGTCAGAAGATGTCCAAGTCCAAAGGCAACACCGTCGAGCCGTGGCAGGTCCTCGACACGTACGGAGCGGACGCGTTCCGCTGGTACTTCTTCACCTCCAAGCAGCCGTGGGACGGCTACCGCTTCTCAGCGGAGACGATCGGCGAGGGCGTGCGCCTGTTCCTCAAGCAGCTGTGGTCGACGTACTACTTCTACGTCCTCTACGCGCACGCCTCTGCGGACGAGCTGAGCGCGGCCGCCTCGACGGACAGCTCTGCTGGCGGCCCCGACGCCGACCTCGACCGCTGGGCGCTGTCGCGCACGGCGGCGACAGCCGAACTGGTGGCCGAGCGCCTGGACGCGTACGACGCAACCACGGCCGGCAGGGCGATCGCGAGCCTCGTGGACGAGCTGTCCAACTGGTACGTGCGCCGCTCGCGCAGGCGCTTCTGGGATGGCGATCCATCCGCATTCGAGACGCTGCGCACATGCTTGCTGACTGTGTCCAAGCTGCTCGCGCCGTTCTGCCCGTTCGTGGCCGACGAGATCTACGACAACCTCGACGGCGAGCTGCCAAGCGTGCACCTGTGCGACTTCCCAGCGGGTGAAGAGCTGGCGCAGCGCGACGTTGAGCTCGAGCAGGCGATGGCGCTGGCGCGCGAGACGGTGCGCCTGGGACTCGGCGCGCGCGGCCAGGCCAAGATCAAGGTGCGCCAGCCGCTCGGCGAGGCGGTGGTCGTCGCGGACGGGCGCGAGCGTGCGGCGATCGAACGCTTGGCCGGCGTGGTGCGCGAGGAGCTGAACGTGCGCGCGGTGCGCTTCGTCGCGGCAGCGGATGAGCTCGGCGGCTACGAGGTCAAGGCCAACTACCGCAGCCTCGGCCCCCTGTTCGGCAAAGACATGCCGCTGGCGGCGGACGCGATCGCGGCACTAGACCCGGCGCATGTCGCGGCGGCGGTGCGCGACGGCGGTCAGATCGGCATCGCTGTGGCCGGACGCGAGCACACGCTCACCGCCGATGACCTGCTGCTGACGATGCGCGCACCCGACGGCTACAGCGTGGAGCGCGAGGGCGCGCACGCGGTGGCGCTGGACCTGGCGATCGACGAGGACCTGCGCCGAGAGGGGCACGCGCGCGAGATCGTCCACGCGGTCCAGAACGCGCGCAAGAGCGCCTGCCTGCAGGTCGAGGACCGCATCGAGCTCGCCCTCGACGGCGACTCCGCGCTACTCGACGCCGCGCAGGCGCACCGCGACTATCTGATCGGCGAGACGCTCGCCGTCTCACTCGAGCTCGCCACCGCGGCCGACGCGGTGGCGCCGGAGATGGACTACTCAGAGCAGACGGAAGTCGACGGCCTCCAGCTGACGATCTCGCTCAGCCGAACGCAGCCGGCTTCCTGAGCGCTCAGGCTGCGGTGAGAGCCGGCTCCAGCTCCGCCTCGAGCTTCTTCTTCGGGTACGCGCCGATGACCGTCTTCACCGGCTGGCCGGCCTTGAACAGGATCATCGTCGGGATCGAGAGCACCTGAAAGCGGGCCGCCGTCTGCGGGTTCTCGTCGATGTCGAGCTTGACGATGCGCAGCTCCGGGCGCTCGGAGGCGATCTCCTCGAGCACCGGCGCGACGACGCGGCACGGACCGCACCACGGCGCCCAGAAGTCGACGAGCACCGGGCCCTCGGCCTCGAGCACCTCGGCGTCGAAGTTGTTGTCTGTGATCTGGGTGAGGGCGCCTGCCATGTCGTTCTCCTTGGTCGCTTACCCATCACTATACAAAATGAAGGGAGGCCTCCGCGAGAGCCCCGGGCGGCACGCGCAGGGATCCCTGGCGCGAGCGGCGGCGGGCCTGCCGGCGAGGACTATCGTGTGCTCGATGTTCGTTCTCGCCGTCAGCGGAAAGATCGTGATCGGCAGTGCGGTCTCGTTCGCTGCGCTGCTCGTGTGGTGGCTGCTGCGCGGCGAGGCGCGCGATGAGGCGGCGCAGGAGGCCGAGGAAGAAGCCGCGTGCACGGCGGCCGAGCAGGCCGTGCGGGAGACGGACGAGGACCAGCTCAGCGCACGGTGACGAGCCAGCCTTCGGAGTTGCGCACGATCGGCGGGTGGATGTGCGTGAGCGCCGTGAACAGGTGCGGCGAGACGTAGACCTCGACGAACGCGGAGAGCACCAGCACGGGCACGGCCAGCGCGACCGTCACGATCGTGGCCGCTAGCAACTGCTCCCACTCGCCTTTGCGGCTGGCGATGATCCACGCGGCCAACGGCAGGAACAGCGCGATCAGCTCGGGGATCGCGTGCGGCAGCACGCCGAGCAGCAGCAGTGCCGGCGAGACACGCAGGAAGTGCGATACGCCGGCGAGCGTGCGTCCGATGACGTATGCCTGCGCGCTCAGCGAGAACGTGGTCGCACACACGACGAAGCCGATCGCGAGGCGCCCGCCGTGCTCGTGCACCCAGCGCGAGACGCCGCGGTGCTGCTGCGCCTGCAGCGGCAGCGAGCTGCCCGCCATGAAGCCGGCGATGCACGCGAACGCGTGCAGCGCGAGGACGAGCATGTTGCTGCGCAGGATGCGCAGGACTTCAATCAGGTCTCCCACCGCGAACGGCGGCTGCAGCGTGATGATCTGCTGGTAGCCGTGGTCGAGCGAGGCGACCACGAGCACTGCGACGAGCAGGCCGGCCGCAGCTAGCGCCGAGCCGGCCACCCAGCGACCGACGACCGCGCCTGGCGCGCGCTGCCAGCTGCGCAGCGTCGCGCGCGTCTGCCGCACGCCGTGGGCGAACGCGTACGCCGAAGCATCCATCTCAGACCCATCGACCGGGCAGCGGTCGACCTGAAGCCGACGCCGCGGGGCGCAGCCGGCAGGTCCTTATCTGAACCGCAGCAAAGGCACCAGCCACATCGCCTCGGCGGCGATCCGCCAGGACATCTTGCTCGTGCCCTGCTGGCGGTCGCGGAAGACGATCGGCACCTCCACCACCTTGAAGCCAGCCTGGACCGCCCGGTAGGTCAGCTCGACCTGGAACGCGTAGCCCTGCGAGCGCACGCCGTCGAAGTGGATCGCCTCGAGCACCTCGCGCCGGAAGCACTTGAAGCCGCCCGTCAGATCGCGCACCTTCAGGCCCAGCACGAGCCGCGCGTACGTCGAGCCACCCTCGCTGATGAAGCGCCTCAAGAGGCCCCAGTCGGTGACACCGCCGCCGGGCACGTAGCGCGAGCCGAGCGCGAGGTCGGCGCCGTCGCTGGCCGATCTTCGATCGGTGGCCTGCAGCAGGCGCGCGAGGTCGGCGGGGTCGTGCGAGAAGTCGGAGTCCATCTCCATCACGTAGCCCGCGCCATGATCGAGCGCGTGGCGGAAGCCCGCCAGGTAGGCCGGCCCGATGCCGTTCTTCTCGGTGCGGTGCAGCACCTGCAGCCACTCATGCTCGGTCGCCATCTGATCGGCGAGCCGGCCGGTGCCGTCGGGCGAGCCGTCGTCGACGATCAGCACGCGAAAGCCGTCCGGCGCGGCGCCCGCGAGCACCTCCGCGGATGCCGCGACGATCGCTTGCACGTTCTCAGCCTCGTTGTACGTGGGCAGTATCAGCCAGGGCTCACCGGGCATCGGCCCGGGTACCCTAGTCAGCTCGGCGGCAGCCCGTCGCGCCCGCGGCGTCCGCGGCGTCCGCGGGGTCCTAGGCTGACGGGCGTGACTGCGCCCGAGCTCTCGAATGCGGCGATCGCCGAAGCCCTCGAAGAGCTGGGCGACCTGTACGAGCTGGACGGCGCGATCGTCCACCGCGTACTGGCGTACAGGACAGCCGCCAGAGCAGTGCGCGACGCGTCCGTGTCGGTCGCCGCGCTCGCGCGCGACGGGCGCGCCACGGAGCTGCCGGGGATCGGCAAGACGCTGCAGGAGAAGATCCTCGCGCTCGTGCAGACAGGCGTGATCCCGGCGGCTGAGAAGCTACGGGCGAAGTTCCCGCCGGGCCTGATCGCGATCACGCGCCTGCCCGGCATCGGCGCCAAGCGTGCGCGGCTGCTGCACTCGGAGCTCGGCGTCGACTCGCCGCAGGCGCTGCGCGAGGCGGCGCTCGCGCAGCGCCTGCGCACCGTGCGCGGGCTCGGCCCCAAGCTCGAGCAAAGCGTGCTCGTCGCGCTTGACGAGATGGACGCGCACCCGGGCGCGGGCACCGCGCCGCGCATCCTGCTGCCGCGGGCGCTGGAGATCGGCGAAGAGCTGGTCGCAGGCCTACATGCGCTCGCGGGCGACGGCACGCACATCCAACTCGCGGGCTCCGTGCGCCGCCAAGCGGACTCGGTCAAGGACCTCGACCTCGTCGCCATCACCACCCGACCGGTCGCGCTCGCCAAGAGCCTCGCCAAGCTCGAGCAGGTCGAGCGCGTCAGCTCGGCCGGCAAGGCAGGAGCGAAGGCGCGCACGCACGCCGGCATCGGCGTTGACCTGCGCATCGCCAAGCCCGCGCAGCTCGGCAACCTGCTGCAGCACTTCACCGGCTCGGGCGCGCACAACGCCGCGCTGCGCGAAGCGGCCGTGCGAAGTGGGTTGCACGTCTCGGAGTACGGCATCCTCGATGACGCCACCGGCGCATCCGCAACATGTCCCACCGAGCACGAGGTCTATGAGCGTCTGGGCCTCCCCTATATAGAGCCCGAGCTGCGCGAGAATCGTGGTGAGCTGGAGGCCGCGCGCGCCGGCGAGCTGCCGCGCCTGATCGAGCTCGGGGACATCCGCGGCGACCTGCACAGCCACACGGTCGCTTCCGACGGGCACAACACGATCGAGGAGATGGCGCTCGCGGCGCGCGAGCGCGGCTACGAGTACCTGGCGATCACCGACCACTCCGCCAGCCACGGCTTCGGCAACGACGTATCGCCAGAGCAGCTGCGCCGCCAGATCGAGCTCGTGCGCGAGGCCGACGCGCGCGTGGACGGGATCGAGCTGCTGGCCGGCAGCGAGGTCAACATCCTGCCCGACGGGTCACTCGACTACGACGACGAGCTGCTCGGCCGGCTCGACTGGGTGATCGCCAGCGTGCACACTTCGTTCGGGATGGGCGAGCAGGCGATGACCGCGCGTATGATCGCCGCGATCGAGCATCCGCTGGTGGACGCCATCGGGCACCCCACCGGCCGGCTGATCGAGCGTCGCGAGCCGTATGCGATCGAACTCGATGCTGTGTTTGCCGCCGCGGCGCGTACGGGCACGATGCTCGAGATCAACGCCAATCCCGACCGGCGCGACCTGTCAGACGTGCACGCGCGGGCGGCGGCGCGGGCGGGGGTGACGATCGTGATCGACTCCGATGCGCACCGCACGAGTACGCTTCAGAACATGCGCTGGGGGGTAGCGACGGCGCGGCGGGCATGGCTGACGAAGGACGATGTCGCGAATACCCTTCCGTGGGTCGCGATCAGGCGGGACGCACGCAGCACTCGCCTGTCATGACGGGCGGCGCTGCGCTATACGCCTATCGGTCACCCGGCGCGCCCGTAGTACTGCGGATGACGTGTCGGGCAGTAATAGGTCAAATCTGCCGCAGCTGTGTCGTAGCGAACAACCCACACACCCGTGCCGTCGCTCAAGCGCGCGCAGGCCGGCGGGCTCGACGCGGTGATCGGTCGGTGGATCAACGTGGCCGTGTTGCTCGAGCCGCTGTATTCCGGCGTGCCGGTGACTGCAGGCGACAGTCCCGCAATACGCGCCAGCGGCAGCAGTCCTTCGGTGTCGAAGTCAGGGGCCGCGCTCTGTTCGACGCTCCACGCGACCGTGCCGACGCCGTTACGCCTCAGCGCCGTGAGAAGGCCTGGGATGTCGCCGTCGCGGCTCGGTCCAGCGACGAGGAAGCCGCTGGTCGAGTAAAGCGTGACGGCGTCTGGCGCCTCCTCCCCTTGGGGGAGTGGATGCACCAGCGCGAGCTGCACCGTCTTGCCAACGCCAAACGTCGTGCCGAGCGTGTTCGCGATCACGCCAAGCGCGAGCACGGAGATCGCCGCCCAGGCGACCGCGCGTCGCATGTAGACGATCCAACCCGTCGCAATTACCGCCAGGTATGGAAGCAGGGGGATGCCGTAGCGGATGTCGTGGGATGGCGTCAACGTGATGAAGAGCCACGCGACGAATGCGCCCGCGCAGAACTCGAGCCTCGCACCGAACGCTGCATGGCGATGACGGCCGAGCGTCGCGATCATCCATACCGTGCCAACGAACAGGAGCGCGAACAGCGGCACGAGCAACTGCGAGTTCAGGATGTTCCAGAAGTACCAGCCAAGGTTCGCAAGCGAGAACGTTGGCGGGATGTCGCCCGGCACGACGATTGGATTTGCCGTCGAGACTTCAAGGAATGTCGAGAACTGGGACAGGTGGTCGATGTACCAGGGAGCCCCCACGATCAGCGCGGCGAGCGCAAAGGCGAGCAGACCTCGCCAGTTTCGCCAGCCACCGCGCAGCAGCGCGATCAACACGATGCCCATCACAAACGAGGGGTACTGCACCTTGGTCACCAGGCCGATTCCCGCCGCCAGGCCCGCCGTACCGGCGACAGCGACGCGGCTGAAGTCCTCGCAGGCGAGGATCAGCCAGATCGACACAGCGACAACCGCCGCCTCGGGGGCGTCGAGCATGAAGACGTGGAACTGGGCGCTGAGAAGGTCTGAGCCGAGAACGAAGATCGCTGCCAGCATGCCTGCCTTGGGCCCGAACAGCAGACGCCCCGTCTGATAGCAGCCGAGTGTCAGGAGCGGGACGAATATGAGGTTCTCTCCGATGATCGGCGACGCCAGCTTGACGCCCCCGGCAAAGACCGACAACGCGCCGATCATCAACGCGAATGGCGGATAGGGTGATTCGTAGTTGAAAGGGCCGAGCAGGTTCCCGCTCGCGAGCATCTGGTGAAAGACCAACGCGGTTTCGAGGTGATCCCCTGCGTCGTATATCGGGATGCTCCGATCCTGGGTCAGCCACCAGCATGTGAGCCCGATGAATGCCATCGTGGCGGCGATCGTCCCCCACGCGTACACGCTCAAGCGCGACACGCTGACACGCGACGCCACAGGGACTCGAGCGCCGGCCTCTAACGACCAGCTCGGAGCAACGCGCGGCCAGGTGGACAGACGAAAGCCGCGCCGAGCCGAGGGGTTTGAGGACTCGGGGGCGGACACGGCTCGAACGTATCTAAGCGATACTCCGAACGCCAGTAAATCCGGTGATTCCCGGGGCGTTGTCTCCGTCTCAATCGCGGTCGCTGTCGAGCAGGCGGGGCAGCATCTCGCTCTTCACCAGCCGGTCGACGGCTCCGCGCCTGAACGGCGCGAGCACCTTCAACGCGCGCTCCGCGTAGCCGCTCGGCTGCTCGAGATGCAGAGCGGCGAGCAGCGCTCCCTGGAGATCCTCGCTCACGAGGCGCGGGTCGAGCGCGCGCGCGAGCGGCAGCGCCGCGTACGGACCGGGCGCGGGCGCACTCACCAGCAGACAGCCGTCGGCGAGCGCCTCCAGCTGGGCGATCCCATAGTCCTCACGGCGCGGAGCGCACACGAACACACGCGCGCGACGCACCAACCCACGGTACTCGGCCGTCGGGAGCGCTCCGACGATTCGTACGCACGACAGACCCCCGAGCTCGAAGCCCCGAGCGCACAGCTCCCGCTCCGAGACGCCCGCGACGACAAGCTCGCGCGGACCGTCCCGAGGCAGCTCCCCGCAGACTGCGCGCCACGCGGCGAGCACGCGATCGAGGCCCTTCTTGTGGGGGTTGGCGGCGTACGTGATCGCAGCGATGTCGCGCTCGTCCGCCGACAGCGTCGGCCCGGACGGCTCGACCGGCGTGGGCACGACCAGCGCGCGATCGGCGCCCCGAGCCCCCGTCGCCGCCTCGCGCCTCGCGCCCTCGCTCCAAGGCAGCAGCAGCGGCGCCTGCGACAGCCGGCGGCGCTCCAGTGGACGCTGCCACAGCCCGTGGCGTCCCGGCCGGTTGCCGGCGGAGGCGGCGTCGAAGCGAATCGCCCCCGGACGGGGCCACAGCAGCGCGGCCGTCGTGCTCGAGTAGATGACCGCCGGCGGCCGCGAACGCGGGCTCTGCGCGAGTCCCTCGATCGCCGCCGACCGCGCCGCGCGCGCCCAGGCCAGATCGGTGAGCATCAGCGTTCGTGTCGGCGCAGGCGCGACTGCACGCACCATCGCCACCGCCGCACCGGCCCTCACGAGTGAGTCGCGCAGCTCCTCATCGGCGCGGCGCAGCCCGTTGGTGGAACCAAGCGAGACGATCAGCACGTCCGCAGCGCACGTCGAGGCCTCGACCGGGCGCACCGGCGGCATCTCAGGTGACGGCGCCGTCGACACGCTCCGGGCGAGCCGTCTTGAAGCCTGGCGTGCGCACCAGGGCCATGGGCCGCACGGGCGAAGTGCGGAGCACGTAGAAGCAGACGCCGTCGCGCTCCTCGATCGCCTCCACGGCCGCGTCCTGGCGGCGCCACGCGAGCGCCCAGATGATCGCGAAGCCGGCCCCGATGCCGGGGATCTGCGGAGCGAGGAACGCGAGCCCGCCCGCCAGCAGCGTGAACACCATCAGCGGCCACAGGCGGTTGAGCAGGATCGCGCGCGGATGGTGCTCGGGCAGCGTGCTGCTGGCCTTTGCGCTGGACAGCAGCCGCGCGATCGGCGGGTTCGTTTGCGCGCGCCTGCTCTGCCACATGCCCGTGGCGCCCGCGATCAGCCACCAGCCAACGGCGATCTCCGCGAGCTGCGTGTCCGCGTGGGAGCTGGCCGCGATCACCGTGACGGCGGCCAGCGCGGTCGCCGCGCCGGCGCTCAGCAGCACGGTGGTCCTGAGGAAGTCCACGAACCGCACGGTGCTACAGCAGCGCCTCGAGCAGTTCCCGCACGCCGCCGGGACCGTCGACCGTGAGGTCGGCCTCGAGCGCCAGGCCGGGCGGCGCTTCGTCGGAGCCGACCGCCACGCACACCGCGCACGACAGCTGCCCCGACTCGACCAGCGAGCGCAGGCCGCGAAACGCGTCGAGGTCGGTCGTGTCGTCGCCGACGTACAGCGCCGCCGTAGCGTCGCCGCCGCGCAGCAGCGTCGCGATCCCGAGACCCTTGTCGAGTACCACCGGCGGGCGCACCTCGAGCACCTTGCGCCCCCAGTGCACCGCGAAGCCCTCCTCCTCGGCTCGCCGCGCGATCTCCCGCACCGCCTGCTCAGCGGACTCCTCGTCAGGCGCGCCACGCCAATGGAACGCGGCGATCGTCTCCTTGTCCTCGCTGCGCACGCGCAGGCGCTGGTGTTCGCTCGTGTAGGCGCGCGCCGCGAACTCGCGCACGCGTGCCGTCCACTCGCCGAGCTCGGGATCCACCTCCGGACGGGTCGCCCCGGGGCGCAGCAGCTCGCCGCCGTGATTGCCGACGTACGCGATCGTTCCGATCGAGACGATCTGGCGCGCGGTGCTCGCGCGCCGGCCGCTCACGCAGCCAACCACCCGGTAGCGGCGCGCGATCTCGATCAGCAGGCCGCGCGTGGCCTCGGGGACGTGCGCGTCGGCCGCGTGACGGACGATCGGCGCGAGCGTGCCATCGATGTCAAGCAACACGGCCGAATGCGCAGGGTCGGAGCGGATCGGCTCGAGCGCCTCCACTAGCGTTGCGGCTGGGGACACGAGGTCTAGTATGGCGTCAATGCTGGCCGGCCCGTCCGCTCGTGCAAGTGGCCGCTGAGCGCCCGCTGGGCCGCCTGCTGACGCTGATGGCGATCGGCACGCTCGCCGGGCTTTTCAGCGGTCTGTTCGGCGTCGGCGGCGGCAGCGTGATCGTGCCGCTGCTGATCCTGTGGCTCGGCTACGACGAGCGCAGCGCCACCGCCACCTCGCTCGCGGCGATCGTGTTCATCGCCGGCTTCGCCGCCGCCGTGCAGGCGCTGTATGGCAACGTCAACCTGCTCGACGCCGTGCTCGTCGGGGTGCCGGCCATCGTCGGCGTGCTGATCGGCACCTGGGCGCAGCAGCGGCTGCACGCGCGCGCGATCGCGCTGCTGTTTGCGGCGGTGCTCGTCGCCAGCGCGGTCGAGTTGGTGATCCGGTGAGCCGTGCGCTCAGGAGCCGTGCGCCCAGGAGCCGCGCGCGCGCATGATCGGCGCGATCGTCATCGGCCTGGCGGCCGGGATCGTCGCCGGATTGCTGGGTGTCGGCGGCGGCGTGCTGTTCGTGCCGGGGCTGGTGCTGTTCGTCGGGCTGAGCCAGCACCACGCCGAGGCCACGTCGCTGCTGGCGATCGTCCCCGTCGCGATCGTCGGCACCTACCGCCAGGACCGTTACGGCAACGTGCGCCGCGGCGACGCACTGCTGCTCGGGCTGCTGTCGGTGGCGGGCGCCGCCGGTGGTGTCGCGCTGGCCAACGCGCTGTCGGGCGCGATCCTGCGCGATGCGTTCGCCGTTCTGCTGCTGGTCGTCGCAGCACAACTCGTACACCGGACGATGCGCGGCGGGGCCGCCCAGAAAAAGTCGTAGACTGAAGCCACTATGGGACTTGACAATCCGCTTCACATCGCCTTCCTGCTGATCGTGCTGCTGCTCGTGTTCGGCGCAAAGCGGCTGCCCGAGATCGGCCGCTCGGTCGGTTCCGGCATGCGCGAGTTCAAGGACTCGATCAGCGGCGAGACGCACCCGACGATCACCCAGAGCGCCCAGCAGCCGCCGGCGCCTGCGCAGCCGATGGCGGCGCAGGTCCCCGTGGCCGCACCGGTGGCGAGCGCACCGGAGGCTGTGCCGGCGCCACAGGCAGCCGCAGCGCCCGTACAGGCTCCGGTTGAGCCGGCGCAGCAGGCCTGAGCTCAACGCGAGTGGTCGATCGTCCGGCGCATGACGCGCCGGATCAGCCGTGCAGGATCGGCCCGCTTTCGACCGCTTCGAATTCCGATCCCGGCACCTGCTTGATCTCTTCGAGGTTGGCGTCGTTCCAGCCTGGATTCGGCGCGCCGGTGATGAACCACGGCGATCCGTTGTCGGCGACGATCAGCCCGTAGCGCTTGAGGGCTTCGAGAATCACGAGCGACTCGCCGCTGAACCCGGCGAGGCTGTAGCTGGCCTTCAGGCGCAGCCGCAGGCCCATCGGCGGCAGGTTCGGGTCGGAGCTGTCGGACGCGAAGTGCGTCGCCGGGTGGATGTAGCCGTTCTGGGTCTCCGGCACCGTGACGCGCAGCGCGTGGTCGATCTGCCCCGCTGCAACCTCTGGGTAGCGGACGAGCAGCGGGAAGATCGGCAGGCCAGCGGCGTCCGCCGAGGTCCAGCCTTCCGGTCTCAGCGCGTCGCTGCGCAGATTGAAGACCGCTCCGGACGCGGCGGCCCAGCCGGCGCCCTTGCGGTGTGCGTCGTAGAGCTCGTAGAGCATGCACGTGCCTTCCTGCACGACCAGCACGTGTTTGTCGCCGTGCCCCTTCTTGCCGCCGCCTTCGATCGGAGCGTTCGGCGGAACCGGGTAGGGCCCCGGGTTCGATTCGGAGCCGTATTTGGTGAACTTGATCGGCACCTTCGGCTGTTCGGGTCCGACCACCGTGTAGGGGATGCCGTAGCTCGGCTCGGTGCCGAAGTCCGGGTGCAGGTGCGCGCTCAGGCCGATGCTCGCCACGTAGCTGGCCGAGTTGGGGTTGATGGGCGCACCGGCTATTTCCTGGTTGAGCGGGTCTTCGGGCGGCAGGATCGGGCAGCCGTATTCGAGCGCGGCGCTCGCGCGGTGGACGTCCTTGGCGGTCGCGTCCGATGAGCTTGGAAGCGTGCTCGCAAGCGCGAGGCTCAGCGCAAGAGCCGTCGCCGACAGAGCGAAACGCGCGTTGATCGGCAAACGCCGACAGATCCTCGTTCCCATGTGTTGCTGTACACGCTACCCCGGCGGGCGGCTGAAGGACGAGCACCTGGACGAATCGTCACACGACGCGTTCATTACAGGCTTGAATCATTACAGGCGTCAATCATTACGTCCCGTAATCATTACAAAGTTAAACGATCACACGAAATGACTCAATGAACCGCGACTTCCCGGCGCACTGGTCACAAAACTCTACTCAAGCATAGTTTAGTCGGCTATAGTTTGCCTGGATGGCATTCGTTGGACGACAAAAGCAGCTCGACATCCTCAGCGAGGAGCTCCGGTCAGTTCGAGATGGCGAGGGGCGATTCGTATGGATGCGCGGACGTCGCAGGGTCGGCAAGTCGCGACTGGTCGAGGAGTTCCTGCACCGCAGCGGTATCCGCGCCGCTTACTACCAGGCGCCACGACGGTCGACGGACATAGCGCTGAGGCGGTTCGCCGAGACGATCGCCGAATCGAATCTGCCCGCCACCGATCTGTTTAGGTCGGGGGTCGCGTTTGATTCTTGGCCGGCTGCACTGCGGGCAGCCACCGATGGCGCGACGGGTAACCAGCCGATCGCGCTGATCATCGATGAGCTGCCCTACCTCGCTGAGAAGGACGACGGCTTTCCAGCAGATCTGCAACTGGCCTGGGATCGGTACTTGAAGAACCGACCCGTCCTCTTGGTCGCCATCGGCTCCGACGTGCGAATGATGGACGCGCTGACACAACGCCCAGCAGAGCTACACGATCGACCCACGCGCGAAATCATCGTACCACCACTCTCTCCGCCAGAGGTTGCCGAGCTGACCGGAGTGAGCGCGGCTGAGACACTGGACGTCTACCTGATCGTGGGCGGCTTCCCGCAGCTCGCATCCTCGTGGACACGGGGCGCCACTCGAGCGCACTTCCTTCGGCAAGCGATATCGGACTCGGCGACCCGATTCGTCGTGGACGGAATGCGGATTCTCGAGGCTGAGTTCGAGACGCCCACCTCGGCACGCGCGATCTTGGCGAGTATCGGCCACGGTGAGCGTACGTTCGGCAATATCCGCGATGCGAGCGGCATCTCCAACGAGACGACGCTGAGCTCCGGCCTGCAGCTCCTGGTCGATACCAAGCAGATAGTCGAGCAAAGCCTCCCCTACGCCGCGCCACCCGGCAAGAAGAACAAGCGCTACACGATTGCCGATCCCTACCTGCGCTTTTGGCTTCGCTTCATCGGACCGAATATCGAGGAGATCGATCGGGGCAGGAGCGATCTTGTAATCGCGCGCATCGAGCGAGACTGGGAGGCTTTTCGTGGTGGGGCGATCGAGCCACTTGTGCGGCGCTCGGTCGAGCGCCTGCTGATCGACCCAAGTCTCGCCACGAGACTTGACGGAGCTCGCTACGTAGGGAGCTATTGGACCCGCGACAACCAGATCGAGGTGGACCTCGTAGGCGGTGACGCTGAGCACCCTAAGAGCGTCGCGTTCATCGGATCGATCAAGTGGCGTACGCGCTCGCCGTTCGGACCTCGGGACGCGCGCCGGCTAGCCGAGCAACGCGCGGACGTGCCCGGGGCCGCCGCGGCGAAGCTGGTGGGCGTATCAAGGTCTGGCTTCTCGGACGACGCCGACCTCGATGTCCGGCTCGACCCTCGCGCGCTGATCGACGCTTGGCGCTGACATCCGAGACGACGCGCTCGCCGAGAACGGCGAAGGTTCGACCGATCACGCCGGCTGATCGCTAGGCAGCACCGACGGCCGCGCCTCCTGCATGAGCGGCGCGCCGCAGTGCCAGCAGTAGGCCGCGCCGCGGCTGTGCACCGCTCCGCAGGAGCGACACTGGCCGTGAACCCCGGCCTCGGCGGTCGCGAGCAGTCGCTGCACCTCGCCCAGCTGGGCATCGACCTCCTGCAGCTCGGAGGCTTTGCGCGCGAGCACGTCCAGGCGATAGTGGTCGCGGATGGCCATCTCGTACGCGAGGCCGCCGAGGTCCCATGTGAGCGCCGCGACCCGCTCGGCGAGCTCCAGGCGCCGCCGTCGCAGCTCGGACATCGAGCCGCTTGGCGTCGGCAGCCCGCCCGCGGGCAGGACGATCCCGCCTGCGCCTGAGTCAGTACCAGCGCTTGACCCACCACCGCTTGCCGCCGCGCTCTGCGTGGACGCTGGCGTTGACGGCCTGCCCCCGTTGCCGCCGTGCGCGCTCATTTGACTTCGATCGGCGCGGTGCTGAGTTTGCTCAGTTCTTTCTCGTGCGCCGCGCCAGTCGATTTTTCGAGTTTGGTGATCGCCGGTGCGGTTATTTTCTTGGCTTCGGGCGCTTTCGTCGGCGTCTTTTCTTCGGCCTTTTCTTCCGCCTTGGCTTCGGCTGCTTCCTTTTCTTCTTCGCTCTTGGCCGAGGCGCCGGATTTACCCGTCGTCGACGACGACGGGGTGGTGCTCGTGGTGGGCGTCGTCGTGCTGGCCCCGGCGGCGAGACCGCCGAGCCCTTCGACTTTGACGACCTCCGCACTCGCGGGCGCCTTGCTTTGCGTAACCCAGTGACCGACGAGCAAACCGACGATCATCGCCAGCAGCAGCACCGACAGCACGCCGAACAGTGGCGCGTAGCGGCGCAGCCATGCGGGCCCCGCCGCAGGTTCGAGGTAGGGCGTGTAGGCGACGGGCATCGCCCCCGCTGGACCCGCCTGGCCCATGCCCAACTGCGGCTGGCGCTCGGTCTCGAGCACGTCCAGGAACGCCAGCCGTACGGGCGAGCAAGGCTGTCCGCACGAGAGGCAGTAGCGCTGATCGGCGACGAGCGGAGCCGAGCAGTTCGCGCAGGTGGAGCTTTCGGAGGGCACCGGTGCGAGGTTCGTCATGGCGAGACCGACCCCTTGCGGCCATGCGAGCGCGGCACGGCGTGCGTTTTGGCTTTGGCGGCCGGTTTTGCGGCCGCGCGTGCAGCGGCTTCGCTTTCACGCCCGATCTTGGCGCTTTCCTGCTCGGTGCTCTCGCACGCGCACAGGCCCACGCTCAGCACGCCACAGCCGGCGAGCGCGAGCGCCCGCCGGATCATCCAAAGGCTCCGCGGACGTATTCGCGCGTGCGCTCGGCGCGAGGGTCCTCGAACAGGTCCTGTGCGGTCCCGTACTCGACGAGGTCGCCGAGGTACATGAAGGCGACCTTGTCGGCGACCCTGTGGGCCTGCGCGAGGTTGTGCGTGACGATCACGACCGCGAGGTCGCGACGCAGTTCGCCGATCAGCTCCTCGATCACGCCCGTGGAGATCGGGTCCAGGGCGCTGCACGGCTCGTCCATCAGCAGCACCTCGGGCCGGGGCGCGATCGCGCGCGCGATGCAAAGCCGCTGCTGCTGGCCACCCGACAGGCGCAGCGCCGGCCGGTCGAGGTCGTCGCGGACCTCGTCGTAGAGGCCCGCCCTGCGCAGCGCGTCGATCACCAGCGGCTCGAGCTCACGACGGCCGGGGCGCTTGCGCCCCTGCTCGCGCAGCGCGAACGCGACGTTGTCGAAGATCGACATCGGAAATGGATTGGGCTGCTGGAAGACCATCGCCACGCGCGAGCGCAGCGTCGTGTCGACGAGGTCGTGGATGTCCTCGCCGTCGAGCAGGATCTCGCCCGAGCGCGACGCGCTCGCGGTCAGCTCGGTGAGGCGGTTGAGCGTGCGCAGCAGCGTTGTCTTGCCGCAGCCGGACGGCCCGATCAGCGCGAGCACCTCACCCTGATGAACCGACAGCGACACCGACTTGACAGCGGGCTTGCCGGCGTAGGCGATGCTCACGTCGCGCAGGCTCAGGCGTTCTGGCCCGGCCGTCGAGGACACGCTGCGCACGGCCTCGCGCTCGCGCACGGGCCGCACCGGCGTGGGCGCCCGATCGAGCACGATCGTGCGTACGGGCGGCACCGCGGGCTCGGTCGCGAAGTTCCAGGGGTCGAGAAGCATCTCCTCAGGACTCATCGACCACAATCTCCATCGACTGGACTTTGGCCATCAGACCACTGAGATTAGCGGCTTTTTCGAGGATTTGTGAAAAGTTCTCGGGCATCGCTCCGACATGGCGAGACGCGCTAGATGACCGCGCCGACGGGTGTCAGGCCTGTCGCGCTCGCCTGCGCGCGGCCGATCCTGTCGACGATCAGGTTCAGCACGAGCACGAAGATCAGCAACACGAACGCGGCGGCGTAGGCCTTCTGCGGAGCGCCGCCTTCGCCGGCGGGCGAGTTTTCGTAGATGTAGGTGGTCAGCGACGAGCCGGTGCCGCGCAGCACGTTGATCCCGGGAAACGAGCCCTGCGTTTCGATGCGCAGCGTGCTGCCGAGCAGGAGCAGCACGATCGCGGTCGAGCCGATGATGCGGCTGATGCCGAGCGTGGCACCGGTGGCGATGTTCGAGCGGACGCTGGGAAGCAGCACACGGCGGATCGTCGTGATGCGCGTCTTGCCGAGCGCGAAGGCCGCCTCGCGCTGGTGCCCGGGCACGGCCAGCAGCCCGTCGCGCGTGGCCGCGTACACGGGCGGCAGCGCGAGCAGCGACATCATCGCGCCGGCGGCGATGAACGAGCGCCCGTACACGCCGCCGCCTTCGGCGGTGAACGAGAAGGGAGCCATCAGCGATAGCTGGAAGAGCGCGATACCGAAGATCGCGATCACGATGTCCGGGGTGCCGGCGACGATCTCGATGCTCGACTCGACCACGCGCGCGAGCCAGCTCGGCCGACCGTACTCGGTGATCCACACAGCGCTCGCGAGCGCGAGCGGCAGCGCCAGCGCGATCCCGATCACCGTCAGCAGCATCGTCCCGAGCAGCGGATCCAGGAAGCCGCCCGACCCGGCCTGGTCGGAGCTGGTCTGCGGGCGGCTGAAGATCAGGCCGGGGCGCAGGTACTGGATGCCGCGGTAGCCCATGTACAGCACGATCGAGGCAGCGATCACGCACAGCAGGATGCCGGCGGTCCACGCCGCCGCGAGCACCAGCCGATCGCCCCAGCGCCAGCTCATCGGCGAGGAACGCCTGCCGCGTCGGCTTTGCGGGGCCTGTGGCGCGTAGGTGCTCATCCGCGCGTCTGGTACTTGCGTAGCGGGAGCTTGACCAGGTAGCCGGTCACGGAAAGCGCAAACGCGGAGAACAACAGCAGCAGCGCGAAGCCGTAGATGGCGGCGCCGAGCGCCGGCGAGTTGACGCCGTCGCGGAAGTCGACGATCGCCGAGGCGAGCGTGCGCAGCGGCTCGAAGAAGAACACGACCCCGTCGATGGGCTTGGGGCTGAAGAACTTGCCGCCGGAGACCATCTGGATCATCACCGCCTCGCCGAGCGCGCGCGCTGCCGCGAGCACGGCGGCCGCGACGATCGCGGGGCGGATCGCCGGCAGCGTCACGGCGCGCACCGCGCGCAGCGGGTTCAGCCCGAGCGCCACCGCGCCCTCGCGCCAGGACGGCGGCACCGAGCCAAGCGCCTCGCAGATCAGCGCGATCATGATCGGCGTGATCATGATCGTGAGGATCACCGCGGTCACGCCCAGCCCAGCCCCGGTCAGCTGGACGACGTTCTGCACCGAGACCTTCTCCTGGGTGGTGATGATGTGGTTGCCGACGAACGGCACGAGCACGAGAATCCCGATCAGCCCGTAGATGACGGACGGGACCGACGCAAGCAGGCGCACCATCGGGATCACCGCCCTGCTGACGCGCGCGGGCGCGAGCTCGACGATGAAGACCGATGCCAGGATGGCGATCGTCAGGCCCAGCACGACCGCTATCGCGCTCGTCAGCACCGTGCCGTAGATCAGCGGCCACGCGCGCAGGTGAAAGACCGCCGCCGCCGGGTTGGTGGTCGCGGCGGTCATGCGATTGACCTCGGCTTCGAGGTCCCCGCCGCCCAGCACCCAACTGAGCCCGTTGTGTTGAAACAGCGGCCAAGCCTTGGCCGCGACGAACACGACGATTGCGACGACACCGACGCCGACAAGCAGAGACACCGCGCCGAGCAAACGCTCGGCGCGGTGGTCCGGCCAGGGTCTTCTCAGCCGCTCGAGCAACCGCTCTAGCCGATTGGAACCCACTGGCTGGCGATGATCTTCTTCGCCGCGCCCGAGTGATCGATCCAGCTGATGAACGCCGCCGCGGCTCCTGTGGCGGGGCCTTTGGTCACCTCGTAGAAGACCGCCACGCCGCCATACTGCCCGGACGCTGCCGTCGTCTGGTTGCAGGCGACGCCGTTGAACTCGACCGAGTTCAGGCCGCCTTTGTTGGCCTGGTAGTTGGACAGGAACCCGATCCCCGCCGGGGCGTTTTCGACTTCCTGGCGCATCAGACCCTCGGTGGCCTCTTCGGTGGCGCTCGACTCGACGCTTTTGCCTTCCAGCAGCAGGGCCTTGAAGCTGGTCAGCACCCCGGCGACGGCCGTACGCGTGAAGACGTCGATCGGGCCGGTGGCGGTGGCACCGGGCACTTCGCTCCAGCTCTTGGTCTTGCCGGTGAAGATCGACGTGACCTGTTTCTGCGTGAGGTTGCTGAGCGTGTTCGACTTGTTCGTGACCACGCAGATGGCGTACTTGGCGATCGGGTAGAAGGTCAGCCCGGCGTCAGCGTTGCTCGGTTCCTGCGCTACGTCGGCGATCGTGTCGCTGCCGTTTTTGACGTTGTTGATGCCGACCGTGGTGCCGCCCTGCGTGATCTTGAACCTGATCTTGTGCGGGTGCAGCTTGACGTACTTTGCCGCAAGCAGGGACACCAGCGGGTAGGACGAGGTGGCGCCACTGATGGTGATCAGTGCAGTGGCGCTGGCGGCTGCAGGCGCCGCAACCCCGACCACGCCAGCCACCGTGAGGGCGACGGAGAGACGGCGGATTCGATGCATTAACAGAGGCTCCGTTTCGAGATCGATTGACAAAGAGTTGACAACGTGGAGGGCGGAACATAGCATATCCCGATAGATCTGATCGACATTAGCTATTTTATGGATTAGGTCCGAAAACTCGGAAACCCGATGATCGCTTCTCAATAATTCCGCCCTGTTTAATGCACAACACACCCGACAACCCAAAGTCGCCCTTGCGCGCACCGTCGGCACGCGTGACCGCCGCGCTGGCCGCCGCGATGCTCGCGATCGGCGTGGCGGTGGGCGCGGCGATCGGCCCGGCGCCGACCCCCTCGCAGGCCGATCCGAGCCTGCCGGTGCTGATCGCGTCGCTGGCGCGCGGCGTCGCGGCGCGGGCGGCGCAGGCCAAAGCCGCGACGGTGCAGCCGCCGCCGGTCGCCCCGGAAGCGACGCCGACGAGGAAAAGGCGCAAACGCAAACACGCGAGCGAAGAAGCGTCGAGCGCCGCGAGCACCGGCTCGACGACGGAAACCGAAGCGGAAAAGACCAAGCCGAGCTCGACGACGCCGAAGAGCACGCCCAAGGCGAGCACGCTGCCGCCGGTCACGCACGTGTGGTTGATCGAGCTGGCGGGCACCTCGTTCGCCGCGGCCACGGCCCAACCCACCGCGGCCCCGTACATAGATACACAGGCCATTCCCGCGGGCACGCTGCTGAGCGACTGGTCGGGCCTTGACGGAGGCGCGTTTGCGAACGAGACGGCGCTGCTGGCGAGCAGCCCGCCGCAGCTGCTCGACACGATCGTGCAGCCGGCGTGCCCGGAAGGAGCGGCGGGGACGTCGTGCGCGACGGAAGCCGGCGCGTTGACCGCAGCCGACGGATTCCTGAAGGCGACCGTGCCGACGATCACCTCGACGGCGGACTTCCGCGAAAGCGGGCTGATCGTGGTGACGTTCGCGTCGATCGGTAACGCGACCGCGACCGGGCTGCCCGCGGGCGCGGCGACGGCGACGCTCACCACCCAGCCGCCCGCCGGCGTGCTGCTGATCTCGCCGTTCGCTTCGGTCGGCGCGCACTCGTCGGCGACCTTCAACCCGACTTCGCCGAAGCAGAGCCTCGAAAAGCTCCTGCGGCGATGACAGATCCATCAACCAAACGAACGGAGACCCCCGTTGCACCTCACCGAACCAGCACACCGCAAAGCGACATGGTGGCTCGCCGCGATCGTGGGCTTTGTGGCCCTGCTGCTCGCGATCCCGGCCGTCGGCCATGCCGAAGAACCCAACCCCAACAACTACAACTGCATCGGCAAACTCGCCGCGGGCCAGCCCGAAGCCGGCAACGAAGAACAGCAGGTGCAGTACGCGTTCTACTGCAACGGCCCGATCACCGGCTACCAGCTGCAGTCGCAGATCCCCGTAACGGGAGTCCAGAGCAACCCGGTCCTGACGTCCAACGCGACCAGCAAGTCGCTGTCGGAAACGTTCTCCTGCTCCGGGGAATTCCCAGGCTTCGCAGCCAACTGCGTGGGTCTCGCGAAGCTGGGCTACGAGACGATCACCGGGCAGTTCTCGATCGGCACGAAGCTCTGCGAGGAGCCGCGTGTCGATCCGCTGCTGACGGTCACGTATGCATATCTCGAAAAGGGCGTCGTCACGCAGGCGATCTCGGGGCCGTTCGACCTGGGCCGTCCGACGGGCTGCCCGCCGGACGCGTACTCGGGATACGACCGGTTCAATCCCAAGCCGACCGCGGTGAGCCACAAGAAGAAGGCCGGTAAGAAAGGCAAGAAGGGCAAGAAGTCGAGCACCAAGAAGTAGGGCTCAGGCCGGCGGGCTCCGTGCCGGCCGCATGAGGTCCATCGAAGCCTGCTGACGGCGGCGTCGCGCCATGCGCGCGGCGCCGCCGCGGCGTCTCTACGCTGGAGTGGTGAGACGCTCGAGCAGCAGGCTGACGATGGGTTGCGCGGGCGCGCTGGCTGCGCTCGGCCTCGCCGCGTGCGGGGCCGCCGCGATGAGCACCCAGAGGTCGGCGGGCACCGCCACCGCGGCCAGCGTCGCCGCTGCCGCGCCCGCAACCTCCACGCCCTCCGCCGCCTCAACTCCCACGGCCTGCGCAGCGACGGTCGCGAGCACGCTCGCGCAGGTCGGCGAACGCGTGTACCGCACGGCCGCCACGAGCGATGACGTCGCCCAAGCCGTCGGTCGTGTGCAGGGCTCCTCTGCGCTTGCAAGCGCAATCGCGAGCGGAGACGCGAGCGCAGCCGGCGCGGCGCTGCGAGCGCTGCTGCGCGGTCAGATCGTGCGGATTGAGGTCCTCCGCGGCGGGCGTGTGCTGGCGTCGGCGGGCTCAGGTCCCGCGATCGCGCCGGTGCGCGGCTCGATCCCGGGCACGGGTGCGAGCTTCGTGCTGTCAGTCCAATCCGACGCGGACTACCTGCAGGTCGCCCACCAGATCACAGGTGCACAGGTGCTGATGATGACCAGCGGCGGCGGTGCTCCAGCCACGCGCCGGCTCGCCGGCACGATCGCCGGCCCACCCCCTGCGACCGTGCCGAGCACCGGACCGCTGAGCTACGCGGGGCAGAGCTACGAGGTCGCCTCCCTCAACGGCGCCGTGTACCCGTCGGGCGCGCTGCGGATCGCGCTGCTCGTCCCTTCAAGCGCCCTTTCGTGCCCGGGCTCGGCCTCGCAGACGCGCGTGGAAACGCAGGGCCGCGTGGGCGAACGCATCTACGAAGAGGAGCGGCGCAGCCCGTCGGTGTCAACGACCCTGCACCAGATCGAAAGCTCCACCGCCTTCCGCGCCGCCGTGGCCGCGCAGGACCCGAGCGCGACGATCGCCGCGATCGACGGCTTCTTCGCCGCCCACATCCACGTCGTGCGTGTGCGGGTGACGATCGGCAAGCGTCTGCTCGTCGACCACGGCGGCCCGTACGTGCTGGCCCCGGTACGCGGCACGCTGCGCAGCGGCGGGCGCGTGATCGGCCACTTCGAGTTCTCGGTCCAGGACGACGCCGGCTACCTCAAGCTCGCGCATCTGTTCACGGGCGCGGAAGTGCTGATGCGAGTTGGCAGCCAGCAGATCATGGGCACGCTCAACCCGGGGCCCGCGAGCGTGCCCGACCGCGGCACTGTCAGCTACGGCGGGCGCAGCTACGAGGCGTACTCCTTCACCGCCGAAGCGTTCCCGTCGGGGCCGCTGCGGATCTCGCTGCTGATTCCCGCCTGACCGTCGCCTGCACCGCATCGCCTCCGCAAAGCAGGCCGGAGTCGGAGACAGGACCTGCGAGGTTAGCGGCCCACTCACGGCGGAGTTGCGTTTATGCGAGACCGTCTGTGAGCGACTGGCTACCCTCCGCCGCCTTGATCGACGCGATCACCGATCACCCCGGGCTCGACGAGGCCGCGATCCAACGGCAGGGTCTTTCGACCCGGCGCCTCGCAGGCTCGCGGGTCGACGTGCTGGTCGCGGCCGCAGTGGCGCTGCTAGTCGCTGCGCCGCTGCTATTCACCAGCTCGGGCTTCGGCATCGATTTCACGAATCACCTGTGGCTGAACTGGGTCGAGGGCACCGGTCTTGCCCAGGCCGGTCACCCGACGTATTTCCTGAACGCTCGCGGTATCGGTGTCTTCTATCCCTTTTTTGCCTTCTACGGTGGCACGCTTTACGCGATCGTAGGCGGGATCTCGGATCTCCTCGGCGATCAGCCGATCGCAGCCTATGTGGCCGTGACAACGCTCGCCGTGGCCGGCAGCTACGGAGGTATGATCTGGCTTGGGCGAGAGATGGGCGTGCGTGGGCCGGCGATCCACGCGTCAGCGCTCGCGGTGGTCACCAGCGCCTATTACATAACGAATCTCTACGGCCGCGGTGCGTGGACCGAGTTCATCGCGGTCGCCGTGATCGCACCGTTGGTCGCAAGCGGCGTTCACCTGGCTCGCGCTCGGTCATGGCGACCGTGGCCGGTGCTGGTGTTTGTCGGCTGCGCGGTGCTGTTTTCGGGCAGCCACAACATAACCCTGGTCTGGGGCACGACGTTCATGGCGTTTGCCGCCGTTGTCGTGTGGCTCGCTCTCGGCGCACCGCGCAGGCTGCCGATGCGTCGGCTTGCGATGCTCGCCGGGCTGGCGCTGGCGAGCGTAGCGGTGAACGCGTGGTATCTCGTCCCCGACATCAGCTACGCGAAGGATGTGGCAGCGCATCTGGAGATCCCCCGTAGTGGAGCAGCGGTGACCTTCTTCGACACGCCCCAACTGCTGTTCGATCCGCTGCGCAAGGTTCCCGCGGAATCCACCACACCGGCGCTGTTCGTGCAGATCCCAGTCTGGTTTCTGGCCTGGAGCCTCGTCGCTGGAGCTGTGCTGATGTGGCGTCGCGGCTCCTGCAAGCGGCTGCGGCGCGTGTGGCTCGGCGCGACGATTCTGCTCGCGGTCCTGCTGTGCATGATCATGATCACGCCGATCTGGAGCGCGGTGCCGTTCCCCTTTGACGAGATCCAGTTTCCCTATCGACTTGGCAGCTACGTCTTCTACACGATCAGCGGACTCGTGCTCGTGAGCGCGCTTGCGATGCAGCGGGCGGCAAGCATGGACGAACCGGGTCCAGCGATCGCGTGGCTTCGCCGAGCGCTTGCCGTCGTATGCGCGATCAGCGTAGGCCTCTGCGTGTGGCAGCAATGGGTGCCAACCACGCTGTTCGCCGAAGACTCCTATACCAACCGCGCGGAAGCGCTCATCAGCGTAAACCTCCCGCCGCGTACGTGGTATGACCCGACCTCCTACACCGACGTCCAGGCGCCCGTCATACCCGTTCCGGCCGGGCGCATTCTGGTCATTTCCCCGGACACCGTGCGCGGCGATCGCTTCGCCGCGTGGCTGAACGTGCCGCCGGGACCGGCGCCGATTCAGACGAACGTCGCCGGCGGCGGCTACCTGGTGCACATCTCAGGCCTCAGGCGTGTAGGGCGCAGTCCCGCTGGACTGACCGTCGTGCGCCGCGAGGGAGCAGGCAGCGGCCCCGTTCATGTCGTGCTGGAAGCAACGCACAGCGCGACGATCGTACTGGGCTGGGCGCTGAGCATCCTTGGCTGCGCGGTCATCCTTGTAGTCCTCGCTTGGACGAGTGTCGGTAGACGCCGCGGACGGCGAGTAGTCCGAGCTCGCCCGCGAGGACCGCGAGCGCGATCAGGCTGATCACGCGCCCGGCAATGACGGGAGCGGGTTCGGCCGGGCCGGCGGAGATCGTCGCGGGCGCGGGTGGGGCGCCGTGGGAGACGGAGGTTGCGGGTAGTTCGAGCACGTCGTCGAGGTGCGAGTCCACCCCGACGATCGCAGCGCCGGTGACATGCACCAGGTCCGGACCGCCTCTGATGTTCGTGGCCACGAGGCGATTGGACGGAACCTGCACCACCTCGGAGGCTCCGCCGCTGGTGATCGTCGAAAGTGGGAAGCTCACCAGCGGCAGTGCCTCTTTGTATTCCGCCAGCGGGTAGTAGAGGTAGTCGAACTGTCCAAAGCGTTCCGGCAGAGGGGTGAGATAGGTGAGCGCGGTGCTGCGATTCTTGCCCTGAGGATGGGCGCCGGACTGCTGGGCCGCGCCGACCACCGAGATGACGGCGATCGGCGCGAGCAACCACGTCCAGCGCCGCAGGCGTGCGTCTCCGTCCTGGGCCATGACGAGCACGATCACCATCGCTCCGCTGATGCCCAGCAGCACGAAGCTCTCGAGCCGGAAGCTGAACTGCAGCGTGGCATACATGCGGGGGAGCGCGAGAATCAGGCCGGCGTGAGTCATGACGACGGCGAGCGCGACTGTCGCTGTGGCGGTGATCAGGAGCGCCCGCATCCACGTCCCCCCTCGCCGGCGCCAGGCGAGCATCGCGATGCTCGCGAGCACCCATGCTACCGCCAGGATCGGGAGAGCCAGCGAGACGATCGTGCCGGGCGACGGCGCGCGAGTAAGGGTGAACAGGTTCCGGGCGGCGACCGTGTACATCAGTTCGCGCAGTAACGCTCGCGCGTGAGGATAGGCGTGTGCCACGAGCGTGTGTGCCTCGTAGGCAGCCGTCGGCAGCAGGAACCAGGCGCTCACCATCACGGTGGGGATCACGAGCATGGCCACGCGCAGCACACCGGCCCTCCTCACCCCTCGGCGGGCACCCGGTGCGCCAACGAGGATCGCGACGATCATCACGGCCAGGATGGTCGAGCCCCAGACGATCGTGAGTAGGTGGCTTCCGAAGAACACGACGCTGCTTCCGGTCAGCGCGAGCGCTGGTCCGAAGCGCAACCCGGGCGCGCGCAGCACGCTGAGGCCTGCCGCGATCATCAGCGGCATCATCGAGACCGCGATGAACTCCGGCCAGTCGCCGAGCGCGTAGATCATCGTCAGATACGACGCCGAGGTGATGAAAACTAGCCCCGGCATGTGGGCCCGCCAGCCGCGAACACCGAACATTCGCGCGGTCCAGTACCAGCCGCCGTAAGCGGCGGCGAAGCCCAGCAGATAGCTCAGGACGTAGGTTTGCAGCGGAGCGTCGCCCAGCACCAATGAGAGCGTTCCCACCAGCGCGTAGAGGGTGCCGCCGTAGAAGGCGTATAGCGGATAGAGGATCCCGCCGGAGTAGTCGAGGAACAGACTCGGAGCGTGGTCTTCGCGGATCGCGAGGCTCTGATGCCACATGTACCACAGGTGATTCAGCCAGTCGTTGTTGAAGGTCGCACTCGAGAACACCAGCGGCCACGCGACGGCGGCCAGCACGATCAGAGCTCCTCCCCCACCCGCGGCGAAGCGTCCGAGCGACCACGACGGCGCACCCGGCTTGCCTGACGTTCGGGCACCTGATTCGAGGCGGCTGCGCACCGTAGGTCGAGGCGCGATCGAACGCATGCGCATGAACCTGTTCGGCTGGGAGCTCACCTGCGGGGGATGGTTGCAGCACCCCTGTTCCCGCGAGCAGCGTGGGGGCAGCTGACCCCCATTGGCCGCATGGGAGTCATGGAGAATGTCTCCTACTCGATCCGGCGCGCGTGTCGCCCTACAGCAGACTGCTGGTCATGCGTTCGACCTCGGCGATCGAGGTGACCCCTTCGCGCACCTTCTGCAGCCCGTCGTCGCGCAGCCGTCGCATCCCTTCGCCGAGCGCGATCGCGACCATGTCATCGACGGACGCCCGCTCGAGGATCAGCGCGCGGATCGGCTCGGACACGCTCATCACCTCATACAGCGCGAGGCGCCCACGGTACCCCGACCCCGCGCAGCGCGAGCAGCCGACGGGCTCATACGCCTCGACGCCGGCGAGCCCGTGTTCGGCGAGCACAGCTTCGGAGACGTGCTGCACGCGCTTGCAGTGCTTGCACAGCATCCGCACGAGCCGCTGGGCGACGATGCAGTCGACGGCGGAGGACACGAGGAACGGCTCGATGCCCATGTCGATCAGCCTGCCGAGCGCGCTGGGCGCGTCGCGGGTGTGCAGCGTGGAGAGCACGAGGTGGCCGGTGAGCGCGGCCTCGACGGCGATGTGCGCGGTCTCGGCGTCGCGGATCTCGCCGACCATGATCACGTCGGGGTCGGCGCGCAGCATCGAGCGCAGGCCGACGTCGAACGTGACACCGGCCTTGGGCGCGATCTGCATCTGCTTGACGCCGGCGATGCGCTTCTCGACGGGGTCCTCGATCGTGAGGATGCTGCGCTCGCCGTCGTTGAGCGCGTGCAGCGCCGCATACAGCGTGGTCGACTTGCCCGAGCCGGTCGGCCCGGTGACGAGCACGGCGCCGTTGGGGCGGTGGATCGCGCGCGAGAAGTGCTCGAGCTCCTCGTCCTGCATGCCGAGCGACTCCAGGCCGTCGACCTTCACGATGCCGCTGCCCTGGTCGAGGATCCGCATCACGACGCCCTCGCCGTTGACGAGCGGCAGCGTGACCACGCGAATGTCCACGCGCCGGCCCTCGACGGTCAGCGCGAAGCGCCCGTCCTGGGGCACGCGCCGCTCGGAGATGTCGAGGTCGGCCATGATCTTGATGCGCGAGACGACCCCCATGGCCATCCTGCGCTTGACCGTGGCGGCCGGCGCGAGCACGCCGTCGACGCGGAACAGCACCCGCGTGTCGCCCTCTTCGGGGTTGACGTGGATGTCGGAGGCGCCCTGCTGCACGGCCTCGGCGACGATCGAGTGCACGAGCTTGATCACGGGCGCGTCGCTGTCGGCCTCATCCACCGACAGCTGCTCGCCCTCCGCCTCGGCGTCCTCGTCGACGATGTCTTCGATCGACTCGTCCATCCGCGCGAGCCGCGCGAGCAGCAGGTTGAGGTCCTCGACGGACGCGGCCGCGGGCTTGATCCGCCGGCCGGTCATCATGCCGACGTCGTCGATCGTGAGCACGTTCGTGGGGTTGGCCATCGCGAGCAGCAGCGCGCCGTCCTCGGTGAAGCCGACGGGCAGCGCCTGGTAGCGCTTGGCCGCCTGAATGCCGACGAGGTTGACGGCGCCCATGTCGAGGTCGAAGACGGTCAGATCGACGAAGTCCAGGCCGAAGCGCTCGGCGACGACGCGCGCGAGCTGGTCGTGGCGCAGGATGCCGCGCTCGACGAGCACCACACCGGTGGGACGACCCTGCGCGCGCGCCGCCGCGACGCCCTCCTCGACGGTCTCCGCGTCAGACAGGCCGAGGTCGACGACGACCTCGCCGATCATCCGCTGCGAACGCCCCGGATGGCGCGGCGGGTACAGGCCCTTCAATTCCTGGTCGCTCAGCCGCGGTCCGTTCGTCCTGCGGTCGTCCGCTAGCTCCTCAGAAGCGGCATCCGAGGTCGAGGCAACGGTTGGCATGGCGAAATCGCCCATCACAACGTTTATCGGCATCGCGACCAGCCCGCTTGACCGGCGCCAGCGCTTGGATCTGCAGGGTCCCGCTGCTTGCTACGCGCCGTTTATTGGGCGCCGACTCCGCTGCCGCCGTGCTCGAGCGCGCCCTTGACTTGAGCGTCGAGCGTATTCAGCCGATACAACGCGAGCGCCTCGGGCGAGGCGAAGCGCTGCCCGGAGGACGACTCGGGTCCGTGGTGCATGATCACGCAGTGCTCGAGCGCGAGTCGCCGCTCGCCCTCGAGGGCCGCGGGAGCGCGCACGGCGATCAGGCGCAGGCCGAGCTCGACATGCCCGAGCAGTGTGCCCTCGCGGCTGCGCTCGATCTCGGCGCCGTAGGTGAACTCGCGCGTCTTGCCGAGGTCGTGGACGATCGCGGCGCTGAGCAGCACGTCGCGATCCAGGCGCGGGTGCAGCGTGCACAGCTCGAGCGCCATGGTGGCGACGGCGACGGTGTGCTCGAGCAAGCCGCCGAGGTAGGCGTGATGACCGGACGGCGCGCGCGCGATGCGCGAACCCCCGCCGGCCCCGCCCGAAGACGCAGGGCCCGGCAGCGAGCATGGCGCGAGGCGAATCTGCTCGCGCAGGGGCCGATCGCCGAGCAACCGCTCCAGCAGACCCTTGAGCGCCGGGTCATAGACCTCCCGCGCGAGATGCTCGAGGAAGCCTTCGAGCTCGTCGCGGTCGCGATAGGCGGTGGGCAGGAAGCGCGCCGGGTCGGCGTCGTCCCCCTCTGCGCGGTCGATCGCGCGCAGCTCGATCTGCAGCTCGTCGCGGAAGCGCTGCACGCGTCCGCGCACGCGCACGAGCTGGCCGCGCTCGAAGCGCCCGGCGAGCACGTCGGCTTCGCGGAACGCGCGGGCGAGAATCGAGCCGGTGCTGTCGCGCAGCTCGAGCGTCAGGTAGGGCGTGCCGGCGCGGGAGATCTGGCGCTCCTTGCGCGTGCACGCGAACACGGCGTCGACGTCGTCGTCGCTACGCAGGGTGGCGACGGTCTGGACGTGGTCGGGAGGGGTAGCGGGTGAGGAACGCGTGACGGCAGCCATCGCCCCATGATGTACGGTGGTTCGGATGCAGCCCCTGATCTGGGACCGCCGTCCTGATGGCCTCAGGGCCCCGGCGATGGTCTGCGCATTCCAGGGTTGGAACGACGCGGGCGACGCGGCTTCGAGCGCGGTCTCGTTCCTGGCCTCGGCACTCGACGCGCGGCGCTTCGCGCAGATCGACTCGGAGGAGTTCTACGACTTCCAGGCCAACCGCCCGTGCATCCGCTTCGACGAGAACGAAGCCCGCGAGATTGCATGGCCGACGGTCGAGATCTTCGAGGCGAGCGCGCCGCGCGCGCCGCGCGACCTGGTGCTGGTGCAGGGCGTCGAGCCGTCGATGCGCTGGCGCGCGTTCAGCGCGCACATCGTCGACCTCGCGGAGGCGCTGGGGGTGCAGCTGGTGGTTTCGCTCGGCGCACTGCTCGGCGATGTGCCCCACACGCGCCCGGTGGCGCTTAGCGGCCACGCGTCCGACGCGACGCTGCTCGAGCGGCTGGGCATCCAGGCCTCCAGCTACGAGGGCCCGACGGGCATCGTCGGCGTGCTGCACACGGCGTGCGCGCAGGCGGGGCTGCCGTCGGCAAGCCTGTGGGCGTCGGTGCCGCACTACGTCGCGGCGGCCGCCAACCCGAAGGCAGCGCTGGCGCTGTTGCGCAGAGTCGAAGTGCTGATCGGCGTGTCGGTTGACGTGTCCGAGCTGGAGTCCTCGGCCTCGGACTATGAACGCCAGGTCGGGATGGCGGTACGCAGCGACCCGGACATCCAGGCGTTTGTCGAACGCCTCGAGCAGGCCGCTGACAGCGAGGGGCAAAGCACGCCAGAGGACCTGCCGTCAGGCGACATTCTCGCGAGCGAATTTCAGCGCTTCCTGCGACAGCGGGGGCGGGAGGGGAAGTAGAGGCTTACGCCTCCGAGAGGCGCGTCTGCCGCCACGGCGAGCAGTCGAGCAAGCGAGCCCGTCGCTTTCTCACGCACGGGCGCCGGACAGCCGAGCGAGTCAGAGACGTTGCCAGCGCGTGGCATCGATCTGTCACTCGCCTTTCAGGCCTTGCCGTCGCGGTGCTTGACACCGAGTACGAGATGGCACTAACAATTCCGTCGCCCATCTGGCGCCGGCTCGTGTTGCTCGCAGGCCGAGGACACCCACCATTTCAATGTGACCACATCCACCGTTCCCCTGATGAAGCTCGCGGTGCGTCAAGGCGTGCGGTTCCAACTGCGAACAACGGGCATCGCGTTCGCATCTGAGACGGTGGTTCGCGCCGCCCAGGAGCAACTCGACACCCGCGAGATCCAGGGATGATGGCCACAGACGTCGAGATCCCTCGCCCCGCGGGCCTTGCGCGGCGCGAGGCGCGGCTTTTCTGGTCGCACTGGTCGGCAGAGGCGTGGGCTTCGGTTGTGGTCGGGGTTCTGTTTGTCGCGGCGACGTGCTGGTGGCTGAGTCGGGATCACAGCATCCCGGTGTATGACGCTGGGCTTCATCTTGGTTCCGCGATCGATGCCTACAGGGCTTTGAGTATGGGGCACCTGCTGAACGCGTTCACCGAATCGACGCCCTACCCACCACTCACGTATCTGGTCGGTGCGCTGGGGATCTTCGTCGGCGGCGTTGATGTCGCACCTCCGATCATCGCCCAAGACGTCATCTTTGTGACGCTGCTCGCGCTCGGCTGCTACAACGTCGGGCGCTTGGCTTTCGGACGGCTCGCTGGTTTGCTGGCGGTCGTCTTTGCGCTCGGCTCGCCGCTGATCATCGAAGAGTCCCACGAGTTCATGCTCGATGCGCCCGAGGCCGCGATGGTCGCCGTCGCGGTCTGGGCGATCCTCGCCACAGAGCGCTTTTCGCGTCCCAGAGTCTCTGCTCTCGCCGGCATCGCCGTCGGCCTGGGGATGCTGAGCAAGGAGACGTTCGTGTTCTTCGTCGCGGGAGTCGCGTTGGTAACGGCGATGCGTGGCGGGCGCCAAGCGTGGCGCGGCATCACCGTCTTCGCTGCGCTTGCGCTCGTCATCGCCCTACCCTGGTACCTCTACGAGCTCTCCACGATTCACGGGCTTGCGAATGAGGCGCTCGGATCATCGGGACAGCTATCGAGCCTGAAGATCTTCCCTGGCACGGCGCCGCCACGCCTGTCCACTGCCAACCTGGAGTGGTACTTCTGGAGCGTTCTCAACTGGCAGCTGTTTCTGCCCCTGTTCTCGTTCTCGGTGGTGGGCTGGATCTGGACGATGGCCGGGTTCGCTCGTCGGCGCCCCGTCAGCGGCTTCGCCCCCGAGCTGGCGGCCGGAGCGCTCATCTCCTGGGCCGCGCTCACCGAGACCTACATACACGACGTCCGCTACGCAATTCCATTGACCGTCTACCTCGCGGTATTCGGGGCCGGCTGGATAACCCGCCTCCCATCCAAGCCACGAACCGCAACTGCGATCCTGCTCCTGCTCATCGCACTCGCCAACTCCCTCGGCGTCGGCTACGGCATCGGACCGCCCGTGGCTACCGCGCCAAGCAATGCAACCTATGAGCAGCAGCCCGGAAGGGTCACACTGTACGCGAACTATGGACTCTGGGTCGGCCCGCCGACACGGGACGGTGACCTGCTCGGTCTGCTGCGAGCGCTCCGGCGTAACGGCGTCCAAGCGGTCAGGTGGTACTCCGAACGCGAAGACGAAATTGAATTCTCCTTTCCGGGGATCACTGTGTTGGCCCAGATCGCAGACCTGGAAGTTCTGAGCGAAAACATCGATCCATTCAGATCAAGTCGTCATTACGCCTTCCTTCGCCACGGCGAACCTGAACCTGGCCTGCCCACGCCGTGCATCGTCCTGGGAGATGGTGCGGGAGTTTGGGTACATCTAGGTGGTACCCGTGGTGTCAAGACTTGGAGCTACTGCCCGCTTCGCTTCAGTTGAAATAAAGTATGCACACGCCGCCAGCCTAAACTTCCGCCACCGGACAGACAATCCGGTAGTCGCAGATCGAGCAAGCCGCCCGCGACGGCGTCGGCTCGAACTCCTGCCCAAGAATCCCCTCGCCGACCTCGAGTACGATGTCGGTGACTGCTGCAGCGTCGCGCTCACCGCGAGCGACAGGAACCTTGAGATCGTCCAGCACGTAGTAGTAAGCCTGCTGCGAGGACTCGAGCCCCCAGTCCTCCCGCGCGGCGAGCGCGTACAGCGACAGCTGGATGTCGTCGCGCAGCTGCTCGGCGGTCTTGGGCCGCGAGGTCTTGTAGTCGATCAGCTCGTACTCGGCGTCGCCCCCGTCGCCGAGCCGGTCCACGCGGTCGACGCGACCGCGCAGATGGTGCGGCCCGAGCCGGAAGTCGAACTGCCGCTCGAACCACACAGGCTGTGCTTCGTGCAGCTCCAGGCGCGCGTGGTAGCGCGTGAGCGCGGCGTGCGCCTTCTCGTACAGCTCGCGATCGCGCTCGCCGTCGCCGAACCCGGCCCGGCGCCAGCCGGCGTCGAGCAGCGTGAGCAGCTGCGCGAGCGTGTCGCCACCGTCGGAGTGGTAACGCTCGAGCACCTGGTGCACGACGATGCCAAAGCGCTGGTGCACGGTCTGCTCGGTGGGGATGCGCAGAACGCGCGCGTACTTGTAGCGCAGCGGACAGCTGCGGTAGGTGAAGATGTCGGAGGCCGACAGCGCGAGGCCGATCCCCTTGCGCGGCAGGAACGGATCGAGCGAGTGTTGCTCGCGCGGCGCGATCGCCCTGGCGCGGGCGCGCTCGCCCAGCGCGGCGTCCGCGCCTGCGCTGTGGCCATCCCGGCTCTCGGGCCCGCTGAGCGTGTCATCGAGCGTGGATGTCTGGAAGATCTCGCGCTGCAGCGGCGTGGCGGCGGCGAGCAGGCGCGCGTTGACGTCCGCAAGCGCGTCCGCGAGCGCCTGTCCTTCCGGGCGCTGCAAGAGCGCGGACAGCTTCAGCAGCTCCAGATAGCGAACGACCCCGTGCGAGATGTCGAGGTCGGTGTCCAGCCGCAGCTCGCCGAGGCGCCCGCCGATACGCGCGACGCCCTCGAGCACCTCCTCGCGCAGCAGCTGGAACGTCGCGTGGAGCTCATCGACGGGCTCGTCTTCGATCAGCGCTTGCTCTCTGAGGTCCGCGTACGCGTGGTCACCCTCGCCGGTGGCGGCGCCTGCCTCCAGCGGCTCACTCAGGGGAGCTGGCGATTGGGCCGCCGGGTGAGCGTCCCCCGGTGCGTCCGGCACGACGGTGGCCAGGTGGCGCGCGAGATCGCGCGTGCTGGCGCTCGGCGTGGCGCGCACGTAGTCGACGGCGAGCCGGTGCAGCAGCTCGAGGCTTGCGCGCTGCTCGGCGACGTCCTCGGGCGCGAGCAGCGGGCGCCCGCGTACGCCCAGACGCTGGATCAGCCGCCCGACGAACACGTCGGGCGCGACCGTGTCGAGCTCGGCGGCGGCGCTGCGGTGCAGCTCGACGAAGCGTTTGATGCGTTCGCGCGCCTCGGGCGGCACCTGCGGCGACTCGGTGGCGGCGGCGAGGCCGGCGACCATGTCGAGCTTGCGCCGCCGCGCGACCTGGATCACGCGCGCGAGCTCCACCTGGCGCAGCTCGATCGGCGGCCGCGACAGCGCGCGCACGACCGCGGCGGCGTCCTGCGGATCGACGAGCAGGCGCATCCAGGCGAGCACGTCGCGCACCTCGGCGCGCTTCAGAAACCCGCCCTGCGAGCCGGCGGGCGGCGCGAGCGCGACTCTGGAGCCAGACACAACCAGCAAGAATACGCGCGCACAAGCCTCGGGCCCCGGCGAGAGCTTTATCGAAGGCCCGTCCACCGTGGCTACGCTGATGGTGTGGACGTGATCGATTGGGGCGCAGCCCAGCGGGTCGGAGAGCTGCTGGCCGGCTCGCCGCCGTTCGGCGGCATGCGCTCGGCGTCGGTCGAGCCGCTGGTGCAGGAGTTCGCCGGCAGGGTCGGCACGTACAGCGGGCTGACCTCCTCCACCGAGCTGCCGGCGCTGGAGCTGGTCGACCGTCCGGGCTGGATCGCGGCGAACCTGAAGTCGATGCGCCCGCTGCTGGCGCCGATCACCGAGCCGATGGCCGGCGGCAAGGGCCCGTTCGCCGGCCCGCTGCGCTCGGTCTCGGGACTGCTGATGGGGGTGCAGGTGGGCGCGCTCACGGGCATGCTCTCCCAGCGCGTGCTCGGCCAGTACGACCTGGCGCTGCTGGACGCGACGGTCAAGCCGCGACTGCTGCTGCTGGCGCCGAACCTCGCGGGGGCGGCGCGCACGCTGGGCGTGGACCGCGATGAGCTGGTGCTGTGGGTGAGCATCCACGAGATCACCCACGCGGTGCAGTTCTCCGGCGCGCCGTGGCTTCGCGAGTACCTCGGCGGGATGCTCAAGGAGCTGATCGAGGGCCTGCAGGTGACGATCTCGGGCGGGTCCTCGGACGGGGACGGCGACGAGCACACGGGCGCCGGCAACGGCAAGCGCGGCGGCTGGGTGCCGAGCATGCCGAAATTGCCGGACGCTGCTGAGCTGCGCGAGATGGTTGAGCGCGCGCGTCGCGGCGAGCTGCTGCGCCTGACGCTCGGCGAGGATCGCTGGCAGCTGGTCGAGCGCATGCAGGCGGCGATGTCGCTGATCGAGGGGCACGCGGAGCACGTGATGGACGCGATCGGCGCCGACGTGCTGCCGTCGCTGCCGCGCCTGCGCGCGGCGATGAACCACCGCCGCGAGAACCGCGGCCTGCCGTGGCGGGTGCTCGAGCGGCTGCTCGGCCTGGAGCTGAAGCTGCGCCAGTACGAGACGGGACGGCGCTTCTGCGACACCGTCGTCGACGCCGGCGGACCGCAGGCGCTGGCGCTCGCCTGGAGCGGGCCCGATGCGCTGCCGACGCCCGCCGAGCTGGAGCAGCCTTCCCTGTGGATCGCCCGCGTTCCGGGCGCCCAATGCCAAGAGCCCTCCAATCCTTCTGTTACTCTTCTCGACCAATCAGATGACCAATCTATGTCCAGGCTAATGCCCATTCAGCGACCAGCCGACTGTCCAACTATACGGTCAACTACTGATTAACGAACCCGCCGCGAAGGGGTATCGTCTGCGCAAGACGCCTAAAAGACGAAGGGAGAAGCACCATGGCAACCGCAACAAAGGAGCAAAAAAAGAGCCGCGCACAGCACGCTAAGCAGGCCCACCGGCAGACGGTCGAATCTACGCCCGCTGACGTGGCGCGATTCCTCCAAGACGCGCTCGGACAGAAGTTGGTCGCGTACATCGCAAACGTGAGCGGGCCGCGGACGGTCGGGCACTGGGTTGCTGGAGATCGCACACCGGGCGCGGAATCCGAGGAACGCCTCCGTGCCGCGTTCTACATCTTCCGCCTTCTGGGCGAGACAGAGAGCTCGCACGTTGTCCGCGCTTGGTTCGCCGGGATGAACCCGGCCCTCGGCGAGAGCGCGCCAGCAACGGCAATACGCGAAGGCAAGCTGGCCGACGCCGTAGCCGCCGCTAAGGCATTCCTGGCGGGCGCCTAGAAGATTTCCAGGTCATAGAGCGCAGCGACACGCTGCAGAGCCTCGTCCTGGCGCAAGATCGACTTCTGCTCCCGCTCCTCTGGCAATGCGTCTTCAAAGGCGGCCCAGCACTCCCACTCGCTCCCAAGCCGTGAGCAAAACCGGATGCCCGCGAAAGGGGGATAGCCATGGGATTCATGGCGATCCCACGCCCACTGCGCGACCCACCGGGTCAGACGTCGGTCTTTGCTTCGAATAGCCGCGACGTCAATATCGTCCAGCCCAAGGCTGGCGAGCAGCCAAGCGAGCTCTTTGCGCAGGATGGCCCTAGTTCCGGAGTCCTCCACGTCCAAGAACGGACGGCCTTCCGGGAAGGTCGCACGTACGGCGATCCGACTCTGCCGCCAATCCGCGGGGATCTCGCCCAGCGGCATGAAGCCGTCCTCGTCGCCCGACACGGCGGCCAAGACCGCCGGATCGGGACGAAGGGGCGCGAGCGTCTCCGCGTAACAGCCTTCGAGCTCGGTCGCGAAATACCAGACGCGGAAGTTGCCGACGGCGCTGTCGAAGCGATTCCCAACGCCCAGGTCGTCGGGTCCCCTCAGGGGCGGCGATGGGTCGCGCAGCGCAAAGGGGTCACCTTTTGCGACCCGCCACAATCCTTCTTCGGGCGGCTCGGCGAGTCCTAATGCCGGCATGGCGCACGCATTCTAACTAGTGGATGCAGGCGTCCGTCGCTCTCGCTCATGCAGTCGCCTGGCGCTCGTCACCCTTCTGTGCCATCCTTCTGGCCGAACGCATGTTCCTCCTGTTACAAGCTAGGCCAACAAGACAGCCCGTGGTTACAGGCTTTTCACGGTCTGCTACGATCGCCGTGTAACGATCTTTCCCGCAGGGGGTACAAACAGGTGTTCGGCCGCTGAGACAGGCGGCCAGCCCCAATAGGACTGCCAGCCCCCCTCCTCGCACCCGGCGAGGACCAAACAGGAGGCCTCTTTCAGATGCCAACCGCACCGACTTCCCCCAAAACCACCAAAGTCCGCGCCAAAGCGACGCGCAAACCTGCCGCGACCAAAGCCACTGCGGCCAAAGCAGCTGCCTCCAAGCGCGCGAGCGTGAACGGCACGGCCCCGGCCAAGGCCACCACGACCGACGTGTTCGGCGACTACGCCGAGCGCGCGGTGCTGATCCCCGTCGGAGCCGCCCTGATCGCCCGCGAACGCGTCGTCTCGACCGTAAGCGACACGATCTCGACGTACGGCTCGACGTCGAAGACGCAGGCGCAGCTGCGCCGCTTCGAGCGCCGCGGCGTGACCGCGCGCAACCGCCTCGAGCGCGAGGTGCGCAAAGCCCGCGTCCGCGTCGAGCGCCAGCTGCGCCAGCGCCGCCGCAGGATCGAGAGCACCGTCAGCGAGCTCGAGGAGCGTCGTGACGCGTTCACCAAGAGCGGCAGCGACCTCGCCAACCGCGTCCCGGACCTCGTTCCGGAGCTCGCCACCCGTGTCCCCGAGCTGGCCAACAAGGTCCAGGAGCGCATCCTGAGCCTCGTCTGAGCCACGAGCTTCCCCGCCCGGCCTTGGAGAGGGCCGCAAGCGGAGAGTCTGCCGGCCTCATATCCCGCCGGCAGTAGTAGCACCCTCTCCTCCCTCGACCCGCGGGCGGCCCCCACCGCCCGCGGGTCTTTTTAATGCAGCCCTCAGTGGACGCCGCGGGTCGGTCCCGCGCGCCGGCACCGGGCAGCTTGTCCGTGGTTTGTCACAATGAGCCGCGTGACCGACACGAATGAGATCCGCAAGGCGCTGGAGGTCGTGATCGACCCCGAGCTGCACCGCTCGATCGTCGAGCTCGACATGGTGCGCTCGATCGACATCAGCGCCAACGGCGTAGTCGACGTGACGGTCTCGCTGACGACCCCCGGCTGCCCGATCAAGGGCCACTTCCAGACGTCCGTCGCCCAGGCTGTGTCGGCGCTCGACGGTGTCACCCACGTGAACGTGTACTTCGATGTCCTCTCAGACACCCAGAAGCAGGCGCTGCAGCAGAAGCTCGGACGCGGCAGCCTGCCCGCGGGCGCGCTCGCGCAGGTCGCCAACGTCCTGTGCATCGGCTCGGGCAAGGGCGGCGTCGGCAAGTCGACGCTCACCGCCAACCTCGCCGCGGCGCTGACGGCCGAGGGCAAGCGCGTGGGCGTGCTCGACGCCGACGTGTGGGGCTACTCGATCCCGCGCATGTACGGCCTCGGCTCGACCCGTCCGGCGGTCTCGCCCCAGCGCAAGATCATCCCGCTCGACGCGCACGGCGTGAAGGTGATGTCGATCGGCTTCTTCGTCGAGGAGGATGCCGCGGTGGTGTGGCGCGGGCCGATGCTGCACAAGGCGCTGACGCAGTTCCTGCAGGACGTCGAATGGGGCGCGCTCGACTACCTGCTCGTCGATCTGCCCCCGGGCACGGGCGACGTCTCGATGACGCTCGCGCAGCTCCTGCCGCAGGCGCAGTTCATGATCGTGACGACACCGCAGGCGACCGCGCAGAAGGTCGCGCGCCGCGCCGCGCATATGGCGCACAAGGTCGACCTCGAGATCGGCGGCGTGATCGAGAACATGTCGAGCTTCACGACCCCTTCCGGGGAGCGCTTCACGATCTTCGGCGAGGGCGGCGGCCAGGAGCTCGCGGACGAGCTCGACGTGCCGCTGCTCGGCAAGGTGCCGCTGACGATGCCGCTGCGTGAGCACGCCGACAGCGGCGTGCCGCTCGTGATCGAGGACCCCGACGACCCGGCCTCGCAGGCGATCCGCCGGGTCGCCCGCGGCCTGATCGCGATGACCCCAGCCGCGCCGTTTGAGCTGCCTGTGCTGCCTCTCGTCGCATCGTCCCCGGAGGGGGAAGTCGGCGGCGCCGCCCCCGGACCCGCCCCCGACACCATCCCGCCGGCCTCGCCGGCGCCGGCTGACAGCCCGAAGCCGGTGGGCATGTCGCTGCCGATGGCCTGACCGATCAGATAGAGACATCTTCGCGGCCCTCGTGCCGCGACAGCGGGGGCGGCTTTGGCCCTGGACCCTCCGAGGACCGCGGCGGAGGCGCCGGTTGGAGGTGCCGTACGGTTGAGGAGCCCCGTGAGCGCCGGCTGCACGATTGACCGGATGGGGGGCCGTTGAAACACTCCGGCGTATCTCGACGTGTGGACCTCAGCGGGGTTGGCGATGAACGTCAAGGTCGTCTTGGCCTGCGGCTTGGCGCTGGTGGCGATCGCCGTCGCGCTCGTGTTGTCGGAGGCGCCTTCGCGTGTCGCCGGGACCAACTCGGTGCCGTTGCGATCGGAACTCACGCACCTCCGTGGCGGCGAGCAGGCCTGCCAGTCAGGAGAAGTGCTGCCGGCGGCTACTTCGGCGATCCGCATCTATGTCGAGGCGACGATCGGGCCGAGCGTAAGCGTCGAGGTGCTGTCCGCTGGACGCGTTCTCACCCGCGGGACGCACGACTCGGGGTGGGAGGGTGCGGAGGTCACCGTGCCGGTCGGACGCCTCCGGCGCAGCGTCAGCGACGCCACTGTCTGCTTCGCGCTTGGCCAGAGCCGGGAAGCGGTCATCGTGCTCGGCCAGCAGAACCGAACGTCAACCGCGTTGACGAGCGCGGGCGGACGCGTGCGCGGACGCATGCGCATCGATTACATCGCGCCCGGCAGCGCGTCATGGTGGTCCATGGCCAAGTCTGTGGCCCGGCGCATCGGTCTTGGCCGGGCTCCGAGCGGCACGTGGATCGCGTTGCTCATTGGGGCGCTCATGGTGGCCGTCACGGCGCTCGCATCGCGCCTCGCCATCCAGCAGCTGACAACTCGCCCTCGCCCTCGCCCTCGCCCTCGCGCGAGTGATCACGCCTTACGTATGCATGTCTTACGTAGGCCGCCGCGGCGCCTTGCCAGGATTGTGCAAGCGCCTCGCAACGTGCCCAGGGCGGCATGGGCGTGCGCCGTGATCGCCTGCGTCAACGCCGCGTGCTGGTCGCTCCTGTCACCTCCGTTTCAGACGCCCGACGAACCGTCTCATTTCGCTTACGTCCAGTACCTGGCCGAAGCGCGACGACTGCCGCTGGGGGCAGAGGTCGGATACTCCCCGCAGGAGAACGTGGTGCTGAGGGACCTGGACCAATCAGGCGTTGCGTACATGCCCAGCGCACAAACGATCTCTTCGCGCGCTCAGCAGCAAAGGCTTGAACACGATCTGGCCCTGCCCCTCTCCGCAAGGGGCGCGGGAGATACCGGGACTTCCGCTAACGAGCCGCCGCTGTACTACGTGCTCGAGACGGTCCCCTACGAGCTCGGGTCTGGGGGCACGCTGCTCGACCGCCTGGAGCTCATGCGCCTGCTCTCAGCCCTGTTTGCCGGAGTAACGGCTATGTTCGCGTTTCTGTTCGTGCGCGAGACGCTGCCGGAAGTCGGCTGGGCCTGGACGGTCGGAGGTCTGGGCGTGGCGCTCGCGCCACTGCTTGGATTCATGTCAGGTGCGGTGAATCCGGATGCGATGCTCACCGCCGTCTCCGCCGTGCTCTTCTACCTGCTCGCCCGCGCCTTCCGCCGCGGTCTCACGCTTGGCCTCGCGATCGCGATTGGGGCCGCCATGGCGATTGGCTCGCTCACCAAGCTCAACTTCCTCGGGCTGTTTCCCGGCGCGGCCATCGGCCTGCTCCTGGCAGCTCTCCGCCCAGCGCCGAAGGCCCGGCACGTCGGATACGCCGCTTTCGGCCTCGTCCTCGCCGTGAGCCCTGCGCTCGTCTACCTTGCGTTCAAGCCGCTGACGACCAGCACATCGTTGAGCCTCGTGTCAAACTCGGCCGGCGGAGCGGCGCGCGGTGACGTGCTCAGTGAGATCAGCTACGTCTGGCAGCTCTTTCTCCCACGCCTTCCGGGCAGCGTGAGCTACTTCCCCGGGCTCTCCACACCCCGCCAACTGTGGTTCAACGGATTTGTCGGAGTGTATGGCTGGGCGGACACCACCTTCCCGGGCTGGGTCTACGACATTGCACTGGTACCGGCCGGGCTCCTTGCACTCCTCTGCATGCGCGCATTTGTGGCCGGCCGCGCCGTGCTGGGGAGCCGGCTACCGGAGCTCGTCGTCTACCTCGTGATGGCCGCCGGCGTCATGGCGATGGTGGGGGCAGCTTCATACACCAGCGACGTGATCAGGCATGAAGGACCGTTTTATTCACCGCGCTACCTGCTTCCGATGCTGGCTTTGCTGGGTGCTGCGCTCGCCCTCGCGGCACGTGGAGCCGGCCGACGCTGGGGACCGGCGGTAGGCGCCATGGTCGTGGTGCTGATCCTCGCGCATGACCTCTTCAGCCAGCTGCTGGTCGTCTCACGTTACTACGGCTGATCGGCGGCTGTGCGGCCTCGCTCGAGCGGTCTTGTCTCGCTCGGGACGGCTGCTCGCATGGTCTAGGATCGTCGGCATGTCGGCCAACGATCAAGCCCAGGCGGCAGAGCCGCGTGCGGCACGCGCGTCCGAGGACGATCAAGCGCAGGACGGCGTCGTCGCATCGTCCCCGGAGGGGGAGGGGGGATTCGACGAACGCCGCAACAAGCTGGAGCGCCTGCGCGCGCAGGGAGTCGACCCGTACCCTCCCGTCAGCCTGTGGAACACGCGCACGCGCATCGCGGACGTGCTCGCCGCCCACGACCCGACAACCCTGGACCACGGCGAGCACCCCGACCTGCGCTACGAGATCGCGGGGCGCATCATCTCCCGCCGCGGCCACGGCAAGACCGCGTTCCTGGACATCCGCGACCTGTCCGGCCAGATCCAGGCGGTCGTGCGCGTCGACGCGCTCGGGCAGGAGACATACGACCGCATCCTCAGCCTCGACATCGGCGACATCGTCGGCATCGACGGCTGTATCTACGTCACCCAGCGCGGCCAGTTGGCCCTCGCGATCCAGGAGTGCACCCTCCTGACCAAGACCCTGCGCCCGCCCCCGGACAAGCACCACGGCCTCGGCGACACCGGCACCCGCTACCGCTACCGCGAGCTCGACCTGCTCGCCAACGAGGACACGCGCGAGCTGTTCATCACGCGCCACAAGATCGTGTTCGAGATCCGCAAGTGGCTGAACGAACGCAACTTCATCGAGGTGGAAACGCCTGCGCTGCAGTCGCTGGCGGGCGGCGCGGGCTCGCGCCCGTTCACCACCCACCACAACGCGCTGGACCGCGACCTGTACCTGCGCATCTCGGTCGAGCTGTTCCTCAACCGCTGCATCGTGGGCGGCATGGAGAACGTGTACGACATGGGCAAGGTGTTCCGCAACGAGGGCATCTCCCACAAGCACAGTCCCGAGTTCACGATCATCGAGTTCATGTGCGCGTACGCGGACTACAACGACGTGGCGACGGTCACCGAAGAGATGTTCCGCGACGTCGCCCAGCGCGCGCTGGGCCGCACGACGATCAAACGGAATGGTGAGGACATCGACCTGGCCAAGCCGTGGAAGCGGATCACGATGCAGGAGCTGATCCTCGAGCGCTTCGGCGTCGACTTCATGGAGTCCACGCGCGACCAGCTCGCGGAGATCCTCGATGAACCAGTAGACGAGGCGGCCACGTGGGCGGACGTCGTCGCGGACATCTACTCGGAGAAGATCGAGCACACGATCAACCAGCCGACGCACGTGTTCGACTTTCCGCTGGAGCCGTTCCCGATCACCAAGCGCCACGCGGTGCACCCGGAGCTTGGCGAGCACTTCGACGCGGTCATCGGCGGCATCGAGCTCGTCAGCGGCGACACCGAGCTGAACGACCCGGTGGACGAGTGGCAGCGCTTCGTCGACCAGCGCAAGCGCCGCGCGGTCGACGACGGCGATGTGCCGCACCCGAACGACGAGGAGTACACGCGCGCGCTCGAGTACGGCTACTCGCCGACGGCGGGCGGCGGCATGGGCGTCGACCGGTTGGTGATGATCCTGACCGAACGCGACACGCTGCGCGAGGTGATCCCGTTCCCGATCGTCAGGGACATCCGATGACCGCCTCCAAGCTGGACCTCGACCCGGGCGTGGTAACAGCCTGCCGCGAGGCGGCGAAGCAGATCGCGGCGCAGGTCGGCGAGCGGATCGCGAGCCGCACGACGGTGTCGGTCGAGCGCAGCGTGACGCGCCTGCTGGGCGTGGACGGCGCGAACGACCTCGACGCGCCGCTGCCGAACGTGCTGGTCGATCACGTGCACGACGGCGGCGGCCTCGGCCGCGGGGTGGCGTACTGGCTGGGCAACGCGATGCTGCAGACGGGGCGTACGCCCCAGCAGATCTCCGAGGGCGTCAACGCGGGTGAGCTCGACCTCCTCGGGCTGGAGCGCGCCGAGGAAGGCGCCGTCCGCGAGCGCGTCACGGCGGAGTGCTCCGCCCGGCTGCAGGAGATCACCACGCGCTTCGACGAGCGCCGCGCGATGCGTGAGCGCCTGGGCGATGCGCCGGCCCCCCTGCGCTACGTGCTGACGGCGACGGGTGACGTATACGAGGACGTCGTCCACGCCAAGGCCGTGGCCGAAGCGGGCGGCGACATCGTAGCGGTGATCCGCTCGACCGCCCAGAGCCTGCTCGACTACGTCCCCTACGGCCCCACGACGGAGGGCTACGGCGGCACGTTCGCGACGCAGGCGAACTTCCGCATCATGCGCGAGGCGATGGACGCGTGGTCGGAGTCCCACGGCCGCTACGTGCGCCTGTCGAGCTTCTGCTCGGGCCTGTGCATGTCGGAGATCGCGGCGATGGGCGCGTGGGAGGGCTTCGACAACATGGTCAACGACGCCCTCTACGGGATCCTCTATCGCGACATCAACATCGTCCGCGGCCTGATCGATCAGCGCGTCTCGCGCATGATCAACGGCTGGTTCGGCGTCGTCATCAACACGGGCGAGGACAACTACCTGCGCACGGCCGACGCGATCGAGGCGGCCCACACGGTGACGGCGTCGCAGTTCATCAACCACGAGCTCGCGCGCGCCTCGGGCGTGCCCGACGCGCAGATCGCGCTCGGCGACGCGTTCGAGATCGACGTGCCGGTGAAGAACGGCCTGCTGTACGAGTGGGCGCAGGCGCAGCTGACGCGCGAGCTGTTTCCGGACTGCCCGATCAAGTACATGCCGCCAACGCGGCACATGGACGGCAACCTGTTCCGCACGCACGCGGCCGACACGCTGTTCAACCTCGTGACGATCGCGACCGGCCAGGGCATCCAGACGATCGGCGTGCCGACGGAGGGCATCTTCACGCCGCACATCCACGACCGCGTGCTCGGCCTGCAGAACGTCGACTACGTGTTCAACGCCGCGCACGACCTCGGCGAGGAGATCGAGTTCAGGCGCGGCGGCATCATCCAGACCCGCGCCCAGGACGTCCTCGCGGGCGCGCGCGAGCTGCTCGAGCGGATCGCGCGGACGGGCCTCTTCCAGGCGATCGAGGAAGCGACGTTCGGCGACGTCAGCCGCCGCCTCGACGAGGGCCGCGGCATCGAGGGCATCGTCGAGACGGACGCGGACTACTTCAACCCGGTCGTCGAGCTGATGCGAGAGGCGAGCTATGCATGAGGTCGACCTCGCCGCCGTCCGACCCTACGCCGACCACCTCGACGACGGCCTCGTCCAGCTCAGCTTCACGCTCCCGGTCCCCTACTCGCTGGCCGCCCGCCGCGCCGCCCTCGAGCTCGCGGCGAAGATGGGCTTCGCCGAGCCGGAGGTCGTCCACTACGAGCAGCTGACGGAGGGCTACACGTACTTCGTCATGTACGGCCGCTGCACGCAGACGGTCGACTTCGCGGCGCTGCAGGGGGAGGGCTTTGACATCGAGTACATGTCAGAGGACGAGATCGAGCGCTTCGCGCGGGAGCGGCTCGGGCGCAGGATCGTGGTCGTCGGCGCGAGCACGGGCTCGGACACGCACAGCGTCGGCATCGACGCGATGCTCAACCTGAAGGGCTACCACGGCCACCACGGCCTCGAGGGCTACCGCTGCTTTCAGACCTACAACCTCGGCAGCCAGGTCCCCAACAGCGTGCTCGTCGCGAAGGCGATCGACGTCGGCGCCGACGCGATCCTCGTCTCGCAGACGGTCACCCAGCAGAACCTGCACGTGCACAACCTGACGGAGCTCGTCGAGATGGTCGAGGCCGAGGGCAGGCGCGGGCAGATGATCCTCGCGTGCGGCGGCCCGCGCGTGTCCAACGAGCTCGCCAAGGAGCTCGGCTACGACGCCGGCTTCTCCAAGGGCACCGAACCACAGCACCTGGCGACGTTCATCGTGCGCGAGCTCGCCGCGCGCGTGTCGGCGCCCAGCTGATCCGGCCACGGACGCGATGCTCAGCGAGCTGACGGCATCGGCCAGGCGCCTGGCATTGGTCGGCTTGGCGAAGAACACCGGCAAGACGGAGACGCTCGCCGCGTTGCTGCGCGAGCTCGAGGCACAGCGGCGTTGCGTGGGGGTGACGTCGGTCGGCCGCGATGGCGAGGAGCGCGACGTGATCGACTCCCGCATCGAGAAGCCGCGGGTGCGCCTGCCGGCGCGGAGCCTCGTGGCAACCACCGACGGGCTGCTCCGCGCGAGCGCGATAGCGCACGAGCTGCTGGAGGAGACGCACATCCGCACGCCGCTTGGACGCGTGCTCGTCGCGCGTCTGGAGAACGCTGGCGCGATCGAGGTGGCAGGCCCGAGTGCGGCGGCGGACGTGCGCGCGGTGAGCGACATGATGCTCGCGCACGGCGCCGAGCAGGTGCTGATCGACGGCGCCGTCGACCGCCGCGCCGCCTCATCGCCGAGCGTGTGCGACGGGCTGCTGATCGCGACGGGCGCGGTCCTCGCTCGCGACATCGAGGAGGTCGTGCAGCAGACCGCGGACGCCGTCGAGCTGGTGCGCCTACCCGTGCTCGACGACGCATCGGCGCAAGGACGCCGGCTGCACGCGCTGGCCGCCACCACGAGCGGCACGAGCCTACTTGTCGCCGAAGAGGGAGATCCGCTCGTGCTGCCCCCGCGCTTCGTGCTGCTGGCCGAGTCCGAGCAGATCGCGCAGTTGCTCGACGAGAACCCCGGCGCGCGCTGGCTGCTGGTGGCGGGCGCGCTGCCGGAAGCGTTCTTGCGCAACCTCCTGCAACCCTTGCGGCGCCGCCGGCGCGAGCTGGAGCTGGTCGTCTCCGATCCGACGCACGTGTTCGTCTGGAAAGCCGGCTCCCGCTGGTATCGCCGGCACGGTGTCCGGCTGCACGCGCTCGCCCGCGCCGAGCTGCGGGCAATCACCGTCAACCCCGTCGCTCCCCAGTCACACCGCTTGGACTCCGTGCAGCTACGCGCACGGCTGGCAGAGGCGATCGCCGACGTGCCGATCTTCGATGTGCTGCACCCCGACTACAGCGCTACGAGCGAGCTCACGCTGACATCACCACCAAACGCGACAGATTGAGAGACATTCACAGCCACATGCCGGCCGGCTAGCTAACCGGCGTCGACAGGCGTCAAGCGGGCCGCCACTATCGTGCTTTGATTCGCCGATGCGCGGTGTCAGGATCACGCTCCTGCTGGGGCTGACGCTGCTCGCGGCCGGCGTGGGCCTCACGCTTCTGCGCTCACCTATGAGCGTTGCGCGCACGAATGGAGTCTCGAGTGACACGCAGACGGCCGTCGCGATCACCGGCCAGAGCACCAGCTACTGTCAAGCGCGCGAAACGCTACCCCGGCAGACGTCGGCGATTCGCGTCTCACTAGTGGCCTCGATCGGGCCGCGCGTGCGAGTCGACGTGTTCTCCGACGGCCGCGCGATCACGAGTGGAGAACAGGTCCCAGGCTGGACTGGCGAGGTCGTGACCGTCCCGGTCAAACCGATTCCCCGCGCAATATCCGCAGCGACGGTCTGCGTGTCGTTTCACTTGAGCGACGGCAGGCTCTTCCTGCTGGGCAAGGACACGCCCCCCGCAATTGCGGCACGCGAAGGAGGGCGGACCCTGCCCGGAATCATGCGCATCGAATACCTGCGCCCGGGGACGCGCTCATGGGCGTCACTGATCCCGACCGCCGTTACCAACATGGGCTTCAGCCACGCCGTGGCCGGCGCGTTGGTCGTCTCTGTCGTCCTTGCGCTGCTCGCGGCGGTGGTTCTGCTCGCATCGAATCTCCTTCTCACGGACCTACGGTGAGCAGGCGTGTCCGGACTGTCTGGATGTGCGCGCTCGTGGCCTTTCTCAACGCCGCGTGCTGGTCAGTCGTAACGTACGCCTTCCAGGCACCCGATGAGCCGGACCACTTCGCCTACGTCAAGCAACTCGCGGAAACCGGGCGACCGCCTGCCGGCAACTCTGAACAGTTCTCCAACGAAGAGACGCTCACGCTCGCGGGACTTCGCTTCGAAGACGTACGCGAGCTGCCAGAGAACGGCGCGATCGCGTCACAGTTGCAAGAGAACGAGCTGCGGCGCGACCTGCGACTGGCATCGCACACAAGCGCAAGAGGCAGCCCGGGCGCCGGCGTCGCTCAGTCGGAGCCGCCGCTTTACTATGCGCTGGAGGCGATCCCGTACACCATCGCACGAGGCGGAAGCGAGCTCGCGCGCCTGCAGCTTATGCGGCTCACCTCCGCGTTGATGGCGGCGCTGACGGCGATGTTCGTCTTCCTGTTCGTGCGCGAGGTGCTCCCCGGCGGGCCACCGCGGGTATGGACCGTGGCTGGCCTCGCGGTCGCGCTCGCGCCTCTGCTCGGATTCATGTCCGGCGCAGTCAACCCCGACGCGATGCTGTACGCGGTCTCCTCGGCGATCTTCTACCGCCTCGCGCGCGCGTTTCGGCGGGGCCTCAGCACGCGCGGCGCGCTCACACTGGGGGCGCTGACCGCGATCGGCTTCCTGACCAAGCTCAACTTCGTCGGCCTCGCTCCCGGCATCTTCATCGGCCTGGCCGTTCTCACGGTGCGCGCCGCGCGCGTGCGCGGGCGCTCGGCGTATCGACTGCTCGCGCTCGCTGTCGCTGTCGCGCTCAGCCCGAGCCTGCTATATGTGACTATCAACGCACTGTCTCACCACCCGCTGCTCGGGGTCCTCTCGCAGGGCATCCAGACGGTGCACGGGTCGGTGTTCTCCGAGCTCAACTACATCTGGCAGCTGTACCTACCGCGGCTGCCGGGCACGGTCGATGACTTCCCCGGTCTGGTGATGTGGCGGGAGGTGTGGTTCCGCGGCTACGTCGGCTTGTACGGCTGGCTCGATACGACCTTCCCCAACTGGGTCTATGCCGTCGCGCTGATCCCGGCGATCGCCATCGCGCTGCTCAGTGGCCGCGCGCTCGTCCAAGGTCGGGGCGCCTTGCGAGTCCGTGTCGCCGAGCTCGCGGTGTATGCGTCGATCGGCGTCGGCCTGCTCGGTCTCGTCGGCGCTGACTCCTACCACGAATTCCCGGGCTTCGACGCCGCCTATGCCCAGGTGCGCTACGTGCTGCCGCTGGTGGCGCTGCTTGGCGCGCTGTTTGCGCTGGCGGCACGCGGCGCCGGACGCCGCTGGGGTCCGGTCATCGGCACGCTTATCGTGATCGTGTTCCTCGCGCAGGACGTCTTCAGCCAGATGCTCGTGATCGGACGCTACTACGGGTGAGCAAGTCGGAGACGCCGCGAAGCGGCCGCGCGACCGCCTCGGGGCGATCCGCTGGCCGTCGTTGACAGCCACAGAGGCCTCCGCTAACTCTACGGCGATGACCTATGCCTCCACCGAGGTTCGCACTCCCGATACAGCTGAGAGCCCCCCTTCGTATCTCGTGTCGGTGGTCATCCCCTGCCTCAACGAGGCCGAGAACATCGAGCAGTGCGTCAGGTCCGCTCGCGCGGCGCTGGAGCGCTCGGGCATACACGGTGAGGTGATCGTTGCGGACAACGGCTCTGAGGACGGTAGCGCCGAGCTGGCCGAGCTCGCCGGGGCCCATGTCGTGCACGAGTTGCGCCGCGGCTACGGCAGCGCCTACATAGCCGGGTTCAGTGCCGCGCGCGGCACTTACATCCTGATGGCCGACGCCGACCTCACGTACGACTTCGACGAGATCCCGAGCTTCGTGCGGGAGCTCCAGGACGGAGCGGACATGGTCATCGGCGACCGCATGGAGAACATTCACCCGGGCGCGATGCCGTGGCATCACCGCTACATCGGAAATCCACTGCTGTCGGGATTGCTGAACCTCCTCTTTCACACCGGTGTGCGCGATGCCCACTGCGGGATGCGCGCGTTGCGGCGCGACCGTCTCGAAAAGCTGGCGCTGCGCACCACCGGCATGGAGTTCGCCTCGGAGATGGTCGTACGCGCAGCCAAGGAGCGGCTCGACATCCGTGAGATCCCGATCGAGTACCACCCGCGCGGGGGCGAGTCGAAGCTTTCGAGCTTTCGCGACGGCTGGCGCCACCTGCGTTTTCTGCTGCTTCACTCACCCAATCACCTCTTTATCCTGCCCGGCGCGGCGATCGCCGCGCTGGGCGCCTTCATCTCGCTGACCGTGCTCGCGCACCTCCCGGTGCTGGCACGCCAGTGGGACCTGCACACGCTGATCGGTGGCTCGCTGCTGCTGATCGTCGGCGTTCAGCTCGTGAGCCTCGGCCTCTGCGCCCACGCGTATGCGACGTACTTCATGGGTGAGCGCGATCCGTGGTTCGACCGCGCACGCGAACGTCTGCGACTCGAGCACGGCCTGATGCTCGGCAGCGTGATCGCGCTGGTCGGGCTGGCGCTGCTGGTGGTGCTGGTGCTCGACTGGATCGCTCGTGGCTTCGGCAGCCTCTCCCAGGAGAGTCTCGCGATCTTCGCGGCGACGCTGCTCGTGCTCGGCATCCAGGTCATCTTCTCCTCGTTCCTGCTCAGCATCCTCGGCCTGCGGCGCGACTGATGCGCCGCGCCAGGGTCGCGCTTGCCGCGGGGCTGGCGTTGCTGATTCTCGCGCTCGGCGTGACGTTGTTGCAGTCGCCGATGAGCGTTGCCCGCACGAACGCGCCGGCGGGCGCCGAAGAAGAACCGATCGCGAGCACCGAACGCAACCGCACCTACTGCCAGGCGCACGAACTGCTGCCGCGGGGCATAGCTGCGATCCGCGTGTGGCTCGCGGCGGCCGCGGGGCCACGCGTACACCTCACGGCCTCCGCGGACGGGCACGCTCTCACCAGCGGGCAGCGAGGCTCCGGGTGGTCGGGGGGGTCGGTCACGATTCCAGTGAAGCCGCTGGCTCGCCCCGTCTCCGATGTGACGCTGTGCGTGTCGTTGCAGCTGCACGACGAAGCGGTCATCGTGCAGGGCAGCCAGGCACCCCCGGCGCTCGCGGCGCGCGGCGGCGGCGTGGTGCTCGGTGGACGCATGTGGATCGAATATCTGCGGCCGGGCGATCGTTCGTGGGCATCGCTGATCCCATCGATCGTGCGTGCGATCGGTCTCGGTCGCGCCGACCCCGGCACGTGGATCGCGCTGCTCGCCCTGTCGCTGATGGCGACGGTCGCCGCGCTGGCCTCTTGTGTGGCCTTCAGGGAGCTGCGGTGAGCACCGTCGGCCAGGAGCTGGCACAGCACGGCTCGAGACACGCCGAGCCCGCGGACGGCGCGGCCCCGCCGGCTCCTGGGAAGGCCGCGCGAGTCTCGCGGCTGGCGCTGATGTGCGCGCTGATCGCATGCCTCAACGCGGTCTGCTGGTCGCTTCTGACACCTGCCTTCGAGGTCCCCGATGAGCCCGATCACTTCGCCTACGTCAAGCAGCTCGCCGAAACGGGACACCTGCCCTCATCCAGTTCCGAGCAGCTCTCCAAGGAAGAGACCGCCGTGCTCAGCGCCCTGCACTATGAAAAAGTCCGCCTGCGGCCCCAGGTTCGCACGCTCGCGACACAGCGGGAACAGGTGGTGCTAGAACGCACGCTGGCCGCTACCGCGCACGAAGTGGGGAGCCCCGCGGCGGGTCTCGCTACGTCGCAGCCACCGCTGTACTACGCGCTGGAGGCGATCCCGTACAGCCTCGAGCGCAGCGGCAGCGTGCTCGATCGGCTGCAGCTGATGCGGCTGCTGTCAACGCTGTTCGCCGGCCTCACCGCGTTCTTCACCTTCCTGTTCCTGCGCGAAGCGCTTCCCGGGGCGCCGTGGGCGTGGACCGTCGGCGGGCTCTCGATCGCGCTCGCGCCGCTGCTCGGGTTCATGTCCGGCGCCGTCAATCCCGACGCGCTGCTGTTCGCGGTGTCGGCCGCGACCTTCTTCTGCCTCGCGCGCGCTTTCCGGCGCGGGCTCAGCACGCGCGGCGCGGTGGCGATCGGGGCCGTGACGGCGCTCGGCTTCCTGACCAAGCTGAACTTCATCGGCCTCGCCCCCGGCATCCTCGTGGCGCTGCTCGTCCTCGCCGCGCGCGCCGCGCGCGTGTCCAGGCGCGCGGCCTTGGGCAGGCTCGCGCTCGCCGGCGCTGTCGCGCTGATCCCGGTAATGGCATACGCGGCGATCAACGCGCTGTCCGGCCACCCGCTGCTCGGGATCGTGTCCGGGGCGATCCAGCTGCAGGGACCGCTGCCGGCGGAGCTCAACTACGTCTGGCAGCTCTACCTGCCGCGACTGCCGGGCACGGTCAACGACTTCCCGGGGCTGTTCAGCACGCGCCAGATCTGGTTCAACGGGTACGTCGGGCTGTACGGCTGGCTCGACACCCCGATGCCCGGCTGGCTGAACGATGTCGCGCTGATTCCCGCGGCGGCGATCGCGCTGCTCTGCGGCCGCTCGCTATACCAGCGCCGCGCGGCGCTGCGACGCCGCGCCTTCGAGCTGCTCGCCTACGCGGTCATGAGCGTCGGCTTGATGGCGCTGATCGGCGCGGCCTCCTACCACGCCTTCCCCGCGACCGACGCCGAATTCGGTCAGGTCCGCTACCTGCTGCCGCTGCTGCCGCTGCTCGGCGCGATCCTCGTTCTCGCGGCGCGCGGCGCCGGCAGACGCTGGGGGCCGGCCGTGGGCGCGCTGATCGTGGTTCTGTTCCTGGCCCACGACGTCTTCAGTCAGCTGCAGCTCGTCGCCCGTTACTACGGTTGAGCCGTCCGGGTCGACTTGCCGGCACGCCACCGCGCCGCTACTTGGCGTTGGCGAAGTAGTCGGCGTTGAGCTGCGTGTACTTCTGCCACTCCTCGGGGAGCTGGTCCTCGGCGAAGCAGGCGTCCACCGGGCAGGCCTCGACGCAGGCGTCGCAGTCGATGCACTCCTCCGGGTCGATGTAGAGCATCTCGGCCGCGTCGTATCCAGGCTCGTCGGGCGTCGGGTGGATGCAGTCCACGGGGCATACCTCGACACAGGAGTTGTCCTTGGTGCCAATGCACGGCTCGGCGATTACGTAGGCCATTCGCCTCCTTCTGTGGGTCGCTTGACGGGAGCTCCGCTCGGGAGAGGCATATTCTACGATGCATGCTGCTGCTTACCGGCGCGACCGGCCTCGTCGGCTCGGCGCTGCTGTCGCGACTGCTGGCGGAAGGGGCGGAGGTGCGCTGCCTGGTGCGCGACCCACGGCGGCTGGGCGCCCAGCGCGTGCGCGTGCAGATCGCGCTCGGCGATCTCACCGACCCGCCGTCGTTTCGCAACGCGCTGCGCGGCGTACAGACGGTCGTGCACCTGGCGGCCTCGATCCGCGACCAGCCGCGCGGCTCGATCGAGGAGCTCAACGGCATTGCCACGTGGCGGATGGTGGAGGCGGCAGAGCGCCAGGGGGTCGAGCGCTTCGTGTTCTTCTCGGCGCTCGGCGCCTCCACCCACCACCGCACGCGCTGCCTGCGCGCGAAGGCGCTCGCCGAGCAGGCGGTGCGCGAGGCGGACTTGCGCTCGATCGTGTTCGCTCCCTCGATCGTCTACGCCCCCGGCGACCCGTGGCTGACGCTGCTCGAACGAATGGCGCTGCTGCCCGTGATGCCCGTGTCCGGGCGCGGGCGCACCGCCTTCCAGCCGATCTGGGCCGACGACGTCGCCGCGTGCGTGGTTGCGGCGCTGCACATGGATGACGTTCTCGCGCGCTACGAGCTGGCGGGGCCCGAGACGCTCAGCCACACCGAGATCGTGCGCGCGCTCCTGCGCTCGCTGGGCCGCAGGCGCCCGCTCGTACACGTTCCGACCCCGATCGTGTCGCGCGCCCTGCGGATGCTCGAGCGCGCGGCCGGGCCGAGCGCGTTCGCGACCTGGGATGAGGCCGAGCTGATGGAGACGGCGATGACCTCACCGCGTGGCGCCGCAGACGCGGAAGCTCTGGGCGTCAAGCCGCAGCGGATGGCCGCGGTCCTGGGCAACGCCTGAGCAGGCGCAGTCCTGCGAAGATACGGGGCCTGCCCACAAGGCAGCAACCGGTCAAGCATCAAGCCCAGAAAGCGAGTGCCATGAGCGCGGTTCAGTCAGCACCTGAGGTCCAGTCGGGCCTGGAAGGAGTCGTCGCCTTCGCAACGGAGATCGCCGAGCCCGACAAAGAGGGTGGCGCGCTGCGCTACCGCGGCGTCAACATCGAGGAACTGGTGGGCACGGTCCCCTACGAGCAGGTGTGGGGCCTGCTGGTCGACGGCCGCTTCAAACCCGGCCTGCCGCCGGCCGAACCGCACGCGCTGACCGTGCGCTCGGGCGACCACCGTGTCGACGTGCAGTCTGCCCTGGCGATGCTCGCGCCCGAGTGGGGGTTCGGGCAGCTGATCGACATCACCGACGAGGAGGCGCGCGACAACCTCGCCCGTGCATCGGTGATGGCGCTGTCGTTTGTCGCCCAGTCCGCGCGCGAGGCCGGCCAGCCCCCCGTCCCGCAGTCGGAGATCGATGAGGGCAAGACGATCCCCGAGCGCTTCATGATCCGCTGGCGCGGCGAGGCCAACCCCGACCACGTCAAGGCGATCGACGCCTACTGGGTCTCGGCTGCGGAGCACGGCATGAACGCCTCGACGTTCACGGCCCGCGTCGTCGCCTCGACCGGCGCCGATGTCGCCGCGGCGCTGTCCGCGGCGGTGGGCGCGCTGTCCGGCCCGCTGCACGGCGGCGCACCCTCGCGCGTGCTCAAGATGCTCGATGAAGTCGAAAGAAGCGGCAACGCCGAGAGGTGGGTTTCAGACGCGCTGGATCGGGGCGAGCGCCTGATGGGCTTCGGCCACCGCATCTACCGCGCCGAAGATCCGCGCGCGCGCGTACTGCGGCGAACCTGCAGCGAATTGGGCTCACCTCGATTCGAGGCCGCCGAGGCGCTCGAGAAGGCGGCGCTCGCCGAGCTTCACGCCCGCAGGCCCGATCGCGTGCTCGCCACGAACGTCGAGTTCTGGTCAGCCGTCGTCCTCGATCTCGCCGAAGTGTCCCCGGATCTGTTCACGCCGATGTTCACGTGCGCGCGCGTCGCGGGCTGGTCCGCGCACATCCTCGAGCAGAAGCGCGAGGCGAAGCTGATCCGCCCCACGGCCAAGTACGTCGGCGAGGCGCCACGGCCAGTGAGCGCCGTGGAATAGAGTCCAGCACGCTCAACTGGGGGGATCGTAGCTCGCCACGAACCCCCCATGGCCGAGCGTCACCCCCGACGACGGCTTGGCGTTGGACAATTGAGCGACGATCGGAAACCCCACGAAGTTCGCTGGGATCGAAGCGCTGGCCGAAACTGCGTACAGTTCGAACTGGTACTGTATCACTTTCTTGTTTTTTGGACAGATCGAGTAGCGTTTCTTGTTCTCGCTGTTACGCCCGACCGTTGCTCCCGCCGGGAGCACGCCCGCCGCGAGCTTGTGCAGCGCGGGATTCACCCTCGCGACGGCCCATTCGATCGTGGCCGCGTACGTCTTCCCGCCAGGATTCGGTGTGAATCCCAGAACAAACACCGCGAGTTCGCCAGTCCCGGGTGGGACGGCGCCCCATTCCAGCGGCGGCGATATGTTTCGGCCGTTGCAGGTGTACAGCGCGGGGATTCTGCCATTGACCAGCGCGGGACTCGCAAAAGCGATCTTTGCGACATCGTTTGCGGACGTGCCACCGCAGCCGGCGAGCACGAGCGCCGACAGCAACACGGCACCTGCGGTGATCTTCCGTCGTCGCATCGATGGTCCTCCTTTGAGCGATATCTGACGCTTTGCCAGCAGACAGCAACGCTACTTTGTTCACACCCGCATGCCAAGCGATTCTCCGGAGTGTTTCTAGCCCCGCAGACCGCGATCATTCGAACGCCACTGGGTTTTCTGGGGCGCTCGTCTTGGACGCGATGTATTGGCGACATTTTTGCACCACGAATCCTGGCTGGCAGTCGGTTCTCGCGATCCACTTCCTTCGCCAGGATGCGATGAATGCGGCGAGGGCTCGCTGGCGTGCTTCGGCTTCCAGTTCTTGCCTGATAGAGCTTGCGACTTGCGCAAGGGGGCTCTGGATGAGCGGCCTCACTTCCTTTAGTTCGAACACGAAGTAGTTCCTGCCTACCCGCACAGGGCCTTCGATCATGCCGAACTTGGCCACATGGACCGCTCTTGCGACCGGGTTGCCGCCTTCCTTGAAGCCATTGGTATAGACGAGCGATTCAACGTAAGGCGCGACGCTCGTAAGACTCTGCCCGAGGGCGCCCGCCCGCTTGATTCTCTTCACCAGCGCGTCGCTCTTCGTGTAGAACAGCGCGACCCTCCGTTCTTCAGCCTTGGCAAAGAGCTGCCTGTGCTTGTCATAGTAACTGGCCACTTGCGCAGAGGTTACCTTGGCTTGCTGTTTTATCGCCAGCCGCCTGACCGCCGCCAGCGCCAGTTCCACCTCGATATCGAACAGCGTGTCCGAGACTGTTCGCCCCGTCAGCTTGAGTACTTCACGAAATTCCGCCTCGCCATGCGGATATGCCCTAACTTTTTCGTTGAGGCGTCGCTCGACCTCCCGCTGGGATACCGCCGACCCTTGTTCGGCGGCGTCGCCGATCAGCCACTGTGAGGAGATCAGGAAGCTGAGCGCTCGTTGCTTCAGCGTCCGATTCGAGACGGTCGCGGCCGCCGATTCCGTGGCCATCGCCGACATCCACTGGTCGAGCGTGGCCTTTGTGACCGGTGTGTCGCCGACCCGCGCCACCACGCTGGCCGAGCCATCGCCGCCACAGCCGGCTAGGCCTACTGCCGCGCCGATGACGACGGCGAATGTCAGCAGGCAGCGACCGGCCATGGCTACCACGTCCGCGCCTGGCGAGGCTACTGCCCACCGTCGGGGACTCAAAGAGCCTCGATTTCCTCGATGAGCACCGCCGCCGACGGTTCGGCGGACGCCGTTGCCGACGCCTTGTACTGCTCGCATTGTTCGACCACGTATCCGGGACGGCAGCTCGTCATCGCGGTCCACTTCTTTGTGAGGTCACGCTCTGTGACGCCGCCCGTCTTCCCGAGAGCCTGCAGGAGCTTACTCGCCAGTGCTTCTTTCCGAGCGGAGGTCAGCTCATCCGAGAGCGTCCAGCCTTTGTTCGCCAGATACGTCTGCAGGTCCGCTTCGGTCGGAAAGTCTTCGGCTTTCATGCGGGCGAAGAATCGCTGGAATTCTGAGGGAGTCACGCTCACCCGTGCTTCTGCCGCTTGACCGTTGACCCACTGCAGGTAGATGACGTAGGTCATCGCATTCTTGATCATCGCGCGATTCAGCTGCTGGCATTTAGTCGTGAGCTCGGTGGCACTCGCAGATGCTTTGTTGCTCGCCTTGCTCGATGCGATAGCCTCCAGATCGGCGACACACGTCGTGGGGTTGGCCAGGCCCCTGGGGGCGGGCGTCCCGATTTTTTCGTAGTAGTACTCACCAGTTAGCGCCGACATCCACTGATCCAGCATGGCCGTGGTGATTGTCGTTCCTCTGACCTCGGCGACGGCGTCGGCGGGAAGTCCGCCACCGCCGCCACATGCAGCAAGAGCTACCGCTAGGAGACACGCGACGGACGCGGCGATCGAGCGACCCCGGTTCGATACTGTGCGGATGCCCACCTGCTGCTTGTGCGTGTCATTCTGTCGCCGGCTTGGCGGGCTCATTGGCCCAACATCGCAACTGGGGTGCGGATTGTCAAGAAAAGCGCGAGTTTGTTTCCCACCTCCGCTCACGGGGACGCCTGCCCTCGACGCGTTGGTTTGGAACGGCTGGCCGGGGACCACGCGAGCCCCCGGCCGATGCTCTCCGACCTCTAGTTGATGATTTCCGTTAGTTTTTCGGTTGTGATGTTGTTTTCTGCTGATGTCAGTGTGGCCGCCGAGAACGCGCCTCCGTTGAGGTTCGATTCAAGGTTCGCGTCAACGATTGTGCCGTTTTCGTTTTCGAAAGACGTATATTCCTGGCCGCCCGCGCCGTTG
>JBEKWH010000018.1:0-93040 GCA_049513255.1 Solirubrobacteraceae bacterium
AACGGCAAGGTCGAGCGCTTCCACCAGACCCTCACGCGCGAGTGGGCCTACGCGCTCGAATACGCCACCTCCGACGCCCGCGCGCAAGCACTGCCACACTGGATCGAGCACTACAACGAGCGTCGCACCCACTCAGCGCTCGGCAACCGGCCACCACGCGCCCGCGTTCGGGACGTCACCGGGCACAACAGCTAGCCTGTGGCCATGAGGATCGACGGGCACTACGATGCCGAGGCGGACATTGCCTGGGTTCGCTTCGAGAGCTACGACCCGAGCACGGCGGTTGCCGAGGGGACCGACGTGGGTCTGCGGGAACTCGATCCGAGCACCGGCGAGATCGTGGGATTGGAGTTCTGGGAAGCGAGCAGCAGGCTGCCGGCTGACTTCCTTCGGATGCTCCCGCCGCCGCAGGTCGAGATCGCAGCGTAGCCGCGTCGCGGCGGCGCTAAAGGGCGTACGCCCCGAACCGCTCGATGGCGACGAAAACGGCGAGGGCGAAGATGACGACGTTCAGGGGCACGTGCGCATGTTCGCCGCGGCGTATCAGCGTCGCTGCGGCGGCGATCATCGTGAGCGCTTGACCGCACGCGGCGATCGGCGAGAGCACCGGCAAGATCTTCAGCGCTGCCGGCAGCACGACTCCGATGGCGGTGAGCACCTCGAGCGTCCCGATGGCCTTCACCTGGCTGTCGGTGAAGTCCTCGACGTAGGGTGTTTTGTCTTTGAGCGCGGCGCGAGTGTTGGTGAGCTTGAGCAGGGCGGCGGCGAGGAATACGGCTGCCAGGATGCCTTGCGCGATCCAGATGATCGTGTTCATTTGTCGGCAGCTCCTTGATCCGCGCTTATTCCGCGCGGACGTGGTTGCTGAGTGTGCCCAGGCGGTCAACCTCGACTTCGACTGTGTCGCCTGCGCGTAGGAATATGCCTCGAGGGCCTCCCACACCGGCGGGTGTGCCGGTGGCGATGATGTCGCCGGGGAGGAGTGTCATCGTTCTGGAAAGCCAGGCGACAGCGGCGGCGACCGAGAAGATGAGGTTGGACGTGTTGCCGTCCTGTACCTGTTTGCCGTTGATGCGCGTGCGCAGGCCGAGAGCCCCGAGGTCGCCGGCCTCGTCGAGGGTGACCAGTGCGGGCCCGCATGGCGCGAACGTGTCGATCGCCTTGCCGCTCGTCCACAGCGGGTTCTGCAACTGCAGATCGCGGGCGCTGACGTCGTTGAACGGCATCGCTCCGGCGAGGTGCGAGAGCGCCTGGTCGGCCTCGACGCGGTGCGTGGGGCGCCCGATCACGACGGCGAGCTCGGCCTCGTAGTCGACGTAGTCGGGGTGGGCCGCGGGTAGCAGGATCTCCTCGCCGCTGCCGATCAGGGAGTTGGCGAACTTGGCGAACCACAGCGGCGCCGCCGGTGGCTCCTGGCCGGTCTCGGCCGCGTGGTCGCGGTAGTTCAGGCCGAGGCAGATGATCTTCTCGGGGTCCGGAACGGGCGCCAGCAGGCGCACGCTCTGAAGCGCCAGTCGTTCGTCGCAGGTGGCGGCGCGCTCGCCCAGCGCCACGAGCGCGGCGGCGTCGAGCAGCTCGAGCAGGCCGCGCACCGATCGCGCGGGCGCATCCAGCGCGGCCACCGGGACGACCTGCCCCTCGACGAGCACGCCGGCCTCGGCGCCGCCGCCGTTGTCGTAGGTGAGCAGGCGCATCGCCCTCAGCCCTCGGTGGGGATCTCGACGGGCGCCTGCGCGGGCGCGAGCTCGTCGGCCATCGCCCGGCGGTGGATCTCGGCGAACGGCTCGCCGCCGGCGGCCGCCGCGGCCACCCTCTCGGCGTCGACGAAGTGCCCGATCGGGTTGGCATGGAACTCCTCGCTGGTCTGCATCCATCGCTTGGAGGCTGCCCAGTCGCCGAAGTTGTCGCACTGCAGCTCGGCGTGGTTGCCGTCGGGGTCCTTGTAGTAGTAGGAGAACGTCATCCCGTGGTCGATGCAGATCTCCGGCGTGATCCCCACCTCGCGCAGCCGCAGGTAGTTCGCGTTGAGCTCCTCGAAGCTGTCGAACTCGAAGGCGCTGTGGTGCATGCCGGTGCGGGTGTCCTTGTCCGGGTCGTCTGCGAAGCCGGGAAACGCGAGCAGCGCCACACGGTGGTTGGCGGCGTCGTTGCTCAGCCAGGCCCCTGTCGCGTCCTGGAAGACGACCTCGGTGCCGACCACCGCGCCGTACCAGTCGATCATCTCCTGCAGGCGCGTGGTCTTGAGGTTGAAGTGGTGGAACTTCGGGTGGACCGCGGTGGGGTCGGACATCGGTGGCTCCTTGTGGTCAGGCGGGGGTTGGTAGGGGCAGTTGGTCGCGCAGCTCGTCGATCAGCGCGGGCAGATCGGTGGCGGACGCTGCGCTGCCGAAGACGTAGAAGTCGGGGCGCACGAGCACCGCGTGCGCTGCATGCTCGCGCAGCCACCCGGTCAGACGCCCGTCGGCGTCGCGCCGGCCGCAACCGGCGCTGGGATCGAGCGAGACGACGTGCGCTGCGAGTGCGTCCAGCAGCGCGCGGTCGCGCCCGCCGAGCTCCTGCAGTGGTTCGCCGGCGGCGGCGATCAGGGTGAAGCCGCCGCCGGTGAGGTCGTCGAGCAGCGCCTCGCCCGACGGCGTCGCGACGAGACCCTGCACGGACAGGTGGCCGGCCAGCGGCCCGGGCGCGCCGTCGCTGCCGCGGCGCAGCAGCCCTCCGGTGAGCGGCGCGAGTTCGGGCGCAGGCGGAGCGCCCGCGGTGCGCAGCGCGGTGTCGCGCTCGGCGGCGACGCCAGGGTCGAGCTGGCACAGCACGCGCCCAAGCTCGACGGCGAGGGTGATGATCCACTCGTTCTGCGGCTGGCGCTCGGGGTCGACGGTGTCGAGCAGCGCCTCCTCGGCGACGCCGCGCAGCACGAGGTCGAGCTTCCATGCGACGTTGGCCGCGTCCCGCAGTCCTGAGCACAGACCCTGACCCAGGAAGGGCGGCGTCAGGTGCGCGGCGTCGCCCACCAGCAGTGCGCGGCCGTCGCGCATCCGCTCGGCGAGCATCGAGCGGAACTCGTAGACGGCGTGGCGCGTGAGCGCTCCGTCGGCGGGCGTGAACCACGGTGCCAGCAGCTCCCACGCCTGGGCGGGATCCTCGAAGTCGGCGGGGTCCTCGCCTGGGAGCAGCATGAACTCGAAGCGCCGATGGCGGGTGCCGCTGCGAACGTGGGTGGTGGGGCGCGCCGGGTCGCACCACTGGCAGGCCGGCGGCAGGTCGAGCGCGTCGATGTCGTGCGGCTCGAGGTCGACCACGAGCCAGCGCTCCCGGAAGCCGAGGTCTCGGCGGCCGATGCCGCGCGTCTCGCGGACGAAGGAGTTCGCGCCGTCCGCGCCGACGACCCAGCGGGCGCGGATCGACCGGGCTTCGCCAGCGGCGATCCCCTCCGGCCGCTCCCCGCTCACGCGGCGCACGCTCAGCAGCGCGTGGTCCGGCTCGACGGTCAGGACCTCGGCAGCCCACCCGCGCTCGACCGTGACGGAGGGCTGTTCGCTGGCGCGCCGCTCGAGCGCCCGCTCCAGCGCCGGCTGGAAGAACATGTAGTCGGGATCCCAGCCCGAGGCCGCGGGCACGGGCGCCTCGAGCGTCATCAGCGGCTCCCCGTCGGCTCCGTACCAGTGGTAGTCGCGGACCGACAACAGCTCGCCGGCGAGGTCGTCCGCGACATCGAGGCCCTGGAGCAGCCGCATGATCTCGTGGTCGAGGTGCACCGCGCGCGGCAGCCGGTAGATCTCGGCGAACCGCTCGACCGCGAGCACGGAGTGTCCGGCACGGCCCAGCAGCACCGCGAGCGCCTGCCCGACCGGGCCGAACCCGACGATCGCAACGTCGACATCAATGTCGTGGGGGGTGGGGCGCATGCGTGTCTCAGGCCTGAGCGACCGCGGCGATCGGCGTGGCAAGGATCCTCCCGAGCGCCTGCGCCAGCATCTCGACGGGCGCGTCGGCGGCCCCCATGCTGCGCCACGCGACGAAGCGGTCGGGGCGCACGAGGATCGCCCCGTCGGGGCCGATCCCGCGGTGGCGCAGCCAGGCGCAGCGGGGGTCGAACAGCTCGCCGTCGAGGTGGCCGATGCGCAGTGCGTCCAGCGGCAGGCCCGTGGCGCCCGCCAGCTCGCGCGCGGCCTCGCACCAGCTCTCGCCCTGCTCGCCCGCGATCAACAGGAAGCGTCCCGGCTCGACTAGGTTCTTGATCGCTCGTCGCTGTCCGTCCTCGTCGTCGATCCAGGTATGGGGGAGGGGCGAGCCGGGTCGCGTGGACGGTTCGTAGATGCGGATCGGATCCAGCGCAGGTGGATGCGGGTTACCGTCTGCCACTATCGCTGCGGACTCGTAGCGGTAGCCGAGCTCGACGTTCAGCTCGCTGAACTCCATCGACTGCGCCCGCATGTGGCGCAGCAGCGTCGAGCGGTGCTCTGCGTCCTCCGGCAGGCCACTCCACATCCTGCGCAGAGCGGCGAGGTTCTGCTCCTCCGCCTGCTCGGGAGAGACGCCGCTCGCGGCGGCGATCGTCACATGGTTGATCGCGTTCTCCAGCGAACGCTGCGCGTTCTGCTCGTCGGAGGAGCGGCGCTCGGGCTCATAGGTGTCGAGCAGCGCCGGGGCCGCGTGCCCCTCCAGAACCGCCGCGAGCTTCCAGCACAGGTTGTTGACGTCGTGGATCGCGCTCGTCAACCCGAGGCCGCCGGTCGGCGGATGCCTGTGGGCGGCGTCGCCGACCAGGTGCACGCGGCCGACGCTGAACGAGGAGGCCATCACCGCGTCCACGGACCAGCGGGTCATCTTGTGGATCTTCATCGGGTGATCGCCGATCCCCATCGCGCGGCGAACATCCGCCTCGACCTGCTCGTTTGACTGCGCGCGGGGGTCGTCGACGGGGTAGTTGAGGTGGATCACCCACTCCTCCGAGTCCGGGCCCCAGCGCTCGGGGCCCATCGGCACCATCACCACGCCGACGCCGCTCTGCGGCGAGAGGATCCAGCGGATCAGCACGTCGGGGTCGCGCGCCCACTGCGAGAAGTCCGCGCTCACGTGCAGCGTCGCGGCCTGCACCACCACGCCGAGCCCCACATACTCCACGCCGATCTCCTTCGCGACGAGGCGCCCGCCGTCGGCCCCGATCAGGTACTGCGAGCGGATCGTGTAGTCGCGTTCGGCGTCGTGGTCGCGGATGTGAGCGGTGACGCCCTCGCCGTCCTGTTCGAGCCGCAGCAGCTGGTGGTGGAAGCGGATGCGTTCAGGCGAGAGCTCCTCGGCGCGCCCCCGCAGGATCGGCTCGAGCCGGATCTGCGGGAGGTTCTGCTGGGTCCAGGGGCTCGCAGCGCGCCAGTTCTCATCGGCGCCGCCCGCACCCCAGCACTCCAGCCGCGCGAGGCGGCGCCCGTACTCGTCGCTCGGCCCCGCGAAGCCGGCGTAGAAGGCCGTGGCCGCCATGTTCTGCGCGGGCGTGCCGCGGCGAGCGATCTCCTCGGCCGCCCCGACGTCCTCGAGGATCTCCATCGCTCGCTGGTTGAGGACGTGCGCCTTCGGCAGGTCCGAGGTCTCCGCGCGAGCGTTGATCAGCAGGTGCTCGACGCCCATCCGGGCGAGGAGCATCGACGCGGTGAGCCCCGCGCCACCACCGCCGACGACGAGCACCGGCACTTCCTCGGTCATCTTCTCCTCCCAACTCCCTCGGACATTCAGAGCGCGACCGTAGCAGAGAATGAATATATATTCAATCATGATGTTATATTCACATGGTGCCTGTGCTGCAGAATGTGGGGATGCCCGCGAGCCCGCGCCACGACGCACCCCGCGCAGGGACTCGGGTGCAGCGGCGCAAGGCGCGCACGCGGGCGGGCCTGCTCGCGGCGGCTAGGCAGCTCTTCGCTGCCCGCGGGTTGGAGCACACGACGATCGCCCAGATCGCCGAGCACGCAGACATCGCGATCGGGTCCTTCTACAACTACTTCCGCACCAAGGAGGAGCTGCTCGACGCGCTGCTCGAAGAGGAGCTGTCGCAGCAGCTCGCGCTCCTGGAGCTGCGCCAAGCCCACGTGGAGGACCCGGCTGAGAAGATCAGCATCGCCCATCGCCACCTCGTGCGTGCCGCTCAGAGCGACTCGGATTGGGCGTGGCTGTTCGTCCGGCTCGAGGTTCCGTTCCGCGCGGCGTGGTCGGTGCTCGGGCACTCGGCGCGCAGCGATCTCGATGCCGCGATCGAGGCGGGCCGCTTCCACGTCATCGACCCCGCTCTGGCGCTGAACGCGAGCGGCGGCGCGTTGTTCGCGGTCATCCACGCCCAGCTCGTGGGAGAACGCAGCGAGCAGGCGGACGTGCTGCATGCCGAGGGCGTGCTGCGCAGCTTCGGCCTCGACAGGATCGAGGCCGGCGAGATCGCGCGCCGACCGCTCCCCGAGCCGACGCAGCCCGCAGAGGAGCAGCAGCCCGACTGACAACGGACGCCTGCGCGATCGACGTGCATTCGCTCTACCCGTCGGCCACGACGTGGCCGTTGTGGTTCAACGGCTTTCATCCGGGCAAGTAGCTGTCGGCTCCTCGGGTGGCGGGCGCTGCGGGATGCGAGCGGCGGGGCCGAATCCGTAGGAAGCCGCCGGAGGCTCGCGAGCGCTACTGAACCGGCCTGCGGGCACAGCTCGATCGACAGCAGAAATCTACGGTGGCCTTCGCGCCATCCAGCTCAGATCATGTCGATCGATGTACCACAAGGTGTTCCGCAGCTCCGCGCCCCCTGGCACGGACGCAGAGCAGAGTCCGCGCCTCACGCTGAGACTCGCGCGCGCACACCTCTGGCGATCGCTGCTCACGCTGGTCGGCTATGCGGTGTTCGGCTTGCTCGTGCTGAAGCTTGTCCCCGGCTTGGAACAGGCATTCACCGGCATCGAGCGCGTCAGCTGGCAGTGGGTCATCGCTGCCTTGGGGTTGGAGATAGCCTCGGAGATGGGCTACGTGATGTCCTGGAAGGCGATCGTAGACCCGGAGGATCGCCTGGCCTTGCGCGGGGGACCCAGGATGGGGATGCGCCTAGCCTGGGCCCAGCTCGGCGGTGGCACGCTTATTCCCGCGGGCTCCTTCGGCAGCCTGGGCATCGGTGGCTGGATCCTCCATCGCCTGGGCATGCCAGGCGAACGCATCGCCGAGCGTCTGCTCAGCCTGAGCTTCCTCAATACCGCCACCGACGCCCTCGCCCTGCTGGTTTTCGGACTTGCCCTCGCCATGGGGGCTCTAAGCGGCGAGAACGACCCTGTGCTGACGCTGCTGCCCGCTGCGCTGGCCGCCGCGGCACTCGTGGTTGTGCTGCTGCTGGCCCGACGCGCGGCGGCCCACGCAGCGAAGGAGCGCGCAAGCCATCCCAGACGCGCCGCGTCCGTGTCGGCCGTCACGACGGCGATCCAGGACACCGACGAGTTCATATTCCATGGCGTGCGCCTGAGGGGCCTGCTCGGAGCCGTCGCCTATCTCGGTTTCGACGTCGCTGTTCTGTGGACGGCGTTCCCTGCGGTGCACGCAGATCACGCGCCCGGCTTGGGCCCTGTGATGATGGCTTACATCATCGGCGCCCTCGGAGGCTCGATCCCGTTCCTGCCCGCCGGCGTCGGAGCGATCGTCGGCATGACGGGGATGCTGATCCTCTACGGTGCGCACCGGGACGATGCGGTGGCAGCCGTCGTGGTCTACCAAGCGGTGGCGCTGCTGGTGCCGCTGGCCGGAGGCCTGCTCGCGTTCCTGCTCGTCCGCAGGTACCTATCACGCACGGGCGAGCAGGTCGCCTGAGGACGGTGATCGGCACGAGCTTCAAGGGTGCCTGAAGGTGAGCGTGCCTGAGGCCGCGTGCCTCAGGGCGGCACGGAGGGGATTGCCCTGCCCGGTCTCCACGGGGAGATCTATCTCGATCTCCACGACGCCGTCGGCGGCTGTCTCCTTGCGCTGGGATGCGAGCCCGCGAAGGATTCACAAGGCCCTCAACCTCATTCGCCCGTGCCATATGCGTCCGCCGGCGTCCAGATCGTCCGTTCTGTGCGGATTTGCGGACGCATCGGCCACATCGGACGAAATGACTTGTGCCAGAGATGTGTCACGTCCGGGTCGGCATGGAGTGAGACGAAGGCGTCGTTCGATCGCGGAGGCGCAGGCATTGAGGAACGCAGGCGTGCTGATTCACCGCGCGGGGTAACCCGCATGATGGCCGGTCGCTGCTCATGCCCGCGCCCCGGCTCTGTACCGTGACGGGGCGATACCGAGCTCGCGCTTGAAGGCCTTGGAGAACGCGAACTCGGTGCTGTAGCCGACCTGGCCGGCGATCGACTCCAGTGGAGCGTCGGTGCTCTGCAGCAGTCGCGCGGCGATCGTCATCCGCCACCAGGTCAGGTAGGTGAGCGGGGGCTGTCCGGTCAGCGCGGCGAAGCGACGGGCGAACGCGGCGCGCGAGAGGTGGGACGCGCGCGCGAGGCTCTCGACCGTCCATGCCTGCTCTGGCGCCTGCTGGATGTGGCGCAGGGCGGCGCTGATCGCCGGGTCGCGGACCGCCTGAGCCCAGCCGGTCGGGGCGGCGCGGTCCTCGAACCACGCGCGCAATGCGTAGAGCAGCAGCAGGTCGAGCAGCGCGGGCATGGCGGCGCTCATGCCGGGCAGGTCCCGGTCCATCTCAGCGCCGAGCAGGTCGACGACCGTGCGCACGTCCGACCCGGCGCCGACACGGGCCGGTAGGTGGACGACGTCGGGCAGGCTGTCCAGCAGCGGATGGGGGCGGGCGCCGCTGAGGTCATATGTGCCGCCGATCAGCACGGTGCCGCCGGTGGCGGCGTCCAGCGCGCTGCCGTCTGCCGGCCAGTGGTCGGCGGGTACGTGCTCGGCCAGGTTGGCGTCCCACAGGGGCGTGGCGGGGTCGTCGGCCAGCCCGTGCGGTGCGCGCCTGCGGACGAGGGCGACATCGCCCGCCTGCAGCAGCAGCGGCTCGGCGTCGCCGGGCGGCAGCAACCACGCCGTCCCCTTGAGGATCACCTGCACTCCGGCGCCGCCGAGCGCCGGGAATCGCAGGCCCCAGGGTGGGTGCAGCAACGCGCGCGCGAGCTGGGGCTCGCCGATGCGCATCGCGGCGATCGCGTCACCCACGAGATCCAAACCGCTGAGAGACGATTGGACATCAATATGCGGTCTTGAGCCATTCATCGTCTCGCCTTGTGAGCTTACCGTGGATTGCACATTGCGTTCAACAGGAGGCTCAAATGTCTGATCGCCGATCCAATCTCATCCTCGCGGTGCTGGCTCTGGCCGGCACCACCTTCGCTCTGCTGCAGTCGGTCGTCGTACCCGCCCTGCCGGACATCGAGCGGGCGCTTGGCGCCGGCAGCGCCGACGGCACCTGGGTGCTCACCGCGAACCTACTCGCCACGGCCGTGCTCACCCCGGTGCTCGGCCGCCTCGGCGACACGCATGGCAAGGACCGGGTGCTCACCGGCGTGATGGCGGTGCTCGGCACCGGGACGCTCGTGTGCGCACTGGCCCCGTCACTGCCGGTCATGCTCGCCGGGCGCGCGCTCCAGGGCGCTGGCGGCGCCGTCTTCCCGCTCGCCTTCGGCATCGTTCGCGACGAGCTGCCGCGCGAGCGGATCGCGGGCGCGGTCGGTCTGGTGTCCTCGCTGCTGGGCATCGGCGCCGGGCTTGGACTGGTCGTGTCCGGCCCGATCGTCACGGCGCTCGGTTGGCGCTGGCTGTTCTGGATCCCGTTCGCCGTGCTCGTCCTCAGCACCGCGCTCGCGCACCGATGCGTGCCGGCGTCGCCCGTGCGCACGCCGGCCGCGATCAACGTGGTGTCGGCCGGGCTGATGGTCGCCGGCCTGTCCACCCTGCTGGTGGCGGTCACCAAGGCAGGATCCTGGGGCTGGGCCTCGCCGCGGAGCGCCGGGCTGCTGGCGGTGAGCGCGGCTGTCGTCGGGGCGTGGGTGCGTCACGAGCTCGTCTCCGACACCCCGCTGGTCGACATGCGGATGATGGCGGTACGCGGCGTGTGGACGACCAACGTGGCCGCCTTCCTGCTCGGCGTCGGCATGTATGCGTCGATCGCCGTCATCCCCGCGCTGGTCGAGCTGCCGCGCAGCACCGGCTTCGGCTTTGGCGCCTCGATCACCGCGGCCGGCCTGTTCATGCTGCCGACGGCCATCCCGCAGCTGATCGTGGGGCCGTTGACCGGCCACATCGAGCGGCGCATCGGCTCCCGTGCCCAGCTGCTGGCGGGCGTCGCGCTGATGCTCACCGGGTACGCCGCGCTGGCGGTGGCTCACACGACCGCGCCCGAGCTGATCGCCGGTGGCGCCGCGCTCGGGGTCGGCCTGGGGCTGGGACTCGCAGCCCTTGCCAACCTGATCGTCGTCGCGGTCAGCCAGGAGCAAACCGGCGTCGCGACCGCGATGAACACCGTCATGCGCACGCTCGGCGGCGCGTTCGGGGCGCAGGTCGCGGTGTCGCTGATCGCCTCGAACCACGGCACCTCCGGCCTGCCCGGCAACGGCGGCTTCACGCTCGCCTTCGCCGCGTGCGCTCTCGCGCTCGCGGCCGCCTTCCTCACTGTGCTGGCCATTCCCGGCCGGCGCGCGGCGCGCAAGGCGGCGCCGCTACGCGCGCTGGTCCCCTTGTTCAGGACGCAGCGTTAGCAGCGAAAGCGGGCAAACCCCCGAGCACACCAGGATTCGCGGGACGTCCGTACGCGTTCTCGGCATCGAACCGGTCTGGCCGCGACGCATCGTACGGAACGACGTGTACCGCCTCGTCATTTACCTTCCCGCGCATGTCCATGAGGCCAGTATGCGGTCGGTCGGGGCGCACGGCGGCTCGATCTGTCCCGATCGCCTGCAGGCGCAAGCACGCGCGCCCCGGCTGGGCCGGGGCGCGTGAGCCGCTGCGTCGTCGGGGCTCAGGGAAGCGCCACGAGCATCGGGGCCAGGCCGCCTGCAGGCGTCTGCCCAGTCAGTGCCCAGCTGCTCGAGCCGAGCGATCCCGACTTCGGGCAGGAGGGGTCGCTGGCGGGCTTGTCCAGCGAGAGCTTCGTCGCCTTGTTGACAAGCTCGATCGCCTGTCCGTTGGCGTTGAAGCGACTGTCGATCTTGGACGTCCCGAACGTGCAGCTCAATTCGTTGCCGCCCGGCAGCCGTTTCCAGGTGACCGTGATGTAGACGATGATTTTCGTTTCTTCATCGGCCGAGCTGATCGACGCCTTGTCGTTACCGGCGTTCAGCACGTTGATCCATTTCTGCGGGCCGTGGACGCCGACGATCACAGTGCCCAGCGAGCTGCCGCATTCGTCGTTTTCGAGTCCGAAGCTCGCCGAGGTCAGGGCCAGGTTCAACAGCCCCGCCGGTGTGGTTCCCGTGACCGTCCCGCCGAGGGTCACCCGTGGACAGCTGATCGACGCGAGGCTGCCCGCGGTGAAGTTCACCGGGTCGATCGACTGCACCTGCACGACCTGCCCGCTGCGCGCCGGTTCGTCGATGCCTTCTCCGAGCTGCAACTGGTACGAGCACGGGCTGGCGCCGCCGACCGGGGCGCACGGCGTCCTGGCTGACGCCCCGGCGGTGCAGGCGAGGCTCGATGCGAGAACGAGCATGAGCCCTGCTCCGAGGTTGCGCAGCCGGGGGGTCCCGGGACTGCTCGCGTGTGTCTCGCCGCCGGCGGCGACGCGGTGCTCGTTCGCTGTTGCTCGTGAGCGGCTGATGAAGGTCTGCGTGAACATGTGCTCCTCCTTTGCGTGGTGTCGGTAACCGCGGGAACTGCTCGGTGCCGACATGCTCACCCCGCAGAGGGGACACGAACAGCGACCCATGGTGTAAGGAGACGCACCCTTCGGGAGTCCCCTCTGCGTGCCCGCCGTCGGGCAGGCACGACACACGTATGGCATCCTTGGCCGAGGACGGCGGTGATCACGCGGAGCCCGGCCGGAGGTCGGCGATCAGATGGGCATCAGCACGAGCATGAGCGACCCGTTGGCACGTCACTCGTTGAGCGCGGGCGAGCTCAAGCGGATGCTCGCGCTCGAACGCTCGGGCGAGCCTTTCCTGGTGATGCGCGACAGCGCCGGCGAGCTTCGCGTGGTCGCGCTCGAGCCGGATGCGGCCGCGATGACGCTGGGTCGTCATACGGGAATGGACGTGTCGATCCCCTGGGACGATGAGGTCTCAGCCCTGCACGCTGAGCTGCGGCGGTTGGGCGCGGAGTGGACGGTCGCCGACGATGGGCTCTCGCGCAACGGGACGTTCCTCAACGGCGAGCGCGTCAACGGACGGCAGCGGCTGCGTCCCGGTGATCGGCTACTGGTGGGCCGTACGGTCATCGCCTTCTGCCAGCATGCCGGCGAGCCAGCCGAGACGACTGTCGCCAGCGGCGATCTGCCCGAGCCCCCGCGCCTCAGCGACACCCAGTGCCGCATATTGATCGCCCTGTGCCGCCCGTATGCTGAGGGTGGCCGGTTCCCGGTGCCGGCGAGCAACCAGCAGATCGCGCGAGAGGTCTTCCTCGGCGTCGACGCCGTCAAGCGGCACCTGCGGATCTTGTTCCAGCGTTTCGGGCTGGGCGAGCTCCCCCAGAACCAGAAGCGAGCGCAGCTGGCTGAGCTCGCGCTGCGACTCGGGATCGTCTCCCAGCGCGATCTCTCTTGAGCTGAGCATCGCCGTTCGGTCGCGGTCCGCCCGACTCGAGCGCGAGTGATCAGCTCGCGACAGGCTCGTCCGTGTCCGCGACTGCGAGGACGATGTCTTCGAGTCGGAGCCATTTGCCGCGCTCGACTTCACGGTTGAATCGCTCCGGGCCGAGACTGGCGCTGAGGCGTTCGAGCTCCTCACCTCGCAGTCGCTCTTCAAGCGCTGACAGCACCATGTCCAGCTGCTCCAGCCGATGAGTGGCACTTCCGTGCAATTCGGCCGCGCGCGCTGCTTCGGGCTCGGTCAGGGCGAGGCCGAAGATCGAGAAGGCGATGTTCGCCTGATCCCCATGCGCGCGATTGGTCAACAACGAGTCGACGAACAGCTGGCGCGCGTCCTCGCGGCGCCCCTCCAGGTAGTCGACCAGAGCGAGGTTGAGCGTCGCCATCGCAACCGACGCACCGTCTCCGGCGCTTTCGGCGGTCTCTTTCGCGAGCGAGAAGTGCACCGCCGCCTTGGCGAAGTTCCCACTTCCGAGCTCGAGATTGCCGACGTGGTTCTCCACGAGCGCGAGCCCGAGCGGATAGCTGGCCCTCGCGAAGACCTCTCTCGCGCGCTCGTAGGCGCGCCGCGCGGCGGTGGCGTTGCCGAGCTGTTCCAACGCCAACGCCCGCGCGTCGAGCAGGCGCCCGAGCACCACGGGGTCCTCGACCGAGCTTGCTGGTGTCAGTCCCTCGTCTGCCCGAGCGAGCCCCTGCATCGCGCGTCCGGCGAAGCTCTCGCTCCATGACAGGCAGATCAGCGCTTCGGCGGCGGCGTCCGCATCCCCGTTCGAGCGTGCGAGCCGCAGCGCCTCGAGCGCGTGCGGCTCGGCCTGACGGGCATCGCCCAGCAGGCCCGCGGCTAGGTGCGCGACGGCGTTGTGGGCCTTCGCCCGGAGCCGTGGGTGTGCCGCGGGACCGGCCTCTCGGAGGATGCCGGTGAGCAGCTCGATGCCTTCGCCGGCGAGACCGCGACAGGCCCAGAACTGGCGCATCGCGACGCCCAACCGTAGAACGCGCTCAGTGTCACCTGCACGCAGGCCGCTTTCGATCGCCGCGCGCAGGTTGGCTTGATCGTCGTCCAGCCGCGCGAGCCACTCGGATGCGTGCGCGGAGTCGAGCATCGGCCGCGCGCGCTCGGCGAGAGCGAGATAGTGCGTCCGGTGCGCCGCGAGCACGGAGGCGTGCTGTGACGTCGCGACCAGGCGCGCCAGGCAGAACTCGCGTACGGGCTGCAGCATGCGGAACCGCGCCTCGGCCCCGCGCGCGTCGACCTGCAGCAGGCTCTTGTCCGCGAGCGCCACGACGAGCCCCGTGGTGGAGGTCGGTTCGACGTCGCCGGCGGCGGTGACGGCTTCGGCCGCGTCGAGCGCGAAGGTTCCGTTGAACACCGCGAGCCGCGAGAGCACAGCTCGCTCGTTCGCTCCCAGCAAGCGCCAGCTCCCCTCGATCAGGTCGTCGAGCGTGCGCTGAGGCTGTGGACGAGTCCCGTCGCCGTGGGCCAGCACGCGAAGGTCGTCCCGCAGGCGGCGATCCAGGTCGCGCACCGACAGCGTCCGAAGTCGCGCCGCCGCGAGCTCGATCGCGAGCGGGATCCCTTCGAGGCGAGCGCAGATCCGAGCGATACCGGCCACCGTGGCGGCTTCGATCTGCACGTCGACTCCGTGCTCGGTGGCTCGCTGCAGCAGCAGACGGGCGGAGTCGCTGGCGATCACGTCGCCTGGCTCGTCGGTCTCGTGCGCCACTTCCAGCGGCGCGAGCGGATACACGTGCTCGTCCGCGATCGAAAGTGGCTCGCGGCTGGTCGCGACGATCGTGAGGCACTGACAGGCCGCGAGCAGCTGGCCAGCCAGCCGGCCCACCTCGGCGACAAGGTGCTCGCAGTTGTCGAACAGGAGCAGCACGCGGCGCTCCTCGATGAACTCGATCAGCGCAGCCAGGATCGACTCGCGGGACGCTATCCGTAGCTCGAGCGCACGAGCCACCGCGAGCTCCAAGCCGGCTTCGTCCCCAACGGCGTCCAGCTCGAGCACCCAGGCGCCCGCGTATTCGCGCACCATGCTCGCCACCAGATGCAGCGCGAGCGTGGTCTTGCCCACTCCTGCGGGGCCGACCACGCTGACCAGGTGAGACTCATCGAGTGCCCGGCGCACGGCCTCAAGCTCCATGCGGCGCCCGACGAAGGACGAGATCTCCGCGGGCAGGTTGCCCGGCCGCGCGCGCGTCGGGGCGCCGGCGCCGGACAGGCCGGTCGCGGATGGGGGCGCGTCGCCGGCGATTGCCTGTGCGAGCGCAGCGGCGAGCTCGCCGGCCGAGGCATACCGAGCCTCGGGAGTCTTCGCCAAGGCCCGGGTGATCACGGCGTCCACGGCGCGCGGCAGCTCCGTGCGAAGCTCGGTCAGCGATGGCGGCGGAGCATGGAGGTGGGCGAGCAACGTCCCAGCGTCGTGTTCGCGCGCGTAGGGCGTCCGTCCGGCGAGGGCGTGGAAGACGAGCACGCCGAGCGCATACACGTCGGTCCGCGCGTCGACCCGTTCGCCACGCAGTTGCTCGGGCGACACGTAGCCCGGCGTCCCCATCCAGACGCCGGTGCTGGTGACCGACGATGCGTCCTGCTCGATGGCGAGCCCGAAGTCGACCACGTAGCAGTGCTCGCGACCCTGCCCGAGCTGCTCAACCACCACGTTGCCGGGCTTGATGTCCCTGTGAACGAGCCCGTTCGCGTGGGCCGCGTCCAAACCACCCGCGATCTGCCGGACGATGCTCAGGACCCGCTCGGCGGCGAGCGGCTGCTGGCTGTGGATGATCTGCTGGAGGTCTTCCCCCGCGATCAGGCGCATCGCGATGAAGAGCTGCCCGTCGGCTTCGCCGGCGCCGTAGACCGGCACCACATTGGGGTGCTCGAGATCCATCGCCGCCCGACCCTCGCGGACGAACCGCTCGCGGTAGGCGAGGTCGGCAGCTGCGTCTCGGGAGATCAGCTTCAGGGCGACCCGACGCCCGAGAGACAGCTGCTCGGCTTCGTAGACGAGCGCCATGCCGCCACGAGCGAGAAGCCGTTCGATTCGAAAGTCGCCGACGATCCGGCGCGTCTCGGGCTGCTCTCCGGACGAGTCGCCGGTGCCTACGGTTCGACCTGCGAGAGCGTCGCGTGTTTGGCCAACTTGAAGGTCGCCTCGCCGAACAGTTCCGCTGGATCACCGCCGACTGTCAGCGTGCTGGCCGCGAGGCTCGGCTGTGGGAAGTCGACCAGGTTGCCTTCGGGCTTCGGTCCGAAGGAGTCGACGATGCCCATGATTTCCTGTTCTTTCCCGCCTTTTCTGAAGAAGATGCCCAAGAATTCGAATTCCGTCGTAGCGGCCGTCCCCACGGCGTGATCGAGGTCGGTTCGAAGCGTCAGCTTTTTGATCGTGATTTTCACCGCCACGTTGGTCCCTGCTTCCATCTGGAAGCATCGCGCGAGCTTCGGTTTGACCAGTTCGCCGGTGCCGGTTTCGCCGCCGACGAGCGTGGCTTTCGCCTTCCAGCTCGCGCACGTGACGTCGATGTGCAGCCCGGGCACGATCAGCTGGACCGGCGAGACGGAGGCGAACTTGGCGGCGATTTCCTGGCCCGGTGCCAGCGGCTCGCCGTTGACCGCCCAGTCGGTGGGCCCCGCGAACGCGCTAGAGGGCCCAGCGGCGAGAACGCCAATCAGAAGCACTCCCGAGAACACAACAGCGAAGCGTCGCATCGCGCCTGCCACCCCCTACGTCGGTCAGCGTCGAGCGTAGCACGAGGCTCACCCCCGATGGCTCGCGTGACCGACATATTCACACGCACCCGAGGCGGGCTGGCGCGTGCCGGGCGCGCCCGCACAGCGCTCGGGAAGGATGTCGCGCGCCGCACCCCCGGGCGCGTGTGATCCACAGATTGCCAAGGGAGATCAATGCAGGCGACGACAGTACTATCGAACCAGGATCTCCAGCGGTCGCTGGGGCATCTGGCGAAGAAGTTGGCTCGATTGCGGGCCAGCGATGCGCCACCGCGCGTTGTTGCGAGTCAACGGCGTCGGGCTCGGCGACCCGGCTGGGTCCAGGGCGCGGTCGTGCGCGTGCTCGCTGATCACGAGGGGCCAATGCGGCCCACGCAGGTCCACGCGGCCGTCGAGGCATTGCTTGGCGAGTCGGTTTCGCCGAACTCAGTTAGCTGGGCGCTTGCCTCCGATGTTCGCGGTCCCGCGCCGCGCTTCGTTCGGGTCGGGCGGGGGCGCTATGTCTTGGCGAGTATTGCGCCGTAGGACGCAGGTTGTAATCGCGTCATGCGGTGGGCCCTTGTAAGGGGCTCTACCAGGACGACGATGGTGGAGGGCTGAGGTCGCTCCGTTCTGATTCGGAGCCGGCGACAATTTCAGCGATCGTGCGATCTGCCACAACTAGCCGAAACCATCCTGCGCGTCGTCGCCGCCTATGCACCCGTCGCGGCCACGTCATGAGAGCCGCAACGGCACCCGGCAGCATCAAAGCATCTCCGAGTACCGGCGACGATGAGGCAGGTTCGTCAGTTCCGAGCCCGTCGCCTCGCAAGCAAGCGTGACCTCTGGATCTATGCGTACGCGTCTCAACGCTTTACACTTCTGCCATGAGCTGATACGCTCCGGCGACGATGGCGGCAAACATTCTCAGTGGCGACGCCAACCGGCAAGCCGATATGGCCCAGTACCGAACCGCGCTCGCGCAACTCGCTCAAGAGCGTGAGAGAGCCCACGCCGATGCCAACAAGGCCATGCAGGGCATCGCAAACCTGCTGCCGCGGGCGATCCGGGCCGGTATCTCTGTGGTCGATGCGGCCCAGCTCACCGGACTGAGCCGCCCAACCGTCTACAGGATGCTCTCCGAGACTCGCGAACGCAGACCGCTCCGCGAGATAGCCGCGCAGTTTGAGCAGGCGCTCGAGCTGAACCGCGGGGCCCTGCCGGCCGACCTCGCAACCCATTTTGGGACGTCGATCGAGGAGGTCTTCGACGCGCTCACGGCGCTCTACCCGCTCGTCGCCGGCGACTTTGCGGCACGCGGCCAGTCGGCCCTGACAAGCCTCGTCGAGCTCTTGCCTGAGCTCGGTGTTCCCGAGCGGATCGTGCTCGCGATGCTTCTCTTGCAGGGCAAGACGACAGACTATGTTGCCGCCTCCACCCAGCTCCCGGGAACAGAGGTACTGGGGTGGGCTGTGCTTGGCCTGCTCCGTGTGCTGCCGCGCATTCGGGTGGAACCTGAGGGCGCGGCTGAACAACTATCGATGGCGGTCAACGTCGATCGGCGCTATCGCGTTGGCGATCCGCGTCGTCACCGGCGATTCGACCTGTAGGCGGTCCATCATGATGAAGGACATGGCGATTCAAGACGTCGGGATGCCGGAGGAGGTCGGCCTCTGGGCCCATCAACATCACGACGTACTCCAAGTGGTATGGGAGCGTTATGACGCCGAAGGTCGCTGGCCAGATGCGGCCCGCCTTACCCGTGATCGCTTCGCGATTGTTCCCCGCCGAGACTTCCTCGCGATCGGCCGGCAAATCCCCCCGGCACTAGGGTGCCTGAGGCTCATCACTGATGGTCCAGACGTGAATCAGCAAGTGATCGCCTTGACCCCGCGGGGCCTGTGGTTTGTTGATGACGCGAGGCCCCTGCTCACCGACTTTGCCCGCCTAATCCGGCTTGGAGTGGAGCGCTACGCGAACCCGGCCAACGAGGCAATCGTTTCCACCGCCGACATGGAAACGTGTCTTGAGCTCAACAAGGGACGTGTCCGCCAGCTCGAGGACGCTGCGATGCTCGATAGCTGGCTACTGCGCCCCAACGGCGGCCAGCCGGGGAACATGCGATTTGCTGTTGATGATCACGCGGCCTTGCAAGTGGCCGACGTTGTGGACTTTGCCGACTATCTCCGCGCCCAGGCTGAGGCGTGGTGGCCTGCGGCCGCACAAGCGGAGTCGCAACCGTTGCCCCGTGTCGACCTGGCTCCAGACCCCACGGCGCAAGAGTCCGAGGCGGCACGAGGTAGGCGGGTTATGGTGGTGCATGGACGCAACCTCAAGGCTCGCGATGCGATGTTTCGGTTCCTGCGTTCCGTTGAACTCGCACCAATTCCCTGGCACCAGGCGGTTTCCGAGACCGGGATGGGGTCTCCGCACAATCTCGCAGCAGTTCGTGCCGCAATGGATGTGGCTCAGGCTGTGGTAGTCATCTTGACCCCCGAGGAGCGCGCGGGCCTTCTGCCAGAGCTCGCGAGTCCCGACGATACCGGCGAGGTCCAAATTCGTACCCAGCCCCGCCAGAACGTGATACTTGAGGCTGGAATGGCGATGGGAGTGGATCAAGAGCACACCATTCTCGTGGAACTCGGGTCCGTGAGGGAGGCGAGCGATCTTGCCGGTCTGAACAGGGTACGTCTCGACAACACACCGGCCCGACGAAATGAATTTCTCAAACGTCTTGAGAGAATAGGCTGCGAAGTAGTAGATACTGCGGAATATTTCGATACGGCCCATAGTGGCGATTTCGAGTCATGTGTTGTTAAGCCACCTTCGATTCAGGTGGGCAATGTCTCGCAAGCAGGCCAAAGTGCGGCGATGGTTTCGAGAGACCCGGACCATCTTGAGATCTTTTGGGTGGGACCCAACTCTGAGGTGCGATACCGCTGGTGGCTACGCCAACAAGGATGGTCGCGCATTGAGTCCATGAGTGAGCCCAAGACGCAGCAGCTCGCCGCAGTCCGTCGTGAGACAGGTGACGAGATACTTTTTGGGCTTACTCCCGACGGCCTCGTCTGGTATCGCGCCTGGGAGTCCGGCGAGGAAGGATGGCCCGTAGCGGGCAAAGTTCAATGGCTAGATAGCGTGGTCCAAGGACCCCTAACGGTTGCGAGCCGCACCCCCGATACGATCGAGCTGTTCGCATTCGATCTCAACGGCCGGCCATGCCATCGCTGGACTGAGGGTGGGCTAAAGTGGGCACCTTGGACCAGTGACTGGTAGAACCTGCTGGCGATTTGCCGAGTGATCTTCATAGCTGACCGCCGTGACATGTCGCACAAGCGGCAATGGACGACACTCGCGCCCCCGGCGCCGCTAGTTCCGACAGTGTCGTGCCCTCTCTTGGCGCTGCGCGCTCTGCGCACAGCGTTTAGAGGCCGCGCTCCAACTCTGTCAGTAGTTTGATACCAGCATCCCCGATTCCTTGCAGAAATTTACGCTGAGGTTGCGGAACCGCATGTCTAGGGCGTGGGTTGTCGCGGTCGGTTGAGGGCGACACCTCGACGAGTTCGGGGAACATAGCAGCCTCTTTCTCGACCGTCTGAGGGTTCAGATCAGACCACATATCGCTTGGTAGTGGTTCAACACTATCGGGCGCGACAAAGTACGGCCCGTCCTTACGCTGCTTCAGTCGCTTGATGTGCGGCGACAGTGGCGTTGCGATATCGCTCCGCGTCACCGACTCCGCGACGATGACTGCCGGAGAGGCGTGTGCCGAGTTGGCGCCGCCGGTTGTTTGCTCGGGCTCCGACCCAGACTCCGGACTACTCATGAGAACACCTTCACTTTCTGTAGGCACATAGCCGGCCCACTCGCTTGAGTATACACCTGCGCGCGGTCATGCTCCAAGACAATCAGATCCAGGCATGCCAGATTTCCAACGGGAAGTGCCGGAAGAAGTGAAGAAGTGAAGAAGTGCCCGGTTTGCAGGACTATCTCCGCTTTTGCGAAGATGATCACCATGAGCATCCAGAAGGCGAAGAAGCCTGCGGCTAGCAGCGTCTGATGTTTCCGACACCGGTCGGGCGACGCGGCGCCCGTTCGCTTATGCCACCTTGTCCGTGCGCTCTTACGCCATCGAAAGCCGAACTGGATGTACCCAAATATGCCGATGACGAACACGCAGTAAACGGAGAGCACGTACGCGGCGACTTCGGCGAATCCGGTGATACCTTTCAAGCTCACAACGACCGCAAGCAGTGCGCCGAGGGCGCTCAAAAGCGCAATCATTCGCCTTGGGCCGCGACTGGCATACCGGCTGAAGCTCTCGCCTCGGTACGCCAGCGCGCCAGCGATGGTAGTGGGGATCGTCACAAGAATTGTTCCCAGGCCAATCAAGACGGTCCGATCCTCGGCGCTAACCCCCGGTCGTGGAAAGCCCTGATAGACATAACGCAAGAGATAGAGCAAGATCGCCGCGAGGCCAATCGTGCTGAGTATCGACGCAGAGGGCGCAATCTGGACGTCAACAAGGAGCTCGTTTTCCTCAGGCTTGTCGCCCGTCCATTCATAGCGACCCACGACGGCTCGCTCAGCGTCTACGGATATGGACTCGTCGACCGCAGTGTCTTCTCGGTCGCTCTGCCAAAAGATCCGAAGAATCTCGACGCCCGGCGGGGCAGATGCGATTGTCCAGAACGACGCCGCCTGACCACAGTTGGCAGCCTGACGGGAAATAGGGATCGCGATCAAACCGAGCCAGGCGAGAAGACCACGAATATGACTGCTGCCGTAGCTATCATGGTTGAACGACTCAGTGTAACTGATCGTAAGATTGTAGGTTTGCTCCGGTGCACCGTGAAATTTGGCGATGAGTAGGCGAGATTGCGCCAAGCTTCTGAGTCCTGTCCAGAAATCGTCTCGGTCAACGAGCACTCGTGTGCGGCTAGAGGTGCCCGGGCGATTGAGTTCGCAGTAGGCGCTGAGCAGCGCTTTCAGTTCTTCTACCACGCGTTCCGCGTCACCTATGGGCCGCGTCACGACTCGGGCGATCGTAACCTCCACAATTTGGCAGCCTCTTCTTTGTGGGCCTCGACGAGGTCTTTGAAAATGATGTGCTGCCATCGACTCGTGTAGAGCGTCGCGACGGCCTCGCCGCGCGCAGCACGGCCAAGCACTGGCAACAGCTGACCGTCGGGTGCGGTCACGGTGAGATCTGGCAGTCGATCCTTTGCGAACTCGCCAAGCGGCACCAACAGCTCTTGCTCGACCGAGTCGGAGCCGTGGTCAGCATGAGTGGGCACCGTGAGCTGCTGCACGACCCTGACTCCGTAATGGTGATCGTCCTTGAGCTGGATGTACTCGGTACGCCGCTCTCCATAGTGACGTGGTGCCTGCTGCATCATGGCCAGCCTCCCCAACGCCCGGTCGCTAGGACGTAGTCGTGCAGCGGAATGGACAGATTCCGGTTGATGGTTAGGCGGCACGGCCGGCATACTAACGTGCTCGCGGACAGACCGGGGATGCGGCTGGCATCGGAAGGGGTGGAGTCGTGAGCTCCGCTGCGTCGCACAAGTGCCAGTGTGCGCGCAGCGACGCATCAGCTGCTGCGCTTGGTGGCTTCCAGGGCTCGCGCAGCTCACGCATGGGGGCTGCTCGCGCAGATCGTGTCGATCGCGGACAGCTGGTGGCAGCGTGTATTTGGCCGGGCTGGGACTCGCAGCGTGGCGATGTGGTGGTAGATGTCCTGCGGTCCAAGAAAGCTCAGCGAGGCGCTCCCACGCACCGCTGCGGCGTAGGCGTTTTCGCTGACCGGGAGTATTTCATGGCGGCCGGTGGTGTAGTGGACACGCACCGTGTTGATGCCGTTGGGGACGATCCCGGCGACCAGGATGGTGCGGGCATGGTCACTCGGGCTTGTCACGACAGGGCCGCCATCCGTGATTGAGCCGCTGGGCTCGCAGGAAAGCGCCAGCAGGGGTCGTGCCCGAGGGCCGGTGGCGTCCTGTTCCGTCCAGTCGGCTAGTAGGCAGACACCGATGGTCGTGGGCACGACCCAGACTGCGCCGCGGTGCAGACCGACAGCGCGCCGCGCCTGCGCGAGCTCAGCACCTCCGCGGGCACTCAGTTGGGTCTGCGCGAGCTGAGCCACATATTCGCTTGGAATCGTATCGGTGGCCCGGTTGCGGGGCCGCCGCAGGATCGCAAGTTCGCGGGCGATGGCGTTACCGCTAGTTGCTGCCGCTTCGGCCTTGCCGGCAGCGGCCCCGCTTCTGCTCGTGGATTTGGCGCGGCCACCGTGATCGGCGATGCCTATGCCTACCGCGAGCCCAGTGATCCCGACCGCTATGAGCAGGGCAAGGTACTTCCAAGGCACCCGATCAAACCTCCATACGGGAAAGCAGACGTCCCGGCCAAGCGGCTGGAGCACGGGTGTGCAGTCTGACGCGCACCAACGGCATCTATCGTAGCAGCGGGTGTAGGGTCGTCGCCGCACTCATTCTGCGGCGACGACCCCGACGCCGCCTACGGTCCGACGTGATCGAGATTGACTGCTCCACTCGGGCCATCAAATGAGACCGACGAGATGGAGCCCGATACCATTGTCATGTAGACATTTTCGTGGACCGGCGAAACTACAGGCGCAGCACCGCCTCCTAGTTCAAGCGTCACCTGGGTGACACCATTGGGGACTACCCCCGCGATGAACTGCTTGCCAGGCGCGTTACGGCTCCCGGACACTACGTACATCTGTCCCTTAGCGACGCCTGTTTCCTGGTCGCAGGTCGCTCCGCCTGGCATACCGGCCTGGGGTGCGCCGTTGGCGTTGACCTCCGAGCCAGTTACGAGGCAGATGCTGTCATGGCCGGGGACAACCCAAGCCACGCCGCTGCTAAAGCCGCGTGCCTTCTTGGCGAGGTTTATGTTGGCGCCGAAGAGCCCCTTGAATGATCCGCTCGTTTCAACCTGCGCTGCGGCTTCACTCGGGACAGTGTCGGCGGCGTCGTGTGCACGACCCAGGATGGCAAAAACTGCCGTCTGGGCCGATGTTGGGGCAGCAAGCAAGCTGGTCCGGCTGCCCGCTTCATAACTTTCCCGTGAGGGCGGACCACTTTCGCTTGACGCAACGGCTACGCCGACCGCGGCGCAAGCCATGAAGACGGCGACGGCTAGTGCTACTAGGTAGTTACGTTTATTGACTCGCATCTAGCCACCCCGTAAATACATCGGATGAGTATGCACTGTGGTCGTGGATAAACGCGTATCCACTTTGGCCGTCACATGCTGATGTGCAATATACTTCGTCCGGTGGGGACGAGTCACCGTCGCATGAGTATCCTACCCAGCTTCCGCCGCTTTCGACTCCGTTACAGTTTCCGGTCCCTCCTTTACTCCAGCCCTCCGTCTCGATGAAGTAGTGCAGGACAAGATGCGTGCAGGTCTCGCCGGGCGCGAGTGATGTGGCCTGGCAGTAGTCACCAGACACCGCCAAGGCCGAAGGCGCAGCAATCACCGTACTGGCGCCGAACGTCCCAGCGCACAGACAGCCGGCGATCACGAGACCTCTGAGAGCCCTGCGTATCGCAAAACTCATGGGAACACCTCCCTTCACAATGGGTGGGTATCGTTGTTGATGGCGTGCGGAGGCGCTCTTCGTCGGCGCCCCGATTCGTCCTCGCTCGTCCCGAGCATCCGGTTGAAGGACGCAATAGTTCGAGCGAGCCAACTGTAGCGACTATCGGAATGGATGCCAAGGGCGGTTTACAACCGCGTAACTCGGGCTGCGCAAGGGCGACGGGCTGTTGAGGTGTTGTTGGGCGAGCCGGTGGGACGGCCGTCGGTCAAGATGGCGCCGGCGTCCAATGTCTCGGGTCCTTCCCGGCGGTTCGTTTGGGTTGCAAGGGGGGCGCTACGTCTTCTGGCAGGCTCCGCGTAGTCGCTTCGCGGGAATATCGTCACCGTGGCGCTTCGACTTTCGCCCGATCTCTGGGACGCCGAAGGCTCAGCCCCCCGATGGGACTGAGCCGGCTCGACCTTCGTCAAGATAGTGGAGCCCGGGGTGCTCGGCCGGTCGGAGCGCTACTGAGCGCCGCGGCCAACCTGACGGCGCAGATCTTACCCAGGCTGAGCGCATCCCGCATACCCGAATAGCCTCAGACGGGCCTCTGCGTGAGAAACAATCGGCCGGCAATTTCGGCATGTTGAACTAGGTTGTAAATGGCGCAGTGAGAGGAGATCTCGCCCCTTCCGAAGGTTGGGATAGCTGGTTCTACTGACCCGAATATCGCCATCGGTATGATGCCGATGGCCGTAAAAGGTCGGGGTCCTGCTGGACCAGAAACCAAGACGAACGGGGTGACTAGCAGTGAGACGAAAGACGAGACGAACGACGTTGCGAGGCAGCCTCGTGGCTACCGCGGCATCGCTCAGCATCGGCGTGATGTGTGCGATCGGCGGGCTAGCAGCTGCCGCCCCGGCCGCCTGGGCCGGTGCGGGAGATTACTGCGGACCGGGCCACTGGTTGAGCCCACCCTCTAACTCGCTATGTGTCCATCAGAACGACAGTTATAAAGAGACTGAGAGCTGGGCCACCTATGGCGAAGGCAAGGGTAGTTGTACCGGCGTCAGCAACTCTAACGGCGGCACGTGGTTCAGGTTTGCGTGCGACGGTAACGGAGGTACGTATGACGAAGTGTACTGGCGCGGGGGAAGTGAAAGTCAGGAAGGCTACGGGTTCGTCTATGACGAAGGCAACAGCGCCTACTACACTGGCTGGGGGTGGTGGAACTGATGAACTTTCTTAGCCAACTGCGGCGAAAACTAGCCGCTCATCGCCTTGTTGCAGTCGCCTGTGTGGCCGGTCTCGTAGTTCTCGTCTGTGGCGCGATCGCACTGGGCACCACTGACAGCTCAACCGATGTTCCGCCCGAAGCGACAGGCTCAGTGGCGACCACAATCGAAAGCTCCGATCTCGGATCGTTCGAAATCCTTCGGCGGTCGCAGACAGCGGCCGACACGGTGCTACCGCAAGACGAAGTGGCCTTTTCGGGTGCCTCTGGCGCCAACCTCGCACTTGCACGGCGCGTCCAGGGCTTGAGCGAAGGTGATGCATGGGTAGTCCCTGGTAAAGGTTCAGTCTGCCTGATTGCGAATGGCAGTGCCAGCTGCACGACCAACTCGGCGGCGGCGGACGGGAAGCTGGTGCTTATTTCTGGTAGCGACAAGTCTCCAGGGGTGGAGACGGTCGCCGGAGTAGTACCGGATGGGGTGGGCACCGTCAGCGCTCATCTCTCCGATGGGTCCAGCCAATCGCTCGCCGTTCACGAAAATGTGTATCTCGCTCGTGTGTCTGGTTCAGTGACTGGCACGAGCTTCAATGGTCCAAACGGGTCAGCCACTAACACCGTGGCAGGACCACCGGCAGACGTAACCACGCAGCCGTAGTCAAAGTGACTAGACGCCCTGGGCGCTTCGCTTCTAAGCTGGCGCCCAGGGCGATCTTTAGGCCGATTAGGGGCGAAACTCCCGTCGGGCATAAGGAACGTCGCACAAGTGCCGTTGTGCGCGCGGCGTCAGTCCTTGTCGACGTGTCGGATGCTGCGGCGTCCGGCCTTGCCGGGTGGGGGGTTGTCGGGCCGGGAGTCGTCGGGCTCGGGCCACTCGTGTAGGCAGTAGCTGGCTGATTCGATCCGTTCGCAGGCGCGTTGCAGGCGCTGGCTCAGTGTGTGCCAGGTGTCCGAGTCGGGCGGATCGTGGGCGTCGAGCAGGCCGGCAGCTTCGGCAAGGAGCGCTTGTAGCATCTCGCCGAACTCGCCGATCCGGTCAGCTGCGATCGCGCGGGCCTCCCGCCACTGCCGGTGCTGGTGACTCGGGCAGCGAGCCGATGTCGCCAGCTTGGCGAGCGCGATCGAGCTGCTTCTGTCCGAGGCTGGAGAGCTTCCAAACGACCAACCCGTTCGCGCGCCCCTGCTCGATCAGACGGGCTGCCTTGAGTTCCTCCCATGTGGGGCGCAGCCTGATGGTCGACCATCCGCCGCGGACGAGCCCGAGGTGTTCCTTGACGGTTGCCAGCAATACGCCGGGCCGGTCGGGTTTGCCTCGGTAAAGGATGGGGTCGTCGTGCTTCATGCGGTGCAGCTCGGCGCGCTCGATTGCGGCCAGCACCAGCTCTTTCGAGGGCATCGCCTCGGGGGTAGGCTTCTTTGCGGGCATGGGAGATCAACCTCTCTCGTGTCCGGGCCTCGGCGCGGTCATCACCCGCGTCGGGGCCGCTATGGGCTTGTAGGAGCCGGCGACGCTACGGCTGCGCTGCCTGATGGGTCAAGCGCGAAGCTCGTCTCGGTCAAGGAGCCGATCGGAGAGGAGTCCTCGCACGGCATCCTGCTGGAGGGCGTGATGGCCGCCGCGGCGGCCGCCCGTCGCATCGAGATCTCCGAGGAGGTCAAGCGCGGCACATCAAACGCAAGATCGAGGTTGGCGGCACAACCGGCCTCGCACCGATCGGCTACCTGAACGTCCGCGAGCCGCTGCCACACGGCGGCGAGGTACGCACGATCGCCATCGACCCCGAGCGCGGCCCAATCGTCGTATGGGCATTCGAGACCTACGCCACCGGGCTCTACAGCCTGACGGACATCACCGTGCTGTTGGAGGCCCGTGGTCTGTGCACGCGGGCGACACGGCGCCTCGGGCCACAGCCGTTGTCGCTCTCGCGTGTGCACAAACTGCTGCGCAGCCCTTACTACGCCGGGTACGTCACCCACAAGGGCCATGTCTACGAGGGCCGCCATGAGGCGCTCGTCAGCCAGGAGCTGTTCGACCAGGTCCAGGCCGTGCTCGTTGCCCACCGGCACTCCGGTGAGCGCGACCGCAAGCACCAGCATTACCTCAAGGGCACGATCCGCTGCGGCACCTGCGGCAGCCAGCTCGTCTACTCCAGAAACAAAGGCAACGGCGGGATCTACGAGTACTTCGTCTGCCCCAAGAACCAGCGCGGGGAATGCCCCCAGGGCTACCAGCCCATCGACCTCGTAGAAGCAGCCGTCGAAAAGCACTACGCGACCGTCCCGTTCAGCCAGGACGAACGCGTGCAGGTGTTGAGCGACTGGCCGAGCATGTCAGCGAAGACATTGGGGAGGAAGCCGCGGTCCTTCTCCGCCGCGAGCTGGCAGAGCCGATCCAGGCCGTAGCGTGGCTCGATCGCCATCAGATCGACGAAGTCTCGCGCCTCGGCTCGTCCGAACACCGCGAGCACCTTGTCGACCGCCAGCTCCTCGCCGCTCAAGAGCGGAGCGGGGCTCCCGGGCTCGACGGGGAACAGTCTCGCATCCGTGCCGAGGTCGAGCTCGGTTCGATCCTCGCCGCTTTCGACGATCAGGCGGGCGAAGCCGTGGCTCTCCTGGATGTGGCGCACCGTGAAGCCGGCGGCTCGAAGAGCACGATCGACCGAAGGAACGAGTTGATCGACTGCCTCGGCGGTCAGGCCGAAGAAGTCGAGATCGCGGGTCTGACGCTGGACATCGCCCCGGACGATCAGCGCGCCGCCGCCGGCGAGAGCGAAATCTGTTGCCTCATCCAAGCCGGCGATGATCTCCGCAACCCGCTCCTGAAGCGGACTCAACACGTTAGAGGTGGCGGTGACGGTCTAGCCAGCCGGCCCATACTTCTCGCACGGACGCCGGTAGAACCAGCTCATCGAAGATGTCGGCGAGCTGGTCTGGGTCGATGTAGAAGCGCACGTCGTCCTCGGTACCCTCCCTGAGCACCTGCTCATAGACGCGGGCGCGATCGATCGGATCATCCAGGTCATATGTCATCGGCGGGCCGCTCCAGCGAACGTGCAAGGGAAGCTCTACCTGACCCATGGCCTTCGGCAATGACAGATCACCCAGATTCTCGGGCACCGCGACTGGCCTCGCGGTGGGACCTATCTCGTGGGTGCGCGTTCGTGCCACGCGGAGCAGTTTAGGCCCGCGAGCGGCCGCCTCCAGCGGCGCAAGATCGTCTGCGGCCTCGAGGCCGGCGTTGGCCACCGGTATGTCCGCGTCGCTGATTGTCTCAACCGGCCTGATTGTCTCAACCGGCCCCCGAGCGGAGGCGGGCTCGGAAGGTCGGCAGCGACGACCCGAGTACCCAGCTCGGCCGCAGGCGGCTCGAGGACTGTGGTTCGCCTCGCGGTGAGGGTAAAGGAGCGCGCCACCGTGGCGCGGGCGTTGCCAGCCTTGCGCGCGGCGGCACGCGACATCGCCAAGGATCAGGTGGTCATGCCGCGCGGCGGTGGTGGGATCGACTTCACGGTGCTCGCGTCCAGCGGCGTGCACTCAGCTGGCAGCGAGTCGGTGGCGAACACGCACGTGATGAGCGAGCCGGGACGCGCGGCGCTGGCGGCTATGAGGCCGGCCCATCCCTCGCGCCAGAGCTGCTCACCGGCGTGCGGCTCCGATCAGCTGTTGCGGCCCGGTCACCACAACCAGCCCACCGGCACTGCAATGACCTAAATCCAATTCCCCGAACCATCCGCGACAGCAGGACAATCGCCGGTATGATTGCGCCCAGCTCGGACCCCGCCAATTCGACAGGAGCCACGCTTTGCGCCGTTTGATCTTCGTCATCGTACTTGCATTGGCGTCTGTGCTGACCGTCGCCGCACCAGCGGCGAGCGCCTCTTACCCAGTGCTTCCGATCCTGGTGATGGGCGACTCCTACTCGGCGGGCAACGGCGCGGGCTCCTACCAGGGCCCGGCGGGCTGCTGGCAGTCACCAAAGAACTATGCGGACCTGTATGCGAAGGCACTGGAGCAGCCGCCATACGACCAGCCCACCTCCTACGCGACGTCCGCGTGCAGCGGCGACAAGACGAGCTCGTTCTTCTTGACCACGAGCGGTCGCAACCCGCAGTTGGACTCTGTGAATTCGAGCTTCGGCCTGATCCTGCTGACGATCGGTGGCGACGACGTCAATTTTGCGGGCATCGTCAAGAACTGCCTGATCTCCGCGTTCCTGGACCCCGACAACTGCAAAAGCCTGCTGACACAGGCGGAACGGCTACTGAACGACGGGGCTATAGAAAGCCGCGTCAAGCACGTGCTGAGCGAAATCCACGCACGGGCGAACCCGCAGGCGACGATCGCGCTGCTGGGCTACCCGTACCTGGAGAGCGATCTGAACTACGAGATCAATGGGGGCACGCCGGACGCGTATAACGTGGGCAAATGGCTGCGCAGCATTGAGGACAAAGGCGACACGATCCAGCAGCGGATCGTGAACCAGCTCAACAGCCAGTACGCGACGTCCAGCTTTGTGTTCGTGAAGACGAAGGCGCTGTTCAAAGGCCACGAACTGTCGGCGGAGAGCTCGAACCCAAAGCGCTGGTTCGTGGAGCCCCTCACCGACTCTACGATCGCGTCGCACGCGACTTGGTACCACCCCGACCCGAAGGGCTGGGTGGAAGAGGCGAACCTGCTGCTGCACGACCCGAGCATCCCCAAGCACTGGCCGCCGGCTCCGCCGCCGATCGTGAGCACGCCGCCGCCCCCGCCATCCCAGCCGCCACCGGCACCGGCGCCGGAGCCGATCACGACTGACACGGAAGCGGGCGTGGTGAGCTTTCCTGGCGGCCCGCTGACGGTGTCGGTGGGCGAGCTGGGGCAGTGCCAGTCAAGCTATGAAACAAGCGGCGACAACTACTTCCCGCCGGGGGGCAGCATTGGCGACTGCGGGTTCTTCTTGGCGTTTCCGGCTGCAGGCTCGGGCCAGCCGCCCGCCCTGCAGGGGACGACGTGGGGCTTTGAAGGCGCGGCTGGGCCGCACGGCCTTGACCTGTACGCGCCCGTGTCGCAGTCGCCGGTCACAGGCTCGGGCACGACGGGCGACCCTTACACGCAGGTGACGGTGTTCAAGGTGGCTGACTATGAAGGCTATGAAGACGCGCGTGTGACGGAGACAACGACGTATGTCAACGGCGCCGACCAGTTCACGTCGACGTATGACCTCACGAACACCTCGACTGGCCCGCTGTACTTCCGTGCCATCTACGCCGGCGACCTGTATGTGGGCGGCGATGACTTCGGCACGGGTGTCTTTGAAGCGACCTCGCGACGGTTCGTTGGCGGCGAGAACGCCGAATCGGGAGCCGTGGGCGGCTTCTTGGAAACGGCAGAATTGCCTTGGTCGTCGTTTGGGGAGGGCTGCTGGAACGACACCGCGGAAGAAGACGTCGATGACGAAGAAGTCGAAGGACGCTGCGTGGGCGCGCAATTCACTGACTATGGGATCTGGCACACGGTGGAGACGACGGTGGAAGAACCACACGCGTTCAACGAATCGATTGAGCCGACTGACGTGGACAACGCGGTGGGCGTCGAGTGGGATCAGTTCCGGGAAGCGGGCTTGCCGGCGGGACAGCAGCAGGCGTTCAAGATCATCAACGTGTACAGGCCCTGAGACGGCGAGAGCCCGATCGCATGGTCGCCGCATCCGCGTTGGTGATCGGTGGCTCAGGAAGGTCCACCTGCCCAAGGGCGCGGTCGGCCTCGACCGTATCGTGGCGTTGGCGATCGCCGAGCTTCGGGCTGAGCCGCTGCGCGACGATCGGGAGCGGCTGATCGGTGAGGTTGCCGTCCGCTGGCGGCCCGTCTGCTGCGGTCGCCTCGCCGTCAGCGGCCCCGACGTGCGCCGGACCGGTGCAGTACGCCGCCGGCCGTGGACCGGAGCTTGACGCACTGACCCGCCAACGCAAAGCTTGGATCACGCGCTGGCGGTGACGGCTACCCGAACGTTGCGGCCGGCAGGCGAAGTTCCGCGAACCGTCCTGCTCGCGGAGCCGCGCACCTGCATGATGGTTTCTGGTCTTTCTATGCGCCCGAGTGGACTCGAACCACCACGAGCCGTGAAGCTCACAAGGCCCTCAACCTTGCGCGTCTACCAATTCCGCCACGGGCGCAGGGGGGCGAGTATAGCCCGGCGGTCTCGCTGGTCGCGAGCGGCCGACCCGGCCCGCGCTTGCATCCGTCCTGCACCGTCGCTACAGTGCGAACACATGTTCGTCGCAGGTCGCAATCCACTCCGACAGGGAGGCACCCAGACATGGATCTGACCAAGCGCCAGCAGGAGATCTTCGACTTCATCCGGAAGTACTCGGCCCGGTACGGCTACCCGCCGACGGTGCGGGACATCGGCAAAGCTGTCGGGCTGGCCTCGTCGTCGACGGTGCACGCCCATCTGGCGAACCTGGAGAAGATCGGCCTGCTGCGCCGCGACCCGTCCAAGCCGCGCGCGATCGAGCTGCTCGACAGGGCGGTGGGCAATGCGGTGGACAGCGTTCGCGGCATCGTCCGCAGCGAAGGCCTGCCGCTGCTGGGCTCGGTCGCGGCGGGACAGCCGATGCTCGCCGAGGAGAACATCGAAGAGTACGTGTCGGTTCCCGAGATCGCGGGCGGCGAAGCCGGCGAGTACCTGCTGCGGATCCGCGGCGACTCGATGAAGGATGCGGGCATCCTCGAGGGCGACTACGTCGTCGTGCATCCTCAGGACACGGCGAGCGACGGCGAGGTGGTCGTAGCGCTCCTCGGCGAGGAGGCGACCGTAAAGCGCTTCTTCCGCGAGGCTGACCACATCCGGCTGCAGCCAGAGAACGAGACGATGGAGCCGATTCGCAGCAAGGAGGTCAAGGTGCTCGGCCGCGTGGTGGGGCTGCTCAGGAAGGTGTAGGCGGAGGCGGCTGCGTGGCAGCCCGTTGGCGGCGCCGGACCCACGCCTTCACAGCACGCGCTGTTCGCGCTAGGTTGACTGTGCAGATCAGGCAGCCGCGGGGGCGATCGGCCCTCGAGGAAAGTCCGGACATCAAAGGGCAGGGTGGTCGAGACATCGACCCGGGGAAACCCGCGGGAAAGTGCCACAGAAACAAACCGCCTACGTCCGCCGTCCCACGTGAACGGCGGGCCGGCAAGGGTGAAATGGTGCGGTAAGAGCGCACCAGCGTCGCGGCGACGCGACGGCTGGGCAAACCCCACCCGATGCAAGGCCAAACAGGACCGCTTGCAGGTGACCCGCCGAGGTCCAGGTAGGCCGCTTAGATGGATGGCTGCTCAACGACAGGATCCGGCTTATCGATCTGCTAAGGAAAGCCCCCGCTTGCGGGGGCTTTCTATTAGCGGCCGGCCCCGCGGTGATCGCCGGGGGCGCGCCCACGCCGGTCCTACGCTCGATACATATGGGGAATGCCGCTGCCCACAGCGTTAGGTGGTCTCGCATGCACGCCCTTGGCCTGTGCGTCGCCGTGCTCGCCGTCGGCCTGTTGGCCGGCTCCGCGACAGCTCGTGCGGCCACCCGCTACGTCGACGGCATCTCCGACCAGAGTCTTCCCGTCTGGGACGGCTCGTTCTCCGACAGCTCGTTCGCGAGGTTCTTCCGCGCGGCCTGGGTCGGCCAGATAACGCTCGCGCGCTACGCGCTGCAGTGGAACGCCGTGGACGAAGCGAGCGATGGCCCGAATGCGGACGGCGACTACCGCGAACGGTTCGAAGCGTGGCTGATTGACGTTCGCGGTCTGGGTCTGGCGCCGGTCATCGCCCTGACCAGCTACACCGGCTCCTATCCAACCTCGGCCGGCGAATACCAGCGAGCTCTGGAGGCGCTGCTCGATGAGGCCGCCAGCGGCGGCGCCCCGATCGGCTACGTCGAGTCGTGGAACGAGCCGAACAACCAGGGCCGCGAGACCGCCGTCAAAGCCGGCGAAATCGCGAACTGGGCTCACTCGATCTGCGAGCGTCACGGCTGCCAGGTGATCGCGGGTGACTTCGAAGACAGCGATTCTGTCGTCGGCTATGCGCAGGCGTATATCGGCGCGCTCGCCTTCGCTCCCGGCATCTGGGGCATCCACCCGTATCGCTCGGTGAAGGCGCACAGTGACGCGAGCGTGCTGCGCTTCGAGGAGGCGCTTCCAGGCGAGGGCGCGGGTGCCCAGATCTGGTTCACCGAGGTCGGCGCCTATTACTGCGCGCACGGCCGGGTGCGGGGCGAAGCGCAGCAGGCGAGCGATGCGTCGTATCTCGTCAACGGCCTGATTCCCGCGATCGCGCCCGCGCACGTCTTCTACTACGGCTTCATGGCCGGCGATCACGCCGAAGTTCCGTGCACGGCGAGCAGCGGCTATGACACCGAGCTCTACCGAGCGTCCGGTCAGCCGCGCAGCGCCGCGGGCGTGCTTCTCAGAGCCAGTGCCTACCCGCCATTCGTGTTCGCCTCGAAGCTGAGCGAACAGCTGCCGGAGTCCGCGTCCGGCTAGCGGCTCACTACACCTTCAGGTGCGGATACTCCTCGGCGACAAGCTTGCGGTAGCGCTCGTAGATGGGTTTGGTGATCGGGATCAGCTCGAGCGCCGCGCGGATATCACCGCCGGTCTTGATGCGCCGCCTGGCGATCGCGTAGACGATGTTTTCCCGACCCTGGAAGTAGCGGTTGGCCGTCTGCGAGGACATCGTCATGCGCACCTTCGGCGACCAGTCGATCTTGTCGCCCCACACCCAGACCAGGTTCGACTTCCCATGGGATCGCCCGGCCCTGACATTCAACACGAGGCCGACGTCCGTGAACTCGAACCGCTGCGGGACGTTGGCGTCGCGCAGCCGCGGTCCCATGTCGGGATCTTCGCTCATCATCTGAAACACACGATCCATCACGTCGCGGAACTCCCGTGGCGATGCGAACGGACTTGCCATCTCGTGCCTGTTATACCCGCCGGCTGGCGGCGAAGCCAAGCGCCGGCGCTAGAAGTGCAGCTGCGCGCGCGCGCTGTCCACGAGCGTGCCGCTGCTCTTGAGCTCGCTGAGCGCGGCCAGCATCGCGTCGAGCTCGCAGTCGACCTTGTCCGGCCACGGCTTCGGTGGGTGGTCGTCGAGTGTCTTCAGGCCGTTGCCGGTGATGATCGCCACGACCGTATCGTCGGGCGCGAAGCGTCCGGCGGCGGCGAGTTTCTCGAGCACGGCGACCGTGGTGCCGCCGGCCGGCTCGGTCAGCAGACCCTCGGTGGCGGCGAGCAGGTCGATCCCGGCGAAGATTTCCGGGTCGCTGGCGAAGCCGCCGGTGCCGCCCCGTTTGAGCACCGCGTCGATCACCAGATAGCCGTCGCCGGGATTGCCGATCGCCAGCGAGTGCGCCGCCGTCTCGGGCGTGACGGCGTGGATCTCGGCCTCCTCGGCGACGATCGCAGTGGCGATCGGGTTGCAGCCGCTCGGCTGGGCGATGTGGATGCGTGTGGGGTCGGTCTCCGACAGGCCCAGCAGCTGCAGCTCGACGAGCCCCTTGTGCAGACGCGAGGACAGCGTGCCGCCGGCGGCGGCGGTGATGATGTGGTCCGGCGACTGCCAGTCGAGCTGCTCGACGATCTCGAACGCCGCGGTCTTGGCGCCCTCGGCGTAGAACGGGCGCAGCGTGATGTTGGCGAAGTCCATGCCGGTGCTTTCCGCGACTTCGCGGCAGCGCTTGTTGGCTTCGTCGTAGTTGCCCTCCACCTGGCAGACCTTCGCGCCGAGCGCCATGCACGCGCGCGCCTTGGTGTCCTCGAGCCGGTTGGGGTAGAAGACGTAAGCGTCGACGCCGGCCTTGGCGGCCATCGACGCGACGGCGGTGCCGACGTTGCCGGTGGACACGCAGCCGATCTCGGTGCCGCCGCGCTCGAGCAGCCGCGCGACCGACATCGAGACCACGCGATCCTTGTAGGACAGGCTCGGCCGGTTGCTCGAGTCGTCCTTGAGATACAGGTTGTTGAGTCCCAGCTCGGCGCCCAGCCGGTCGGCGCGGATCAGCGGCGTGTAGCCGGAGTGCTGTCCGACGCGTGCCTGCGCGGAGGCGTCGACGATCGGCAGCAGCTCCTCGAAGTGCCAGATGTTCTGCGGGCGCTCGGAGCTGGGCACCTCGCTGAAGTGGTGTGCGGCCAGCTCGTAGTCGTACACGACGTCGAGTCCCTTGCCGCAGTCCGGGCACGCGAAGATCGCCTGCTCGAGCGGGTAGCTGTGCTCGCAGCGGTGGCAGACGAGGCCCGTCGCGCACGAGCGTGTCCGCTGCCTGGATCCCGTCGAAGGGCTCTGTACGGTCTGGAGGCTCATGCCGGTACCCCGAACGATACGCTCGGCCACGGCGTCTGTGCGGTGTGCTCGTCGTGACCGAGCGCGATCCACAGCTCCTCGGCCAGATGCGGGGCCAGTGGGCCGAGTGTCTGGGCAAGCACCGTAAGGGCGTCGACGAGCGCGTCGATGTTGGCGCCGCTGAGCTCCCCCTCGCGGGCCACCACCCGTTTGTCGAAGTCCTTGATGCGGTCGAACAGGCGCATCACGTTGCGCACGGCGCTGTGCATCTCGAGGCTCTCCATGTCCTTCGTGATCCGTCCCACGCCGGCCTCGCACCACTGCGACAGTTTCAGCCGCAGGTGCTCGGTCGTGTCTCCGATCTGCTCGCCGTCGTCTCGGCCCTCGGCCGCCGCCCGCAGCGCGATCGTGGCGTGCGAGTACTCCCACACCTGCGCCAGGAAGCGGCTGCAGCGCAGCACCGCCGAGTCGGTCCAGTTCAATGACTTCTGCGGGCTGGCGGCGTAGAGCACGGCCAACCTCACGGTGTCGGCCCCGTAGCGCGCGACGAGCTCGTCGGGGTCGACGACATTGCCGAGATGCTTGCTCATCTTGCGCCCGTCGGCGGTGACCATCTCGTGAAACAGGCAGCCGGCGAACGGCTCGCCGTCGGCGAGGAACGCCAGCGGCCCGATGTCGCGCAGCGCCTTGGTGACGATCCGCTGGTCGAACACGAAGTTGCCGCTGTCCGAGCCGGCGACGAGGCGCTCGGAGGGAAGCCAGCGGCGCAGGTCCGCCAGCGCGAAGATCTTCTCGAGCGAGTCCGCGCGCGACTCGGCCGGCACGCACGCGGGGATCCACAGCCACAACGCATCGAAGTGACAGTCGAGCGTGTCGGTCTCGCGGCGCGCGGGCGCGCCGCAGGACGGGCAGGTCGTGTTGACGAACTCCTCGAGCTCCGCCAGCGGGTTGCCGGTGCCCGTCGGTCGCAGCTCCAGCGGCAGCACCACCGGCAGCTGATCGCGCGGTACGGGCACCGTGCCGCACTGCTCGCAGTACACGATCGGGATCGGCGTGCCCCACGAGCGCTGGCGCGAGATCACCCAGTCGAAGGCCTTGTAGCGCACCGCCGGGCGGGCCGCCGCGAAAGCGGCGCCGCCATCGGGCTCGTCAGGCTCGTCAGGGAACTCGATGCCGAGCCGGCGGGCGATCACCTCGTCGGTGCGGTCCTGCGTGGGTACGCCGAGGACGACGGTGGGTCCGAAGCGCGAGTCCACCAGCGGCGAGACGAGCACCGGCAGCGCCGACCCGTCCGGGGCGCTGACCACCCGCCCGGTGTCGATCACCGGGATCGTCTCGGCCTCGCGCGAGCCGCGCTCCCAGCCGCCCGAGCGCAGCTGCTCGAGCTGCTCGTGCACGGCTGGCTCGGATGCCCACTCATCGGCGTCGGGATGGCGTGCGGACATGACCACGAAGCGTGCCTGCGCAAGCGCATCGGCGTGGGGGGTGAAGGCGGTCAGCTGCGAGTGATCGCTGCCCACCCCCGGCCCGGAGGGCTGGGTCAGGTCGAGCTCGACGCCGTCGACGCGCCCGAGCACGATCTCCTGGGATGCGAGCGCGACGTCGTCCCAGATGCCGCTTGCGTCGAGCTCTCCCATGCGCCGGTCGTTCTCCTCGACGTAGGCGCTGATCCGCAGGTACCACTGCGGCAGCTGGATCAGCCTGACGGGCCCGTGGCAGCGCCAGCAGGTGCCGCCGGCCTCGACCTGGATCGAGGCGAGCGTCGTCTGACAGTTGTCGCACCAGTCGACGTTGCCCGCGCCGTGGTAGATGAGACCGGCGTCCAGCAGCGCGAGGAACAGCCACTGCGACCAGCGGTACATGATCGCGTCGGAGCTCAGGAACGAGCGCTCCCAGTCGAAGGAGAAGCCGAGTCGCTGCAGCTGGCCGGTCATGTGCGCGGCGCAGCGCGCCACCCAGTCGCTCGGCGGCTCGCCGCCGGCGATCGCGCCGAGCTCGGCGGGCAGGCCGAACGCGTCGAAGCCGAACGCGAACAGCACGGCGTCGCCGCGAGCCCGGCGAAAGCGCGCGTAAGCGTCGCCGATCGAGTAGCTGCGCACGTGCCCGATGTGGACGTTCCCCGACGTGAACGGCGCCGACGGCTTGATGTAGACGTGCCTGTGCTCATCGAGCAGCGGCGGCGTCGCGAACGCGTCGCGCTCGCGCCAGGCGGCCTGGCGACGGGCCTCGATCGCAGCGGGCTCGTAGCGTGTTCGAGTGCCGTCGCTCATCCTCATTCGAGCATATCCAAGGGCATTAGCGGCGGTGTGGCGATTGCTATGCTCAGCCTCACTTGACGCGCGCCCCCCACAAGCCCATGATGGCGCCCTACCGGAGCACCTCCGGCGCCGCCGGGCGCGGGCTGCTGTGGCGCGTGACATGCATTGGGATGTCCGCCACGAATGCGAGGATGCAGCGATGGAGATAGAGATCGGACGCGGCAAGAAGGGCCGTCGCGCATACGGCTTCGACGACATCGCGATCGTGCCCTCGCGGCGCACGCGCGACCCCGACGACATCGACATCTCGTGGAAGCTCGGGCCCTACCAGTTCGAGCTGCCGATGCTCGCTTCCGCGATGGACGGCGTCGTCTCCCCGGAGAGCGCCGGCATCATCGGGCGCCTGGGCGGGCTGGCGGTGCTGAACCTCGAGGGGATCTTCACCCGCTATGAGGACGCAGACGAGCAGCTGGAGCGCATCTCCGAACTGCCGAAGGATCTCGCCACGCGCGAAATGCAGGAGATCTACCGCGAGCCCGTCAAGCCGGAGCTGATCGCGCAGCGGATCCGCGAGATCAAGGAGCAGAAGGTCGTGGTCGCGGCGTCGCTGACCCCGCAGCGCGTGCTCGCCTATCACGAGATCGCGATGGAGGCGGGCCTTGACGTACTGGTGATCCAGGGGACGGTTGTCTCCGGGGAACACGTCTCGACGGTCTCCGAGCCGCTGAACCTGAAGGAGTTCATCCCGAGCCTCGACGTGCCGGTCGTCGTCGGCGGCTGCGCCTCCTACCACACGGGCCTGCACCTGATGCGCACAGGCGCGGCGGGCGTGCTCGTGGGCGTGGGTCCGGGCGCCGCGTGCACGACGCGCGGCGTGCTCGGCATCGGCGTGCCGCAGGCGACGGCGATCGCGGACGTCGCGCACGCGCGCTCCACGCACATGCTCGAGACGGGCGAGTACTGCCAGGTGATCGCCGACGGCGGCATGCGCAACGGCGGCGACGTCTCCAAGGCGATCGCGCTGGGCGCCGACGCGGTGATGATCGGCTCGCCGCTTGCGCGCGCGTATGAGGCGCCGGGTCGAGGCTTTCACTGGGGCATGGCGACCTTCCACCCGACGCTGCCGCGCGGCGCGCGCGTGGCGACCACGCAGAACGGAACGCTCGAGGAGATCCTCGTGGGCCCGGCGCGTGAGAACGACGGGACGTTCAACCTTTTTGGCGGCCTGCGCACGTCGATGGCGACGTGCGGCCACAAGGACCTGGCGGAGTTCAACCGCGCTGAGGTCGTCGTCGCGCCGTCGCTGCAGACCGAGGGCAAGGCGCTGCAGCGCGACCAGGGCGTGGGCATGGGCGCCACCAACGGGAAGGTTGCCGCCCTCGTCGATGAGTAGTCCTGCTGGCACGGCCGCCGAGCCCGCCATCGAGCAGCGCACTGCCGCGCCAACGCCCGCAGCCGCGCAGGAGATCGTGGTGCTCGACTACGGCGGGCAGTACTCGCAGCTGATCGCGCGCAGGGTGCGCGACTGCGGGGTGTTCAGCGAGCTGCTGCCCCACCACGTGCCGCTGGAGCAGATCGCGGCACGCGAACCGCGCGGCATCATCTTGTCGGGCGGACCGGCGTCGGTGTACGCGGATGGCGCGCCGCCACTGGATCTCGGCCTGTTGGAGCTGGGCGTGCCGGTGATGGGCATCTGCTACGGGATGCAGCTGTTGGTGCACACGCTGGGCGGGCGCGTGGAGCAGGCGGAGGTCGGCGAGTTCGGCCGCTCCGACCTGCACGTGTCCGACCCGGGCGTGCTGCTGGCCGGGATGCCGCGCGAGCAGACGTGCTGGATGTCCCACCGCGACACGGTGTTCGAGCCGCCGCCGGGCTTCACGGCGCTGGCGTCCTCGAGCGGCTCGCCGGTGGCGGCGGTCGAGAACACCGAGCGCGGCATCTACGGCATCCAGTTTCACCCGGAGGTGGTGCACACCCCCTACGGCGAGCAGATCCTCACGCGCTTCCTGACCGAGATCTGCGGCTGCGAGCTGACATGGACCGCCGCATCGATCGCCGAGGAACAGATTCGGCGCATCCGCGAGCAGGTTGGTGACGGCAGCGTCATCTGCGGCCTGTCGGGTGGGGTGGACTCCTCGGTGGCGGCGCTGCTCGTGCACCGCGCGGTCGGCGAGCAGCTGACGTGCGTGTTCGTCGACCACGGCCTGATGCGCAAGGAAGAGGGCGACCAGGTCGTCAAGACATTCAGGGACACGTTCAAGGTGCCGCTGGTCGCCGTCGACGCCGAGACGCGCTTCCTGGACAAGCTCAAGGGCGTGACCGAGCCGGAGGCCAAGCGCAAGGCGATCGGCGCGGAGTTCATCAGGGTCTTCGAGGAGGAGGCCGAGAAGCTCGCCGATGCGGCCGGTGGGGGCGGGGGGGACTCGATCCGCTTCCTGGTGCAGGGCACGCTGTACTCGGACGTGATCGAGTCCGGTGGCGGTACCGGTGCGGCGACGATCAAGTCCCACCACAACGTCGGCGGTCTGCCCGATGACCTGCAGTTCGAGCTCGTGGAGCCGCTGCGCGCGCTGTTCAAGGACGAGGTCCGCGCGGTCGGCGCCGAGCTCGGCCTGCCCGAGCGACTGGTCTGGCGCCAGCCGTTCCCCGGCCCGGGCCTGGCGATCCGCGTCGTTGGCGGCGAAGCGACCAAAGAGCGCCTGGACGTGCTGCGCGAGGCCGACCACATCCTGCAGGAGGAGATCCGCAAGGCGGGCCTGTATCGCGAGCTGTGGCAGTCCTTCTGCGTGCTCCCCGACGTGCGCACCGTCGGCGTGCAGGGCGATGAGCGCACCTACGGCTACGTGGTGGTGATCCGCGCGGTAACCAGCGACGACGCGATGACCGCCGACTGGGCCAGGCTGCCGTACGACCTGCTCGAGACGATCGCCTCGCGCATGATCAACGAGCTGCGCGAGGTCAACCGCGTCGTGCTCGACATCACCAGCAAGCCGCCGGGCACGATCGAGTGGGAGTAGCCGAGCTTCGCGGCGCGACCTGAGCTCGGGCGTCAGCTATGATGTCCGCTCCGCCGCGCGACCGATCGCAGATCGTCCAGCGTGGCCTTTTTCACGCCTATGGCTCCCTCGACACGAACCTACGTAGCAAAGCCGACCGATCGCGAGCGCAATTGGCTGATCGTCGACGCCAACGGCAAGACGCTGGGGCGTCTGGCGACGCAGATCGCGGACGTGCTGCGCGGCAAGCGCAAGCCGGAGTACACGCCGCACATCGACACGGGCGACTTCGTGGTGGTCGTCAACGCGGAGAAGATCCATGTGACGGGCAACAAGCGCAAGGACAAGCGCTACTACCGCCACTCGGGCTACCCGGGCGGGCTGCGCTCACGCTCGTTCGAGGAAATGCTGGCGCGGCGCCCCGAGGACATCATCAGGCTGGCCGTGAAGGGCATGATGCCCCGCAACCGCCTCGCTCGCAAGCAGATAACGAAGCTCAAGATCTACGCCGGGCCCGAGCACCCGCACATCGCACAGAAACCGCAACCCCTGGAGATCGAGGCCTGATGGCAGACGAGGAGCACCCCGAGAGCGCGGCATCGACCCCGGAGGCGGAGGAGGTTCAGCCGGCAGCCCAGGATGCGCCCGCCGAGACCCCGCAGGCGCCCGCCGAGACCCCGCAGGCGCCCGCCGAGACCCCGCAAGCGGCAGCCGAGGAGGCGCCGGTAGAGGCAGCGCAGGCGCCGCAGGAGCAGGTTGACGAGGACGAGGAGGAAGAGGAGGAGCCGGCGCCACGCGAGAAGCCGTCGGTACCGGGCGCCCATCTTGAAGTGGACATCGTTCCCGAGGGCGTCGACCCGCTGGGGCGCAGCACCAGCTACGAGGACTCCTACGCGGTCGATCCGTATGCGATCGAGGAGGAGGCCGAGGAGTCCGCGGAGGACGAGGAGGCGCGCGAGCAAGCGCTCGCGGAGCCGATCTCGACGGCCGCGATCGATCTCGCCTCGGGAGCCCGCTACCGTGCGACCGGCAAGCGCAAGTCCGCGATCGCCCGTGTGACGCTGCGCCCGGGCACTGGCAGCTATCTCGTCAACGGGCGCACGCTCGAGGTGCACTTCCCACGGCTGACGCTGCAGCGCAACATCCGCCAGCCGCTGGAGACGGTTGGCTACCAGGACCGCATGGACGTGGTCGCGCGACTGCACGGCGGCGGCATCTCCGCTCAGGCGGGGGCGCTGCGCCACGGCGTCTCGCGCGCCCTGCTGGAGGCCGACCCGAACCTGCGCGGCGAGCTCAAGCGCAGGGGCTTCTTGACGCGCGACTCACGGGCCAAGGAGCGCAAGAAGGCTGGTCTCAAGAAGGCGCGCAAGCGTCCGCAGTTCTCCAAGCGCTAGCGCCGGAGAACTAGGTGACGCACCCACCCGCATGACCCGCAGGCTGTTCGGGACCGACGGCGTGCGCGGCGTCGCCGGCGAGTTCCTGACCGCCGAGCTGGCGCTCGCGCTCGGCCAGGCGGCAACTCGCAACACCGGCGTCGAGCGCCCGCAGGTGCTGATCGTGCGCGACACGCGCGAGTCGGGCGAGATGCTGCAGGCGGCGCTCGCCGCCGGGGTGAGTGCCGCGGGTGGTGACGCGCTGCTGGGCGGCGTCCTGCCGACGCCGGCAGCGCCGCTGCTGATTGGGCACTACGGATTCGATCTTGCGGCCGTGCTGTCGGCGTCGCACAACCCCTACCAGGACAACGGGATCAAGTTCTTCGCTGGGGACGGCTACAAGCTCTCAGACGACGCCGAGCTCGAGATCGAGCGCGAGCTCGACGCGACACCCGCGCCGGCGGCCGCCGGCGCGCACCCGGCGATCGGGCGCATCCGTGAGCTGCGCGGCGCTCCCGAGGACTATCTGCGCGAGTTGCACGTGCGCTTTCGCGAGCTCGACCTCGACGGCCTGGACGTGCTTCTGGACTGCGCCAACGGCGCCACATACCAGGTTGCGCCGGAGATCTTCAGGCGCCTGGGCGCGCGCGTGTCGGTGCTTGCGGATGCGCCGGACGGGCGCAACATCAACGCCGGCTGCGGCTCCACGCACGTGGACGCGCTCGCTCGGGCGGTGCTCGCCGGCGGGCATGCGGTGGGCTTCGCATTCGACGGCGACGGCGACCGCATGCTGGCTGTGGACCGTCGTGGAGGCATTGTCGACGGCGACGAGCTGATGGCGCTGGCGACGCTGCACCTGCGCGACAGCGGGCGCCTGAGCGGCAACGGCGTGGCGGTCACAGTGATGACCAACTACGGCTTTCACGCAGCGATGGAGCGCGAGGGCGTGACCGTCGGCACGACCAACGTGGGCGACCGCTATGTGCTCGAGGAGCTGCGCGCGCGCGGCTGGACGCTCGGCGGCGAGCAGTCCGGTCACATCATCGACATGAGCTTCAATCGCACCGGCGATGGCATCGCCAGCGCTCTGTTGACGCTGGAGGCGCTCGGCGGACGCGACTTGAGCGAGCGCGACGCCATGTCCAAGCTGCCCCAGCGGCTGGTCAACGTGCGCGTGCGTGACCGCGGCGCGCTGGCGCACGCGCAGGAGGTGGATGCGGCGGTACGCGCCGCCGAGCACGAGCTCGCCGGGCGCGGACGCGTGCTCGTGCGCCCGAGCGGCACCGAGCCGCTCGTGCGCGTGATGGTCGAGGCTCCCACCGAGCAGGAGGCCGAAGCGGTGTGTGGGCGCCTAGTCGCGCTGGTCGAGCGCGAGCTCGGCTAGCGACGCGACCCGCCGTGAGGCGCCGAGCGCGACGGGTGGGGGACCATCTAGCATCGCTGTTCGTGTACCCGCTGGCGCCCTGGCTCGTCCCGCTCCCCGACGCCGAGACGATGCGCGCGATCGATCGCTGGGCGATCGAGGAACGGGGGGTGGCGGGTCTTGATCTGATGGAGCGCGCCGGCGCGGGTGTCGCCCGTGCGGTCGAGCGTCTCGCGCCGGACGGACCGGTGACGGTGGTGTGCGGCAAGGGCAACAACGGTGGCGATGGGCTCGTGGCTGCGCGGCTGCTGCGCGAGGCGCGACGGAGCGTGACGGTCGTTTGCGTGGCCCCGCCGCAAGAGTTCGCGGGTGACGCGCGGGCAAACCTCGAGCGTCTTCCCGGGGATCAGCCGGTGCAGCTCGGCTCTGCCGATCCGTTCGCTGCGCACGCGATCATCGTCGATGCGGTTCTGGGCACCGGCTTTCAGGGGCAGCCTCGCGGCCCGGCGGCAGACGCGCTCGATGCGATCAACACCGCGGGCGCAGCAGGCGCGGCGGTCGTCAGCGTGGATGTGCCCAGCGGCGTCGACGCCTCGACGGGAGTGGTCTCGGGCGCGGCGGTGCGCGCGTCGGTGACGGTCACCTTCCACGCGGCCAAGCCCGGGCTGTGGATCGCTCCGGGCAAGACCTGCGCGGGCACGGTGGAGACGATCGACATCGGCATCCCGCGCGGCGCCCCCGGCGGCGCGTCGGTCGGACTGATCGCTGCGAGCGTGCTCGAGCAGCTCCCTTCCAGGCAGGCGTCCTCGACCAAGTTCAGCTCGGGTCACGTGCTCGTCGCGGGCGGCTCGCGCGGGCTCACGGGCGCGCCACGAATGGCCGCCGAGTCGAGCATGCGCACAGGCGCCGGCTATGTCACGGCATGCGTGCCAGCTTCGCTGCAGGGCATTCTCGCCGGCGCTGGAACTCCGGAGCTGATGACGCGCGGGCTGCCAGACGACGACGGTGCCCTGACCGCCGAGGGCGTAGGCGAGGTGCTCGAGGCGAGCGCACGCGGTGGCGCGCTCGCGCTGGGCCCCGGACTCGGGCGCCGCGACGGCGCGGCCGCGTTCGCGCGGGCGCTCGCCCGCGAAGCCGGCGTCGCGATGGTGCTCGACGCCGACGGCTTGAACGCGCACGCGGGCAGGCTGACCGAGCTGGCGAGCAGGGACGCGCCGACGGTGCTCACGCCGCACGCCGGTGAGCTCGGCCGCCTGCTCGAGCTGGACAGCTCGGAGATCGAGCGCGAGCGCCTGCGATATGTCCGCGCGGCCGCCGCACAAGCATCGGCGGTCGTCGTGCTGAAGGGCGACGACACGCTGATCGCCGCAGCTGACGGGAAGGTCGCGGTGAGCCCGGGCGGCAGTCCGGCGCTTGCCACGGCGGGGACCGGCGACGTGCTCACGGGCGTGATCGCCGCGCTGCTCGCGCAGGGCCTGGACGCATTCACGGCGGCTGCTGCGGGCGTGTGGCTGCATGCCGAGGCGGGCCGCGAGGCGGCGCGGCGGCTCGGTGCAGCCGAGGGCGTGATCGCCTCAGACGTGATCGCCGCGCTCCCGCACGCTCGCGGGCGGGCGCGGCGCGGGCGCGAGCGTGGCTCCCGTGCGGCGCGCATCCGCGCCGGCGGCGGGCGCCCCAGCGAGGTGCGCGGCGATGCCTGACGGGTTGCCGAGGCCGGGCGTGGTCGGCGGGACGGGCGCGCGCCGGGCGCAGGCGAGCGTGAACGTCGCCGCGATCGAGCGCAACTGCGCGCGCCTGCGCACCCAGCTGCGCCGCGGGGCGATCCTGTGCGCGGTCGTCAAGGCGGACGGGTATGGCCACGGCGCCGTGCGCAGCGCGCGCGCGGCGCTTGCCGGCGGCGCCAGCTGGCTGGCGGTGGCGGACGCCCGTGAGGCGCTGGAGCTGCGCGAGGCGGGGCTGCGCGACGTGCGCGTGCTGGTGATGGGCGCGCTCAGCACAGCCGAGCTCGAGGAAGCGCTCGCGGCAGACGCTGACGTGGTCGTGTGGAACGAGTGCTACCTGGAGGCTGTCGCTGCCGCCGGTGGCGGGCGCGTGCACGTCAAGTTCGACTCCGGCATGGGGCGCCTCGGCACGCGCGATCCGGTCGAGGCCTCGCGCGTGGCAGCGGCGGCGCGGCGGACCGCGGGCGTGCGGCTGGCGGGCGCGATGACACACTTCGCGACCGCGGACGAGCTGAAGGACGACGGCTTCTTCGCAAGCCAGCTCGCCGCGTTCACGCGCTGGGCGCGCACGATCAAGGACGAGCAGCCCGAGATCATCGTGCACGCTGCCAACAGTGCCGCCACGATGCGCGACGCCGAGGCGCAGTTCGACATGGTGCGCTGCGGGATCGCGATCTACGGCATGGACCCGTTTGGCAGGGACCCGGCGGCACGGGCGCTGGAGCCGGCGCTCGAGCTGAGCTCCTACGTGGCTGAGGCGAAGCTGTGCCGGGCTGGGGAGAGCGCGGGCTACGGGCGCCAGTTCGTGGCCGATGGCGACACCTACATCGGCGTGCTGCCGATCGGTTACGGCGATGGCTGGCGGCGCGGCCTGTCGAACAACGCCGACGTGCTGATCGGTGGGCATCGCCACCCGCTGGTCGGCACCGTCAGCATGGACAGCATCACCGTCGACCTGGGCCTGGACGTCGAGCCTGAGCGCCTGCGCGGCGAGCGCGCGATCCTGATCGGCATCCAGGGCAGCGAGCGGATCACCGCCGAGGAGGTGGCCCGCCGTCTGGACACGATCAACTACGAGATCACCTGCGCGCTGACGCCGCGCGTGCCGCGCGTCTACCACCGCGACGGCGCCCTGCTGGACGACGACTCGCGGACTGCGCGCGCACGAACGGCGGACGCCGGCTCGGTATGAGCTCGGGCCTGGACGTGGCCCGCACGGCGCTGGCGGGCACACGTGCCTGGCTGGTGGGCGGCGCGGTGCGCGACCACCTGCTGGGCAGGCAGACGCTCGACGTGGACGTGGTCGTCGACGGCGATCCCGCGCAGGCCGCGCGCGCGGTCGCCCGCGAGGCGCGCCGCGCCGCGTGCTTCGCCCTGTCTGAGGACTTCGGCTCGTGGCGGGTGGTCGCGCACGAGCACGCCTGGCAGGTCGACGTCGAGCCGCTGCGCGGCGGCACGATCGAGGCTGACCTCGCGCTGCGCGACTTCACGGTCAACGCGATCGCCGAGCCGATCGCCGGCGGCAAGCCGATCGACCCGCTCGGCGGCGCCGCCGATCTGCGTGCCGGGCGCCTGCGGATGACAGCGCCGCGCGCGTTCGCCGATGACCCGCTGCGGGTGCTGCGCCTCGTGCGGCTGGCCGTCGAGCTCGAGCTCGACGCCGATGCCGAGACGCTCAGCAGCGCGGGCGCTCACGCGGCCGGTCTGGCCGGAGTGTCGGCCGAGCGCGTGTTCGTCGAGCTGCGGCGGATCGTCGCCGCGCCAGGGGTGCGCAGGGGGTTGGAGCTGATGAGCGCGCTCGGCGCCACAGCGGTAGTGCTGCCTGAGCTCGAGGCGCTGCGTGGGGTGGCGCAGAATCGCTTCCACCATCTCGACGTGCACGGACACACGCTCGAGGTGCTCGATCGCGTCGTCGAGCTGACGAGCGACAGCAGCCCCGCGAACGACGAGCTTGAAGCCGGCCTCGGTGGCCGCCGTCAGGCGGTCGACGCGCTGCTGGCCGAGCCGCTGGCCGACGAGCTGACGCGCGGCGAGGCGCTGCGCTGGGGTGCGTTGCTGCACGACGCGGCCAAGCCGCTCACGCGCGCGGTCCGCGCCGAGGACGGGCGCGTGACCTTCATCGGCCACGACGTCCGCGGCGCCGAGCTCGCCCGCGCGGTGCTCGGCCGCCTGCGCGCGAGCGAGCGTCTGCGCGCGCACGTGGCGGCGCTCGTGCGCAATCACCTGCGTCTGGGGTTCCTCGTGCACGAGCCCCAGCCGCTGGCTCGCAGGACCGTGTTCGCCTACCTGCGCGCGTGCTCGCCGGTCGAGGTCGACGTGACGCTGCTGTCGATCGCCGACCGCCTCGCCACGCGTGGGGAGCGCGCGGAAGAGGCGGTGCAGGCGCATCTGGCGCTCGCCCGCGGGCTGCTCGGCGACGCCCTGCGCTGGCGCGCGGAGGGTCCCCCGCAGCCGCTGCTGCGCGGCGACGAGCTCGCGCGCGAGCTGCGCATCCCGACCGGTCCGCGGGTGGGGGAGCTGCTCGAGGAGCTGGCCGCGGCCCAGTACGCGGGCGAGGTCTGGAGCCGCGATCGCGCGGTCGAGTACATCCGCACGCTGGCCTGAGCTCTGGCGCTACGTCGCGCTGTCCGTCCACGGTGGCTGGGGCCCGCGTGCCGTAGGATCTGCGCCCGATGGCCGATCCGGACTGCATCTTCTGCAAGATCGTCGCCGGCGAGCTGCCGGCTCTGATCGTCGACGAAGACGAGCGTACGATCGCCTTCATGGACATCGCTCCCGCGACGCGCGGGCATGCGCTCGTGATTCCACGCGCGCACAGCACGGACCTGCTGAGCGCCGACGCCAAGGACCTGGGCGCGGTGGCGCTAGCCGCCCAACGCCTGGCTGAGGGCATGAAGGAGCGCCTCGGCGCCGATGGCGTCAATCTCCTGAACTCCTGCGGACGCGCCGCCTGGCAGACCGTGTTCCACTTCCACGTGCACGTGATCCCGCGCTACGACGACGATCCGCTGCGGCTGCCGTGGATCCCCTCGGAGGGCGACCGGGCCCAGATCGAGGCCGCCGCGCAGGAACTGTCGGGAACGTAGCGAAATAGTCAAACCGCGACAAACTGCGGGCAGGCGTGTTGAATGGCACATATGAGACGCATATCCATGATCGTGCTCGCGAGCGTCGCGGCGCTCGCGCTGGTCCTTCCCGCGGTCGCGCCCGCGACGCTGACCGAAGTCGGCGTGATCGGCGCAACCACGCCCGCCAGCGTGCCCAGCTGCCCGGGAAGTCCCGCGACCGCTACGAGCCCGGGGATCCCGTGCCTGGCAGTCAGCCGCACGACCGGCTTCCAGGTGAAGGTCGGCTCGGAACGCAACCTGCTGAGCGCGCCGCGCGCCGGGACCATCGTCGCCTGGACGATCACGCTCGGCAATCCCACCGCCACGCAGATCAAGTTCTTCAACGAAAACGAGGGCGGCGCCTCCGAAGCGGGCATCGCGATCCTCGCCCCGCAACCCAAACCAAACCTCACGTACAAGCTCGTCGCGCAGAGCCCCTACGTCAAACTGCAGCCGTACTTCGGCAAGACGGCGCAGTTCCCGCTCGAAACGACGATCCCGATCAAGAAGGGCTACGTCGTCGCGCTGACCGTGCCATCATGGGCGCCGGCGCTCGCGCTCGGCTTCGGCAATGACACCTCCTGGCGCGCCAGCCGCCCCAAGGCCGGCTGCAAGACCACCAGCTCGCAGACGATCCAGACCACGGTCGGCTCGGCCGTCCAGTACTACTGCCTGTATCAGACCGCGCGCCTCACGTACAGCGCAACGCTGATCTCGACCCCCTAACCGCCTAGGGGGCGCTGGCGCCGCCGGTCGGGCTAGCCGAGGCGGCGGGTTCTTCGGGTTTCGTGGCTTCGCTGGCGGGTTTTTCTTTTTCCGCAGACGCGCCGCCGGAGGGGCCGGCTGTGCTGGGCGCGCTGGCGCTGGAGGATGTTTCGCTGGATTCGCTCGCCGGGGTTTCGCCGCTGGAGGAAGATGTTTCGCCGGTCTTGCTCTTGCTCGTCTTGGTCGACGACGTGGATGTCGTCTGCACCGCTGCCGCTTCGGCGCTCGTGTTCGTCGGCGGCGTGATTTCGGGGGTGCTCTTGGGGACCGCGTCTGAGACGCTGCTGCCGCCGCACGCGCTGATGCCGAGCCCGCACAGCAACGCCGCGCACGCGGCGAGCGCCAGGCGAGCGCTCACAGCGGTCCCATACGCCTGCCGCACGTGGGGCAGTCGTTGAGATCCTTCTGGGCGTGCTGGTCGCACCACGGGCAGAAGCGCAGGTTCTCCACCGCCCACGGCAGCCGCGACTCCGACGGCGCCAGCGGCAGCACCTTGCCGATGACCTCGAGCGGCTCGTCGGATTCGCGGTCCAGGTAGATCCGATCGGGCTCCGCCTCGATCAGGACTTCGCGTCCGGTGGAGGGATTGCGCAGTCGATAGCGCTGTTTCGTGCTCACGCCCCCAACTTTACCTGAGCGGGTCGGCGGCCGATCGCTCCGCGGATAGGCTGGCCGTCCGTGCGCGTGCTGATCTTCCATGGCTACCTGCTGGCCGGAACGGGGTCGAACGTCTACAACGCGCGCCTGGCGGCCGCGCTGGTCGGCCTCGGGCACGACGTGCACCTGCTCAGCCAGGACCGCCATCCCGAGCGCCAGGCGTTCGTCGATGCCGTCGGCGACTGGGACCGGGGGACGTTGACGGTGCGCGAGCTGGAGCGAACGCGTGGGTCGCCACCGACCCGCGGGCGCTGCACCGTCTATCGCCCGGAGATCGGCGGCCTGCTGCCCGTGTACGTGGCCGACAGCTACGAGGGGATCGAAGCCCGCACGTTCGCACAGTGCAGCGAAAGCGAGGTCGCGCGCTACATCGACGCGAACGTCCTCGCCGTCGTCGAGCTGCTCGAGCTGGCTCGCCCGCAGGCGGCGCTCGCCAACCACCTTGTGATGGGCCCGGTGATCCTGGCGCGCGCGCTAGACGGCGCGATCCCGTATGCGGTGAAGGTCCACGGCAGCGCGCTGGAGTACACCGTCAAGCCCCACCCGGAGCGCTTCCTCGGCCTCGCGCGCGAGGGTCTCGCGGACGCCGCTGCGGTGCTCGTCGGCTCGCACCACACGGCCGCCAGCTTGTGGGACACGCTCGAGGATCCGCAGCTCCCGCGGCGCACGCGCCTGGGCCCTCCGGGCGTGGACGTGGCGCGCTTTGGGCCGCGCGAGCCTGAGCAGGCGGCCGCTGGGCTGCGGGCGCTGGCCGCGCGCGTGCGCGCCGCGGCGGACGAGTCGGCCGCGCAGGGAGCCCCACCGCCGGACGCTGACGGCGGCGCTTTTGCGCGCGATGGGCTCGCTGCGGCCGCAGCGCTGGAGCAGCTCGACCCAAATCGAGATGCGCTGGTCGCGTACGTGGGCAAGCTGATCGTCAGCAAGGGCGTGGACCTGCTGCTCGCCGCGTGGCCGCTGGTGCTGGAGCGTGTGCCGCGCGCCCGGCTCGTGGTCGTCGGCTTCGGGGCCTACCGGGATGGCCTGGAGCGCCTGCGCGCGGCGCTGCGCACGGGCGAGCTGGAAGCGGCGCGCGAGATCGCGCTCGCGGGACGCACGCTGGAGGGAGAGCCGGGACGCTCGCCCCCGCTGCGGCATCTGCTCGCCTTCCTCGACGGATTGCACGGCACCGAGCGCGAGCGCTATCTGCGGGCCGCGCACGAGCTCGACGAGCGGGTGCTGCTCACCGGGCGCCTCGACCACGAGGAGCTTGCCGACCTGCTCCCGGCCTGCGAGGCGGTCGTCGTGCCGAGCACCTTCCCGGAGGCGTTCGGCATGGTCGCCGCTGAGGCAGCCGCGTGCGGTGCCCTGCCCATCAGCGCGGCCCACTCGGGGCTCGCCGAGGTGAGCGCGGCGCTGGCCGGCGCCGTCCCCGAGGCGGCCGCCCGGTGGCTTTCGTTTGCGATCGACGATCAAGCCGTGCAGGCGCTCGCGGCGGCACTGATCGGCTGGCTGGCGGCCGACGTGGAGCTGCGCGAGCGCACGCGCGCGGGGCTGGTGGCAACGGTGCGTGAGCGATGGTCCTGGGAGGGCGTTGCACGCGGCGTGCTCGCCGCGGCGAAGGGCGATCTGGACGGTCTCGCAGAGCCTTGAGCGCCGGCTCTGATCGCCCCGCAAGATTTTGCTCGCCAGCCGCCGCTTCGGATAGTGTTTCGCCGTGCGCTTCTTGGAGGAGAGCCACCGCGCTTGGCACGCCCCCGGGGGAGGCCTGCGCGGGCTTGTCGTGCGCGCCGGCGCCACCGGCCTGCTCGGTGCGCTCGCGATCAGCACCGCCGGCTGCGCGGTAAAGGGCGCGGACAACGCCAACCTGATTCTCGGCAAGCAGGCATTCGTCGCCAAGTGCGGCGTCTGCCACACGATGGCGCGTGCCAACACAAAGGGCGTCGTCGGGCCGAACCTCGACGAAGTCTTCCGCGTGAGCGTCGCCGAAGGCCTGCAGCGCAACGCCGTGCGCACGGTCGTCGAAGGCCAGGTCCAGAACCCGAACGTCGACGGCGTGATGCCTGCGAATCTCGCCAGCGGCGCCACGCTCAGCGACATCGCCGCCTATGTCGAACAGTCGGTCGACAACCCCGGCAAGGACAGCGGCCTGCTGGCGAGCGCCGTCGAAGCACCAGGCGCGGGCAAGCCGGCGGTGGAGAAGGCCGGCAAGCTCGAAATCAACGCCAACCCAGCCGGCCAGCTCGCCTACACCACCAGCAAGGCCGAAGCCAAACCCGGCGCTGTGACGATCGTGATGGCCAACATGTCGGGCGTATCGCACAACATCGCCGTCGAAGCGGGCGAAAACGGAGCCAACGCGAAGGGCGCCGCGATCGGCGCGAGCAGCTTCATCAGCAAGGGCACCACCTCGCTGACCGTCAACCTGAAACCAGGCAAGTACACGTTCTTCTGCGAGGCGCCCGGCCACCGCGCCGCCGGAATGTACGGCACGCTCACGGTCAAGTAGCCGTCGGCTCTCGTCTGCTTGCCGGCGGGCGCATGCGCCCGCCGTGGGGCCGCGCATGCGCGGCCCCCAGCAGGCCCGCATGCGGGCCTGCTCGCCACGCCGCATGCGGCGTGGCGCACGGCTCACACGATCGCGCGCGCGATCTCGATCAGCGCGATGATCACCGCGAAGCCCGCGATCACGTACAGCAGCACGCGAAACGCGTCCCCCTCGGAGCGCAGCGGGTTCAGCATGCTCGCGCTTCTGACGGTCGTGGACCAAGTGAGGCAAGGACGCAGTGAGCGAAATGTGCCGGACCGGGAGACACTCGCGTGCGCTCGCATCCCCGAACCGGCCAGCACATGAGCGAGCGAGGACGCAGCCTCACGCAGTGTCCACGGTCGTCAGAGGACGTAGACCGTTGTGAAGACCACGATCCACATGATGTCGACGAAGTGCCAGTAGATGCCCGGCACGTCGACGCCGCGATGCGAATCGGGGCTGTAGTGGCCGCGGAAAGCGCGCACGGTGACGCTCAGCAGGATCAGCAGGCCGATGAACACGTGCGCGCCGTGCAGGCCCGTCAGTGAATAGAAGATCGACTGCTGAGCATGGTCCTGCGGCGCGAAGCCGATGTTCGCGTACTCGTTGATCTGGATGAACAGGAACGTGCAGCCGAGCAGGAACGTGCTGAGCATGCCCGCCTTCAGGCCGAAGCGGTTGCCACGCTTGATCGACGTCTCCGCCCAGTGCAGCGTGAAGGAGGAAGAGATCAGGATCAGGGTGTTGACGAACGCGACCGGCACCGGCAGGTGCGTTCCCGGCGCCGGCCATGGATCGCCTTCGGCGATGCGGATGAAGAAGTAGGCGGTGAAGAACGCGCCGAAGATCATCACCTCGGAGATGATGAAAAGCAGCATTCCCAGCAGCGGCGCCTCCACGCGCGAGCTCTTGTGCGCGGGCGGCGGGCCGTGATGGTCGTGGCCGGCGTGTCCGGCCGCATGCGGGATGCTGGCTGCCTCCACCGTGACCTCCGCTACGCGGCCGGCGCCGCGATCGTGGCTTTCTGCGGGTCGACGACCACGTGGTCGACAGGCGCGCCGCTGGCGCCGCGGACACGCTCGATCAGGTTCGAGCGCAGCCAGCCCGAGCGCTCGCCCGGCAGCGTCGAGATGACCACGTCGTCGACGTGGAAGAGCTCGAGCGCGTTGATCGTCGCCGTGTACGGGTCGGGGTCGCCGATCATCCCCGAGCTCAGCAGCCCAGCGCCGTGCAGGCGGTCGAGCATGCTCGCCAGTCGCGCGCGGGCCTCGCGCGGCGCGGCGCCGCTGCCGTCCACCTGGGGAATCACCGCGATGAACAGGTGCGGCTCTCCATGCGCTGCCTTCTCCTTGAGGTGCTCGAGCAGCTCCTCGCCGCTGGAGGTCTTGTTGGCTACAACCAGCGTCACCTTGAACGACAGCCCCTCCTGCGCGAGGTCGACGACGATATGGCGCACGGCGATGCCGCTGGCGTTTTCGATGCGCTCGATCAAGTCGCGGCGCAACCAGCCCGAGTGCTGGGCCGGGTGCGTGGAGAGGATGATCTCGTCGGGCCTGTGCACGGCGATCGCGTCCATCGTCGCCGAAAACGGGTCGCCGTCGCCGACTTCGCCGCTGGCCTGGATGCCCTCGGCGGCGACCGCCGAGAGCGCCAGGTCGACGCGCACCTGCGCGGATTCGCGCACCGCCTCGTCGTAGATCACAAGGCCCGCGGAGGGCTTGGTCTGGGGCACGACCAGGCGGAAGCGAACGTCGCCCGCGGCCGCGCGTTCGCGCACCGCCTCGAGCAACTTCGCGCCACCGAGCGTGCGATTGGCGATCACCAGGACTTCCTTCATCGCTTGTTCCTCCTAACCATTAGCTGGGTGCCCGCGCCATGCCCGCGCCCGCTCCCACGGTCGCGGGCGTAGGCGGTGTGAGAATGCCGTGGACCGCTCCCGGGACGCCGTACTCGTATGGACCGCCCACGATCGTGGGCACGCGGTCGAAGTTGAAGATCGGCGGCGGCGAGGACACCTGCCACTCGAGCGTCATGCCGCGCCAGGGGTTAGCCGTCGCCCGCGGGCCGCCGCGCCAGCTGGTGACCATGTTGTAGACGAAGATCAGCGTCACCGCCCCCAGCCCGAAGCTCGCGATCGAGATGAACAGGTTCATGTCGGCGAACTGTGCCGCGTAGGTGGCCACGCGTCGAGGCATGCCTTCCAGCCCGAGGACGTGCATCGGGCCGAACGTCAGGTTCAGGAACACGAACGTCGTCCAGAAGTGCCACTTGCCCAGGCGCTCGTCGTACATGCGCCCCGTCATCTTCGGGAACCAGTAGTACACGCCCGCGAAGATCGTCATCAGCGAGCCGCCGAACAGCACGTAGTGGATATGGGCCACGATGAAGTATGTGGAGCTGACGTGGATGTCGAACGGGATCATCGCGAGCATGATGCCGCTGATGCCGCCCAGCGTGAAGGTCGAGATGAAGCCCAGCGCGAACAGCATCGGCGTGTCCAGATGCAGCACCCCGCGCCACAGCGTCGCCAGCCAGGAGAAGACCTTGATGCCCGTCGGCACCGCGATGATCGCCGTCGTGATCGCCATCGGAATGCGGATCCACGCCGCCATGCCGGACGTGAACATGTGGTGCGCCCACACCGTGAAGCCGAGTCCGACGATCGCCAGCAGCGAGAACGCCATCATGCGGTAGCCGAAGATCGGCTTGCGCGCCTTGACGGCTAGCACTTCGCTGATGATCCCGAACCCGGGCAGGATCATGATGTAGACGGCCGGGTGCGAGTAGAACCAGAAGACGTGCTGGTACATCAGCACGTCGCCGCCCTTGGCCGCGTTGAAGAAGTTGAAGCCGAGCGCGCGGTCGAGCAGCACGAAGAACTGCGACGCGGCGATGAAGGGCGTGGCGATCACGACCAGCAGCGAGGTCGCGAAGTTCGCCCACACGAGCAGCGGCAGGCGGAAGAAGCTCATGCCGGGCGCCCTCATCGTGATGATCGTGACCAGGAAGTTGAGCGCGGTCATGATCGAGGAGGCGCCCGCGAACTGGACGCCGATCGAGAAGAACGTCTGTCCGATCGGGGCCGTGTCCGACAGCGGCGCGTAGGCGGTCCAGCCGTCGGCGAAAGCTCCGCCCGGAGCGAAGAAGCTGAGCATCATGATCGTGCCGGCGACCGGTAGCAGCCAGAACGAGAGAGCGTTCAGGCGCGGGAACGCCATGTCCGGCGCGCCGATCATCAGCGGGATCACATAGTTGCCGAAGCCCGCGAACACCGGAACCATGAACAGGAAGATCAGGAGCGTCGCGTGCACCGAGAACAGGCCGTTGTAGGTGTTGGCGCTGACGAAATGCGACCCCGGCTGCGCGAGCTGGGCGCGCATCAGCATCGCCAGCAGGCCTCCCACGAGCAGGAAGAAGAACGAGTTGACGAGGTACTGGATACCGATCACCTTGTGATCGGTGTTGATGCGGAAGTAGTCCTTCCACGTGTGCGCGCCGTGGCCTGAGTGGTCCTCGGGGCGCGTCGGGCGTCCGGTGGCCCAGTAGAACCAGTAGTCGAAGCCGCCGATCCCGACCAGGAACGCGAGCGGCACCGCCAGCAGCGAGACCGTCAGGACCGCTTCGCCGGAGAGGTAGTGATGGTAGGTCGCATGCCCGGTGGACATACGCACCAGCCATGTCAGCAGCGTCGCGAAGCCGACGCCCGTGACCATCAGCCAGCCGGCGCGGTAGAAGCCGGGAGCCCGGAGCTTGGCGGTCATCGACGTGTCCCCCGCCGCGTCATCAGCTTGACCTCTCGTCCCATACATCGATCTCCCACGAGCCCTTCTCCCCTGAAGCGGTCGCCTTGCCGACGAACATTATCCGCTGGCCCCCCCGACGGTTGAGATCGCTCCTGTGCTGCTCGTGCCCGCCGCCAGCTGGCTCTTGATCCACGCCTGGAACTGGGTGGGCGTCACGACGTGGATGGTCGAGCGCATCAGCGAATGCCCCACCCCGCACAGCAGGTTGCAGACGACCGGATAGCTGCCGAGTCGATCGGGGGTCGCACGGAGGTGCGTGGTGATGCCGGGCACGACGTCCTCCTGCAGGCGGAAGGCGGGGATCCAGAAGGCGTGGATGACGTCCTTGGATCTCATGTTGAAGTACACCGACTCGTTGTCCGGCACGTACAGCTGGTAGCTGTCGATCGGCGCGCCGCCGGTCACCGACGGCGGGTACTGGTAGGACCAGAAGAACTGCTGTCCGGTAACGCCGATCTGGATCTCGTGGGCGGGCTGCTTTTCGTTGTCGTGCAGGATCACGAACGAGTAGCCCACGAGCCCGATCACCAGAATCGCCGGTATGACGGTCCAGAAGACCTCCAGGCGCGTGTTTCCGTGTATCGGCAGGCCATCCTTGAGCTCCTCGCCCGGCTTCATGCGGAACTGCCAGACGCTGTACAGGATCACGCCGACGACGATCACGAAGATCGGGACCGAGGCGATCACGAGGACGTGGTACAGGCGGTCTGTGTTGTGCGCCTGCGTCGAGGCCGCGACCGGGAACCAGTGGATCTCGTAGCTGAGGTAGATGCCGATCGCCACGGCGATCAGCCCCGCCACGATCGCCACCGCGATCGAGCGTTGTCTAGACATCCGCGCCTGCGCGGATGCGTGCGGAAAAGGCGTCTGCCGCGATCCACTCCATCCCGCGGTGATCCTAACCTCTCCGCGGACGGATAGCTAGATGCAAAATCTCGGTCTTGACGCGGGCGCCCCGAAGCACTAGATTGAGGCAATAGTTGCAAATGCCTACAGCGACGGGTTCGAGCAGGCGGATCGGGCAGTAGCGACGATCTTGCCGGTTCGAGCAGGCGTCTGAGCAGGGAGCGCGAGCGAGGCCATGCAGGTCCACGACGGCATGACGGAGATGGTCCTGACGGTTGGGCCCGGCCACACGCTGCGTGCGGTCTCGCGGCTGATGGCCGACCGCCAGGTCGGCGCGGCCGTGGTGATGGACCCCGACGGCAACGGCCCGGGGATCATCACCGAGCGCGACGTCCTGAACTCAGTCGGCGCCGGGCAGGACCCCGACCGCGAGTCGGTTGCCGACCATCTGACTCGCGACGTCGTGTTCGCCGCGCCCGACTGGTCGCTGGAGGAGGCCGCCGCAGCGATGGTGCGCGGCGGCTTTCGTCATCTGATCGTCCTCGAGCGGGGAGAGACGATCGGCATCCTGTCCGTGCGCGACGTCGTGCGCTGCTGGACCGACGACGGGGCGATCTGCCCGGTGCCGGACAGGGTGGCCGTGGGGTGAAGGGGAGGTGGCGAGGCCTGCTTTGGGGAGCGGGCCTCTGCCACCGCCACGGCGGCTAGTGGTGGTCTAGCGGGAGCTCGTTGATTTCGCGGCGCGTGTCTTTGATCCAGCGTGTGATGCAGACGACCGTCAGGATCACGCCGACGACGGTGAACTCGATGAAGGTCGTGATGCCGATCAGCGCCAGCGTGATGCCGAGCGCGGTCAGCAGCGGCAGGATGCTCGGCCCGGGGAGGTGGATCTCCTCGCCGACGGGCGGGACCTCGGGGTCGAGCGGGCTCATGACACGTACGCGGCGGCCACGATGAACGTGATGCCGAACATGAACAGGCTGATCGCGGCCACGATCAGTCCCGTGCGGACGTTCTTCTGGGCGAGGCGTCTGGTCATCATCAGCTGAGAGAATACCTCCTGCGGCCGCGTCGGCCGCGCTCGAGACGGCGCTCTCGCGGCGCCGGTCTATAGGTGGACATCCGCGACCATCGCGCAGAACAGCAGCGCCAGATAAGCCAGCGAGAACAAGTACAGCTGCAGCGCCGAGCGGCGGTCCGCCCGCCGGTACAGCCGCACCGCAGCCGCGACGAAGCCGAACCCGAGCAGCACCGACGCCACGAGGTAGATGGCGCCGAAGCCGCCCGCGCAGAAGGGCAGCTGCGTGACCGCGTAGAGGAGCACCGAGTACAGCAGGATCTGACGGCGGGTCTCAGCCTCGCCGCGTACGACCGGGAGCATCGGCACGCCCACCTTTTCGTACTCGCCCTTCATCAGCAGCGACAGCGCCCAGAAGTGGGGCGGGGTCCAGAAGAAGACGATGAAGAACAGCATCACCGCGGTGCCGCTGACCGAGCCGGTGACCGCTGCCCAGCCGACGAGCGGGGGCACCGCGCCGGCTGCTCCGCCGATCACGATGTTCTGCGGCGTGCGCCGCTTCAGCCAGACCGTGTACACGAACACGTAGCCGAGGAAACCCGAGAAGGAAAGCGCCGCCGCGAGCGGGTTGACGGTCAGCGACAGCTCCAGCAGCGACAGGCACGCAAGCGTGCAGCCGAACGTCAGCGCCGCGCGCGGGGAGATCCGCCCGGAGGGGATCGGCCGCGTCGCCGTGCGCGTCATGCGCGCGTCGATGTCGCGGTCGAACCAGTGGTTGACCGCGCCGGCGCCGCCCGCCGACAGGTAGCCGCCGAGGCACGTCAGCGCGACCAGCAGCGGTGAGGGGTCGCCGGCCACGTACATCGTCGCGATCGTCGTCAGCAGCAGCAGCGACTGGACCTTCGGCTTGGTCAGCTCCAGGTAGTCGCTGAGGATCTGGAGTGCGCTCGACGCGAACCTCGGCGCCTCGATCGCGGGGGCTGCGCCTGTGGGTGGCGCGAGACTCATTACAGGCCGACCTGCGTCGCTCCTGCCGGGACCGTCGCCGCCCCGCGTTCGCTCGCGCCGCCGGTACGGCGCTCGACCTCGCTGCGGATGTCCTTCATCGGCTCGAACGAGCGCACCAGCGGCACCACGTCGAAGTTGTTGACCGGCGGGGGCGAGGCCGTGAACCACTCGAGCGTGTTCGCCTTCCAGGGGTCCGGTCCGGCGATCACGCCCACCTTGAGGCTGCGCCACACGTTGATGACCGTCGCAAGCACCCCGGCGGCGAGGATGAACGAGCCCACCGTCGAGATCAGGTTGTACAGCGCGAGGTGACCCACGTCGGGATACTCATACACGCGCCGCGGCATGCCGTCAAGCCCGATCACGTGCTGGATCAGGAACGTGATCAGGATGCCGAAGAACATCAGGTAGAAGCTCAGCTTGCCGAGGCCCTCGCCGAGCATGCGCCCGGTGATCTTCGGGAACCAGTAGTAGATCGCTCCGAAGATCGGCAGCACGGCGCCGCCGAGCAGCACGAAGTGCAGGTGCGCCACGACGAAGTACGTTTCGTTGACCTGCCAGTCGATCGGGAACGTCGCCAGGAACACGCCCGAGATGCCGCCGATCAAGAAGATCGCGATCGCGCCCGCGCAGAACAGCAGCGGCGTCTTGAATTCGATCGTGCCGCGCCACAGCGTCGCGACCCAGTTGAGGATCTTCACGCCGGTCGGCACGGCGATCAGATAGGAGCTGAGCATCACGAACACGAGGATCGCCTCCGGGATCGGGGCGGTGAACATGTGGTGCGCCCACGTGAGGAAGCCCAGGAACGCGATCGCCACGGTCGAGGCCGCGATCGCCTTGTAGCCGAAGATCGGCTTGCGCGCGAACACCGGCAGGATCTCCGAGATCACGCCGAAGCCGGGGAGCACCATGATGTAGACCTCGGGGTGCCCGAAGAACCAGAACAGGTGCTGCCAGAGGATCGGCGAGCCGCCCTCCGAGGCGTCGAAGAAATGGGTGCCGAAGTGCCGTTCGGTGAGCAGCATCGTGACCGCCGCAGCGACCACCGGCAGCGCGAGGATCAGCAGCACCGAGTACGTCAGCATCGTCCACACGAACAGCGGCAGCCGGCCCCAGCTCATCCCGCGTGCGCGCATGTTGGCGACCGTCGCGTAGAAGTTGATCGCCCCGACCAGCGAGGACAGCCCCGTCAGGTGGATCAGGTAGATCCAAGCGTCCTCGCCGCCGCTCGGCGAGTAGGTGGCGTTGGCCAGCGGCACGAAGCTCACCCAGCCCGCTTCCGGCGGGTGCCAGAAGACCGATGCGTAGAAGACGATGCCGCCGGCAAGCAGCAGCCAGAAGGAGAGCGCGTTCAGGCGCGGGTAGGCCATGTCGCGCGCGCCGATCATCAGCGGCAGGAAGTAGTTGCCCAGGCCGGCCATCATCGGCACGATGAACAGGAAGACCATCGTCGTCCCGTGCATCGTGAACAGCTGGTTGTAGATTTCCGGCGTAACGAGCGTGTTGTTCGGCGCCCCCAGCTGCAGGCGAATCAGCAGCGCCTCGGTGCCCCCCAGGCAGAAGAACACGAACGTGAGGACCATGTACATGATCCCGATCCGCTTGTGATCGGTGGTCGTGAGCCAGCTCGTCCAGCCTTGCCCCTCGCGCTCGGCGCGATGGGCGGTTATCTCCGGGATCGGGGCTACGTAGGTGGCCATGTCGTCCGCTGGTCTCCTCGATGTCCTAGATGGTTGATGCCATGGTCGTGTGCTCTGTCCTGGGAGTGCGGACCATCATGGGCTCTCGACTGCTTCGGCGCCGGTGTGTTCCGCGAGTTTGGCGTGCGCCTTCGCCGCTTCCGTGTTCGCTTCGGCGATCAACTGCTTCTGGCGCGCCAGCCACGCTTCGAACTGCGCCGGCGGCACCGCCTTGACGGTGGCGATCATGCGCGCATGCCCGCGCCCGCAGAGGATCGCGCACTGGCCGCGGAAGATCCCTGGTTTGCTGACCTTGAACCACGTGTAGTTGTGGTAGCCCGGCACCGCCTGGAACTTGCCCCCCAGTTCCGGCACCCACCACGAGTGCACCACGTCCTCGGAGACGATGTTCAGCGACACCGTCGTGTTGGTCGGCACGACCAGTTCCTCATACGAGTACGGCGCGCCCAGGCCGTCTGGTTCGTTCGCGCCGGGGTAGACGAACTGCCAGATGTACTGACGCCCGATCACGTTGATGTTCAGGACTTTGCCGTTGGGCGGCAGCTTGCGTTCGGTGCTCGCGTACAGCAGGTTTTCCGCTTCGCCCAGCTGCGCGCCTCCGGGACCCGAGTTCGGTGGGTCCTGAATCGAGGACAGCTTGGCGAAGGTGAGCACCGCGAGCGCGAGCAGGATCACCGCCGCGGCGACCGTCCAGCCGATCTCCAGTCGCGTGTTGCCGTGGATCTGCGCCGCCACCGCGCCCTTGCGCTTGCGGAACTTGACGAGCGCGTACGCAAGGCCGCCCTCGACCGCGAAGAAGATCACCAGCGCTATGTACAGCGTGACCTTGTAGAGGCTGTCGGTCTCTTCTGCGTTCGGCGATGCGCCGTGCGCAGGCGTGAAGAACGCGAGTACTGAGGGGAGCAGATGGCTCAAGGCGGCGGGGATTCTATTCAGGCCAGGGCGGGACGCGCTTGATGACGATTGCCACAAGTCTCCTAGCGGCCGGAGAAGCGGGCCGGACGCTTCTCCAGGAAGGCCATTGCGCCCTCCATGAAATCCTCGCTGCCGGCCATTTCCTGCTGTATTCGCGCCTCGAGCTCGAGCTGCTCGGCCATGCGCGGGTACAGCCAGTTGTTCAGCTGGCGCTTGGTGCCCGCGTAGGAGCGGGTGGGTCCGCCGGCGAGGCGGGCCGCCAGCGCGGCTGCCTCCTCGCGCACGCGCTCGTCCGCGACGACGCGGTTGATCAGGCCCCATTCGAGCGCGCGTGCAGCGCCCAGCCGCTCGCCCAGCATCGCCAGCTCGCTCGCGCGCGCCATGCCGACCCGGGTCGGCACGAACAGCGAGGAGCCGCCGTCGGGCACCAGGCCGATGTTGACGAACGCGAGCAGGAAGTACGCGCTCTCGGCCGCGACGATCAGATCGCAGCAGAGCGCCAGCGAGCAGCCGATCCCGACCGCGGGGCCGTTGACCGCCGCGATCACGGGCTTGGGCACGTCGCGGATCGCGTGCATGATCGGGTGATAGCGCTCGGTCAACGTCTTGTAGACGTCCGGGTGTCCGTCCGCCGTGGTGTCGCCACCGCTGACGTCCCTGAGGTCCGCGCCCGAGGAGAACGCGCGACCGGCGCCGGTGATCAGCAGCGCACGCACCGCGTCATCCGCGGTGGCCGCCCGCAGCGCGGCGAGCAGATCGGCCCCGAGCTGCGCGTTCCACGCGTTCAGCGCCTGCGGTCGGTTCAGCTCGATCGTGGCGACGCCGCCGGCCACGTCCACGTTGACGGTCTCCAGTTGAGGCATCGGCTCGCTCATCGCTCTCCTGTCGCTCGTTTCGACATCCCGCTCGCGTTGATCCTATGGTGTGGGGGATGACACGTCCTGTGATCGGCATCTGCACCGCGCTCGAGCAGGCCAGATGGAGCGTCTGGGACCAGCCCGCGGCGCTGCTGCCGCTCAACTACATCGAGGCCGTGCAGCGGGCCGGCGGTCTGGTGGTGATGCTTCCGCCCGACCCGCAGCTGGCGCAGGACCCGCACCAGGCGCTCGAGCTGATCGACGGGCTGATCCTCGCCGGCGGCGCCGACATCGACCCCGCCTCCTACGAGCAGGACGCGCATCCCGAGACCGTCGGCACGGTGCCCGAGCGTGACGCATTCGAGATCGCGCTCACACGCGCCGCGATCGAGAGCGACCTGCCGGTGCTGGGCATCTGCCGCGGGATGCAGCTGATCAACGTCGCCTGCGGCGGCACGCTCGTGCAGCACGTGCCCGATCACGTCGGCCACCACGAGCACCGGCGCGTGGTCGGCTCCTTCGAGGGCGCCGATCATGACGTCGTCCTGACCGAGGGCTCGCTGGCGGCACGCGCCGCCGGGGAGGTCGTGCACGCCACGAAGTCTCACCACCATCAGGGTGTCGATCGCCTCGGGGAGGGCCTGCTCGCGAGCGGCGTCTCGATGCTCGACGAGTTGCCTGAGGCGATCGAGCTAGCGGATGCCCGCTTCGTGCTTGGAGTGCAGTGGCATCCCGAGGCCGACGTCACGAGCTCGGTCGTGGGCGCGCTCGTCGACGCTGCGGTCGCAGCGCAGATCCCCGAGTAGGCCGCGACAGCGAACCTCGGCGTCGCCGGGCGGGCGCCGGCAGCGACATATACTCCCGGCCCTGTGCGGCTGTCGAAGGCGATCAGAGCAACCGCCTGGGGGATGGTGGTGGCCGGAGTCGCCGCGCCGCTGGTGCGAAAGCGCGTCAGTGCTCCGCCGCTGCTCGTGCAGACGGTCGCCTTCAGTGCGCCGCTCGGGCTGGCGGTCGCCGTGCGCCGCTCGCGGGGACGCGACGTCGCCGTGTGCGCGCTGCAGATGTGGGCCTATCTGGCCGCGTACAAGTCGCCGCACGATGACCCCGACGCGCAGCGCGCGCGGGTGCACGTCGACTACCCGATCGTCGCCGACCGCGCGCTCGGCCTCGGTGAGCTGCCCAGCGTGCGGCTGCAGCGCGCACTGGCCGGCAACGGTGGCAGCGCCGCGGACTGGAGCACGCTCGACCGCCTGCTCGTGTGGGCTCACTGGAGCTGGTTCCTGGTCCCGCACGGTTCGCTCGCGTACATCCTCGTGCGCCATCCCGCGCGCTTTCCGCGCGCGGCGCTGCTCACCTACGCGGTGTTCGACATCGGCGCGAGCTTCTACTGGCTGCTGCCGACTGCGCCGCCGTGGTTCGCGGCCGAGATGGCCGCCGAGCGGGGGCAGGACGCCCCGGCCGTGCGGCGCATGATGGTCGAGTACGGGGAGTTGTTCTGGAAGGACGGCTGGGGCTCGCTCTACAGTGTGTTCGGAGGCAATCCACTGGCCGCGATGCCCTCTTTGCACTTCGCCACATCCGTGATGGCTGCGCTCCTTCTCACCGAGGTGGGGCCGGTGGCGGGCGCGCTCGGCTTCGGCTATACGGCGACGCTCGGGTTCGCGTTGGTGTACCTGGGGGAGCATTACGCCGTCGATCTGCTCGCCGGGGTCGCGCTGACGGTTGCCGTGCGCCGGTTGGGGCCGCGCGCGGGCCCCGTGCTGGCGCGCGCCGGGCGCACGATTGCGGCACTGGGGGAGATGGCCCACGCGACGGCCTGACGAGAGGGGGTGAGCACGATCAGCACGGAGTGCAGCGAACGACGCGAGGCGGTGGAGAAGGTCAAAGACGAGCAGGTCGGCTCAAGCGCGGTGACGCACATCCGCGAGGAGGAGATGCCGCGCGTGATTCTCACGCGGCGTCAGATCGTCGCGTTCGCGGTGTTCATCGCCTCGGGGGTCGGCTTCCTGTACTTCGTGCTGCCGAAGCTCACCGGCGTCGGCAAGACCGTTGACCGGATCGAGGGCGGCGACATCTGGTGGCTGGCGATCGGCGTGCTCGCCGAGGCGGTTTCGTTCGCCGGCTACATCGTGCTGTTCCGGGCCGTGTTCGTGCGCGGCGAGGGCAGGGTCGGCTGGCGCGAGAGCTACGAGATCACGATGGCCGGTCTGGCGGCCACACGCCTGTTCGCCGCCGCCGGCGCCGGTGGCGTGGCGTTGACGGCGTGGGCGCTGCGTCGCTCGGGGATGGCGCCGCGGTTGGTCGCGTGCAGGATGGTGGCCTTCGTGGTGCTGCTGTATGGCATCTACGCGGCCTCCCTGGTGCTCGACGGGATCGGGCTCGGGATCGGCCTGTTCCCCGGCGGCGGTGCGTTCGCGATCACGATCATCCCGGCGATCGTGGCCGCGGTCCTGGTTGGTGTCGCCGGCGCCGTGGCGCTGATCCCCGGAGACCTCGAGCGGCGTCTGGGCCGCTGGTCGTCAGGTTCGAGCCGCCTCGCGCAGCTGCTCGTCGGGGCGGTGGCCGTGCCGGCGCTCGCCGCCAGCGGGGTGCGCACCGCGATCGATCTGATTCGTGCGCGTGACCCCGGCCTGCTGGGCGCGCTCGTCTATTGGGGATTTGAAATCTGTGTCGTGTGGGCCATGTTCCACGCATTCGGCTCTCCGCCGGCGTTCACAGTCATCCTGATGGCCTATTTCGTGGGGATGCTCGGCAACCTGCTGCCGCTCCCCGGCGGGCTCGGAGGCGTCGAGGGAGGGATGATCGGCGCGTTCGCCGCGTTCGGCGTCCAGCTCGATCTGGCGGTGGTCGTGGTGCTCGGGTTTCGCGCCATCTCCTTCTGGCTGCCGACGTTCCCCGGCGTCGTGGCGTACTTCCAGCTGCGTCGCACCGTCGCGCGCTGGCGCGACGAGCAGGATGCGCTGCCCGCAGGCGTCGCGCGGGCCGCAGCCGGCGCGGCGGCGAGCGCGCTGCCGAGCTCGTGAACGGCGCGCCGCGCCAGGCGCGGTTCCCGTGGTCCCGGATGTTATATACTTTACAAAGTAAAGTGACCCTCGCGCGACCCTCGCACAGGACCGCAACGTCAGACCAGGAGACCAGATGAGCGACGTCGAGAACGTGATCATCGTCGGCAGCGGCCCAGCCGGCTACACAGCGGCGCTGTATACCGCACGCGCGAACCTGCGCCCGCTGGTGATCGAGGGCTTCGCCTGGGGCGGGCTGCTGCAGCAGACCACCGATGTGGAGAACTACCCCGGGTTCCCCGACGGCGTGATGGGCCCCGAGATGATGCAGAGGTTCCGCGACCAGGCCGAGCGCTTCGGCGCGCGGCTGATCACCGACCAGGCCGATCGCGTCGCGCTCGCCAGCGAGCCCGGCGGCGTGCACAGCGTGTGGGTCGGCGACACCGAGCACCGCGCGCGCACCGTCGTGCTGGCGATGGGCGCCGAGCACAAGAAGCTCGGCGTCGTCGGTGAGGAGGAGCTCTCCGGCCGTGGCGTCAGCTACTGCGCCACCTGCGACGCCGCCTTCTTCCGCGACGCGCAGACGATCATCGTCGGCGGCGGCGACTCGGCCATGGAGGAGGCGATCTTCCTGTCGAAGTTCGCCTCCAAGGTCGCGGTCGTGCACCGGCGCGAGGAGTTCCGCGCCTCGAAGATCATGCTCGAGCGCGCGCGGGCACAGTCGAACATCGAGTTCGTCACGCCCTACACGGTCAAGGAGCTCGTCGCCGGCGAGAAGGGCACGCTTGGCCACGCGACGCTAACGAACACCGAGACCGGCCAGCAGCGCGAGCTCCCGGTGTCAGGCGTGTTCATCGCCGTCGGTCATGAGCCGCAGTCGGGGCTCGTGCGGGGGCTCGTCGATGTCGACGAGAACGGCTACGTCGTCACAGAGGGCAAGTCCACCCGCACGAAGCTGCCCGGGGTGTTCGCCGCGGGAGACCTGGTCGACCACACCTACCGTCAGGCGATCACCGCGGCCGGCTCCGGCTGTCAGGCGGCGCTCGACGCCGAGTGGTACCTGCGTGACACCCCCGGTGTGCCCGTGCCCGAGGGCATGGCGCTCGGCGACCCCGCCGAAGCGCAATGGGCGCCCGCGGCCGAGTCAGCGTCCTAGCGCGCCCTCGAGCTCGAGCAGCCAACGCTTGCGCTCCGGGCCGCCGGCGTAGCCGCCGACCGCCCCGCCCGCGCGCAGGACGCGATGGCAGGGGATCACGATCGGGATCGGGTTGGAGCCGAGCGCGTTGCCGGCCGCGCGCGAGCCGCGCGGGCTGCCGGCCTCGGCCGCGACCTCGCCGTAGCTGAGCACGCCGCCGTAGGGGATCGCGGCGGTCGCGCGCAGCACGCGGCGTGCGAACGGCCCGATCAGCGCCCAGTCCAGCGGCAGCGCGAACGTCTGCCTTGCGCCGCTGAAGTACTCCTCCAGCTCGCGCCGCACCGGTTCCAGCGGCGCCGGGGACTCGACGATTCGCGGCGAGATCCGCCGCGCAAGCTGCTCGAGCACCAGGTCCACGTCCTCCTCGGGGAACGCCACGCGCACGAGGCCGCGGCCGGTGGCCGCGAGCAGGAGCGCGCCAAATGGCGAGTCGACCGGCGCGTAGGTCACGTCCGCGAGGCCCTCGGCGGCGATGCGCGCGCTCAGGCGCCGGGCGGCCGCGGCTGCGGCCGTTGCCGCGGCGCTCCCGTCTGCGTTCTGCGCTGTACCGCGAAGCGCGGCCTCCAGCGCGTCCTGCGTCGTGCGACCGGTCATACGCTCACCACCTTTCTCAACTTCGTCAGCCCCTCATGCAGCGAACGCCTGGCTGCGTCCTCCGAGCAGCCGATCGCTGCTGCAATGTCGCGGTGCGGGAGATCGGCCACGTAGCGCAGCACCACGGCCGAGCGCTGACGTGCTGGAAGCGCTTCCACGGCGCTCCACAGCTCCGCGTCGGGTGCGCTCGGGAGGGCCGCGCGGCGGTCGTCGACCGCAGCGGGATCCTCCACCGGCAGCGCTCGCCGCGCGCGCGCCCGGTGCGCGTCGAGCGACTTGCGATGGGCGATCGTCAGCACCCACGCGCGCAGGTTGGAATCGGCGCGCAGGCGCGGATACGCGCGCAGCGCCGCGATGAACGTCTCCTGGAAGCAATCCTCGGCCTCGCTCGGTCCAACCGAGGAGACCAGGAAGCGCCACACCGCATCGCGTTGCGCGTCCACGAAGCGCTGAAAGGGGGGCAGGCCGCTGCTCACGGTGGTTGAACGGCTGCCACAGCGAAAACGTGAGGCGAGCGCTCACTCCTCGTGGTCGAAGAACCCTGCACCGGTCGTGGTGCCCAGCCGTCCCGCCTGCACGAGCTGGCGCAGCGCCGGCGCGGGGCGGTAGCGCTCCTCGCGGAACTCCTCGCACAGCGCGCTCAGCACCGCCAGCACGTGATCCAGCCCGATCGCATCGGCCCACTCCAGCGGGCCGCGCGGGTGGCTGAGCCCGAGCACCATGCCGGTGTCGATGTCGCGCGCGCCGCCGACGCCTTCGCCGAGGGCGAACGCGGACTCGTTGATCACCTGACAGACGATCCTGCCGAGCACCAGCCCAGGCGCGTCACCGACCCACGCGACGTGCTTGCCGAGCGCTCCAAAGAAGCGCTCGGCGCGCGCGGCGGCCACCGGCGAAGAGGTCTCGCTGCGCGTCAGCTCGACCAGGCCCGCGCTCGCCAGCGGCCCGAGCACGTGAAAGCCGACTGCGCTGCCTTCCGGATCGAGCACTCCCAGCGACCCCTTCGCGCACAGCAGCACGCGCGCGCCGCCCTGCGGCTGCGGCGCAGCGCCGCGACGGTCCGGCTGGCCGGCGGGCGGCGGCTGGTCGGGGGCGGGCGCGGGGTCGCAGTCGAGCACCAGCGCGGGCAGCACGCCGCCGGTCGGCTGGTGTGGCGAGCGCACCTCATAGCCAGCTGCGCCTGCCGCCGCCCGCAGCTCGTCCGCGAGCACTCCAGCGCCCGCGATGATGACCACGCCCTCGCCGTGGCCGGGTGCTCCGCCATCGGGCGGCCCCGGGTCCTCGGGCCGGTGCTTGCCGGCGCCGTCGCCGTAGTCGTAGTAGCCGCGTCCGCTCTTGCGGCCGTACAGGCCCGCCGCGACGTAGCGCGCCGCGATCATCGACGGTCGCCAGCGTGGCTCGCCGAAGCTCTGCTCGTAGAAGCTCTTGGAGACCTCAAAGCCCGTGTCCACGCCCACCAGGTCCATCAGCTCGAACGGCCCCATGCGAAAGCCGCCCTCCATGCGGCAGATGCGGTCGATCGTCTCGACGTCCGCGATCTGCTCCTGCAGCAGCCGCAACGCCTCCAGCCCGAACGGCCGGTTGCAGCGGTTGACGATGAAGCCCGGCCCGTCCTTGGCCACGATCACCGTCTTGCCCATCGCCTCGCCCGTCACGTGCGCGAGCGCGAGCGCCTCCTGCGAGGACTCCACGCCCGCGACCACCTCCAGCAGGCGCATCAGCGGCGCCGGGTTGAAGAAGTGCATCCCCACCACGCGCTCGGGGTGGGTCGCGCCCGTCGCGATCGCCGTCACCAGCAGCGACGAGGTGTTCGTCGCGAGCACGCACCGCTCGCTCACGAGGACCGACAGCTTTGCGTACATCTCGTGCTTGAGCTCCAGGCGCTCGGGCGCCGCCTCGATCACCAGCTCGCACGGCGCGAGCGCCGCGAAGTCCTCGATCGGCTGCAGGCGCTCGGACGCAGCCGCCGCGTCCTCCTCGCTCAGCCTGCCCTTGACCATTTCTTTGCGCAGGCCCTCCTCCGCGCTCTGGATCCCGCGCGCGAGCGCCTCTCCGAACGGGTCGTACAGCAGCGTGCGCGCCCCCGAGCGAGCCGCCAGCTGGGCGATGCCGGCACCCATCGTGCCGGCTCCCAGCACGCCGATCACGGACGCCGGCCTGCCCGCCCCGCCGGCGGAGCCGGCCTCATAAGACGTCTTTGTGCCCTCGTCGTTCGCCATCGCCTGCGTTCCCCGCGCGTCTCAGACGGGCACGAGCGCGTTGACGCCCGTCATCGCTCGCCCGATCAGCATCTGCTGGATCTGCGACGTGCCCTCGTAGATCGTCGTCACGCGCGCGTCGCGGAAGTAGCGCTCGACCGGATGGTCGTCCACGTAGCCGGCGCCGCCGTGCACCTGGATCGCGAGGTTCGCGCATTCCAGCGACGCCTCCGTCGCATGCAGCTTCGCGATCGAGGTCTCAAGCGAGTTCGGGCGGCCCTTGTCCTTGAGGAAGCCCGCGCGCCACGCCAGCATCCGCGAGGCGTCGGTTTTGAGCACCATTTCGGCGATCATCGCCTGCACCAGCTGGAAGCTCGCGATCGGTTTGCCGAACTGCTCGCGCTCCTTGGAGTACTTGACCGACTCATCCACGCATCCCTGGCAGATGCCCACCGCGCCGCACGCCACCGAGTAGCGCCCCGACTCGAGGTTCGACAGCGCGACTTTGAAGCCGTCGCCGACCTTGCCGAGCATCTGCTCGTCTGAGACCTCGACGTCTTCCAGTGAGATCGACGCCGTGTCGGAGCCGTGCAGGCCCATCTTGTGCTCGATCGTCTGCGTCGTGAAGCCGGGGTGGTCGGTGTCGACCAGGAAGCACGCGATGCCCTTGTATCCCAGCGCCGGGTCCGTCTGCGCGAAGATCAGCGCGAGCTTCGCGTAGCTGGCCATCGAGATCCACATCTTCGCGCCGTTGATCACCCAGCCCGAGTCCGTCCTCTTCGCGCGCGTCTTCTGGTTGGCCGCGTCCGAGCCCGTGTCCGGCTCTGTCAGGCCAAAGCACCCCAGCCACTCGCCCGAGCACAGCTTCGGCAGGTACTCATGCTTCTGCTCCTCGGTGCCGAACCTCAGGATGCCCGAGCACACCAGCGAGGTCTGCACGGAGATCACGGTCCTGATCGACGAGTCCGCGCGCCCGATCTCCTCGACGACCAGGCCGTAGCTGAGGTAGTCCAGGCCCGCGCCGCCGTACTCCGGCGGGACGATCGCGCCGAGGTAGCCCTGGTCGGCGATCTTCTTCACCATCTCCAGGTCGAACTGGTGGTTGCGCGCGTTTTCGCGCGACTGCACCACGATCTCTTTGTCGGCGAATTCGCGCGCGGTGTCCTTGATCAGGCGCTGCTCGTCGCTCAGGTCGAAGTCCATTCCTCTCCTATCGGGTTGTGCGGATTGTGGGCCGGCTGTGGGACCGGTGTATGTGTCTCGTTGCGGGACCGGTCGTGGGACCGGTGTATGTGTCTCGTTGCGCGCGCTGTATAACCATCGCTATACGCCGTGTGTCTTCGGGGTGCTCCATGGCGCGTGGATGCGTCGCTCGATCTCATCGGCGATGCCCTCGATCGGCAGTCGCTCCTGCGCCAGCGAGTCGCGGTCGCGCAATGTGACAGTTCTGTCCTCGAGGCTCATATGGTCGATCGTAATGCACAACGGCGTGCCGATCTCATCGTGGCGGCGATAGCGCTTGCCGATCGCGCCGCCCGCGTCGTACTCGGTCTGCACGCGCCCGCGCAGCGCGTCGTGGACCTCCCGCGCGAGCTCGGGCTGGCCGTCCTTGCCCACAAGCGGCAGCACCGCCGCCTTCACCGGCGCCAGGCGCGGGTGCAGGCGCAGGACCGTGCGCATCTCGCCCTCGCCGGTGCCCTCGCGCTCGACGAGTTCCTCGTCGTACGCGTCGACCAGGAACGCGAGCGTCGCGCGGTCGGCGCCCGCCGCCGGCTCGATCACGTATGGCACGTAGCGCTCGCCGGTCGCCTGGTCGAAGTACTCGAGCTTCTCGCCGGAGAACTGCGCGTGCTGGGTCAGGTCGAAGTCGCCGCGGTTGGCGATGCCCTCGAGCTCCGACCAGCCGATGGGGAAGAGGTATTCGACATCGCTCGTGCCCGAGGAGTAGTGGGACAGCTCCTTGGCGTCGTGCGCGCGCAGGCGCAGGTGGTCGGGGCGGATGCCCAGCTCGATGTACCAGCGCTCGCGCTCGCCCAACCAGTGCTCGAACCATTTCTGGGCCTCGCCGGGAGGCACGAAGTACTCCATCTCCATCTGCTCGAACTCGCGCGTGCGGAAGATGAAGTTGCCGGGCGTGATCTCGTTGCGAAACGACTTGCCCACCTGCGCGATCCCGAACGGCGGTTTCTTGCGCGAGAACTGCAGCACGTTCTTGAAGTTGATGAAGATGCCCTGCGCGGTCTCCGGGCGCAGGTAGGCGGTCGCCCCGGACTCCTTCACGGGGCCGATCGTCGTCTCGAACATCAGGTTGAAGTCGCGCGCGTCGGTCAGGTCGCACTCGTCCGTTTCGCCCGGGTGCTTGGACGGTTTGCGCCCGCACGGCAGCTCCGCCAGATGGTCGGCGCGAAAGCGCTGCTTGCACGTGCGGCAGTCCACCAGCGGGTCGGTGAAGCCCGCCAGATGGCCGGATGCCTCCCACACCTTCGGGTGCTGCAGGATCGCCGAGTCGATCGCGACGATGTCGTCGCGCTCCTGCAGCATCGCCCGCCACCACTCGTTCTTGACGTTCGTCTTCAGCAGCACGCCGTAATGCCCGAAGTCATACGTCGAGCCGACGCCGCCGTAGATCTCCGAGGAGGGGAACACGAAGCCGCGCCGCTTGCACAGCGCCACGATCTTCTCCATGCTCACCACGTCCGGCGAGGACTGCGTATCTGGCTCAACCACGCGGCGATCATAGGCCAGGCGCGCCGCCGGCGGGCCGGCCGCGCCCCGCCTACTGCGTAAGATGCGCCGTCGTGGCGCGGATACTGATCGTCGCCGGCGGCTGCAGAGGCCGGCGTCTGGCCGCGGCGATGCTCGAGGAGGGGCACGCCGTGCGCATCAGCACCCGCACCGAGGCGGGTCGCGCGGCGATCGAGGCGCTCGGCGCCGAGTGCTGGATCGGCACGCCCGACCGGCTCGCCACGCTGCGGGGGGCGCTCGAGAACGTCACCGTCATCTGCTGGCTGCTCGGCTCCGCCACGGGCCCCCCGGCGTCGTTGCAGGCGCTGCACACCACGCGCCTGGAGTTCTTCCTCACGCAGGCGATCGACACGACTGCGCGGGGCTTCGTCTACGAGGCGCGCGGAGCTCCGGCGACGGCTGAGCTGCTGCGCGACGGCGAAGCGATCGTCCGCGCGCTGGCCGACCGCAACGCGATCCCGACCGCATTCCTCACCGCCGATCCAGCCGATCTCGATGGCTGGCTGGCGGACGCACGCGCGGCGGTCGCGTCGCTGCTCGCCGGCGGATAGCCGCGGGCGAGACGCACACCGGCGCATAAACGCGCACACGCGTCAAGTCGGCGGACTTTGTGACCGATGTTGCGTGCAAGATGGTTGGCCCTCGTTCCCGATACGGCCTGTTTGTGTCGGCCGTCGGCGCGGTCGTCCTGGCCGTGTCGGTGTTCCTGCCGTGGTACGCGGTGGGCTTCGCCGGGCACGCGAGCGTGGGCGCCTTGGCGGGCGAGCGCTTGACGACGCTCAGCGGCTTCCACACGCTCGCGAACCTGCGCTTCGTGTTCCTCGTGCTGGCGGGCCTTGCGATGCTCGATGCGCTGCTGCCGCTGGCGCGCGCCGGTGGGCCTGTGCCGGGCGGGGCGGGTGGCTCGGTGGTGCTGCTCGGGACCGTCGCAGCGGCATGCGTGCTCTTCCGGATGCTCGACCTTCCCACGCCCGCCGGCGAGCTGCTCGCGCCGTCGCTGCGCGAGGGCGCCTGGCTGGCGCTGCTCGGCGCCGTGACGATGGTGCTCGGCGGCATGTGGCCCCGCTGCGTGTACTCCGTCGCGGGCTCCGACGTGAACGCGCCCGGCGCCTGGTCCGGCCTGTCGGGGTGGACCGTCGGCGGCTGAGCGCGCAGTCGGCTGCACCGGGCGAGACGCCCGCGAGCGCTATCCTGAAAGGCAATCCCCGTAAAGCCGATCAGGATTCACCATGAGGTGGTTTCCCTCGTCTGACTCTCGCGACGGCCTGCCGTCGAGAAAGGAACGAATACCCATGACGCTGCAACTTGGCGACACAGCCCCCGACTTCGAGGCCGACACCACCGAGGGTCGCATCAAATTCCACGACTGGATCGGTGACTCGTGGGCGGTGCTGTTCTCGCACCCCAAGGACTTCACGCCCGTGTGCACGACCGAGCTCGGCTACATGGCGAAAGCCAAGCCCGAGTTCGACGCTCGCAACACGAAGATCATCGGCCTGTCGGTCGATGCGCTCGACAACCACGAGGCGTGGGCCAAAGACATCGAGGAGACGCAGGGCACGGCCCCCAACTACCCGATCATCAGCGACAGCGACTTCAACGTCTCCAAGCTCTACGGCATGCTGCCCGCGAGCACCTCCGGCGACCCGCTCACGCGCACGCCCGCCGACAACCAGACCGTTCGCAACGTGTTCGTGATCGGGCCCGACAAGAAGGTCAAGCTGATCCTCGTCTACCCGATGACGACCGGGCGCAACTTCGACGAGGTGCTGCGAGTGATCGACTCGCTGCAGCTGACCGCCAAGCACAAGGTCGCCACGCCCGTCAACTGGCACCAGGGCGACAAGGTCATCATCGCCGGCTCGGTCTCCAACGACCAGGCCAAAGAGATCTACCCTGATGGGTGGGAGGAGCCGCGGCCTTACATCCGGCTCGTGCCGCAGCCTACTAGCTGAGTGGTTATGCGCCCGTGCGAACATCCGTGGACGGCTTTCGCCGCCCCCGGATGTTCTCCCGGTCGCTTGACATGGGAGCTCGTCGGGGCGTCACGGGGCCGGCTGGGGCTCAGCTGAGCTGGGGTCGGCGGGTCACGGACGCGGCGGTCAATGGCGCGGCGGTCAGGACGCGGCGGTGAGGGTGAGGTGGCCGTCGGAGCCGGTGCCGCGTAGCCGCTCCAGTAGGTGCTCGATGATGCGCGCGGTGGCGCCCCAGATGACGTGCTCGTCGACGATGTAGGCGTCGGTCTCGAAGGTGATGCCGCGGCGTTCGATGTTGGTCTTCGTGCGTGCGGCGCGCACCGTGTCGAGCGGGAGCTCGAGCACCGCGTCGACCTCCCTCGCTGACAGTTGCCAGGCGACGCCCGCGGGGATCGTGGCGACGAACGGGTGGATGACGTAGTTGGTGACGAACGTCGAGGTCTGCGGCAGCTCTCCCAGCAGGCTCACCCGCGAGCGCGGCAGGCCGATCTCCTCTTCGGCCTCTCGCAGCGCCGTTGCTGACAGGTCTGGGTCCTCGGCGTCCTGACGACCACCCGGGAATGAGATCTCGCCGGCGTGACGGCGCAGGTCGGCGCGGCGCTTGGTGAGCACGACATGGGGCTCCTGGCGCTCGTCGCTGAGGAACAGCGGCACGAGCACGGCCGCCGGGATCTGCTTGCTCGGGCCGGATCGATCCCCCTGCGGCGACGATGCGGCGCCGGCGGAAGTGGACGACTCAGGCGGCCAGGTGAACGCGCTCAATGCGCTCCTGGAACATGACCTCGCCGTCGAGCACCCGGTGAACTGGGCACTTGGCGGCGATCACGAGCAGGCGTTCGACCTGCTCCTCGGGGAGGTTGTCCGCCAGGCGCATCACGAGCTGGAACTTGGTGGGGCAGCCGCGCTCGGCGGGGGTGTACTCGACGTCGATCTCGACGTGGCCGATGTCCCAGCCCTTGCGCGCGGCGTACATCTCCATCGTGATCGCCGTACACGTGGCCAGGCTCACCGCGAGCAGCTCCTGGGGGTCGGGCCCGCTGTCGTCGCCGCCGGCGTCCAACGGCTCGTCGACCGTCATCTGGTGGTCGCGCACCTGCACCGTGTGTCTGAACGTCCCGCCGTCGCGTCGCGCGGAGGCCTTCATCCTTGTGAGCCCTTGCGTCTGAGTCATGTCGATCCCCTCGATCGCCGCAGCCTATGCCCGTCCATGATACTGCTCGGTCCGGCTAGGCCAGTGGGTTGAACAGCAGTCCCGTGAGTAGCTTCGGGAAGAAATAAGTGGACTTCGGGGGCATGTTCTCGCCTGCGCCGGCCACGTCGCGCACCTGCCCCACCGGCGTTGGGCGCATCAGGAAGGCGGCATCGTAGTCCCCCGAGCGCACCATCGCGAGCGCCTCGGCGGTGTCGCGCGCGTAGAACAGGCCGTTGAAATGGGCGATGTCGTCGTCGCTGTAGCCGAGCGCGTTCTTCAGCAGCAACGTCTCCAGCACACCCGTGTCCAGATGGCGGTAGGCCTCGGAGTAGCCCGGCAGCGCAGCGTCCGCGATCGCCTGGTCCTTGATGCTCAAGCGCAGCGCGCGCCCGTCGCGCCCGTTGAAATAGCCGAGCTGCAGCGGCCCTTCGCCCGGTGGCGGTGCGACCTCCTCGATCGGCACCTCCACGATGTCGAAGTCGCGCGTCAGCGCCTGCTCCAGCGCCTGCCGGCGCTGCTCGTCGAGTCCGCCGATCAGGCGGTGCGTCGGAAAGACCGTCAGCCCGGGGTCCTCGAGCGCGACCAGGCACATGAGGATGTAGCGGTGCTCGCCGTCACCGCCGATCTCATCGGCGTATGACTGCATCGTCTCGTAGCGGTGGTGGCCGTCGGCGATCAGCAGCTCGGCGTCGCGCGCCGCGTCCTGCACGGCGGCGATCGCGTCGGGGTCGGACACGCGCCACAGGCGGTGCACGGTGCCATCGGCGTCCGTGATGTCGGCCCACGGAGGCTGCTCGGTCGCCGGCGCGAGCGCCTGCCAGGCGGCGTCGCCTGGGTCGGAGTACAGAGAGAAGATCGGGGAGATGTTCGCCTGCGTTGCGCGCGTCAGTCGCAGTCGATCCTCCTTGGGGCCCGGGTGCGTGCGCTCGTGCGGGCGCACGCGTCCGGGGCCGTAGTCCTCGATCCGCACCCGGCAGAAGAACCCGCGGCGCGTGCGCCTGACCCCGTCGGGGCCGGTGTAGTCCTGCGTGTGCGCCCACAGCGCCGGCTGCTCGTCACGCACGAGTGCGCCCTGCTGCTGCCAGCTTGCGAACAGCTCGTGTGCTGCCGTGTACGGATCGGGCTCGCCCTGCGGCAGGTCCACGGCGACGACGTTGAACGGCGAGCGCGCGATCAGCGCCGCGCGCTGGCCGGCGTCGATCACGTCGTAGGGAGGGGCCACCACGTCGGCGAGGGGACCGACCACCGCGGGGTCGTAGTGAATCGCGCGCAGGGGTTGGACGTCGGCCATGGCGGTGCGGAGGGTAGCAGCGGGGGTGTTGGCGGTGGCTGTCGTGGGATGCGTCGCGTCTTGTGCCTTGCCCGTCGGTGGCGATGCGCCGATCGCGAGTACCGTCCCAAGCGGGAGGGAACATATGTTCGTCATGGCCCATCCCACGTACCTGCGCGAGAAGGCGCGCTCGATGCGGATCGAGCGGCGGCTCACGATCGACGAACTCGCCGAGCGGCTGGCCTTGTCCCGGAGCACCGTTTACTACTGGGTGCGCGATCTGCCGATCCCGGGATCGGGGTCAGGTGGGGTGTGGCCGGAGGCGACGCGGCGCAAGGGGAACGTCGCGATGCAGCGGAAGTACAGGCTGCTGCGCGAGGCCGCGTATGAGCAGGGGTTGATGGAATACGAGGGGCTCGCTGCCGACCCGACGTTTCGGGATTTCGTTTGCTTGTACATCGCGGAGGGGTATAAGCGGCGTCGGAGCACCGTCTCGATCTGCAACTCCGATCCGGCGGTCATGCAGATGGCCACTCGCTGGATCCGGCGGTTGTCGAGCAAGGCGCCCCAAGCCTCGATCCAGTTTCACGCCGACCAGAACCTGACCGATCTGCGCGAGTTCTGGGGCGGCACGGTTGGGATTGAGCCGAGTGCGATCAGGTTGCAGCGCAAGTCGAACAGCAACCAGATGGCCGGTCGCGTCTGGCGTTCTCGTCACGGCGTCCTGCAGGTCTACGTGCACGACACGTTGTTTCGGATGCGCCTGCAGGCGTGGATGGACCGGTTGCGCTCTGAGTGGCAGTAGACTCGAGGTTCCTTCGGGGCGTGGCGAAGCCTGGTATCGCACCGCATTTGGGGTGCGGGGATCGCCGGTTCGAATCCGGCCGCCCCGATGTCCTTCAGATCACGCGAATAGCCGCGATGATGGGCGAAAAGCCGCGTCGAGGTTGCGCGCACGGGTGACCGCCGTGGACGTTGCCCGAGCCGACGTTGGATCGGCTCCGGGCCGCTCGCTTGCGCGGGCTGGTCTCGGTGAGGAGCTAGTCCAGCTCGATCTCGGGTTCGCCCGTGTGGAGGAAATCGGGCAGCAGAGGCGTCGATCGTGTCTGTGCCGCGGGGGCTTCCAGCGGCTTCTGGATGTCCGGGCGGGCGCGGGCGAGGTAGGAGACGAGGACGAAGACGGCGACGGCGAACACGATCGCCGTGGGGCCGTCGCCGAAGTTGATCCCGCTGAGGTTGTGGGGCTTGCTGATGTAGTCGGCGAAGGACGCACCGAGCGGCCGCGTGACGACGTAGGACATCCAAAACGCGGCGATGCCGTTCAGGCCGAGTTGCCACCGCGCCAGGGCCGGGATCATGATGACGACGCCGAAGAGGATGCCCGAGTCCAGGTAGCCCAGGTTGAGCGAGGTCGCGGTGTAGTCTCCGAGCGCGGTTCCAAGGGCAAAGGTCGCGAACACCGTCGCCCAGTAGTAGGCCTCACGTCGCTGGGTCGTGATGCTGTGGATCGACAGCGTGCCCTCACTGCGCTGCCACAGCCAGAAGATCGCGGCCAGGATCACCGCCCACAGCAGAGTCGTCCCCGCATACGGGATATGGACGTCGAGATGCAGGAAATCGGCGACGCCGGTCCCGGTGGTCGCGATCGCGTACGCCAGAAACCAGTAGGCAAAGGCTCGATAGCGGCGCGTTTCGAACTGCAGCGCCAGCCCGACGACGATCACGAGCACCTCGATCCCGCCGCCCTCGATGTTGCCGAACGTCTTCAGGTAGTCAGACGTGGCCTCCCCGCCGGCCGTCGTCAGGATCTTCACCACCCAAAAGACGAAGATGACCTCCGGGACCTTCGCCGCCACAGGAGCGGGAAAGAAGCGACCAATCAGTGGGACCAGACCGTCCCTCGACGCCGTACGGCGGCCGGGGCTCGGCGAAGACGGGCGGTTATGGCGAACGGATCCCTGCAGCGGACGCCTCCTTCGGCTGGACGAGACCGACCATAGCAAGCAGCCCTCTCTCAGGTCGCGGTCGGAGAAGCATCGGTCATGAGACGGAGCCGCGGTCTACAGGCACCAGGCGTTCAGTGTTTGTGCAGCGTCGCGACCGTGACGTGCGGCCAGCGCAGGCCGTTGAAGTCGAGTTGCACCAGCTGCGTGTATTGCAGTTGGAGTTTGTCAGCACCATCCTCGCCTTTGACGGTCTCGATCCAAAAGATCGCGCTGACTTCGACAGCCTTGGCGTTACCACCGGGAGGAGCGGACGCCGCTTCGAGAAACGCGGTGTTGGCGGTGCCTCCGCCCGCGACCGGCGTGTGCCCGGTTGAGATGGCGAGCACGGTCGTGCTCGTGATGTCCTGCCCGACGATGTCTTTCTGGAGAACGCTGTTCGGGTTTTCCACCATCGCCTGGGTCACGCCCGCGGACACCTGGCGAAACGGGGTGGCGACCGAGAGGTTCAGCTCAGTGAATATCGCCTCAGCCGCGGCGAAATCGGAGTTGGGCGGGGTCGGCGTGCCGATCTGGAAGGGGATGATGTTGTTGTCCGCGATCTCCGGCCCGTGGCCGACGGTCAGGAAGGTGCCCTGAGCCAGGATCGTCGTGCCGTGGGGGATGGACGCCATGCGCACCACCGTCGCCGGCTCCGCCGGATTGGTGGTGGGGGGGACGTTCACCCAGATACCGGGCTCGATGTGAAGACCTTCTACCGGGTCGACACCTTTGATCTGCTGCAGGTAGGTGAGCCCGAACATGTTGATGTCGGGCATCTCCAGCCCCCGGTTGGGGATCTTCCCTTCGATCTTGCTGAAGACGAGCTTCTCGTCCGTCAGATTCAACTCGAGAAAGCGATCCTGCCCACCTTCGGCGAGTGGGTGCGGTCGCCAGATGGTGTTGAAGCCACGGCCGTGCCACTCTCCCTTGCCGTCCTCGCCGACGAGCTGCGCCAGCGGGCCGAGTTCGTCTGGAGGCTCGGCGCCAGGAGCCTCTACAGCTTTGAACGCGAAGTCGGGATCGGTCTGCGCGCTTGTCGGCACGGTGGCTCCTTACGCTCTGGATGGTGGTGTTGAGTCCGCCATCCGTGGCGCAATGCGAGGCACGAAAAGCGTAGCCAGGCGTCGTCTCCTCGTCAATCGGAGTTTGCAGAATCGACACAACTCGGACTGGCGGACTTCTGGCTGGCAGCAGTGGCCTGCCGGCCAAGGCTGCGGCTGCGAGCACTGCAGCCGGCAGGCGTCTAGGGACGGTGGGCAGACAGCAGCTCCAGCGTTCCCCAACCCGTTCGCAGCCGGTCTCGACATTTGACGTCGGAGAAGCCCGCTCGCTCGATCAGGGCCGGCAGCTCTCCCCGCGCGTGAGCGTGAGTGCGCTCGAACCCGTCGAGGACTCTCAGCGCGAAGAACGCGCCTCTCATCGCCAGATCCTGCGGCGCTCCCCAGTCGGCGACGTGAAGACGCCCGCCGGGGCGCAGCACGCGGCGGGCCTCAGCCAGCGCCGTTCGCTTCTGCGCGGTCGTCAGATGGTGCAGCACCAGCGATGCGACCACCGGTCGAACGTCTGATCTTGCATCGGCAGCTGAACGGCGGTTCCCAGTCGCAGGTCGGCCTGGCTCGCCGGCATCTTGTCGCGAGCGCGAGCGAGGGCGTCGGCGTCGGGGTCGATGCCCGTGATGGACGAGGAGGGGAGGGCGCGCGCGAGGCGCACGGTGAGACTGCCGGTGCCGCATCCGATCTCCAGCACCGCGGCGGGCTCGCCCGCGGCAACCTGCGCCACCAGGCGCGAGCGAAAGGTGCGCTCGCGCATCGTCAACGCGACGACCGGGTCATACAGCGCCATCAGCCCGCGGCGCCCTGCGGCGGGGACGAAGCTCGCGTCCGACATCGCAGAGAAGTTAGATCAGGAGGCGCTGCGGCCGGTCGACGCCCAGGTCCGTGCAGCGGCTGCGCCGGGCTGCGACGAAGCCCGGGAGGCGGGATCGTCGTTCCGCTACCTTCTGGAGGGCGCCATGATCCCGCTGAGATCCCGCACCGTGACCCACGGCCGCAACATGGCCGGTGCCCGCGCGCTGCTGCGCGCCGCGGGCGTCGCGCGCGAGGACTTCGGCAAGCCGATCGTCGCGGTCGCCAACTCCTACACGCAGTTCGTTCCCGGCCACACGCACCTGAAGCCGGTCGGCGAGGTCGTCTCGGCCGCGATCCACGCCGCTGGCGGCGTGCCGCTGGAGTTCAACACGATCGCCGTCGACGACGGGATCGCGATGGGCCACGCCGGCATGCTCTACTCGCTGCCCTCGCGCGACCTGATCAGCGACAGCGTCGAGTACATGGTCAGCGCGCACTGCGCTGACGCGCTGATCTGCATCTCCAACTGCGACAAGATCACGCCCGGCATGCTCAACGCCGCGCTGCGGCTGAACATCCCGAGCGTGTTCGTGTCCGGCGGACCGATGGAGGGCGGAACCGCGGTGCTCGCGGATGGCACCGTGCGCAAGCGCCTGAACCTGATCACGGCGATCGCCGACGCCGTCGCCGACGAGGTCAGCGACGAGGACATCGCGCTGATCGAGGAGGCCGCGTGCCCGACCTGCGGATCGTGCTCGGGCATGTTCACCGCGAACTCGATGAACTGCCTGACCGAGGCGCTCGGTCTCGCGCTGCCCGGCAACGGCTCGACGCTCGCGACCCACACGGCGCGCAAGCAGCTCTACGAGTACGCCGGGCGCACGGTCGTGCAGATCGCCAAGCGCTACTACGGGGATGACGACGAGAGCGTGCTGCCGCGCGCGATCGCGACTCGCGAGGCGTTCGAGAACGCGATGACGCTCGACATCGCGATGGGAGGCTCGACCAACACCGTCCTGCACCTGCTCGCCGCGGCGCACGAGGCCGGCGTCGACTTCACGATGGGCGACATCGACGAGCTGTCGCGCCGCGTCCCGTGCATCTGCAAGGTCGCGCCCAGCGGCTCCTACCTGATGGAGGACGTGCACCGCGCGGGCGGCATCCCGGCGATCCTCGGCGAGCTGCAGCGCGGCGGCCTGCTGCACGAGGACGTATCGACGGTGCACGCGCGCACGATCGACGAGTGGCTCGGCGCCTGGGATGTGCGCGGCGAGCGTCCGGCCGAGATCGCCGTCGAGCTGTTCCACGCGGCGCCCGGCTGCAGGCGCTCGGCGAGCGCGTTCTCCCAATCGGAGCGGTGGGAGTCACTGGACCTCGACGCTGCCGAGGGCTGCATCCGCGACGTCGAGCACGCCTACTCGCGCGACGGCGGTCTCGCGATCCTGTACGGCAACATCGCCGAGCGCGGCTGCGTCGTGAAGACCGCGGGCGTCGACGAGTCGATCCTCAAATTCAGTGGCCCGGCGGTCGTCGTCGAGTCCCAAGAGGAGGCGATCGACATCATTCTCGCCGGCAACGTTCACGCGGGCGACGTCGTGGTGATTCGCTACGAGGGGCCGCGCGGCGGCCCTGGCATGCAGGAGATGCTCTACCCGACCTCCTATCTGAAGGGCCGCGGTCTCGGCAAGCTGTGCGCGCTGATCACCGACGGGCGCTTCTCCGGCGGCACGTCCGGCCTGTCGATCGGTCATGTCTCGCCCGAGGCGGCATCCGGCGGCGCGATCGCGCTCGTCCATAACGGCGACACGATCGCGATTGACATCCCCGCGCGCTCGATCGTGCTCGAGGTCGACGACGAGGAGCTCGCCGAACGTCGCCAACAGCTCGAGCAAGGCGGCGGCTACGCGCCGCTCGCGCGCGAGCGCGTCGTCTCACCGGCGCTGCGCGCCTATGCCGCGATGGCGACCTCCGCCGACACCGGCGCCGTCCGCGACATCGCCGTCATCGAGCGTGCTGCCGCGATGATCGCCAAGCAGGGCGCCGACGCACCGGTCGCCCAGCTGTAACCGGCTACTGGGACGCGCTCACGCGGGCCCACAGGAGAATCTTGCGCTTGGCGGGAAGGTATTCGCCTGCCCGGGGTCTGGCAAGGACGATGGGGCCAAGGCTGGCACTCCGTCAGCTCGTGGCGCGTTGTGGTCCCCGCTTCGGCGCGCCACGAGCACCTTCTTCTTCACCGACGGGTTTGGCGCGGGCGTCAGGCCTCGAGCGCGAACAGCGGCCAGCGGCCGGGAACGCCCTTGAGCACGTGCAGGCCCCGGTCCTCGAATCGGAACGGGCCGCCGACGACCGTTCCGAACACCGTGCCCGAGACGAGCACCTCGCCGGCGCCGGCCAGGCCACTGACACGCGCGGCGATGTGCACGGCCATGCCGCCGACGTCGTCTCCAATCAGCTCGCACTCGCCCGTGTGGGCGCCGATGCGAACCTCGACACCAAGCTCGCGCGCCGCGCGCGTGATCGCCTGGGCGCAGCGCAGGGCGCGCGACGGAGGGCCGTCGAATGTCGCCAGGAAGCCGTCGCCGACCGTCTTCACCTCGCGCCCCCCAAACCGCGCGAGCTGGGCGCGCACCTGCTCGTCGTGGTGGGCGAGCAGGTCCCGCCAGCGGCCATCGCCGAGCCTCGCGGCGTGCGCGGTCGCGTCGACGATGTCGGTGAACATAACCGTGAGCAGCGAGCGTGTCAGCTCCCCGCCGGTGCGCACGCCGGTGAGGAACTCCTCGACCTCCTCGATGATCGCGTCGCTGTCCCCCAGGAACGGGAACGAGTCGACGCCCTCGAGCTCGACGTAGCGCGCACCCTCGATGTGCTCGGCCAGGTAGTGCGAGTGGCGCACGTCCCAGACCAGCTCGTCCGGCCGATGCATGACCAGCGTCGGCACGCGGATGCGCGGCAGCACGTGGCGCACGTCGATGTCGACCATTGCCCTGGAGATGATCCGCGCCTCCCCCGGGCTGGCGGCCAGGCGCTGCATGCGCGCGAACCACGTGACCAGCGCCGGGTCGCTTGCCATCGACGGCGCCCACGCCGACATCGCGTCGCTGTTGGCCTCGCCCCACGTGGCGATGTTGCGCTCGCTCAGCGCCTCGCGCTCCTCGCTCGTCATCGCCCAGTCGTAGTCGGGAGCCCACGAGGTGCGGGCGATCGACGCATACATGATCAGCGCGCCGACGCGCTCCGGGCTATCGGCCGCGAGCAGCGCGCCGACGAGCCCACCCTGCGCATACGTGAACAGCGCGGCGCGTTCGCTGCCCGCCGCGTCGAGCACCGCGAGCGCGTCCTTGGCCTCCTGCTCGAGCGTGTAGGTCTCGAGCACGCGCTCGGAGAGCCCGGTCCCGCGACTGTCGAACAGGATCAGGCGGCCGAACGTCGTCAGCCGTTCGAGGAAACGGCGGTTCGCCGGGGCCTCCCACAGCTGCTCGAGCTGGGTCAGCCAGCCGGTCAGGAACAGCAGATCGAGCGGGCCCTCGCCAACGATCTGGTAGGCGATGCTCGCGTCGCCGCTGCGCGCATAGCGGGTCGTGGGCAAGATCATGCGTCTTCGATCTGCGCACGGAAGGGCGCTGCCGGCTCGACCGTCGCGCCCGCCGCGTGCACGCGGTCGGACAGCCACAGGTCGGAGGTGACCACACGGATCGCGCCGGGCTGGGAGTCGGCCTTCAGCAGGCGCACGATCTCATCGTCGGCCGAGTCGCGCCTGGGCCGCGGCGCGTGCGTGACGAGGATCACGGTCGAGCGGATCGGCGGGGAGGGCGGCTGCTCGAAGACGACGGTCACGTCCGCGCCGCTGGCTGCGGCCCATCGCTCGAGCATGCTCACCAGCTTGACCATCGCCCCGTGACGATCCTTCCACCACGCGTCTGGCCGCGTGCCGATCACGTTCATTCCGTCCACGATCCAGCGCACCGAGCGCAGCCTACGGCCTCACCGCTCGCGAGGCGCTGTGCAGCGCCATACGGTTGCGCGCTCGCACCGAGGAGCTCGCGTTACGGCGGCGTTCCTGCTGGAGTTGTGCGTCAGATGCGGCTCGAGGGCATACAGACGGGCGACATCGTCGAGGTCGACCTCCGAGGCCGGCGCTTCCACGCGGTCGTGACCGGATCGGCGCCAGGTGGGTTGGCGATCCAGCCGACCGACCGACGCGTCAACTACTACTCGTGCCGGAGTCGCGAGGTCGTTGGCCACTGGGCCAGGCGCGGCCGGCCGCGTCAGACGAGCGAGCCGCTGCGGCCATCGCCGCGTCAGCTGGAGATCGATCTCTCACAGGGGGAAGATGACCACCATGGATGAGCATTCCGGCGGACCGAGCGCCGCGGGCGAGCGGCGCCTGGAACGGGCGATCATCCTGGCGCTCCTGAGCGAGGATGCCGAGCAGAGGTGGGCGTGCACGCGGCTGGCTGCCGAGCTCGGCGTGGATGCTGAGGCGCTCGCGCAGGCGCTTGAGCGGCTCTCCCACGCGGGCGTGGTGTGCGTTGCAGGCGCGGAGGTGTGGGCGTCCCCCGCCGTCCGGCACATCGACGAGCTCGGGCTGATCGGCATCTGATGCGCGCGTGCGCGGCCTGCGCTGCGACGGTCGCAGGCCGTGTGCCCGCAGGGATGACAGTGTCGAAAGCCGATGTTCAGCCGCAGGGATGACAGTGTCGAAAGCGGATGTTCAGCCGCGGGGATATAGGGTCTGGAGCATGAGCAGCCTAGGTTCTCGGGTATGAGCGGCCGCGTGCTGATCCTGTCCTGGGAGTACCCGCCCGTGATCGAGGGCGGCTTGGCCCGCCACGTGCGCAAGCTCGCGGAGGCGCTCGTCCGTCAGGGCGTGTGCGTGGACGTGCTCACGCGCGGCGTCGGCTCCGAGTCGCAGCCCGACCGCGCGTGCTTCGAGGATCGCGCCGGCGTCAACGTCTACCGCGTGCGCGAGCCCAGCTGGCCGCGCGATCTCGATCGGTTCGTCGCGTGGGTCGAGCAGATGAACCAGGACATGCTCGCCGCGGGTGAGGCGCTCGCGCTCGAGCACTCCTACGATCTCGTGCACGGTCACGACTGGCTCGTCGGCAACGCGTCGGCCGCGCTTGCGGACCGGCTCGGCGTGCCCTACGTGACGACCATCCACGCCACCGAGCATGGTCGCCACCAGGGCTGGGTGGAGAACCAGCCGCAGTCGCATATCCACGCCGTCGAGCGCTGGATGGCGCGCCGCGCCGACGCGGTGATCGTCTGCTCGTACTACATGCGCGGTCACGTGGCCGACATCTTCGACATCGACGAGCGCCGCGTGGCGGTCATCCCCAACGGCGTCGACCCGAGCGAACTGCGACCGACGGGAGACTTGCAAGGCCTGCGGCGCGAGTTCGCGGCGCCGCACGAGAAGCTCGTGCTGCTGGTCGGGCGGCTGGTCTACGAGAAGGGCTTTCAGCTGGCGCTCGACGCGCTTCCGAGCGTGATCGAACACGTCGGAAACGTGCGCTTCCTCGTCGCCGGCAGCGGCACCCACGAGGGCGAGCTGAAGGCGCAGGCGGCGCGGCTGGGCCTCTCGGGGCACGGAACGTTCGTCGGCTGGATCGGCGACGACGTGCTGCACTCGCTCTACCGGATAGCCGATCTCTGCGTCGTGCCTTCGATCTATGAGCCGTTCGGGCTGGTGGCGCTCGAGGCGATGGCCTCCGGCTGCCCGTGCATCGTGGCCGACACGGGCGGGCTGCGCGAGGTCGTTCCGGTCGGCGAGCGGGTGGGGCTGCGCTTCAACGGCGGCGATGCCGAGCACCTGGGCGTGATGATCGAACGCCTGCTCGTAGACGACGCGCTGCGCGACCGCCTGGTGACCGAGGCCTCCGAGCACGTTCTGCGCTTCGACTGGGACGACATCGCGCAGCGTACGCGTGGCATCTACGATGCGCTGCGGGAGTTGACGCCACGCGAGGAGGTCGGGAGGGGATGACGCAGATGCTCCAGGGGTTGATGCAGGACGACTTTCCGCTGACGCTCAACCACATCCGCCGCAGGCTGGCCGGCTACAACCACGACGCGAAGGTCGTGACGCTGGCCGCGGACGAATCGTCGGTCTACCAGGCGACCCACGCGGAAGTCTCGGAGCGGGTCGACCGGCTCGCACGGGCGCTGCGGGCGCTCGGCATCGAGCAGGGCGATCGGGTCGGCACGTTCGCGTGGAACAACCAGCGCCACTTCGAGCTGTACTTCGCCGTACCGTGCATCGGCGCGGTCCTGCACACGCTGAACATCCGCCTGTTCGAGGAGCAGCTCACCTACATCGTCAACCACGCCGAGGACCGTGTCATCTTCGTCGACGAGTCGCTCGTGCCCGCGCTCGCGAAACTGGCGCCCACGTTCGAGACCGTCACCCGCTACGTGGTCATGGGTGGGGCGGAGGTGGAGGACTCGGCGATCGCCCAGCTGCCCGACGCGGTCCGCTACGAGGACCTGCTCGACGAGGCCGGCGGCGATGGGCGGGCGTCCTTCGAGTACCCCGAGCTGGACGAGCGTCAGGCGGCGGCGCTGTGCTACACGAGCGGCACCACCGGCAACCCCAAGGGCGTGCTCTATTCGCACCGCTCGATCAGCCTGCACTCCACAGTCACGCTCGCCAGGGACGGCACCGGCCTCTCCCGCGCCGACCGCATCCTCGCGGTCGTGCCCATGTTCCACGTCAACGCATGGGGGCTGCCCTACGGGGCGGCGCTGGCGGGCGCGGACCTGATCCTGCCCGACCGCTTTCTGCAGCCTGAGCCGCTCGCCGGCTTGATCGCGAGCGAGCGCGCGACGATGGTCGGCTGCGTTCCGACGATCTTCCTGGCGCTGCTGCGCTACGCCGACGAGCATCCCGAGGTGGACCTCTCCTCGCTCACCAACGCGGCCTGCGGTGGCTCGGCGGTGCCGCGACAGCTGATGAAGGACTTCGAGGAGCGCCACGATGTGCGCATCTTCCAGGCGTGGGGTATGACCGAGACGAGCCCCGTGGCGACCTACTCCCGGCCGCGGGAGCGACATCACGATGACGCCTACTGGGACGAACGCGCGATGCAGGGCCGACCACTGCCGTGGGTCGAGCTGCGCCTGGCGGACGACGGCGGCGGCGAGGTCCCCTGGGACGGTCAGTCGACAGGCGAGATCGAAGTGCGTGGGCCGTGGATCGCCTCGCGCTACTTCGCCGACAGCTCCGAAGACGAGAAGTTCGCCACCGGCTGGCTGCGCACGGGCGACATCGCCTCGGTGGACGAGCGCGCCACCGTGCAGATCACCGACCGCTCCAAGGACGTGATCAAGTCAGGCGGCGAGTGGATCTCCTCGGTCGAGCTCGAGAACGAGCTCATGTCGCACCCGGATGTCGTCGAGGCGGCGGTCATCGCCAAGCCCGACGAGCGCTGGGCCGAGCGTCCGCTGTGCTGCGTCGTGCTGCGCGAGGGGGCCGCCGTGGGAGCGCCGGAGCTCGTCGAGCACCTGCGCGACAGGGTCGCCCGCTGGTGGCTTCCCGACGAGTTCGCGTTCGTCACCGAGATCCCCAAGACAAGCGTCGGCAAGTTCGACAAGAAGGTGCTCCGCGGCCGTCTTGCCGAGGGGACGCTCGAGGGCCGCGTGCTCGTATCGTGAGCGTGGCGGGCGCTCGAGAGCACGGAAAGAGCGGATGCAGCCCTTTATGGCGCCGCAATAGGTGATACACCTTGCTTGATGAGAGGCAGGCGACTGCCTGCAAACGGCGAACCAGAGACGATGCCTTGCTACAGAGAACCGACGGGACAAGTACGGAAACAAGCCCTGAAGCGGGGCGTTCACCACACCATCAACGGGAGGTTGGCATGACTCGGACCGGTGTCATGGCCTCGAGCAGGCCACGGACAGTAGGCGCAGCACCAATGACGAGAGGATCGTCCGGCATCTTGCGCGCGCTTTTGATGCTCCCTGCGGTACTTCTGCTGGCGCTGGCCATCGTGCCCGGCGTCGCGGTCGCTGCCGAACCAACGTCTGGCTACACAACGCCCACGCAGCCGACATCGGGCTACACAACGCCCACGACGACCACAACGGCGACGACTCCGGCCACGACGCCGACCACGGGCACGCTGCCGTCGAAAGAAGCAGAAAAGCCGGCTTCGACCACGCCGGCCAGCGAAACCGCGCCGGCGAAAACCACGACGACCAGTCCGCAGTCGAGCACGCTGCCGTTCACGGGCTTTGACCTGCGCTGGGACGTCGGCTTCGGCTTGCTGCTCATGATCGCGGGCTTCTCGATCGTGGCCGTGCAGCGCCGCCAGCGTCGCGACAGCGGACGCTAGAGCAAGGCTGAGCTTCTTAAAGAGCTGCACGCGAGCGGCCGGCGGTGCCTCCAGCGGCGCCGGCCGCTCGTCCTTTGGGGGTTTTGCAGGTTTCCCCGCGCTTTGCGATCCGGCCGTGGCCCTACGCTATTCCACATATCACGTCGAGCGACGGGCACGATCATCGAGAAAGCGGGCCGCGGCGGGGAGACAGTCCGCGCGCTGCGATTCACCGCGTACGGAAAGCGCCGCTACCTGACGCTCGGATCGGTGACGGCCGCTGAGGCCGAGCGCGAACTCCAGCGCATCCTCGCTGACATCGAACACGGCGCCTGGCGAGCGCCCCGAAGGGGGGAGCTGCCGCGGCAGATAGTTCGCGTGCCGGGCTTCCGCGCCTTCGCGGAGGAATGGTGGCTGTGCACCGAGTCGCTGCTCGCTCGGGCGACCCAGCGCGGCTATCGCTGGCGCCTGGACCGGCATCTGCTGCCCTACTTCGCCGAACTGCGCCTCGACCAGATCACCCAGGATGTCGTTGATCGCTATATCGTCGCGAAGCTCTCCGAGGAGGAGCCGCTTTCTGCAACGTCGATCAGCATGACGATCACGCTGCTTGGCGCCATCCTCGAAAGCGCCGTCGAGCGCGGGCTGATGGCTCACAACCCCGCTCGCGGACGCAGGGTCAGAGTCCGCGAGCGCCCATCACAGCGCAACCACCTCGAGCGCGCGGCGCAGATAGAGGTTTTGCTCGAAGCGGCATCGGAGCTTGATCATGCACCTTCACCCGGCGCTCACCATGTCGAGCGTCGGGCGATGCTGGCCACGTTGATCTTCGCCGGGCTGCGGATCGGCGAGCTGTGCGCGCTGCGCTGGTGCGACATCGACCTCGCCAGCGGCTGGATGACGATCCTGGACACCAAGACCGACGCCGGCAGACGGCGCGTCAATGTCAGGGGAGCGCTCGGCGATGAGCTGCGCGCGGTGCGCGCACGCAGCTCGCGGGCCGCACCGGACGCGTTCGTGTTCCTCACGCGCCGCGGCAGGCGCCAAGACGCCCACAACTTCCGCGCGCGCGTGCTGCTGCCGGTGATCGCGCGCGCGAACGCGAACCTCGCCGAGCGCGGCCTGCCGCCGCTGCCCGAGTGGATCACGCTGCACTCGCTCAGGCGAACGTTCGTGAGCATGCTGTGCGTGCTCGGGGAGGACCCGGTGGTCGCGATGGATGAAATAGGGCACACCGACCCTGGGCCGACGCTAGCGGTCTACAGGCGGGCCACACAGCTCCCTGCGGGTGAGAAGACGCGGCTGCGGGCACTGGTCGAGAGGTCCAAGTCGCAGTGGTGTCGCGGCGGGGCCGCAGGACCCGTCAACGTTGTCGAGACGCAGCAAGCCGCGTTGCCGGGCAGCGCAAGCTGACATGGGTGGGCGCCAAGTTGCGCCCGCAGTTCCTCCCCGCGTCGCCACGCGTCACGTACTCGCGCGAACCTAGAATTGGCAGTATTTGGCAGCCAGGTGCCAGTTTTGTGCTGGTTTGGGTCTCGTGTATATCCCCAAAACTCAGGGATTTATACTGGATCGCCGCTGATAACCCATTCTTCATGACAGAACACTCAAGTTTGCCGTCTCGTTGTCGATTAGCTGGATGTGTCTAACGTCACTATCGGAGCGGAAGCGGCAACCGAGGTCACCCAGGCTGCTCAGCAGCTGGTGGTCTTCTCGCTGAGCGATGAAGAGTATGCGCTGCCGATTACGCAGGTGCAGGAGATCGTGCGCTATACGGAGCCGCGGGCGGTTGCCTCGGAGGCGGCTTGGATTCGTGGTGTGATCAGTTTGCGCGGCAAGATCGTCCCTGTTTTCGATCTCGGTGCGCGTCTGGGGCTCGTGTCCGAGCTCGATGATCACGCGAAGATCGTGATCGTCGAGACCGATGCTGGTATGGGGGGCGTGATCGTCGACGGAGTCGAGGAAGTGCGGACGGTCGAGGCCGATCAGCTGGAGCCGGTTCCGGGCGCCGGCGGCGATTTCATTGACACGATCGCCAAAGTCGAGGATCGGCTGATCATCTTGTTGAATCTCGAGGGTTTGTTCGCAGGGGTTGAGCTGGCTGAGCGACGGGCAGTGGTGTGAGCTCGTCGACACCCGTGCGGGTTCTCGTCGCCGATGACTCGGCGTTCATGCGTCGGCTGCTCACGGATGCGCTGCAGCAGCATGGCTTTGACGTTGTCGGCAACGCCGAGGACGGTGACAAGGCGCTGACCGCGTGTCTGGCGTTGCGCCCGGATGTGTTGACGTTGGATCTGGCGATGCCCGGTCTTGACGGGATCGGTGTGCTGCGGGGCCTGCAGGGCACCGACCTGCCTGTCTCGGTGGTGGTCGTCTCCGCGTTCTCGCCGGCGCATGGCGCGCATGCCGTTGACGCGCTCGCGGAGGGTGCGGTCGAGCTCGTCGAGAAGCCCGCGACGGGCGAAAGCTTGAGCGATTTCATCGCCGACCTCGGCGCCAAGGTGCGTCTTGCCGCGTCCTCGCGGCGCAGGCGGCCGGTCGCGAGTGTGCAGGCGGTGGCGGTGCGGCCCGTGGCGAACGGTAGGGCGAAGCGGGCGCGGGCTGTGTTGATCGCGTGCTCGACGGGTGGCCCGCAGGCGTTGAGCGAGCTGATACCGAAGCTGCCCTCACCGTTGGGTGCGGGTGTGATGATCGTGCAGCACATGCCGCCCGGCTTTACCGGCTCGCTGGCGGCGCGGCTTGACAAAGCGTCGGCGTTGCATGTGCGTGAGGCACAGGCCGGGGACCGTATTGAGGCGGGGACGGCGCTGGTCGCTCCCGGTGGCCGTCACCTTCACATCCTGGCCAATCACACCGCGACGCTTGGTGAGGAGGATCCGATCGGTGGGCTGCGTCCGCGGGCGGATCTGACGATCTCCGATGTTGCACGGGTGTATGGGCGTGATGTGCTGCTGGTGGTGCTGACGGGGATGGGCAAGGACGGGCTCGAGGGCGCGCGTGAGGTGCATCGCGCGGGCGGGCGGATTCTGGCTGAGGCGGAGTCGAGCTGCACCGTGTACGGGATGCCGCGCGCGATCGTCGAGGCGGGCCTGGCTGACGGCGTCCACGACCTCGGCCGGCTACCCGAGGCGATCTCCAGAGAGGCCGCGGCATGAGCCCCCCCGCGCGACCCACGACCCGCACCACGCTACGCCCCGTCGCGCCCACCGCGCCGCCGGCGCCCGCCAGGCGCCCCACTTCCTCGCCCGGCACGGGTGTTGATGAGTATGTGTTGTTTTGTGAGGGTGTTCGTGTTCTTGCTGGGCTTGATTTGTTGCAGTACAAGCGCGGTCAGATGGAGCGGAGATTGCGGAGTTTTGCGCAGCGGCTGGGGATGGCGTCGTTGGCGGACTACCTGCTGGTGTTGCAGCGGGATGCGGTGGAGCTCGATCGGTTCCTTGATCGTGTGACGATCAACGTGTCGCAGCTGTGGCGCAACCCGGAGCAGTGGGTGACGTTGGGTGCGGAGATCGTGCCTGTGCTGGCGAAGCAGGGGCGGATCAGGATTTGGAGTGCGGGGTGTTCGTATGGGGCTGAGTGCTACACGATCGCGGCGGTGTGTTTGGAGCGCGCGCCCGGCGTGAAGGTGGAGGTGAAGGGCACGGATATCGACCCGCGGATGCTCGAGCGCGCCAAGGCCGGCGTGTTTTCTCAGGATGACGTGCGGACGGTGCCGCCGGCGTCTTTGGCGCGTTGGTTTCAGGAGAGCGAGGCGGGGTGGGAGGCAAAGCGCGAGCTGCGTGAGGTCGTCTCGTTCGAGCGGGGGGATCTGCTTGAGATGCCGGTCCCGGCGGGCTCGTATGACCTGGTGTTCTGCAGGAATGTCGTGATCTATTTCAACGAGGACGTGCGTGATCTGCTGCATCAGCGGCTGGCGGACTCGCTAAGGCCGGGTGGGTTCCTGGTGGTCGGCTCGACCGAGCGGGTCAGTAACGCGCGGGAGCTTGGCTTGACCGCGGCACAGCCGTTTATCTATGGGAAGGCGTGATGGAGGTCAATGAGTATCTGCCGATGTTCTTGGCTGAGAGCCGGGAACATTTGCAGGATTTGAATCTTGCGGTCGTGCGTGTCGAGGAGACTCCTGATGACGCGGACACGATCGATGAGATCTTCCGTATCGCGCACTCGTTGAAGGGTATGAGCGCGACGATGGGGTTCGCGCGGATCGCGGCGTTGACGCATGCGATGGAGGATCTGTTCGAGGTGTTGCGGATTCGCAGGGGTGGCCTTGAGCGTGAGGCGATCGACGTGCTGCTGGA
>JBEKWH010000019.1:0-83075 GCA_049513255.1 Solirubrobacteraceae bacterium
AGCACTCGAACTACTCGACATCAAGCTCACCGCGTAGACAGAACCCGCCAGCCCAAAACAGGGCCAGAGCCCCGCCACCCCGGGGAATTCAGCGCCCCGGCCTCAAAAACTTCCGACTAGACGGAGTCGTCCGCTGCGGCGGTCGAGCGAGCGAACGACGCACGCGCAGCCGAGCGGGCCGCGTACAGCCCGAGGTCCGCGTGCGCAGCGAGCGCGGCCGCCTCGCGCCCGTCATCTGGACACACCGCAGTGCCGATCGCCACCGTGAGCGACCCTCCGCGGTCGCTTGCGCTGGCGCTGGCGCCCACGGCAAGCACGAGCTGCTGCGCCAGCTGCTCCGCGCCGGCTCGATCGGTCGCCGGCGCCAGCAGCCAACACCTGCCCGGGCGCTCGCGCGTGAGCGAACCGGACCACGCGCCCAGCGTCTCGGTAAGCGCCCGCTCCATGTCGGCTGCCAGGCGCAAGAGCTCCCCGGAGAGCTCCGGCCGGCGCAAACGCTCGATCTCGACGAGCTCCACCAGCAGCACCGCGAACGGCGTGCTGTCGCGTCCGAACCGCTCCAGTTGAGAGCCGATCGACGTGATCCACGCCGCCGGCCCCTGCTCGCGGCGTTCGTCGCGGATCTCGATCTCCAGTGTTGGCGCAAGCGTCTCCTGCTCGGCGACGTTGGACAGCTGCGCCCCGGATGCCGCCGGCGCCTGCGCGACCGAAGTCGACCGACGCTCGCTCGCTCGCGCGGCCGCGTCGGGGTGCGCGTGCTCGTCGACGATGACCGCGCGGTAAGACGACAAGCCGGCCCGCGGCACCTCGCGCGTGCCCGCCACGGCCTGCTCGCCCTCGACGTCCCCGTCCTGCTCCTGCGCGACCGCAGGTGCCGCGCTCGCGTCGAGCGCGGCCGCGAGCACGACGGCGCACACGTACGCGAGCCGGTCGCACGCGTCTCCGACAAGTCGGGGCGACGGTTCGCTCAGCTGTTCCAGCAATGCCTCCCACAGCACGCCGCGCAGCGCCTCCACCGCGTCGACGACCGCCGGCGCGTCTCGCGCGCCGCAGATCGCCGGCAACCGTCGCGTCGCGGCGGACGCCTCGCGGCTGCTCGGCGCGCCGCGCGCGGTCAGGCGCTCGAGCTCGACATCCGAGTGCACGGCTTGCAGAGCCTGCGCGCACAGCGACGGCGCCTCACGCGCGAGCTCCTCGAACGGGATGTCGCCGATCCCGTCGAGCGGGCGAGCGCGGATCAGCGCGATTGCCCAGTGGCGCGCCAGCTCGTCGGCGCGTGCGAGCGCCGCTTCGCCGGGCAGATCGGCGATGGGCCGCGCTCGCGCAAGCGGACGGGTGCGCAGATGGTCGGCCACGACGTATTGGATATCAGCAACCGAGGATGGCGTCCTGCCTTCCCCGCCTCGGCGCCCACGGATAGCCTGCACAGTCCGTGCGATGCCTTAAGTCGAACCGGGCGCGCCGCGAGCGCGCGGTGATCGCCGATCTCGAGGACTCGACCTCGCTCGACTGGGACACCGGCGCGGTGCGCTCAGTGCAGAAGGCCGACCTGGTGATCGAGGAGTCGGCTTTGCGGGAGATCTGGACGCCGGCGCACCTCGAGCGCCTGGCGCGCACGTACTGGCGCTTTCTCACGCGCGTGACCCTCGGGCTGGTACGCGTCCACTACAGCGAGCGGGAGCGCTCGGTCGTGCTGCTCGTGCGCCCGCTGAAGCTGCTGACCTTCCAGGCGCCCGAATACGAGATGGACGCCACACGCGGCCTCGTGCGCTGGCGCGTCGCGCGGGGGCTGCTCGTCTCCAGGCAGGGCCGCGACGGCCGTGGCCACCTGCAGATCGAAGTGCGCCGCTATCCCGGCGCTGACGCCGACCATGCCCGCCTGCACGTGGAGGTCGAGGTCGCCAACTTCTATCCGTCGATCGCGTCACGACTCAGCCGCCGGCTGTACAACGCCACGCAGTCGCGCATCCACGTGATCGTGACGTACGGCTTCCTGCGCTCGCTCGCGCGCCTGGACCTCGCCGAGTCGCGGGTCGGACGGTTCGACCGCTGAGTCGTTCCATCCGTGAACGATTACACCTGTGAATGATTACAGCCGTGAATGATTACAGCCGTGAATGATTACAGCCGTGAATGATTACAGCCGTGAATGATTACAGCCGTGAACGATTACACCTGTAAACGACTACGCCTGTCAATGATTACAGCCGTGAACGATTACGCCCCCGAACGACTACGCCCGTGCGGGATCCGCAGCTGGCGGATCCCCGGTCACTTCCCTTCCTTCTGTTCAAGTTTCTTGAACGCCTTCACTTCGGCGGCTTCTTCCTTGGCAAACTGCTTGCGCGCTGCTTCTTCAGCGGCGCCGCCGCCCGTCGCGGTCGAGCCCTTTGAGCTCTTCGTCCCGGAGCCTTTCTTGCTCTTCTTCCCCTTGCCGGATCCGGAGCCCTTCTTTGCGCCACCGCCCGAGCCCTTCTTGCCCTTGCCGCCCTTCTTCCCCTTCTTCCCGGACGACGACGCAGGCGCCGCTTCGGCGGTCTTCTTGGCTTCTTCCGCGGCCTTCTTCGCTTCCGCTTCGGACTTGGCTTCAGCCGCCTCCTCGCGCTTCTTGCGTGCTGCTTCCTGGGCTCCTTCGCTGCTGGCCGACGCCGAGACGCTCGGTTCGGAGGATTCCTTTTCGGATTCGCTTGACGAGCCGCCGCCGCCGCAAGCTGCGAGCGTGAAGGCGAGCGCCACCACGAGCAGGCAGAGCAGCAGCAGCCGCAGGACGGCGTGAACATCCCTCGGAGAGCGTGTGTGCTGATTGCGGCGATTCATCCCGTGCCTTGCGCCGTTGGCGGCGTTTCCTGCGCCTTGACTGGCGTTTCCCCGGGCGGTTTGCTCGAGGGTTTCTTTGCCTTTGCCTTCTTCCTGGCCGCTTCCTGCTTCGCCTTGGCGACTGCTTCCTGCTTCTTGAGCTTCGCTTCGGCGGCTTCTTCTTTCGCCTTGGCCGCCTTGGTCGCGGCTTCTTCCTTCTTCTTCGCTTTGGCCGCGGCGATCGCTTCGATCCGCTTGGCTCGTTCCTCTGCGACTTCTTCGCGTTTCTTGGATTCTATCCCCGAAAGCAGTTCGCGGTCTTCGGCGATTTGAGCCGCTTCCTGCTTCTTCGCGGCCGCTGCTTCGTCGCGTTCGATTTCGGCTGCGCTCTGTTGCGCGCTCTTGGGACCCTTGCCGGCGCTGCCACAGCCGGCGATCGCGCCGCAGCAGGCCGCGGCGACCAGGCAGGCGAACACCGCTCGGAGCACTCTGGACACCGTCGTCACGTTAGTAACGCTAGAAGCGCTCGCCACCGACCGCGCGCAGCTTCGCGCGGTCATGGGTGGCTCGGATGCGTCTGATGGTCCCCGACCGTGAGCGCGTGACCAGCGATTCCGTCGTCGCACCGCCCGCGCTCGGGTAGCGCACCCCCTGCAGCACGTCGCCGTCGGTGATGCCGGTTGCAGAGAAGAACACGTCTTCGCCGGCGACCAGGTCGTCGCGGTCGAGCACGCGCTCCAGGTCGTAGCCCGCCTCCAGCGCTGCCGCCCGCTCGGTCTCATCGCGCGGCCACAGCCGTCCCAGCAGCTGCCCGCCGACGCACTTGACCGCGGCGGCCGAGATCACGCCCTCGGGCGTGCCGCCGATCCCCCACAGCAGATCGACGGGCGAGCGCTCGGTGACGGCAAGCAGCGCCGCGGACACATCGCCGTGTGCGATCAGACGCACGCGCGCGCCCGCGCCGCGGATCGCGGCGATGCCCTCCTGATGGCGCGGGCGGTCGAGCACGACGACCATCACGTCGCTCACAGGGCAGCCCTTGCGTGCCGCCACGAGCTTGACCGTCTCGCCGAGCGGGCGGTCGAGGTCGAGCAGATCGGCGATCTCGGGGGCGCCGGCCATCTTCTCCATGTACACGCACGGCCCTGGATCGAACATCGTGTTGCGGCCCGAGAGCGCGATCACGGCGAGCGCGCTCGGCATCCCGTGCGCCGCCAGCGTGGTCCCCTCCAGCGGGTCGACGGCGATGTCCACCTGCGGCGCCGAGCCGTCGCCGATGCGCTCGCCGTTGTACAGCATCGGCGCCTCGTCCTTCTCGCCCTCGCCGATCACGACGACACCGTCCATCTGCACGGACTGGAGCATGTAGCGCATGCCGTCGACGGCCGCCTGGTCGGCCGCCTCCTTGTCGCCGCGGCCGACCAGCGGCGCGGCCGCAAGGGCCGCGGCCTCGGTCACGCGCACGAGCTCGAGCGCGAGGTTGCGGTCGGGTTGCTGATCGGTTGACTGTGGGTTCAAGGTCTCTCCTTCGCGGGTGTCACGAACTAGTACCGGGGGGCGCCGCAGACTCCTGCGTGGTCGGCTCCCGCTCCAGCAGCCGCGACGGCGGGCCGACGACCGTCGCGTGCGCGGGCACATCTCCGGTGACCACCGTTCCGGCGCCGACGCGTGCGCCCCGCCCGATGCGAAGCGTGCGGCCAAGCGGCGCGATCACGACGGAGTTTGCGCCGATTGTGACACCATCCTCGACGATTATCCGGGAGGGCGGGCCGGCCGATGCCGGCGTCCCGGCGCTGCTCACCTGACCGTTCGCGTTGGCGGCGGGCTCACGCGCGCCTCGCCGCTGCCGGCGCCCCGCGGAGAGCGTGACGTTGTGCCAGATTTTGACGCGCTCACCGATCTCGCAGTTGCCGGTGACGACGATGCCCATGCTGTTGTGGCCGAGGCGTATGTCGCGGGCGACGGATGCGCCCGGCGAAAGCGAGTTGTGGTACAGCAGCGCGTTCGCCTGCTTGACGCAGAACGCCGGCACGAAATATCCGCGCGCCGCCAGGGCGATCGAAAGCAGCCACAGGCGTTCCGGGCTGAACACCCAGAACCTGTCCAGCCAGCGCTTCAGCAGCTTGAGTTGCCGTAGGCTCATCCGACGCTGCGCTGACTGTAGAAGGACCGGCCGCCGACCACCGTCAGCTTCGCGCGCTCGTGCGTCGCCCTCATCGGCGGGATCGTACTCGACGACCACGGCCCTGCCAGCCGCCGCTATCACTACGATCGTGGCGTGAGCGAGCGCAACCTGACCGTCGAGGCCCGCATCCCAGACGCGCTGAGGCCCCAGGTGCAGGACATGCTCGCCCGCGCCGAGCAGGCGCAGGTGGCCGAGCGCCTGCGTGACGGCGACGCGACGCTGTGGGCGCCGCCGGGAACGCCAGAGGTCGCCAACCGCCTGGGCTGGCTGACGATCGCCGAGCGCATGCTCGCGCAGCTGGGGGCGCTCGAGCTGTTCGTGGCAGAGACACACGACCAGGGGCTCCAGGACATCGTGCTGCTGGGTATGGGTGGCTCCTCGCTCGCGCCCGAGGTCCTGCGCCGCTCGTTCGAGGGTCGGGGGATTAAGTCCCCACCCTCCCCGCGCCTGCATGTGCTGGACTCCACAGACGCGGCACGGATCCGCGCGATCGAGGCCGCGCTGGACCGCGAGGCGGTCGGCCAGCGCCGCAACCTGTTCATCGTCTCCTCGAAGTCGGGCGGCACGATCGAGCCGCTGTCGCTGTTCGCCCATTTCTTCTCGCTGTTCGAGAACAGCAACGACTTCATCGCGATCACCGACCCCGGCTCTGGCCTGGAGACGCTCGCGCGCGAGCAGGGCTTCCTGCGGACGTTCGCGGGCGACCCGGACATCGGCGGGCGCTACAGCGCGCTGTCGGCCTTCGGCATCGTCCCGGCAGCGCTGATGGGAATCGGCGTGCGCGCACTGCTCGAGGGAGCATCGGGGGCATGGAAGACGCCGCTCAGCGACGATTCCGGCGCCGCGACGGACGACTGCGGCGTGTGGCTGGGAGCGGCCCTCAGCGCGCTCGCGCGCGCCGGGCGCGACAAGCTCACGTTCGTGATCGCCGAGACGCTGCCCGGGCTGGGCCTGTGGCTGGAGCAGCTGGTGGCCGAGTCGACTGGCAAGCACGGCACGGGCATCCTGCCGGTGGCCGACGAGCCGTTGGGGGAGCCGGATGTGTACGGCGAGGATCGAGTGTTCGCCTACCTGCCCGACCTGACCGCGCCGGACGCCGGCCTCGATGCCCGCATGCAGGCGCTCGCCGACGCGGGACATCCGCTGATCACGATGCCCACCGGCGGGCCGCCCGACCTTGGCCGCTTGTTCCTGCTGTGGGAGCTGGCCGTCGCGGCCGCCGGCTGGGGCCTTGAGATCAACCCGTTCGACCAGCCCAACGTGCAGCAGGCCAAGGACGCGACCAAGCGCGTGCTCGCCGACTACGAAGCCAAGCACGAGTTGCCGGCGGTGCCAGACGCCGACGATGCGGCGCTGCGCTCGCTGCTGCTGGATTCAAAGCCGCCGCAGTACGTCGCGATCATGGCCTACAGCGAGCCGACGCCCGAGTTCGACGAGGCCGCCGGCGAGCTGCGCACGGCGATCCGGGCGGCCACGGGCGCGACCACCACGTTCGGGTACGGCCCGCGCTTCCTGCACTCCACCGGCCAGTTCCACAAGGGCGGCCCGAAGACGGGGCGCTTCCTGCAGCTGATCCACGACGGCCCGCTCGACGTCGAGATCCCGGGCGCTCCGTACACGTTCACCACGCTCAAGAACGCGCAGGCGATCGGCGACCTGCAGACGCTGCGCGAGCTCGGCCTGCCCGCGGAGCGCGTGCGGCTCGCCGGTGAGGACCCCGTGAGCGCGCTGCGCGCTCTGACCGCGAAGATAAGGGCGGCCAGGCCCGCTCGAGAGAGCCCGGAGGGCGATCATGCCAATCAATAGAGCCGGCTGGACGCCGGATCGAGGTGACTAACAGATGACTCAGATCGGTTTCGTCGGGCTGGGCAAGATGGGCGGCAACATGGTGCACCGCATCCGCCGCGACTCCGAGCACGAGGTGGTCGCGTTCGACTTCGACGAGAAGGCGGTCAAGCAGGCGGTCAAGAACGGCGCGGCCGGCGCGAGCTCCCTGAAGGAGCTGGTCAAACAGCTGAGCGCGCCGCGGATGGTGTGGATCATGGTGCCCGCGGGCACGCCGACCCAGGAAACCGTGGAAAAGCTCGCCAAGCTGCTCGACCGCGGCGACATGATCGTCGATGGCGGCAACTCCAAGTGGACCGACGACAAGCGCCGCGCCGCCGAACTGAAGAGCAGCGGCATCGACTACGTCGACGTCGGCACCAGCGGCGGCGTGTGGGGCCTGGAAGTGGGCTACTGCATGATGGTCGGCGGACCGCCGAAAGCGGTCAAGCGCCTGGCGCCGATCCTTGACGTGCTCGCACCGGAGACCAACGAGCAGAGCCGCGCCGCGATCGGTCCCCGCGGCTGGCTGCGCTTTGGCGGCTCGGGCGCGGGGCACTACGTGAAGATGGTGCACAACGGCGTCGAGTACGGCCTGATGCAGGCGTACGCGGAGGGTTTCGACGTGTTCGACAAGTGCGAGTACGAGCTCGACAACGCCAAGATCGCGCACCTGTGGGGACAGGGCTCGGTCGTGCGCTCATGGCTGTGCGAACTGGCCGCGCGCGCGTTCGAGGCCGACGGCAATGGCCTGGAGGCGATCGAGGGCTACACGGAGGACTCCGGTGAGGGTCGCTGGACGATCGAGGACGCGACCGCGCACGACGTGCCCACGCCGGTGATCACGGCGTCGCTGTATGAGCGCCTGCGCTCTCGCGGCAATGGTGATTTCGCCGATCGTGTGCTCGCGGCGCTGCGCAACCAGTTCGGCGGCCATGCGGTCAAGAGCGCGCCGAATGCGGCCGCCAAGGCCGGCGCTCGTCGCGGAGGCAGCTGACGGTGGCGGTCGCAGCTGGTCGTCCGACCGGCGAGCCTGAGCCTGAGAACCCCCTCACGGCCGGCCTGGAGCGCCTGCCGGTCGCGCCGACGACGCTCGTCATCTTCGGCGCAACCGGAGACCTCGCCAGGCGCAAACTGCTGCCGGCGCTGTACAACCTCGCCCACGAGGGCGCTCTGCCAGAGCGTTTTCACCTGGTGGGCGTCTCGCGCCGGGAGAAAGAGGACGAGGACTACCGCAGCGAGTGCGAGCAGGCGATTCGACGCTTCTCGCGGCGCACGCCCGATGAGGCTGTCCTGAACACGCTGCTCGACAACGTCCGCTACGTGCCCGGCACGTTCGACGACGAGGCCGTGTACAGCGAGCTGGTGAAGGTGCTCGACGACTGCGAGAAGGAGGCCGGTGAGACGCTCAACCGCGCGTTCTACCTGTCGACCGCGCCAAGCTTCTTCCCGGTGATCGTGGGTCGGCTGGGCAGCTCCAAGCTCGCGCATCACGACGGCGGCGAGGTGCGCGTGATCATCGAGAAGCCGTTTGGCACGACGCTGGAGGAGGCGCGCCAGCTCAACCGCGAGGTGCTCGGGATCTTCGACGAGACCCAGGTCTTCCGCATCGACCACTACCTGGGCAAGGAGACGGTCCAGAACATGCTGGCGTTCCGCTTCGCGAACGGCATGTTCGAGCCGCTGTGGAACCGCAACTACATCGACAACGTCCAGATCACAGCCGCGGAGGACCTCGGCATCGGCTCGCGCGCGGACTACTACGACAGCTCGGGCGCGCTGCGCGACCTGATCCAGAACCACATGCTGCAGCTGCTTTGCCACGTGGCGATGGAGCCGCCGGTGAACTTCACCGCCGAAGAGGTTCGCAACGAGAAGGTCAAGGTGCTGCAGGCGATCCCCCAGCCGATCGGCGAGGAGATCGCGAAGATGTCGCTGCGCGCGCAGTACGGGTCCGGGCACGCGGGCGGCGACGACGTGCCCGGCTACCTGCAGGAGGAGGGCGTGCCCGAGGGCTCGATCACCGAGACCTACGCGGCGCTGCGCCTGGAGGTGGACAACTGGCGCTGGGCGGGCGTTCCGTTCTATCTGCGCACCGGCAAGCGCCTGGCGCGCAAGATCACCGAGATCGCCGTGACGCTGAAGCCGGTCCCGCACCTGGCGTTCAGCCAGGACGGCTCGCTTGGCGTCCAGCCGAACCAGCTGGTGCTCACGTTGCAGCCGAACGAGGGCGTGTCGCTGCGACTCGGCGCGAAGATCCCCGGCACGCGCATGAGCATCCGTCCGGTGAACATGGAGTTCCTGTACGGCACGGCCTTCCTCTCGCAATCCCCGGAGGCGTACGAGCGCCTGATCACCGATGCGATGCGCGGCGACGCGACGCTGTTCACGCGTAACGACGAGGTCGAGGCGCAGTGGCGGATCTGCGACCCGATCGTCAAAGCGTGGGCGAGCACGCCGGGCCCGCTGCCGCAGTACGAAGCCGGCTCGCAGGGCCCGGAGGAGGCTGATGGCCTGCTGCGCGAGGGTGATCGCTGGCGCGCGATCTGATGGCCGGCGGCGATCTTCTGAGCGGCCGCAGCGACGCCGTCTGGAGCGAGCAGGGCACGACGCCCGACGCGATCGAAGCGGCGCTGCGCAAGCTGCTGGTGGAGGTCCACACCGAGAACGACGACTTCCTGCCGGCGCGCGTGCTGAACATGATCGCGTTCGTGGATCGCGAATGGACCGGCGAAATCGCCAACCGCCTGCGCGGCGTCGGGCGCTACCACGCCTCGCGGCTGGTGGTGCTCGCCTACGAGCCGCGCCGTGAGCGCCTTGACGCGCGCGTGATGATTGCCTCCGAAGGCGCGTCCGCGCCGGGCGAGCTGGCGCTGCTGCACGAGACCGTCGTCGTGGAACTCGGCGACCGCCACCTCGACGACCTGCTGACGATCGCCGACCCGCTGGTCGTGACCGACCTGCCGACGCTGCTGTGGTCCCCGCACGGGCACCACGAGATCGTGGCCGAGCTGTTGGCGCTCTCGCAGGCGGTGCTGCTGGACTCGGTCGACGAGCCGGTCGCACGGGAGGCGCTGGACCGCGCGTGCGAGCTGAGCAAGCAGGCGTACGTCGTGGACCTCGCGTGGCTGCGATCGACGCCCTGGCGCGAGCGCGTGGCCGCCACCTTCGACCCCGTACTGCTACGCCGCGAGCTGAGCGAGATCTCGAGCGTGACCGTCCGCCACCACCCGGCCTCGACCGCAGCCGCAACGCTGCTGGTCGGCTGGCTTGCCTCGCGCCTGGGCTGGCGAACCGAAACGCTTGAGAGCGACGGCGACGCGCTCGTCGGCACCACGCACGGCAGCGACCAGGATGTCGCGGTGCGCCTGGAAGCGGCGCCGGAGCTGCAGGTGCCGGGTCTCGAGGACTTGGCGCTGGAGACGGCGTCGGGCCTGCGCCTGCGTCTCAGCCGCGGCGCGGGCGGCCTGCGTGCCCAGCGGCGCTGGCCGATCTCAGACGATCGGCCGGATGGCGAGGAACGGGAATGGACGCTGATGGGCGCATCGCGCGGCGAGACGGGCGTGCTCGGCGAGGGCATCCGCCAGGCGCTGCTGCGCGACCCCACATACGTGCCGGCGCTGAAGGCCGCGCGGGCGATGCTGTCGTGACGCGCCTGACCGCCTGCCCGGACGCCGAGACGGTCGCCCAGCGCGCCGCCGCGCATGTGGCGCGCCAGCTGCAGCGGGCCCACGACGAGCGCGGCGTGGCGCATCTGGCGCTCAGCGGCGGGACGACCCCGGGGCGCACGTATGAGCTGCTGGGCGCGAAACCGCAGGACCTGAGCGGCGTCGAGGTGTGGTTCGCCGACGAGCGCTGCGTCGCGCCCGAGGACGCCGAAAGCAACTACCGGCTGGCCGCGCAGACGCTGCTGAGCACGGCGCACATCGCACCCGAGCGGGTGCACCGGATGCAGGGCGAGCTGGGCCCGGAGGAGGGCGCGCGGCGCTACGCGGAGGAGCTCACGGGACGGCTGTCCGATCCGAGCGCGGACCCGCGCGGGCCCGCGACTGGCGCCGGCCCGCACACCCCGCCGGTGCTCGACCTGGTCGTGCTCGGCATCGGCCCCGACGGCCACGTCGCGTCGCTGTTCCCGGGGGCTGCCACGTTGGACGCCGGCGAGCAGGCGGTGTGCCTGGGCGTGCACGACTCGCCCAAGCCTCCGCCGGAGCGGATCACGTTGAGTCTCGCGGTGCTGCGCGCCGCGCGCGAGTGCGTGCTGCTCGCGACCGGCGCCGGCAAGGCCGACGCAGTCGCGGCGATGCTCGCCGAGCCCAGTCATCACGTGCCCGCGAGCCTGCTCAGGCGCGAGCGCCTGACGGTGATCGCCGACGACGCCGCCGCCCCCGCGGGACCACGGGCGTGAGCGGGACCACGGGCGTGAGCGTCTCACGCGCAGGCGAGGCGGTGCTCGTGCGCCACGCCGAGACCGAGTGGAGCCTCAACGGCAGGCACACGGGGCGTACGGACATCCCACTCACCGAGCACGGCCGCGAGGCCGCGATGGCACTGCGCCCGCGACTGAGCCGCTGGCAATTCGACCTCGTGCTCGTCAGCCCGCTGGGGCGCGCGCGGGAAACGTGCGCGCTTTGCGGGCTGGACGCGGACGCGCAGCTGCGCCCGGACCTGCTCGAGTGGGACTACGGCGACTACGAGGGCCTGACGACACCGGAGATCCGCGCGCAGCGGCCGGATTGGGTGTTGTGGCGCGACGGCTGCCCCGGAGGCGAGAGCCCGGCGGACGTCGGCGCCCGCGCCGACCGCGTGATCGAGGAGATCGGCGCCAGCGGCGGAGAAGTGGCGGTGTTCTCGCACGGACACATGCTGCGCGTGCTCGGAGCGCGCTGGATCGCGCTCGGAGCGGACAGCGGCGCCCGCCTGGGGCTGTCGACGGGGGCCCTGTGCGTGCTCGGCCACGAGCGCGAGACGGCGGTCATCGCGCGCTGGAACGACACCGGCCTGTAACGCCTACCCCGCTCGGGGGACTTTCGTTCTAGAGTGACCCAGCACGGTCGCAACAGAGTGAAAGATCGTGAGCGAGTGATGAAGCACGGCTGGCCATGGCAACCCGCGCCGTAGACACCACCCCCCTCTCCCCCGACGCCGCGCAGGTGCTGCTGGCGATGGAAGCGGCCCGCGAGCGGACGCTGGCGCTGGTGGCAGGATCCAGCGACGAGCAGCTCGAGCGCGTGCACTCGCCGATCATGAGCCCGCTCGTGTGGGATCTGGGTCACATCGCCGCATATGAGGATCTGTGGCTGGCTCAGCGCTACGCCGGCCTGGAGCTGCTGCGTCCGGACCTGGCGAGCTTGTACGACGCGTTTGAGACCCCGCGCGCGGTGCGCGGCGAGATCGAGGCGCTCGGCCCGGCGGATGCGAGGGCGTACATGGCGGCGGTCAGCGCGCGCGTCGCCGAGGTGATCGCCGAGCGCGGGGTCGGCGACGGCGTGCTGTGCGAGATGGTGCTGCGCCACGAGCTGCAGCACTCCGAGACGATGCGCCAGACGATGGACATCGCCGGCCTGCTCGCCCCCGAGGAGCTCGCGCGGATGCGCGCGCCGCTGGCGGTAGACGACCCACCCGCGGGCTGGCTCGAGATTCCCGCGGGAGCCTTTGCGATGGGCGCAGGCGACGATGGCTTCGCCTACGACAACGAGCGCCCGCGCCACGTGGTCGAAGTACCCGGCTTTGCGATCGCGCGCCGTCCCGTGAGCAACGCCAGCTGGATGCGCTTCAGCGAGGGTGGCGGCTATGAGCGGCGCGAGTGGTGGTCGCGCGAGGGCTGGGCGTGGAAGGAGGAGCACGACATCACGCACCATCCGGCAGTCGCGGCAGGCGACCCGGAGGCGCCCGTGTGTCACGTCTCCTGGTTCGAGGCCGATGCCTTCGCGCGCGCGCACGACGCGCGCCTGCCCACCGAGGCGGAGTGGGAGAAGGCGGCGACCTGGGGGCAGGAGGCCACGGAGGAGCTGGCGGGGGTCGGGCGCGTGTGGGAATGGACCGAGTCGCACTTCGGCGGCTATCCCGGCTTCCTCGCGTATCCCTACCGCGAGTACTCGCAGGTGTTCTTCGGCGAGCGCTACCGCGTGCTGCGGGGCAGCTCGTGGGCGACGCACCCGCGCGTGGCGGGCACCACCTTTCGCAACTGGGATCTACCACTGCGGCGCCAGATATTCGCGGGCGTACGCCTGGCAAGGGAGGCGTGATGGAGCCGTCAACACCGCGGCAGCAGCTCACGCAGGACTCGATCCGCATCGACTCGCACCTCGACGGGACGCACGAACGCTCGCTCGCCGAGGATGTGCTCGACGGGCTGACGCGCCCGTTCAAGGAGCTGCCGCCGAAGCACTTCTACGACGCCCGCGGCGCCGAGCTGTTCGATCAGATCTGCGACCTGCCGGAGTACTACCCGACGCGCGCGGAGCGGGCGATCCTCGAGGAGCAGGCCGAGGAGCTGGCTGAGCTGACGGGCGCAGCCGAGCTCGTCGAGCTGGGCTCGGGCACGGCAGCCAAGACGCGCGTGCTGCTGGACGCGCTGTACGCGGCCGGGACGCTCGAGCGCTACGTGCCGGTGGACGTCACCGAGAGCATGGTGCGCGACTGCGCGCAGGAGCTCACGAGCGAGTATCCGGGACTGCGCGTGCACGGTGTGATCGGCGACTTCGAGCGTCATCTCGATCGCGTCCCGCCGGCGAGCGGACCGCGGATCGTGGCGTTCCTTGGCGGCACGATCGGCAACTTCCCGCCGGGCAGCCGCCGCCGCGTGCTGCGCCAGATCGCCCGCCTGCTGGGACCGCGGGATCACCTGCTGATGGGGACCGACCTGGTCAAGGACCCGCGTGTGCTCGAGGCGGCGTACGACGACTCCCAGGGAGTCACCGCGGCGTTCAACCGCAACGTCCTGCACGTGCTCAATCGCGAGCTGCAGGCCGACTTCGACCCCGAGGACTTCGACCACGTGGCGCTGTTCGACCCGCACAACGAGTGGATCGAGATGCGCCTGCGCGCGCGCCGCGAGCACACCACGCTCGTGCGCGACCTCGACCTGCCGGTGCACTTCGATGCCGGCGAGGAGCTGCGCACGGAGATCAGCGCGAAGTTCACCCGCGAACGGCTCGACGGGGACCTGTCCGCGGCCGGCCTTGAGCTCGTACGCTGGTTGACCGACCCGGATGAGCTGTTCGCGCTGACGCTGTCGCGGGTGCGCGGCGGGGAGTAGCGCCGGCAGCTCGCCAGTCAGGAGAGATCGGTTGTAGAGCTTCGGGCGCGCGCCGGCGCATTGGTCGCTGCCGCGGCGATCACGACATCCGTCTTCGGCGGCCAGATACTCGTAAGGCACGACATCAGTACTGCAGCATGGATCGCGATCGGCTGCTTCGTGTTGCTCGGCTTCGCGGTGCTGCTGATGCTGTGGCCGCGTCGGGACTGGGAGTTCTCGTTGGCGCCGGACCAGTTCATCGCCACCTACCTCGAGCCAGCGCAGGGCGATCCACTCGCGCTTCCGCTGATTGAACGCGACCTTGCTCTGCATATGGGTCGCAGCGCAGAACTGAACCGCCGCCAGCTCAGGACGCTGATGGGGGTCTTTCGCGTCGGCGGGTTGTTGTTGGTCGTCGAGGTTCTGTCATGGGTGGTTGCCCTCGTCGTCCAGCGGTAGACTGATGGCGATGTTTGGGAAGCCGCGTCCAAAGCCCTCTCCCGCGCCCCCGCGCCCCGAGCCACTGCGTCCTAGCCCGATGGTGGGCGAGACACGCGGCGGGAGCAAGTCGAGCCGTTAGCTATTCGCGATAGCAAGTCCGGTTGTCCAAGGCCGCAGTCGGCGTCCGATGAGGCTTGGGATTCTTATTGGGGCCGGAGCGAGCCATGGCGCAGAACGAATCGCGCCACAGAGCCCCCCTCTCGGGAGTCAACTGCTTGATCGCCTCACGAGTGCCTACCCCGCCACTTGGGGAGCCCTCACGAACGTGGCAATACTGTCACGCTCGAAGGTAGGCGCTCTCTATCACAGACACGATCTATTGCCGCCGGCGATCAGCCTTTACGAGCTGCTCGGCACGCGGCTGGACGTCGCGGACGTGATCACCACGATCAAGCAGAACGACAACTCAGTCGCGGAGGCCGCCGAGTACTTGGAGGTGCCGATCGAGCAGATCAACGCCTGCCTGCGCTATTACGCCGACTACAAGGACGAGATCGACGCCTGGATCGCTCGCTGGCGATCGCCTAGCGCGAGCAGCTGATCTCCGAACTGCTCCGCCCCAACCCCATCCAATAACCTCCACCCCGTGAACATCGACGGCTCAGCAGCGATCGTGGTGGGCGGCGCGTCTGGCCTGGGCGAGGCAACCGTGCGCGCCCTGCACGCAGCCGGCGCGCTGGTGACGATCGCGGACGTCAACGCGGAGAAGGGCGAGGCGCTGGCGGCGGAGCTCGGCCTGCGGTTCGTGGCGTGCGACGTGCGCGAGGAGAGCCAGGTGCAGGCGGCGGTCGAGACGGCCGCGGCGAGCACCGAGACGGGGCTGCGGATCGCGGTGTGCTGCGCGGGCACGGGCTGGGCGCAGAAGCTCGCGGGCTCGAAGGGCCCCCACCCGCTGCTGCCGTTCGAGACGATCATCGCGATCAACCTGATCGGCACGTTCAACGTCCTGCGCTTCGCTGCGACCGCGATGATCGCAACCGAGCCACTGCAGGACGGCGAACGCGGCGTGTGCGTGAGCACCGCGTCGATCGCCGCGTTCGACGGGCAGGTCGGCCAGATCGCGTACTCGGCGTCGAAGGGCGGCGTCGTGGGAATGACGCTGCCGGCCGCGCGTGACCTCTCCCAGTACGGGATCCGCGTCAACACGATCGCGCCGGGCCTGTTCGACACGCCGCTGCTGGCGGCGCTGCCAGAGGAGGCGCGTGTAAAGCTCGGCGCCGGCGTCCCTTTTCCGCAGCGCCTGGGCCAGCCCGCCGAGTACGCGCAGCTGGTGTGTCAGATCGTCGAGAACCGGATGCTCAACGGTGAGACGATCAGGCTCGACGGCGCGCTGCGGATGCCGCCTCGCTAGGCGCGGGCGCGTCGCAGGCGATGCGTTAGCCTTGCCGTGCTTGTGACAACGAAGAAGGACATACTCGACTTCATCGTCATCGGCGCGCCAAAGGCCGGTACGACATCGCTCAACAAGTACCTGCGAGCGCATCCCGAGATCGCTCTACCGGCGGGCGAGGAACAGTACTTCAGCCACGATGCCGTGTACAAGCGTGGCTGGACGACGTATATCAGCGACCTGGTCGCCAATCGTTATGAAGAGACCGTCGATGCAGCGCGCAAGTGGGGCACCGTCACACCGCAGTACATGGTGGGCAGCGTGTTCAAACCAACCGTTGACGCTGCGGTCACAAGAACCTATGACGAGCGCACGGTTCCTCTGCGCATCCACGAGCGCCTGCCGGACGTACGCCTGGTCGCGTGCCTGCGCGATCCCGTCGCGCGAGCGGTCTCGCACCATCGCATGGCGGCGATGGTCGGCCGCGAGCGGCGGTCATTCGATGACGCGATCGGCGAGCTGTTGCGCCCAGAGGCGCTCGAACGCGCGCGTAGAGACCCGCAGGACAGCAGGGAGAGCCAGGGCTACATCTCGTGGGGTGAGTACGGCCGCATCCTGTCCGGCTATTTCGACGTCTTCGCTCCCGAGCAGATCCTCGTGGTCTTCACCGACGAGCTCCAGCGAGCGCCGGCACAAGTCCTCAGCCGCATCCAGGAGTTCATCGGGGTCAGCGCCGACTTCGCGCCGCCCAACCTCGGCAGGCGCTACCGCGCGGGAGCGCTCGAGCGCGGGTTTTCGTGGAGCGATCCCTCCTCTTGGATCAGTCCCTCCTCGCCGCTGAGCCCTCAGGCAGTGCGCCGAGCCGCTATGCGCAGCCGCGCTGTGCGAGCGGCTTGGCACGCGCTGCCGCCTGCCCAGCAGCGGCGCGTGGCAGGCCAGTACCAGCGCCTCGCCTTCCGAGTTGTGTTCTGGAACCGGCGCAGACCCGCGAATCAGGTAGCAGCCAACGCCGAGCCGAGTCCCGCGACGCTCGCGCGGCTGCGGGAGCACTATGCACAGGACGCCAGCGAGCTTGCCGCGTTGATCGGCGTGACGCCCTCGTGGCTGAGCTCTGAGGACCCCGCGTGAGCGGCCTTCGACGTCCGCCCAGTGGCGATCAGGCCGACTTGTGATCGACCGTCGGCACGGCGCGCGGATCCCGGGAGAGCCTGGCGCGCAGGGCATTGCGAACACCGGAGCGCAGGCGCTCTCCGTCCAGGATCGAGGCGAGCGTGAGCTCGAAGGCTCCTTGCAGCCTGCGGCCGTTGATGATGTGGGCTGCGCCCGCGCGGTAGTAGAACGCCCCCCATACACGCTTGCGGCGTTTGAACCGCGTCCAGACGGGCGCTGAGGCGAGCTGCGCGGCGAACTGCTCGCTGTCGAGCGGAGGCTGGCCGGCAGCGCGCCTGCGCAGGTTCTCGGTCAGACGCCAGGTGCCTTGACGCTGATCCCAGAAGCGCGCGAGCTGCACGGAGCCCGCGCGCTTGCGGTAGTAGACGAGCGGCTCGGGCAGGCTGATGACGACCCCCTGCTCGGCCATCTCGCAGAAGAAGTGGACGTCGTCGGCGGCTCCGTACTCGGTCGTGTAACCGCCCACGGCCAGGTAGGCGGAGCGCGGGTACATGACCGACGCGTGGATCATGAAGAACACCCCGCCCTTCTGCTTGAGCGCGTTGTAGGCGTGCTCGCTCGTCGGCCCCAGTTTCGCGATCGAGATGACGCGTTTCGCGTCGTTGACGTTGTAGGCGTAGGTGCCGAGCAGCGCGATTCGCTGACTGCCGGCCCAGTCGCGGATGAAGGCGGCTTGTCGCTCGAGCTTCCTCGGCGCCCACACGTCATCGGAGTCGCAGGTTGCGATCCACTCACCGCGCGTGGCCGCGATCCCCTCGTTGCGCGCCGCCGCGACGCCGGAGCGAGAGGCGAGGCGCACATAGCGCACGTCCACTCCGGCGGCCTGCTCGGCCGCGAAGTCGCGCACGAACTGCTCGGTGCCGTCGTCAGACCCGTCGTCGGCGACGACGATCTCGGCGGGAGGCAGGGTCTGGCCGATGATCGAGATGAGCGCTTCGCCGAGGTGACCGACGTCGTTGTAGGTGGGGACGACAACCGAGATCGATTCGGTTCGCGGCTCGCTGATCGGCACGTCAGATGCTGTCATAGCCCCACAGGCTCACCAGATCGCGGTCCAGATAGTCGCTCAGCGCCTGCACTTCCGGCTTGAAACGCCGGCGCAGCTCGAGCATCAGCCGCTCGTCAGGCGGGGGTGGCAGTGTGTAGACGAGGTGCTTCCACAGCACCTGCGCCGAGCGCGGGGCGAGTGCGCTGACGGTGCGCGCGATCGGGTTCGCGTTCTGTGGCCGGTCGCGAGCGCGGCGCAGGACCCGCGAGAGCCGGTGCAGGGGCATGAAGCGGACCGCTTTCACCTCTCCGCCCTTGGTGACGATCGGCTCGACCGGCACGTCGGCATCGACGCCGAGGAAGCGCATCACGCCCCTTACGGCCTCGAGGTTGTCGCGACGGTAGTCGTCGTAGATCAGCACCAGCACCTGCTCAGCTGGGAACTCGGCGTGGAAGCGACGCAGCTGCTCGACGTAGCGCACGTGCTCGGAATACATCACCCAGGACACAGACGCGTGACCACGCGGGAGCTGCTTGCCCTGACGCCTGGGCTCCTCGAGCGCAATCGCCTTGCGAAGATCTCTCTCCGTCTCGATCCCACTGTGCACGTACTGACTGTGCGCGGTCACCAGAAAGCTTGCGGGCTCGCGCAGGATCGCTATGATCCGCGCGTCCGGCTGCAGCTCGGCAATCCGTTTGGCCGCGCCGGGTGAGCGTATGTATTGTGGGGAGGCCTCGCCCACGACCTGGCCTGGGAGCGCGGGGGCGAACAGCGCGAGGTAATCCTCGAGCGTACGCGGGTGGATTCCCCCACGGTTCCTGTTCTCGGCCTCGGGCGCACGCAGATCGCTGGAGAAGAATCTCGGCTCCTTGTGCTCCGGCATGAAGATCTGCGGATGGCTCTTGAGCATCTTGAAGAGCGCCGTGGTGCCGCACTTTTCATGGCCGACAATGAAGAAGTCGGGCATCCGGCCCGGCTCCCCAGGAACACTCATAGCCTAGAAATCATAGCCAACGGCTATAGCCGCTCCACGAGCATCGCCATGCCCATGCCCCCAGCGACGCACATCGACTCGATCCCGTATGTCTGATCGAGCGTCTCGAGGTCGTTGAGCAGCGTCGTCATGATGCGCGCGCCGGTCATCCCGAACGGGTGCCCGAGGGCGATCGCGCCGCCGAACGGGTTGAGCTTCTCGTCGGGGATCCCGAGCTCGTCTTTGCACGGCACGATCTGCGCGGCGAACGCCTCGTTGATCTCGACTACGTCGATGTCGTCGATCGTCATGCCGGTGTTCTTCAACAGCTGTTGGATCGCGGGGATCGGACCGACGCCCATGACCTCGGGGCGGATCGCGGCGACGGTCGAGGCGATGATCCGCGCACGCGGCGTGAAGCCCTCGGCCCTGGCCTTCTCGTCGCTCATGATCAGCAGCGCGGCGGCGCCGTCGTTGAGCGGGCAGGCGTTGCCGGCGGTGACTGTGCCGCCCTCCTTGAAGACCGGCTTGAGCCCGGCGAGCGCCTCGAGCGTCGTGCCGGGACGCGGCCCGTCGTCCTTGCTGACGACGGTCTCGGGCACGTCGATCTCGTTGCCCTCCCTGTCGACGTCTTTGTGCGCGGGGACGGTCACCGGCACGATCTCCTTGTCGAAGTGACCCGATGCCTGCGCCTGCACGGCGCGCGTCTGGGAGATCAGCGCCCACGCGTCCTGCGCCTCGCGGCTGACTTTCCACTCCTCGGCGACGTTCTCCGCGGTCATGCCCATCGAGATGTAGGCGTCGTACAGCGAGCCCTCGGAGCCGTCGAGCTTGGGGTGCAGCTCGAACGGCGCGCCGGGCGCGGTGCGTGAGACAGCCTCCACGCCGGCGGCGATGTAGGTGTCGCCCTCGCCGGCCTTGATCGCGTGGAAGGCCATGCGCGTGGTCTGCAGCGAGGAGGCGCAGAAGCGGTTGACCGTGCAGCCGGGCACGCGGTGGTCGATGCCGGCCAGCAGCGCCGCCATGCGGCCGATGTTGTAGCCGGTCTCGCGCTCACCGTAGCCGCAGCCCATCATCACGTCGACGATCGAGAGCTGATCGAGCTGCGGGTTGCGCTCGATCAGCGCCTTCAGCGGGATCGCGGCGAGGTCGTCGCCGCGGACGGACTTGAGCGAGCCCTTGGCGGCGCGCCCGATGGGCGTGCGAATGGCGTCGACGATCACGGCTTCAGGCATGTGTGACTCTCTCCTTGGTCGTTTGGTCTCGCCGCGCACACGACAGCCGGCGGTCCGAGGGCAACCATCCTAGGGGATGGCCGGCGCAGCGGGCCATCAAGCTGGGCTGGCAACCCACTCGCCGAGAGCTCCGTATAACCATCGCGCACGCTCGGGGCGATGGAGAACATACATGGAGACCACGACGCGCGTATAGACCATCGCGCACGCTCGGCGCGAAGGAGCACAGGCCCGCGAGGCTCTACAGATCCAAGCGACTGACGCCCAACTCGTCGAAGCCAACGTGGTGCGCGAGCTCGTGGCGCACGGTGCGGGTGACCTGGTCGCGCAGCAGCTCGGGGTCGTGGCCGAAATCGCGGCGCAGCGTGTCGCGGAAGATGACGATGCGGTCGTGCGCGTTGTCGCGCGTGGCGCCGTCCCCCTGGTAGAGGCCGTACGCGCCGCGCCGGCGCCCGCCGTCGGAGATCACGACGGCGACGTGCGCGAGCGCGTTGCGCAACAGGTCGGGCAGGTCATCGAGCGCGTCGCGGACGAGCTCCTCGAAGTCGGTGTCGTTGAGCGGGTCGAGCTCCATGAACTCGGCTTCTTCGGGCGCCACCGCCAGCCCTTCGCGTGCGAGGTGCTCGGAGTAGCGGACGATCTCTTCGAACTCGCTCTCGGACTCTGGGTCGCGCCAGCCGGCGAGGCGCACGGCCACGAACGCGACGCCGCCCATCAGCACAGCCGCGACGATCACCCCCAGCGCGACGTCCTCGAGCGCCCTGACGGCGCCGATCGAGCTGGTGCCCTGCCCGACGACAAGCACGATGAGACCGACGGACATCGCTACGAGCGCGGCCACGCCGACACGCCGAAGGGAGCCTGGCTCTCCGGGGGGAATGGGCGCGCGCATGTCCAGAGCCCGTCCCGGCTATTTGAGCGTGCGGGCGATCACGAGACGTTGAATCTCGTTCGTGCCCTCGTAGATCTGGGTGATCTTGGCGTCTCGCATCATGCGCTCGACTGGGTACTCCTTGACATAACCGTAGCCGCCCAGGACCTGGACCGCCTCGACCGTTACCGCCATCGCGGTGTCCGAGCAGAAGACCTTGGCCATCGAGGAGTACTTGGCGCGCTGCGGATGACCCTGATCGGCCATCGCGCACGCCTTGTACAGCAGCTCGCGTGCGGCCGCGGTGCGTGTTTCCATGTCGGCGAGCTTGAACTGGATCCCCTGGAACTCGTTGATCGCCTTGCCGAACTGGCGGCGCTCGCGGGCGTAGGCGACGGCGTAGTCGGTCGCGCCCTGCGCGATCCCGACGGCCTGCGCCGCGGCGCCCAGGCGCGTGCGCTCGAGCGTGCCGAGCGCCACCGACAGGCCCCTGCCGACCTCGCCGATGACGTTGGCCTGCGGAACCCGCACGTCCTCGAAGATCGGCTGCCCGGTGGGTGACGCGCGGATGCCGAGCTTGTGCTCGAGCTTGCCGACGCTGAAGCCGGGGCGGTCGGCCTCGACGACGAACGCGGTCATGCGACGGTTCTCGCGGTCGCTGACGGCGAAGACGATGTAGAAGTCGGCGACGCCCAGGTTGGTGATCCAGTTCTTGGTGCCGTTGATCACCCACTCCTCGCCGTCCTTGACCGCCGTCGTCTTCATCCCGGCGGGGTCCGAGCCGGCCTCGGGCTCGGACAGGGCGAACGCGGGAGACCACTCGCCGGTGGCGCACTTGGGCAGGAACCGTCCCTTGAGCTCGTCTGAGCCGAACAGCTGGATCGGCAGCGTGCCGAGCTCCTGGATCATCAGGATCAGCGCGCACGCCGCGTCCACCTTGGCGATCTCCTCGACCGCCATGTTCAGCATCAGCGTGCCGGTTCCCGTGCCTCCGTACTCGACCGGGAACGGCAGCCCGAGGATGTCCTGCTCGCCGAGCAGCTTGCGCACGTCCCATGGGTATTCGGCGCGCTCGTCGATCTCCGAGGAGCGCGGCGCGATCTTCTCGCGCGCGATCTGGCCGATCGTCTCGCAGAAGTCGAGGTGCTCCCGCGGGATCGTGTAGACGTCGCTCACAGCCTCCATGACAACTGATCCTAATGATGAGGGGGCCACCTCGCGCTGATGGCATGCCGCGGGCGATGAGGCGCGGCGCCCGCGCGGGCGCCCGCGACGGGCACGCGGCCGGCGCGCGCGGCGGACGCGCGCCGGAGCGTCGTGCGTCGCTAGTCTCAATGGCGACATGAGCGTCAGCGATCAGACAGGCGCGATCGACGTCGACCCCGAGCGGGTCGCGGCGTGGCTCGGCGAGAACCCTGCGCCGCAGGTGATCGACGTGCGTGAGCCGCACGAGCGCGCGGCCGGCCACATCGAGGGCACGCGTCACATCGAGCTCGTGCAGCTGTCGTCGCAGGCGGACACGGTAGAGCGCGACCGGCCGGTGGTGTTCTACTGCCGCGTCGGCGGGCGCTCGACGATGGCGGCGCAGGCATTTCGCGCGGAGGGCTTCGAGGCGTACTCGATGAGCGGTGGCTTGGTGCGCTGGGCGAGCGAGGGTCGGCCACTCGCGCCCGAGGGCGGTTATGTTGCCGAACATTGAGCTGTCGCCCACGCACCCACGCACCCCCTGACGCTCTTCGGCGACTGTAGAACCATCGTTATACAGAGTCTCTGACGGCGACATCGGTCCCAATACAGGAGGAGATCACGCACATGGAGGCGTCCACCGAATATCCCGGAGTCATCACCGGCGAGGGCTACGCCGTCGCCAATCTCGAGGACCTCGGCGACGGCCCGGGCTTTCGCAAGGTGCGCAAGGGCTTGGGCGTGACCGCGTTCGGCGTGAACGCGATCGTGCTGCCCGGAGGCATCGAGACCGGCGCCCACTACCACGACGAGCAGGAGGAGCTGTACTTCGTCCACCGCGGCGCGATCGAGATGGAGTTCGGCGACGGCTCGGTGCAGACGCTGCGCGAGGGCGGCCTCGCGCGCGTGGACGCGGCGACCGTGCGCCGGATCCGCAATGTCGGCGAGGTGGACGCGGTGTACCTGTGTGCCGGCGGCAAGGGCGGCTACATCGGACGCGACGGACGCGTGCCTCCGGGCGAGGAGCAACGCGTGAGGGCGCTGCATGACAGCTCCGCCAAGCCGCCGGAGTGAGGCGCCCTGCGCAGCGTGCCCTGTGAGAGCGTGACCGGCAGTTGAGCGAGCCCGGCGACGGACCGACCGTCGGCCCGCGACGGCTGCTGCGCGTCGGCAGCGAGCTGGCGATCCCGCTGGCCGAGATCACGCTGCGTACCAGCCGCTCATCGGGTCCCGGCGGCCAGCACGCGAACGTGACCGCGTCGCGTGTTGAAGCGATCTTCGATGTGCTCGCCTCGGCGGCGCTCAGCGAGGAGCAGCGCGAACGGGTGCTCGCGCGCGTTGGACCGCGCCTCGTGGCCGTCGCCCAGGACGAGCGCTCGCAGGCGCGCAATCGCGAGCTCGCGCTCGAACGGCTCGCCGAGCGCCTGGAGCGCGCCTTGGCCGTGCCTCGCAGCCGGCGCGCGACCCGCCCGAGCGCGGCCGCGCGCACGCGCCGACTGCAGGACAAGCGCCGGGCCGCCCAGCGCAAGCAGGAGCGCAGGCCACCGCCTGCTGAGGGCGAGCACTAGCTCGCGGCTGCCTGCGCCGGCGCGGACTCACCCCCCGGTCGCGCTGCTAGTCGAACTCGAGGTCAAGCGCCGGCTGCGGGCCTGCCAGCGCGGTGACGCCCTCGGCGCCGACATCGACGCTGTCGGCGCTGACGTCGACGCGGCTGATCGTCAGATACGCGACCAGGCCGACGATCACGAGCGTCAAGGCCAGGCTGACCGGGCCGGCGCCCAGCCCGAGGCCGCTGAGGTGGTGGGGATTCTCGAGCCAGTCAGCGTAGGAGGCGCCGAGCGGGCGAGTGGTGATGTAGGCGAACCAGAACGCGAGGATCTCTTTCATGCCGAGCCGCCAGTAGGCCAGCGCCGGGACCGCGATCACGACCGCGAACAGCACGCCCGAGGTGAGAAAGCCGAGGTGAAAGCTCGTAGCGGTCAGGTCGCCCGCGGCGGTGCCGAGCGCGAACGTGGCGAGCACGGTCGCCCAGTAGAACTGCTCGCGACGCGGTGTGTAGATGCTGTGGATCGAGAGCGTCCGCTCGCTGCGGTACCAGGCGGTGAGAATCACCGCCAGCACGATCAGATAGAACGTCGTCGAGAGCGTGTACGGGATGCCGAAGCCGACGTGCAGCGCGTCGGCCGCGCTGGTGCCGAATACGGCGACCATCACAACCACCAGCCAGTAGCTCCACGCCACGTAGCCACGTTGTTTGAACTGCAGCCGCAATGACGCCCACAGGCCGATCAGCATGAGCGGCACGGCGATCGCCGGCCCGAGTGCCGCGTTCATGAAGTCAGACGTCGACTCGCCCATCGCGGTGGTGAGGATCTTGGTGAGCCAGAAGTAGGCGGTCAGCTCCGGCACCTTGGTCGTCGCGCGCCGCAGCGCCGCTCGGTTTCGGGGAGTGGGCTCACTCATGTGTGATTGTGTTATTTGATACTACGCGCAGTGGGCATACAGCTTTGTCACCAGCGGGCGCAGGGTGTCACAGAAGCCTTTGGCTTCGCTAAAGAGCCGGCGGACTCAGTGGTGACGGTGGAACAGGCCCGAGTCGTGCAGCCAGGGCCCGAACTCGGGGATCACGAGCACTGCCAGCACGATGCCTGCCACGAGCGCGCCCGCGAGCGCCAGCGTGCGGCCGGCGCGGCCGGTGACGTCGCTGCTCAGCCCCGCGGTAGAGCCGTAGTCGGCGCGCAGCACCTGTGGCATCGCGGGCAGGTGCCCGACGACGTGCAACGCGGTGAACGCAAGCCAGACGAAGAAGCTGTCCTTGTGAATCGGGAACCAGGTTGCGCGTGAGCTGGGGCCGGCGAACAGCAGCGCGACGCCGCTGGCAAGCACGACGACGGTCGAGAGCACGACCATCGGCGCGATCACGCGCAACGCAAGCTGCGGCGGACCCTTGTGCCGGTAACGCGGGTTGGCGGTGTAATAGCGGAAGAAGCGGTAGCCCGTGCTCGACAGCTTCAGCAGCACGGGTCCGATCAGCAACATCCCCACGAACAGGTGCACCGACAGCAGTCCGTGAATACGCACGATCGTGACACCGATCACCGCGAGCAGGATCAACAGCATCGCCCCAGCAGCTGTGGTGAGCCGCTCGTTGCCGGCAGTTCCCCCGCCGGTCAGCTGCTTGCTGCGCGCGCGCTCGCCGTAAGCGCGCGAACCCGCAACGAATGTCGTCTCATCGCCGCTCGCCATCGACATCAGTGTGCGAAGAACGAGTAAGGAGCGCGTAACCCCTCGGTGAGAAAGCTCATACCGGCGCCTGCGCAGACAGGTCGGCCGGCGCGCGGGAGGACCTATCCTTGACGGCATGATCAGACGCCTGGTGCCGGGAGGGCTGCGCTGGCGCCTCGCGGGCTGGTTCACGCTGGTGACGCTGCTGTGCACAGCGATCGTGTTCGTGGCCGTCTATCGCGGCACCGGCACGCAGCTGCACCGCCAGATCGACAGCGAGCTCACCGGCGACGCCGCCGAGCTCGCCCACAACCTGATGGTGGCCCACGCGCGCACGCCGCGCGAGCTCTCGCGGGCAGCCACCAGCTACATCGACAACCAGCCGTTCAGCGCCAGCTCGACGCTGCTGTTCGTGCTCGTCCCCGGCGCGGGCACCAGCACCAACCGCCCGGAGTTGTTCGGCAGCCACCTGCCCGACGACGGCGAGACCGCCGCCGAGCAGGAGCAGGAGAACCATCTCGCCGCGCGGCTGCCGGTGGCGCCTGACGGCTTCACGACGCTGACGCTGCCCGACGTCGGCAACCTGCGCGTGCTGAAGCGCGCGGTGCGCGTGCCTTCCGGCCTCGGCGTAACGGTCGGCGTCGGCGAGCCGCTGGCGAGCGTTGCACACGCCCAGCGCGGCGTCGCGCGAGCGTTCATCCTCGCCGGCCTGCTGGCACTCGCCGGCGCGCTGCTGGCCTCCTATCTGATCGGCTCGCGCCTGTCGCGCCCGCTGCGCAGGATGGCCGCCGTGGCGGCGCGTGTGGACGCGGGCGACCTGCACCCGCGCATCCACGACCCCGGCGACGGGGGCGAGGAGATGGCGGTGCTGGCTGAGGCGTTCAACCACATGCTCGATCGCCTCACCGACGCGTTCGCGGGACAGCGAGCGTTCGTCGCCGACGCCTCGCACGAGCTGCGCACGCCCCTGACCGTGATTCGAGGCCAGCTCGAGGTGCTGGCCTCGCAGCGGGAGCCCTCCGGCGAGGAGGTGCGCCGCGTCGAGGGCCTCGTCCAGGCGGAGATCGCCAGGATCGGCCGCCTCGTCGACGACCTGCTGCTGCTGGCCAAGACCGAGCAGGTCGAGTTCCTGCGCGCCGAGTCGATCGACCTGCCGCTCTACGTCGGCGAGCTGTGGGATGGGATGAGCCTGCTCGCCGACCGCCGCTTCGAGCTCGGAGCGGTCCCGCGCGGCACGCTTCGCGCCGACCCCGACCGCCTCGCCCAGGCGTTGCGCAACCTGGTCGGGAACGCGATCGAGCACACCGCGCCCGAACACGGGCTCGTGCGCATGCGCGTGCAGGCGCTGGCGGGCGGACGCATCCGCTTCCTCGTCGAGGACGACGGCCCCGGGATCCCGCTGGATCAGCGCGAGCGCGTGTTCCACCGCTTCCACCGCACCGATCCCGCGCGCGACCGAGCATCGGGCGGGACCGGTCTCGGGCTTGCGATCGTGCGCGCGATCGCCGATGCGCACGGCGGCACTGTCACGGCCGGCGCGTCGCCGGAGGGTGGCGCCCGCTTCGAGCTCGAGCTGCCGGGCTTCACACCCTCGAGCGAGCGCGTCCACGCGCCCGCCAGCGCGCACGCGCCGGTTGCGGCTAGTCCGGCAGCTCCTTGACAGTCATTGCACCAGGTGCGAATTCAGTCGATAGTGCTGGCGCCCGAGCGGCGAGCCGAAGGGGTTGAAGTGCAATGCGTGCAACAGCGGCGTTATCTCGGGACCGAATGCGAGCAGGAGGTAGACGCCGAAGGCCAGCACCACGACCGTGAGGCGGCTGCGCGTTGCAAGTGCGGCGAACGGAAGTACCCACACGATGTACCAGGGCGCGAACCAGCTCGTGGCGATCCACACGACGAATAGACTTGCGCCGGCCAGAGCGATCCAGTCCCTGCCGGCCCTGCTCGCCAACGCGGCGGCGCAGAGGACGAAGGCGCCGGCCAGGAGAGTGAGGACAGTCCGCAAGGTGTCTGTCTCGCCTCCCTGGCCGAGCATCCAGCCAAGGAGGTTGGCTGGTCCCACGTCCGTTACCAGCGCAGTCTGTGAGCTGATGCCGGGCAGATGCGCGCCGAATGCCAGTACGCTCGCGAGCCCCAGAGCAGTCGCGGCGAGCGCGAGGCCGGCGACGAACGCACCGCGACGCGGTGCGACGGCGAACGCGATCGGGATCACCACGGCAGCCGAAGCCTTGATACCGGTTGCAGCCACGAAGGCGGCAGCTGCGAGATACTCATGCGCGACTCGCGAGCGCATATACGGCAGACGCAGGCGTGAGGCACCGGCACGAGCGCGAATCAGCAGATAGACACCAAGTGTCAGCGGCAGCATCATGAGTATGTCGTTATGGTCGGCGCCCAGGCCCCACACGAGCACGATCGGGTTCAGGCCGACGAGCGCGATGGCGCGAACGGGGTCGCGTCCGAGCATCTGCGCAGAGCGCCATACCAGCGTTAGGACAGCAAGGCTTGAAAGGCAGATGACCAGCTTCAGCACCCAGAAGGCGCCCGCGACGCCGAGCGGCACCAGTGCATAGGTGAAAAGAGTGAAGAGTGGGCCATACGGGGAGACCAGCCAGTGCCAGTTGCTGATAGCGAACGCTGGATCGCTGTGGGGCTCGAGGATGGGCGCGGTCGTGTAAGGGTTGAGGTGGTGTACGATTCCCATGCGCCCGTAGTTGATGTAGTTGAACACGTCGGTGTACTGCAGCGGCGGCGCCAGCAGAAATGCGAAGTGGATCGCGAGGATCGCGCCGATCACCCAGTGCACGCGGAGCCGTCGACTGAGCGTGAGGGCCGTCAAGTATGCGAGGTACATGGCGGCCAGGATCGCCGTGACCAGTGTCTGCAGGGTGTGGGCGCTGAACGACCTGGTCGGCCAGAGTCCGCCCAAGGGCCCTGCCATCCATGCGGGAAAGTACCTCGTGTTGGTGGTCGGGGTCATGAAACTGGAGTGAGCCGCCGTCAGCGCCACCAACAGCGCGCTCAGCGCGACGAGCCCAAGCAGCGCCGCCTGAGCGGCGCAGCGGAGCAGACGTGGATGTCCGCGCTGGCTCACGCGAGCCGACGCCGGCCTGGGCGGCCTCGCGCCGAGCCTCGGTGCGACCGCGGCGTCGGCCGCTCGTGGTGACAGTTCGGGGGTCGGGTCGAGCACGGCGCAGTAGAGCTGCTACTCGGCAGCGAGGTGATCGAATTGGAGTACGTGTTCGCGGCCCAGGCGATCGGTTCGCGGGTTGAAGTGAAGGGCGTGCTCGATGTTTGCGAGGCTGGGGCTCGAGGCGATCAATGCGTAGAGGGTGTAGACGAGCAGCACCACCCGCCAGCGCTTGGAGGCGGCCAGGGCCGCGAACGGCAGCGCCCACAGCACATACCAGGGCGCGCTCCAGCCCAGCGTGAAGATCAGTGCGATCGCGGAGACGCATCCGTACTCCATCGCGCCCAGCGGACGCCGCCAGGCCCGTGCGGCCGCGAGCAGGATGATCACCGCCGCCGCTCCGGTGAGCAGTCCGCGGAGCCCCGCGGTCTCGCCGCCAAGACCGAGGAGGATTCCGAGCAGGTTGGGCAACCCCTCGGGCGAGACCAGGGTGCTCTGTGCGCGCACGCCCCCGAGGTGCGGACCGAAGGCGAGCAGGCTCGCGGCGACCAGAACGACTGCCGTACCGCCGATCCCGACGAGCAGGGGGCGGCGGCGTTGTGCGATGGCGATCGCCAGGGGCACGAAGATCGCGGCCGATGCCTTGATCCCGACTGCCCCAACGAGCAGCGCGCCCGCGGCGAGCTCGGGGCCCGCGAGGCCACGATGCCACGCTCCACCCGGCAGCGGGCCGGGTGGCTCGCCGCGCAGTCGTGGTGTGAGCAGCAGGTAGACGGCGGCCAATACGAGGAACACCATGATGAAGTCGTTGTGCTCGCCACCGAGACCCCAGACCAGCACGATTGGGTTCAGGCCCACGAACGCGACCGCGAGCGTCGGCGAACGTCCGAGGAGCCGTGCGAGGCGCCAAACAAGTGCCAGGAGCCCCAGACTGCATGCGCCGACGATGATCTTGATCGCCCACAGGGATGCGGCGACGCCGAGCGGGACGAGCGCGTAGGTCAGCAGCGTGAACAGTGGCCCGTATGGCGAACGCAGATAGTGCCAGTTGCTGATCGCATACGCCGGATCGCTATGCGGCTCCAGGAGTGGAAGCGTCGAGTACGGATCGAGGTGATGGACGACGCCCATGCGACCGTAGTTGATGTAGTTGAACACATCGGTGTACTGCAGCGGCGGCGCGAGCAGGAACGTCAGCTGCACCGCGACGATGCCACCGAGTATCCATCCGGGTTGGATCCGCGGCGCCCCGCGCAGCACGAGCAGGTAGGCCACGTAAAGCAGCCCGAGCGCGACGCTTATCAACCACGTCAGGGTGTGCGCGCGCGGGATCGCGCCCGGCCACAGGCCCGCCAGCGGCCCGGCCATCCATGAGGGATAGCGCTGCGGCGTGGCCGTAGGGCTGAGGAAGCTGGCGTGGTGTGCGGCAAGTGCCACCACGACCACGCACAACATCACCAGGGCCAGCAGCGGCACGACCCGCACCAGCGCCAGCAGGTGCTGCCCACCCCCACGTCGAGCCTGATCCCCGTCGAGCTGCCTGCTGGCGGTTAGCGCACCGCCGTCTGCGGTTGAGGAGATGGTCCCGGGTGAACTTGGCACGTTGGTGGTGGATATCCCGCCTCGATCGGTGATGCGGGACTGGACATCAGGGGCTTGTAGGCCTGCGCGGTGAGCGTCGCCGCCTGCACCTGGACGCTGTCCGCGCCCGGAACCGGCATCGTCGCATGGAACTGTACAGTGCTCGAGCCGCCTGTCAGGCGCAGCTGCTGGTCGATGGCGGCGCTTCCCACGCTCGCCGGAATGCGCTGCACGGCGCCGTCGGGAAAGCGCACGATCAGCCCTCCAAAGGCTGGTTCCAGGCCGGAGAGGCTGGCCGTGAGCGTTGCCGTGATCGGTTGTGACGCCGACCCGCCGCTGAGCGTCAGACCCGTGCTGGAACACTTGATTCGCAGCGGATAGAGGGTACTCCTGCGCACTTCCCGACGCCCCCGTTCTCCCAGCATCCGGCCCAGCCTGGCAGCGTACGGGCGCAGATCGAAGAACCACAGCTGTCCGTCACGGCTGACGAGCGGCTGCTCGCCGAGTTGGGCACGCAAGGCGCTGCGCAACGCCGCCTGCGGGACCGCGTAGCCACTCGGCTCGATTACCAACCCCTCAAAGCCGGTGAGCGACGCGGCCCCGACTGCGAGATTGAGCGGCTTGTCGGCAAGTTCGCTCTGCCAGTCCGTCGGGCGGCCCTTCATGACGCCGTAGCTCCAGCGCAGCGACGTGGAGGCGATGTATCCTCGCGCCTCCTCGTAAGTTGTGCCGAAGTTTGGGCTCTCGAAGCCCACCGCCGACATCGTGGCCCCGTAGCCCTCGGGGAACGGGACGTACGGCAGCTCAAAGACAGCGGCCCCGGCCCCCAGGCGCTTCTGGACCTCGCCGAAGAACGAGCCGTCGCTGCGGTACTCGGCGCCGGCGGCGTGATAGTTGGGAATGAAGTCTTCGCTCGTCTCATCCAGCACGCCCAGGACGAGCAGCGCGACGAGCGTCAACGCGGCCCAGTACGCCCGAATGCGCCGGTGCGCGAGCCACCTCAGTCCAGCTTGAATCAGGCATGCGGCCGCCAGCAGAGAGAAGAAGGCAATGAACAGCGACATGCGGTTCCAGCCCCGCACATCGGGCGTCAGGAAGTACGCCAGCAGCGAAGAGAGCCCGCCGACGGATGCGATCAACAGCGATAGAAGGACGCCGAGCGCCGCCGGTCCATACAGGCGCGAACGAGCCAGCAGACCGCCGGCGCCAAGCAACGCAGCCAACGCGCCGGCAAGCAGCCACAGGAACCCCACGTCACCGACGCTGCCCAGCGTCTCGTAGCACTGCTCGCAGTACGTCGAGGAGCCAGCCTTGGCGTATTCACTGTTGACGTTTCGCAGCACCGGAAGGCGATAGCCCTGAACCGGCAGCAGCAGCTGCGCGGGCTTGAGCCCGAGCAATTCGGTGTCCGTGAGGTTGCGAGCGACCAGGGGATTCGCGCCGTGTTCGGCGCGATAGATCAGGCTGGGAGAAAGGTTGGCCACCAGGACCACGCCGATCAGCAGCACGCAGCCGACAGCGCTCGCCACCGCCATACGGCCCCGGCGCGCGACCGCTGCGACCAGGGCGCCGGCCGCGAGCAGAACCAGCGCGAACGCTGCGTAGTACAGCCCCGAGGATGCGATCACCGCGCAGAGCAGCACGGTTCTCAGCGTGCGCCATGACAGCCACGCGAGTGCACCGCTCCGCGATTTCGCGCGCCGCCGGAAGCGCGAGTCTCCCAGGAAGATCGACAGGAACAGGTACGCAGAGAGCGGAACGGAATAGTACGCCGAGAGCAGCAGCTGCGAATCTCCACGGTAAAAGTGGTATGGCAGCAGCGCGAACAGCACCGCGCCGACGGTTGCGGGACCGCGCCCGACCTCGAGCTTGCGCATGACCAGAAAAGCGCTCGCGGCGGCAAGGGGAAACGTGAGCAGGAAGAACAAGTTGTCGATCAGCGCGGGATTGGAGCTGAACAGCGTCAAGCCACGGATGATCAAGAAGTTCAGATTGTCCGCACCTTGCGGAAAGTCGGCGAGCTGCTGGCCGAACGGCGCGCCAAGACTCGTCCCGGCTTCGAACCAACCGTGACGGATGACGCTGCGGATCAACATCAGGTAGAACTTGGTGTCGTCGAGCTCGGTGTAGCGAAATGGCGTCGCGAGGTTCGCCCGCCACACCTGCAGCACCCATCCCGCGACCACCATCGCGAGCAGCCCGACCGCTACCGCTCCACCCCACTGGCCAAGGCTCTTCGAGGAGCCTCTGCGTACTGCGTCGCGCATGCGCGCAACGACGTTGGTGTCGGACCCCGCTGGGGCCAACCGGCGAGTCACACCCCTCCGAGAGCAAAGGCCAGACGGGCACTCACCTCAGCAGCTCCTTGACGTAGCGCTGGTGCAGGCGCCCGAGCGGAGTGCTTTCGGGGTGAAAGCCGATCTCGTTCCAGAGCCGCCCAGACGCGGGCGCCCATGTCACGATCAGATACGCCCCGGCCACGAGCGCCGCCGCGCGCAGCCTGCGCGAGCGCGACAGTGCGGCCAGCGGAAGCGCCCACAACACATACCAGGGCAGCACCCAGCCGAGCGTGAACACCAGTGCCACCATCGCCCAACCCGAGGCGGTGATCGAGTCCCGCCGGCGCCACGCGAGCCGGCAGCACAGCAGGACGATGATTGCCAGGACACCCGTCACGATCGTGCGCAGCCCCTCGGTCTCACCGCCTACGCCGATCGCCAGGCCGATCAAGTTGGGCACGCTCTCGTTGCTGACCACCTGGCTCTGGGTGCTCAGGTCCGGGATGTGCAAGCCGAATGCCAGCAGGCTGGCCACGCCTATTACCGCGCCCGCCGCCACCATCCCGACGACGACTCGGAGCAGCACCCGCGGCGCGCGCAGCAGGCCCACGAACACGATCGGGAGCAGAACGCCGGCGGAGGCCTTGAGCCCCACTGCCGCGACGAACGCCGCGCCCGCCGCGAAATCGGGGAGCGACAGTGGAAGCAGCCTGCCGCGCCAGCCGACCCCCGGAGGTCTGCCAGCCTCCCGCTGCTCCCGCGCAAGGAGCAAGAGGTAGAAGCCGAGCACGATGAAGAAGACCATCAGGAAGTCGTTGTGGTCGCCCCCGAGCCCCCACACCAGGACGATCGGATTGAGGCCGACGAACGCGACCGCCGCCACCGGATCGCGCCCCAGCAGTTGCGCGCACCTCCAGACGAGGAAGATCGTCGCCAGGCTGGTGAGCACGAGCACGCTCTTCAGCACCCAGAAGGAGGCGGCCACGCCGAGCGGCACCACGGCGAAGGTGAGGAGCGTGAACAGCGGCCCGTAAGGGCTCAGCAGCTCGTGCCAGTTGCTGAGGCTGTAGCTGGGATCGTCGTGGGGCTCGAGGACCGGGATCGTGGTGTAGGGATTCAGGTTGTGCACGACCTCCATGCGCCCGTAGTTGATGTAGTTGAAGACGTCGGTCAGCGTCAACGGCGGCGCGAGCACGAAGATCACGTGCACGGCCAGGATCGCCCCGAGCACCCAGCGAGCCGGCAGCTGTGGCGCACATCGCACCAGCACCAGGTAGCTGATGTACATGACCACCATCGCACCGGTGAACCAGTACTCGAGCGTTGTGCCGTTGCCGGTCAGGCTCGGCCACAGGCCACCCAGCGGACCGGCCACCCAGTGCGGGAAGAAGTGGGCACGTGTGATCGGTACCAGCGGGCTCGGGCGATTGGCCGCGATCACGACCACCAGCAGGCTCAGCGCCACGATCAGCGCCAGCGCCAGCGCCCCGGCCAGGACGGCGTTCGCGCCCACGAGCGCCCGGGCGCGTCTGCCCGTCCTCCAGCGATGGCCTCCGGCCGGCCGCTCGTCGGCGGGTCGGCCGCGAAGGGGGAGGGTTGTGACGTCGCTGGCCATGCTCAGGGCCGGCACGATACCGGCCCGTACACGACGAAGGCCCGCCGGAGCGGGCCTTCGAACAGTGGTTCTGCGGTCAGGCTAGATCGCCTGAACGTTTACCGCCTTGGGACCCTTCTCGCCCTGCTCCGGGTCGTAGGAGACCTTGGCCCCCTCCTGCAGCGATCGATAGCCCTCGCCGTTGATGCCGGTGTGATGGACGAACAGGTCCTTGTCACCGTCATCGGGGGTGATGAAGCCGAACCCCTTGTCGTCGCTGAACCACTTGACTGTGCCAGTTGGCATGGTGTGAATTCCTCCACGGTATGTGCGTGCTGCACGCGGAGGATGCTTCTCAAAGCTTCGACCTGCGAGCGCTTGCACTACTTTCGCCGGTCTTTTCCGCCGGCCATACACGACGACCGTAGCACGTCGCACGGACCAAGTGTTGTCGAGTTGTTGCGGCACGGACGCATGGTGCGCGGCGTGCACGGGCCGCGCGGCGCCGATTCGCGGCCCAGGGGCGCGGCCGTCTCGCTCCTCAGCGGCTCAGAGCGCGACCCACGACCGCGCGGGCGACCATCTACGCTGGGGGCGATGAACGCGCCGGCGGGCCAGAATCCGAGCGCAGCGGCTGCAGCGCCGGTGCGGCTCGCGCGCCTGCTGCCGGCGGGCGCGCCGGGCACGATCGCGGAGATCATCGAGGAGCTGGGGCTCTGGGCCAGGCACGACACGATGCCGGCGCGCCCGCACGTGATGCTCAACATGATCAGCACCGTCGACGGCCGCGCGACCCTGGACGGGCGTTCGGGAGCGCTCAGCAACCGCGCCGACAGGGCGCTGTTCCACGGCCTGCGCAGCGCCGTCGACGCGGTGCTCGTGGGAGCGGGCACGGTTCGCAGCGAGCGCTACGGTCGCATCATCCCGGACGCCTCGCGCCGGCGGCGGCGACGCAGCCGCGAGCTCAGCGAGGAGCCGCTCGCGTGCATCGTCTCAGCGAGGATGGCGCTCGAGCCAGCGATTCCGCTGCTGGGCGAGCCGGCCGCGCGGGTGGTGATCCTGACGGCGTCCGCAGCGAGCCTGCCTGCGACTGCCGCGCACGTCGACTACGTGCGCGCGGGACGCGACGGGCAGCTGGACCTGGCGGCGGCGCTGGCCGAGCTGGGCGAGCGCTTCGGCGTTCAGAGCGTGCTCTGCGAGGGCGGACCGCATCTGGGATTGCGGCTTCTCGAGGACGGGCTCGTCGATGAGCTGTTCCTGTCGCTGTCGCCGCAGCTCGCCGGCGGCGAGGCGGTTGGCGGCGAGTCGCTGCGGATCCTCGCGGGCGCCGAGCTCGCGCCGCCGGTCGAGCTCGAGCTGCTGGGCGTGCTGAGCGGCGGCTCCGAGCTGTTCCTGCGCTACGGCGTCTCCGCGCGCGAGCGCGTCTCGCGCGAGACGACGCTCAGCAGTTCGCTCGCCAGCTGACGGCCCTGCGCGGCCACCCGCGGCGTCGCCGCGATCCGCACCACCACTTCTTCCCCGTCGAGCTCCTCGAGCGTGATGCGCGGAGCGTTGCGCAGCGGCGTCTGCAGTGCCTTCTCGAGGATCTCCTGCAGGTCGCCGGGGGTCATGCCGGCGCGCAGGCGCGCGCGCAGGTTCACCGCCTCGGGCTCGCGCAGGGGCAGCACGGCGACGTTGAGGACGACGCTGTTGGGCACCATGATCGAGTCCTCGCCGGTGGCGAACGTCGTGTACAGCAGGCCCAGCGAGCTGACCGTTCCCTCGATCTGGCCTGCCAGCGGCCCACCCTGCAGGCGCACGCGCTCCCCCACGCGAAACGGGCGCGCGCTCAGCAGCACGGTGCCCGCGATCAGGTTCCCGAGCGTCTGTTGCGCGGCCAGACCGAGGATCACAGCGGTGAACGCGCCGCCCAGGGCCAGTTCCTGCGACTTGACGCCGGCGACGCGCAGCGCCACGAGCAGCGCCAGGCCGATCGCTGCCAGGCGGATCAGGAACCCCACGGTGCCGGCCGTCGCGGGGTCCAGGCGGCGGAACAGCGGCGGCCCCAGGCCGCGCCCGATGTCGCGCGCGATCGCCCAGCCGAGGATCACGAGCACGAGCACGATTGCGACCCTCAGCGGCGTTTCGACCCCCGATTCGAGCACCTTGTGGGCGGGGACGAGCTTGCCGTTGACGTGCTTGGCGGCTTCCTGCGTGCCGAACAGGCTGACACGGTTGTCGTAGATGATCACGACGCCCACGAACAGCGGCAGCAGCACGAGCGCCTCCAGGCGCGCGCGCTTGACCACGCGCGGGCTGATCTGCCGCAGCAGCCCGACCTCCTGCCACGCGTGGCTGCGGGTCTCGAACATCTTCGGCGGGGTCCGCGGGACGGGCATGACCGCCAATGATGGTGCATCGCCCGCCGCGCGCCCGGGAGCGCGCCTGCGCGTCGCCCGATCGCCAGCCCGCCACGGGGAGCCGGCGGAGGTGGGCGACACCGCCCGCGAGGATGACCTCGCGTACGCCTCCTATTCCTACGTCTGCGTGTAGATGACCATCGCCAGGCCGAACGCGAGGCAGTACACGGCGAACGGGATCAGCGTCCTGGTCTTGAAGTAGCGCACCAGGAATGCGACCGTGAACACCGCGGTCACCGCCGCGACCGCGCACGCGACCAGCGCCTGGCCGCGGATGCCGTCGCCGTTGTGGCCGAGCAGGTCCGGCAGCTTGACCAGGCCCGCGGCGAGGATGATCGGCGTGGCCAGCAGGAACGCGAAGCGCGCCGAGTCGCTGTGGTCGAGCCCGCGCGCGAGACCGGCGCCCATCGTCACGCCGTCGCGGCTGATGCCCGCGACCAGCGCGGTCGACTGGGCGACACCGACGACGAGCGCCTCGCGGTACTCGAGCGTGTCGAGCTCGCGCGCGCCGTCGGGCTTGGCGCCCTCCCGCACCGCCAGTTCACGCACCTCGGCGCGGCGGCGGAAGCGCTCGGCCGCGAACAGCACGCAGCCGTTGACCATCAGGAAGATCGCCGCGACTTCGGGCTTTGCGGTCAGCGTGCGCAGCTCGTGCTCGAGCGCCAGGCCGATGATCCCGGCGGGTACGCTGGCGGCGATGATCAGCCAGGCCAGGCGCTCGGTGGCATCCTCGATCCGACGCTTGCCGAGCGTGCGGAAGAACGCGCGCACGATCTGTACCCAGTCGCGCCAGTAGTAGGCCAGCAGCCCGAGCGCGCTGCCCACGTGGAGCATCACGACCAGCGCCAGCCAGAACGATTCCTGTTCGGACTGCGCCTTGACGAGCTTGTTCCACCCGAACAGCGTCGGGAACAGCACCGTGTGCCCGAGGCTTGAGATCGGGAACAGCTCGGTCACACCCTGCAGCGCGCCGAGCACGATCGCCTGGAAGTAGCTGAGGGCTGACGCGAGGGGGATGGCCGCGAGGATCTGCATGTCGCGGCGAGAGCTTATTGCCTGGGTTGCGGCCACGCCGATCCCCGCGCTGACGCTTGCCAGCCCGGCGGATCGCGGTCTGCATCTGTCACGATTGGCGTTGGTGTCAAGCCACACGAAACGGATCGCGCGCGCGATCATCCCAGCCCCGCTCTACCGACGGCATCGCCGGCGAACGATCGCGTCACTGATCGCGAGCTACCCCGCGCGCGAGGTCACCCACGTTCGCAGCGGCCACACCCTGCGCATCCGCCTGGAGGATCCGCTGGCGGAGGCATGGTATGACCGCGACGAAACCTCGGCGGTCGTGGACTTCCTGCGTGAGCAGGGTGTGCTGACCCGAGGAGCCAAGGTGTTCGACATCGGCGCACATCAGGGAGTTGTCGCGCTCGTGCTCGCGATGGACGTCGGCGAGAGCGGGCACGTCGTCGCTGTCGAGGCCGATCCGCACAACGCGCGCGTCGCACAGGCAAACCGCAGCCTCAACGGCGCGGAGAATCTCACCGTGATCCACGCGGCCGGTGCGGCGAGCGAGGGCAGCCTGTCGTTCTCCGAAAGCCTCAACGGGCGGGTCGAAGGTCGTGGCGCGTTGGTCGAGGTCGACGCGCTGACGATCGACGGCCTGGCCACCGAGCACGGTACGCCCGACCTCGTCTTCATCGACGTGGAGGGGTATGAGGAACAGGTCGTCAAAGGTGCCGCAAAGACCCTCGAAAACGGCTCCACGGCCTTCATGGTGGAGGTCCACGAGCGTGACGCGTTGAGCGCCTACGGGGCGAGCGCCGACGCGGTCGTCGACCAGTTCCTCGCGTTTGATCGGTACGTGGGCAACGAGCGCGAGCCGTTCGTGCCCCTGGAAGGTCCACTGCCGGCGGGCCGCTTCTTTCTTCTGGCAATCCCGCCGACCCGCCGCTGAGCGGCCGGCACAGCCGGCGAGCACACGCCGTCAGCGCTGCCGGGAGCCCGCGCGTTCGCATGGTCGGAGACATGGCGAGGAATCTTCGTCGCCCCAGAATCCTGGAAACACCGGGCGCCATCTTCACCACCGCTTCACACGATCATTGCCGCTTGGTCACAAAAAACGCGGCTTTGCAGGGAAATCTGTTTGATATGAACGGTCCGAGATCGGCGGCGCTCGCGGAGACGAGCGCCCACCCAGACGCTGTCATGTCAACGCAGGCGCTGCGAGCAGCGAGCATGGTCGACATGCACTGCCACTCGACCGCCTCGCAAGAGTCCAAGCTCGGCGTGCAGCGCGCGGTCGGGCTGCCCGAGTGCGCGACGCCGCCGCAGGAGGTCTACGAGCTGGCCAAGCGCCGTGGCATGGACTTCGTGACGATCACCGACCACGACACGATCGCCGGTGTGCTCGAGATCGCCGACCGCCCTGACGTGTTCATCTCGGAGGAGCTCACCGCGCACTTCCGCGGCGAGCCGCAGGCGGTGCACGTGCTCTGCTACGGCATCACCTGCGAGGACCACGAGTGGCTGCAGGCCAACAGCGGCGACGTCGAGCTGTGCGCCGCCTACATGTACGAACAGGAGATCGTGTGCGCGCTCGCCCACCCCTACTACACCGTCGAGGCGCCGCTCAGCGCCCGCCATCGCCGCCGCCTGGCCGAGCTGTTCGGCATCTGGGAGATCCGCAACGGCGCGCGCGCTCGCGAGCTCAACCGGCCCGCGGCGACGTACGTCGCCACACGCGAGGGCATCGGCATCGGCGGCAGCGACGACCACGCCGGGGTTGACATCGGACGCACCTACAGCGAAACGTCGCCGGCGCGCACGCCGCACGACTTCCTCGCGCACGTGCGCGCCGGCGACGTGCAGGCGCGCGGCGCGCAGGGGAGCGCCGCCAAGTGGGCGCACGCCGCGATCGCACTGGCCGCGCGCTCGCTCGGCCAGGGCCAGCCCGACGGGCAGCGCGAACGGCCGGATCCACGACGCGTGATGACGATGGTCAGCCGGTTGCTGCGCGAGGGCGACGCGCGTCGCGGCGCGGTGGGCAACGACCTCAACCCCGGTGACGCCCGCTGCCTGCTGCGTGCGTGGCTGAGCGCGGTCGAGCTCGACCACCTCGACGAGCGCCAGCTGATCGCGTACATGCAGCAGGACGACTTCAGCCACTCCGACCTCTACCGTCGCGCGTGCCGCCTGCACGAGCGCAAGCTGCGCGACGCGGTCGGCGTGGCGATCGCCGCCGCAACCGGCCAGGCCGAGCTGCTGAGCGCCGCCGAGGGCCTGTTCGAGGCGTGCATCGCCGCGATCCCGTACGCCCCGGCGACGGCGTTCCTCGCCAATGAGCAGGCGAAGCTGGCGGCGATCCCGTACTCGCCGGCGCGCGAGCTGGGCCAGCAGGCGGGCGACCGATCGAAGATCGGCCAGCGGCGGGATGACGGCGAGCGCCCGCGCGTGGCGATCCTCGCGGATGGCATCGGCTCGACGCACGGGGTCACGCGCACGATCGAGGAGATCCGCCAGCGCGGCGTCCCCGGCTTCGAGATCGAGGTCGTGGGCACCGATCCGGAGGTCGATCAGCGGCTCTCGGCCGTGGCGGAGATCGACGTGCCCTTCTACCCGGGGCTGCAGATCGGCGTTCCCAGCCTGCCGGTCGCCGTGCAGACGCTCGCCGGCCTGAACGGCAGCGCCTACGACGTCATCCACGTCTGCTCGCCCGGACCGGCCGGCATCGCCGGCGCGCTCGTCGCGCGCGCGCTCGGCCTGCCGCTGGTGGGCAGCTACCACACCGAGCTGACCGCCTACGCGGGGCTGCGCTCGGGCGATCAGCGTGTTGCCGATGCGATGGCGCTGGCGGTCAGCAGCTTCTACCGTGCGTGCGACGTCGTCCTCTCCCCCAGCTCAGCCTCCGACGGCGCGCTGGCGGCGATCGGCATGCCAGCCGAGCGGGTGCTGCGCTGGGATCGCGGCGTGGATACCTCGCGCTTTGACCCGGCGTTGCGTCAGGAGTCGTTGCTGCCCGGCGCGATCAACGTCCTGTATTCGGGGCGCATCACGCGCGAGAAGGGCGCCGAGCTGCTCGCCGACGCGTTCCTGCTGGCGCAGGCGCGCGACCCCCGTCTGCACCTGGTGCTCGCCGGTGGCGGCCCCGAGCAGGAGCGGCTGCGCGAGCGCCTGGGCGAGCACGCGACGTTCCTCGGCTGGCTCGAGGGCGACGCGCTCGCCCGCGCGTACGCGAGCGCCGACGTGTTCCTGTTCCCCAGCGCAACCGACACGTTCGGCCAGGTGATCCTCGAGGCGCAGGCGAGCGGCGTGCCGGTGGTCGCGCTCGCCAGAGGCGGCCCGCTGTCGCTGATCGACGATCGTGTCAGCGGCCTGCTGTGCGAGCCCGACGCCGAGCGCCTCGCCGAGGCGGTGCTCGAGCTCGCCGGCTCGCCGCTGCTGCGAGCGCAGCTCAGCCGCGGCGCGCTGCGCTCGGTGCGTACGCGCACGTGGGAGCACACCCTGCAGCGGCTCGCAGACGGCTACCAGCGCGCGCTGGTCGATCTGCGAGCGACCGGCCGCGCTTCCCAGCAGGCGCCTGTGGAGGCGAGCGACCGCGCCGCCTGAGGCGCGCCCCGGTTCGATGCCCGCCATCCAGCACATCAAGTCGCGACCGACGATCGCCGTCGCCCTGCACGGGATCGAGCCGGCTACGTTCGAGCGCTGCGCCGTGATCCGCGATTGGCTCGACGACCACGGCATCGACCGCGTGACGCTGCTGGTGATCCCGGCACGCGACCTGCACCCGGTCGGCGAGCGCTCACCGGAGATGGTCGAGTGGCTGTGCGAGCGACGGCGCGCCGGCGACTCGATCGCCCAGCACGGCTTCCAGCACGTGCGCGCGCGCAGCGGCGGCTCGGCGCGGCGGCTGCTCGCCCGCGCCCACGGGCAGCGCGACGGCGAGTTCGTGGGGCTGGACTGCGAGGAGACCCGGCGCGCGGTGCACGCCGGCTGGCGCGTGCTCAAGCTCGCGGGCATCGAGCCGGACGGCTTCGTCGCTCCCGCCTATGCGTATACGCCCGCGCTGCGTCAGATGCTCAGCCTCAAGTTCAGCTGGTGGGCGGGATTGCTGCGGGTGCACAGTGCGCAGCGCCAGTTCGAGACTGACGCGCACGGGCGCTTTCCAGGGCCGGGCCGCACGGTCGAGGAGCTCGACAGAACGCGCACGGTGGGCCAGCTGGCTCCCGCCTGGAGCCTCGCCGGGACCGGCCCGCTCAGCCGCGTCTTCTCGCCGTCGCTCGTGCGTGCGGGGTCATTGCTGCCGACCAGCACGCTGCGCCTGGATCTGCACCCTGCCGACCTGCAGCTGCCGCGCCACATGATGGCCCTGGAGTGGGTTCTCGCGCGCTCGGGCCCGCGGCGCACAGCGGTCACCTACCGTGAGCTCGCGGGCGTGCGGGCGCCGACGATCCACGCCCGGCTCGGAGCGGCTCAGCCCTTGCCGGCGGTGAACATCGACGGCTCGAACGACTTGACCGCCGAGAGCCCCGCGTAGCCGAGGTGCGGGAGTCCGAACAGGTCCTCGATCGTGCGCAGCAGCGAGAAGTGGTTGTACGGTTCCTGTTCTGTCGTTCCGCCCTTCACGTACGGCGATAGCAGCAGCGCTCCCACCGCGCCACCGCCCCTCGGTGTGCCCAGCGGCGTCTTGGACGGTGCGTTGGGAAACAACGGCTGGCCGCAGCACGAGCTCGAGTCCGCGAATTCTCCGCTCGACGGCGCCTGATCGACGGTGATCACAAGCAGGCCATTTTCCTTGTACGCCTTCGAGCCCATGACCTCGAGGACGACCTGTTTGAGGAACGTGTCGGCCGGCGCCAAGCCTGCCGTCGCTCCGGCGGAGCACGGCGTCGGGTTGCCGTCGTGGCAGCGGTCGGGAACGATGTAGGAGAAGCTGGGCGTGCTCTTGGCGCTCGCCAGATCGCCCTGCAACTTGTCCAGTCCGACGTCGTCGGCGGCGCACTGCGGCGAGTCGAGCACCGACGCGAAGTACACGAACGGGTTGCGGAACGTCGCGTATGGCCCGCTGCTGGCCGTTTCCGCGGCGGTCGGGTCGGCCTGCCCGAGCGCGGGATGCGCGCACGGCCCCTGGGCGCCGCCTTCGTCCACTCCTTCGATGTACGCCCGCCACGTGAGGTGCTTGGCCGACAGCTGGCCGGCGAGCGTCGGCGTCGAGGCCGGATATACGCAGCCGCTGCCGAGCACCTGTTCGTCAGCGCCGCTGCCGGTGGACGCGATTTCGGTGTAGTTGGGGCAGTTGGCGGCCGTTTCGACGGTCGCTCCCTGACCGCTCAGCAGTGCCAGCTCGTCGGCCAGCCCCTCGTGCGCGACGGCATCGTAGTGGGTCAGCAGCTCGCCCTTGTGCTCGAGCGTCTGCGCCAGGTACGGGGCTGCGGAGGTGGGACCGAACACCGATGAATACGGCTGGTCGGAGAGCATGATCACGAACACGTGCTTGATCGGCGGCAGCTGCTTGGCCGGAACGTCCGCTTGAGCTTCGGAGGAGCCGCCCTTCGAGCCCGACGATCCGCCTTCCGGGGCCGAGGAGCTGCCGCTGGAACTCGAATTCGTCTTCGCCGCAGCCGTGCTCGTCGTCGGCGCCGTAGCGGCTGGCGTCGGCGTCGCTTCCGGTTCCGAGGACGGGGGTTCAGCGGCGGTCGTCGGGGACGAGGATTCGGGCGCCGTGGTCGAGGCGGCGGCGGAAGAGCCGGAGGCGGGGAGCACGAGCTTCAGCGGCGAGCGCGCCGAGGCGAGCGTGTCGCCCACCCGCGAGCCCGCGACGTTGCCCAGGAGCACGCCGAAGCCGGTGAACATCAGCACGAGTAGCAGCGACACCCTCGGTGAGGGAAGCCCAAGCCCGCCAGGAGCGCGTGCGACGGGGACGCGCACGACAGGGACGGGCACCGCCGGGAGGGACGGCGCGGAGCTCGTCGCGGCGGCATCCGCGGCCCGCAGGCGCGCCCTCATGCGACTCAGCAGCTGCTCGAGCTGCCGGCTGCGCGGGCCTACCCGTGCCCCACAGCACAGACAGTAGCCCTGATCGTGGGCCAGCGGTGAGCCGCAGTCCTCGCACAGCCGGGGGCGCTCGACGGTCATCGCCGGCGCTTCCTATTCGTCCGAGCTCGCCGCGGGCTCCGAGCCGGGAGCGACCTGCTGCGCCAGCAGCGCATCCATGACCGACGCGGCGCCATCATGGCCCGCGTCGGCGTCGACGGTGCGACGCTCCATGAGCGTGATCCCGCACTGCCAGCAGTAGAGCGCGCCGCGGCTATGCGGAGCCGCGCAGCTCGGGCAGCTGCCGGCCACGCCGTCCTGCTCCATGCGCAGCAGACGCTCTACCTCGGCCAGCTCGGCGTCGCGTTCCTGTAGAAGCGCCGCGCGGCGCACGAGCACGTCAAGGCGGAAGTGGTCGCGAATGGCCATCTCGTAGGCCAGCCCACCGAGGTCCCAGTGCAACTCGGTGACCTGCTCGGCCAGTGCGTCGCGCCTGCGCTGCAGCTCCGAGCGTCCGTCGGCCGCGGCGGCGCGTGGCGTGCCCGGGGACGCCGGTACGGGCGGTCCCGAGGCCGGTGGCGCTGGGAAAGGACGCGTGCCACCCTGCTCGCCATCGATGTCGGTCGTGTTGTGGACGATACCCATGCGCCTAGCCGGTTTCAACTACGTTCGGAAGGCTCTTCGACTGTTCCTCGTAGCTCTTGCCCTTGGTGCCTTTGAGTTTGTTCAGAACGGACGGCGGAGCCGGTTTGCTCTCGCTTTCGCCGACCCCGCCCTTGGACGTGGTCGGAGGTTCCGTCGCCGAGCCCGACCCGCCGTCGGACACCTTGATCACCTTCGCGCCCGGGAAGCTCTTCTTGAGGCCCGCCAGAGCCTTTTCGGCTTCTGGCTTCTTGTTGTAGACGCCCGAGTAGATCACGTAGCTACCGGCACTCAGGCTGCTGAATTCTTCGGACTTCAGCGCACCGACCGTCTTCGCGCCCTTGGCGCTCGCCGCCGACTTGGCGCTTTCCACCGCGCTGACGGCCGTACCCGACTGGGGCAGCGTCTGCAGCTGCACCGTGTAGCCGCTGGTCCCCGACGGCCAGTCGCCCGTGAAGGAAGCTTCGCCGGAGGGTGTGGTGGTGGCGCCAGTGGCTGTTGGAGACGCGACGCTGATGACCTGAGCCGGCAGCGCGCCCTGCTTGGAGGCTCCCGAGCGCCCGATCAGAACGCCGACGCCCATCGCCAGCAGCAGCACGCCGACGCCGGCAATTACGGTCAGCGTGCTGTTGCGCTGAGGACCGCCCCCAGGAGGCGTAGCAGCCGCCGGGGGTGCAGCGGCCGGCGAGGCGCCCGACTGCGGCGGCTCCCCACTCAGCACGCTGCTCATCGGGACCAGCCGCTCGCCGCACTCCAGGCAGTAGCGCTGATCGGGCGCCAGCGGCGCACCGCAGCTCCTGCACTGCGCAGCTGCGCGTGCGTCAGGAGGCGATGAGCTTGCGATCGATTCTGTGGACAGGGTGGCTACCTTAGTGTCTGCGTCGCGGACGACGGACAGGCGACGCCGGACCCCCGGCTGTGCCGCTCTGATTGTTGCGCTTCATATGGTCGGACCACCAGCCTCACGCGGCGTGACGATTTTGTGAAGGCCGTGCGCCCCGCCAACTCTGCGCCGATCGCCGCGACAGGCGGCCGCGCGGCCGGCTAGGCTAGGCGGCGACGCCGCGCCGTTGCAGCGCGACGGCGGCGTCCGGCTTGGCGGAGCGCGGGTTGGCGCGAGCGGCGATGTCCAGACGCCCGGCCGGCTCCCGCTGCGCGGGCGTCATGCGCCCCTGCCCCGCGGGAGCCGATGCGTGCACGAGTTGTGTATCGCCGGCGCGCGCAGCCGCGCACAGGCCTGCAACCAGTGACATGGTGAGCATCCACGCGGCGACGGCAAGCAAGAGGATCATGGGGAGCTCCGGAGTTCGGTGGCCAATTCCTCACCAACTATATCAGATTTATGGTCATCAAGGGTCGCTTCTGCCCGCGTGCGCAGATTCGACGCGAATCGTGCGCAAACTGCGAAATCACAGACCGTGGCGCTCAGCCGTTGGCGTCAAGCGTCTGGACGCGAGCGAGAGCCGAGTACGCGACAATCGGTCCGCGCCAGACCGCATCGAACGGATCTCAGCCGGGTTTACGGATGAGCCCATGAGCGCATGGCGTGATCGCACGGCCGAAAACGAGCGGACGACCCCGCGAGACCAGAGACCAGGAGGGACTCGAACATGAGGAGCTACGGCATCAAGCACGTGACGATCTTGGCGGTGCTGGCTCTGGCAAGCCTCGCCCTGGCGATGCCCGCCGCCTCGCAGGCCGTCGGCTCCCCGACCGAAGCTGCTGCACCGACCGTAAAGACGGGCGGCGCCCGCGTCAGCGGCACCACAGTGGTGCTCGAGGGAACCGTCAACCCACACACGCTGGCCACCACCTACTACTTCAGGTACGGCCCCACCGTCGTCTACGAACACGAAACGACCCACGCCACGCTCAAAGGCGGCCCGAACGAAATCGACCCGGAGAAGGTCAGCGCGACCGCGCCCGGCATCCAGCCGGGCTGGCATTACGTCCTCGTCGCCACGAACGAAAAGGCCAAGAACGCCGAAGGACAGCCTACGAACGTCGAGGGGCACGACCGCGTCTTCACCCTCAAGACCAAGACCAACACGAAGGGCAAAAAGCTCGCGTTCGTGCTCGCGAAGACCTTCCCGCCGACGACGCTGGGGAGCGTGTTCATTCTCGACGGCGCGCTCACGGGCACGGGCGACGCCAACCGCGCGATCCAGCTCGAGTCGACTCCCTATCCGTACAGGGCGGCGTACGCCGACGTCGGCGCGCCGATCCTCACGGGCCCGACCGGCGCCTTCTCCTTTCACGTGGCGGGCCTGACGTCCAGCACCAAGTTCCGCATCGCAACCGTCAGCGCGCCGCGGCTGATCAGTGACGTGGTACCGGCGCTGGTGAGCGTGCGCGTCGTCCTGAAAGCCCGCGCGGCGGGGCCAAAGGGATTCGTGCGCCTGTACGGGACGGTGACGCCTGCGGAGGCGGGCGCACACGTCTACTTCCAGCTCGAAAGGTTGCCCAAGGCCAAGGGCGAAAAGCCTGTGCTGGAAAAGCCCGGCAAGCTGGAAAAGCCCGGCCAGGTTGAAAAGTCCGAAAAGGAAAAGGCGCCGACGTTCCTGACGAAGTTCAACACGGTCGTCAAGCGCGCCACCAAGACCGTCTCACGCTTCAGCGTCGTGGTGAGCATCCTCGACGCGGGCCACTACCGCGCGTTCGTCGAGGTCCCAGCCGGACCGATCGCATCCGGCGCCAGCCCGACGATCCTGCTGAACGCCCCCAAGAAGAAGACGAAGAAGAAAAAGGGCTGAGCGCCCGGAGGCTCGGCGCCGCTCAGCTCGCGGGCGAGATCAGGCCCTTCGAGCTGAGCGCCCGGAGGCTCGGCGCCGCTCAGCTCGCGGGCGGGATCAGGCCCCTCGCCGCGAGCAGCTCCATCACGCGCTCGACCTCCTCCTCGACCGTTTCCTGGAAGCTGCCGAGCACCAGGTCCGGTTCCGCGGGCGCCTCGTACGGCGCGCCGACACCAGTCAGACCGGCGAGCTCACCGGAGCGCGCGCGCGCGTACAGGCCCTTGGGGTCGCGCTGCTCGCACAGCTCCAGCGGCGCGTCGACGAAGATCTCCAGGAACCCCAGGTCATCGGCCGCGTGCAGCGCCGCCGCCGCCTGGCGATCGGCGGCATATGGGCTGACGAGGCTCACCAGCGCGACCGTCCCAGACTCCGCGAGCAGCCGCGCGACATGCGCGGTGCGCCGCACGTTCTCGGTGCGCGCGTGCTCGTCGAATCCGAGGTCGCCGTTGAGGCCGTGACGCAGGTTGTCGCCGTCCAGCAGGAACGCCGGCCGCCCGGCCTGCAGCAGGCGCTCCTCGACAGCGGCGGCGACAGTCGACTTGCCGGCGCCCGGAAGCCCCGTGAACCACAGCGTCGCGCCGCCGTGGCCGAGCGACTGCCAGCGCCGCTCGCGCGTCATGCGCGTCCCCTGCCAGCGCACGTTCGGGCTGCGCTCGGTTTTGTCCGCGCCGGCGACCTCCTCGACCTCCGTGTCGAGGATCACGCCCGCCGCGACCGTGTCGTTGCTGGCCTCGTCGATCACGATCAGGCTGCCGGTGACGCGGTTGCGCCTGTAGGAGTCGAACACGAGCGGCGAGCTCAGCTCCATGTGCACGCGCGCGAGATCGTTGAGCTCCAGCGTGCTCGCGCGCTCGTCGCGGCGCAGCGTCTCGACGTCGATCCGGTAGCGCACGTCGACCTTGCCCACCGTCGCCGTGCGCGTCGTGTGCTTGACGAGGTAGCGCCTGCCCGGGCTGAGGGGCTGCTCGGACATCCAGCACAGCAGGCACTCGAAGCTCCTGGAGACCGTCGGCTGGTTCTGCGTGCGCACGATCGTGCTGCCGCGCCCGACGTCGATGTCGTCGCTCAGCCGCAGCGCCACCGACATCGGCGGGAACGCCTCCGCGACCGGCCCCTCGAAGGTGTCGATACCGGCGACCGTCGTACGCTGCCCGCCCGGCAGCACGACCACCTCATCGCCCTGGCGGATGATCCCGCCGGCGAGCTGTCCGGCGTAGGCGCGGTAGTCGGCGAGCTCGGAGCCGACTTGACGCCCGCCCACCCGGATCACCCACTGCACCGGGAAGCGCACATCGATCAGGTTGCGGTCGGAGGCGATGTGCACGTGCTCGAGGTGGTACAGCAGCGGCGGCCCCTGATACCACGGCATCGCCTCGGAGCGATCGACGACGTTGTCGCCGAGCAGCGCCGAGATCGGGATGAAGGTCACGTCTGGCAGCTCCAGCCGCGCGGCGAACGCGTCGAACTCCTCGACGATCGCGTCGAACGCAGCCTCGTCGAAGTTGACGAGGTCCATCTTGTTGACGCACACCACCACGTGCGGGATCCCCAGCAGCGAGCTGATAAACGCGTGGCGCTTGGACTGCTCGAGCACGCCCTTGCGCGCGTCGACCAGCACGATCGCCAGGTCGGCGGTCGAGGCGCCCGTGACCATGTTGCGCGTGTACTGCTCGTGCCCGGGGGTGTCGGCGATGATGAAGCGCCGCTGCGCGGTGGCGAAGTAGCGGTAGGCGACGTCGATCGTGATGCCCTGCTCGCGCTCGGCGCGCAGCCCGTCGGTCAGCAGCGACAGGTCGAGCACCTGGCCCTTGCGCTGGCTCGCCTGCTCGACGTGCTCGAGCTGATCGGCCAGCACCTGCTTGGAGTCGTACAGCAGCCGCCCGATCAGCGTGCTCTTGCCGTCGTCGACCGAGCCCGCGGTGGCGAAGCGCAGCAGGTCGGTGGGACGCTCGGTCAGGCGCTTGAACACCTCCGCGGAGCTCTCGCCCGCGAGCGCGCCGCCAGCGCGTGCCTTGCCGTTGCCGTTGAGCGCCAAGCTGCGCGAGGAGTCCGGCAGCGCCATCAGAAGTACCCCTGCCGCTTGCGATCCTCCATCGCGGCCTCGGTCACGCGGTCATCCGCGCGCGTCTCGCCGCGCTCGGTGATCTGCGTGGCGGCGATCTCCGCGACGACCTCCGCCAGCGTGCCCGCGTCGGACTCGACCGCGCCGGTGCAGCTCATGTCCCCGACCGTGCGGTAGCGCACCCGCGCCGAGAAGGGCTCCTCGCCGGCCATCAGCTCGACGAACGGACTGACCGCGTAGAGCATGCCGTCACGCGCGAACACCTCGCGCTCGTGGGCGAAGTAGATTGACGGGACCTCCAACTCCTCCTCGGCTATGTACTGCCACACGTCGAGCTCAGTCCAGTTGGAGATCGGAAAGACGCGAGCGTGCTCTCCCTTGCGAATACGGCAATTGTAGAGGCTCCAAACCTCAGGACGCTGTTTGTTCGGCTCCCACTGACCGAACTCGTCACGGAAGGACAGAATGCGCTCCTTGGCGCGGGCGCGCTCCTCGTCGCGGCGCGCTCCGCCGAAGGCCGCGTCGAAGCCGTGCTCGGCGATCGCGTCCAGCAGCGTGACCGTCTGCAGCGCGTTGCGCGAGGCGCGTGGGCCCTGCTGCTCGACCGCTCGGCCACTGCGGATCGAATCCTCGACCGAGACCACGATCAGCCGCTCGCCAAGCTCCGCCGCACGGCGGTCGCGGAACTCGATCGCCTCCGGGAAGTTGTGCTCGGTGTCGACGTGCATCAGCGGGAACGGGAACGGCGCCGGGCGAAACGCCTTCTCGGCCAGGCGCAGCAGCACGATCGAGTCCTTGCCGCCGCTGAACAGCAGCACCGGGCGCTCGAACTCCGCAGCCACCTCGCGCATCACCTGGACCGCCTCGGCCTCGAGCGTGCGCAGATGCGATAGGTGGTAGGTGGCTGGCATCCGTGCTGGTGGTTGGCGATCGGCGATTGGAGGTCGCCCACTGTGCTCGAGGGTAGTCGACACTCGACTGACGATTGTGAACTTTACGGTGCCTCTCCGAGCCTTGTCAAGACTGGCAGCGCCGCGCACGGCGGCGGCGGCCCCTCCACGCAGCCGCCGGCGAGCCTGGAGCGGTGGCCCACCGGGTCTGCCAGCCGGAGCTCGTTGCTCGAGTCCGGTCGCCGCCCGAAACCCCGAGGCGTGGCCGCTGAGCAAGTAGCTCGGGCGCCGGCCCGTCACACTCGTGGGTCATGCGGGAGCCCGCGAGCTTTCTGCGCTCGCTGCATCTGGAGTTGTTGCAAGATCATGTCGAGACGGAGAGGGATCTCGGCAAGGCGACGCGCTCGAAGAGGCCAGACGCCGGCAGCAGAGTCGCCGCTCGAGCGGCCCGGATGAACTCAGGTACTCAGAGGAGCGAGTGGGATATGTCGAGCAGCTGCGACGTTTTCACAGTGTGTTCCCGCGTGAGCGGGTGCTCGTTCCGATCTACGAGGACTTTCGCGCCGACAACGAGGCAACCGTGCGCCGCGTGTTGCGCTTCCTGGAGGTCGAGCGAGCTGCACCCCGACCTGAAGGAATCAAGCGCAGATCCGGATACGCTCGAGGAGCATCTGTCACTGTTTCAGGCGGCGCGTCCGGAGCTCAAGGTCGATGACACTCCCAAATCAGGTGGCGGTCACGTGAAGTCGGCCAGCCAGTCCGAGCCGCCGGCCTTGATCCTTTCGTAGACCTGCTCCGACTGGTGCAGATGGTGGGCTTCCAGGCGTCGTTCCCATCGCCGCCAGCGCATCCCGTTGAGCAGACGCGCCGCGGCGCCCACTACCGGAGCGCGGCGGAAGGGCACGGGGCGTGGGCCCGCGCGATGCGCCGGGCTCAGCTCCCCGCTGCGAAAACCGGCTCCGTGGTGGTAGATGGTCTCGCCATAGATCCCGTAATACAGCGGGTCGAGGTCTTTGCGATTGGATCGCAGCACCTGCACCCACGGCGTGTTCGACAGCTCCAGACTGCGCAGCAGGTTGCCCCCCACGTCGCTGGTGAGCCTGCCCATCCGCCCAGGCCAAGCGTAGCCGCCCGACCAGTCGCCGTGTATGGCCCGCCACGTGCGCACGGTTGTCACGCAGAAGCACGGGTGGGGCTGCGGTTGATCGACGTTCTCGGCACGGCGCACGGCGACCAGCGGCGCCTCGGCCAGGCCGGAGGTTATGAGTGGCATCGGGTCCGCGATCGGAAACGCGTCGCCGTCGAGGAACATCAGCAGATCTTCCTCGGAGGCCTCGTACGAGATCTCCAGCGCGAGGTGGTTGAGCTTCGAGGCGTGCGGCCCCCGCTGCTCCAAGACCCGATCGAAGTAGCGGCCGTAGGAGGGGTCTATCCCCTCCAGCGAGGTCCATGTCTGATAGGGAACCGAGATGTTCTCACTCAGATATCTGCTCTGTATCTCGATCCACCGCGGAGACTTGTAGTGCACGGAGGCGATGTAGAGCATCGGCGGGGCATGATAGCTTCGCGGCGCCCTCGCGTGCGACCTCGTACACTTCGGCTCATGACAGCATCGGCTGAGACATCGGCTGTCGCTCGTTCCTCTCAGAGGAGGGTGCCTGACTTCTTCGTCGTCGGCCATCCCAAGAGCGGCACCACCGCGCTGAATGCGATGCTCAGCGGGCACCCGCAGATCTACATCCCCGATCTCAACGGAGCCCAGTTCTTCGCGCCCGAGCTGCACCCGCCGCCACGTAACTCTGACACCTACCCGGACACACTCGCGGACTACATGGCGCTGTTCGAGGGGGCGGGGCAGGGGCAGCGCGCAGGCGAGGTGTCACCGTCATACCTGTGGTCACGAGCCGCCGCCGCTCGCATCGCGGAGCTGGCGCCGAACGCGCGCATCATCGCCATCTTCCGCGAGCCCGCGAGCTTTCTGCGCTCTCTGCATCTCGAGTTGTTGCAGGATCACATCGAGACGGAGAGGGATCTGGCCAAGGCGATCGCCCTCGACGAGCTCCGGCGCCAAGAGAAAGAGAAGCGCAACTCCACCTCACAGCGAGGGCTGCGCTACGGAGTCGAGCGCGTACGCTACGTCGAGCAGCTGCGCCGCTATCACGCCGTGTTCCCGCCGGAGCAGGTGCTGGTGCTCATCTATGAGGACTTTCGCGCTGACAACGAGGCGACCGTGCGCCGCGTGTTGCGCTTCCTGGAGGTCGACGACAGCGCTCCGATCGAGGTGAAGGACGCGAATCCGACGGTGTTCGTTCGCTCCCCGCGCGTAAATCAGTTGGTGCGCTCGCTCTACATGGGACGCGGGCCGGCCGCGCGCGCCGTGAAGGCCGCAGTGAAGACGCTCACCCCTCAGCAGCTGCGACGCAACGGGCTCGAAGCCTTCCGGCGCCGCGCCCTGTACGGCAAGCCTCCCGCCCCCGACGAGGAGGTCATGCTCGAGCTGCGCCGCCGTTCCAAGGGTGAGGTCGTGGCATTGAGCGAATACCTGAATCGCGACCTCGTTGCGTTCTGGGGCTATGACAGCGTCGCCTGACACAGCAGCGCCCGCGCGCGCACCCAAGGGGAAGGTGCCCGACTTCTTCATCGTCGGCAATCCCAAGAGCGGCACGACCGCCCTATATGAGATGTTGCGAAGCCACCCGCAGATCTACATGCCCGACCTGAAGGAGCCGTGGTTCTTCGCGAGTGACATGCGCCCGCGCTTCCAGCCACCCAGATCCGCGCCGCCGCTGGAGACGCTGGAGGAGTATCTGCGCCTGTTCGAGGGCGCTGCGCCGGAGCAGCGCGTCGGCGAGGCCTCCACGGCCTACCTGTGGTCGACGACCGCTGCCGCGCTGATCGCCGAGCAGCGACCGGACGCGCGCATAATCGCCATCCTGCGGGAGCCCGCCAGCTTCCTGCGCTCGCTGCACCTGCAGCTGCTGCGCACGCACGTCGAGGCGCAGGACGACTTCGCCCGCGCGATCTCACTCGAGGGCGCCAGGCGCGAAGGGAGAAAGATACCGCGCCGCTCCCATCGCCCGCAGCTGCTGCTGTACTCCAACCACGTGCGCTACGTCGAGCAGCTGCGCCGCTATCACGCCGCGTTCGCGCCGGAGCAGGTGCTGGTGCTCATCTACGACGACTTTCGCGCCGACAACGAGGCGACCGTGCGCAAGGTACAGCGCTTCCTCGACGTCGACGAGGCCGCCCTCGTCGATGTGACGGATGCAAATCCCACGACGATTCGCATGCGCTCGCAGCAACTCGACGAACTGCTGAACATGGTGACGGTGGGACGGGGCCCGGTGTCCAAGGCGCTGAAGGCAGGGGTGAAGATGGTGACGCCCAGCGCGCTGCGCAGCAGGGCGGTTCAGGCGACCCAGCGCCACGTCGTCATGGCCAAGCCGCGGCCACCCGACGAGGCGTTGATGCTCGAGCTGCGCCGCCGCTTCAAGGGTGAGGTCGTGGCATTGAGCGAATACCTGAATCGCGACCTGGTGACGCTCTGGGGCTATGACAGCCTCGGCTGAGGCGGGCGTGTCGGACAGCCTCTCCGACAGGCCGCTCGGCACGCGCTGGCGCGAGGCTGCAGCGCGCGCCCAGACCGCCGCGCTGCCGTCCGGCCAGGTGGTCGTCTCCTGCACCGCGCCGCTCGGCACAGGCGGCCTGGGGCGCCACCTGCAGGAGATCGTCGACGCGCTGGCACGCGGCGGCCGCCCGACGGTGTGCATCTGCGACTCCACGCGCCGCTCGCCCACAGGCCCCGCCGGGCAAGCCCCACGGCACGTGCTGGGGATCCCCTATCTGACCGAGGCGCTCTCGCGCCTGCCGCTGCCGCTGGCGCCCGGCCTGCGCACGCGGGCGTTCATGGTCGAGTTCGACGCCTACGCCGCGCAGCGCCTGCCCGCTGCCGAGCATCTGCTCGCCTTCAACAGCCAGGCGCTGACGCAGTTCCGCGCGGCGCGCAACGCGCGCTACAGATCGATCGCGCTCGTCTCGGCCAACTCGCACCTGCGCCGCCTCGCCCGCCAGCATGCCCTCGCCCACAAGCAGTATCCACTCGAGGGATCGTGGGCGGCGCACCTGCTCGAGCGCAACCTGGCCGAGTACGCACAGGCAGATCGCATCTATGTCGCCTCGCGCTACGTCCGCGAGTCGTTCCTGGAGGAGGGGTTCCCCGACGAGCTCCTGACGGAGTTCCCACTGACACCCGACCCGCGCTACGAGCCTGCCGGCGCGCGCGGAGGCTCAGGGCGGTTCGACATCGTCTACGTCGGCAGCCTCGCCGTCCACAAGGGCGTTCCGCTGCTGGTGGACGCGGTCCGACGCCTGCCCCACGCGGACATCAGGCTTGTTCTCGTCGGCGGCTGGGGGACGCGGGGCATGCGACGCTTCATCCAGGGCGCATGTGCCGCGGACCCACGCATCAGCGTCCAACCAGGCGACCCGCTGGCGCACCTGCGCAGCGCAAGGCTGTGCGTGCACCCGGCGTATGAGGACGGGTTTGCCTACGCTCCGGCCGAGGCGCTCGCCACCGGCACGCCCGTCATCGTCAGCGAGGACACGGGCATGAAGGATCTGATCGACTCACCTCGCGCCGGCCTGATCCTTCCGACGGGCGACCTGAACGCGCTCACCGAGGCGATCGAGGCTGCCTACCGGGGCGAGATCTTCGCTCACTCGCTACACGGATGACCTCCGCGAACTCCTCCGCGCGGGCCTGGTAGGAGAGCTGCTCGCGCAGCTGCTGGCGGTCAAACGCACGCGCGCTGCCCGCGAGCTTGGCCTGCACGAGCTCGGTGATCACGTCCTTCATCGCCTGCGCGTCGTTCGGCGCCACCAGCCAGACGCCGGGCTTGTCTGCCAGGTAGTCCCAGTTCTCGCCTGGCGGCACCGCTGCGAGAATCGGCCGGTCTGTCATCAGATACTCATACGTCTTTGCGGAGATCCGCCCGCCGCACGAGCCATCAGGTCGTCCCGGCAGCGTCAGGAACAGCAGATCCGCGCGCGCGAGGATCCCCGCGACCTCCGCGTGCGGGACGGGGTCGAAGAAGCTCACGACGCCCTGCACCCCCGCGCTGGCAAGCGCACGCTCGACCACCGCAGCCGGATACGGGTTGCCGTACAGGGTAAGGCCCACGCGTCCCGCCCAGCCAGGGTGCTCGGCGATCGCGTCGATGATCGCGTTACCGATGATTGCGGGGGATGACGTACGCGGATCGAGCACGATCCGCTCATAGCGGCCGAGGCGGAGCCAGGCGCCGTAGATGCGCTTCAGCATGCCCGCCGGTGCGTGCTGCTCGATCAGGGCCCACCAGCCGGACATCGCCCCCACGTACGCGATCTCGAACTGCTCGCTGCGCGTCGGCTGCGGGCGAAAGTCAGCCGCGTCAGCTCCATATCTGACGAGGTGAAGCTTCTCGCGGACATGCTCGGGCTGGCGCGAGCGCACCGCCTCGAGGTTCACCTGCGACACGTACACCACGGCATCTGCGCATCTGGCGTACATATCCTCGAGCGCCTTGGCGAGCCGGTAATGAAGCCGCGTGGGAAAATAAGGGTGCATGTCCGTGCACGTGGGTGAGTCGTCGAGGTTGAGGATCAGCGGCAACCCGGTGAGCCGGCTGAGGAGGATGCCCGCCAGCCCGGCGGAGTACGGCATCATGAACACGACGATCGCGCTCGGCGCGCGCTCGCGCACGAGGCGCCTCCCGGCGAGGACCGCCGGGAGGACCCAGAAGATGGACTCGTCGGGCCAGACGCCCAGCTCCAGCAACTTGCTCAACCGCAATCGCTGCATCGCGGCGAGCAGCCTGCCGGGTCGCCAGCTGCGCACGACCTCGACCTGGACGGGCAAGTCGCGCCGCTGGCCCTGGGCCTCGGTCACGACCGTGATGTCCCACCGCGCGCTCAGCTTCTCGAGCAGCTTGGTCGCGCGGATCGCTGTGGGCGTGGTGTCCGGGGCGAACGACTGCGAGATGCAGAGAAGTGCGGGCCGCTTACCGGAGTGCAACGGATGTCATGTTACGCGACGATCCGCGTCCGGTCAACTCGTCTGCGCCCAGGCGGCCGGCCGGTGCGACGCCAACAGGGCTAGCCCTCGCGCCCGTCCTCGACGATCTCTCCTGGCCCCCCAACCTTCGTGGCGAGCACCGGCACCCTCCAGGGGGCTGATGCGTTAGCCTTGGGATCTCATGCAAACAGAGAAGGACATACTCGACTTCATCATCATCGGTGCGCAGAAGTCTGGTACTACGTCGCTCTTCCAGTACCTCAGACATCATCCGGAAATCTCTCTGCCTGGCGGCAAGGAGGTGCCGTACTTCAGCCACGATACCGCGTGTACGCGTGGCTGGACGGCCTACATCAGGCACCTCGCGCAGCACGAATACGATGGCACTGCCGATCCAACGCAGAAGTGGGGCACGGTGACACCACACTACATGGCAGGTGGCGCCTACCCGTCGACAAGTGACGTCGCGCTGAAGAACAGCTATGACGAGCGCACGGTGCCTCTACGGATACGCGAATGCCTACCGGACATACGCCTGATTGCGATCCTACGCGATCCTGTCGAGCGCGCGCGCTCGCACCATCGAATGACGGTGAGGCGCGGTCGCGAGCGGCGGTCATTTGACGAAGCGATCGGTGAACTGTTGCGCCCAGACGCGCTCGAACGTTCGCGTCGATGCCTGCGGGAGAGTGAACACACAGGCTACGTCACGTGGGGCGAGTATGGCCGGATCCTGGCCGGTTACTTCGACGTCTTCCGCCGTGAGCAGATCCTGGTGGTCTTTACGGACGAACTCGAGCGTACTCCCGGACAACTCCTGAGCCGCATCCAGGAGTTCATAGGTGTAAGAGCCGACACCAAACCCGATAATCTAGGGACAAGGTATAAGATTGGCGTGGTCGAGCGCCAGTTTTCCTGGATGAGTCCCTCCTCCTGGATCGCTCCCTCCTCTCCGCTGAGCCCTCAGGGAGTGCACCGTGCCCTCAGGCGCAGCTCGGCCGCACGAGCGGTTTGGGACGTGATACCCGAAGCCCGTCGGCGTCGCTTGAGACACCCCTACGATCGCATCGCCGACCGAGTCGTTCTGCGGAGCCGGAGCCGGCGCAGCGGCCCGAATGATGTCAGGGCGAATGCTGAGCCGAGTCTCGCGACGCTGACGCAGCTGCGGGAGCACTATGTGCAGGACACCTGCCAGCTTGCCGCGCTACTCGGGGTGGCTCCGTCGTGGCAGACCTCAGACAGCCCGAGATGACCGGACGCTGAAGACCTTCGCCGGGCGCGGACGCTGCCGGCTGTGCTCGATCCGCCCAGCCCTCCTCAAGCGCCGGCGTGAGCGATGGCACGCTCATAGACAGCGAGCACCGCCGCCACGTGATGCTCGGCGCTGAACGCCCGCTGCACCCTGCGCCGACCCGCCCGACCCATCTCCAGGCCCCGGTCGGGGCTCTCGGCGATGCGGCGGATCGCCTGCGCCCACGCGGCCGGCTGGCGCGGCGCCAGCAGGTAGCCCTCGCGCCCGTCTTCGATGATCTCCGGCGGGCCCCCGACGTTGGTGGCGAGCACCGGCACGCCCAGCGCCATCGCCTCGATCAGCGCTCGCCCGAACGGCTCCTCGGTGGAGGGAAGCAGCAGGATGTCAAGCGCGCGCACGAGCTCGGGAACGTCCTCGCGCTCCCCCAGGAAAGACACCCGGTCCTGCAGGCCCGCCCGGGCGACCCGCGTGCGCAGGCCGGCAACGTAGGCCTCGTTGTCGAAGCGTGTCGAGCGGGCGACGAACTTGGCCGAGCCGATCAGCAGCAGGTGCGCGTCGACGCCTTCACGGCAGAGCAGCGCGAGCGCCTCGACGGCGGTGTCCTGCCCCTTCCAGGGGCTCAGCTGGGCGACCACGCCCAGCAGCAGCTTGCGTTCGCCCGCCCGGCCGAGGCGCGCGCGCGCCTGCGCGCGGTCGATGCGGGCGGGGTTCCAGCGCGCGAGGTCGACAGGGTTGTGGACGACCTCGACGCGCGCCGACGGCGCCGCCGCCAGGAACGAGCGGGCGGTGTAGTGCGAGTTGGCGAGGATCGTCGTCGCGGAGGCGGCGATCAGGCGCATCGTCGCGGTCGTGAGCGGGCCCGGGGGCAGGCAGTCGCGGACGTGAACGACGGTGGCCACGCCGGAGAGCCGCGCCAGGCCGAGCACGATTCCGCTGCGGATCGAGTTCGCGTGCGCGAGCTCGGCGCGGTGCCGGCGCGCGACGCGCCGTACCTGCAGCGCGGCGACGCTCAGCTCGGCCAGCGTGCGCGGCGTGTGCAGCGGATGCAGCCGGAGGCTGCCCGCCGTCCCGGCGATGGTCGTGACGGGGATGCCCAGATCCTCCACCGCCGCCTGCAGGTCGCCCCGTGGGCTGGCCACCAGCGGCTGCACGAAATCGGGCAGGGCGCCGAGCAGGCTCAGCAGCGAGCGCTCGCCGCCGCTGACCACGGCCGTGTGGTTGACGTAGAGGACCCTCATCGCGCGAGCAGCCCGAGCAGCACCGATTGCACCCGCGCGACGATCAGCGGCCACGCGTGCTCTTCGGCGCGCCGCCGCCCGGCGGCGCCGAGCCGGCGCGCCAGCGCAGGATCGAGCAGCAGCGCGGTGATCGCCTCCGCGACCGCCAGCTGGTCGAGCGGGTCGACGAGCAGCCCGGTGACGCCGTCGAGGATCGCGTCGAGCGCGCCGCCGACGTTGCCGGCGACGACGGGCTTGCCGTAGGCGCCGGCCTCCAGGTAGACGATTCCGAAACCCTCGCCCGCGAAGCCGCCAGCGGGCAGGCGGCTGGGCATGGCCAGCAGGTGGGTGCGGCGCAGCCACGCGTTGCGCTCTTCGTCGCTGACCGAGCCCAGGAAGCGGACCGAGTCCTCGACCCCGTAGGAGCGGACAAGCGCTTCGAGCACCGGGCGCAGGCTGCCGTCCCCGATCACCAGCCACTGCACGTCGGGCACCTTCGCGCGCACCAGCGCCAGCGCCCGCACGAGCACGTCGTGGCCCTTGTAGCGCTCCTGGATGCGCGCGACGGTCACGAAGGTGGGGCGATCGACCGGCTCGGGCGTGGCGTCGAGGGGCAGATCGACGCCGTTGGGGATGACGCTGATGCTGGCCGTCGTGGCACCGGTCGCCCGCACGAGGCCGGCCGTGTAGCTGCTCACCGCTATCGCCCGGTCCGCATGGGCCGCCGCGAACGCGGCCAGCCGCGGCCGGGCGCCGATCTCTTCGGCGTGGAAGTACTGCGCCACGGGCACGCCGAGGGCCTGCTTGATCGCCGCTGCGGCCGGGCTGGCCACGAGGTGCATGCTGAGCGTCACATCCGGCCTGAACCGCAGCGCCTCGCGCAGGGCGTGGGCGTTGAGCAGCGCGAGTCGCCCGGCGTGCGGAAGTCGTGGCGCTCGGACCCTGCGAATGACGGTGGTTCGCGAGCGGTCGAACTCCGCGGCGCCCGGCTCCTCGAGCGCCAGCACCAGCGTCCGAAAGCCATCGATGCCGGCAGCCAGACGCTCGCTGACCAGCTGGATGCCTCCCGGCGCCGGCGGATAGTCCGGCGTGAGGATCAGCAGGCGCGGCTTGCCCGTCGATTGCAACGGTCTAGCTGCCATCGAGTCCGCAGAAGCGGTCGGCCCAAAGCCCGAGCGCCAGCAGCGGCCACAGCTGGTCGCTGTGATCGTGCCCGCCGGAGAGATGCTCGCCGACGAGCATGCGCGCGGCCTCGCGCTCGAAGTAGCCCTCGGCGTAGAGCACGCCATGCTCGAGCTGGGCACGCAGCACGGGCGCCAGCGGCCCTCGCAGCCAGTCCGCAGCCGGCACCCTGAAGGCGGTCTTGCGATAGCGCCCCAGGCGCCGCGTATCGAGCACGCCCTCGGGCAGCATTGCCCGCAGGATCGCCTTGCCACCACCGGCGAGGTGCGCCGAGGTGTCCAGCGAGGCGGCAAAGTCGGCGAGCTCCCTGTTCAGGAACACGGTTCTGATCTCCAGCGAGGCCAGCATGCCCGCGCGATCGGTCTTGAACAGAACGTCGTCGGGCAGATAGTCCACCTGGTCGAGGTGCATCAGCCAGCGCACGGTCGCCTTGCCGTCGGATCGTCCCCGAAGGGGGAGCTCACCCGCCCGCGCGCCGAGATCGGAGAGCACCTGCGCGGCACCGACCCCCGCCAGGCGCGGCCCGTACAGCTGCTGGCGAACGCGGCGGCGCTCGGCGGTCACCCAGTCGAGGTTGCGCTCGAGCAGCGGCGCGGGCGCCAGGCGCCGTGCGGCCCGCTGGCCACGCCCGGCACGATCCGCACCGCCTCGCAACAGCGCTCCGAGCGATCTTGCGGCGGCGGGGCCCAGCGCCGCCTCGGCCCGCGTGGAGCGCTCCAGCCAGCGATAGCGCGGATAGCCGCCGAACAGCTCGTCCGCCCCCTCGCCGCCGAGCGCGACCGTCACACGTGGACGCGCGAACTCCGACAGCAGGTTCAGCGGCAGCAGCGCGCGGTCGGCCAGCGGCTGATCGATGCCGGCGAGCAGCGCGGGCGTGCGCTCGGCGACGTCCCGCTCGGTGAGCGTCACCTCGTGGTGCTCGCTGTCCAGGTAGGCCGCCGTGCGGCGCGCCTGGGCCGTCTCGCTGACCGAGCCCACGTCGTAGCCGACCGTGAACGTCTGCAGGCGCTTGGAGGAGGCCTTCGCGGCTGCGATCGCCACGAGCGTCGAGTCCACGCCGCCGCTCAGGAACACGCCAAGCGGCACGTCGGAGATCATGCGCGCGGCGACCGACTCCTCGAACAGCCGCCGGGTCTCCGCGAGGACGGACTGGAACGGCTCCTGCGGCGCGAGGAGCTCGTCGCTTGCCCGCCACCAGGCCCGCTGATGGCAGTGCGATCCGTCGCGCTGCCAGCTGAGCAGATGTCCCGGCGGCAGCTGGCGCACGCCGGGCACGATCGTCCCCGGGCCCGGCACGTAGGCAAACACGAAGAACGCGTCGATCGCGGCGGGGTCGAGCTGGCGCAGGCCCGGCTTGGCGTGCAACAGCGCCGTCAACTCGGATGCGAACATCAGCTCGCCGTCGTGCTCGTGAACGAACAACGGCTTCTCGCCGAAGCGGTCGCGCGCCAGCAGCAGTCGCCCGCGCAGCTCGTCCCACAGGGCGAACGCGAACATCCCGTCGAGCGCCTGCACGAGATCCTCGCCGTACTCCTCGTAGAGGTGCACCAGCACCTCGGTGTCCGAGCCCGTCGCGAAGCGGTGCCCGCGCTGGCGCAGCTCGGCGCGCAGCCGCGGGTGGTTGTAGATCTCGCCGTTGCACACCACCCACACAGAGCGATCCTCGTTGCAGATCGGCTGATGTCCACCCTCTACGTCGATGATCGACAGGCGCCGCATGCCGATGCTGACCCCCGTCGATCCATCCGTGTGGGCACCCTCGTCGTCGGGGCCGCGATGGTGCAGCATTGCGCACATCTCCCTGACCGCGCGCCCCCCGGGGTCATCCGTGCTCCCTGCGATTCCGCACACCGCGCAAACATAGCGATCCGGGGCGCTCCAGCTTTGCGGAGCATCTCCGGGCGTCTTAAAGTTCTGCTCACCAACGGCCGATAGCGTGAGCGGGCGGCACTGTCAAGCCGCTCCTCCCCACCCTACTGGAGGGTCATGAACGCCACGCCGATCACGCCTCGCCGGAGCTTCCTCGCGCTGCCGATCGCACTGCTCGCCGGCGGCCTGCTCGGTCCGGCCTCTGCCTCCGCGCACAGGGGCGGCAGCTGCTCCATCACGATGCAGGCATCCTCGCCGGTCGTCACCGCCGGCGAAACGGACACATTGCTCGGTCAGCTGACGTGCCCGAATGCCGTGAGCGCCGCCAACGAATCGCTCGCCGTCTACCAGCACGAGCGCGGCGGCGGCGAATCGAGCCTCAGCGAAGTCGCGACCGTCACGACCGGGGAAGACGGCTCCTTCCAGCTGACGACCGGACCGCTCACCGGCAAGAGCGTGTTCATCGCTCGCTCGCTGCTCGCCCACGGCGGGCGCACGGTCGTGCGCGTCGCGCCCAAGATCACGATCGAAGGCCCGGCTGCCAGCGGCGCCGACCTGGCCTCACGCGGCGACCGCGCGAGCGGGCGCAGCCGGTTCACGTTCACCGGCACCGTCAGCCCGGCGTTGGCCGGGATGCGGGTCTCGCTGCAGGGCGAGTACCTCACCGCCGGCGAACGCTGGCACACGATCGCGTTCGCTCAGCTCGACGACGAAGGCCACTACTCGATCACCCACGGCTTCCGCACCGCCGGCGAGCTCAGCATCCGCGCGCTCGTGCACCCGCGAGGCGAGATCGCCACGACCACCGAACCGCTGACCTACGACATCACCCAGGCCCAGAATCCGCAGCTCACGATCCAGTCCTCGGCCGACCCGATCGCCTCGGGAGCGTCCGCGACCATCACCGGCGTGGCCGCCGGGAAGGCGTCGCAGACGGTGGCGCTGCTTGCAAGCGCGCACGGGCAGGCCTTCACGCCCGTCGCCAAAGACACGACCGAAGCCGGCGGCGCTTACAGCTTCACGGTGACGCCGGCGCAGAACACCACCTACAAGGTCATCAGCGCCGGCGCACGGTCAACCGAGCTGTTCGAGGGCGTCAGATACGCGCTCAGCGTCGAACCGCCGCCGAGCGCGGCGCAGACCGGCGTGCCGGTCAGCTTCACGGGCACCGTCGTGCCGGCTGAAGCCGGACAGACCGTCTACCTCGAACGCCGCGACGGCTCGGGCCTCGGCTTCCACATCGTGGGCACCACAGCCGTCGAGGGCGCCCACGCCTTCACGATCGCGCACGCCTTCGACCTCGCCGGCAGCGACGTCATGCGCGTCAGCGTCCCGGCCAGCCCGCAGACGCTCGGGAGCACGAGCCCCGAATTTACGATCGCGGTCAGCGGCGCGCCCGCACCCACCGGCGAAGACGAAGAAGCCGCGGGCCTGCTCTCCGGCGAAGGCTCCGCCGGCGCACTCTCAGGCGAAGGCTCCTGACGTGCGGCTCAACCCGGCGCGGCGGCGCCGGGCCTCGCGAGCCAGTTGACCACGGTGGCGTTCTCGGCGAACGCCGCACGTGTCACGGGGCCGTCCCCGGTCACCGTCAGGACCTCGTAGCCGAGCTCGGCTAGCAGATCCCACGGAGCCGCGGGCGGCGCGTCATACAGCGCCGACGCCGCCGCCACGTGCTCGAAGATCAGCAGCGGTTTCGCCCGCGTGAGCAGCGCACGCGCGCCCTCGAGCACGTCGAGCTCCGCGCCCTCGACGTCGATCTTGATGACCGCCGGGCTGAGCTCGCCCAGCTCGACGTCGAGCGTGGAGACCTCCACGGTGATGTACTCGGGATCGCCCCGCTCGTCGCTGACGACAGGGCTTCTGCGCAGACCGCTCCAGCCGTCCATCGCTCGGAAGTAGCAGAACTCCGCCTCCCCGGGACGCGCGCCGACCGCCTTGCGGCGGCAATCCACTGCCGGGAACGCACGCGCCACCTCGACGGCGAGCGCCGGGATCGGCTCGAAGGCGATGTGCCTTCCGCGCGGCGCGACACGCACGGCCTCGCCGAGGACCTGACCCCTGTTGGTGCCGACGTCCACGTAGGTGCTGTCGCTGCGCAGCCCGCTGGCGAGAATCGCCCTGATCGCGATCTCCTCGTGCAGCTCCTCGCGAGCGCTTGCGTACGCGGCGGCGAGCAGCTCGGGGCGCTCCAGCCGTCGTGACAGCCAGCCAACGCCGCGTCTTACCAGTCCCATCCGGAGATCCTCTCAAGCTCGCCGGCGCGCCGTCGCGACGGGACGCAGCCGCGCCAGGATCGGCAGCCACGGCCGCTGCAACAGCGTCGTCAACGGCGACCACGCAGGGGTCTGGACCGGCGAGCGCCGCAGCGCGATCACGTCCGAGCGAAGCAGCCGATTGCCCTGCAGCGGCATGCCGATGCGCAGCGCAGCCAGGTCGGGAATCGCGGCCGATGACCCGACAGCGTCGAGGATCTGCCGCAGCACGCCCTCGGGGTCGGCAACGAGATCCTCATAACGGAGGAAGATCCGGCGATCGCGCGGGTGGCGCGCGAAGACGAGCACCGACAGCAGTTGCGTGAGCCACAAGTTGGCGTTCATGCTGAGCGTGCGCCAGCGCCGCTCGGCGACCTCGTGCGGGCTGAATTCGCGCGTATTGGAGTCCACCACGCTCTGGGGGTCGCGCACGAGGAATATGAGATACAGCTCGATCCCGCTCACCTTGCGCAGCTCGCGCGCGCGCAGCGGGAAGTGAGACGAGTCGACGACGTGTCCGGCGCCAGCCGTCCGCGCGATCGCGCGCAACAGGTCCCCGGCGACACGGCGATAACGCCGGAGCAGCCTCCACCGCGCGAGCCAGCGATCAGGCCGCAGCGCCGCAGATGAGCGCTCGACGTGACGGTTGACCTCGGCCCCGAACAGACCGTCCGCGTCGACCTCCGCAGTCACACGGCTCCAAAACCGGGCCCGCTCAGTGCCGCCCCACCGTGGCTGCCCCGCCCTGGCCAGCCACTCCTCGACCTCGCCAGCGTAGAAGAAATCCTCGCAGTTGCCGAGGGCCACACCGAGAATGCTGCTGCCGCTGTGGCCAGCGCCCATCAAGTAGATGACCTTGGGCCGCTCAGGCATCGCCTTTTCTGCCATCACTGGTAACAGGTTAAGTTGGAGGTGACGATGCTAGGCGGGTGCCGGCGCGGGCTGATCGGGCGCGGCCGCCGCGACCGCGGGGCGCAATTGCGAGAATACGATCTCCCAGGGTCCTTGCAACACGGCGGTCAGGGGCGATCGGCGCTGCTGCGTCTGTTGACGGGGGCCGAGTGCGACCGTCTCGGACTTGATCAGGCGGTTTCCGTGAAAAGGCACTCCCGTACGCAGGCACGTCAGGTCCGGCAGCGTGTCACCCGCACCGCACTGGCGCAGGATCCGACCGAGCACGGCCTCGGGGCTGGCGAGAAAGTCCTCGTGGCGAACGAACAGGCGCCGCTCGGCCGGATGACGGGCGAACACGGCCACCGCCAGCAGATATGTCAGCCACAGATAGACATTCGCCGCCAGCGCGCCGAACCTGCGCTCCGGCACGTCCGAGCGCCCGAGCGAGGCGACGACGCTCTGCGGGTCGCGCACGAGGAACAGCAGGTACAGCTCGATGTCCACGAGCGACTGCAATTCCCTGGCGCGCATCGGATAGTGGGAGGTGTCGACGACGTGGGTCGCGTCCGCGACGCGCGCGATCGCGCGATACAGCTCCTGCGAAACACGGCGGTAGCTCTCCCGCAGGCGGCGGCGGGCGCGCCATTTGCGCAGGTCGAACAGGCTCGAGGAGCGCTCCAGCCAGGTTGTGCGCCCGCCCGCCAGCTCCGGCGCGTAGTCGACCTGCTCGCGCACCTGCGCCCAGAAACGCTCGCGCTCGGCGCCATCGCGCGGCATCCCCGCCCTCGCCAGCCAGCGATCGAGCTCGCCAGCGAAGAACACGCGCTCACAGTTTCCCAATGCCACCCCCAGAATCGTGCTGCCGCTGCGGCCCGCTCCCATCACGTAGAGGACCTTCGGCCGCCCTTCCTGCCCCGTCGCCCCCGCGCCGGGCTCTGAGTGCTCGCTCACGCCGGCAGTGTTCCACATCAACAGCCCTTGCGTAGGAGGCGCGCGTCCTCGGGGGCGCAGTGGCACCGCTATGATCTGCGCTCGATGCGGGAGGATCCAGCTCCGAGGTCGCTCTCGTGCAAGCGTGCGCCGAGGATGTGAGCACATGCAGTTGACAGCGGGGCCCGTGCTGATAGTGACACCGCGATGGGTTAGGGATGGCGGGGTCGCGACGCACGCGATGGCGAGCGCCGCGGCGCTCGCTGAAAGCGGTATCTCCGTACACGTGCTCACAGCGCGAGTCGGCCCCGAGCAGCCGATCGCGGGTGTCACCGTACATTCGAGCGCCGAGCTGCTGAGCGCGCGTGCGCCATCGTCCCTACGCGTGGGCGATGCCCTGGCGGCCTGCCCCACGGTGATACACATGCATCAGCTCGATGACCCCGAGCTTGTCGCGTTCCTGCGCCGCAGCGCGCCCGTGGTGATCAGCATGCACGGTTACTCCGCGTGCACGTCGGGTGTTCACTATTTTCGCCCCGGACACGAATGCACGCGTCCGCATGGTGCGGGCTGCGTGCCCAACCTGCTCGCGCGCGGGTGTGCGCACACACGCGACCCGCGCCCGCTGCCCTCGGCCTACCGGAGCGCGACGCGCGCCGTGCGCGCGCTCACAGACGCCGACCTTGCGATCTCGTATTCCAGCGTCATAGATCGACACCTGGCGGCGAACGGCGTGGCCCCGCGCAGGGTGCTGCCGCTGTTCACCACGATCACACCGAGGGCGGGGTCCGGGCATGAGACGCGCCGGCGCGTGCTGTTCGCGGGGCGCGTGGTGACGCCGAAGGGCATCGGCGTCCTGATCCGCGCGATGCAGGCGGTCGACGCCGAGCTCGTGGTCTGCGGGGACGGTTGGGGGCTGGATGCGATGCGCAGGCTCGCGCACCGGCTCGGCGTGCTCGAGCGGATCCGCTTCACAGGCTGGCTGGCCGCCGAGGCGCTTGCGCAGGAGCTTGCAGACGCGTCGGTGGTCGCGATGCCCTCGCTCTGGCCGGAGCCGTTCGGCCTCATCGGGATCGAGGCGCTCGCCGCGGGACGGCCCGTGATCGCCAGCGCGACCGGGGGCGTCATCGACTGGCTCACGGATCGCGTCAACGGGCTGCTCGTCAGACCCGGTGACGCCCCGGCGCTCGCGAAGGCCCTCGACGAGCTGCTTGGCGACCCCGCACGACAGCAGGCCATGGGGGCCGCCGGAAGGGAGATGGTGGCCGACCGCTTCTCCCCCGAGCGGCATATCGCCGCGCTGCTGGATGCCTACGGGGTGGCCCGTGCGGCGTGGGAGTCCGGACGGCCGACCGGACTGGCCGCGTCGAGGATGTAGTCAAGCAGTCCAGCGACGATCTCGGCACTGAGCGCCACGCCCATGCTCTGCTCGGCGAAGGCTCGGCCGCGTGCGGCGAGCGCCTCGCGGGCGCCCTCCTCGCAAAGCAGCGTCTCGATCGCGGTGGCCAGGGCATCCGGGCGCGGCTGCGTCAGCTCGGCCGCTCGCGCCTGCACCAGCTGCGGCCAGGCGGCGGGGCCGTCGATCGCGACCACGGCGGTGCCGGAGGCGAGCGACCCGGCGAGCGTCGTCTTGCGCGAGGTCGGACCGGGGCGATCGACGAACAGCAGCAGATCGCACCCGGCGAGCATGTCCGAGAGCTCCTGGGCGGACACGGTCCCGGAGAAGCAGAGCGCCTGTGCGATCCCCCGCGATCGTGCCCCCGACCGCCACATCTCGCCCACCTCCGATTGCGCGCCGGGCGCGCCGAGCAGCAGCAGCCTGAGCGAGAGACCGCGCTCGCGCAGCAGCGCGACGGCGTCGAGCACGAGCGACGCCAAGGCCGGCCTGCAGGAGTAGCCGAACAGCCCGACGAGCGGTCCCTCGCGCTCGCCACGCGGCTCGCCGGTGGGCGGGGGCAGCGTCGAGAAGACCGGCGCGACCGCGAGCGGGCGCCGTGGCAGCCACACGCGCGATGCGAGCCAGTCGGCCCGTTCCTGCACCGTCGCGACCGCCGCCGTCGAGGCGCGCATCACCTCGAACAGGGCCGCGCGCTGGCTGAGTGACCATACCGCGCCGTTCAGGCCAAAGCGCCCGCGCTGGCGAAACGCGAACTCGTGCAGGAAGCTGATCAGGGGGATCCGCGATTCGCGTAGCGCCGAGACCATCGGCGCTACGAACACCGGGAGCCCGCGATGCGAGTGGGCGAAGACCGAATAGTGCAACAGCAGCGCGTCGGGCGGGTCGTTGCGCAGATCACCCGCGAGCTTCTGCGCCCATGAGGAGATCTCCGCGCGCGCCCCCGCATACGTCGGCTGACTCCGATCCAGCCAGTGCATCGAACACTGCACGTTCTCGCGCTCCAGGCCGTCGGACAGCATGGTCGCGTGGTCGCGCACACCACAGGTGTCGCTTGTCGACATCCCGACCACCGCCATGCGCGCGGTCCGCTCGCGGCGCCGCGCCCCCTGCTCCCCGTGCACGCCGGGGTTGGCGGACCGTTCAGTCGAGGCGGTCATAACCCCACAGCGCCACGAGGTCCCGGTCCAGATACTCGCTCACGGCCTCCACCTCTCCCTTGAAGCGCGCACGCAGGTCGTGCATCAACTCCTCGTCGGGCGCCGGCGGCGCGGCGAACACCAGCTGGCTCTTCACGGCGTGGAAAGCGGCGCGCCGCGGTGCCGCGGGCGTGACCGCCTTGATCGCCCCCTTGATCGTCCGGGACACCGGCCCGCGACCGACGCCGACCGCGTGCACCAGCTCGTTGAGCAGCTGTGAGCGGGGATGCACGGTCGGGTTCGCCTCGACCGGCTCGATCGGCGCCGACTCGTCCACCTCCAGGAAGCGCAGGACCTCGCGGATCGTCTGCTCGTTGTCGGCGCGGAAGTCGTCGTAGATGAGCACCTTGACCTGCTCGGGTCCGAACACTGCGTGGTATCTGCGCAGCTGCTCGACGTAGCGCACGTGCTCGGAGTAGAGCAGCACCTGCGGCCAGTAGGTGTAGCGCGACTGCGCGCGCCCCTCGCGCCTGCTCGGCTCGAGCGCGATCGCCTTGGCGAAGTCGGTCTCGGTCTCGATGTAGGTCTGCACCCACTGCAGGTGCAGCGAGCGCAGGAAGCTGGCCGGCTCGCGCAGGATCGCGACTATGCGCGCGTCCGGAAGCACCTCCGCGATGCGCTCGGCGGCCGTGTGCGACCACAGGTACAGCGCGGTCGCCTCGCCGACGCGCTGATCTGCTCCCGCGCCGTCGAACCACGCGGCGTATTCGGCGAGCGTCTTGGGGGTCCCCTGCGGCCGCGGCGGCGTCCGTACGTGCAGCTCCTCGGCGAAGAACCACGGCTCCTTGCCGTCGGGCATGTAGATCTGCGGATGGCGCCGGAGCATCTCGTACATCGCCGTCGTGCCGCTCTTGCCGTGACCGACGATGAAGAAGTCGGGCAGGCGCACGCCACTTATGCTCCCGTGCCACCCACGGCCAGCTGCGAGGCCTTGCGGTAGTACGGGTTCTCCCGCTGCAGGTACTCGCGCGTGTCGAAGCCGACCAGCCGGCCGTCGACGATCACCATCACGCGATCGCTCATGTCCAGCGTGGACATGCGGTGGGCGACGATGAACAGGGTCAGACCGCTCTTCAGCTCGACCAGCGACTCGCCGATCAGCGCCTCCGACTGAGGGTCGAGCGCGCTCGTGGGCTCGTCCAGGACGAGCATCGCCGGGCGCGCCGCGAGCGCGCGCGCCAGGCACAGGCGCTGCTGCTGGCCACCGGAGACGGCATCCGCGCGGGGGCCGACGATCGTCTCGTAGCCCGCCTCCCAGCCGACGATGTCGTCGTGGATGCGCGCGAGCCGCGCTGCGCGCTCAACGTCCTCGTCGGGGATGTCGCGGAAGAAGCGGATGTTGTCCGCCACGGAGGCGTGCAGCAGCCGCGGTTCCTGGGGCACGTAGGAGATCTGCCTGCTCCAGTCGCTGCTCGCGTAGCGCTCCACGGGCACGCCGTTGATGAGGTACTGCCCCGCGCCGGGCGGGCGCAGGCGCAGCAGGATCTGCACGAGCGTCGACTTCCCCGCGCCTGACGGTCCGACGATCCCGATCGATTCGCCGGCCTGCACCTCGAAGCTGACCTCCGATAGGACGGGCCGCTCGGCGTTGTAGGCGAACGAGACCTGATCGAACGCGATCACGTCCACGGAGCTCAGCGCCTCGCTGCCCTCGACGGGAGCGCTCTCGAGGTAGCGCCGCGCGGTGTCCTGCGTGCGCTCGATGAATGGCATCGACTGCGCGAGACCCTGATAGGCGCCCTGTACCAGCTGCCCGGCCGTGCCGGCGCGCAGCAGCAGCAGCACGACGCCACCGAGCTGGCCCGCGTGGTGGCCACCAAAGAGATAGAGACCCGCGAGACCGCCCACCACGACCACGTAGATGAGGCTCTGGTACAGATTCGAGATCAGCCTCAAGTTCAGCGCGGCGCGATAGTAGTGGCGCTGGGACTCCCTGATCAGCCCGCTCATGCGCCGCCGCTGCATCTCAAAGACACCGAAGACGTGGGTCTCTTCGGTCAGGCGATTGGCCTCGGCGATCCCACTGGCGTAGTGCACGTTGGCCTGCGAGAGCGCGCGCGAGATGCGGATGCCGCGCGCGCGCATCGGCCGCAGCAGCCCGAACAGCAGCACGGAGATGGTGCCGACCACCACGGCCGCAATGACGTTCAGGGCCACCGCAAACCCGATCAGAACGGCGAACTGAAATGACGCGGTGATGACCTGCAGAGCCTGCGCGGCCGCACCGGCGGCCTGAACCGCCTGGCCCGTGAGCGTCTCCTGCAGTTGGCCCTCGCGATCGCGCGACTGGACGGTCCAAGCGGCTCGCGTGAACGAATCGAACATCCGATGGCGCGTGCTGGCGAGCACCTCCGTTGTGATCCTCGAGGACAGGATCGACATCGGGATCTGCGAGAACATGCGCACGACCGTCAGCACGCCCCCGATGATCAGCAGCGTGCCGGTGCTCGCATGGACGCTGAACAGGGACTCTTTCCCGTGCACGGCGCCGCGGACCCCAGGCACGAGCGAGACCGCGACCAGGGCGATGATCGCGAGCATCGCTGCTTCGACCAGGCTCGCGACGATCGTGAGGACCGTCAGCCCGGCGACCAGACCCATTCGGTCGCCCACCAGCAGGCTCAGCCTGCTGCGCATCGAGGCAGGGGCGGGCTTCTCGGCCTTCTCAGCTGGGCGCGAGCTGCGCACCGGACCTCCCAAGCGACGATCGAGCGAGATCTCGGCCGGGCCCCGCGAGCCAGTACGCGGCGACGCCGACGGCAAACCAGAAGTACGGACCCCAAACCGCGCTGTTGCTGGTCGCTCCCGACGTGTTCTCGAAGAACAGCCCGACGAACGGCGCCAGAGTTCCGGCCAGCATCAGCGCGAGATCTCCGTCGCGCACGAAGCGCATCCCAGTGGTGATGAGGACCAGCATGTAGATGTCCAGGGCGATGTACACGACCAGGCCGGGGGCACCGAGTTCATTGACGATCAGGTTGAATTGCGTCTCCGAGCTGACGGCATGGCCTTCGAGCAGCTGGGCGTTCCTGCCTTCCAGGCCCGCCACCGGGCCGACGCTTCCGAGCCCGAAGCCGAATGGCGCGACCGAGAGGTAGTGGGGGATCAGCGACCACGCCCCTTCCTTGTACGTCGCCGCCTCACCGCTCCCCGCTGAGTTGATGATGTTTTCATAGCGCTTGAACGTGCCGTGGCGCAGCGAGGTGACGACCAGCAGGCCGGTGGGGACCGCGAGCAGCACGATCACCACGAGCGTGCGCAGCACGCGTGTCACGCGCTGCCCGGCGAGGGTCGCGAAGCCGGCGAACGCCGCCACCGACAGCACCGCGCCGATCACCGGCGCGCGGTTCAGGCCGGTGATCAGAGCCACGATCGCGCCGAGGCACAGGAGTATCGGAACCCATCTTCGCCTGCGCGAGGTCGCCAGCAGCGCCAGACCGAACGTCAGGGCGACGACGCCCATGCCGCCGCCGAACCCCTGATCCGAGCCCAGCGCCATCGGACGCACCCTCGTTTCGCCTTCGCTGACATACGTGCGCCCGGTGCCAACCGGTCCCGGGACGAAGACGAGATTGTGGTAGCCCGGCCCCCAGGAGGCCAGCGCGGTTGGTGTGAGCTCGGTCTGGTAGGCGGCGACGACGCCGTTGGCGAGCGCCATCACGCCGACGATGATGAACAGCCGGCGGAAGTTCCTCTTGGAGCGCAGCAGGTAGTAGCCGAAGAAGAAGAACGGCACCCACTCCAGCTGCTGCCTGAAGCCACCGAACACCTTCAGCACGCCTTCGGTGCGCGGGTTGAACACCTCGATCAGCGCGATACCGACGAACGCGAGCACCCAGCCGGAGAGCGGCGGCAGGCGCAGTCGCTCGCGGCGCACGACCATGCGCATCAACGCCCCCGCACAGACCGACAGGATCAGCACGTTGCGGATCGAGGCACCGAATTCATGCCCCCCGAAGAGGAGTTTCGCCGGTCCGTCGAGCAGCCCGAGGTAGAGCACCACCAGGGCGACGGTCATCTCCACGCGGGTGCTGACCATCAGCGCGACGATCGCCAGCATCGCCGCGATCACTCCGAGGACCAGGAATATGCTGACCCCCGGCAGCCCAATCGTGACCGCCAGACCGAGCGTGGCGGAGATCAGGCCCGCGAGCGCGACGCCGCCCAGCTCGCGCAGGCGCCTGCTGGAGACGACTGGATGAACCGCGCCCGGCCCGCTGGTCAGGCGCCATTGCGGGGTGCTCATCGGCCCCGCAGCCGGCGCGGCCACCCTTTACCGCTGGGCGAGGAGAAGCCGTAGCGCTCGAGGTCCCGCGGCGCGACGCAGTTGGCTGCCACTCCCAGGACTGGCGCGCTGTTGGTCTGCCCCAGGACTTGGACCAGCCGTCCCGCGGAGGTTTCGCGCGTGTGCCCGATCCTCGCGACGAGCATGATCCCGTCGACCTCCTGCAGCAGCGGCATCACGTCGCTCACCTCCAGTGGCGACGGGGCATCTAGGAGCACGCAGTCGTACTCCGCGGCCAGGGCGCGCAGCAGCTCGTGCATCGCGGGCTGCGCCAGGGCAGCCGGCGGATTCGGGACCGACCCGCCGCCGGCGAGCAGGAACAGCGAGCCCGCCCGCGATCGCACAGCCGTCGCTACACCGGCGCCGTCGGACTCGCGATCGGCCTGCAGCGCCTGGTCCATCGGCAGCACGCGCAGCATCGCCTCCTCCAACGGCAGCGCGCCTGCGAGCACGTCGGCCAACCCGGGCGCGTCGTGCAGGCCCAGCAGCTTGGCCTGCACGGGCCGCCGGAAATTGGCCTCCACGACGGCCACGCGCTCACCGGCATCGCGTTTGATGAGAGCCAGGTCTGCGACCAGCGTGGACTTGCCGTCGCCGGCGTCGGGGCTCATCACCAGCAGCACGCAGCGCGAGGTCTCCGCGTCCTGCTCGCCACGCGCGTCGTTCACTTGCAGGCTGGCGTGCAGACGCCGCAGCGGCTCCAGCAGCACTCTGGAGGGGCTCGGCAATCCATCCCGGTGGACGATCGGGCGCCGCACCCTGGGGAGCGCCGCGAGGATCTGCGCATGGAATGCTTCCTCGACGCCGGCCAGCGAACGCAGGCGGCGGTCGAAGCGGCTCAGGACGTAGGCGGCGATCGAGGCCAGGACGAGGCCGATCACGAAGCCGAAGATCGCGTCTTTTTTCGGCTCGGGCCCGAGCAGCGTCGCACTGGTGCCCTTCGCGGGTTTGATCTGTTCCGCGCCCGCCAGTTCGAGGCTCGATTCGAGCTCGTTGATTTTGGTGTTGAGAGCTGCAGTCTGGAGGATGCTCGCCGTGCTCGGCCCCTTCGTCCCAGCTTTCCCCGCGTCGGACGCTTCGATCCTGCGCACCTGACGGCGGGCGATCGCGATCGCCCGTTCGACCGTGCGGTGACGCGTGGCGCCCTGGCGCGCGATGTAGGCCTGGGCGACCAGGTTGGCCAGCAGCGCCGCGGCTTTGCCGCTGTGTGCTTCGGTCTCGATCGTTATGAACTGGCCCTTTTCGCTGCTCTTGGCCCGCACAATGGCGCCTCTTGTCAGCGCCGCTTTGTGTTCGTTGCGTAGCCGGTGACGAACCCCTTCGACCACGATCGAGTTGATCACGGACGCCTGGTTGGTGACATTGGAGAGCGAGGTCTTCGACGCTTTTTCACCCGGAGCAACTTCTTCGGAGGCCGCTCCCAGGTAGAGCTCCGTGCTCGCCTCATAGGTCGGCTTCTCACGCTTGTAGTCGAGGTAACTCCCTACCGCGACGACGACAGCGACGGTGAGGATCAGCCACTTGCGCCGCCACAGCGGAGCAAAGATGGAGGCGGCATCGGTGGTTTCATTCATCGGTTGAGGAGTCCGTCCGTGGTGTGCTGCCTACGTTCCATCCGCGGCGTACTGGCCCGGAATCATAGGGGCTCGGCTAATCGCTCGCTAAAGCTTAGCGCGCATCAGCGCGCCCAAGTGCAGGCGAAATCAACGCTGCAAGACCCCGCCCGGACGCTGCGGCGCTCGCGTAGTATGCGCGGGTGCAGCGCGCCAAAAGACAGCGGATCCTGTGCTTCGCGACACAGGGACAGGGGCACATCGAGGACGAGCGGATCCAGGGGCTGCTGGAGCCGCTGCAGCCCACCGTCTACCCCTTCGACCGGGCCAACAAGCTGCGCGCGGCGATCGGGCTGCTGAGGACCGCCTATGTGCAGCGCCCCGAGCTGATCGTGATGGAGGGGACCGGCACCGCGGGTGGGCTTGCGCTGGTGGCCATCGACGCGCTGCTCGGCATCCCGTTCGTCGTCTCCAGCGGCGACGCCGTGGGTCCCTTTCTGCACCTGCACTCCCGCCTGATCGGCGTGCTGGGCGGCCTGTATGAGCGCCTGCTCTGCCGGCGCTGCGCGGGCTTCGTCGGCTGGACCCCTTACCTGGTGGGTCGGGCGCTCACCTTCGGCGCGCGGCGCGGGATGACGGCACCCGGGTGGACCCGCGGCAACCCGTCAGCGGGCGCGCGTGAGCGAATCCGTGCCAGCCTCGGGATCTCCGAGGATGCGCTGGTGCTGGGGATCGTCGGCTCGTTGCACTGGAACGATCGAGTCGGCTATGTCTACGGCGCCGAGCTCGTGCGCGCCGCTCGCCGCATACGGCGGCGTGATGTTGTCGTCTGCGTCGTCGGCGACGGCTCCGGTCGTGAGCGCCTGCAGGAGCTCGCCGGCGAGGATCTGGGCGAGCGCGTGTTCCTCCCGGGTCGCGTGGCGCCGGAGGAGGTGCCGGACTATCTCGCCGCATTCGACCTCGGCAGCCTCTCCCAGAGCGTCGACGGCGTGGGATCGTTTCGCTACACCACGAAACTGAGCGAGTATCTCGCGGTCGGGCTGCCGATCGTCACAGCTCAGACGCCGCTCGCGTATGACCTCGACGAGGGCTTCATGTGGAGGCTCCCCGGGGCGGCGCCGTGGAGCAGCGAGTACGTCGACGCGCTGAGCGAGCTGCTGGAGGGACTGAGCGCGCAGGAGGTCGCACGGCGGCGCGATGCGATCTCGCGCCTGCATGCGGACACGTTCGACAAGCTTGCTCAGCAGCGCCGGATGAGTGAGTTCATCACCGACATCCTCGCCGACGCTCAGCGCGACTGATCGGCGTGCGCGCCACCCTGCGCCCGCGACTCGAGCACGAACTCCGAGAACAGGCGCTCGTGCCTGGTGACCATCTTCTCCCAGCTGTACTCGAGCGCCGAACGCCGCGCCGCCGCGCCGAGGCTCGCCCGCAGTTGCGGATCCACCGCGAGCCGGTTCAGGCGATCGGCGATCACGCCCGGCTCACGGCTGATCAGAAAGCCGTTCGTGCCCTCCGCTACGAGCTCGCGCACACCGTTGACCGGCGTTGCAAGAATCGGCAGACCACTGGCGGCGGCCTCCAGCGCGACCAGCGGAAAGGCCTCGTAGCTGGAGGGAAAGACGAACGCGTCGGCGAGCTGATACAGCGGCGCCACGTCGCGCGAGACGCCGAACCAGTGAACCGCTCCTGCGACACCCGCCTGCTCGGCCAGGCGCTGGTAGCGCTCGCGGTCGCCGTTGCCGACGACCAGCAGGTCCCAGTCCCGCGCCTGCGCGAGCGCCTGGATGACGGGCTCCAGGCCCTTGCGGTCCCACTCGCTGCCGACGAAGATCGCCACCAGACGATCGCCGTCGATGTTCATCTGCGCGCGCAGCGCAGCTGCCTCCTCGCTGCGCGAGTCCGGCGCGAAGGCATCGATGTCAACGCCGTTCTGCACTGTGACGACGCGATCTGCCTGCCTGGGGAAATACTCGCGGATCTCCTCGGCGACGCCCTCGGAAGCGCACACGAATCGCCATGGGCGGTTCAACGGGAAGCACACTCGCTCGGCGATCCGGCCGAGCAGCCCGGCGACTCTCGCGTTCAGCCGAAACAGCCAGTTCGAGCGGCTGGGAGTGGCAGGGCCGACTTGCTGACAGTATTGAATTTCAGTGAAATCGACGCGGTTGAGGATAATCGCGCCGGTGCTCTGCACAACACCCCGGCGCCAGCGGCGCACCGCGATCGTGCCCGCAACCATGAACCACGGATAGCTCAGCACGAACGGGCGACTCGGACCGCGTACACGCCGGAAGCTGACTCCCGCGCTCGCGGGCAGCTCGCACGCGTATGCGATCACCGTCACCCCATGCCCGCGCCGCCTGAGACCCAGCGCGAGCTCGGTGATGATGCGCTCCATACCGCCGACGGAGCCGACGTGGTGCGCGACGATCGTCACCTCGTAGGAGCCGCTCGCGGGCGCGCCGTCAGGCATGGACGAGGCGCTCGAGCTCGTTATAGAAGCGCCTGCACATGGCGACGTCGGTGTAGTCGCGCAGGAAGCGCTCGCGTCCCGCCTCGCCGATCCTCCGGCGCAGATCCGGCGAGGACAGCAACGGCTCGATCGCGTCCGCGAGCGCGTCCGGCTCGCCCGAGCGCGCGAGCACGCCGGTTCGCCCGTCCTCGATGAATTCAGCGGGCGCGCCCGAGTCCACGGCCACGACCGGGATGCCCCGGGCCATCGCCTCGAGCAGAACGATGCCGAACGGCTCGCCGTCGGAGGCGTTGACGAGGACGTCCAGCTGATCGATGTACGGCCCTGCGTCGGGCACCTGGCCGGTCATCGTGACGGCATCGTCGAGGCCCAGGCGAGCGACCTGCGCCGGCAGCGAGCTCGCATACTCGGGCGAGAGCTCGTGCGCGTCGCCGCCGACGATGACCGTGTGGATCTCATGTCCGCGGGCGCGCAGCAGCGCCTGCGCCTGCAGCAGCCGATCCTGCCCCTTCCACGGCTGCAGGCGGCCGACGAGACCGACGGCGGGAACCTCGCGCGGCAGCTGCAGCGGCGACCCGTTTGCGTGTCCGTCGGGCACGCGCGTGCCGGGAGCGACGACAAACGTGGGCCGTGCGGGCCGCAGCTGTGCCTGCGCTCGAGCGGACGCGCCCGATGAGCAGCCGACTGCGATCACGGGCAGCTTCGTCGCGCAGCGGTCGACCCACTCCGTGCGCGGCATGCCGTGCTGCCACCAGACGAGCCGATCGCCCATGCCGACGAGCGCCGCGGCCGGCGCGCCGTAGAGGTGCATCTTCGGCAGCCAGTTGAGAATCAGGTCCGGCTGACGAGCGCGCATCACCCCCGCGAGCCGCACGATCGTGGCGAGCATCCTGTGCGCCTGGCGCACACGCCCGGCCTCGATCACCTGCACGCGAAAGCCTTCGCGCGCGAGCTCGCCCGCCCACGGACCGCCCTCCAGGAACACGGGCTCGAGCTCATGCCCGGCGGCGGCGGCTCCGCGGAGCGCCGTTTGCAGCATGTCTTCGGACCCACCCAGGCGACGCGCCCACGGAACCGTTACGAGAATGCGCATCGACTGTGACGGCTGCAACTCATGCTCGGCTTGCCCGCCTCTCGCTCACCGCCCGAGCATAGCCTACCCTGCCCAACATGAATGCCACCGTTTCTCAGCCTCCAGATCAACCGCGGGTGATCCTCGCGCACGACTATCTGCTGGTCATGCGTGGCGCCGAGCGCACGTTTGCGGCGATGGCAGATCTCTATCCGAACGCTCCGATCTTCACTCTTCTCTACGACGAGAACGGCACGCAGGGCCGCTTTGCAAAGCACGCGATCACGACGTCTGCGCTACAGCGCCTGGGGATACGCCAGGGCAACTTCAGACGGCTGCTGCCGCTCTACCCGCGCGCCGTGCAACGCCTGGAGCTGCCGCCCGGCGAGCTCGTGCTGAGCAGCAGCAGCGCGTTTGCCCACGGCGTGCGCGCTCCCAGCGGCGCTGCGCACGTGTGTTACTGTCACGCGCCGTTTCGATATGCGTGGTACGAGCAGGAGCGAGCGCTCGGCGAGATCGCGCGCCCGCTGCGCCCGCTGTTGTCTCGACAGCTGCGCTCGATGCGTAAGTGGGACGTGGCCGCGAGCGCCGGGGTGGACTCGTATATCGCCAACTCACAGCTGACGCGGGACCGGATCAAGCGCTTCTACGGTCGCGAGTCGACGATCATTCACCCGCCGGTGGAAACCGATCGCTTCGTGCGCGGCGAGCCGGGCGAGGCGCTGCTGGTGGTCTCCGAGCTGGTGAAACACAAGCGGGTGCATGTGGCGCTGGAGGCAGCTCGACAGGCGGGTGTGCCGATCCAGGTCGTCGGCGCGGGCCCCGACTACGCGGCCCTGCGCGAGGCCTATCCCGAGGCGAGCTTCCTCGGCCGCGCAAGCGACGAGGATCTCGTCGCGCTGTATGCGAGCGCTCGTGCGGTGATCGTGCCGGGGATCGAGGAGTTCGGCATCACCGCCGTGGAGGCGCAGGCCGCGGGCCGGCCGGTGATCGCCGCCGCCGCCGGAGGGGCGCTCGAGACCGTGCTCGACGGCCAGACCGGGCGGCTGGCGCAGCTCGACGACGCCGGCTCATTCGCGCGCGCGATCACCGAGTTGGACAGCCTCGACTTCGAGCCCGAGCGCGCGATCCGACACGCGCTGGGCTTCTCGGTGGCTGAATTCCAGCGCCGGCTGTCCGAGCACGTCGATCGGGTGCTCGCGGGCACAGCCGAGCGCAGCGACGCTACGCGTTGATACCGTCCCGCCTCGTGTCAACCGCCAAACCACTACGGATCGCGTGGCTCGGCGGTGCTCCGCTGGAGTCCGGCGGCGCCCCCGGTGTCGTCACGGAGCTGCTGGATGGCCTCGCCCGCCGCGGCCACCAGATCGACTGCTTCTTTCCCGGCGCCGGGCGCGGGAACCCCGAGCGGCTGGCCGCCCACGAGAACCTGACGTTCATCTGGGGGAGCGCTGACTGGCGTTGGAACCGCTGGTACAGCCGCACCAAGATCGGTGCGTTCGCGTCGGGCCTGCTCACACGCGCGGTCGCCTCGCTGCGACTGCGCCGTGAGATCGTCCGCAGGCACGCCCGCGAGCCGTATGACCTGATCTACCAGAACCAGACGATCGAGTCGCTCGGAGTGCCGGCGAGCGTCGCTCGCTCGGTGCCGCTGGTCGTGCGCCCCGACAGCCATCAGGCCGGCGAGCTCAGATGGCTGATCGCCGAGCGCAGGCTGGCATTCAGGTGTCAACCCCGGTCGACGTTCTACGTCGTGGCCGCGATCATGGCCTTCCGCGCGCTCGTGCAGGCTGTGCGGATCCGCAGGGTGAGCCTGCTGATCTGCATCTCGAGCGTGTTCCGCGACCACATCGTGCACGACTACCGGTTTCCGCTCGAGAAGACGGTGGTGATCACCAACCCCGAGCGCATGGACCGTTTCGTCCCCTCGCAGCGGCCGCTCGCCGACCCGCCGCTGGTGCTCGTGCCGACGCGCCTGTCGATGCGCAAGGGACTCGAGGATGTGATCGAGGTTGCCAGGACGCTGCTCGATCGAAACGTCGATGTGCGGATCCGCGTGATCGGCGGCCCGAGCATCTGGTCGGACTACACCAAGCTGCTCGAGGACCTGCCGGCCGAGAACGCGGAATACGGTGGACGCGTCCCTCCCAAGGGAATGCCGGCGGAGCTCGAACGCAGCGACATCGTGCTGCTGGCGAGCAAGTACGACCCCTGTCCGATGTCGGTGCTGGAGGCCCTGACCGCGGGCATCCCGGTCGTGGCAACGAGCGAGGTCGGCTCGATCGAGGGCGTGGACCGCTCGGTCGCAGCGGAGGTGGCGCCGGGAGACGTAGCGGGCCTGGTCAGCGCGATCACAGCGATGCTCGAGCGGCTCCGAGCAAGCCCCACCGAGGTGCGAGCGCTGGCGCGCGCGGAGGCCGAGCGGCGGTTTGCGACGGACGTCGTGTGCGAGCAGATCTCTGACACGCTCGAACAGCTCGTCGCCGCCGGCCACAGCGAATAGCCAAATATGCCTGAGCCCACCCCCGGGTCCCTACGAAGAGGCGCGTGCGATTCGCAGCCAGTATTGACGGTGAAAGACGGGATAGGGCATGAGCTGTACGGTCAGGTCGCGCTTGGCCGCCTCGCCCGACACCCATCGGAGACTGTGCTTGACGATCCCTGGGCTGTCTGACTTGTGGCTGCGCCCGACCCATGCTTGCCCTTCATATTCCTCGCTTAGGCCAAAGGAGGGCAGGGCCGCGAGCAGCGGGGACATGGTGTCCAGCGGGAGCATCGCAAAGAGGGGCTCTGCGCGTGGCCAACGCGCGGCGAGCTTGCGCCATCGGGTCGCCGCACGATAGGAGGCGAGGAACACTCCGTGCGGCGAGGCCGTGGCTGCGAAGGAGTCAAGCATCGCGGAGATCTGGGGTTTGGATGCGTGGGTCCAGATCGAGCGCGCAACCACGAAGTCGAAGGTCTCACCGAACACCGAGAAGTCGAAGTCCTCGTTGAAGTCGAAGTGGGCGTCTGCGCGACCGACCACGTCCGGCTCGACGAGCTCCTCCAGCGCGAGTCGCAGCATTTCCTGGTTGGGCTCGATCCCGAAATAGCAACCGGGGTTCAGGAAGCGCATCAGCCAGTAACCGAGCCGCAGCGCGCCACAGCCGACATCCAGCACGCGGGATGAAGGACTCAGCCCCTCTCGTAGAAGCACATCGAATCCGGCACGGCCCATGCTTTCGAAGTCATTCGCGGGACCTCCGATAAAGCGCGTCTCAGCGAGCCGCTCCGCGCGTTCCTGAACGGAATCATCTGACACGCCGTGGCACTCTAGCGGCTGGGAGCAGGTGCCGTCGCAAGGCCATCCGGGTCGGTGTTGTCCCGCATTTCGGGCACGGGCTCGTCGAATCGCTCCTCATCCGCGGGCGAGGTCTACTGAGATGGCCCAGCAATCACTGGACGTTTGTTCTCCGCGAGACTGCAGGCACTAAAGGGTTGGGCGCTGCGACCCGATAACCAGTTCAGATCCATGCTCGGCTCGTGCCGGGCAGATTCTCCCTCGAGTCCTCCGTGAATCACATGCTCCTGCTGCTCATTCCCGTCATCTGGCTAGCGATAGCGGCGTTCGCCGTGCTCCTGTGCCGCGGCGCAGCCGACGCTGACGCCGTGCTGTTCGCCGGCGCCGAGTGCGTCCCGCAGCGGAGCTTTCCGGCCGCGCCGGCCGGCTCGCAGGTTCGCACACGCGCGGGCTGGCGTCGTGCCGATGCACACACAGGAACGCGTCCCGCGTCTAGAGCCTCCGCCGGGCATGCCCGCGGGACTCGCGTGGGTCATTGAGATGAAGGATTCACGAACTGGCTGAGTTAGCCGCGGCGCCGACGTCCCCCATAGGGACTGCCGACAAGGTGGCGCGGGAACCGCACCTCGAACGCCGCTCTCACGCGGGGCTGGTAGGTTTCGATCGGTGAGACCGACGGATGCGAGGCGGTTGGGGCAGGCCGCTCAGGAGGCGCTTAGCCGGCATGCCATTGCGCAGGTCGGTGAGGCAGGAGACTGACCGATGCTCTACATCGCCACTGTGCATTACGGCTCGCCGGACTGGATCGAGATCCAGACCAGGTATCTCCGTGAACACATTTCGGTGCCCTACCAAACCTGGTCCTCGCTGCAGCTGATCGATCCCTCGTACGCTGTGCATTTCGATCGGATCGTCGTTCAGGGTGGCCGGCACTCCGACAAGCTGAACCATCTGGCCATGGAGATTTCACAGGAGGCGTCTGACGGCGATCTGCTGATGTTCCTCGACGGTGACGCGTTTCCGATAGCCGACCCGATGCCTATGATCCTCGACGGACTGGCCACGGCGCCGCTGATAGCTGTGCGGCGGGCGGAGAATCTCGATGAGAAGCAGCCACATCCCTGCTTCTGCGTGACGACCGTGGGAGCGTGGCGGGAACTGTGCGGCGACTGGTCGGCCGGTTACATGTGGGTCGATAGCAGGGGCAGACTCCTGACCGATGTCGGAGGCAACCTTCTTCGTAAGCTCGAACTGACGAAAACACCCTGGGTTGAGGTGCTGCGATCCAATCGCAAGAACTTGGACCCCATTCATTTTGCCGTCTATGGCGACGCTGTCTATCATCACGGCGCAGGCTTTCGTGCAGCCGCACTCACACACGCCCATTTCTCCTACGGGCCCAAACGTCTGCCGGTGCCCCCCGTGCCCATGTTGGGTCAGGTGGTTCGCCGTGTCAATTGGGAGCGCCAGCGCGCTTGGAAACGCAGAACCACCAAGAGCAAGGCACGCCAGTCGCAGCTCGTCTACAGCGAGATCCAGCGTGGCGGCTCAGAGTGGCTGGCGGACTTCATCTAAGCCCGATTCCGCCGCGTCGCTGCGCGACGGGCAGGGTTCAAGCTTTAGAGTCCGCGGCGTTGGATGACGTGGGGGATGGTGCGTAGCAGGATCTTGATGTCGGTCCACAGCGACCAGTTGGCGATGTAAAGATAGTCGATCGCGACCATCTCCCGTAGCGGCACCCTGGCCGGGCCGAGGATCTGCCACGGGCCCGTCATCCCCGGCGTCAGCTCCAGCCGGCGGCGATGCCACCCCTCGATCCGCTGATCCTCATCGATCACCAGCGGCCGCGGGCCGACAAGGCTCATCTCGCCCCGCACGATGTTCCACAACTGCGGCAGCTCGTCCAACGCACTCGCGCGCAACAACCGCCCGACCCTGGTCACCCGCGGATCATCAGCGATCTTGAACAACCCCTCCTTCGCCTCATTGCGATGACGCAACCCGTCCTTCAACGCCTCCGCGTCCGGCACCATCGTACGGAACTTCAACATCTCAAACCGCTTGCCATGCCGGCCCACACGCTGCTGGCGAAAGAACACCGAGCCACGACCATCAAGCTTGACCGCAACAGCGATCACCGCCAACAACGGCGAGACCGCCAGCAACCCCAGCCCCGCGCCAAACACATCAAACGCACGCTTGAACGCCGCCGAAGAACGCGTCAGATCAAACCGCCTGACCCCCATCACCG
>JBEKWH010000020.1:0-77009 GCA_049513255.1 Solirubrobacteraceae bacterium
GCGGAGCGTTAGCGTGTTGCATTCCGGGCCTTCCTTGAGGTCGTGAGCTTTGACACCCACAGCCTCTCGGTAGGCCCGGACCTACCTCACCGCGTTCGCAACGTCCCCGGGCACGTCAGCTAACGCGCGCGCCTTCGCGCTTCCCATCGATCCAGCGGCGACTGCAGCCATCGCGGATTCCGGCCGCTGACTATGACCGCGATGCAGATGATGGACACGACCAACATCGGCGCAGCGATCACGATCGAGTCGCCGGCGATCAGCATCGCGATGAAGACCACCGCACAGAGAAAGAAGAACGGCAACTTGAAGCGGTTGTGGGGTAGCGGCTCGATGGCGCGATTCTACGCTCAGCTTGGCGAGGCACGGTCTGCTTCGACCCAGCCCGCGACCCATTCGGCCGAGAGGTCGTGGCCGGTGTCCGGTCCATACTCGGGCGGCGGCGTGCAGGGCTGCCCGGCACCCCGGGCGTCGTAGCCCTCTTGAAAGACCTGTTGGAGCAGCAGCGCGTCGCTGCGACGCTCCTTCTCTTCACGTCGCTTCCGCAGGCCCCCGAACATTCGGAAACCATAAGCCGCGTGTCAGACGCGATATGTGGCACGTATGGCAGTTGTTCGATCCGGCGACTCTTGCGCTTCGCAACCTCACGCGTGCGGCTCGTCACGGTCAACGCGAGCCACCGTTGCGCTTCCTCCGCGTCCAGGCTCGGAATACGGCGAGATCACCGATCACCAGCAGGACGAGGGCTCCGGCGAGGATTGCTGCGGTCATAGTCCCATTCTCCTACAGAACCCATGCCGCGCTCGGTTGATGCTTTCGCGGCGACAGCGGGCTACCCGAGGTGCCCGCGGCGGCGCAGGGCCGGGAACGGGCACCGTCCCCGTGACCGTCACGGTGTCGGGCAGCACGTCCGTCCCTGTTGCGGCATCCCTCTACACCTACTCGGCGGCACCGGCGATCACGTCGCTCTCACCCAAGAAGGGTCCGGCGGGCACGTCCGTCACGATCCACGGCGCCAACCTGGAGGAAGTGAGTCAGGTCGACTTCGGCACGACGCCCGCTGAAGATCTGGAAGTGTTGTCTGTGAGCGAAGTGAGGGTCGTGGCGCCGCCCGGCACGGGAGCCGTCGACGTTACGGCGACGAGCCCGAACGGCACGAGCCCGACCACGAAGAAGGCCCGCTTCAAGTACGCAAAGTAGCGGCCGGGGCGGCTAGCGGGATGCGGCGGCGCAGCCGGGCTGCGCCGCCGCACTTCGCCGTCTGGCGCTTCTACAGTGGCTTTATACGCTTCGGCCTTTCGCCCGCACAGCCGAGCGTTGGCGGGGGAGCCTTCGCCTCAGGAACCGCCGGCGCCGATTGAGTCGGTCAGGCGTTTGAGAATGTCCCGGAGCTGCGCCTCCTCATCCTCCTCCAGCCCGAGCGCACATGTCAGGCGCGCCGGCACGCCGGCTGCCCTCTCGCGCATCGCCTTCCCGGCGTCAGTCAGGGTGATCTCGACGGACCGTTCATCGGCGCTACGCCGTTCGCGCCCGACCAGACCCGCATGCTCAAGGCGCTTGAGCAGCGGCGAGAGCGTCCCGTAGTCAAGTAGCAGGGCCTGCGCGAGGTCCTTTACCGCAAGTGGTCCGCGCTGCCAGAGGGTTCGCATCACGAGATACTGCGGATAGGTCAACCCGAGCTCATCGAGCAACTCGCGATAGAGCCCCGTGACGGCACGTGAGGCGGAGTAGAGGGCCAGACAGACGTAGTCCTCGATGAGAACTTCGTCGGTGAGCTGGTTCACGCCCATGCGCAAAGACTAGCGCAATTCCCGGAGTACGCAATGTAATTGTGTTGAATAAAGCTGGTGCAACATCAAATTGTGTGCTAGGCTGTTTTCACTTATTTCCTGGGATTGGGGGACTGAGTGGCTGCAAGAACCGGCGCATCGGAGCCGGCCGCGCAGCGTGACGGTCTGTTCGGCCGCGATGCCGAGCTGGAGGTCCTAGAGGGGTTCGTCCGGCGGTCTGCCGAGGCTGGGGGAGCGCTCGTGGTATTCGGCGAGCCCGGAGTTGGAAAGACGGCGCTGGTCGATGCCGTTGCCCAGAGCGCGAATTCCGCCGGCAGCCGGGTCGTGCGCGCGGCGGGAGTCCAGTTTGAGGCGGACATGCCATTCTCGACGCTCCATCAGCTGCTGCTCCCGCTCCACGAGGAGTTTGCCGACCTCGACGTTCCGCACCGAGCGGCGCTGGATACGGCCCTCGGGTTCGCCGAGGGTGGGGCGGCCGAGCGGATGGTTGTCTCGAACGCGGCGTTGACCGTCCTGCGCCGGGCCGCGGTGTCGCGACCGCTGATGATGATCGTGGACGATCTGCCCTGGCTCGATCGGGCGAGCGCGGCGGTGCTCGGCTTCGTGGCACGTCGTCTCGGCGGCAGCCGGGTCGCGTGCCTGGCCACAGCGCGGACGGGAGAGCGGGGCTTCTTCGAGAGTGTGGGGCTCGCCGAGCTCGAGTTGGAGCCACTCGACGATGACGCCGCCAGGCGACTCCTGAGCACGCGCTTTCCCGGCCTCGACGCTGAGGTGCGCAGGCGTGTGCTGGCGGAGGCATGCGGCAACCCGCTCGCGCTGCTCGAGCTTCCGCGGACGCTCAGCAATGACCCCCTCACGGCTCCGGGCCTGTCGGCGGTCGTGCCGATGACCCGCCGCCTCCAGGGGCTGTTCGCATCACGCATCGAGCAGCTGGCACCTTCCAGCCGGCGGCTGGTCCTCCTGGCGGCTCTGGATGGCACTGGCGACCCGCGAGTCCTCGAAACGCTCGGGCCGGACTCGGAGGGGCTCCAGGAGCTTGCCGAGGCTGAGCGACGAGGCATCGTGCGCGTCAATCCCGGGTCGTATCGCCTCGTGTTCCGCCACCCGCTGATCCGCTCCGCGATTGTCGAGCTGTCGACCGCAGAGGAGCGTAAGCGCGCGCACGAAAAGCTCGCGGAGGTCTTCGCCGAGCAACCCGACCGCCGGGCGTGGCACCTCGGGGCCGCCACGACACAGCCTGATGAGCATGTCGCGCACCTGCTCGAAGCGGCTGCGCATCGCATCCTTCACCGCGGTGACGCAGTGGGCGCAGTCGCCGCGTTGATGCGCGCTGCCGAGCTCAGCCCGAGCATCGCGAAGCGGAACCGCCGGCTCGCGGCGGCGGCGTACATCGGCGCCGACGTGGCTGGGGAGCTGCAAAAGGCTAAGCAGGTGCTGGCCGATTCACATGCCGTGCTGGGTGGCTCACTGCAGGCAGCGGTCACCGCGGCGCATCTGCTGCTGAACAGCGACGGCGACGTCGACACCGGCCACCGGCTCCTCGCCGGCGCGCTCGAGAACCGGACGGGACCCGAAGATGTGCAATCAGGAACCGTCGCTGAGGCTCTCTACACGCTGATGCTGATGTGCTTCTTCGGCGGTCGCGCGCTGCCGTGGACGCAGTTCTATGCCGCCGTCGACCGTTGCGAACCCGACGTACCCGATGTGGTCCAGCTGAGCGCGGCGATGCTGGCGGACCCCGCTCGCACGGCGCTTGGAGCGCTCCCCGAACTCGAGGCGGCGGTGGCGCGGCTGGCCGAGGAGCCCGATCCAACCCGGATCGTCCGGACCGCCCTGGCGGCCGCCTTCGTCGACCGCCTGCCGGGCTGCCGTGCTGCTCTCCGGCGGGTGGAACGCGACGGGCGCGAAGGCGGCGCCGTTGCCTCCAGCCTCATGGCTCAGATGTTGTTGGGACGCGACCTCTTCTGGGCCGGTGACTGGGCCGCAGCGCGGAGCCTCGCCGAGGATGCCGTACGTCGCTGCGAGACGCACGGGTACGTCATGATGGCTTGGCCGGGCCGCCACATGAAGGCTCTCATCGCGGCCGCGCGCGGCAACTACGCGGAAGCGGACGCGGAGGCCGAGGCGATGGTCCAGTGGGCGGCTCCGCGAAGGGCCGAGCTGATCGAGTGCTACGCCGCCCAGGTTCGGACGCTCGCGGCGCTGAGCCGCGGCGACTTCGAGCACGCGTACGAGACCGCCAGCACGATCAGCCCGGCCGGCGAGCTCGCCGCGTACAGACCCTACGCGCTGCTCGTTCATTTCAAGCTGATCGAGGCGGCAGTGCGGACCGGGCGCCGCGACGAGGCGAAGGCACACCTCGCCGCAATCCGACAGGCGCGCATCGCACGCCTGTCTTCACGCTTGGCGCTGCTGGCTTCGGCATCGTCGGCACTCCTGGCGGCAGACGACGAGGCGGCCGGCCGCTTCGAGCAGGCGCTCGCATTGCCGGAAGCCTCGGCTTGGCGGTTTGACTTCGCGCGCGTTCAGCTCCTTTACGGCGAGCGCCTGCGCCGGACCAGGCGTGCGGCGGAGGCGCGCGCTCCGCTTCGGGCTGCGCTCGAGACATTCGAAGGCCTGGGGGCAGAACCATGGACGCATCGGGCGGCCAGCGAGCTTCGCGCGACGGGCGAGTCCCGCCAGCGCGAGCGCGACAGGGACACGCTCACGACGCAGGAGCGCAAGATCGCGCTGCTGGCCGCCTCAGGCCTGACGAACAAGCAGATAGGCCAGAAGCTCTTCCTGTCTCCGCGAACTGTCGGCTTTCACCTCTACCGCGTGTTCCCGAAGCTTGGCATCACGTCTCGGGCTGCCCTGCGCGATGCGCTCTCCGCTGTCGCTGCGGAGGAGGGCGAGCCAGCCACCCACGCCTAGTTGCCTCCACGGCTATACGTGGCACACAACACGTCGTTTGACAGAAGCCGTCTGCGCGCGATACCGCGCATGCTGGGGACTGAATGCCCGATCAGGTCGTGACGAAGGTGAGCCCTTGGTCTGTGGCGGATACGCTCGCTCGGCTCTCGGCCGTGATCGCAGCCCATGGGGCGAGGCTGTTTGCGGTCATCGATCACAGCGGCGAGGCTGCCGCAGTCGGCCTGGATCTGCGGGACACCAAGCTCGTGATCTTTGGCAGCCCGGACTCCGGCACAGCCGTGATGGACGCTGCGCCGCTCGCGGCGCTCGACCTCCCGCTGAAGGTGCTGGTCTGGGCCGACGGTCATCAGACGAAGCTCAGCTACACGCCGCCCGCGACGCTGGCTGCTCGCTACGGCCTCAGCCAGGCGCTAGCCGGAAGGCTCGCCTCGATCGAGACGATCACCGAGACCGTGATCGACCGCTGATGGGTGCGGCCTCCGTTTGCCAGTCGCATGACAGAAGCGGGCGCACGGCCTCTCGGTCTAGCTTCATCCGCGAGACCCCAAGACCATCTGGGTCGTTCGTCGGCCCGCTACCAAGGAGCTTTCGTGTCCCACCATCTCGACACCCCGCTTGCGAGGGAAAACGGTCAGCTTTACATCGACGATCTGTACCTCTACGAAGCAAACGGAGCCACCGTCCTCGCGATGGACGTCAACTCGACGGTCACTGGGCCGGACATCACGCCCGGCTTCAGCCACGAGGCGCGCTACGAGTTCAAGGTCCACTTCGACGGCGCCGCGTACGAGGCGCTGACGTACCGCGTGACGTTTGGGGCGCCGGACGCCGAGGGCCGGCAGGCGCTGCAGCTGCACGTGCTCACCGACGAGGACGCACGCAGCGATTCGGCAGCCGGCGAGCTCGTGCTGGAAGGCCACACCGGCGAGACGGCCGGCGCTGGCGACATCCGTATCTGGGCGGGGCGCGTGGACGACCCGTTCTACATCGACCTGTCGCTGCTCGAAAAGGTCAACGGCTCTGTGCGCAACGGCACTCCGCTCGACCTTTCCGAGTGGGATCCCGATCACGCCCAGAATCCTTTCGACGGGACCACCGTCGAGACGATCGTGCTCGAGGTCTCCCACCGGCACCCGCAGCTGCGCCCCGGAGCCAGGATCGGCGTGTGGTGCGTGACGCGTCTCGAAACCGACGCGGGTGGCTGGCGGCAGATCAACCGGGGTGGGCACCCGATGATCTGGCCGATCTTCTGGCCCGACGACGTCAAGTTCGAGAATCCCGCCAACACGAGGCACCCGTCGGAAGACATCGACGCCGTCGGCCGACAGATCGCCGAGCTGATCGCCGCCGCCGTCGACGTGAGCGGGACCTCGACTGACCCGCACGCGTACGGCGAGGCGGTTTCGGGCAGGTTGTTCCCCGACGTGCTCCCGTATGTGGTCGGCACCCCAGCGACGTACAGCTTCGCCACGTTCAACGGCCGCACGCTGGCCGACAACGCGCCCGAGGCGATGCTCTCGCTGGTCACCAACAGCGCCGTCCCGACAGGGCTGAAGCCGTCGGTCGCGGCGGACTACCGGACCAACGAGTTTCCCTACGTCGTGCCGGCAAGGGCGCTCGTGGAGACGCGAAACTGAGCACAAGAGCTGGGCGCGCTCGGCCAGCGATGCCCGAATCAAGGGCCGGCCCGCGCCCTCAGAGCCAACCGCGGCCAAGTCAGAACCACCCACCCGAAAGGAGAACACCAATGTCCGCAACCTCCACAACGCCTATGGTCCTCGAGCCGGGCGCCCAGGCGTTTGCCGAGGCGGTCGCGTCACCGCCGTTTGTCACGGAACTCGGTCCCGTGAAGGGTCGCGAAGTGCTCGACCAGGTTCAAAGCGAAGCGCAGGCTGCCAGGCCTGACGCCAGGATCGAAGACTTCACGATCCCAGGACCGGACGGCGAGGTCAAGGTGCGCATCTTGAAGCCCGCCCACCTGCGCGACCCGCTGCCGGTGATCCTGTACACACACGGCGCCGGGTGGGTCTTCGGCGGCCCGGTGACGCACGACCGGCTCGTGCGGGAACTCGCCGCGGGCGCGAATGCCGCGGTTGTGTTCCCGGACTACATGCGCTCGCCTGAGGCGAAATACCCGCAGGCCAACGAGGAAGCCTACGCCGTCGCCGAGTGGATCAAGAGCCAAGGCCAGGAGAAGGGCCTGGACACCTCCCGGGTCGTCGTCGTCGGCGACTCGTGCGGAGGCAACATGGCTGCGGCGCTCGCGATCATGGCCAAGCAGCGCGGCGGGCCGAAGTTCCTGGCGCAGGCGCTGATCTACCCGGTCACCGACGCCGAGTTCGACAACGACTCCTACCGCGAGTTCGGGGAGGGATACCACCTGCGGCGAGACATGATGGAATGGTTCTGGGACCAGTACACGCAGGATCCAGCAGAGCGGGAGCTGATCACAGTCTCGCCATTGAAAGCGACGCTCGACGATCTGAGGGGCCTGCCGCCTGCGCTCGTCATCAATGGCGAGGCGGAAGTCCTCCGTGACGAGGGCGAGGCGTACGCGCGCAAGCTGCGCGCAGCCGGGGTCGACGTCGAGGCGTCACGCCACGGCGGCATGATCCACGACTTCATGATGCTCGACGCCACCCGCAACGACCACGGAGCGCAGGCCGCGACCGCCGAGACGATCGAGTTCATCCGACGTCACCTCGGGACCTGAGGCACCCCTCCCGCCCAGCTCCGGGGACCGCCTGAGCCGAACGCTTTGGCGGTCCCCGGGCGCGGGTCAATCAACGCACGGAATGGAGCAGTCGATGAACTTCGCACGTAGTGGCATAGGTGATGGTCCGACACGCACAGCCAGCACCACTCGGTTTGGCATCCTCGGGTATGTCGCGCAAGTAGCAAAGGCGCTGACCCCCAAAGAGCGCCGTCGGGCAGGCTTGATGTTCGTGACGATCGCGGCCCTGCACATCATCGGGTTCGGCGTGTTCATCGCGTTCGTCGTCCCGTCGCATTACAAGGGCCTTGGAATCGGCGTGGCGGGGCTCGCCTATTCACTGGGCCTGCGCCACGCCTTCGACGCGGACCACATCTCAGCGATCGACAACACAACGCGCAAGCTGATGAGCGACGGCAAGCGACCGCTGAGCATTGGATATTGGTTCTCTCTCGGGCATTCGACGATCGTCGTCGCAATCGGCGTGGGGGTCGTCGTAGCCGAGAAAGCCGTCTACGGAGCGGTCTCGAACGGCAGCTCAAACCTCGAGCAGTTCGGCGGCATCTTCGGGACGGTCGTCTCCGCGTCGTTCCTCTATCTGATCGCCGTTCTGAACGTCGTCATCCTCGCCGGGATCTTTCGCGTGTTCCGCTCGATGCGCGAAGGCAACTATGACGAGGCCGAGCTCGAGCGCCAGCTGAACAACCGCGGGCTGATGTTCCGCTTCTTCGGGCGCTGGATGAAGACGATCGACAGGGAGTGGAAGATGTACCCCGTGGGGGTGGTGTTCGGGATGGGCTTTGACACCGCGACCGAGGTGGCCCTACTCGCTACGACCGCTCTCCTGGCCTCCCAGCACCTCCCCTTCTACGCGATTCTGTGCCTGCCGCTCCTGTTCACCGCCGGCATGTGCCTGATGGACACGATCGACGGCATCTTCATGAACTTCGCGTATTCCTGGGCGTTCTTGAACCCAGTGCGCAAGGTCTACTACAACCTCGCGATCACCGGGCTGTCGGTGGCGATCTGCTTCTCAATCGGCACCATCGAGGTGCTCGGCCTGCTGCCGATGGAGCTCGGCGGCCTGCACGACTCCTTCTGGCACTACATGGAAGTGTTCGACATCAACAAGGCAGGCTTCGTGATCGTCGGCATGTTCGTTCTCTGCTGGGCGGGGGCGCTTGCGTTCTGGAAGTTCGGCCGGGTCGAGGAGAAGTGGAGCGCAAGACTTCAACAGGGGTCGGTCCTCGCCGAGTGAGAGCCCGAGCGAAGGCGTCGACTCGAGCTCGCCAGGTCGAGGCGGACCATGAATGTACGGACGGAGCTGGAACAGCCACACCTGAATGCACGGAACGGACCAATAGGAGAAAGACCATGACAACGGTGGAGACCCCCAAGAACGTCGGTGAGATCGAGCCGATCGCCGACGGCCGCGGAGCATCGATCCTCGGGCCGCGCAACCCGCCTATCGAGGCGGCAAACCTCGATCTGCTCATCTCGCCATACACCGACGCCGGCACGCTGCCGAACCTGAAGTTCCCGTTTGCGCAGGCTCGCAACCGCGTCACGACCGGCGGCTGGTCACGCGAGGTCACCGCCCGTGAGCTACCCGCCTCCCAAGAGCTGGCCGCCGTCAACATGCGTCTGAAGCGAGGCGGCATCCGCGAGCTGCATTGGCGCAAGGAGGCCGAGTGGGCGTACATGCTCGCAGGCGCCGCGCGCATCACCGCGGTCGACCCCGAGGGCGGCAACTTCGTCGACGATGTCGGCGTCGGCGACCTGTGGCTCTTTCCGGCCGGCACGCCCCACTCCATCCAGGGACTCGAGGACGGGTGCGAGTTCCTGCTCGTCTTCGACGACGGGAACTTCTCCGAGAACGAGACGTTCCTGATCTCCGACTGGTTCGTCCACACCCCGCCTGACGTGCTGGCGGCGAACTTCGGCGTCCCAGAGTCAGCCTTCGCCGGCCTCCCGCCCGACGTCGAGCACGAACGCTACGTGTTCGCGGGTGAGGTGCCACCAGCGCGCGAGCGCGACCGCATCTCCGGGCCTGCCGGCGCATCAAAACAGCGCTTCAGTCACCATATGCTCGAGCAGGAGCCGATCGCGTGTCCCGGGGGCCAGGTGCGGATCACCGACTCGCGCAACTTCCCCATCAGCCAAACGATCGCCGCGGCGCTCGTTGAAGTCGAGCCGGGCGGTATGCGCGAGATGCACTGGCACCCCAACGGCGATGAGTGGCAGTACTACATCACCGGCAGTGCGCGCATGACCGTGTTCGCTTCAAGCGGCAAGGCGCGCACGTTCGATTACCAGGCCGGCGACGTCGGCGTCGTCCCCTACGCGATGGGCCACTACGTACAGAACACCGGCGGGGAGAAGCTCACATACCTCGAGGTGTTCCGCAGCGACCGCTTCGCCGACGTTTCGCTGAACCAATGGCTGGCCCTTACCCCACCCGAGCTCGTCCAAGCGCACCTCAACATCGACAGCGCAACGATCGCGGCGCTCAGCAAGGACAAGCAGATCGTCGTCGCTTGACATGTCCCTCAAACAGTTCTTCCCTCACGCAACCAAAGGAGCATCTCATGAGCACGTCCACCCGCGCCCGAACGACTGCCTACCTGCCGCCGCTCGGCACACACGAGCGCGCAGAGGCGGGCCAGCAACTGCAGGAGACCCTCGTCGAACTCGTTGACCTCGCCCTGACGGGCAAGCAGCTCCACTGGAGCGTCACCGGCCCCTTCTTCCGCTCGCTGCACCTGCAGCTCGACGAGCTGATCGGCTCGTGGCGCGAGCTCGGCGACACGGTCGCGGAGCGCGCCGTGGCGATCGGGTTCATGCCCGACGGCCGCGCCGGCACCGTCGCCCGAGACTCGGCCCTGGGGGCCGTGGAACCAGGCTCTCTCGAGGACCACTTCGTCGTGAGCCTTCTGACGCGTAGCCTCGCGGAAGCCGTGGAGCGGGTGAGGGTGCGGATGGATCGGCTCAGCGAGATCGACCCAGCATCCGAAGACGTTCTGGTCGAAGTCGTGCGGGCTCTCGAGGAGCAGCTGTGGATGATTCGCGTGCAGCTGAGCTCCTAGAGCGACTGAAAGCGCAGCGCTGCTTCGCGCGGCGCTCGCACGGGCTTTCCGGTGAGGAGTGCGTCGCTTACGTCGCCCGCCGGATCTCGAGCGAGACGCGCACATCGCAGTCCCCTGCGGGCGAGCCGGGTAGCGAGCTCGGACGCGAGGCCGTCCTCGACGCTGCCGGCGAGTTGCTGGTCACGCACGGGCTCGCGGGGCTGACCCTCCAGGCGGTCGCGAAACGCGCGCACGTGGGCAGACGCTCGATCGAGCGGTGGTGGCCGACGGAGGAGGCGCTCGCGCTGGACGTACTTCACCACGAGTGGCTCGCGCTCGCGGGACACATACGACACGGAGCTCGTGAATTCGGGCTCTGAGTGAAACAACGACCGATCAAAGGAGCGTCAGATGACGACCACGACAGCGAACATCCCTTCTGGGCGGGCGCTTCTCCAGGATCCCCGCTACAACCACGGCACGGCTTTCACCGCCGCCGAACGTGACGCCCTCGGACTCGCCGGACTGCTGCCGGTCGGGGTCAGCTCGCTCGAGCAGCAGGCTGAACGCTCATACGAGCAGTACCGGGCGCAGCCCAACAGGCTCGCGAAAAACGAGTTCCTCGCGGCGCTGCACGACCGTAACACGGTGCTCTACTTCAAGCTGCTCGAGCAGCACCTCGTCGAGATGCTGCCCGTCGTGTACGACCCGGTGGTCGCCGAAGCCATCGAGCATTTCAGCCACGAGTACCGGCGGCCCGACGGGGTGTACCTGTCCGTCGACGATCCGGAGGGCGTCGAGACCGCGCTCAGCAACTACGGGCTGGGCGCGGAGGACGTCGACCTGCTGGTTGCAACCGACGCCGAGGAGATCCTCGGGATCGGCGACTGGGGCGCGAACGGAATGGCGATCTCGATCGGCAAGCTCGCCGTCTACACCGCTGCGGCCGGCATCCACCCAGACCGGGTGATCCCCGTGATGGTCGACGTGGGGACCGACCGCGAGTCGCTGCTCAACGACCCGCTCTACGTCGGCAACCGCCACAGCAGGGTACGCGGCGAGGCCTACGACGAGCTGATCGAAGCCTATGTCACGAGCGCGACGCGGTTGTTCCCGAACGCGCTGCTGCACTTCGAGGACTTCGGTCCCTCCAACGCCCGGCGCATCCTCACCGAATACCGAGACCGGGCCCGGATCTTCAACGACGACGTCCAGGGGACCGGCGCGATCACGCTGGCCGGCATTCTGGCGGGCATGCGCATCGCGGGCACCCGCGCGCGCGACCAGCGCGTGTTGATCTTCGGCGCCGGCACCGCTGGCATCGGCATCGCCGACGTGATCCGCTCGGTGATGATCGCCGACGGGCTCGCCGAGGATGATGCGACCCGGCGCTTCTACGCGGTCGACAAGCAGGGCCTGCTGCTCGACGACATGGACGACCTGCGGGACTTCCAGCGGGCTTACGCCCAGCCGCGCGCGCAGATCAGCGACTGGCAGACCCCCAATGGCGACGGTCCACTCGGACTGCTCGAGGTCGTCGCCAACGCCAAGCCGACGATCATCATCGGCACCTCCACCGTCGGCGGCGCCTTTACCGAGAGCGTCATCCGCGAGATGGCCAAGCACGTCAAGCGGCCCTTGATCTTCCCGCTGTCGAACCCCACCGAGCGGATCGAGGCCGTGCCCGCCGATCTGATCCGCTGGACGGACGGCCGTGGGCTCATCGGTACCGGCACACCGTGGGACCCGGTGCCCCACAACGGGGTCGACTACGCGATCGGTCAAGCCAACAACGCCCTCGTCTACCCCGGCATCGGGCTCGGTACGATCGTCTCCGCCGCCGACCACGTCACCGATGGCATGCTGCTCGCCGCCGCCGAGGCGATCGCCTCGCTGGTCGAGGTGAACACGCCGGGCGCGGGGGTCCTGCCGGCCGTCGAGAACCTGCGCGCGGTGTCTGCAACCGTCGCCGTCGCCGTCGCGAAAACCGCGCAGGACGAAGGCGTCGCCGAGAGCGAGCACGACGACCTTGTGCAGGCGGTCCAGGACGCGATGTGGCGACCCGATTACCGGAAGCTGGAGGCGTGACGATGGGCGCTGCCGCCGCACTGATACTCCGCGACGTCCCGATCGGCACAGGCGCTGCTGGCTCCCGCGTCGAGAGCGACTCGATGGGCTCGATCGAGGTTCCCGCCGAGCACTACTGGGGCGCACAGACGCAGCGGTCGCTGATCCACTTCTCGATCGGCGACGACCACATGCCAAAGGCCGTCTACCACGCCTACGGATACGTCAAGAAGGCGGCCGCGCTGGTCAACGAACGGGCCGGCCGCCTCGACGGCGAGCGGGCGCAGGCGATCGTCGAGGCCGCCGAGGAGGTGATCAACGGCAGCCTCGACGGCGAGTTCCCACTGTATGTCTGGCAGACCGGGTCGGGCACGCAGTCCAACATGAACGTCAACGAGGTGATCGCCAACCGCGCCAGCCAGCTGCTGGGCGGCGAGCTCGGGACAAAGAAGCCGGTGCACCCCAACGACCACGTCAACATGGGGCAATCCTCCAACGACACGTTCCCCACCGCGATGCACATCGCGACACTGCTGGAGGCCCGCGGGCACCTGCTCCCGCGGCTCTCGCGCCTGATCGACGAGGTGTGGGAGAAGGCCGTGAAATGGGTGGACGTCGTAAAGATCGGCCGCACCCATCTCCAGGACGCCACGCCGCTGACCGTCGGCCAAGAGTGGTCCGGTTGGGCCACCCAGCTGCGCGACGCCAGGCATCGCTTGGAGACGGCGCTGCATGCCGTGCTGGAGCTGGCGCTGGGCGGCACCGCGGTCGGCACGGGGCTGAACGCGCCCCCCGGCTTTGGCGAGGAGGTCGCCGCGAAGCTCGCCGAGCTCACGGGCCTTCCGCTGAGGACGGCGCCGAACAAGTTCGCGGCGCAGGGTTCGCTGGACGGCATGGTCGCCGTGAGCGCGGGGCTTCGAGGGGTCGCCGTGGCACTCATGAAGATCGCCAACGACATGCGCTGGCTTGCCTCTGGCCCAAGGACCGGCCTGCACGAGCTCAAGCTGCCCGCGAACGAGCCCGGCTCCTCGATCATGCCCGGCAAGGTCAACCCCACTCAGCAGGAGGCGATGGTGATGGTCTGCCTGCAGGCGATCGGCGAGGACTCGATCGTCGCCGCCGCAGGAGCCCAGGGTAACTTCGAGCTCAACGCGATGCGCCCGATCATCATCAACAACGTCCTGCACTCGGCGCGCATCATCGGCGACGCGTGCGAGAAGCTGCGGATGTTCAGCGTGGCCGGCACCGAGCTCGACGAGCAGAGGGTCACCGAGTACGTAGGGCGGTCGCTGATGCTCGTCACCGCGCTCTCGCCGCATATCGGCTACGACAAGGCCTCGGCGATCGCACACAAGGCAGACGACGAAGGAACGACGCTCCGCGACGCCGCGCTCGCGCTGGGAGTACCCGCAGAAGAGTTCGACCGAATCGTCGACCCGAAGGCCATGGTCGGCGAACCGCAACGCGACCTCGGCATCGATGTGGATGCCAGGCACACCCAAGAGCATCAACGCGCCGGGAGCTCATAGTCTGACGCTGGCGATTTCGCACAGCGGGCGCGAATCCGCGCCGGGAGGATCTCGCTAATGGCCGTGGCCGTGGCGGCCGCTAACCGTCTGCCAGCTCTGCCAGGTGATCCGCAGGATCAGCGCGGTGATGATCAGCCCGATGATCGGGTCCGCCAGCGGGGCGCCAAGGGCGACGGCCGCGGCGCTCAGGATCACGCCCGCGCTCACGAGCGCGTCGCTACGAGCGTGGTTTCCGTCCGCGATCAATGCGGGGCTGTCGAGCCGGCGTCCGCCCGCGAGTCGCACGCGGGCCGCGAGCGCGTTTCCGAGCACGCCCGTCACTCCGGCAAGCCCCAGAGCCAGCAGGTGCGTCGGCGCAAGCGGGCTGACGATCCGCAGCAGCGCAAATAGTCCCGCCGCGACCGCGCTGAGCAGGATCGCAGCGACCACCGCGACCCCCGCTGCCTGCTCCGCGCGCCGCGAGCGCAGAACGAATGCTGCGCCGAGTGGCACGGCCGTCAACGCGTCTCCTGCGTTGTGGATCAGATCCGCCAGCAGCGCGACGCTGCCGGCGACGATGTAAACAGCCGCTTGGACCGCCGCGGTGAGGGCGAGGATCGCGAGCGAGAGAAGAACCACACGGACGCCGTCGCGCGAGCGCTTGATGCTCTCATCGACAAGGCCGTGGGAGTGCGCGTGGGGAGGATGGACACCGTGTCTATGCGGGCCGAGATGAGGATGGGCGTGCTCCCGACCTTGATGACGGTGTCGATCCCCACCCAGAGGCTCGTACGCGGGGGCCACAACATCCGGCATGTGTCAGAGGCTAGCCGGACGGGCGGCACGGCTACCGCACGACAGACCTCAGGGCTTCTGAGCACCCATATGTGACCGCCGTGGGATATGTGTGACCACCATCACATATGGGTAGCCACTGTAGAAGCGGATTGGCGCGGCGGATTCCGTCGTTTTGGGGGTCTACGTTCGGTCGCTCTATCAACCGATTGGCCGGGGCGACGGCGCGAACCGTCCCCCGGCCGTGGCAAAGGAGCCGGAACTCCCATGCAAACGAACCCTACCCCCGACCCTGCCGAGAGGCTGGATCGGATCGAACAAGACGTGCTCTACCTGCTCACCGGCATGAAGGGCGAGCAGCCGATCTGGTCCATCGAGGACCTTGGCCGCGAGGTCGAACATGCCGAAGACGCGGACATTGCGTGCCGTGGCCTGCAGCAAGCCGGGCTGATCTACCGCACGAGCGACGGGCACGTGTTCGCGTCACGCGCTGGCGTACGCGCGGTGCAGATGAGCGGGCACGTCATATAGCCACGGCTGAGCGCCACGTCGCCCGGCCGGGGCGTGGCGCTCTACGCGTTGCCGAACACCAGCCGAAGCTGCCCGACCAGCGCTTGCAGCACGCGGGGGTGCATCGCCTCGCCGACGGGTTCGAGCGTGCCGACGAGCCTGTCTGTCGGAAATCCCTTCTTCGCCTGCTCCAGCAGCGTGTTGTAGACATCGGCGAGCGGCTTGCCTACCTCCGGCGCGTCGCCCTCGGCAACATGGCCAAGATCGATGTAAAGCTGGTTGGCATGGGCGTTCAGCTGGGCCATCGGCAAGATGCTACCCCCTCCTACGGTCGCGCTAAAGGGAAAATAGCGTTCAGGCTGCCACCGCTTCTTGGAGTGTGACGGTGTGTCCGAGGGCTTCGAGCTGGGCGATGAGGCGCCTGGTTTGGCGTGCGGGGTCGCGGCGGCGGAAGAAGTCGCCGCCGAGGTCGTTGTAGAGCTCGCCGGTGTTGAGCATGTGCCAGGTTGCGCAGAGCATTGAGTGCTTGACGGCGCCGAGCGCGCGGCCGTGGCCGACGCGGGGCTTCAGCCGTCGGTATTGGGCCTGCAGGTAGCTGTCGTTGGTTTTGGTTGCGGACATCGCGGCCTCCTTGAGCGCGAGGTCCAGCCACTTCGATCCCTTGCGTGTGCGGCCGGAGCGGCGCTTGCCGGCGGACTGGTCGTTGCCGGGGCACACGCCCGCCCAGGAGGCCAGGTGCCCGGCGGTGGGGAAGACCGACATGTCGGTGCCGATCTCCGCGAGGATGTTCTGCGCGGTGCGCCGCTCAACACCGGGGATGCTGCGCAGCAGCCGCACCGCTCCCTCGAAAGGGCCGAGTTGCTCCTCGATCGCCTCCGAGAGCCGCTGGACCTGCTCGTCGAGGAAATCAAGGTGCGCGAGGATCGAGCCGATCAGCAGCGCGTGCAGCTCATCGAAGCGGCCCTCCAGGGCCTCCCTGAGCGCGGGGATCTTTTTGCGTAGCTGCCCTTTGGCGAGGTCGGCGAGGATCTCGGGGTCGGTGGTGCCGGCCACGAGCGCGTCGAGCATGTCCCGCCCGGACTTGCCGAGGATGTCCGTGGCGACGCAGTCGAGCTTGATGCCGGTGTCCTCCAGCGCCTTGTGCAGACGGTTGGCCTCGCGCTGGCGCTCCTTGATCTGCGCCTCGCGATAGCGAGTGAGGCTGCGCAACTGCCGGATCGGCCGTGGTGGCACGAAACTCGCTTTCAAGAGCCCGGCCTCCAACAGCTGGCAGAGCCATTCGGCATCTTTGACGTCTGTCTTGCGGCCCGGCAGGTTCTTGACGTGGCGGGCGTTCACCAACAGCAACTCGAAGTCGTCCTCCAGGATCGCCCATACAGGCTTCCAGTAGACGCTCGTGGCCTCCATCGCGACGTGCGTGACGCGATGAGCGGCCAGCCAGTCGCGCAACACCAGCAGCCCCCCGACCGTGGTCGAGAACTCGCGGACCTCCGCGCCGCGCGTACCATCCGCGCCCGCCAAGCGCACACACGCCGTCACCTGGGCTTTGTGGACATCCAGCGCCGCAGGGCGCTCCACAATCACATCCATCCCAAACCTCCTCGCAGACGAACAACACGAACCGCCGTCCGCCAGGAACCTCCAAAACAAACGAGTCTAAAGAGCGTGCTCAAGGCAACAGTCCCGGGGTCCGGGGAAGGCTCCCACGCCAAGCTAGTCACGGGCTCACAAGCACCATAGAAAGGGCAGCGTTCAGCAGACAGCGCCCAAATCATCACCCATTTTCACCCGCCGCGGGACGACGGCGCGCCACCGAGGGAAGCTAGTCTGAGCGTGTGGACGAGCGCACGGACGAGCCGAAACAGACGACGCCAGCGGGCCACCGTATCCCCGTGCCGACGCGCGGGGACTTCGACGCGATGGTCAAGAAGGTCGCGCCGCCGCCAGCAGGTCGTAAACGCCCTGACGAGACAGACGAGCCTCCCGAGCGATCTGAGCGATAGAGACGCCCTCGCGCTGCGCGCGCAGGATGTTCTCGCGCAGGTCCGTGGTCGCCTGCTGGCGTAGCCGCTCGGAATACTCGCGCCGTTTCGCGGCGCGGCGAATCGCCTTGATCGCCTCGGACTCGCTCATGCGACCGACCGTTCGATCAGCGTCTCGAACATCGGCGTGTCCGAGTAGCGCTCGTTCCTGCGCCAGACGAACTCGTTGAGGTAGCCCTGCAGCCAGCGGTGCGACACGCGGCGGTAGGTGCCGCGGATCGACGGCTTGAGATGGCCGAAGAACCCCTCGACAGTGTTCGTGTGCGTGTCGCCCTGCACGTACCAGCCGGCGGAGTGATTGATCCGACTATGGTCGATGAAATGCGCCTGTAGGCCGTTGTACGCGGGCCAGTCGTCGGTGATGATGATGGACTCGGGCTCGACCCACTCGATCACCTGCTTATTGAGGCCTGGGCCTCTGCGCGATGGCAGCACGGTCGCCTTGATCCGTCCCCCTCGCTCGACTGCAGCGAAGACGGTCGCTCTACTACGTTCCCGCAGTTTCGCGGCCTCCGAGCGGCGGTTCGGGCGCGTGGCGAGGTAGGCGTGGTCGCCCTGGCGCTTGCGCGGCTTGCCGTCAACGGACGCCTCATCGACCTCCACGTCTCCGCGTAGCTGCTCGCCGTCATCGACCATCAGCTCGTTGCGGATCTTGTTCAGCATCCGCCACGCCGTCTTGTAGGACACGCCGATCTCGCGCTCAAGCATCTTGGCCGACACGCCGCAGCGAGTGCTCGTGATCATGTAGATCGCGAAGAACCACAGGTGCAGCGACGTGGAGGACTTGTGGAAGATCGTTCCGGCCGTCGGGTGGACGTGATGCCCGCAGCCCGTGCAGGTCCACGACTGGCGACCCTGCGCCGTGGCGTACTTGCGGAACACGCGCTCCTGCTCGCACTTCGGACACTCCGCGTGCTCGCCATCGGCCGAGTAGCGGGTCCGCCACAGGTGCTCCAGGCAGGCGGCATCGTCCGGGTAGTCGCGCATGAACTCCATGAGCGAGAACTGCGACTCCGAGCAAGCGGTGCGGGTCGGATCGGATCGTGTCGGTTGCCTGCGGCCATAGTGTCAAGATACTAGACACATCGGCCGTTGTCAAGTGTCTTGACATAAAGATTTGGAGCACGGTAGGCTCCTAGCCGTGAAGTACCGGATCATCCAAACCTACGTCGCTCAGGTCCGGCAGCAATGCCAGTTCATCATCATGGCCCACACCGACATTCGCGCAGCGAGCGCCAAAGGCGCCGAGGCATTCACGGAGCGAAAGCATGGCGATTTGGAGACTGGGCTGCGTATGGGGGAAGATGCTGATCGCGAACTCTGGTACGCCGTTCAAGCCTTCGCGACTTCCGTGGCCAACGTAGACAAGACGCTCTGGCTCAACCGGGGTGGGAGTGAGGCCGCCCGCGAGCCAGTGCGTAACGTACTTGGTGTAGACCAGGATTCGGTCTCAATGGAGCAGGTACGCAAGATTCGCAATCATCTCGATCATTACGACGCCAAGATCAATGAGTGGGCCAAATCAAGCGAGGGCCTCAAGATCGAGGGTGTAGGCGCTCCGCTGAGCGTCAGCGGGCATACCGACAAAGCGCAGTGGCGGGGATACGATCCGGCTACCGACACCCTCTCGTTCTGGGATAAGTCAGCCGAGCTTGGGCCGATCGAGGTTGAGGCGCGGCGACTCATCCGGTTGGCTGAGGACATCGCCAGCAGGTGCCCTGGCTGTATGGACGAGGGCACGGAGCATCCCGTCACGTTCCCGGTCCGGCGAGGATTTCCGGCGGAGGATGACCAGCAAGAATCTCCGGCGGTGGACGACAGCACGTAGATCCGTCGGCATGGGGCCATTCGGTTCCGCAATACTCAGCGTGGTTGTCCCACCACTGGTGCCAAACCTCTAGGCGTAGCCGCTCGATCTCAGCGAGCAGCGCCTTGTGCGAATTGCTATTTATACAGTGGCTGCCCATATGTGACCACCATCACACAAACCCCTCTGTAACCGGATATCATCCGAACAATTGTTCGACTCGCCGAGTCGTTCCCGTTAATGGGAGCGAGCGGGGGACCCACTGCCGGATCGCGTAAAGCGAACCCGGATGGGGCGAATCTGCCACTGATGTGGCGGTAACGCCCGGCTGACACGCGGCCTATGCGCGTGCGCAGCCGGCCGTGAGCCCGACAGCTAACCCCGTAGGCGCAAACAAGGAGGTTTGTTCACCGTATGTATGTCCCTGCGACGCCGCTTTCCGCGGCGCCTCTGGTCCCGGTCGGGATTACGGCGACGGCGCCCACCCCGACGGACCCCACGCCGGCGCACACCGCATTGAAGGTGCGTGGCCACCAGCTCAACGTTCTCGCCGGCAATCGCGCGAGCGTCACCGGCACGCTGCTGGAGAACCGCCGGCCCGGCGTTGCCGGGCAGCTGGTTGCGCTGCAGGAGCTCGGCAGGCACGGCTGGCACACGCTCGCCCGCGCCCGCACAGGCGCGCGCGGCCGCTTCCGGCTCAGCTTCACGCCGCGCCGGCTCGGCAGCGATTGGGTGCGTCTGCGCTTCGCCGGCGACGCCTCCGAGCTTGCCTCCCAACGCAGCCTTGGCTGGCTGAACGTGTACCGGCTGGCCGAGGCCTCCTGGTACGGTGGCGGCGGCAGTCTCGCGTGCGGAGGGTCGCTGACGAGCTCGACCATGGGTGTCGCCAACAAGACGCTCCCGTGCGGCACGCTGATCACGCTGCGCTACGACGGGCACACGGTGCGCGTGCCGGTGGTCGACCGCGGACCGTATGTCGAAGGACGCGAATTCGACCTCACCGAAGCGACCAAGGACGCGCTCGGGTTTGAAGGCGTGGGGGAGGTATGGAGCACGAGCTGAGGCGCATGAGACCTGCACGCTCGCCTGCAGGATGGGCGCGGGCGTGCAGGGGTTGGATTTCCGCTCCGTGCTTCATTGAATCTCCACAATGTCCGTAGTGGTAACGGGATCGCGCACGCAGGTGTGGCTCGACAGCCTGGGCGACTGGAGCTGGCCCGGGCAGGGCGGGGCGGCGGCTGAGTTCCTGCCGCCGTCGTGGGTGCCCGCGTTCCCACCGCGCCGCGAACCTGCCGTCGCCGGGCCAGCTGCGCCGAGCTCGGCACGGCGCGAGCGATCCCGCGCGCGCAGGCTCGTCAACGGTGTGCTGCTGGCGGCGCTGGCGGCGGTCTGCCTCGCGCTCGCGCAGGGTGGGCAGCTGACGCTTGCGGGCCTGATCGGCACGCCCAGCGCGAGCGTGGCCGAAGAAGCACCGGCGATCAGCTCGGCCCCGGCCGTCGAGTCCCTCCCGACGCTCGAACCGGTCAACCAGGACGCGGCCGGCAGCTGGATCGACCGCGCGAGCTTCCCGTCGGCGGCGCTGCACGGCGGAGAAGGATCGTTCCTCGTATACCTGCCTCCGGGCTATGACAGCACGACCGCGCACTACCCGGTGCTGTACATGCTCCCGGGCGAGGACCAGCCGGACACGGCGTTCACGCAGATCGGCGTGCAGAGCCAGCTCGACACGCTGATCGCCCAGCACGCGATCCCGCCGATGATCGCGGTGATGATCCAGGGTGGACCCGGCGCCAACCTGTGGCGCAACCAGGGCGCGCTGCGCTACGAAAGCTACGTCCTGGAAGTACAGGAACTGATCGACCGCACGCTGCCGACGGTGCCCGCGCGCGACGCGCGCGCGGTCGTCGGCGACTCGATGGGCGGTTACGGCGCGATGAACGTCGCGCTCTCAAACCCCTACCGCTTCGGCGTCGTCGAGAGCTGGCTGAGCTTCTTCAACGGCCTCGAAGGCGATCTGCACGCCGATCAGCCGATCATCTCGCGGCTCGGCCTGCACGCTTTCGTGTACGGCGGCGAACAGGACCACATCGCCAACCCCGACGAGGACCCGCCGTTCGCTACGGCGCTGCGCGCCGCCGGCGCGGACGCCCACGGCGCGATCTACCCCGGCGAACACAACCTGGAAACGATCGAAGCCCACCTCGCGAGCATGCTCGCGTTCGCCGGCCGCGCGCTGCGCCAGGCCGAGCCGCGTACGACGCAGCCGCAACGTGCGGACAAGCACGGATAGCGTGCGACCTTACTGGCCGGCCAGCCAGTAACATTGTCGGGCGTCCTGCGGCAACGACCAGGGGAGTCTCGATGGCGGCGGTTGGCAGCGATCTCGAGAGCGTCGAACTGACGACGCGCGAGCACTGGCTCGACGGTCCGCCACACGAGCTGTTCAAGCAGCTGCGCAGCGGCTGCCCGATCCACTGGACCGAGAGCTTCGAAGAGTTTCCCGACGAGGCGGGCTTCTGGTCGGTGACCACCGCCGAGGACATCCACACGGTCAGCCGCGACTGGCGCACGTACTCCTCGGCGCACGGCATCACCGCCGCGGGCGTGTTCCCGATCGAGCTGATCAGCGCGATGTTCATCGGCATGGACCCGCCCAAGCACGATCGCCTGAAGGCGCTGTTCCAGGCGGGCTTCACGCCGCGGCGGATCGCCGCGCACGAGGACGCGATCCGCGCGATCGTGGTCAAGGTCCTCGACCGTTTGGAAGGCCCGCCCGCCCGCGAGCGCTGCGACCTCGTCACCGACGTCGCCCAGCCGGTGGTCGCACGCGTGATCGGCAGCTTCATGGGCATCGCCGAGCAGGACGACGAGATCTGGGCGCGGCTGATGAACTCGACGCTCGGAGCCGGCGACCCGGACGTCAACCCGCACGGCATCGACGGCGCGCTCGAGCGAGACATCCCTGAGATCTTCGAGCGCTGCGCGAAGCTGATCGCCGAGCGCCGCGACAGCCCGACGGACGACCTGACGAGCGTGCTCGTGCACGCCGAGGTGGACGGCCAGAAGCTCGAGGAACACGAGATCGTGATGGGCTTCTTCCTGCTGATGGCCGCGGGCAACGACAGCACCAAGGCGACGTTCTGCTCGGTGATGCGGGCGCTGATGGAAGACCGCGAGCAGATGCAGGCGCTGCTGGACGACCCGTCGCTGATCCCGAGCGCGGTCGAGGAGGCGCTGCGGATGTTCCCGGCGTTCGCGCACTTCCGCCGCACCGCCACCCGCGACACCGAGCTGCACGGGCAGAAGATCCGCGCGGGGGAGAAGGTCGTGCTGTGGTACGCCTCCTCCAACCGCGATGAGACCGTCTACGAGAATCCGGATCACTTCGACGTTCGCCGGGACCCCGAGCACCAGGCGTTCGGCGCCGGCGGGCGGCACTTCTGCCTTGGCACCGCGCTCGCGCGGCTGGAGCTCAAGATCATGCTTGAGGAGACGCTCGCGCGCTACCCGCGCATGCAGCTCGCCGGCGCGCCGGCGTACGTCGAATCCCCCTTCATCAATCAGCTCAAGCTGCTCCCCGTCCGGCTCGCGGCGTAACGCCGCGGGCCGGACGGCCCTCTATGCCTGAGCTGCGCACCGAGCGACTGCTGCTGCGCCCGTGGCGCGCCGAGGACCGCAAGCCGTTCGCGGCGCTGAACGCGGACCCGGCCGTGATGGAGTACTTCCCGGCGACGCTCACCCGAGCGGAGAGCGACAAGCTCGCCCAGCGCATCGACGGCGACATTCAGCGCCAGGGCTACGGCCTGTGGGCGCTCGAGATCCCCGGCGAGGCGCCGTTCATCGGCTTCGTCGGGCTGCTGGCGACCGACGCCGACATGCCGTTCTCGCCGGCGACCGAGGTCGGCTGGCGCCTGGCGCGAGACCACTGGGGGCGCGGGCTCGCCAGCGAGGCAGCCAGGGCTGCGATCGCGTTCGCCTTCGACGAGCTCGAGCTGGGGGAGATCGTGGCGCTGACCGCCGCGGGCAACGTGCGCTCGCGCCGCGTGATGGAGCGGCTGGGCATGCGCCGCGATCCCGCCGAGGACTTCGCTCACCCGCGGCTGCCTGCCGGCCACCCGCTCGAGCAGCACGTGCTCTACCGGATCGACGCTCACACGCGGCGGTGACGCGCGCAGATCGCGGTGACCGTCTGCATCGCGTGCTCCGGATCGATCGGGATCTCGGCGAGCCCGTCGACGAGCTCGACGACGTCGTCGATGCTCGCCTGCCCGTGGCGCTCTGCGCACCAGCGCTCCAGCCAGCGCAGCGTCCACACGTCGAACGCGTCCGGGCGCTGCTCGGCGACCAGCGGCAGGAACCGCACCGTCAGCTCGAGATCCAGCGGCCGCGTGCGCTCGCGCGCGGCCACGCGCGCCAGCGCGATCGCGAAGTCGAGCTCACCGCGGTCGAGATGGGCTTCGAGCTCGCGCACGGGGCGGTAGGGCCTTGACATACGAACACATGTTCGCACAGGCCCACCACGTGCGCGAGCGCTGATCTCGCCGCGCATATGCTCAGGGCGTGTGCGGGCGCTACACCAACACCGCCGGGCCCGAAGAACTGAACGACCGCTTCAAAGTCCCGATCGCGAGCGACGCGGGCACGCGGCGCTTCAACATCGCGCCCACCGAAGAGGTGCTGGCGATCGTCGCGCCCCACGGCGACCGATCGGAGATCGGCCAACAGGCGCAGATGCTGCGCTGGGGGCTGATCCCGCATTGGGCGAAGGACCTGCAGGGCGGCGCGAAGATGATCAACGCGAGGATCGAGACCGTTGTCTCCAAGCCGGCCTTCCGGGAGCTCGTGCCGAAGAGCTCGCGCCGCGCGCTGCAGCTCGCGGACGGCTACTTCGAGTGGCTGAAGCCCGAGAAGCGCAGCGAGCCCCGCCAGCCGTTCTTCTTCCAGGTCGACGGCGGCATCCCGTTCGCGTTCGCCGCGCTGTGGACGCCCGCCAAGATCGACGGCGAGTGGATCCACAGCATCACGCTGCTGACGTGCGACGCCGCGCCCAACCGCATCGCCGCTGCGATCCACGACCGCATGCCGGTGATCCTCGCCGACCGCGACGCCCAGCAGGCGTGGCTGGACCCCGCGCTCGGCGCCGAGGAAGCGCTCGCCGTGTGCGGGACGCTGCCGACCGAGCGGCTGTCCGCACACGCGGCCAACCCAGCCGTGAACAAGGCCGGCGACCTCGACGCCGAGGGACCGGAGCTGCTGGTCGCGCCCGACGCCCGCAGCTGACGCTCGGCACCGCGCTCAGCCGCGATAGGCGGCCGTTGACAGGCATACTGTGTGCCTGTGATACTGTGGGACTGTGACGAATATAACAGTCTCGGTTCCCGACGATGTGTATCGCGCGGCGCGTATCCGTGCCGCCGAGCGCGGCAGCTCGGTCAGCGGCCTCGTCGCCGACTACCTGCGCTCGCTCTCTGAGCGTGACGCCGAGTTTGCGAGGCTCGAGGCCCAGCAGAAGCAGATCCAGAAGCAGATCGATCGCTTCAGCGCCCGCGACCGCCTCACTCGCGAGGAGCTGCACGAACGTGCGGTTCGTTGACACCAACGTCCTGCTCTACTCGATCTCGAGCGGCCCCGAAGAACGACAGAAGGCGACACGGGCCAACGAGCTTCTCTCCACCAGCGACACAGGACTCTCAGTCCAGGTGCTCCAGGAGTTCTATGTGCAGGCGACCCGCGACAGCCGAACCGATCGCATCACACACGAGCAAGCCGCCGGGCTGGTGGACTCCTTCCGGCGCTTTCGCGTTCAGGAGACGACGGTCACGCTCGTGCTCGCGGCAATGTCACGTATGCAGCGATTCGGCATCTCCTACTGGGACGCCGCGATCCTGGAGGCCGCCAGCATGCTCGGCTGCGACATCGTGCTCTCGGAGGACATGAACGACGGCCAGGACTACGGCGGCGTCCGCGTCGAGAACCCGTTCAGCGACTGCTGATCGGCCACGGCGGCGGCGCCAGCGGCCTACGCGGTCAGCCAGCGACGAGGGTTCTCGGTGAAGATCGTGCGAAACGTGTCGTCGTCCATCACGCCCAGCTCGCGCAGCGCCGGCACGACCTCCTCGAAGACGAGCGTCATCGACCAGTTGCGGATCGCGCCGCTTGATTCGAACACTTCGGCGGCCTCCGGCGGGAACCAGTCGATCGACGCGCAGAAGTCTTGGGAGATCATCAGCCGCTCGGCGTGGCCGCGGCGCAGCAGCTCGGCGGCGGTCGCGTTGCGCTTGTCGATCGGCAGGTACATCTCCAGGCCGTAGCGGTCGAGGCCGACGTACACGCCGCTGTCGATCAGCCCCTCGATGTAGTCGAGGTCCTCGCTGTCGCCGCAGTGGGCGATCTGCACACGGGCCATGTCGACGCCCTCCTCCTTGAAGATCTCGACCTGGCGCGGACCGGTGCCGACCGCGGGCATCGAGTGCGCCATGATCGACGCGCCCGTCTGCACGCTCGCGCGCGCGACCGCGCGGTGGATCTTCTCGACGTGCTCGGTCACGCCGGCGGCGTCGGCCGCGCACTTCAGGAACGCCGCCTTGATCTGCGTGCCCTGCACGCCGCGTTCGATGTCCTCGACGAAGTGGTCGGCCATCACGTCGACGTCGCGATTCTCGAAGTAGTGGGGGAGATAGTCGTAGCTGTAGATGCCCGTGCACGCGACGATCCGCACGCCGGTCTCGTCCGCGATCCGCTTCATGAAGCGCACGTCGCGCCCGCCGAACATCGCCGTCGGGTCGACGATCGTCTGCACGCCGTGCGCCTTGGCGGCGTTGACCGCCACCAGCGCCGCGTCGAGCTCGAGCTGCTCGTCGTAGCGCTCGGGCCACTCCACGGCGACCGCCTCGTCGCGGAAGCGCACGTGCTCGTGCGCCAGCACCAGCCCCAGCTCGTCTGCGTCGACGGCCCCCTGCACGGTCTCTACGTTCGGCATCTGTCTCTCTCCTTGGGTTGTTGAAGCGAAGCGTCGGGCGCCCTCAGCGAAGCGCCTTGCCCCAGCTGGTCTGCTCGCGCAGCTGGGCCTTCAGCACCTTGCCACCGGGGTTGCGCGGCAGCGGCTCCTCGCGCAGGGCGACGTACTGGGGGACCTTGAAGTCGGCGAGGTGCGTGCGGGTGTGGGCGAGCACGGCGTCGACGTCGAGCTCCTGCCCGGCGAGCGGCACGATCACGGCGCCGACCTTCTCGCCCATCATGTCGTCCGGCACGGCCACGACCGCCGCCTCGCCCACGCCGGGGGCGCCCGCGAGCGCGTTCTCGACCTCGATCGAGTAGACGTTCTCGCCGCCGCGGTTGATCATGTCCTTGCTGCGGTCGACGATGTACAGCAGGCCGTCGCCGTCGACGCGGGCGATGTCGCCCGTGTGCAGCCAGCCTTCGGTGAACGTCTCGGCGTTCGCCTCGGGCTTGTTCCAGTAGCCCGGCACGACGTTCGGCCCGCGCACGAGCAGCTCGCCAGCGCCGGTCAACGCATCGACGCCGTCGAGCGCGAGGTCGACGACCGGCATCGCAAAGCCGACCGAGTCGGCGTGCTCGGCCGCCTCCTCGTGGGGCAGGAACGACGTCAGCGACGAGGTCTCGGTGAGGCCGAAGCCGTTGCCCACACGCGCGTTCGGGAACGCGTCCATGATCTGGTGCACGAGGCTCGCGGCGATCGGCGCGCCGCCGTAGGAGACCCAGCGCACGTTGCTAACGTCGAGCTCAGCGAAGCGCGGGTGGCGCATGACCGCGTGGTAGATCGCCGGCACCGAGACGAGCTGGTTGACGCCGTGAACGCCTACCGCCTCGAAGAAGCCGTCGAAGTCGAGCGGACCGGACAGCAGCTCGACGCGGCCGCCGCGCTCGAGCGTCGGGATCAGCTGGCTGTTGCAGCCTGTGACGTGGAACAGCGGCACCGACACGAGCGTTGAGATCGACGGTCCCTCCGGGCGATCGACGCCCAGGCAGCGGAACGCGTTCTCGCTGTTCGTCAGGAAGTTGGCGTGCGTCGTCATCGCCCCCTTGGGAAAGCCGGTGGTGCCGCTCGTGTAGAAGATCGCCGCGAGCTCGTCGGGCGCGAGGTCCTCGACCGCGACGGGCGCGCCGTCGGGCAGCGGCGCGTCGGGCGCGAACGCGAACGCGGCGCCGGAGTCCTCGACCACGTAGGCGACCTCCTCCTCGGTGAAGCGCGTGTTGACCGGCACGACCACCGCTCCGAGCAACTGCGCGCCGAAGAACGACAGCACCCAGTCGATCCCGTTGGCCAGGCGCAGCGCGACGCGATCGCCGCGCCCGACGCCCGCCCGCTGCAGGCCGCCGGCAACGCGCGCGGCCTGCTGCCACAGCTCGCCGTAGCTGACCGAGCGTCCGCCTGCGACCTCCAGCACGGCGATCGCCGCCGCGTCGCGCGCGACGCTCGCGCGCAGCATCGCCACCAGCGACGGCGGGCGCTCGACGTAGCGCGCGACGCCATCGGCGCCGCGCTGCACGCCCGACTCGTCAAACGGATTACGTCCCCGCGGCAACGGCTCGACCATTTGATCCACTCCTCCCTCGCTGTCCACTGCAGCCTATCCCGAGCGCCCCGCCGAGGCGCCGCCCGATGCGCGCTCCAGCCACGCGTCGCGCGAGCGATGCGCGAGGCGCCCCTCAGAGGAAGTGTCTCGCGGCGACCTGCTCGATCGTGCCCTTCGTGCGGATCGTCATCGTGCCGAGCGTGCGCGCCAGCGAGGTCATGTCGAGCGCCGAGTCCAGCACGCCGGCGGCCGGCAGCCAGTAGACCTCGCGCCCGTCGAACGCGAGCCCGTCCGTGTCGCCCGCCAGAGCGAGGGCCTCGGCCTGCGCCTGCGGGGAGGGGGAGGCGCTGAGCAGCCCGACCTGGAGCTTGCCGGCGGAGCGCAGCCGCTCGGCGTCGAACGGCGCGGCCGCGGCGATCGCGCTGACCTCGGCGGCGGTGCGGATGAAGGTGGGGACTGCATAGCCGAGCGCCGCCGCGAGGCCCTCCTCGATCCGCTCCCTGACCGTCTCGGGCGGCTGTGCTTCGCCGGCGAACACGACGTTGCCGCTCGCGCGGAAGGTCGCGACCTCGGCGAAGCCCATCGCGACGAAGTGCGCGCGCAGCTCGTCGTTGGTGAGCCGGCGCCCGCCGATGTTCATGCCGCGCAGGAAGGCGGCGTAGGAAGCCACGCCAGAGCGCGGGCTCAACGGTGTCAACTCGCGCCCTCGCGGCTGCGCTCGGCGCGCTCGACAGCGTGCGCGATCTGCGTCAGCACGGCATCGAGGCCAGCGCGATCATAGCCGTGGGGGTCGGCGATCACGACCGCGCCGCGGTCGGCGAGCGCCCCCAGGAGGTGCGTCCTGCGCAGCGCGCGCGGCCAGCGCACGGCAAGGCGCGCAAGGTTCTGCACGTCGAAGACGAAGATCGCGTCTGCGCCGGCGACGATCGCGTCGTCGATGGTCCTCGAGCGGTGCGCGCCGAGGTCCACTCCGCGCGCCGCGGCGGCGGCCACGGTCAGCGGCGGCGAGGGACGCCCAGCCTCGGGATAGAACCCGGCAGAGCTGGCTCGGGACTCGGGCCTGCGGCGGGCGAGCTGCTCGGCGAACGCGCTGCGGTTGATGTTGCCGGCGCACACGATCAGCGGCGCCTCGCTCGCCTGCCACGCGCGCAGCGCCCTGCGGTGAAGCGCTCGGCGGATCGCGCCGAGATCGAGCACGCGCGCCGCCAGCGGTTCGCCGCGGCGTGCCAAGCCGCCAACGACCCGCTCGCCGCTGAGCCTACCCTTGGCGGCAGGCATCCGCGCGGAGGAGCAGGTCATCCCACGAGCTCGCATATGGGGCCATCCGTCTGGCGAGGCGACGCAGCGCCGCGTAGTCGTCATCGATCTCCCAGCCCATGTGCAGCACGACGGGGATCCAGCCGGCGGTGCCGTCGGCGATCAGCGACTCGATCGCCGGCAGGACGGCGGCAGCGGTCGAGTACAGCGGCGCATAGCAGGGGAGGTAGATCGCCTCGCCGCGCCACTGCGGGCCACCATGGAAGCCCATCAGCACGACGCTCTCGGGACCGCCCGTAATCACGTCGTAGCGCCGCTCGAGCAGCGGCCACTGGCCGGCGTCGAAGCGGTTGAAGGGGGGGACGAGGATGCGCGGGTGCACACCAGCCTCGGCGAGCTTGAGCCGACCCTGCTCGAGCAGCTCGTCCAGCTGCGCTGCGGAGAGCCCGCACATCTCGCTGTGACGTCTCGGGTCCGCGTCGCGGGTTCGGTGGGTGTGACCGTGCTGAGCGAACGTGACGCCGTCTTTGCGCATCTGCTCGAGCAGCGCGCAGTCGTCTTCGTCGAGTGCCCGCCCGCCCGACGCCGCCGGGTTCAGCGGGTCGTGCGTCCACTGCGGCAGCACCGACATCAGGTGCGGCACGCCCTCCTCCGCCATCACCGAGTGAAAGCGCCTGGATGCCTCCAAGCCGAACTTCGGCGTGTCGAAGCCCGAGTAGCAGGGGAACTCGTCGACCCGCACGAGCAGGCGCGGCCCGTCCCCCGCATCTGCTCCAAGCGCAGCCCGCCGCGCGGCCTGCAGCGGTGCCAGCCACGACTTCTCATAGCTGAGCCGCCCGGCCTTCATCTCGAGCCGCTGCAGGATCCGCTCCGGTCGCGTGGGAATCCGGCGCGTGCGCAGGGCGCGGCACACGGCGGGCGTCGGCGGCAGCCCGTGCAGCTGCGCGCTGCGCAGCTCGTCGCGCTCGCCCCGTGCGCCGGCAGGACGAGCCGTGCGCGACGTCGCCCGCCCGGCCTGCTCGGCTAGGAACCTGGGCGCGAGCAAGGGCTCCCGCCAGCTCCAGAGGCTGTGTGCGGCGGTCGCGGCCGTGTACGCGAAGCGGGCCAGCTCGCGCGCCTTGCCGGGCGCGGCGAGACTCGCCCGCAGGTCGCGCGTGAACCACTGGAAGCTCGCGCCGGGAGCGCCCGTGACCGGTGTCACAGGCCGGCCGGTGGTCAGCCGCGCCCACACATCGGGGTGGTTTGCGCCTGCGCGAATCGCGAGCGCGATCGAGCCGTAGTAGCGAGGGTTGAAGTCCAGGAGCCGCGGCTCGCCATCCTCGGGCACGACGAACTGCAGCTGCGCGAGCCCCTGCCATTGCAAGTCCTCCAGCAGCCGCTCGACGCCGGCGCGCAGTCTCGGATCGACCGCCACCGTGATCCCGCGCGCGGTCACGCCGACCGGCTTGGGCCAGGCGTGGACGGCCGCCTGCTGGGCGATCGAGACGATTCCCGACGCATCCGCGACCAGGCTCAGCGCGATCAGCGAGCCGTCGATCTGCTCCTGCGCGATCGCCCGGCCGCCGGCGGCGTCGATCAACTGCGCCCGTCCCAGCGCCGCGCTGGGGTCCTCGAAAGCCATCGCTTGAAACGGCGCGTCGACCTGCGCCGCCGGCTTGATCACGATCGGGCCGGCGAGCTGCGCGAGCGCCTCGCGCGTCGCACGAGCCGTCTTCGGCGTGCCCAGCCCGGCGCGAGCGCCGCGGAGCATCAGCTGCTCCTTGTCCATCGCGCGCATCACGCCCGCATGCGGGCCGTATCCAACCGGACACTGCAGCCGATCGCGATGTGCCGACAGCGACGCCACGGCGGCCTCCCAGCACGCGAACACCGCTTCATAGCCATGGGCGGCGACGACCTCGTTGACGCTCGCGACAAACGCCTCACCGTCCCCGTCGACGTTCTCGACGCGATGCCAGCGAGTGACGGCCCGCGAGCGGGAGGCTATGTTCGGCGACGCCGAGCCGGCGCCGACCGTCCAGCCGCGGGCGACGAGCGCGCGGGCGGCCGCAACCGACGAGCGCTCCAGTCCCTGATCCACGATGAGCACCTGCATCCGCGCCATCCTTACACGGCTACGCCCGCCACAGGCGCGAGCGGCGAGACCGGCGGCTCCAGGCGCGGCGAGAACCGCGGGCCGGCGGTCGGCTCGCGCGCTCCGCGAGGATGCGCTACTTCGCCTTCTTGTACTTGAACCGATCCTTGGTGGTCACCGCGCTCGTGCCGCCGGGCGTAGTCACGGTCACGTTCACCGTGCCGACCGATCCCGGGGGCGATTCTGCGGTCATCGACGTCGAGGAGACGACGTCGAGCTTCCTGGCCTCGCCGGTGGCGAACTTGACTTCCTCGGCGCCCGTGAAGCCGCTGCCGGTGATCGTCACCGTGGTACCACCCGTCGCCGGCCCGCTCTTCGGCGCCACCTTGGTCACCGTCGGCGCCGCGAGGACGCCGAGGACACCGTCGGGCGTGCCCAGGCCGGTCGGCCCGTCATAGCCGACCTCGGCGTTGCACAGGTATTCGTTGGGCGCGCATTCGCTGCCGCCGTTGAAGGGGTCCCAGCTGAACCCTTCGGTCACGTCGTACAGCGAGCCCGGAGCCGCGTAGAAGGCGTCCGCGCCGAGCGAGCGCTCGGAGGAGCTCGCGTGCGCCTCGATCCCGGCGAGCAGCGGCGAGGCCACGCTCGTGCCGCCGTACACCTGCCATTCGCCGTCGAGGCGGACCGACACGCCCGTCTTGACCGCCGCGTCCGCAGCGACGTCGTTGTCGGTCCTGCCGGCGCAGCCGGCATCGGCCTGCCAGGCGGGCTTGGACTCGAACCTGCTGCAGCCGCCGCCGGTGGCGGCGAAGATGCGCGGTTCGTTCCAGACTTCCTCACGCCAGCCGCGTGCCGCCTTCCTGTCCTTGAGCAGCGCCGTACCGCCCACCGCGACCACGTTCGGGGAGGAGGCGGGGAAGTTGGTCTGCAGGCCGAGCCCGTCGTAGGTGTCCTCGAAGCCTGAGTCCCCAGCTGAGGCGAAGATCATCACGCCGGGGTGCGCGTAGTCCGCGTTGAACTGCGAGCAGCCCGTGGTCCCGCAGAATTCTTCGTCCTGTTCGGGATAGCCATAGCTGTTGCTGATCTCGGTCGCGCCCAGCCTGGCGGCGGTGTTGACCGATTCCCCGAGGTCGGCCGGCGCTTCGGTCGAGCCCTCGACGAGCAGGATGTGACATCCCGGACAGGCCGCCGAGACCATGTCCTCGTCGAGCGCGGCCTCGCCGTCCCATTCCGCTTCTTCTTCCGGATAGTTGGCCTGTTCACCCTTCTCGTTGACCTTCTCGAAGCACCCGTTCAGCGTCGTGCAGGCCGGCAGGCCATACCTTTCGCGATACCTCGCAAGGTCCGATTCCGCTTGTGGGTAGCCGAACGCGTCGATCAGCGCGACCGTCTGCCCGGTGCCGCCCGTCGCAGGGATGCTGTACGCCGAGCGCAGGTCTTCCGGATCGAGCCCGCCGAGTTCGCCGCCGCCCTGCAGGAGCGTCCGGCTCTGGGGAAGCGCGAAGCCGTCGCCGACGCGCACCGGTCGCGGCGCGACGATCGCTTCGCAAGCGCCCTTTGGGCAGACCCAGCGGGGCCGTGCGGCCGGTGCGCCGGCCCCGAGCGCGCGCTTGCGCAGGTGCAGCTTGCCGTGCACTGCGTGTGCGCCTGCAGCGGATGCAATCGCGGCGGACGCGAGCGCCGCTCCGCCCAGCGCCAGACAGCAGGCGATCGACAACGCCGCCAGACCGCGACGACGCGCTGCGCCGATCGCGAGCACCGGGGCGACGCCGAGCGACATGGTCAGGCCGTCGTCGAAGCGGCGACGCGGTCGGCAAGGATCGCCGCGACGCGGCCGCGGTGGCGCTTGGCGCCGCCCAGCAGCGCGGCGTCGAGCTGCGCGCGCTTGAACAGCCAGTGCACGTCCGCCTCCCACGTGAAGCCGATGCCGCCGTGCGCCTGGATCGCGCTCGCGGTGACTTCGCGGCCAGCGTCCGAGGCGGCCGCCTTGGCCATCGCCGCCGCCTCCGCCAGGCCGTCGGGGTTGGCGTCGGCGCTCCACGCCGCGTACGCCGTCGTCGAGCGCGCCTGCTCGGTTTCGAGCAGCATCTGCGCGCAGCGGTGCGAGACCGCCTGGTAGGCGCCGACGGGCACGCCGAACTGCTTGCGCTCCTTGACGTAGGCGACCGTCATCTCGAGCGCCCGCTCGCACACGCCCACGAGCTCGGAGCTGACCGCGACGAGCGCGTGTCCGAGGCCGGGGCAGCCGTCCTCGAGCGCCTCGCCGGCGTCGGGACCGGCGCTCACGCGCACCGCCGAGCGCGTCGGGTCGATCGCCTGCAGCGGGCTCACCTCGGCCTGATCGGGCGTCAGCAGCCGCCCGCCGCCGTCGTCTTCGACCAGCACGATCACGCCCGCCTCGGCGCCGCCGATGACCAGCTCAGCGGTGCCGTCGACCGCGCTCGCGAGCGCGCCGATCGTCTTGCCCGAGGCGAGGCCCGGCAGCCAGCGCTCGCGCTGCTCGGGCGTGCCCGCCTGCTCGATCACGCACGCCGCCATCGCGCTGCCCAGGAACGGCACCGGCGCGACCACGCGGCCCAGCTCCTCGCACAGGATCGACAGCTCGATCGTGCCGAGCCCCTGGCCGCCGTGCTCCTCTGAGATCGCGATCCCCGGCCAGCCGAGCTCGCACAGCTCCTGCCACAGGACCTCGTCGGTGGTGTGGGCCTCCGCGTGCTCGCGCACGCGCTCCGGCTTCGCGCGCTCGGCCAGCAGCTCGCGCGCGGTGCGCTGGATGTCGCGCTGGTCGTCTGTCAGGCCGAAGTCCATGAGCTACGCCGCGACCTTCAGGCGGGGGAGACCGAGCACGCGCTCGGCGACGATGTTCTTGAGCACCTCGGTCGTGCCTCCCTCGATCGTGTTGCCGCGCGCGCGCAGCAGCTCATAGCTCCAGCCCGTGCCGCTGATCAGCGCCTCCGCGCCGATCACGTCGGCCGCAAGCTGCGTCAGGCGCTGGTTGGTGTCCGACCACAGCCACTTCACGAGCGATCCCTCCGGACCCGGCTGGCCATAGCGCTCGGCGTCGGTCAGGCCCTTCCACGCCAGCAGCCGGATCGACTCGCAGCGCACGTGCATCTCGGCGATCGCGTCCGCGTACAGCGGGTTCTGGAGCATGCCGTTCGCGGCGGCCGCCGCGATCACGTCGTCGAGCAGCTGGCGCAGGCGGATCTGCAGCGCGAAGCCGAGGCCCGCGCGCTCGTTCATCAGCGTCGTCAGCGCCACCTTCCAGCCGTTGCCGACGCCGCCCACCACGTTCGCGTCGGGGATCCGCGCCTCCTCGATGAACAGCTCGTTGAACTCCGCCTCGCCCGTGATCTGGCGCAGCGGGCGGATCTGCACGGCGTCCTGCTCCATGTCCATCAGGAAGTACGTGAGGCCCTTGTGCTTGGCCACCTCCGAGTCGGTGCGCGCGACAAGCATGCACCACTTCGAGTACTGCGCGCCACTCGTCCACACCTTCTGGCCCGTCACGACCCACTCGTCGCCGTCCTTCACGGCTCTGGTCTTCAGCGACGCCAGGTCCGAGCCCGCATCCGGCTCGGAGAAGCCCTGGCACCAGATCTCCTCCGCCGAGAGGATCGGCGCCAGGTAGCGCTCCTTCTGCTCCGGCGTGCCCCACACCATCAGCGTCGGGCCGCCCAGCAGCAGGCCTAGCGTGTTCGCCGCGAATGGCACGCGCGCGCGGCCCAGCTCTTCGAAGTAGATCGCCGACTCGCTCTGCGAGGCGCCGCGCCCGCCGTACTCCGTCGGCCACGCCGGCGCCGCCCAGCCCGCGTCATACAGGCGCCGCTGCCAGTCGCGCCGGTAGGCGAACTGCGCGTCATCGCCGGCGTCCGCCGGCGGTTTGGCCTCGGGCTGGTTGTCCGCAAGCCACGCCCGCAGCTCGTCGCGGAAGGCCGTCTCTCTGTCGCTGAACGTTAGGTCCATGCTCCCTCGCTTGCGAGATTACCGGAAGTATGGCTTGACAAGTGGAGCCACGGGCGAACTGCAATGCGGCTGGGGTTCGAGCCAGCGGCTCGCTCTTGGGAATAGCTCGATCGACAGATCGCACGATCAGCGCGATCATGCGAGCAGTCTTATCCCCGCCTGCTGCGCGACCTGCAGGACCAGCTTGCGACCGGCATCGCGCCATAGCGGGCGAGCTTCGACGGTGATCGCCAAGTCGCCGGCCTCGATGCGTTTCGGCTCCTCCCACAGGATCATCGCTCTGCGCCCGGTGAAACGACGGCTCATCCACACCATGCCATCCGCCAGCGGGTCGGCGGCGTGCAGAGCGCGAGCCCAGCGCGCAGTCCACTCGTAGCCGGCGGCCGGCGTCTCGATCAGCTCGGCGTGCGTCACGCCGAGCTGCTGCAGCCCGTAGCCGTGCAGCTCGATCAGAGCCAGCTCGCGTGTCGGCGCGAGCTCGGAGATGACCCGCCCGTTGAGGCCTGCCAGGTAGTAATGGCGGAGGGCGTCCGGGCGGATCGGGACGTCGTGGAAGAGCCCCTCGGCGATCGCGACGTCCTCGTCGACGCCCGCGTACAGCGTCGGCACCACCGGCTCGCCGATCGGGCGAAAGCGGGCGCTCGGGCGCACAGACGGGTTGAACTCGATCTCGCCGTAGTCGCTGGCGTGCACCCGCACGAGGCGCGTACCCGCCGCCAGAGTCTCGAGCCGCCACGAGAGCTGCGCCGGCGAGGGCGGCTCGGGGAGCCCGCTCACGCCGGCAGCGACAGCGCCTCGCCGGCCGCCGCGAGCACCCGCTCGGAGTCCTCGGCCAGCAGGTCGACCGGACGGCGGTCCCACAGCCAGCCGCTCGGCGTGACGAACCACAGCGCAAGCGCCCAGCCGCTCAGACCCCGACGGCGCAGGAGCGCGGCCGCGCGCCGCACGGTCGGGTCTGGCCGTCCGTCGCGGAACTGGAACGCGGGGTACAGCGTGCGCCCCTGCCAGGGAACCCCGACGATCCGCCCCTCGCTGTGCCAGCGCGAGGCCAGCGCCGAGCGATTGGCGGCAGTCGAGCCCGCTTGCTCGGCCACCTCCTCGGCCGTGAGCGCGCCGAACTCCGCCAGCAGTTCGCTGCGCGCCTGCGCGTTCTGCTGCGCGTGCCACGCCTCCGCAGGCGACGGCACCTCCTGCGGGAGCATCGTCTCGATCATGCGCTCGAGTTGCCGGCCGGCAGCCGCCGTCGGTACGGCCTCCGTCAAGAGACGACGTGTCGCGCGCGTGAGGATCTGCGCGACCAGCCCCTGGCTGATCGACAGCCGCTCGGCGACCTGCTCGTTCGTGAGCTCTTCCACGTAGATGCCCGTGAGCACCTCACGCTCGCGTGCGGACAGGCCACTCATAATTAGCTCCGACGCAGATGCGGCCGTCTTCATGCGCTTCATTCTAGCGCTTGCCCGCCGCGCGCCGCGCTAGATTCGACTGTCCGTGTCCGATGCAGAGTCAGCGCTGCGCGTCGCGCACCTGGACGCCGACGCGTTCTACGTCTCGATCGAGCTGCGCCGCCATCCGGAGCTGCGCGGCAAGCCGGTGATCGTCGCCGGCAGCGGGCCGCGCGCGGTCGTCACCACGGCGAGCTACGAGGCGCGCCGCTATGGCGTCGGCTCGGCGATGCCCGCCTCGCAGGCGCGGCGTCTGTGCCCGGACGCGGTCGTGCTGCCGCCGGACTTCGGCACCTACAGGGAGGCGTCCAAGCAGGTGATGGATCTCGTGCGCGCGCACGTCGAGCGGGTCGAGATCGTGGGGCTGGATGAGGCGTACCTCGACATCGCGGGCCTGTTCTCGCCGCGCGCGGCGATGCGCAGGCTGATCGCCGAGATCAAGGCCGCCACGCAGCTGACGTGCTCGGTCGGCATCGGGCCGAACAAGCTCGTCGCCAAGGTCGCCTCCGACGCCGAGAAGCCCGCCGGCTTCGTCGTGCTCAGCCGCGAGCAGGCGTGCGCGCGCTTCGCGGGCGCGCCGCCGGGGCTCGTGCCGGGCATCGGGCCGAAGACCGCCGCGCGCCTGGCCGAGCTGGGGCTGAGCACGCTCGCGGCGCTCGGCGCCGCCCCCGAGCAGCTGCTGACCGAGCGCTTCGGGCCGAACCTCGGGCGCGAGCTCGGGCGCCGTGCGCGCTTCGAACACGATGGCGAGATCGGCGCCGCGCGCAAGGTCGTGTCCGAGTCGCGCGAGCGCACGTTCGACACCGATGTCAGCGACCCAGCGCAGATGCGCGAGCAGCTGTCGCTGATGGCCGAGGAGCTGTGCGCGGGCCTCGCCGCGCACGGACGCCGCGGCCGCACGATCGGGATCAAGGTGCGCCTCGACGACTGGACCACCGTCACGCGCGCGCACACCGTCGCGGAGCCCACGTGCGACGCGCAGCTCGTCAGCGACGTGGCGCTGCGGCTGCTGCGCGAGTACTCGCCGGCGCGGCCCGTGCGGCTGCTCGGCGTGCGCGTCGCCGGACTGAACGCGACGCGCGCGCGGCCGGACGCCGGCGAGCGCGGTGAGCCTGCAGCGGGCGCGAGCGGCGGGGGAGAGCCCGCCGATCAGCTCGCGCTGCCGGTATAGGATCGGGGCGCAATGACCGTGATCCCCGTCGGCGACATCGAGCTCGACTGCGAACGCAGCGGAGCAGGCCCGCCGCTGTTGATGATCATGGGGATGAGCGGCACCGCGCTGAGCTGGGGCGAGCCGTTCCTGGCAGAGCTGCGCCGCGACTTCGACGTGATCGTCTACGACCACCGCGGTGTCGGCGCCAGCAGCCGCCTGCAGGGCCCGATCACGATTCGCGAGATGGCCGAGGACGCAGCCGGCCTGCTGGCGGCGCTCGAGCTCGACTCCGCGCACGTGCTCGGCATCTCGATGGGCGGGATGATCGCGCAGGAGCTCGCGCTCGCGCATCCGGCGCGGATTCGCACGCTCGCGCTCGGCTGCACCAGCTGCGGCGGTCCGCGCAGCGTGCACCTGAGCGAGGACGTGCTGCAGCGGATCACGCAGGCGCGTGAGTCGGGCGACCGCGAGCTCGCGCTGCGCACCTCCTGGGAGATCAACGTCTCGCCGGCGTTCGCCGCCGATGACGAGCAGTGGGCGCAGTTCGTCGAGCGTGCGATGCGGCGCAGCGTCGCGCTCGCGGTGATCGCGCAGCAGGCGTTCGCGATCGCCAGGCACGACACCTCGGCGCGTCTCGGCGAGATCGAGCTGCCGACGCTCGTGCTGCACGGCACCGCCGATGAGCTGCTGCCGGTGGCCAACGGCCACCTGGTCGCCGAGCTGATCGCAGGCGCGCAGCTGGAGATCTTCGACGGCGTCGGGCACCTGTTCTTCATGGAGCGCCCGCAGCGCTCCGCGGAGCTGCTGCGCGCGCACGCCGCCGTACATGTCTGACGCGCCGTCGCCGGCAGCAGCGGGGCCGCGCCAGCTGAGCGTCGTGAGCGGCGACGGCGTCGCGCTCGCCGGCGAGGAGGCCGGCCACGGCGCCGCTGTCGTGCTGCTGCATGGGATCACCGCCACGCGCCGCTACGTGGTGATGGGCTCGCGCACGCTGGAGCGCTCCGGGCACCGCGTGATCGCCTACGACGCGCGCGGGCACGGGCGCTCGGCGCCGGCGCCCGATCCGACGGCCTACGGCTACGAGCGCCTCGCGGCCGACCTCGCCGACGTGCTCGCGGCGGCGGGGATCGAGCGCGCGCTGCTGGCGGGGGCGTCGATGGGCGCGCATACAGCGGTGCGCTTCGCGCTCGAGCACCCCGAGCGCGTGGCGGCGCTCGCGATCATCACGCCCGCGTTCGACCCGGAGGCGCGCACCGGCGACGCGGACTTCGCCGGCTGGGACGCGCTCGCGCGCGGGCTGCGCGAGGGTGGGGTCGAGGGCTTCGTCAGCGCGTATGACCTGAGCGCGCTGCCGGAGTCCTTCCGCGCGACCGTCGCGACCGTGCTGCGCCAGCGCCTGTCCGCGCACGAGCATCCGGGCGCAGTCGCCGACGCGCTCGAAGTCGTGCCGCGCTCGCGCCCGTTCGAGAGCTTCGCCGAGCTGTCCGCGATCGCCGTGCCGACTTCCGTCGTCGCCAGCCGCGACGAGGCCGACCCCGGGCATCCGCTCGCCGTCGGCGAACGCTACGCGCGCGCGATCCCCGGCGCGAGGCTGGTCGTCGAGGACGCCGCGGCGCCGCCGCGTTCGCCGATCGCCTGGCAGGGCGGGCAGCTGTCGCGGATCCTCGCCGAACTGGCGAGCGACGCGAGTACGTGATAACGTACGGTCGTATGCCAGTACGTGAGTGGGATGGAGCCAGCTACGACCGCATCTCGGGCACGATGGAGGCGCTCGGGCTGGCGGTGCTCGAGCGCCTGGAGCTGCGCGGCGATGAGACCGTGCTCGACGCCGGCTGCGGCTCCGGGCGCATCACGCAGGCGCTGATCGAGCGCCTACCACGTGGGCGCGTGATCGCGGTCGACGAGTCGCCGTCGATGATCGCGGCCGCCCGCGAGCGGCTGGGGCCGGAGGCGGACCTGCGCGTCGGGGACCTGCTGGAGCTCGAGCTGGAGCAGCCCGTCGATGCGATCCTCTCGACCGCCACCTTCCACTGGATCGCCGACCACGAGCGGCTGTTCGCGCGCCTGCGCGCGGCGCTCGCGCCGGGCGGGCGGCTCCTCGCGCAGTGCGGGGGAGAGGGCAACATCGACATCCTGCGCGGGCAGGCCAATGAGGTGCTCGCGCACGAGCCCTACGCGCAGCACTTCGCCGACTGGCACGCGCCGTGGAACTACGCCGGCCCGCAGATCACGCGCGAGCGCCTGCTCGCCGCCGGCTTCGAGGAGGCCGAGTGCTGGCTTCAGCCGGCGCCGCGCCAGCCCGAGGACCCGCGCGCGTTCCTGTCGACGATCGTGCTCGGCCCGCACGTGCAGCAGCTGCCCGAGCAGCTGCGCGAGCAGTTCATGGACGACGTGCTGGCGCGGCTCGGCGCATCGTCCCCGGAGGGGGAGCCGGTGACCGTCGACTACGTGCGTCTGAACATCGACGCGACCGCCTGATCGGGGGCGACCTCGGCGCCGCTCAGCAGCGCCGCGTAGCGACCGCCGAGCGCCACCAGCTCATCGTGCGTGCCGCGCTCGACGATGTGCCCGGAGTCGAGCACGAGGATCTGATCGGCGTCCTTGATCGTCGAGAGCCTGTGCGCGATCGCGATCGTCGTGCGCCCGCGCGAGAGCTCGTCGAGCGCCTGCTGCACGGCGCGCTCGGTCTCGGTGTCAAGCGCCGAGGTCGCCTCGTCGAGGATCAGCACCGGCGGGTTGCGCAGCACCGTGCGCGCGATCGCGATGCGCTGCTTCTCCCCGCCGGAGAAGCGGTAGCCGCGCTCGCCGACCGGCGTGTCATAGCCCTCCGGCAGCGAGGCGATCAGCTCGTGGATCTGGGCCGCCCGCGCGGCGTCTTCGATTTCCCGGTCGCTGTATTGACGCCCGCCCACCCCCGCAAAGCGCAGGTTCTCGCGGATCGAGGCGTGGAACAGGTAGGTCTCCTGTGAGACGAGGCCGACCGTCGCCGCCAGCGAGTCGAGCGTCACATCGCGGATGTCGACGCCGTCGATGCTCACGCAGCCGCGCTGCGCCTCATACAGCCGCGCGACCAGGTACGCGAGCGTGGTCTTGCCCGAGCCCGTCTCGCCGACCAGCGCCGTACGTGTGCCGGCGGGGATCTCGGCGCTGATCTCCTCGAGCGTCCACGGCGCCTCGGGCGCGTAGCGAAACCACACGTCCTCGAGCTCGACGTCGCCGCGCACGCCGCTCAGCGCGCGCGCGGCGGGGCGTTCGACGATGTCCACCGGCAGGTCCAGGTACTCGAAGATGCGCCCGAACAGCGCCAGCGACGTCTGCACTTCAAGGCCCACCGACAGCAGCTGCTGCATCGGGAACAGCAGGCGCGTCTGCAGCGTCGTGAACGCGACCACCGTGCCGATCGAGATCGCGTTGTGGCCGTGGGCGATGTTGTAGCCCGCGAACCAGTACACGGCGGCGGGCATGATCGCGAAGGCCATCTGCACCGAGGCCATGCGCCAGCGTCCCGCCATCCGCGCGCGCACCTCCAGGTCGGCGAGTTCGCTTGACTCCGAGCTGAAGCGCTCGACGAGCTCCTGGGAGCGCCCCATCGTCTTGCCGAGCAGGATCCCCGATACCGACAGCGACTCCTCCACCAGCGTCGACATGTCCGCCAGGCGGCCCTGGCGAACCGACTGGATGCGCCGGCGCTCGTTGCCCACACGGCGGGTCAGCCACACGAAGAACGGCAGCAGGATCAGCGAGAACACGGTCAGCTTCCAGCTCAGCGCGAACATCGCGACGACGGTCGCCGTGACGGTCGCGACTGTCGAGACAGTCGAGGTCGCGGTGCTCGTGACGACGTCGTCGATGCCGCCGATGTCATACGCGATGCGCGCCTGCACCTCGCCCGAGCGCGTGCGCGTGAAGAACGCCAGCGACATCCGCTGCAGGTGCGCGAACACGGCCGCGCGCAGATCGTGCATCACGTGCTGGCCGACCTGGTTTGAGATCCACGTCTGCGCGACGCCGATCACGCCGTTGATGATCGCCAGTGCGATCATGCCGCCGACGAGCCACGACAGCAGCGTCAGGTCGTGCTTGATGATGCCCTTGTTGATCGCTTCGCGCAGCAGGAACGGCGAGGCGACGCTGAGGATCGAGCCGAGCACGATCAGCCCGAGCAGCAGGCCCAGGCGCAGCCGGTAGGGGATGAACAGGCGGCCGATGCGCCGCAGCGAGACGTGTCTGTCGGGGATGTCCTCGGGGCGCGGGCCCGGCTCGGATGGGCTCGCGCGGCGCGAGCGCCGGGGCTGGCGGGCACCCATCCCGCCGTGTCCCTGGGCGAAGGGCTGATGGCTCACGGAGCTGACTTTACCGGCGGATGCCGCGCCCGCCAGGGCGCCGGCCGAGCCGCCGAGCAGCGTGCGGGGGGCGGACCCGAGCGCTCGCCGCCTACGCCTCGCCGCCTACGCCTCGCCGCCGTACTTGGCCGCCCACGGGTCCAGCGACGGGAGCGGCTGATCGAGCTGCGCGGGGGTGGGGATCTGGCCGGCGCTCGCGAGCGCGGTACGGGCGACGGTCTGCTCGATCATCGTCTCCGCGGCCTCCGCGCCGCCCGCGCGCATGCCGTTGATGAACGCCTTCAGCAGCGCCGTCTCGATCGCGAGCGCGTCGCGATCGCCGACCTCGACGACGAGGCGCTGACGCAGCTCCTCCTGGATCGGCGCGACGGCTTCGCCTGCCAGCGCGGCAACTCCATCCTGGTGTTCGCTGTCTGACATCGCCATCGCGTCTCCTTTTTGCGCATTCTAAGGTTAAGCATCATGGATCTCTCCTCGACGGAGACGCGCGTGCTCGGCTGCCTGCTCGAGAAGCAGCGCACGACCCCGGACGCCTACCCGCTGTCGCTGAACGCGCTGCGCCTGGCGTGCAACCAGTCGACCAACCGCGATCCCGTGGTCGAATACGACGACGCGACCATCCGCGACGCGCTGCACCGCCTGGAACGCCGCGGCTACACGCGCCTCGCCAGCGGCGCCGGCAGCCGCGCGGCGAAGTACCGCCACCTGCTCGCCGACGCGCTGCCGATGAGCTCCGCCGAGCAGGCCGTGATGTGCGTGCTGATGCTGCGCGGGCCGCAGACACCCGGCGAGCTCAAGCAGCGCACCGAGCGGATGCACGCGTTCGGCGAGCTCGCCGACGTGCAGGACACGCTCGGACGCTTGATCGAGCGTGAGCTGGTGGCGCGCCTGGAGCGTCGCCCCGGCCACAAGGAGGAGCGCTACGCGCAGCTGCTGCAGAGCGACGAGGACGACGCGCAGCCGCTCGCGTATGAGTCGACCGCCGAGGCGCCGCCGCGGATCGCCGCGCGCGAGCCCGAGCGCCCGCGCCAGCCCGACGATCTGTACGAGCGCGTCGCGCGGCTCGAGCGCGAGGTGGCGCGGTTGCGCGCCGCGATGCGCGATCCTGCCTCGGAGATGCAGTCGTGAGCCACGCCCAGCTGATCCTTGCCGTCTCCTCGGACACCGCCAGCGGCGTCGGCATTCCGCTGGCAATGGCAGCCGGGCTGGTGTCGTTCCTGTCGCCGTGCGTGCTGCCGCTCGTGCCGGGCTACCTGTCGACCGTCATCGGCGTCACGCCAGCCGACCTGAAAGAGGGCGTCGGCGTGCGCCGCGTGCTCGTCCCGAGCCTGCTGTTCATCGCGAGCTTCTCGCTGATCTTCATCCTGCTCGGCCTCTCGGCGACGGTCATCGGCTCGTCGCTGAATACGCACAAACACCTGCTCGAGCAGGTCGGCGGCGCACTGATCATCGTGATGGGAGTGGTGTTCCTGGCGACGCCGTTCATCGGCATGCTCAACCGCGAGTGGCACTCCGAGTCGCTGCTGCGCCTGGCAGGCCGCGGCGGGCCGCTGGTGGCGGGGGCGGCGTTCGCGATCGCGTGGACGCCCTGCACGAGCATCACGCTCGGTGCGATCCTCACGCAGGCGGCGATCTCCAGCTCAGCGGCGCACGGCGCCCTGCTGCTCGCCTGCTATTCGGCGGGTCTTGCGATCCCGTTCCTGCTGATCGCGCTTGCGTTCGAGCGGATGACGACCGCGCTCGGCGTCGTCAAGCGCCACTTCCCGGTGATCATCGGCATCGGCGGCGCGGTGATGATCTGCCTGGGCCTGCTGATCGTCACGGGCGAGTTCACGACGCTGAACACGCAAGCCAACGAATTGCTACAGGGCACTGGCCTGAGCGTCTCGAACGTCTGAGACGTCCGTGCGGCGCTGCAGGAAGCGCCGTTCCCACGCCTCCTGGTTGCGCTTGGCGTCGAGCACGAACGGCGAGTAGCCGATCGCCTTGACGATCGCGCGGTTGATCGCCGACTCGGGGAAGGGGAGGGGGCGCAGCACGTCGACGAACAGCACCACGCGCGTCTCGTCGGTGTCGTTCCAGACCTCGTGGTTGAACGTGTCGTCGAAGACCATGCTCTTGCCCTCTTCCCAGTGGCGGACGTCCCCGCCGACGCGGATGCGGCAGGCCTCGGCGTCCTCGGGCACGATCAGCCCGAGGTGGTAGCGCAGCACGCCCTTGTACGGGCCGCGGTGGTCGAGGATGTGCTTGCGCGGGGACAGGATCGAGATCATCGCGGTCGTCATGCCCGGGATCTCGCGCATCAGCGCCGCCGTGCGCGGGCACATCTGCACGCCGAGCTTGGCCTCGAAGCCATAGCCGTAGATGAAGAAAGTCTTCCAGCGGTCGTCGTCGGTGATCTCGACCTGGTCCTTGGAGATGTCCTGGAAGTTGGCCAGCTCGCCCTGCACCTCCAGCAGCCGCTCGGCCTCCTCGCGGATCACCGTCCAGTTCTCCTCGATGTGCGACACCCACGGGAAGCGCTCCAGCGGGAAGAACGTCGCGTCGCCCACCAGCGAGCGCTTGCCGATGAAGCGCTCGATCGGCGCGAGGATGCGTTCCCCGATCGCGATCGTCCACTGGACGACGCGGTCCCAAGAAGACTTGTCCATCTGGCTCACCTCGTTTCGCGCGGTCAGCTGTTACTGGCGCACCCTAGCGAAAGCTCACGCGACAGCCAGGACGACGGGCACGTCGTAGTCCGCGAAGCGACGATCGGCTGTGACGATCGTCAGCCCCTCGCTGCGCGCCTGCGAGATGAGCAGGCGGTCGAAGGGGTCGCGGTGATGGAGGGGCAGCTCGGCGATGCCGAGGCCATGCTCGGGCGACAGGCCGAGGATCCGCGCGCCGCTATCGAGCACGTGCTCGCGCAGGCCGACCGGCATCCGCAGCCTGCCCGTCGCAGCCTTGATGCCGATCTCGACGAACGAGACGACGCTCACCATCAGCTCGTCGGCCGCGTCCACCTGCTTGCTCGCCTTGGCGCTGAGCGTTGGAGTGCCGTGCATGCGCCACAGGAGCACGTTGGTGTCGAGCAGGAGTCTCAAAGGAGCTTGTCCTCCTCGTCCCATTCGGCATACATCTCGTCCAGTTCCTCCTCGCTGAACTCGAAGTCGTCTGAGATCCAGATCTGGCCTGCCATAGCGCCCCAGCCCTTCAGGAAGCGCTCCCCAGGGCGTTCGACCGTCTCGACGCGCACGAGCTTCGCCACCGGCACCCCGTCGCGTGCGATTTCCACGTCTTCGCCGGCCTCCACACGCGCGAGCAGCTGCGAGAGGTTCGTCTTGGCATCGCCCACGTTGACCCTCATGGGATCTACGGTAACAGCTTGGTTAAGCTTGACCAAGCTAGATGTCGACTGGCTGGTCATCACGGCCCTATCCGACCGCCGAGCGCCTGCGGGACGCATGCTCCGCCGTCATCTCTGAGGAAGGGCCGCATGCGGCCCTTCACCGGCCGCGCATGCGCGGCCGGCCGGTCGGTGCATGCACCGACCGGAACCGCAATAGACGCCAAAACGCAAAAGGCCCCCGGCGGAAGCTTCCCGCCGAGGGCCTTTGCGTTCAGAGAGGGATCTTGGGGCTTACGCGGCCTCGCGCAGCGCGGCCAGCTCTGGCGACTCTGCGAGCTTCTTCAGCGCCCGCTGCTCGAGCTGGGAGGCGCGCTCTGCGGAGAACCCGAGCCGCTTGCCGATCGCGGTGAGCGTCTGCGGATCCTCGCGGCCGGTGCCGAAGCGCAGGGTCAGGACCTTGCGCTCGGTTTCAGGCAGCTGCTCGATCGCGCGGTGCACGATCCGCTCGCGCTCGTTCTCCCAGGCCGTCTCCTCCGGCACCTCGGCGTCGGAGGGCAGCAGGTCGCCTAGCGCCGTGTCGCCATCTTCGCCGATCTGCTGGTCGAGGCTGACGAGCGCGGCGCGCTGGTGGCGCACCTCTTCCACCTGATCGATCGGCAGCCCGGTCTCCTCGGAGAGCTCCTCGAGCGTCGGCTCGCGGCCAAGCCTGACCGACAGCTCGCGCTCGACGCGCCCGACCTTGCGGGAGCGCTGGGCGACGTGCACGGGCAGGCGGATCGTGCGCCCCGAGTTCTCCAGGCCACGCTGGATCGCCTGGCGGATCCACAGGGTGGCGTACGTCGAGAAGCGGAAGCCCTTGCGCCAGTCGAACTTCTCGCTGGCGCGGATCAGGCCGAGCATGCCCTCCTGGACGAGATCGCCGAGCGGCAGGCCCTGGTTCTGGTAGCGCCGGGCGTTGGAGGCGACCAGGCGCAGGTTGGAGTTGACGAGCAGTTCCTTGGCGTGCAGGTCGCCGCGCTCGATCCGCTTGGCGAGGTCGATCTCTTCCGCGGGGGTGAGCAGCGGGTAGCGCCGCGAGTGGGCCAGCAGCTGGTCGACAGCCTCCGGGATGAACGTGTCTGGGGTGCTGACGTCGAGCCGCTCGATCGGGCTGTCGAGCCGCTCCGGGGCAGCGACCACCGTCTCGGTCTCCGTCTCCGGGCCGAGCTGCTCGGTCTCGTGCTCTAGTGTGAGGGTTGGGTTTGTGGGCGAGTCAGTCATGTGCGTCCTTCTAATCCGATGCTTGGAGTCGGAATTATACGCGACGATAGTTGCGTTGTCAACCATTCTTGGTGGGACCGTTCCCACTAGGTCGTTCGACGCCATATGCGCGGTTACCTTCCCGACGGATCACATCTAACCGTGCCCGTCATAACGCCTGCTAAAACCCACCGGCAGGCCAAAAAGAGCGATCTTCGATGTGGCCTGGTTATCGGCCGCTCCCCCGGGATCGCTGAGCGACTGCGGCTAAGCTCGGCGCATGACCGTCGATCTCTCGTCTCAGGTGGTCGCCGTGACCGGCGCCTCCTCCGGCATCGGCGAGGCCACCGCACTGGCTTGTGCGCGTGCCGGCGCCGCCGTCGCCCTGGCCGCGCGCCGTGCCGATCGCATCGAAGCGCTCGCGCAACGGATCGTGCAGGAGGGTGGGCGCGCGATCGCCGTGCCGACCGACGTCGGCGAGGAGTCCCAGGCGCAGGCGTTCGTGGCACGCGCGCATTCCGAGCTCGGCCGCCTGGACGTGCTCGTCAACAACGCCGGCGTGATGCTGCTGGGACCGATCGAGAACGCGCCCACCGAGGAGTGGCGGCGCATGATCCACGCGAACGTCTTCGGCGTGCTCTACTGCACGCACGCGGCGCTGCCGCTGATGCACGAGCAGGGCTCCGGGCACATCGTCAACGTTAGCTCCGTCGCCGGTCGCGTCGCCCGCCAGGGCTCCGGCGTGTACAACCTGACGAAGTTCGGCGTCGGCGCGTTCTCGGAGTCGCTGCGCCAGGAGGGCGTCGCGCTGGGCGTGCGCGTGACGCTGATCGAGCCCGGCGCCGTAGCCACCGAGCTGCCCGGCCACAACCGCCCCGAGGTGCTCGAGCAGATGGCCAAGCGCTTTGCCGGCGTCACCCCGCTGTCGAGCGAGGACATCGCCGGCGCGGTGCTGTTCGCGATCGGCCAGCCGCCGAACGTGAGCGTCAACGAGGTGCTCGTGCGGCCCAGCGGTCAGGGCGCCTGAGCGGGCGTAAGCGCGACTGACGGCGCCCGGGGCGCGGTCAGGGCGCCTCGGCGGGCGCGATATCCAGCAGCTCGCTTGCGACGTGGTCGACCTGCAGCGTGGTGTGCTCGAGCTCGAAGCGCTCGCGCAGCATCGCCTCGATCGCCCGGCGCGCCGCGTGGCAGTCGCTGTCGCTGCCCACCAGCACGTGCGCCGAGAGCGCGGGAAAGCCGCTCGTGACCTCCCACACGTGCAGGTCGTGAACCTCCACGACCTCCGGCTGGGCGACCAGTGCGCGGCCGATCTCCTGCGGGTCAAGGCCCTTGGGCGCCGCCTCCAGGAACACCCGGCCGGAGTCCCTGACCAGCGCGATCCCCGAGCGGACCATCAGCCCGGCGATGAACAGCGAGGCGATCGCGTCCGCGCGCTGAAAGCCGCTCGCCAGGATCACGCCGGCGGCGATCGCGGTGCCGATGAAGCCGTACAGGTCGGTGAGGATGTGCTGGAAGCTGCCCTCGACGTTCAGGCTGCGGCGATTCGCGCCCGACAGCGTCCACATCGCAGCGACGTTGACGAGCATGCCGACGAGCGCGACCGCCAGCACCAGGCCCGCGTGCACGTGCGGCGCCACGAACAGCCGGCGCACGCCCTCGTATGCGATCAGCACCGCCAGGATCAGCAGCGTGACGCCGTTCGCCAGCGCGGAGACGATCTCCACGCGCTTCAGGCCGAACGTCAGCGCGCCACCCGGCGGGCGTGCAGCCAGCCGCAGAGCGAGCAGCGAGAAGCCGATCGCGGCGGCGTCCGTGAGCATGTGCCCCGCGTCGGAGAGCAGCGCGAGCGAATGCGCGACGACCCCCGCCGTCAACTCCACGGCCATCAAGCCCACGATCAGCGCGAGCGCACCCGCCAGCCTTCGGCGGTCGGCGTCGGGGCTGACGCCGTGGGAGTGCGCGCCGTGGGAATGCGGTTCGCGGGAGTGCGCGAGGTGCTCGTGAGCCACTGACTCACGATACGACTAGCGTGGGACGCTCGCCAGCCCGCGACCAACCTGCGACGCGCCCGCCCGACCTGCGACGCGCCCGCCCGAACTGCGCCTGAGGGCCGCCGCCGGGGGGCGACCCTCAGGCTCGGGGAGGGTTCAGTATCCGTAGCCGCCGCTACCGCCGCCGCTCGAGCCTGCGCCGCTCGAGCTCGTCGCCGCGGCGGGCGCCGACTGGGAGGCCGAGCTGCTCTGCGCGGGGGCCGCGCCGCTGGTGGTCACGGCGCTCCATGTCCCGCCGTCGGCTTTCACGCCCTGGCCGTTGGCTTCGCCGGCCGCCTTGTCGCCTGCGAACGTGTACAGCGGCTCGCCTTTGTAAGCGAGCTGCTCGCTGCCGTCGGGGCGCTTGACCGTTTCCAGGCCGCCGACGCCGCCGGTGCCCGCGCTCGCGCTGAGAGGCGGCCACACGCCGACGCACGCGGCGCTGGTGCACAGGAACTTTCCGTTCTGCTCGCCGCTGAGGTGGTAGAGCGTCTTGCCTTGCGCGTCGACCAGCACGGTCGAGCCAAGCGTTGTGCTCGACGCCGTCTTCACGACGCCCGAGCTCGCGCTGCTCGGGGCTGATGTGGTGCTGGCCGGCGTCGTGAAGCTCGAGCCAGTCGAGCTGTTCGAGCTACTGCCGCACGCCGCCAAGGTCAGCGCTATGGCGAGCGGGGGGACGAGGGTCTTCAGGGCTGGGCGCATCAGGACTCCTTTGGCCACACGGCGGGGGGTCGAGCCGGCGGCACGGTTGTGGGACGGGCAATGTCCTGAGACTCCGCGCCGTCGCGATTCCTTTCGCCGGGCCCGGCCGACCGGCCAGGGTCAGACCGTGTGCCGCTCACGCGCGGCGACGCTCAGCTGCCGTCAGCAGACGACAGGCAGACGGCTCGCACGGCAGAGGGACCATAGTCTTCCAAGCCATGTCGCAGATGGGGGAGTCGCGCTTGCTGACACGGCGGGCCAGCACACTGGTCTCAGTCGCGGCGGCCACTCTGCTGGTGATCCTGAAGCTCGGCGTCGGGCTGGCGAGCGCCAGCCTGGGGCTGATCTCGAGCGGGATCGAGTCCAGCGGCGACGTGATCGCGGCGGTGCTCACGTTCTTCGCGGTCAAACTCGCAGGACGGCCCGCCGACTTCGAGCATCCCTACGGGCATCGTCGCGCGGAGAACCTCGGCGCGCTCGGCGAGGCGGCGATCCTGCTGGCGGGCGGCGTGCTCGTGAGCGTCGAGGCGATCACCCGCCTGACCGGGACCGGTGCGCCGCCGAGCGTGCACTGGTACGAGCTCGCGGTGATCGGTGTCGCGCTGATGCTGGAAGTCGGCCGCATGAGCATCTCGCTTGCGACCGCGCACCGCGACGACAGCCCTGCACTGCGCTCCAACATCGCCCACTTCGCCGCCGACATGGCCGGCTCGCTGGCGGTGCTTGCCGGCCTCGTTGCCGTGCACGCGGGCTTCCACGACGGCGACTCGCTGGCGGCGTTGCTCGTCGCCGTCGTGATCTTCGTGACGGCCGTGCGCCTGATCGCAGTCAACGCCAACGTGCTGATGGACCGCGCGCCCGAACAGGCGCGCGTCGCCGCCGAGCGCGCGATCGCGGCACTCGGCGCGGAGGTCGCACTGGACCGGCTGCGACTGCGCGAGTCGGCCGGGCGCTACTTCGCCGACGTGGTCGTCAGCGTGCCACCGGGTCAGGCGGTGGTCGAGGGCCACCGCACCGCCGACCTCGTCGAGAGCGCGCTCGAGCAGGCGCTGCCCGGCAGCGACGTCGTCGTGCACGTCGAGCCCCGCAGCCAGGGCCTGGACCTACGCGACCGCGTGCTCGCGATCGCGCTCTCCGAGCCGCTCGTCAAGGAGGCCCACGACATCACGATTTTCGAGCAGCGGGGGTCGAGGAGCGTGTCGCTGCACCTCAAGTTCCCAGCCGACCTCGACGTACGCTCCGCGCACGAGATCGCCGAGCGCGTCGAGCAGGCGATCCGCGCACGGCCGGGCGTGACCGACGTGCAGACCCACCTCGAGCCGCTCGAGCGTCCGCTCGCCGCGCGTGCGCCCGACAACCGCACCGACCTGCAGCGCACGCGCGCAATCGAACAGCTCGTGCGCGAGCGCACCGGCAGCGATCCGCAGCGGGTGCGTCTGCTGTCGACCGACGCCGGCGAGGTGCTGTTCCTGACGCTGGTCGTCGACCCGTCCGAGTCCCTGACCGACGCCCACCGCCTGGCCGGCGAGCTCGAGGAGGAGCTGCGCCAGCGGATCGACGGCATCGCCGATGTGGTCGTCCACACCGAGCCGTAGAGGCAGTGGCCTCGGCCTTGGCCTTGGCCTTGGCCTTGGCCTTGGCCTTGGCCTTGGCCTTGGCCTTGGCCTTGGCCTTGGCCTTGGCCTTGGCCGGTCGTGGTTCGTCATGTCACTTCGCTCGCCGGAATGTTTACCGACGTAATGATTCCGAACGGAATCATTACAAAACGTAATGATCTCCCAAGAGTGATCTCCCGGCGGAACGATCTCCCACCGAACGTTCGGGCATGGGAAGCAATCGGGTGAGCAGGAGTCTGTGGTGGAACGCTGCCATAACCGGCATCGCCCAACCGACCCTCCGAGACTCAACCGACAGGAGATGTGCCCAGTGCCCAGATGCCCGGTGCCCAGATGTTCGCTTGCCGTTATCACTGTCGCGGCGCTCGCCCTCGCGGGCTGCGGCAGCTCGAGCAGCTCGAGCTCGACGAGCACCACGAGTGCCGCCGCCAAATCGAGTGCCGCCGCGACGCCGACCGCGTTCATCGCGCCGTTTACGACCGCGAGCACGCTCGGCTCCACGGTGCCGGCTGACGGCGACGTGAACCCATACGGCCTCGTGGTGATCCCCAGCAGCGTCGGCAAGCTGCAGGCGGGCAATCTGCTCGTCAGCAACTTCAATGACAAGGAAAACGAGCAGGGCACGGGCACGACGATCGACGAGGTCACGCCGGCCGGCAAGAGCTCGCTGTTCGCGAGCGTGAACGCGAAGGCGCTCCGGGGTCCGTGTCCTGGAGGCGTGGGCCTGACGACCGCGTTGAACGTGCTGCCGGGCGGCTTTGTGGTCGTCGGCAGCCTGCCGACGACCAATGGCAAGTCGGCGACGGCCAAGTACGGCTGCCTGATCGTGCTCGACAGCAGCGGCAAGGCGATCGAGACGATCGCGGGTCCGCAGATTCAGGGCCCGTGGGATTCGACGGCGATCAGCCAGGGGAGCACGACAACGCTGTTCGTGAGCAACGCGCTGAACGGCGGGGCGGCGAAGGGCGCGCACACGATCGACAACTCGACGGTGCTGCGCATCCGCCTGCAGTCCGGCCCCGGACAGCCGCCGGCGGTCATCAACCAGCAGGTGATCGCCAACGGGATCCCCTGGGTCGATTCACCGGCGGCGCTCGTGATCGGCCCGACGGGCCTGGCGCTCGCGGCCAACGGCACGCTGTATCTCGCCGACACGCTGGCCAACCGCATCACCGCGATCCCACAGGCCCTGACCCGCACGACACCGGCTCCCGCCGGCGGCACGACGGTCACCGAAGGCGGCCACCTCAAGGAACCGCTTGGACTCGTGCTGGCGCCCAACGGCGACATCGTCACGACCAACGCCGGCGATGGCAACATCGTCGAGACGACGCCCGCAGGCAAGCAGCTGAGCACCCAGCTCGCCGATTCGAAGATGGGCGCCGGGTCGCTGTTCGGCCTGGCTGTAGCGCCCGGCGGCACAGGCGTGTACTTCGTGGACGACGGCGAAAACACGCTGCGCCTATTGCACTGAGGAGAACACCGCGGAAGCGCCGACAGGCAGCGCGCCGACGAACACCACCTCGACCACTCCCAGCAAGAAGGGCGACGAATACTGACCGGTCAATCCTCGGCCAGGCGCCGCAGCAGCGCGAGCGCCTGCATCAGCACCTGCTGCTCCTCGGGGGAGAGGTCCTCGGCGATCGCGCGCGCGAGCCATCCCTCGCGCTGGCGGCGGTCCTGTTCGAGCGTCTGCAGTCCCTGCTCGGTCAGCTCGACGAGCATCCGCCGCCCGTCGGCGGGGTCGGCGCGGCGCGCGATCAGACCGTCGGCCTCGAGGTCGCTGACGGTCTGCGTCATCGACTGCGGGCGCACGCGCTCGGCGACCGCCAGATCGCCGATCGAGCGCGTGCCTTCGCGGTCCAGGCGTCCGAGCACGGCGCCCTGCGACAGCGAGAAGCGATGCTCGGCGCGCAGCCGGCGCATCAGGTGACCGAGCACCATGCGCAGCTCGCTCGCCAGGCGAGTGGTGTCTACGCCCTTGCCCACGGCCTCGCAGACTATATAGCGAGAAGAGCAGGGAAACTGCTCAGTTTTCCTGTATATATGCGTAGGTGGCGAACGCGGCGGGCATCCAGGCGACCATGAACGCGGGCGCGCGCACTCCACGTTCGGGAAGCTCGGATCGCTACAAGTGGATCGCGCTGTCGAACGTCACGCTGGGGGTGCTGCTGGCGACGCTGGACGGCTCGATCACGCTGATCGCGATGCCGGACATCTTCAGAGGCATCCACCTCGATCCGCTGGTCCCGGCCAACAGCTTCTACCTGCTGTGGATGATTCTCGGCTTCCTGGTCGTGACGAGCGTGCTGATCGTGAGCCTCGGCCGCCTCGGCGACATGTACGGGCGGGTCAAGATGTACAACCTCGGCTTCGTCATCTACACGCTCGCCTCGCTGGTGCTGACCGTGGACTGGCTCAACGGGCGCGCCGGGGCCACGTATCTGATCGCCTTTCGCATCGTGCAGGGGATCGGCGCGGCGTTCCTGCTGGCCAACGCGGCGGCGATCATCACCGACGCGTTCCCGGCCAACCAGCGCGGCATGGCGCTCGGCATCAACAACATCGTGGGCGTCAGCGGCATGTTCGTGGGGCTGATCCTCGGCGGGCTGCTGGGACCGATCGACTGGCGGCTGGTGTTCCTGATCTCCGTGCCGGTGGGCCTGTTCGGCACGGTCTGGGCGTACCTGAAGCTCGAGGAGCGCAGCACGCCCAAACGCGCGCGCGTGGACTGGTGGGGCAACGTCACGTTCGCGCTCGGGCTGATCTTGATCATGGTGTCGGTCACGTACGGCATCCGGCCATACGGCGGCGATGCGACTGGCTGGGGCAGTCCGCGGGTGCTCGGGCTGCTCGGCGCAGGCGTGGCGTGCCTGGCCGCGTTCGCGGCGATCGAGAGCCGTGTCGCCGAGCCGATGTTCCGCCTGCCGCTGTTTCGCATCCGCGCGTTCACGTTCGGGACGCTGTCGACGTTCCTCTCGGCAGTCGCGCGGGGCGGGCTGATGTTCATGCTGATCATCTGGCTGCAGGGCATCTGGCTGCCCCAGCACGGCTACGACTTCACCGAAACGCCACTGTGGGCGGGCATCTACATGCTGCCACTGACGCTCGGCATGCTCGTCGCCGGCCCGACCTCCGGATACCTGTCCGACCGCTTCGGCGCGCGCTGGTTCGCGACGGGCGGGATGCTCGGCTCGGCGCTCAGCTTCTTCCTGCTGACGTTGCTGCCGATCGACTTTCCGTTCCCGCTGTTCGCGCTGGTGCTCGCGATGGTCGGCATCTCGATGGGCATGTTCGCCTCGCCCAACCGGGCGGCGGTGATGAACAGCCTGCCGCCGCAGCACCGCGGCGCCGGCGGCGGCATGAACCAGACCTTCCAGAACTCCGCGCAGGTGCTCTCGATCGGCGTGTTCTTCACGCTGATGATCCTCGGGCTGGCGTCGAACCTGCCGCACACGCTGAGCGCCGGGCTCGAGGCCCACGGCGTCTCGGCGACCGCGGCGAGCGGCGCCGCGCACACACCGCCGGTGTCGGTGCTGTTCGCGGCGTTCCTCGGCTACAACCCGATCGAACACCTGCTCGGCACGCACGTGCTGGGCTCGCTGTCGGCCGCCGGTCGCGCGACGCTCACCGGCCGCTCGTTCTTCCCACACCTGATCTCCGCACCGTTCAGCACGGGGCTGCATGAGGCGTTCCTGTTCGCGATCCTCGCCTGCCTGGTGGCGGCCGGCGCGTCGCTGCTGCGCGGCGGCAAGTATCACTATGTCGAGCCGGCGTCCGCGCAGCCGGCCCGAGCGGCTGCGCAGCGCAGCGAGCAGCCGCGATTCGAGCCAGGCGCGAGAGAGCTTGCGAGAGAGCTCGCGCGAACTACGACAGCAGAGGAGCAGCATGCGCGTTGAGTGGTACGGGCAGTCCGCATTTCATCTGAGCGCCGGGGAGCACACCGTCGCGATCGACCCGTTCGCGGACATGTCGGCGATGGCGGCGAGCCGCGGGATGCAGTTCGACTACCCGCCGATCGAGGGTGTGGAGGCGGAGCTGCTGCTGGTGACACACGAGCACATGGACCACAACGGCGTGGAGGCGATCGGCGGCGATCCCACCATCCTGCGCTCGACGGCTGGCACCCTGGAGTCGCCGCTGGGCGAGGTCACGGCGATCGCCTCCGAGCACGACGAGCAGGCCGGAACCGCTCGCGGGCCGAACACGATCTTCGCGTTCGAGCTCGACGGCCTGCGCGTATGTCACTTCGGCGACTTCGGCCAGAGGGCCCTGCGCGATGAGCAGGCGGCGGCGATCGGCCAGGTGGATCTGCTGATCTTGCCCGTCGGCGGCGGGCCGACGATCGGCGCCGAGCAGGCCGCGGCGATCGTCGAGCGGCTGTCGCCCCGTTGGGTGGTGCCAATGCATTACCGCACGCCGCGCATCGGCTTCCTCGAGACCGCCGACGCCTTCCTCGAGCGCTCCGCCCACGTGGAGCGGCTCGCGCAGAGCTCGTTCGAGACGAGCGAGCTGCCGGCGAGCGACGGCCCGCTCGTGGTAGTGCCGGCGGCGCCGTAGGCCTGTACGCATATCAGTGAGCAATAGAGAAAGGGCTTTGAGATGAAGATTGGACGACTGCTGCTGCGTCTTTCGGTAGGGGGGTTCTTCATTGGGCACGGAACCCAGAAGCTGTTCGGCTGGTTCGACGGCCACGGGCTGGAGGCGACGGCGAAGAGCTTCGAGCAACTCGGGCTGCGCCCGGGCAAGGCGAACGCGATCGCGGCCGGAGCGGCCGAGGCCGGCGGCGGCGCGCTGCTCGCGGCCGGGCTGGCGACGCCGTTGGCGGCCTCGGTGCTGACTGCGACGATGCTCACCGCGATCGAGACCGTGCACGGTAAGAACGGCCCGTGGCTGAACAAAGGCGGCTACGAGTACAACGTGGTGCTGATCGCCGCCGCGCTGCTGCTCGTCGAGGCCGGGCCCGGCGGGCTCTCGTTGGACGCGGTGCGCGGGCGCGAGCGCTCGGGCTCCCGCTGGGCGCTCGCGGCGCTGCTCACCGGCGCGCTGGGCGCGCTCGTGGCGCACGTGGCGGCAGCCGCCGCGCCGCTGCCTCCGGCCGAGGCGGACGCCGACGCGAGCACCGCTCAGCAGGAGGCACAACCCGCGTAGCGCAGCCCGCGAAGCGGCTAGAGTTCGCGCCGTTCGCGGCGCCCCTCGGGAAGGATCCGCCGGTGGCGGTGTCCTTACGGCTGACGATCCCTATCGATGGAGGACCTGACTCGTGAGTTTCCTAGCGCAAGGCCGAGCAAAGACGCACTCCATGCCCACGCTTTCAGCTGTGACTCTGGCCGTTGGCCTGCTCGCGCTGGCCGGCTGCGGCAGCTCCTCCACGACCCCCGCGACGACCGCGAGCACGCCCGCGACCACGACGAGCACCTCGAGCACGGCGAGCACCTCGAGCGGCGCGCTGAGCCTCGAAGCCAACGCCGAAGGTCAGCTCAAGTACAACAAGACATCGCTGACAGCCAGCGCAGGGAAGGTCTCGATCGACTTCACGAACATGTCGCCGCTCGGCCACAACGTGACGATCGAATCCTCCGCCGGCAAGGTCGTCGGCGCGACGCCGACGTTCCAGGGCGGCACGAAGCTGCTGACGCTCGAACTCAAAGCCGGAACCTACAAGTTCTTCTGCTCGGTGCCCGGACACCGCATGGCCGGGATGGAAGGGACGTTGACGGTGAAGTAGTGGCGGCGGCGGCGGAGCCGGCGATCGACGTCTCGTTGCGACGCCCGCATGGCCCTGACGAGCCGGCGACGGCGCGGGATACGAACAGATGTTCCCGTCCGGCCGTCCCGGTAGGCTGCTCCCATGGCGCTGCGATCGGCGGACCCTGCGGCCCTCCGAAAGGCCCGGGGCGCATTCTTCACGCCTCCGCCGATCGCGGAGTTCCTCAGCCGCTGGGCTATTCGCTCCTCAGATGCGCGCATCCTCGATCCGACGTGCGGAGAGGCCGTCTTCCTTCTCGCGGCCGCCGAACGTCTTGAAGCCATGGGAGCGTCTCAGGAGGCGATCACGAAGCAGCTGACCGGGGTCGACCTGCACCAGCCATCGCTGGACGCGTCGGGCGCGCTGCTCAACCTGGCGGGTGCCGGTGCCAACCTCGTTCGCTCGGACTTCTTCGAGCTGTCGACTCCTGCACAGATCGGGGACCGTGTCGGCTGGCAAGATGCCGTCATCGGCAATCCGCCGTTCGTCCGATATCAAGAGCATCGCGGCCATACACGAAAACGCTCGGTAGCAGCCGCGTTCGAGCAAGGCGTTCGCCTCTCCGGCCTGGCATCGTCGTGGGCGGCGACTCTGGTGCACGCCTCCGCGTTCCTGCGCCCGACCGGCCGCCTCGCGATGGTGCTCCCGGCAGAGTTGCTGACGGTCGGGTACGCCGAGCCGATCCGAACGTGGCTACGCCGGCGATTCGCGGTCGTCAATCTCGTGATGTTCGAGCAGCTCCAGTTTCATGGAGCCGACGAGAAAGTCGTTCTGCTCGTCGCGCATGGCACCGGCCCTTGCGATTCGTTCTGCCTGTTCCACGTCAATGGCGCCGATGACCTCGCCGACGTGCACCCGCTGGACCCGATCGGCGCCACACCCGCTGCCGAGGGCAAGTGGAGCGACCTGGCGCTGTCGTTCGATGCGCGCCAGCTGTTCAGGTCGGCGACTGCACGAATGACGAGACTCGACGAGTACGGAGCACCGACGCTCGGAACAGTCACAGGCGCCAACGACTTCTTCGCGCTCTCTGAGGTCACACGGCTGAAGTACGGCATCGCCGAGACCCACCTCAAGCGCGTCAGCCCACCAGGCACCAGGCATCTGAAGGGCCTTTCCTTCTCCCGCGCTCAATGGAACGAGCTCAAGCTCTCAGGCCAACGCGTGTGGCTGCTGCACCCCGACAAGAAGGCTCACAGCAACGGACTGGCGGCATATCTCGATTACGGTCGCCAACGCAAGGTGCCCGATGCTTACAAGTGCACGGTGCGGGATCCGTGGTGGCGGCCGCCCGTGGTCCCTGTGCCTGATCTGTTCTTCACATACATGTCCCATCGCTATCCGCGGCTGATCACGAACGCCGCGAAGACAACCTTCGTCAATTCGATGCTGGGTATACGGCTCAGGGATGGCGTTCCGGCAGAAACCCGCAGGGCGCTGCCGTTGCTCGCGCTCAACTCGCTGACGATGCTGGGGGCTGAGATCATGGGTCGCGCATACGGCGGCGGCATCCTCAAGATGGAGCCGAGCGAGGCGGCCGGTCTGCCCGTGCCGGGACCAGCAGACCTCGAAAAGGCATGGACAACGCTCGCGAAGCGCAGCCACAATCTGGATACGGCCCTGAGGCGCGGCGAGTGGTGGAGCGTGGTGGCCGAGGTCGACCAGGTGCTGCTAAAGGGGGCACTCGGCCTCAGCAACGATGATGTCGTGGCCATACGTGACGCGGCGATGCTGTTGCGCGTCCGTCGCACTCGCCAAAATGAGTCGCATGGCCCGACCGCCAAAACCTGATGTCCTAGCCGAACTCGATCCGCTTCTGCGGGACGCCGATCGCAGCCTCGCCCCGTGGACGCATCCACTGGGTTCACACGAGGACGAGCGGGTGTATGTTCCGGACTACGCGATCCTCCGCTCGCTTCTCGCCGTCCCCATCGAACAGGGCCATGCTCAGAGCCAGCAGTCGGGTCGAGTCGCGAAGTCGCTCGACGCTTACGTCGCTCACGAGCTGCGACGCGCAGGCTTTGATCCAAGCACGGTGTTCCCGCGGCTGCGGATGCCACGGGCCATGCCTCCCGAGATGAATGGTGTCGAGGGAGCCATCGAACATCTCGTAACCGTGTTGGATGAGTACGAGGCATTCACGTCGCAGAGGCTGAAGCCCGCGCCACTGCGCTCGGCAATCATGCGCTTGGCCAGCGTCAAGCTGGGCGGCTCAGAGACGAACGTACTCGGGCGCTTCTACAAGAAGCAGGTGGATGCCGTGGTGCTCTCGGATTGGTTGAGAGGGCCTGACGTCTTGGTATCGGGCAAGACTCAGTTCTCCAGCTACCTCAACAACAAGAACAACCGCTACGAGGAGGCGATTGGCGAGGCGCACAACCTGCGCGATCGTTATCCACTGGCGGCGATGGGCTTTGCGTATCTCGTCCGCTCGAACGTCTTTGAGGGCGGCGCCTACGAGCTTCTTCGCGACCTGCTGGCGCGCCTGCGTCGCCCCGATGGGCCGTTCGACGCGACGGTCCTGCTCGTGGCTGAGTGGGATGACGAGACGCTTAACCTGAGCTCAGTCGAAGATCCGGCGCCCTCGCTGGCTCTCCCGCGATTCTTTGAAGACCTACTGAATGCGGTCATGTCCTATACGCCGGTCGATGTCTATCAGGGAGTGCGCGCCCGAAAGCTCGGCGAGCCGGAGGGAGGCTTCCCACCTAGCGAGGATGGCTCTGACGAGCTCGGCGGTTAGCCTCTCGGCCACCTGCTAATGCGGGCGGCCGAGCGCCAGCGCGCGCTCGAGGCCGGCGTCGACCTGCGCCATCAACCAATCAGGCATCGCGCCAATCTGCTGCTCGAGCGCGAGCCGATCGATTGTCGCGACTTGGGTGACGTTGGCCACCGAATCCTCCTCGACACCGATCAAGTCGGCCGACACGGCAACGTTGCCAGGGAGCGCGGCGAGCCGCACGTTGCTGGTGAGCACCACGACAGTGACCGTACGCAGCTCTGAGCGGTTGTACTGGTCGGCGCTAACGATCAGCACGGGTCGTTTGAGCGCAGGAGCCGACCCTCGCGGCAGACCGAGGTCCGCCCACCACAGCTCGCCTCTCACCATCAGGTGGTGGTGGTGTCGGCGGCCAGAGCTGCGGCTGCAGCGTCAGTGAACTCGTGGTCAGCGGGGACTCCACGAAGCGCCCGATTGATCGCCTCAGTGGTGTCACCGTCCTCGAGCGCGGCGAGCCAGCTCTCAGCAGCGCGAGCGAAGAACTCGCTTCGCGACATGCCGAGCTGCTTCGCGGCGCGGTCAACGCGGTGGAAGGTGTCGTCCGGGAGGGAGATCGCCGTCTTCATCGGTATGACCCGGTTATACCACGCTCGGCGGCGTCGCGGACGCCAGGGTGTGCGCAACTCCACTATGGACCTGGTGGGAGTCGAACCCACTCCGCTGGGGCTGAAGGCCCGCTTGGCGCCGACCTGGCCAGGTCCTCAGAACCCTCAGCCTTTGACCTCGACGATGTCGCCGACCGCGAGCATCCCGAAGACGGTGTGCGCGGCTTCGATCGGCAACTCAACACACCCGTTCGACTGCGGGAAACCGTAGGATTCGCGCGGGTAGCCGTGCACGGCGTCGCCGCCGTTGAAGTAGTTGACCCAGGGCACGTCGGGAACGACGTATTTGGTGCCGTCGACGTCGGTGCCGCTCATCGTGGTGGACACGTAGCGGGCGTAGATCGGGAAGATGCCGAGTTCGGTTTCCGCGCCGGGCACGCCGGTGTTGACGGGGGTGGTGAAGACGACGCGGTCGCCGCGGTGAACCTCGAGCGTCTCGGGCAGCGACTCGGATACGGACACCCAGGTGTAGGAGATCGGATCGCGCCTGTAGTGGGTCTCGTCGTAGAGCAAAGACGCCCAGGTCGCGCGGTTCGGTTCGCCAGTAGCTTCCAGGCCGCGGTCCTCCTGGTAGACCTCGAGCCCGCCGCGCGTGGTCGCGTCGAGGTGCCCCATGTCGACGGGCGGCGCGTCGCGTGGGTCGGGCACGAGCGCGCCGTGCGGCGGGTGAAAGGCGTGTTCGGCGGCTTCGCGGCGGGTCTCGGCGGCGGCCGCGATGTGCACGACGTAGCGGGGGTGGAGCTTCGCCCCCAGATAGCCGAGGCGCGCGAGCGCCTGCTGCAGGCCGGCGATCGGCGGACATGCGACCCGCAGTCCGATCGTGTGCTTGTGCCCGAGCGCGGTGTGACCGGTCGAGCTGGTGCGCGCCCACACGGTCAGCGAGTAGCTGGAGCAGGGCGCGAGCGTAGACGCGGGTGTGAAGACGTCGGAGTCGCCGACGATGCTCCACGTGCCGGCGACGTTGGGGCTGATCGTCGGCGGCGGCGAGGTGGGGGCGACGGGTGCCGAGAGCGCCACGGCGAGCGGCGCGCTGCCGTTGGCGATCACGCGCTCGGGCAGCGCCACGAGCTGTGTGGGGGGTAGGGGCGAGGCCGCTGCGGCGTCGACGACGGAGTGTGAGCCGAGCAGCGTTCCGACGCTGTGAGCGCGGGTGCCGAGCGTCACCACCGCGACGGCTGCGACGGCCAGGACCACCAGCACGAGGAGCAGCCCGCGTCTCATATAAACAGAGGCTAACGCATGAACATCGCGAAAACTGCAGCAGATCTGGCACTCGCGCTGCGCGTCTGCCGCCGCTCGCGACGGACGCTCAGGCCCTGATCCAGGGAGCGTCGGGGCGCGCTACGACGTGCACGGCAAGCCCGACAGCGACCACGATCGCAGCGGCCACGGCGAGCGCTGCTGCGATCGTGACGTGCACGACGAGCAGTCCGCCGGTGACGGCGCCGAGCAGCATCGCCGCGATCGCCAGCCCCCGGCGCCCGAGCTTGGATCCGGGCCCGCCCGCGAGACGGGCTTCGAAGCTGAGGCCGGTGAGCGTGCGCGTCAGCACCGTGGTGGTCAGCTCCGGTACGGCCAGGCGCTGCGCGGTGGCGTTCTGCACGCCCATGGCGAGGGCCATCGGCACGAGCAGCGCGTAGCGGCTGCCGCTGTGGAGCGGCTCGCCGACCGCCAGCGCGAGGATCAGCGCGATCGCGATCAGCGCCCCCTGGAGCACGCTCGCGGCGCGCAGCATGTGGCCGCGATGCTCGGCGTTGCCCGCGCTCAGACGTCCGCCCGCGAGCGCGCCCACGAGGAAGGCGCCGAGCGCGACGATCGAGGTGACGCCGGAGACGCCGTGCGCGCCCGCGATCGCGAATCCCAGGAAGACGATGTTGCCGGTCATGTTCGCGACGAACACGTGCCCGAACCTCAGGTAGCTGGCGGCATCGACGACGCCGGTGAGGAACGTCAGCGCGATCATCATCGGCATCAACGGCCCGTGGCGGTCGCCAGGCGGCGGCCACAGCGTGTGCGCGGCTTCCTGCAGGGCGCTCAAGGCAGGGACAGTAGCGCGCGGGCAAGCGCACGCAAGCGCCGCGCGCGAGCGCGCACGAGCTTCAGTCCAGGTAGGTGACGACGTCGGCGATCGGCGCGCGCTCGGGCACGCGCTGCTCCTGCACCGGCGAGCCGAGGTACAGCAGCCCGACGGGCGTCTGCTCGGGCGCCAGGCCGAGGATCTCACGGCCGCGGGGATCGTCGAGCAGGGGGACGGTGCGCCAGTAGCCGGCGAGACCGCGGTCGTGCGCGCCGAGCAGCACGAGATAGGCCGCGACGGCGGTCGCGAGCAGGTCCTCGCGGTCCTGCGCCGGATCGCCGCTCTGCTGCGCGGTGACGGCCACGAGCGTGGGCGCGCGCGCCAGCTTGACCGCGGAGCCGGCCTGCTCGGACTCGGCCAGGCGCATCAGGCGCTCGCGCGTGCGCTCGCCGAGGACGCGAAAGCGCCACGGGTTCGTGAGGTGGTGGTTGGGCGCCCAGCGCGCCAGCTCGAACAGCTCGTCGAGCACGGCGGCGTCAACCGGCTCGGCGGAGAACGCCTTGTGCGTGCGGCGCGTGCGGATAGCCTTCTCGACGTCCATGCCAGGAACGGTAGAGCCACGGCTCGCTTCAGGTTGACGTGAGATGAGCCTCGGCGAAATCGTGGGGATCGCGTTCGCGGGCCTGGCGGCGGGTGCGATCAACACGCTCGTCGGCAGCGGCACGCTGATCACGTTCCCGGTGCTGCTGGCGTTCGGCTACGCGCCGGTGACCGCGAACGTGTCGAACACGATCGGCCTCGTGCCCGGCTCGGCGTCGGGCGCGTTCGGCTACCGGCGCGAGCTCGCGGGGCAGCGCGGGCGCGTGCTGCGCTTCGGCACGATGTCAGTGGCGGGCGGCATCACCGGGGCGGTGCTGCTGCTGGTGCTGCCGGCGTCCGCCTTCAAGGCGATCGTGCCGGTGTTCATCGCGCTCGCGCTGGTGCTGACGGTGCTGCAGCCGCGGATCGCGGCGTGGCTGCTCAGGCGCGAGATCGACCTCGAGCGTCGCGGCGCGAAGCTGGTGCCGTTCGCGGTCTACCTGACGGGCGTCTACGGCGGCTACTTCGGGGCGGCGCAGGGCATCCTGCTGCTCGCGATCCTCGGCGTCGCGCTGGCACAGGGTCTGCAGCGCACGAACGCCCTCAAGAACGTGCTCGCGGGGCTCGTCAACGGCGTGGCGGGCCTGTACTTCGCGTTTGCCGCGCACGTCGACTGGGGCCCGGCGGCGATCATCGCGTGCGCGTCGATCGTCGGTGCGCAGCTCGGCGCGCGCTACGGGCGCCGGCTGTCGCCGGACGCGCTGCGGGCGGTGATCGTGGTCGTGGGGGTGTTCGCGATCGTGCGGCTGCTCGTCAACTGAGGGCCGCGCCCACAGCGTGCCTCGCGCGCCGCTCGCTGCGGCGCCGCCTCAGCGCAGCTGCGCGATGAACGTGTAGATCACCATCAGGCTGACAAGCACGACGAACACGCGCAGCGCCCACAGGCCCGCGTTGGCGCGCGCGCTGAGCGGCGCGCGCGGCACGGGCCGCGACGTCTCGACGACGAGCTGATCGCGCTCGAGGTGCATGATCAGCTCGTCCTCGGCGCCCTCCGGGACCTGCTCGGCGGGGATCGCGGGGCTCGCGTGCGCGGCGCGGGTGATGGGGGTCCTGGTGCTCATGAGCCGATCAGGTGGACGCTCTGCAGGAAGGAGTCGATGCCGTAGGCGGCGCCGCAGACTCCGACGAATGCGATCACCGCGATCCCGATCGCGTTTGTCGAGCGCTTGTTCGCCCACGTGCCCATCAGGCCCTTGTCGTTGGCGAGCATCAGCATCAGCACGAGGCTGACGGGCAAGAGCACTGTGGCGAGCACGTTGGCGTTGAGCGCGATCGACAGCAGCGGCGCGCCGGGGATCAGGATCACGACCGCGGCGAGCAGCGCGACGCCGATGTTCGCGGCGTAGAAGACGGCGGCGCCGCGCGGCGAGCTGTTGAAGCTGTGGGAGGCGCCGATGCATTCGCCGGCGGCGTAGGCGGTGCTGGCGGAGATCGTGAGGATCGCGACGGCTCCGGCCTCGATCAGCCCGAGTGCGAACACGGTCCCGGCGGCGGAGCCGGCGACGTGCTTGAGCGCCTGCGGGAACCCGGCGTTGGGCGCGAACCCCTGGATGCCCGACCCGTTGTGCGTGAGCAGCGCGGCCCCGGCGACCAGCGCGCCGACCCCGAAGATCGCGGCGAGCACGGCGCCGAGCGCGGTGTCGTAGCGGCCGTGGCGAACGTCGGAGGGCGTCATGCCCTTGTCGGCGGACGCGCTCTGCTGGAAGAAGATCATCCACGGGGTGACGGTCGCGCCGATCGTGGAGGCGAGCAGCAGCAGCAGCGTGTTGAAGCCACCGCCGGGAAACGGCGTGAAGTCGAACGAGCTCGCGACGGCTCCCACGTCGGGCTTGACGAGGATCGCCGCGAGCAGGAACAGGCCGTTGAACGCGGCCAGGCCGAGCACGATGCGCTCCCAGCGCCAGTAGCGCCCGCCGCTGAGCGTGAACACGACGAGTGCGAGCCCGAGCACGACGGCGACGCCGGCGCCGAGGTGGAAGTAGGCGAGCCCGACGCGGATCGCGACGAACTCGGCGACCAGCGTCACCAGGTTGGTGAGCGTCAGGTCGCCCGCCCCGAACCAGCCCCATACGCGCCCGTAGCGCTGCAGCACGAGCTCGCCGTAGCCGCGGTGAGTGACGGCGCCGACGCGCATGCACATCTCCTGGCATACGTATGCCATCGCGAACAGGATCGGGATGAACGGCACGAAGAACCCGAGCCCGTACTGCGCGCCGTCGGAGGCGTAGGCGATCATGCTCGGCCCGTCGTTCTCGCCGAGCATCGCGAGGATCCCCGGCCCGACGAGCAGCCACATCAGGTGCCAGCGTTTGCGGTGCCGGCGCGCGTGGTGCACGCGCGAGCGGTCGTACGAGCGTGCGGTGTCCTCGTCGGTGAGCTGCGGCTGGCGCAGCAGAGGGGAGGGGGAGGCGGTGATCTCGGGGCTGCTCAACGGGGCGCCTCCCGCCCGCCCGGCGAGGCGGGCTGCCCGGCCGAGCGCTCGAGCTCGACGCGCATGGCTCCGGCGAGCTGGCCGCCGATCGCGTGCTCGCGCTCGCCGAACTGCACGAACAGGGGGCCGCCGAACGGCTGTCGATCGCGCACGGCGAAGCGGTCGCCGGGCGCGATGCCGCGCTCGGCGAGGTAGCGCAGCATCTCCGGGTCGGAGTCCGACACGCGCACGAACAGGCCCTCGTCGCCCGGCTGCAGGCTCTCCATGCGTTCGGTCGTGCGCTCGTCGAGCTCGAGCTCGGCGCTGGGAATCGGGTCGCCGTGGGGATCGACGGTGGGGTGCCCGAGCTTGGCTGCGATCAGCTGCTCGAGGTCCTCGGAGAGCACGTGCTCGAGCACCTCGGCCTCGTCGTGCACGCGATCCCAGGGCATGCCGAGCGCGTCGGCGAGGTAGCTCTCGAGCAGACGGTGGTGGCGGATGACCTCGAGCGCGATGCGGCGTCCGTCGTCGGTCAGGCGCACACCCCGGTAGGGGACGTGCGTGATCACGCCGAGCTCGTCCAGGCGCCTGAGCATCGCGGAGACCGAGCCGGGGGTGATGTCCAGACGCTCGGCCAGGGCGTTGGTAGAAACCGGCTCATCGCCGCGGGATTCGAGCGTGAAGATCGCCTTGGAGTAGTCCTCGACGGCGGGGGTTCGCACGTGATCCTTGGTGGCCATGAAAAGAGATTATGGCATGCCAAAATATATTTTCAAGGGACGCCTGAGCTCATGACCTCATCGAGCGGGGCGTGGGGAACCTTGAGCCCCGGAGGCTCGAGCGCGAGCGCCGCGCGCAGGCGCGGCGGGTGTAGTCTGCGTGCGTGTCGTCCTGGGGCCAGACCGACGAGCTGTTGGAGCGAGCGGTGCGGGACGGGTCGCTGCCGGGCGTGGTGGCGGTGGCGGGCGATCGCGACGGAACGCTGTACGAGGGCGCGTTCGGGCGCTTGAGCGTCGACGCGGAGGACCCCGTAAAGACGGACACGGTGCTCGCGCTGGCGTCGATGACGAAGGCGTTCACGAGCGTCGCCGCGCTGCAGCTGATCGAGCAGGGTCTGCTCGAGCTCGAGCAGCCGGTCGCCGACGTGCTGCCGGCGTTCGCCGAGTTGCAGGTGCTCGAGGGCTTCGACGGCGAGGAGCCGAGGCTGCGCCCGCCGGCGCGCCAAGCGAGCATACGCGAGCTGCTGACGCACACCTCGGGCCTCGGCTACTCGTTCGCCAACGCGGACATCCTGCGCTACCACGAGCTCACGGGCACCCCCGACGTGATGAGCGGCCGGCTGGCGGTGCTGGAGGTGCCGCTGGTCGCCGATCCGGGCACGCGCTGGGAATACGGCACGAGCACCGACTGGCTCGGGCAGGTGGTCGAGGCGGTCAGCGCCAGCGACCTGGCGAGCTACTGCGCGGAGCACATCTTCGCGCCGCTGCAGATGCGCGACGCGAGCTTCAAGCCGAGCGAGGCGCAGGCCGAGCGGCTGATGACGCTGCACCAGCGCACGCCGGAGGGCGAGCTGATCGTCAGTGCCTTCGAGTTCCCCGAGCCGGAGTTCGCGGCGGGCGGCAGCGGCGCGTACGCGACCGGGCCGGACTACCTGCGCTTCATGCGCGCGCTGCTGCGCGGCGGCGAGCTCGACGGCGAGCGGATCCTGGCGCCGGAGACGGTGGAGCTCGCATTCAGCGACCAGCTCGCGGGAGCGGCGCTGCCGGGCGCGATCCATACGGCGATCCCCGAGCTGTGCAACGACATCCCCGCCTTTCCGCTCGCGCAGGGCTGGGGCCTCGGCTTCCATCTGGTGCTGCAGGACATCCCGGGGATGCGCAGCGCCGGGACGGGCGACTGGGCGGGCCTGTTCAACTGCTACTACTGGATCGACCGCGCTGCGGGCGTCGCGGGCGCGCAGCTGACGCAGGTGCTGCCGTTCTTCGACGCGCGGATCGTGGCCACCGCGGCGGGCTTCGAGCAGGGCGTGTACGCGGCGCTTGCGGCGCCGGCGCCGGCGTAGAGCGCGTCGCGGTCGCGCGGGCCTCGGTTGAGGTCCTCCCGAGCGATTATTCTCTGCGGATCGATCGTCGAGGGGGACTGCCGGCAGCACTGCGGGCGCGTGCCACGCGCGCGGCGCTGCTGCTCGCGGCGCTGTTGAGCATCCCCGTGGCGGCGGCGCAGGCCGAAGCGCTCGGCGTCGCCGCGCGCCTTGCGACGCCGGCGTTCCCCAGCACCGTGTCCGCCGCGGGCGGCGTGATCGCCTGGGCGAGCGCGTCCGGCTCCGGGCATCGCTTCGAGATCGTCGTGCGCAGCGGCGGACACAACCGCGCCCTCAGCGCAACCTCCGCGGTCGGCTGGATCGACGGCGTCAAGCTCGGGACCAGCGCCAGCGGCAGCGCGATCGTCGTCTACTCGCGCTGCCCGCACTCGCCGTTCGCGAGCGGCCGCGTCGGCAGCGCCGGCACCGACGGCTGCCGGCTTTGGTGGGCGCGACTCAGCGGCGGCGCGGCACACGAGATCGCGGCGGCGCCGGCGGACACGAGCATCGGCGCCGCCACGAAAGGCGTGGTCGCGTTCGCGGTGCAGCCCAACACGGCGCACGAAAACCAGCCCGCCCGCGTAGAGACCGCGCCACTCAGCGGCGGCTCGGCACACGCGCTGCGGGTCCCGACCCCCGACGGCGCGGCGATCGACGACATCAGCGCGAGCGCAGGACAGGTCGCATTCAGCGAGGCGGTGGCACCGTCGAGCTCGAACGTGGGGATCTCGGAGATCTGGCTCGACGAAGGCGCCACGGCGCCGCAGCTGATCGCGCAGATCAGCTCGGACTCCAACCCGATCGATGACTCCGAGCAGTACTTCGATGGCGTGACCCTGAGCAGCGGCTTCATATACGCGTTCCTGTACTCCCAGGCGGGGATCGTTCCGCCGGTGGCGTCGAAGCTCGAGCAGATCGCGCTCCCCGGCCTGGCGACGAGCGCCGTATCGTGGGCGCCGAGCGGCTCGCTCCGCAACGACGGCATCAACGCGACCGCGTTTGACCCCAGCGAGAACCGGCTCGTGCTCGACCTGTTCTCGCCGGAAAGCGAATTCTCGAGCGCGTCATCAACGTGCTCGACCAGCGCGAGCAGCGCCAGGGCCTGCCCGGTCGTGCAGAGCGGCCCCGTGAGCTTCGGCTGAGGCACGACTCGCGCCGGCCGCTCGGCGCTAGTCTGTGAGCGTGGCGCTGGGCGATGAGAAGTACATCCTGCTGACGACGTTCCGGCGTGACGGCACGCCCGTGTCCACGCCGGTGTGGGCGGTGAGCCTCGACGACGGCGCGGTCGGCTTCTGGACGAGCTCGGGCTCGGGCAAGGCCAAGCGGCTCGCGCACACCGCGCGCGTGACGGTGCAGCCGTGCGACGCGCGCGGCCGCGTGCGGGAGGGCACCGAGGCGATCGACGCGACGGCGCGCCTGGTCACGGGCAGCGAGCTTGAGGCGATCAAAAAGAGGGTGGTGGCCAAGTACGGCTTCCAGACGAAGATCACCAAGGCGCTCGGCACGATCGCCGGCATCGCGCGCGGCAAACGCATCCCGTACGGCGACCGGGGCGTGGTGATCACGCCTGCTGCCGGTTGACGTCGAGCGCACGCGGCAGCTGCGCTCGGGGCCGGCAGCCGCGTGGACTGGCTCCAAGCGCCTGACGCAGCTCGGCTTCCCGCGGAGCTTCCGTATCGGCGAGCTAGGCTGAGCCTTCGATGGCGCAGCTGAGCGACACCCGTGTCCTGGTGACCGGCGGCACCAGCGGCCTGGGCCGGGCGATGGCCGAAGCGCTCGTGCAGGCGGGCGGCCGGGTGGCGCTGACAAGCCGCGACGCGGAACGGGCGCGGAGCACTGCCGCGGAGCTGGGCGCCGGGGCCGTGGGCATCGAGCTCGACGTCCGCGACCAGGCCTCGGTGTCGGCGGCGGTCGACAGCGCCTACAGGATGCTGGACGGCCTCGATCTGCTCGTCAACAACGCCGGGATCGGGATGCGGACCGTCAATCCGCGTTTCATGACCGAGCCGCAGCCGTTCTGGGAGGTGGCGCCTGCCGGCTTTCGCGACGTGCTGGAGACGAAGGTGACCGGGGCGTTCATGGTCGCTCGGGCGGTGGTGCCGCGCATGCTGAGCGCCGGCGGCGGACAGGTGGTGACGATCTCGATGAGCGAGCAGACGATGACTCGCCGCGGCTTCGTCCCCTACGGTCCCTCCGGCGCCGCCGTGGAGGCGCTGGCACGGGTGATGGCCGCCGACCTGGCCGACACGCCGGTTACCGCCAACATCTTGCTGCCCGGCGGGGCGACCGCCACCGGGATGATCCCCGACGAGATGGCAGACGAGCTCCGGGGCAACCTGCTCGACCCGTCGATCATGGGGCCGGCAATCGTCTGGCTGGCGTCCCCGAAGGCCGTCGGAGTCCACGACGAGCGGATCGTCGCGCGCGATTTCGGGCAGTGGCTGGCGGCGCACGAGAGAGCGAACCTGTGATCGCCCACAGAGCTCGTCGCTGATTCCGTACCGTCTCACTCGACCGAGGATCGATTCAAGGGCAGGCACCCGACAACTGCTCGACGCTCACCCCTCATCCATGTGAGATCGCGCTCGGCCTCAGTCGATCACTTCGATGTCCTGCGCGCCGATCGGCTGGCGGCACTCGGAGCACACGAGCAGTGGTCGCGTGAGCTTGTCGCAGGCGCGGTGGCGGATGCGTATGGCCGGGCGATCGGGATCGCCGTAGTGTGTATCCGCCCAGCGGAAGAACGCGAGGATCGCGGGGTAGAGGTCGAGGCCACGTTGGGTCAGCCGGTACTCGTACCAATCGGGGTCGGTGCGGTAACGCACGCGCTCGAGCAGGCCGTGCTGGACGAGCTTGGAGAGCCGCTCGGCGAGCACGTTGCGTGCGATCCCGAGGTTGCGCTGCAGCTGTCCGTAGCGGTGGACGCCCCGGTAAGCCTCGCGGATGATCAGAAAGCTCCAGCGGTCAGCGAGCAGCGCGAGCGCCTGCTGGGCGGCGGCGGTCTTCGCGAGCTCCTCTTCGGTGTGGTTCTTCGATGGCAACTAGTTTCAATCCCCAAATAGTTTTGTTGTAAGACTAGTGGCAAAAGACTACTATGTGGCTCCCCTTGGCGGTGAGCGCATCGCCGCCGGGCCCGGCAAAGACGGCTCGACCAGAGAGGAGAACCGATGAGCGTCAGCGACCCCGCACAGCTGCCTCATCTGTTCGCCGAGCGCGCGAGCGCCGGCGACATCGAGGGACTGATCGCGCTATACGAGGACAGGGCAACGCTGGTGGGGCCGGACGGCGTGGCTGCCGCCGGCAAACAGGCGATCCGTGAGCGCCTGGAGCAGCTGCTGGCGATGACGCCGCGCATAACGCCCACGCACAGCCGCACGATGGTCGTCGGCGACATAGCGCTGATGTCCGGCGACTGGCAATTGCGGCTGGGGACCGGCGAGGGGGGAGAGGCGAGCTTCGAGAGTTCGAGCACGGAGGTGGCGCGCCGCCAGCACGATGGCAGCTGGCTGTATGTGATCGACGACCCCACCTCCACGGTCGCAGCGCGCAAGACGACGATCCGGGCCGTTGAGGGTCCGGCAGAGTTCGAGCAGCTTGTGTACGAGCAGGACGGCCCGGTGGCGCGCATCACGCTGAACCGCCCCGAGCGCCACAACGCGCTGTCGATGCGGCTCTCCGAGGAGCTGACAGCGGCGCTCGAGCTCGTACGGGACGCGACGACCGTGAAGGTGCTGGTCATCCAGGGCGCTGGCGGGACCTTCTGCGCGGGCGACGACATCACCGAGATGGGCCAGTGGGGCGACGCGAACGAGATCGTGCGACGCGTGCGCGGCTACCAGCGGATGGCCGACATGCTCGCCGACCTCGACAAGGTCACGGTCGCCGCCGTCGACGGCTTCGCGGTGGGAGGCGGCCTGGAGATCACGATGGCGTGTGACTTCGTGGTGGCCGCCGCGCGTGCGCGCTGGGGCATGCCAGAGGTGGATGTCGGCATCACGCCGGGATGGGGCGGCACCACGCGCCTGACGCGCCTCGTCGGACGGCGCATGGCCAAGGAGGTCAACCTGCTGGGCGCGCTGTACCCAGCCGCCCGCGCGGTCGAGCTCGGTCTGTGGAACCGCGTGGTGGACACCGAGCGGCTGGGGGCCGAGGTCGACGCGCTCGTACAGGTGCTTCTGTCCAAGAACCAGCAGGCGGTGCGCCAGCTGAAGCTGATCATCGACAAGGGGGCCGAGGCCGACCTGCACACCGCCCAGTGCTTCGAGGCGCTGTCCGCGGGCCTGACGGGCGCGGTCAACGGCGCCTGGGCCGTGCCCGACGCCGACCAGTCCAGCGGCATCGTGAGCTTCGTCACCGGCGGCGAGCGCTGGCGGGACCGGCGCTCGCTGGCACGCGACTTCTGGACCGAGCCGGCGAGCGAGCAATGAGCGCGCCGGTTCTGGCAGCCGACGAGCTGCCGTATATCGACGCACACTCGATCGAGGTGCAAGCACCGGCCGGGCGCGTGTGGGATGAGATCGTCGAGCACACCCTGCGCCGCTTCGGCGCCGGCATGGGGCCGCTCGGCCCCTATGCGACTCGCTTGGGCGGCTGCCCGTACGTCGAGGCGCCGCCGCCGGGACGGGATGTGCCCGAGACGATCGTCGGCTTTCGCGTCGCGCGGGCCGAACAGCCGTCGCTGATCGTGCTCACCGGCGAGCACCGCTTCGCGCGCTACTCGCTGACGCTGCGTATAGAGCCCGTCGGCTCCGGCTACGCGAGCCGGTTGACTGCCGAGACGAAGGCCACCTTCCCGGGTGCTCGCGGCTGCGTCTACAAACGGATCGTGATCGGCACCGGTGGCCACGTGATCGTCGTGATGCGCATGCTGACGTCGATCAGACGGCGAGTCGAGCAGTAACACGCTGACTGGTTAGCTGCGGGGCCGGCGCCGTGCCACTACCAGGCAGGCGACTGCGCCAGAGCGGATCGGCCGTTCGAGCCGCTGGTAGAAGGCTTGGTTTTCGGCGACGAGAGCGTCGCGCTGCCGGAGTGAGAGGCCTGCCCAGAACGACATGGTGCCCAGCAGAGCGTTGAGCTCGTCAGCGGTGTGCTCCAGCTGCATCGGCACCGCGGCGACCTGCGCTTCATCAAACAGGTCTGCCGCATACCCCCGCGCGATCTCATAGCCCCCCAGCCACGCCCACACCTCCGAGAGGTTGTCGCGCCGGGCCGCAACGCCGGCGAGGGTGCCGGCGAGGTCGCGGTAGGTAGGCCAATCGGCGGCAAGTTCGGGCGCAATCGTCGTCATGGCGGCACGCAGCGCCTGCTGATCGTCGGCGCTGTGGGGATCGTCGAGCCCGAAGTACGAGACCAGAGCAAGGCTCCCGCCGTCCACCAGCGCGTCGGCCGCCTTGCGCCAGCCCACATCCGGATCGATCCAATGGATCGCGGACGCCGAGAACACCGCCGAGTACCGAGCACGCGGCAGCGAGGCGTCCTCCAGGCGCGCGTTGACGAACTGCACGTCGCCGACGCCGTGCAACCGATCGCGAGCCCGCACGATCAGTTGCTGGCCCGGCTCCACGGCTGTCACCCGCAGCCCACGGGCCAGCAGGCTGCGCGTGAGCTGCCCCGTGCCGCAGCCGATCTCGAGCACCGCGGCGCCGGGGCCGATGCCCTCGCACGCCCGGTCGACGAGTACGTCCGGGTAGGTCGGGCGATGCCGGTCATAGTCCTCGGCGACCTCATCGAAGACGCGTCCGTAGCTGCGGGCGTCGAGCTGGCGCGGCATCGCTTCACGGTAGATGACGGCAGGGACGGCCGGACGGCGGCCAGGGGAGACGGGGGAGCCATCTGGCGGTCAAGAAGGCCTAGCGCTCGCCCGGCGCTGACACGCCGGGCGGCTGCATGATCCTGTTATGTCTTGCTGCGGTTGGTGAAGCCCGCCAGCAGCGGGATGAGCACCTGCGCGTTTGGGGTTCCCCAGCCCGTTACCGGGTTCCATCCGGGAGCGACCGGATAGCCGTTGGTACCGGTCGTAACGTCGTGAAATGCTTTGTGGTAGCTGGAGCTGCGGCCGATGCGGTAGATGGTGGGGTTAACGAAGCCGAGGTCGTGATGCGCGTACTGGTCGGCCAGCGCAACGAGCCCACCCCATAGCGGCGCGGAGTCGCTGGTGCCGCCGGGCGATGTGAGGGATGCCACGCCACCCTCGGTTTCGACCCGCGCCATGCCGCCTTCTTCAGCATCACCGGCCACGTCGGGCACGCCCCTCGTCTTCGAGATCCCCGGGACGCCATCCTGATAGGCGGGACGGGCATACAGGTGGCTGAAGCCGCCACCCGAATCGCTCCAGGCGCTCTCGCCGATGTAGGCGCCGGTCGAGCGATTCGCGGTGAGTGTGGTGCCGCCAACGCCCAGCACGAGCGGGTCGGAGGACGGGAGGCTGACCTCCTTGACCGGCATGCCCCGATTGAAGCGATTGACGCTGAACTCGCCTCCGTTGCCGGAGCTGGCGATCACCGTGACGTGATGAGCGGCCGCCGCCAGCAGTATGGAGTGCATCTCGGCCACCTGAGCGGCAGTGAAATAGTGTTCTCCCAAACTGAAGCTGATCGAAGCCACGTCGGTGTCGGAGACAACGAGCCGCAGCCCGGCGAGCATGTCCGCGGTCGCGTTCGCGGCGCTCGCCCCCCAGTTGGATGGGAAAAGGACCACCCGCAGCGTGGCGGCAGGGGCGACCGCGTGCACGAACTCGGTGTCCGTGACCTCCTCGCCGGTCGCCTGCCACGGCGAGGCTGAGCCGGCGAGGCTCCTCACGACCTCGATCCGCGCGGCGGGCAGCCGGAACGTGCTGTCAAAGCTCTCCAAATCCTGACGGATATCACTGGCTTCCTCGTGAGGGCGTGGGACAGGGACAAGGACCGTCACCGTCTCGCCACGGCCGTCGATCCCTCTGTCCAGCAACGGCTGGATGCCATACGCGACCCGGAACTGGTGCGGGGCGTAGCAGGGAGCAGATTCGCAGTAGAGAGCCGGGCCGGACGACGCGGCAACCGTGTCAAGGATCACGGGAATTCCTCAGGTGTGATCACGGGAATTCCCCTCCCTGTTGGAGGCCGGTGAGGGCGGGCCGGAGCGCGGCGATGGCGTCGCGGTGGCGGCGCATGCGGTAGCTATCGCCAGTCACGGAGAGCACGCTGGCGTGGTGCAGGAGCCGGTCGAGGACGGCGGTCGCGACCGTGGTGTCCTCGAAGATCTGGCCCCAGTCAGCGATCCCTCGGTTGGTAGTCAGGATGATGCTGCCGTGTTCGTAGCGGCGGCTGATGACCTGAAATAGGTGGCTGGCAGCTTCGCCGGGCATCGGGAGATAGCCGAGCTCGTCGACGATCAGGACCTGTGGTCCGGCCCATAATCGCATCGTGTTCGCCCACCGGCCGTCCATCGCGGCGCGGCTGGTGCGGGCGACGAGGTCGGCAGCGGTGGTGTAGTAGACGCGGTAGCCGGCGTGCACGGCGCAGTGGCCGAGCGCGATCGCGAGGTGTGTCTTGCCGACGCCGGGCGGTCCGATCAGCAGGCAGTTGGATTTCTCCTCGACGAACCGGAGTGTCGCGAGATCCTCGACGAGCCGTCGATCGAGGGTGGGTTGCGCGTCGAAGTCGAACTGCTCGAGCGTCTTGTGCGCGGGGAGCTTCGCGAACCGCATCCGGCCGTCGAGGCGGCGCTGCTCGCTCGCGGCGACCTCGACCTGGAGGAGGTCGTGCAGGAACTGGGTGTAGCCGGGCTTCTCCCGCTCGGCGGCCTCGAGCGCCGGCGCGAGCGCGTCGGCCGCGGCCGCGAGCTTCAGGTAGGCGAGATGTGAGCGGAGCTGTTGGTAGATCGTGTCGGCGCTCATCAGCACGCCACCTCCGCCAGAGCGGCGTAGTCGCTCAGCGACACGACCGGCGAGACCACGGTGCTCTGGCCGTGGAGCTTGGCGAGCTCGGCGAGCGCCCCGTCTCCAGGCGGACGGTTGGTCTTGCGCCGACAGGAGGTCTGGGTCGTGAACGCGTCAAGGACGGCCCGCTCCAGCTGTGTGGCGTGCTCGCTGGTGCGGACTGTCTGCTCGGCGCCGGCCGGGGCGCGTCGATGGGTCGCGACCTGAATCCCAGTGGCAGTCACGATCCGCAGGTGCGGCTCGCCGACGCGCGCGCGGAGGACGAGCCGCTGGCCGGCGTAGCCCGGCGGGACGCTGTAGTGGTTGGTCTCGAACACGATCAGCGCGCTGCGCGACGCGACCCGGTCGACGACGATCTCGGCCGGGAACGCCAGCGCGGGCAGCGACCGCAACGGCTCGCTGGAGCCGAGCTCGCCGACGGTGCTCCCACGCCGGCCACGCCGGTCGGACACGTTCGCGGTGAACACGTCGAGCGACTGCTGAGCCTCCAGCATCGAGCCGACCCTGGCGGTCCGCCACCAGCGGCCGGCGATGAACTTGATCGCCGCCTCGACCACGCCCTTGCGCTGCGGACGGTGCGCCGGGCAGACCGCGACGTCAACGCCGTAATGCTTCGCGAGCTGCGCGAACTGCGGGTTCAGCCGGTCGGTGCCGGGGATCACCGCGGTCGCCATCCGGTCGACCCGCCACACCAGGCTGCTGCCGCCCAAGCCGACCAGGACCTCGTGCGCCGCGCCGGCCAGGTACCCGAACGTCATCTGCTCGCAGAACATCGCGCGGAACCGGCCCGAGTGCGATAGCGCCCCGACCAGCACGTAGGCCGGCTGACCCCACGGCGTGTCGGGGAGCTCCAGCCAGTCCCACTGGATCTCCTCACCAGCGGGATGGTCAATCTCGGTCGTCGGAGCGTTCCCGCGTCGCTGCTGGCAGACCAGGCACACCGGCCGCAGCCCTGTGCGGCGCAACTCCCTGACCAACGTCGGATAGGAGCGGTCGAACCCGGCCGCGGTCAGCTCCTCGAGCAACGTGACCGCCGGCAGGTGCGGGTCATCGACGAACCTCGCCGCGATATAGCCGCGGAACGGCTCCAAGCAACTCGCCGCCCTCTCCCGCGACGACACCCCGCCAGCGGCGAGGTACTTCCGGACTGTCTTGCGGTCCCGGCCCGTGTGACGGCTGATCGCCGACTGATTCCACCCGCGCGCAGCCAAAGCATGTATCTCCACGTCGTTCTCCTCTGTGAGCATCCCCACCGGTCCCTCTCGCTCGTCATGGCCTCAAGAACCGATGACGGTGAGGGGGACCCCAGACAGACCGCGCCCGCGCGCGGGGATCGACTCCGGCTCGTTCCTACAGAACTCGCCTACGTCGAACCCCGCGCGCGCAGTGCCTACGCCCTAGCCAAGGTGGGGAATTCTTGTGATCGAATCTGAGGAGCATCCCGTGATCCGGCCCAGCGTTGGGTGGATGTTGTCTTTCATCTGGTGCCCAGGCCTGCATTGATGGCCGCACGGCCATTTTGAAGCCACGCGGCCCAGTCTCGCAACGCGCGGCAGGCAGGGCCGCTGGCAGCAATCGACGCCGTAGGGAAGTCGCGAGTCGCGCTCTTGGCGATTTGCGGGACTCGCGGTGGGCCGGCGGGCGCGTCCTGCTTCAGCCGCGCGGGTGCTCACGACGCCAGCGCATCGCGTTGCCATCCGTGCTGCTGAGCAGCGCCGGCGCGCGGTGACCGTGCGCGCTCGCAATCGCAGACGGGCCGTCGTCCGCCGTGGACCCCCGGTCGCTGGCCCTTGTCGGGGCATGAAAATGGCTCTCGAGGGTTGTTGTTCTGGCTCTGGCCGTTAGGGTCGGGGGACCGGGACAGGGGCTCTCGGGGAGAACGCATGGTGGGCAGGCCGATTCTTGGACGATGGGC
>JBEKWH010000021.1:0-69953 GCA_049513255.1 Solirubrobacteraceae bacterium
CTCGACGGCGTGACGTTCAAGGACGGAGTGAAGGCCACCGACGACGACACCACGACAACGGACGAGAAGGTCGCCGCCTGATGCTTCACCTTCTCATCCACAACTCTTGACAATTGCTCCCTCGCACGTCGCTGCCGCGCGCTACGTGAACCCGACCGTCTGCTCGCGCTGCACTTCCTGCCCCTTGGCGTGCGCGAACAGCTCGGCGAGCGTCGCTCCGGTTGCGTCATCGGGTGCGACACCGCGCCGGGCCAGCCAGGCCGTGGCTTCAGCCTCCGAGAAGGCGGTGAACTGCAATCGCGCGGCACACCGCCCCGGTCGCGCCACCGCCGGGTGCAGACGCTTCACGGGCTCGTTGGTCGTCACCAGCACGAGCACGCGCAGGCCCTGGCCGACGATGCCGTCGACGAGGTTGAGCAGGCGTGAGAGCGCCTGTCCGGTGCGCGCCTTCGCGTCGGCCGCGAGCAGCTCGCCGGTGTCCTCGAGCACGAGCAGGCGCCACCTGGGCTCCGGCTCGTCCTCGCCGTCGATGTTAAACGGGAAAGCTTCTTCGCCGAGCACGACGTCGAGCATGTAGTCGGCGCGCTGACCGAAGAACACCTCCGGATCGACCACATAGTGCAACCCGCACCAGCTGCGCCACTCCCAGCCGAGCGCGCGCAGCGCATAGGTCTTGCCGGTGCCTGGCGCGCCGTGCCACAAGATCAGCTGTCCCGCGTCGGCCGGACGAAAGCCTGGATCGAGCAGGTGCGCCAGACGCTCCTTCACGGCCCTCGGGTAGTTGCCACAGATCTCATCGAACGTGGGCACGGCGATCGTGCGTGATATCGAGCTCGGTCCGTGCGCTCCGCACGACCAGAAGCGGACCGGGATCTCGCTGCGCTCGGTTGCCTGTGCGGCGGGCAGGCGCTCGCGCAGCCAGCGCTCGATCTCGCCGATCCTCGCGCAATCGGTCGCCGCCAGCCGGCAGTCGGCGGTCTCACCTCTGAGGGTGACGAGTGTCAGCGAGTTCTCGCCGAACAGCGGCGACAGGTCGAGCACGGCAGACTGCACGCGCGCGCTGCGCGAGGAGCTGACTGCGTACTCCGACAGGCCGTCGAGCGAGCTCGTCGAGGTCGTCCACTGCGACTGCGCCGTGTGCGTGATCCCCCGCTCGAACACCAGCACCGCGAACCGCGTCTCGGTGATGGACGACAGGTGCACCTCGTCGGTGACCGTCAGCGGTCTCCCGATTACCGACGCGCTCCCGTCGCGACCGCGCTCGTCTGTCGCTCCTGCCGTCAAAGCTGCCCCTCCAGTCAGGTCTCATCGTCGTTTGCAGTCCTCCTGCGAGGTAAGCAGTGTTGCATACTATAAGTAGCGTTGCCGTCTGCCTCGGCGGCACCTCGTCCGCGCTCGCCGCCACTCATAGGCTGTAGGCTCACGGGCTGTGGACGCGAAGCGAGGCTCGCCGGTGACGCCCGCATCGCCGGAGCATGTTGCGCTCGGGCAGGCGATTCGACAGCTACGACGCGCCGCGGGGATCTCACAGGAGGGGCTGGCGGACCGCTGCGGGATGCACCGTACGTACGTCGGCGGGATCGAGCGCGGCGAGCGCAACGTGAGCTTCCGCAACCTGCTCAAGCTCGCCAGCGCCCTCGACGTGCGGGCCTCGGAGCTGCTGAGCCTCAGCGAGAGCCTGTCCGAAGGCGCATAATTCAGGCGTGGCCGGAGGTAGGTGTTTGATCTCACAACAGCGAGGTTGCGCCGGTGAGCACCAGGTTCTTCTCGAATCGCGATGTCGGACAGGACACGCAGCTCGAGACGCTCGAGCGCCAGCAGGCGCTGCTGCTGGAGGCGCTGCGTAGCGCGGGTGACGCGCCCGTGACATACACCGAGCTGCGCGACGCCGGCATTGAGTTTCCCGCCGGCGTCGTGTCGGAGCTCGAGCTGGCGGGCGTGAAGATCGAGCGCTGCCACGAGGACGCCGACGGGTCGCGCCGGGTGGTGGGCGTGCGGCTCGACTCGGCGCACGACGCGCACGTCTCACACGTGCGCTCGCCCTACCCTCCAGCACCGGCCGGCGCCACGCCGGCGAGCGCTGCGGCCGGCCGAGCGCCAGACGGATTGCGGGTGCTCGCAGCCAGCGCGTCGCGACGGTCGCTCGCGCCGCTGGCGTTCGTTGCCGCGGTGGGCGTCGTCGCGGCGCTCGTGATCACCGCGGCGGCAACGGGCGGCGGACACGGGGGCCACGCCCTCGCCGGCTCACACCCGCCGCAGGCGATTCTCACCGCCACCGCGCCCACGCGCAGATCCGCGCCCACGCGCAGCGCTCGTCACTCGCAACCGTCGCGTCACTCCCAACCGCCGCGCCAATCGCATGTCACGCCGCCGACGCCCGTCTCTGCGGCGCTTGCCGCGCAGCTGGAGTCACGCGGGCACGAACTGCTGCAGACGGGCCAGTACGGCGAAGCTGTTCCGGTCCTCAGACGGGCGTTGGCGGCGACCGGCGAGAACGTCGGCGGGTGTCTGCAGCCGGCCAGCGAACAGTGCCTCACATACGCGTACGCGCTGTATGACCTCGGGCGTGCGCTGATGCTCAGCGGCTCCACGGTAGCCGCGGTGGGGGTCCTGGAACACCGTCTGCAGATCGAAAATCAGCGCCCGATCGTCGCCGCCGAACTCGAGTCCGCCCGTCGCCAGCTTGGCTGACGTTCGCGGTGCGGCCGTCGACGGCGAGGACGCGCGGGAGCAAAGCGACTGGCGTTGATTCTGGACGTTTGTTCGATCATCCAGCGTCGCGCTGATCGGCGAACGCCCGGCGGTCGAGGGTGCTAACGGATGCCCGGACGCAGGCATCGTTCGGGCCGCACCCGAGTTCACGCACGCATCCGTGCGTGAGGCAAGGAGGGAGAATGCTCAGAGGAGCCGATAGCGCAGGCAGTTCGCACCCGACTCAGCCGTCCTTCGGCATCAGTCGGCGCGAGCTCGACACGCGCACAAGCGTGATCGCAGTCGAAGGCGACCTCGATCTAGCGACCGCACCGCAGCTCAAGTGGATGCTTGTGGACGCGCTCGAGGAGGGCCACAGCCAGTTGATCCTCGACCTGACTCTCGCCAGCTTCATGGATTCGACGGCGCTCGGCGTGCTCGTAGGCGTCAATCGAAGCCTTGACGATGGCGTCAAGCTGGCGATCGTGTGCGCCCACGCCGGCGTGCTGAGGATCTTCGAGCTCTCCGGAGTGGACGGTGCGTTTGCGATCTCCCCGACGCTCGAGAGCGCGCTCGCAGGCGTCCACGCGCGCGCCGCCGACGCCACCCACGCCGTCGAAGCCGGCTGATCGGCGCGATCCGCTCGATGGCGAGTCACACCAACGACCATCTGCAGCCCACAGGTGCCACCCGGCCTCTGGCGGCGGTGATCGTGCTCGTCTGCTGTGTGCTTGGGCTCGCGTTCATCCCCACCGCCACCGCCAAGCGTGACCACTCGACGTCGAGCAGCGGCCAATCCTCCACGTCGAGCCAGACCACCGCGTCCTCCGGTGGCAACGCCGAACCGCCCGCGCGCACGCCCAACCCAGAGACCAAGCCAGCCGCCGGCAACACGCCCCCGGCGGGCAGCCCGACCGGGCAGAGCACCACCGAGCAGCCGCGCGGCGGCGCCAAGCACAAGGCGGCAGGCGGGCACGAGGTGGCAGGCGGGCACGAAGCGGCAGGCGGGCACGAAGCGGCAGGCGGGCAGGAAGCGGCAGGCGGCGACGAAGCGGCTGGTGCTGGTGAAGCGGTCGAAGCAGGTGCCGCCAGTCCGCTGAGCGCCACGCGCAAACAGAAAGGCACCGGACAGAAAGGCTCGGGGCACAAAGGATCAGAACACAAGAAGGGCAAGGCCAAGGAAAAGGAAAAGGAAAAGGAAGCCAGCGAACCGCCGCACTCGAAAGAAGCAGCAGGCGGAGCTCCAGCCGGGACGGGTACCTCGGGTGAAGCTGCCAGCACCCCGACACCTGCGGCGACTCCACTCGCCAGCAGCGCCGCGGTTACACCTGCGATCACCCCCACGCAGGCGACGGCGCCGGCCGCAGGCACTGCCAGATCGGGGATCGGCGGGCCCCCTACTCGCGCCGCGCATCGCGCTGCGCGTCGCCCTGCCCAAGCGCGGCGCGGCCGCGCCGGGCGGACACACTCTGCTGCTGCGGTGACAGCGTCGGCGGCGCCCGCCGTCGCCGGGTCGGCCGCGACCGCGGCCGCCGGCAGGACCCCACGTGCGCGTGACGGCTCCCAGAAGAAGACCGGCGCCGGGCGCTCCTCGCCGCTGGTCACGACGATCACGCGGATCGTCGACGTCGTGCCCACGGCGCTGCGAATGCTCATCGCCGGCCTGCTGGCGCTCGCGCTCGCACTCGCCGTGCGCTCGCGGCTGGCGGCGCGGCGCACGCGGCGCCTCGAGCGCCAGCGCGCCGAGCTGCTCGAGGACGTCGGCCTGCTGCAGGCTGCGCTGCTGCCGGTCACCCCGGCGCGCCTCGGCCTCGTCGGCACCTCCACCGCCTACGAGCCGGCGGCCGGTCCCGGCGCGGGCGGCGACTTCTACGACGTGTTCGCGCTCGAGGACGGCCGGTTGGCGGTCATCGTCGGCGACGTCTCCGGACACGGTCGCCAGGCGCTGCCGCACACCGCGCTCGTGCGCTTCACGCTGCGCGCTTACCTCGAGGCGGGGCTCTCGCCGCGGGACGCCCTGCAGACGGCCGGCGCCGTGCTCGAGCGTCAGCTCGGCGGCGTGTTCGCGACGGTCGTAGCCGCCACCTACCAACCGCGTGAGCGCGTGCTCGTGTACGCGTGCGCCGGTCATCCACCCCCGCTTGTGCTCGCCGCAGGCGCCGCCATCGGCACGGATGCACAGGCGCTTGCGCCGGTCACGGTCTGCGCCGCGCCGCCGATCGGAGTGGGAATGCGCACCGGCACACGTCAGACCGTCGTATCGGTTCCCGGACGCTCGCAGATCTGCTTTTACACCGACGGCCTCACCGAGGCGCGTGTCGGATCGGAGCTGTTCGGCACGCCGCGGCTCGTCGACGTGCTCGCTGGGCTCGGGCCCCGGGCGACGGCGTCGGCGCTCCTCGCCGAGGTGGCCGAGCGCGCCGATGCGCGCCCCGACGACATGGCTGCGTGCCTGCTCAGCGTCAACGGCGACGACCAGGCGCCGGTAGTGATGCTCGAGGAGCTCGAGCTCGATCGCGAAGCTGCCGCAAGCGAGCGCACCGAGCGCTTCTTGCAAGCTTGCGGGGTCGAGCGTCGCGAGGCGCTCGAGCTGATCCGCTCGGCGTGCGCAGCCGCTGGGCGCAGCGGCACGGTCGTGCTCGAGCTGCGTCATACCGGCGGCGGCTCGCCTGAGGTCAGCTTGCAGCGCGAGCGACTCTCGTATATCCACGCGCGGCGAGCCAACGCCGAGGTGGCGCTGTGAGCGCCGGGCCGGTGCTCGCGCCGGATGCCGCGATTGCGCTTGGCATCGCGTCCACGGCGATGCCCTTCGCGCGCACGCCCGAGGATGAGGTCGAGCGCTGGCTGCGCGTTCTGCGACTGCACGGCCAGGTGGGGATCGCGCTGCAGGCACTCGGTGTCAGCGAGCAGCCCCTCCCCGGCGGCGATCACGGTGACGGCCACGACCGCAACGTCGCGCTCGCCGGCGGCGACCGCGACGCCGTGGCGCTCGTCACTGAGCACGCCGTGCGTGTCGCCGCCGAGCGCGGCGCGCATGCGCTCGCCACCGCCGACATCCTCGTGGCGGTCATGTGCGTGTACGGCGAGGACTTCGACCGCGCGTTGCAGGTGCACGGCACCGACCGCGAGGAGGTGCTCGAGCGGCTGGGTCTGTAGATGGTTGATTGAACGGTGTAGGGCGAGCACGCTCGCTCATACATTCGTCCACTTTTCCCGGGTTTCGCTTGTGCGCGTCTTGATGCGGGCATCAATGGGACCATGGGCCTCCTGCTCGTTGTTCTGATCGCTGCGCTCGCGCTGTGCTGCTGGGTGTCCGTCGAGCGCCGGCACAGGCGCGAAGCGGAGCTGCAGCGTCAGTACGACGCCTCACTCGACGCTCAGCGCAAGGCCCAGCAACAGCTGCTCAACAGTGCACGATCGCTCGAGCGCAAGGTCATGGAGCGAACGTGCGAGCTCGATGACGCGCGCGCGGAGACCCTGCAACTGCTGGCCGTCGCGGTCGAGTACCGCGACGACGGCACCTTCCGGCACACGGAGCGGGTCGGAGTGCTTGCGGCGGAGATCGGCGCGCGTCTGGGAATGCGCGCGGAGCAGGTCAGGCGTCTGCGCGAGGCGGCCCCGCTGCACGACGTCGGCAAGATCGCCATCCCCGACCACATCCTGCTCAAGCGCGGAAACCTGACCCCTGAGGAGCACGACGTGATGGAAGGCCACGCCGCGCTCGGGGCGCGCCTGCTCGCTCGCAGCAGCTCGCCTGTGTTGCAGATGGCGGCGGTGATCGCCGCCAGTCACCACGAGTGGTGGAACGGCAGCGGCTACCCGAGCGGACTCGCCGGCGAGCGCATACCGCTGGTCGGGCGCGTGGTCGCCGTCGCGGACGTGTTCGACGCGCTCACACACGAGCGGCCCTACAAGCCGGCATGGCCCGTCGGTCAGGCAGTCGCGAGGATCAAGCGCGCGTCCGGCACTCAGTTCGACCCGCGCGTGGTCGACGCGTTGCTCGCCCTCCACGAGGACTCGACGCGGGCGGCAAGGCCTTCCCCGAGCTCGCCAGACCACTCCGCGGCACGCCGCTCGGCGTCCTCCACGGCGATCTCGAAGGCTCAGATGCTGTGGGCCCGCGCACGCGCGAGCAGCAGCAGGAACAACCGTTCCTCGGCGGCCGCCGGGAACGGCACGGGAATGCCGGTCACGAGCAGTGACACCTCGGCCGAGCGGTCGACGAAGCCGAGGATGTCGACGTACAGCGGAATCCGCAGGCCGTGCAAGGTGACGGTCGCGGTGAAGCGCAGCCCGAAGCTGCCAGTGGTGCCCGGCGCTGGCGGCGAGCCCTTCCTGGTGGATACCGGGCTCACGCTCGCCCCATGGTCTTTCTGGCTTGCGAGGAGCTTGCCGAAGTAACGCGACAGGCACGCCGGCAGACGGCCGCTGCGGTAGGCCGCGAGCTCCTTCGCCGCCAGCGCCGGCGTTTGCGCGACCGTCACTTCCGAGCTCACGCTCACGCTCGCGATCGAGATGTGGCGTTCGTAGTCGCCCGAGCCGGCTTCCGCGAGCGCCCTGGTCGCGCTCGTGGGACCCACGCAGTGCAGCAGTTCAAGTTCGAGGTGTCGTTCGCCGCTCGCGTGTTCGTGTGCCGAGGACACCTTGAAGCCGGGCAGATCGGCCGCCCGCAGGTTCACCGCGCGCGCGTACGCCTTCGCCTTTGCCTGCGCCTGTGCGAGCGACCCGGTGGTGTGGGCGCCGGCGGCACTCGTGGCCGCATGGCTCGGCGATGACTTCGCGGCGGCGGCGGCGCGCGTGCTCGTGCCCGCCGCGTGACCGCCGCTCCCGCAGCCGGCGAGCACGCCGCTGCTCATGAGCAGCACGGAGATGGCTGCCATGCGGCGCGTCACCGCCGGCATTGTGTCAGAGCGGCTCAGCCTGTAGGCGGGGTCGCACTGCGGTCGCCGGCGCGGGGCGCGACAATGCGCAGGCATGGGTCAGCCTGGCGGCTACACGGTGGAGCGCGATGGTCTCGATGAGCTGTTCGCGGCGTTGCAGCGGCGGGGCTACACGGTGGTCGGTCCGACGGTGCGCGATCAGGCGATCGTGTACGACGAGATCGACTCGTGCGCGCAGCTGCCGATCGGCTGGACCGACGAGCAGGAGGGCGGTCACTACCGCCTGCGCCGGCGCGAGGACGCGGCGCTGTTCGGCTACAACGTCGGCCCGCACTCGTGGAAGCGCTACCAGCTGCCGCCGGAGGTGCGGCTGTGGCGCGCTCGCCGCGACGCCGACGGCGGCCTCACGCAGGTCGAGCTCGAGCCGCTCCAGGCCCCGCGCTACGCGTTCCTGGGCGCGCGCTCGTGCGAGCTGCACGCGATGGGCATCCTCGACCGCGTGCTGCTCGGCGGCGCCCATCCGGATCCGGCGGATCGTGCGCGGCGCGAGGATGTGTTCGTCGTCGCGGTGCAGTGCGCGCAGGCCGGCGCCACGTGCTTCTGCTCGTCGATGGGCACCGGGCCGACCGCCGAGAGTGGCTTTGACATCGCGCTGACGGAGGTGCTCGACGGACCCCGCCACTACTTCGTGCTGGACGTCGGCAGCGAGCTCGGGGCGGGCGTGCTGGCCGAGCTGCCGCACGCGAGCGCCGCCGTGGACGAGCGCGACGCCGCGAGCGCGGCGCACGCGCGCGCCGCCGCGCAGATGGGGCGCGAGCTCGACGTCACCGACATCAGGGAGCTGCTGTACCGCAACTACGAGAACCCGCGCTGGGACGAGGTGGCCGAGCGCTGCCTGTCGTGCGGCAACTGCACGATGGTCTGCCCGACGTGCTTCTGCACGAGCGTCGAGGACGTCACCGACCTGGCGGGCGAGCACGTCGAGCGTCACCAGCGCTGGGACTCGTGCTTCACGATCGACTACTCGCACATCCACGGCGGCGCGGTGCGCCCCTCGACACGCTCCCGCTACCGTCAGTGGATGACGCACAAGCTCGCCACCTGGATCGACCAGTTCGGCAGCTCCGGCTGCGTCGGCTGCGGACGCTGCATCACGTGGTGCCCGGTCGGGATCGACATCACCGAGGAGGCGCGCGCGATCCGCGACAGCGAGGAGGCGCTCGATGCAGACGCTTGACGAGCTGATCGCCGGTGCGCCGATATTCGCGGGGCTCGCGCCCGAGCACCTCGCGCTGATCGCGGGATGCGCGAGCAATGAGCGCTTCGCCGCCGGCGAATACCTGTTCCGCGAGGGCGCCGCGGCCGAGCGCTTCTTCCTGATCCGCCACGGCGCGGTGTCGCTCGAGGTCGACGCGCCGGGTCGCGGGGCGCTGGTGATCGAGACGCTGCACGAGGGCGACGTCGCGGGCTGGTCGTGGCTGTTCGAGCCCTACCGCTGGGAGCTCGACGCGCGCGCGCGCGAGCCGGTGGCCGTTGTGGGCTTCGACGGGCTGTGTCTGCGGGGCAAGTGCGAGATCGACCACGAGCTCGGCTATCAGCTGATGCGGCGCTTTGCCGCGTCGCTGACCGAGCGCCTGCAGGCGACGCGAATGCAGCTGCTCGACGTGTACGGCCGTGGTCGTGCCGGCTGAGGCGCCGGCCGCCGGCGTTGGCGGTGCCCCATCGGCTCCCGGCCCGATGCTGCCGCAGCCGTTCACGGTGACGGCCAAGCGGCGCGACACCAGTGACACGTGGACGCTAGAGCTGCAGTCGCGCGCGGGCGCTGGGCTGGAGTGCGCACCGGGACAGTTCACGATGCTGTCGGCCTTCGGGGCCGGCGAGGTGCCGATCTCGATCAGCGGCTGGGGCGGGTGGGAACGAGGAGGAGACGGTCCGCTGGTGCACACCGTGCGCGCGGTCGGGCTTGCCACGCAGGCGATCTGCGACGCGCCCGTCGGCGCGGTCCTGGGCGTGCGCGGCCCGTTCGGGCGTCCGTGGCCGGTGGGCGAGATCGAGGGCGCCGACGTGCTGGTCGTCGCCGGCGGCATCGGCCTGGCGCCGCTGCGCTCGGCGCTGCTCACGCTGCTGGCCCGCCGCGAGCGCTACGGCCGCCTGCTGCTGCTGTACGGCGGGCGCTCGCCGGAGCAGCTGCTGTACACCGCCGAGCTCGAGCAGTGGCGGGCGCGCGGGCTGGACGTGGCGGTCACGGTCGACAGCGCCGGACCGGAGTGGCTGGGACGCGTCGGCGTCGTGCCGCGGCTCGTGCACCGGGCCCGCTTCGACCCCGCCGGCGCGGTCGCGCTGCTGTGCGGACCGGAGGTGATGATGCGCTTCACGTTCTCCGCGCTCGCGCAGGCCGGTGTCGGCAGCGATCGCGTGTACGCGTCGATGGAGCGCAACATGCAGTGCGGGATCGGACACTGCGGTCACTGTCAACTGGGGCCGACGCTCGTCTGCCGCGACGGCCCGGTCTACCGCTGGAGCGAGATCGAGCCGTGGCTCGCGATTCGAGAGCTGTGAGCGAGCCGCCCGATCCGACGCCTGCGAGCGCGCCGCGCGCGGCCGGACCGGCGCACGCCGCCCGCCAGACGCTCGCGGTGTGGAAGTTCGCCTCGTGCGACGGCTGCCAGCTGAGCCTGCTGGACTGCGAGGACGAGCTGCTGCTGCTGGCCGACCGCGTCGAGTTCGCGAACTTCGTGGAGGCGAGCAGCGCGACCGTCGCCGGCCCTTACGACATCTCGATCGTCGAGGGCTCGATCACGACGGCGCACGACGCCGAACGCATTCAGGAGGTGCGTCGCAACTCGCGCGTGCTGATCACGATCGGGGCGTGCGCCACCGCGGGCGGCATTCAGGCGCTGCGCAACTTCGCCGACGTCGAGGACTTCACCGCGATCGTGTACGCCTCCCCTGACTACGTCTCGACGCTTGCCACGTCCACGCCGATCAGCGCGCACGTGCCCGTCGACTTCGAGCTGAACGGCTGCCCGATCAACAAGCAGCAGCTGCTGGAGGTGATCGGCGCGCACCTCGCCGGGCGTCGTCCGCGCGTGCGCGCGCACAGCGTGTGCGTCGAGTGCAAGCGCCGCGGAACCGTGTGCGTGATGGTCGCGCACGGCACCCCCTGTCTGGGCCCGGTCACGCACGCCGGCTGCGGCGCGATCTGTCCCTCCTACGATCGCGGCTGCTACGGCTGCTACGGGCCGATGGAGGCGCCCAACACGGACGCGCTGAGCGCGCGCATGGCGCAGCTCGGCTCCGAGGAGATCGATCTGGTGCGCGTGTATCGCACGTTCAACGCCGGCGCGGAGCCGTTCCGGGAGGCGAGCGAGGCGCATGAGCGAGGCTGAGCGCACGCGTGTGATCCGCACCGACTACCTGGCGCGCGTCGAGGGCGAGGGGGCGATGTACGTGAAGCTCGACGGCCGCGAGGTCGCGGAGGTGAAACTGAGGATCTACGAGCCGCCGCGGTTCTTCGAGGCGCTGCTGCGCGGCCGGGCGTTCACGGAGGCGCCGGACATCACGGCGCGCATCTGCGGCATCTGTCCGGTGGCCTACCAGATGAGCGCGGTGCGCGCGATGGAGGACGCGTGCGGCGTGGCGATTGACGCGGGGCCGCTGCGCGACCTGCGCCGGCTGCTGTATTGCGGCGAGTGGATCGAGAGCCACAGCCTGCACGTGTACATGCTGCACGCGCCGGACTTCCTCGGCTACGCGGGCGCGGTCGAGATGGCGCGGGACCATCGCGAGATCGTGGAACAGGGTTTGCGGATGAAGAAGGCGGGCAATGCGCTCATGGCATTGGTTGGGGGGCGGGAGGTGCACCCGATAAACGTGCGCGTGGGCGGCTTCTACCGAGCGCCCACGCGCACGGGGCTGCGTACGCTGCTCGAGCCGCTGGAGCGGGCGCGCGAGACGGCGCTTGCGACCGTGCGCTGGGCGGCGACGCTTGACTTCCCCGACGTCGAACGCGCGCCCGAGCTGCTCGCGCTGTCCGAGCCGGGCGCATACCCGATCGACCTTGGGCGCATCCGCTCCGACCGCGGCCTGGATATCGCTGCGGCCGAGTTCGACGCGCACGTCGTCGAGGAGCACGTCGAGCACTCAAACGCGCTGCACGCACACATCCGCGAGCGCGGCACGTATCTGACGGGGCCGCTGGCGCGCTACGCGCTGTCCTCCGCGCAGCTGCGGCCGCTGGCCGCCGACGCCGCGCGCGAGGCGGGCCTCGGACCGGTCTGCGGCAACCCCTTCCAGAGCATCGTCGTGCGCGCGGTCGAGCTCGTGCAGGCGTGCGACGAGGCGCTCGCGATCATCGATCGCTACGAGCAGCCGGACGCCCCCGCCGTCGAGGTCGTCCCCCGACGCGCCGTCGGCCACGGCGCCACCGAGGCGCCCCGGGGCCTGCTGTATCACCGCTACGAGATCGACGAGGACGGCACGATCCTCGACGCCAGGATCGTGCCGCCGACCTCCCAGAACCAGCTCGCGATCGAGGAGGACCTGCGGGCTGTCGTCGAAGGCGGCCTCGACCTGACCGACGAGCGGTTGTCGCTGCGCTGCGAGCAGGCGATCCGCAACCACGACCCGTGCATCTCCTGCGCGACGCACTTCTTGCAGCTGACAGTGGACCGTGGCTGAGCAGGCGGTCGGGCGCGAGGCGGCGGGCCTCCTCGCGCAGTCCGGTGTGGTGGCGATCGGGGTGGGCAACGAGCTGCGCCACGACGATGCGGCCGGCCTCGAGGTCGCGCGCCGGGTGCGTTCACTGGCCAGCGCCCTCCCGGTGGCCGAGGCGACCGAGTCCGTCGGAGGGGCTGTGGCGAGAGCCGGGGCCGGCGAGATCGCAGTGCTGGAGCACGAGGGCGAGCCGCTGGGGCTGCTCGAGCTGTGGGACGGCGCGCGCGCGGCGGTGCTCGTGGACGCGGTTCGCTCGGGCGCCACGCCGGGCACGATCCACCGCGTGGACGTCTCGCGGGAGCCGATCCCGGCGCTGCTGCGCGGCTCCTCCTCCACGCACGCGGTCGGAGTGGGTGAAGCGATCGAGCTCGCGCGGGCGCTGGACCGCCTGCCGCAGCGGGTGGTCGTGTATGGCGTCGAGGGCCTGTGCTTCGATGCCGGCAGCGGGCTGTCGGCGGACGTGGAGGGGGTCATCGACTCGCTCGCGGAGGCGGTGCTGCGTGAGGTTCGGGACCTGGCGTCGCTCCTGCGGCGCTACGTTTGATGACACGAGACAGTCGACGATGGAGCGAAGGGGAGGCCTGATGCCCGGAGTGAGCACGACCGAGATCGACCGCGCGCGCGTGCAGGAGCTGACGCGCGTGGAGCTGGAGGCGCTCGACGAGCGCACGCGCGGCTCGGCCGCGATGTACGAGCGCGCGCGCAGGTCGCTGAGCGGCGGCGTCGCCTCCTCCTACCAGCTGCGCGACCCGTGGCCGATCTACCTCGAGCGCGGCGCGGGCGCGCGCGTGACGGACGTCGACGGGAACACCTACTGGGACTTCCACAATGGTTTCGGATCGATGGTGCAGGGTCACGCGCACCCGGCGATCGTGCAGGCGGTGCGCGAGCGAGTCGCGCTCGGCACGCACTTCGCGGCGGTGACCGAGGACGCGATCGTCGTCGCGGAGAACCTCGCGGCGCGGTTCGGGCTCGAGCGCTGGCGCTTCGCGAACTCCGGCTCGGAGGCGACGATGGACGCGATCAGGATCGCGCGGGCGCTGACGGGGCGCGACACGGTCATGAAGATCTTCGGCTCCTACCACGGCCACCACGACGCGGTGATGGTGTCGATCGGCGTGGCCTACGAGGAGATCGGCGAGCGCGAGGACCTCGCGTCGCTGCCGTACGGGGCGGGCATCCCGAAGGTGCTCAGCGACCTCACGATCGCGGTGCCTTTCAACGACGCCGGCGCGATGGAGCGCCGCATCGAGCGCCTGATCGCCGAAGACCGCAAGCCTGCGTGCGTGATCATGGAGGCGGCGATGATGAACCTGGGCGTGGTGCTGCCCGAGCCTGGCTACCTCGAGCAGGTGCGCGAGCTCACCTCACGCCACGGCATCGTGCTGATCTTCGACGAGGTCAAGACGGGCCTCGCGGTCGCGGCGGGCGGCGCAACGGAGCGCTTCGGCGTGAAGCCCGACATGGTCACGCTGGCGAAGACGCTCGGCGGCGGCCTGCCGTCGGGTGCGATCGGCGCGACCGAGCACGTGATGAGCGTCGTGGAGGACGGCTCGGTCTACCAGGTGGGCACGTACAACGGCAACCCGTTGACGATGGCGGCCGCGCGCGCGAGCCTGGAGCAGGTGCTGACGCCGGACGGCTACCGGCACCTGGACGCTCTCAACGACCGCATCCTCGCGGGCTGCGAAGCGGTGATCGAGCGCTACGGCCTGCCGGGCTACGCCGTCGGCGTCGGCTCGAAGGGCTGCGTGACGTTCTCGCCGACGCCGATCGTCGACTACGAGACGTTCAAGGCGAACCAGGATGTCGCGGTTACCGAGCTGGCGTGGGTGTGGAACATGAATCGCGGCATCTACATGACGCCGGGCCGCGAGGAGGAGTGGACGCTGTCGGTGATGCACGACGACGAGGCCGTCGACGCCTACGTGCGAGCGTTCGACGAGATGGCGGCGGCGCTGACGAGCTGAGAGCACTCAATCCGCGAGCTGCCTTGAGGAGCCGTCAGCCGCGGAACCGTTCTACAGGCTTCCGCGAAACTGTCTAGTAGCTAGCTGCGTATCTGTATAGTATGCCCATGCCCGAGACGAAAGCCTTGGCTGGGTCAAGCCCACGAGGGCGCTACACGCGGCGCATCGTGGACGACGAACTGGACGAGCTGATCGCTGGCCTGCCGGCGATTGCGCTCGAGGGTCCGAAGGCAGTCGGGAAGACGGCGACGGCGCTGCAACGCGCCGCGACCGTCTACCGCCTCGACGACGAGGCGGAGCGCTCAATCGCCCAGGCCGACCCGTCACGGCTGATCCGCGGCGAGCGTCCGGTGCTTATCGACGAGTGGCAGCGCTTGCCTGAGGTCTTCGACCGTGTGCGCCGCGCGGTCGACGAATCGGCGCCCCCCGGAAGCTTTCTGCTGACAGGCTCGGCCTCTCCGATCGATCCGCCAACCCATTCTGGAGCAGGCAGGATCGTGCAGGTACGCCTACGCCCGATGACGCTCGCGGAGCGCGGCTTCGACCCACCGACAGTAAGCCTCCGAGCGTTGCTGGATGGGAAGCGGCCACCTGTTGACGGCCAGACGAGCGTCGACCTGGAGGACTACGTCAAGGAGATACTCGCGTCCGGCTTTCCCGGGCTGCGCGGCCTCCCCGAGCGCCTCGCGCGTGCGCAACTGGACGGCTACATCGACCGCATCATCGACCGTGACTTCGACGAGCTCGGGCGCAAGGTGCGTCGGCCCGCAACCCTGCGCAGCTGGATGCAGGCCTACGCAGCGGCGACATCCACCACGACCTCCTACGAGAAGATTCGCGACGCGGCGACAAGCGGTCACGGCGATAAGCCCAGCCGAGCCACGACGCAGCCCTACCGGGACATACTCGAACGACTCTGGATTCTCGACCCGGTCCCCGCGTGGCTGCCGACACGCAGCCGACTCGCGCGCCTCTCGGCGCCGCCGAAGCACCACCTCGCCGACCCAGCTCTCGCGGCACGCTTACTCGGCGCGGACGCAACGACATTGCTGCACCCGAGCGGCACCGCTGCGCCCATTACGCGCGAAGGCACCTTGCTCGGAGCCCTATTCGAGTCGCTCGTCACACTCTGCGTGCGCGTCTACGCGCAAGCCGCGGAGGCACGTACCAGCCACCTACGCACCTGGAGCGGCGACCGAGAGATCGACCTCATCGTCGAGCGCGGACACAAGGTGCTCGCCGTCGAGGCAAAGCTCGGCCACACGCCCGACGAGCGCGACGTGCGCCACCTCAACTGGCTCCGTGACGAGCTCGGCGCCGAACTGGCCGACGCAATCATCATCACGACCGGGACGACCGCCTACAGAAGAGCAGACGGAATAGCCGTCATACCCGCAGTGCTCCTAGGGCCGTGACGATCGTCTGCCAAAGACTGTCCGGCTGCCCCCATGGCGGTCGCGATCCTTGCCCGCCCATCTATAGCGGGGGCGGGGATTGAACACCTATCAGCGACCGGGTTGTCGAGGATCGACTCGTCCCCCCTCGGCCTTCCCCACAAGCAGCAGCGCTAGCTCGTATGCCTCAGGACTCGGCAATGACCCTTCCCTGGCTCGTCGCCTCGTGGACCAGCGTGCCCCTCACGGGCGCCCACTTCTCGGCGTACTGCTCGCTGACGACGACTACGTCGGCGGGGATCAACAGCTGTCCCAGGACTCGCCCCAAGCGCGCCGTCTCAGCGAAGCGATCGGTGACATCGCGCTCGACCACGAGAAAGTCGAAGTCGCTGCGATCGTGCGCGTCGCCGCGCGCGCGCGAGCCGAACAAGATCACCTTCGCCGGCGCTGACGCAGCATCGATCAAGGCGCGACCCGCACGGCCGATCGTATCCTCCGCTACCGCAGCGTTCATTGACGCCGATTGTAGTCCGGGCGTTGCAGGCTTCAGCAGCCTGTCCGCGCTATACAGCGATCGCTTCAGTAGACGGCGCCAAAATAAACGTTCCCGGCGTATCGCTCATTATGCGCCGGGTGCCTGCAACGGCCTCTGACAGCCGCGAATCGTTGGACCAGCTGTGGGGCGGTACTGAAGCACAGACCCGTGACCACGATCCGCGCTTGGGGGCTTCGGAATTTGGCAGGCCAGTTCTGGATGCACGAATGGTCGTGGACAGCCACCTCATATGCCAACTACACCACTGGCCCAGCGCACCCGTATTATCTCGCGCCCGTGGAGATCATTCCTGACAAGCGCAAGGTCGTCGGACTGATCGAGCACGCTCACGAAGGCAAGATCTGCCTCCCCAACTTCCAGCGCGACTTCGTTTGGACACGCGAGGAGGTCGCCGACTTGGTCCGCTCGATCATCCGCGGATACTTCATCGGCTCGCTGCTCCTGCTCCGATGTGATCCGAACAACCCGCCTTTTGCGCCCGAGTTCTTGCGCGGCGCCAACCCCCCGTACAAAGACGGCCGGCCCGAGTTGCTTGTTCTCGACGGCCAGCAGCGACTGTCCTCGCTCATGTACGCGCTCACAGAACCTGACCTGTCGCTCAAGGACTCTAGTCAGCGCCGTTGGTTCTTTGTGGACCTGGACGTCCTGTTGTCCGAACCAGACAGCGACGAAGTCGTCTTCGATCGCGCCAAACGCGAGCTCCGTGGTCTCGACCAGGTCGAGAGCCAATACGAGCAGCGGATTCTGCCCTGCACCGTGCTCCTCACGCAAGACGCCTTCTACCGGTGGCGCGACGGCTTCGAAGACTGGCAGCGGAAAACGAAACCTGAGGACGAGGATCGCTACCGCGCCGAGTGGAGGAATGGCTGGACCGCCGCTGTGAGCGCCTTCCAAACCTTCGAGGTCCCGCTCGTCGAGCTGCCACGAGTCGACGACTCCGACAGCGAGTCGATCGGCCGAGTCTGCGCAATCTTCGAGAAGCTCAACTCGACCGGGGTCGACCTCTCGGTCTACGACCTCCTGACCGCCCGCCTCTACCGCTCGGGCATCCGCCTCCACGATCTCTGGAACGAGGCCGTCCAAGCCCACCCTCGCCTAAAGGCATGGTCGAAAGGAAAGGCGGACGAACACAAATTCGGCGTGCTCGTCCTGCGCACCCTTGCCCTGCTGCGCGGACTCGACCCGAAGCCCCGCATCCTCATAGACCTCAAGCCCGCAGGCTTTGAGGACGACTGGCGGCGAGCCGCCGCGGCGATGGAGCGCGCGTTGCAGCTCATCGAACATGTCGGCCCCGACGGCTTCGGTGTTTTTGCCGAGAAGTGGCTCCCCGGGTACGGGCTGGTCCCGATCCTGGCTGCGCTCCGCGCCGAGATCGAGGGCCGCAAACTAGGCGAGAAAGAGCGCGACGAGCTGCGCCGCTGGTACTGGTGCAACGTCTTCATGGAGCGATATTCGAGCGCCGTTGAGAGCAAGTCGCGCAAGGACTACCAGGAGATGACGCGCCACTGGTTCGACAACGGAGCGGGGCCCGAAGTCTTTCGGGAAGCCCAGAACTGGATCGGAGCTCCCGGCTTCCGTGTGCGCGACAGCGCAAGTTACGCCAGCGCCGTATACAGCGGCATCTTCTGCCTTCTCGCCCTACGCAACGCTCGCGACTGGCGCCGCGGCGAGGACATCCGACTTCAAGGGCTCCAGGACCACCACATCTTCCCGCAGGCATACCTCAAGCGACACGGCATTGAGAAACGAGTCGACGTCAACACGATCGCCAACCGCACGCTCATCTCCAATGAGACGAACGGCAAGATCAAGGACAAGGCCCCCGCCGCATATCTCAACGACACCGACATCTTCCCGTCTGGCCCACGACCGGACCTCCTGCAAGCCCACTTCATCGACGACGGCATCGCCGCGCGCCTCGGCGACGCGGTCGAGGACCTTTCCAACAACCAAGCCAGCCAGCTGTATGAGCGGTTTGTGCGGGACCGGGAGGCGGCCCTGATCGCAGAGATCCGCCGCGTCTGCGGGATCTCTCCGGTTTCCGCTCATCTCTCAGAGAATGACGAGACGGACGATGTCGCTGCCGACGTCAAGGCGGCGACGGCTCCACCATTCGAAACGGACGACGAGCCAGCGCTCGAGCCGGCATGACACCCGCTTGGAATGTCGAGCGGAGACCGCGCTCTATTCGAACAGCCGGCCCTCGACGTCCCGCCAGTACCTATGGAGCGTCTTGGCCTGGGCGAGCACGAGCTGGGCAAAGTAATTGATGTCCTGGACACTTCCGCCCCCGGGCGGCGCAACCGGTGGCTTGTACTCGTGGTGCGCCCGAGGATGTCGCGTGCTTCGCTCGGGCCTTGGCCGAAGCCGATCTTTGCAATCGTCTCCACGGGCGAGCCGAGCAGCTCTGCTGAGAGGGTGCTCGCGAGTAGAGCGGCAGCATCCGGCGCAGCTCGCGGTTCTCCCCTTCGATCGCGCTGAGGGCGTCATCGATGTGCTTGGCGATGTCAGGGCTGGACGCGGACGCAAGGATCGCCGGCCAGCGGGCCTGCTCGGGCACCCAGAACACCTGCTTTTCCACGTACGCGTCGCGATCGTCAAGTTCTTCTGCCCGCGCAAGCGGGTCTGCGACGTACTCCTTGCTCTTGGCGTCCGAGAGTTCGGCCTCAAGCGCTCCGCGGCGCTGTTCGAAGGCGTCGGAGATGTACTTGAGGAAGATCAAGCCCAGGACGAGCTGCTTGTACTCGGCTGACTCGACCAAGCCGCGCAACTTGTTGGCCGCCTCGAACAGCGCATGGCCATTGGGCTGCCCGTTGTCGTCCCCTTTCGCCAAGCTCGTAACGTAGCCGGTTGAGCCCGAGGCCGTCAGAACACCAGCAGCAAGGCCTGTTCTATGAAGCGGATCCGTCTACCCGGACCCCGAGACCGGATCCGGGTTCTCTCACGCTCGCTTCATCACGGGCGGTACTGGGCGCAAACCCTCAACTGCCAGGTCGCTGATATCCGGCAATAGCGGGGGCGGGGAGTGAACCCGCGCGGCTGATATCGGCGCGCCCCGCAGTTCCTCTCAGGCCGCCAGCTGCGCCGCGGCCACCGCCGCCTGTCCGTAGGAGATGGCTCCGTCGTTGGGCGGCAGCTTCCGCGGGACCAGCACGCGCAGGCCCGTGTCGGCGAGGCCCGCCACGCAGCGCTCCAGCAGCACGCGGTTCTGGAAGACACCGCCCGAGAGCACCACGGTCGGCACCGCTTCACGCTGCGCCAGCGAGGCCAGCGCACGCGCCGTCGCGTCAGCCAGGCCGTTGTGGAAGCGTGCGCTCACCACGCCCGGCGAAACCCCGTCGGCGAGGTCGTCCACGATCGCCCGCACGGTCTCGCGCGCGTCGAGCTGCAGCAGCTCCCCTTCGACCAGCGGCAGCTGGTACGCGTCCGGCTCGCCCGCTCGCGCCACTGTGTCCCCCGCGGCGACGGCCGCCGCTTCGAGCTCGACCGCCGCGCGGCCCTCGTCGCGAACGGTCATGCGAATGCCGCACAGCGCCGCCACCGCGTCGAACAGGCGCCCGACGCTCGTCGTCACCGGCGAGCTAGCGCCACGCCGAGCGATGTCGGAGACCTGCTCCCAGCGCTCCAGCTCAACCCGGCCGACCATGCTCTTGGGCAACTGCGCCTCGCCGTCAAATGCCGCGAGCAGCCACGCGCACGCCATCCGCCACGGCTCGCGCACCGCCGCGTCGCCGCCGGGGAGCCGCACGGGGTGCAGGTGGCCGACACGCTGCGCGTGCGCGAGGTCGCCGAGCAGCAGCTCGCCGCCCCACACCGTCCCGTCGCTCCCCAGCCCCGCGCCGTCGTAGATCGCTCCGATCGCCCGCCCGCGCTCGCCGTGCTCGGCCAGCACCGCGGCCAGGTGCGCGTGGTGATGCTGCACGCCGATCAGCGCTACATCCTCGCGCTGCAGCGCGTACGCCGTCGACAGGTAGTCCGGGTGCAGGTCGTGGGCGACCATCTCCGGCTCGACCGCGAACAGCGCCTCGAAATGCTCGATCCCCTCGCGGAACGAGCGCAGCGTCTCCCAGTTGCGCAGATCGCCGATGTGATGCGAGACCCACGCGCGCGAGCGGCTCGCCACGCAGAACGTGCTCTTCAGCTCGGCACCGCACGCCAGCAGAGGTGGCGCGGGTAGCGGCAGCGTGAGGCTGCGCGGGGCGTAGCCGCGAGAGCGCCTGAGCATCAGCGGGCGCTCGCCGGCCGTGCCCAGCGAGCGCACGATCGAGTCGTCGACGCGCACGTGGATCGGACGGTCGTGCAGCAGCACAGCGTCGGCGATGGCGCCGAGCCGTGCAAGCGCTTCCTCGTCGCGATAGGCGATCGGCTCGTCGCTCGCGTTGCCGCTGGTCATCACCAAGGTGGTGCCAGTGTCCGCCAGCAGCAGGTGGTGAAGCGGCGTAGACGGCAGCATCACGCCGAGGTCCGGCGAGCCGGGTGCGACCGCGTCGGCGACACGCGCTCCCGCGCAGCGGCGCGCGATCACGATCGGCCGCTCCGGGCCGCTCAACAGTCGTCGCTCGGCCGGACCGAGATGCACGAGCGTCTCCACCGCGCCGAGGTTGGCCGCCATCAGCGCGAACGGCTTCTCCTCGCGGCGCTTGCGCGCGCGCAGCTCGGCCACCGCCTGCTCGTCCTCCGCGCGGCATGCCAGGTGGTAGCCGCCGAGGCCCTTGACCGCAACGGTTCGACCCGCTGCCAGCGCCGCGACCGCGCCGGCCAGCGCGTCCTCGCCCACGGGCGCACGCTCGCTCACGTGCGCTGCGTCGTCGGACTCCTGTTCGCCGGCGAGCGCGCGGTCCGGGCAGTCGATCAGGGTCAGCACCGGGCCGCACGCCGGGCACGCGTTCGGCTGCGCGTGAAAGCGCCTGCTCGTCGGGTCCTCGTACTCCGCGCCGCACGCCCCGCACATCTCGAAATCGGCCATCGTCGTGCGTGCGCGGTCGTACGGGACGCCGCGGATGATCGTAAAGCGCGGGCCGCAGTTTGTGCAGTTGATGAACGGGTAGCGGTGGCGGCGGTCGCTCGCGTCGAACAGCTCCGCCAGGCAGTCCGCGCAAGGAGCCACGTCGGGCGACACGAGCGCCGCCGGAGCGCCGGTCGTGCTCTCCAGGATGCGAAAGCCCTCTAACCCGGTGGGGGGCATTCGCTCGGTGCTCACCTGCTCGACGCTCGCCAGCGGCGGTGGTTCGCCTCCCAGGCGCTCGAGAAAGCGCTCGACAGCCGCCTGCTCGCCCTCGACCTCCAGCAGCACCCCGCGCTCGTCGTTGCGCACCCACCCCGTCAGCGCATGCTCGTGTGCGAGCCGGTGCACGAACGGGCGGAACCCCACTCCCTGCACAACGCCATCCACGCGGGCGCGCACGCGCGTTCCCGTGATCGTCGTCATCGCTCGTCGCCGGAGTCGCCGGAGTCGCCGGAGTCGGCGGCATCCCCGGCATCCAACTCGATCAGATCACGCAGCACATGCCATGCGCTGGCCTGCGCCTCCTGGATGCGCGGGATGCTCTGCGAGCGAGTCACGATCACGTGGTCGGCGAGCTTCCCGGCCGCGATCTCGCCGCCGTCGTAGCCGACCAGCGCGACGGTCGCCAGGCCGCGCTCGCGCGCCTCGGCGAGCGCGCGGACGATGTTGGCGGAGCCGCCGCTGGTCGAGAACGCCAGCAGCGCGTCGCCGGGGCGGCCGTGCGCGATCACCTGGCGGCTGAAGATCGCGTCGATGCCGACGTCGTTGGCGATCGCGGTCACGATCGACGGGTCCTCGGTCAGGTCGATCGCGCGGCGTGGCGCCCAGTCGGCCGGCGCGGCGCGCAGGTCGGCTACGGCGTCCATCGCGTCGGTCGCCGAGCCGCCGTTGCCCAGCGCCAGCACCGTGCCGCCGGCGTGCAGGCGCTCGCGCAGCGCGTCCGCCGCCGCGATCAGAGCCTCCGCGTTCTCGTCGAGCGTCTGCGCGCGCAGCGCGGAGATCTCGCGCGCCTTCATCGCGATCGAGCCGCGCACGTCGTCGATCACGCGCTCGAGCGCGTCCCCGTCGCCGGCATCCCTGTCGCCGGCACTCGCGTCCGACAGGAACGGGTACAGGAAGCCGGCCGCGCCGAGCTCCCGAGCGCCGTTCGGGTCGGGCTCGCGGGCGCCGGTCGCGCGCGGCTGGCGGCCGGTGCCACCGCGGTGCTCGAAGAACACGTGCACGAGCTCCCACAGCACGTGGTAGGCGGTCTCCGTCAGCTCCTGGCGCACGAACGCGTCACCGGGCGGCGGTGTGAGGTTCCACTCCGCGCCAACGTCCTCGAACGCGATCGTCAGACAGCCTAGGCGCCGGGCCACGTCGATCGCGGCGACGGTCTGCGCGTCCGCGCCGAACGCGATCGCGACGTCGCCCGGCTCGGCCGCCAGCTCGACTTCCTCGCGCAGCACGCCGTGCTCGCCGGTCAGCGCACGCGCAGGCAGCGCGCGCTTGCCGACGATCACCGGATGCACGAACTCGACCGCGACGTGGCGCGCGTCCGAGCGCGCCTGCGGGGAGGCTCCCAGCGCGATCAGGCGGCCGCCGTCACTGAAGCGCTCGGCCATCACGCGGCACAGCCGCGCGAGCGGCTCGGCGGACGCAGCAAAGAAGCGCTCGTTCGCGTGCGTGCGCACCGTCAGCAGCTCGCGCACGCGTGTCACGCCACGTCCGCGAGCCATCGTGCGAACGCGTCCACCCCCTCGCCCGTGCGCGCGCTCACGAGCATGTGCTCGACGCCTGGATTGACCTGGTCGAGGTTGGTGAGGAAGCGCTCGAGCGAGAAGTCGAGGTGGGGCAGCAGGTCGATCTTGTTGATCACCACCAGCTCGCATGCGCGGAACATCAGCGGGTACTTCAGCGGCTTGTCCTCACCCTCCGTCACCGACGAGACCATCGCCCGCCTGTCCTCGCCCACGCGGAACTCCGCCGGGCACACCAGGTTGCCGACGTTCTCGATCACCAGCAGGTCGATCTCCTCCAGCGCGATCGCGCCCAGCGCCGAGCGCACCATGTTGGCGTCCAGGTGGCACTCGCCGCCGAAGCCCGGGTTGGTGTTGATCTGCGTCACCGGCACATGCAGCGCCGACAGGCGCTCCGCGTCGAGCGAGCCCTGCACGTCGCCCTCGAGCACGCCCACGCGCACATCGCCCAGGCCGTCCATCAGCACGCGCTCCAGCAGTGCCGTCTTGCCCGCTCCCGGCGCGCTCATCAGGTTGACCACGCGCACGCCCGCGCGGTCGAAGTCCGCGCGGTTGGCCCGCGCGATCGTGTCGTTCGCGTCGAGCACGCCCGTCGCCACCCTCACCTTGCTGCGGTGCACGTCTCCTCCTCCGCTCGCTCGCGCTCGCCGGCCGTTCCGGGCTCCGCTTGGTCTTGCGCGCCGTCCGGTTCGTCCTCCACCTCGATCGAGTCCACCGTCAGCTCGTCGCCGCTCAACACCGTCACCTCGGCGCCGGCGCAGCGCGGGCAGCGAAACGCGGGCTCGCGCAGCTCCCACTCGTGTCCGCAGGCGCAGCGCAGCCGCGCCTGCGCGACGTGCGCGCGCAGCTGCGCTCCCTCGCAGATCGTCCCGCTCGAGACGATCTCGAAGTAGAAAGACAGCGAGCTCGGCACGACCTGGCGCAGCGCGCCCACCGTCACATCCACGCCCACCACCGTGCGCCCGTCTGCGTGGGTGAGCGCGGCGTCGAGGATCGACCGGCTGAGCGACAGCTCGTGCATCAGCAGATCCGCGGCAGCGGGTCGCCCGCCAGCAGGTCCATCACGCGGCGCCCGCCGAACGCGGTGTCGACGAGCACCATGCCCGGCGGCTCGCTGACGATCTCGCCGATGTCCGCCGCCTGCTCGCAGCCGGGGACGGCGCGCAACGCCTGCAGCGCCGCGGACGAGCACTCGGGTGCGACGAACGCGACGAGCTTGCCCTCGTTGGCCACGTACAGCGGATCGATCCCCAGCAGCTCGCACGCGCCCGCGACCGCCGGCGCGACCGGCACCTCGTGCTCGTTCACCAGCGCCGCCACCCCCGACGCGCGCGCAAGCTCGTTCAGCGCCGAGGCCACGCCGCCGCGGGTGGCGTCGCGCATGCAGTGCACGTCTGCTCCAGCCGCATCCAGCAGCGCGTCGACCGCCGGCCATAGCGAGCACGTGTCCGAGCGGATGTCCGCCTCCAGCGCGAACTCGTCGCGCGCGAGCATGATCGCCATCCCGTGCGCGCCGACCGCGCCCGACACGAGGATGCGATCGCCCGGCGTCAGCGCCGCCGTCGAGACCTCGGCGCGCGGGTCGAGCACGCCCACGCCGGTCGTGCACGCGTACATGCGATCGGCGTGCCCGCGCTCCACGACCTTCGTGTCGCCCGCGACCACCTGCACCCCAGCCGCGTGCGCCGCCGCCGCGACCGCGTCGATCTCCGCGCGCAGCTCCGCCGCGGGCAGTCCCTCCTCCAGCACCAGCGACAGCGTCAGCGCCAGCGGCCGCGCCCCCGACACGGCCAGATCATTGACCGTGCCGTTGACCGCCAGCTCGCCGATCGACCCGCCCGGAAAGCGGATCGGCGTCACGACGAAGCTGTCCGTCGTCAGCGCCAGCTCGACGCCGTCCACCGACATCGTCCCCGCGTCGCCCAACGCCGCCAGCGCGTCGTTGCGCAGCGCCGGCAGCAGCAGCCCCTCGATCAGCGACTGCGACGCCTTGCCGCCCGCGCCATGCGCCATCGTGATCCGCTCGTCGCGAAAGCGCGCCGGCTTCGCGCGCGTGCGTTGCACGATCTCCCCGATTCGCTGCTGGCGCGTAGCGCCGCTCATACGGCCACCTCGCGTGCGCCGGCGTGGCGGCCGTATGTGTAGTAGGCCGCGCACGCGCCCTCCGGCGAGACCATGCACGTGCCAATCGGACGCTCCGGTGTGCACGAGGTGCCGAACACCTTGCAGTCCCACGGCTTGATCGCACCCTTCAGCACCTCGCCGCACTGACACGCCTTGGGATCGGCGACGCGGATGCCGGGAACGCTGAAGCGCCGCTCCGCGTCGAGCTCGGCGTAGGCGTCAGACAGCCGCAGGCCGCTCTGGGAGATGAAGCCGAGGCCGCGCCACTCGAAGTGCGGGCGCAGCTCGAACACCTCCGCCATCACCTCGAGCGCCCGCGGGTTGCCATCCCACGCGACCACGCGCCCGTACTGATTCTCCACCTCGCAGCGGCCGCCCCCCAGCTGTGCCAGCAGCATGTGGATCGACTGCAGCACGTCCAGCGGCTCGAAGCCGGAGATCACCAGCGGCTTGCCGTAGTCCTCGGGAATGAACTCGAACGGCCGCGCGCCGACGACCGTCGACACGTGCCCCGGACCGATAAAGCCGTCGATCTCGAGCGCCGGCGACTCGAGCAGCGCGCGCAACGGCGGCACGATCGTCACGTGGTTGCACATGCACGAGAAGTTCGCGATCCGCTCGGCCTTCGCGCGCATCAGCGTCAGCGCCGTCGACGGAGCCGTCGTCTCGAAGCCGATCGCGAAGAACACCACCTCGCGCTCGGGGTTGCGCCTGGCGATCGCCAGCGCGTCCAGCGGCGAGTACACCATTCGCACGTCCGCCCCCTCCGCCTTCGCCTCGAGCAGGCTGCCGTGCGAGCCGGGGATGCGCATCATGTCGCCGAAGCACGTGAAGATCACGTTCGGCTCGTGCGCGATCGCGATGCCGTCATCGACGCGGCCCATCGGCAGCACGCACACCGGGCACCCGGGTCCGTGCACCAGCTCGACCGCGTCCGGCAGCAGGCCGTCGATCCCGTAGCGGTAGATCGCGTGCGTGTGCCCGCCGCACACCTCCATCAGCTTGTAGCTGCGCCCGTCCTGCACCAGCGAGCGGATCTCCGCCGCAAGCGCGCGCCCCAGCTCCGCGTCGCGGAACTCCTCCACGAACCTCACGAGCTGACGTCCATTCGGGTCATTGTGACCCCCCGCGCCATTCGATCGCTCCGCCGGGTCATTCGATCGCGCTCCGCCGGGTCATTCGATCGCGCTCTCCCTGAGCTCGCGCAGCTCCTGCTCGTAGCCAGCGCCCATCTCCTGGAGCAGCTCCAGCGTCGCGAGCGCCTCGCGCTCGTCGATCTGCGACAACGCGAAGCCCACGTGGATCAGCACCCAGCGGCCAACCAGCGCGTCCAGGTCAGTGTCGAGCAGGCCGACGTTGACCGTGCGCTTGACGCCCGCGACGTCCACCTTCGCAAGCTGGTTGGCAGAGTCGACGACCTCCACCACTCGGCCGGGAATCGCCAGGCACACGCTCGTCGATCTCCTGTTCGTTCGGGGGGCCTGGTTTAGCAGCTTGCCCGGGCGCCCGCAACGGGAACCGGCGCGGCGGCTTACTCCAGCTCGATTGCGCGCATCGTGTGCTCGTCGGGGAGCTTCTCGAGAATGCTGCGCAGTACCTCGCGCTCGTCCGCCTGCTCGCGCTGCATGTCATTGAACAGCAGCCTCACCGCGCTGTGCGTGATCTTCATCTGCCTCGGCTCGAGCGTCACCGTCAGCATCCCCTGCGCGTCGGGCGGCTGCTCGAGGCCCGCGAGCACCTCGCGGGCGAGGCGGCGGATCTCGGGTTCGCGCGCCTCATCGGTGATCAGCAGTCGCAGCGCGCTCGCCGCCACCGGCACCTCGCGCTCGTCCAAGAACAGGTGGTATGGGGGCTCGGGCTCCGGTGTCGTGTCGCTCATAGGCCGGCAGCCTACCCGAGCGTCACTCCACCGGGATCGTGGTGCGCGACTGCTCGCGCTCGCGCAGCACGCGCGCGAGCCATCCGCCCGTGGCCGTCAGCAGCATGCCGGCGATCGCCGTCACCACGGCCAGGAGCGGCGGGAAACTGCCCAGCGAGACCTTTGCGGTCGTACCCGCGATCAGATGTGCGAGCAGCAGCCCTACGCCGTAGATCGCGCCCGCCACCAGACCGCGATCGGCTCCGCCCCAGCCGTCCTGATGCTCGAAGCCAGCGAGCACGCTGGCGACCGCGACGAACGCCGCGTAGCCCCAGTACGCGCCGCTGGAGACGCCCACCAGAACTCCTGCGACCGCCCCCGCGATCGCAGGGATCACGCCACCCAGCAGGATCTGCGCGGGTCGCGGACGGTCACGGAACAGCGTTGGTTGATGCATGTGTCTCCTCCCCGAAGTTCCCGTCAAACCCTACCGCCTCGTCCTAACCTTGCGGTGCACGTGGCCAGCGCTCCCGCACCCTTCCGCCTGTCGGTCCTGGATCAATCCCCGATCTCTCAGGGATCCTCGGGCGCGCAGGCATTGGCGAACACGCTCGATCTCGCGCGCCTGACCGATCGGCTGGGATATCACCGCTACTGGGTCGCCGAGCACCACGGCGGCCCAATGCTCGCCGGCCCCAGCCCCGAGGCCCTGATCGGGCCGATCGCCGCCGCCACCACACGCATTCGCGTCGGCAGTGGCGGCGTGATGCTGCCCCACTACAGCCCGCTCAAGGTCGCCGAGACGTTCTCCGTGCTCGCCGGGCTGTTCCCAGGGCGCATCGACCTCGGGCTCGGGCGCGCGGCGGGCACCGATCCGATGACGACATTCGCCCTGCAGCGCGATCGCCGCCAGGCCGCCCCCGATGACTTCCCCGAGCAACTCGTGGAGCTACTCGGGTATCTCGACGACCGACTGCCTCCAGATCATCCTTTCGCGCGCCTGGCAAAGACGCTGCCCGGGCGCCCGCACAAGCCCGAGCCGTGGCTGCTCGGCTCCTCGCCGCAAAGCGCCATCTGGGCTGCCGAGCTCGGGCTCCCGTACGCGTTCGCCGACTTCATCAACCCCAACGGCGCCGAGATCGCCGCGCTGTATCGCGAGCGCTTCGCCGCATCGTCGCCGGAGGGGGAACACGAACACGCCGGCGCGCATCCCCGCACCGCCGTCGGCGTGTGGGTGATCTGCGCCGAAAGCGACGACGAGGCGCAGCGGCTCGCCGCCAGCGGGCGCATGACCTTCACGCTGCTGCGCCGCGGCCAGCTGATCGCCGTGCCGCCGCCCGAGGACGCGCTGCGCTTCCTCGCGGCCGACGATCGCAGCCGCCCGCAGCCGCGCACGAAGCCAGGGTCCGAGCCGCGCCCGCAGCGGCGTGCGGTCGTGGGCTCGCCGCAGACCGTGCGTGCACAGCTCGCCGACGTCGTCGCCAGCTATCGCGCCGAGGAGGCGATCGTCGTGTGCATCACATACGACCACGACGCGCGCAGGCGCTCCTACGAATTGCTCGCGGAGGCCTTTCCGGGTGATCGTTCCAGGTTGTAATCATTACAGTTTGAAATGATTACGTTGTTCAACGAATGAGTATTTTGTGTTGTTGTGAGCGAGCCGCCCGAGTTGCGCCGCGCGACCCCAGCCGACGTCCCGGCGCTGGCGCGGATGCTCGCGCGCGCGTTTCTCGACGACCCCGTCGCAACATGGGCGTGGCGCCCAGATCACCTGCGCGAGAAGGCGTTCGAGCGCTTCCAGCTGGTCCGCCTGCGGCAGCTGCTCGCCGACGATGAGGTTTGGACGACGGCCGATCTCAGCGCTGCCGCGCTGTGGGCGCCGCCGCGGCGCTGGCGCATAACGTGGCGCGACACCGCGCAGTTCGGCCGCGCTTTTGTGCACCCGCGCCTGCTCGCGCGCCTGCCGCTCGTCGCCTATGGCTGGCACCGGCTGGAGCTCGAGCATCCGCTTCGTCCAGCTCACTGGTATCTCGCGGTGCTGGGAACCGAGCCCGCTGCGCAGGGGCGTGGCTTGGGCTCGGCGGTACTGGGGCCCGTGCTTGAGCAATGCGACCGCGACGGCGTGGGCGCGTACCTCGAGTCCTCCAAGGAGCGCAACATCGACTTCTACGCGCGCCACGGCTTTCGCGTGACCGATGAGCTGCGCGTGCTGCGCGGGCCGCCCATGTGGGGCATGTGGCGCGATCCGCGGTCGTAGTAGCAGCAGCCGCGTAGTGATCCGCGGCCGACCCGCCTCCGTATTCACAGAAAACACTGTCGAAGCGGAGGTATCCAACATGTCCAGTTCACCCAGCGAGGCGTCCGCGCCGCAGCCGGCCGGGATCGTCGAGCGCCTGGTGCGCGATGACGTCGACCGCAAGCGGTTCCTGAAGATGGCGGGGGGCGCGGGAGCTGCGAGCTTCAGCGCGTTCGTACTCGCCGCCTGCGGGAGCAGCAGCAAGACGGCTTCGACCACCGCCGCGACGGCGACCACAGCGGCCACGTCAACCACAGCGACCGCCAGCAGCGGCGATCTCGCGATCCTCAACTACGCGCTCACGCTCGAGTACCTCGAGACCGGGTTCTACGAAAAGGTCGTCGCGTCCGGCTTCTTCACCGGCAAGGTCGGCGCACTGATCAAGAGCTTCGGCGGCGAGGAGAAAACGCACGTGGAAGCGCTCAAAGGCGCCGTCGAAAAGCTCGGTGGGACCCCTGCCGCCAACCCGAACGGCAAATTCCCGATCACCAGTGCGACCCAGGTCGCGGAGCTGGCATACACGGTCGAGAACCTCGGCGCCGCCGCGTACCTCGGCCAGGCGGGAAACATCCAGAGCCCGGAGATCCTCGCCACGGCGCTCGCGATTCACACCGTTGAGGCGCGCCACGCGGCAACCCTCGGCACGCTCGTCAAGAAGTCCCTCACCCCGGATGGCGCGTTTGCCAAGCCGGCTGACATGTCAACGGTGCTGGCGGCGGTCAAGCCGTTCCTGGCCTGAGCGCAGCGACAGATAAGGAGCTGAAAAGCAATGTCCAATAACAGACTCACCGACACCGCACCAAACGGTCTGGCCGCCCCCGAGCTGGCGGACGTCCAAGTGCACGGGATGACTCGTTCGAGCTTCATCCTGCGCGGCGCGCTCGCCGCAGGCGCCGTCTATGGCGTCTCAGGCGTGACGCCGTTCGTCTCCCAGGCGCTCGCAGCGTCCGGCGGCGGCGATGTGGAAATCCTCAACTTCGCGCTCACGCTCGAGTACCTCGAGTCGGACTTCTACAACGTCAAGGGCAAGACCGTCGGTCTCAGCGGTCAGGCCAAGTCCTACGCGACGCTGTTCGGCGAACAGGAGCAGGATCACGTGCAGGCGCTCACGACCGTGATCAAGCAACTCGGCGGCACGCCCGTCAAGAAGCCGACGTTCGTGTTTCCGGCGATGAGCCAGAGCTCGTTTCTGGCGTTCGCGTCGGTGCTCGAGAACACGGGCGTCGGCGCCTACAACGGAGCCGCGCCGTCGCTGCAGAGCAAGACCGTGCTCGCAGCAGCCGGCAGCATCGTGCAGATCGAGGCGCGTCACGCCGCCGCGATCAACCTGCTGATCGGCCAGCGCCCCACACCCAACGGCGGCTTCGACGTGCCGTTGACCAAGGCCGAAGTGCTCGCCAAGGCCGGTCCGCTGATCAAGGCGTGATCCGCCGGCGGGATCTCCGCGTAGTTGCAGGTAAGCGCCCGCCGTCGGTGGACCTCGCAAGCTCAACTCAACTCAGGAGGAACCACGAATCATGGGACTGGACAACCCGATCCACATCGCCTTTCTGCTGATCCTGCTGCTGCTGGTGTTCGGCGCCAAGCGGCTGCCCGAGATGGGCCGCTCGCTGGGTGACGGCATGCGTGGCTTCAAGGATGCGCTCAGCGGCGAAAACGCTCACCCCGCACGCACGGCTGTCACCGAGACCGCGGCCCAGCCGGTCGCAGGGCCCGTCCAGGAGAAGCTCCCCGCCTAGGCGGAGGCGAGACCATGGCTGTCGCGGGCCTGATAGTCGGGGCGTAGCGATGACGGCGTCACAATGAGACCGATGTTCAAACCGCTGCGCTCCGCAGGCGACAGCTCGGCCGCCGGCCTGAGCGTGCTCGCCGACGAGGAGCTGATGCAGCTCGTCTACCGGGGCCAGGCCGCCGCGTTCGAGGTGCTCTACGACCGCCACGCCGACGCCGCGTTCTCGCTCGCCTACCGCATGTGCGGGCAGCGCGCGCTCGCCGAGGACGTCGTGCAGGAGGGGTTCCTGTCGCTGTGGCGCAGCGGCGCGCGCTATGACCGCGGTCGCGGCAGCGTGCGCACGTGGGTGCTCGGCATCGTGCACAACCGCGCGATCGACGCCCTGCGCCGGCGCACCGTGCGCGAGCGCGGGCGCATCAGCGACGAGGGCATCGAGGAACGGCTCGTCGCGCCCGAGCGCACCGACGTCCAGGTCGGCCGGCGCGACGAGGCGCGCGAAGTCCGCGATGCGCTCGAGCAGCTGCCGTACGAGCAGAGCCGCGTGATCGAGCTCGCGTACTTCGGTGGCCTGACGCACGTCGAGATCGCCACGATGCTCGACGCGCCGGTCGGCACAATCAAGGGGCGCATGCGTTTGGGCCTGGCCAAGATGCGCATGACGCTGGGTGACCCGGCGGAGGTGGTGCAATGAGTGCGGACGAGCCCCACATCGATTCCATCGATCCCGAGGGCTGTGGCGGCAACGCCGCGCCGTACGTGCTCGGCGCGCTCACCGACGAGGAGCACGAGGCCTTCCGCCGCCACCTCGAGTCGTGCTCGGTCTGCCGCGAGGAGGTCGCAGCGCTGCAGGTCGTCGCCTCGGCGCTGCCCGCCGCCGCGCCGCAGCTGAGCGCCCCGCCCCAGCTCAAGCGGCGGCTGATGTCGAGCGTGCGCGACGACGCGCGCCGCCGCGCCGCGCACGGCGAGGACCAGCTCACCGAGGACGGGCAGGGGCAGTCGCGGGCGCCGGCACGCGACCGTCGCCCGGAGGCGCTCGCGCGGATGCGGCTGCGGTGGCGGCCGAACCTCGCCGTCGCGACGCTCGCAGCCGCGGTCATCGCCTTGGCTGTGATCGCGCTCACGCCTAGCGGGGGCGGTGGCACGCGCGTCTCGCGTGCGACCGTGCTGCCGCATGGCGCGAGCGCCTCGCTCAGCGTCAGCGACGGACACGCGCAGCTGAACATCGCCGGCATGCCGCAGTCAGCGCCCGGGCGCGTGTACGAGGTGTGGCTCAAACGATCCGCATCCGGGCAAGCACTGCCGACCGACACGCTGTTCACCGTCGCCGCCGACGGCGCCGCCAGCGTCGGCGTGCCCGGCAGCGTCAACGGCGTCACGGAAATCATGGTCACCTCCGAGCCCCTCGGCGGTAGTCGTGTGCCCACGCTGCCGGCGCTGATCGTCGCACGCGTCGTCTGAGCTGCGCTCGGGCGGGGCGCGTCCAGCTGCGCCCGGGCGGGCGCGCCGCGCGGTGCGCGCACCTTCTGGTACTGTTAACCACATGGCTAACAATGAGCTTTTGGACCGTGCGTTTGCCGCGTGCTCGCACCCGATCCGCCGTGGCATCCTCGAGCGCCTGAGTGACGGCGAGCTGAGCGTCGGTGAGGCGACGCGCGACTTCGGCGTGTCCAAGCCGGCGATCAGCAAGCACCTGAAAGTGCTCGAGGAGGCGGGTGCGATCGTGCGCGTGATCGACGGGCGCACGCACAGGCTGCGCATTCAGGAGCACGCCCTGCTGGACGCCAGCGACTGGATGACCCGCCAGCGGCGGCTGTGGGAGCGCAAGCTGGACGTGGTCGAGCAGTACCTGCACGAGCAGCGTCAAACCACACCCCGAAAGGAGTCGACGTGAGCGCGACCGATTCAACGACCCTGCGCCTGGAGCGCACCTACGACGCGCCGCCGGAGGACGTGTTCGATGCCTGGACCAACCCGGAGGTGCTGCGGCGCTGGTGGGTCGCCAACCCTGCCTGGCGCACGCCGGTCGCGGACGTCGATCTGCGCGTCGGCGGCGCGTACAGGCTGTCGATGGAAGACCCCGACGCGGGCAAGTTTCACACCGTGCGTGGCGAGTACCGCGAGGTGCGCCGGCCCGAGCGCCTCGTCTACAGCTGGTGCTGGGAGGAAGACGACGGCCGCACCGGGCACGTCAGCACAGTTCAGGTCGACTTCCTCGACGAGGGTGAGCGCACGACGGTCGTGCTCGAACACACCGATCTCCCGTCACCCGAATCCCGCGACGGCCACAGCGAAGGCTGGCAGACATGCCTGGAGATGCTCGAGGCGCGTGTATTCACCCCGGCGCAACACGCGTCGTGAGCGCAGTTCGGTGAGCGCAGCTCGAAGAGCTTCAACGCGACAGACCTGACAGCAACACACCGACAACAGACAACAGCGGAGGATCACGATGGCGAACTACCTGTTTGCGTACAAGGGCGGTGCAATGGCCGAGGGCGACGCGGAGCGCGAGGCCGTGATGGCCGCGTGGGGGAGCTGGTTCGGGACGCTCGGCCCGGCGATCGTCGACGCCGGCAACCCGTTCGGCCCATCGGCCGCGGTGACCGACGGCGGCAGCGTCAGCGAGGGCGCACCGTCAGCGCTGACCGGCTACTCGGTGCTGAGCGCGGACAGTCTCGCCGCGGCGAGCGAGCTCGCCAAGGGCTGCCCGGTGCTTGCCGCCGGCGGCAGCGTCGAGGTGTACGAGACGTTCCCGGTGATGTGATCGCCGCAAGTCACGCAAGCGCGGCGGTCACGAGCAGCTCGTGCCCGCCCACGCGCACGACGTCGCCGCGGCGCAGCTGTCGCCCGCGGCGCGTCTCGCGCTCGCCGTTCACCGAAACGGGCTCGCTTGCCAAGAGGCCCTTGACCTCGCTGCCGCTGTCGACGACGCCGGCGAGCTTGAGCAGCTGCCCGAGCCTGATCGTCTCGCCCTGAATCGGAATCTCGTGAGCCACCGAGCCCCGAATCTAGCTGGTAACACGCCGGCTGGCGGCACTGCGATACGCTCGCTGAGCGATGGGCGAGCGCAGCGAGTACACACCTGGAACGTTCTGCTGGAGCGAGTTGTCGACCACCGACCAGGATGCGGCGAAGGCGTTCTACGGCGGCCTGCTCGGCTGGCAGGCAGACGACATCCCGCTGGGCGAGGGCGCCTACTACTCGATGCAGCTGATCGACGGCAAGCGCGTCGCGGCGATCGCCGCGCAGCCCCAGCAGCAGCGCGATGCGGGTGTGCCGCCGCTGTGGAGCTCCTACGTGTCGGTGGAGAGCGCGGACGCGGTCGCGGCGCGCGCGAAGGAGCTCGGCGCTGAGCTGCACGCGCCGCCGTTCGACGTGATGACGGCCGGGCGCATGGCCGTGATCCAGGACCCGCAGGGCGCCTACTTCATGCTGTGGCAGCCTGGCGAGACCATCGGCGCGGAGCTGGTCAACGCGCCGGGCGCGCTCGTGTGGAACGAGCTGCAGTCCCCCGACCTCGACGCGTCGGCGTCGTTCTACGGCGACCTGTTCGGCTGGAGCATCGAGGACTCCCCGGGGATGCAGGAGCGCTATCTGACGATCAAGAACGGCGCGGCCAACAACGGCGGCATCCGTGAGCTGACGCCGCCGGCGCCACCGAGCTGGCTGACGTACTTCGGCACAGGGGACATCGACGCAGCGCTCGCGACCGTGGACGAGCTCGGCGGCTCCAAGCTGGCCGGGCCGATCGACATCGGCATCGCCAAGCTCGCGGTCGTCGCGGACCCGCAGGGCGCGGTGTTCGCGCTGTACGCGGGCGAGCTCGAGCCCTAGAGGCTCTTAGCTCCGCGAGCCAGTCCCCGCGCCGGTCCCGCTCCCGTTGCGCCGCTCGGCCATGTCGGCGCCGGTGGTGGTGGTCATCACGGCGGCGGCGCCGCCGGTGAGCGCCCGCCGCACGAGCGCGGGCGCGAGGACCCGCAACGCCGCGGCGAGCCCGTAGGCGCGCGGCACGTAGCGTTCGGCGCGCCGGCCGATGCCGGCCTCGTAGATGGCCTCGGCGGCCTTCTCGGGCGTGGAGACGATCCAGCGTGTCCACGGCTTGGCGGTGAGCTCGGCCTGGGGAAAGCCCTCGGTGGAGATGAACCCGGGCAGCACCAGGCCGACGTGCACGCCGCGCGCGTGCTCCTCGGCGTACAGCGCGTCGGACCAGCCGGCGAGCGCGAACTTGGAGGCGCTGTAGGCGCCGCTGCCGGCGCGCGCGACGCGCGCGGCGGTGGAGGCGACGTTGACGATCGCGCTGGGCGCGGACTCGCGCAGCAGCGGCAGCAGCGCCTCGGTGAGCCGCAGCTGCGCGTCGAAGTTGATGGCCATCGTGCGCCGCACATTCTCGTAGCCGCCGTGGGCGAAGCTCGCGCGCCAGGCGGCGCCGGCGTTGTTGACGAGCAGGTCGAGCCGCCCGTACCGCTCGAGCACATGCTCGCGCACGCGCGCGGGCGTGTCCTCGTCGAGCAGGTCGGTCGCAAGGAAGCTCACGCGCGGGGCGCCGCCCACGGTGGCGGTGCCCCCGAGCGCGGCGGCGAGATCGCGCAGGCGCTCCTCGCGGCGGGCGACGAGCACGAGTGCGGCTTCGGGCTCGCGGGCGAGGCGGCGGGCGGTGGCCTCGCCGATGCCGCTCGAGGCTCCGGTAATCAGCATGACTTTGGCCATTGACCGTTAGCCTTTCAGATCGGCACACACATGAGCTGGCCCGCACCCAGCGACGTCGACGGCGTCGCTTCCACCGATCAGGCATCGGCCCGCAAGCGCGAGGCGCTCGAGTTGTTCCGCGGCCTGCCGCGCCGCTACGACGCGCTGTCGGCGGCGCTGAGCTTCTGGCAGGACCCGCGCTGGCGCCGCGCACTGGTGAGCGCGATCGCGCCGGCGGCTGGACAGCGGATCTTGGATGTGGCGACCGGCACCGGCATGGTCGCGGCGGAGCTGCTCGCGCGCGCCGACTGCTCGGTGGTGGGCGTCGACCAGAGCGCGGAGATGCTCGCCGCGGCGCGCGCGCGCTTTGCGCTCGCGGCGCCGGGCGCGAGGAGCGCGGTCAGCACGCGCGTTGAGCTGATCGAGGGGCAGGCGGAGGCGCTGCCGTTCGCGGACGACAGCTTCGACGCGCTGACGTTCACGTATCTGCTGCGCTACGTCGATGACCCCGCGGCGACGGTGCGCGAGCTCGCGCGCGTGGTGCGCCCGGGCGCGCGCGTGGCGTCGCTGGAGTTCGGCGTGCCGCCGTGGCCGCCGGCGCGCGCGGCGTGGCGGCTGTACACGGCGGTCGGGCTGCCGGCGCTCGGGCGGCTGGCCTCGCGCGAGTGGGCGCAGGTGGGGCGCTTCCTCGGACCGAGCATCCGCGGCTTCTACGAGCGCCATCCGCTGGAGCAGATCGCCGGCTACTGGCAGCAGGCGGGTTTGCAGGACGTGCGTGTGCGGCGCATGAGCCTTGGCGGCGGCATCGTCATGTCGGCAACAAAGCGCGCGAGCTGAGGCGGCGGTGGCGGCGACGCGCGAGCGGCGGGTCGCACCCGCGGAGCACTCGGCGCCGGCGCGCGAGCACCCGACCCCGGGGCGTGAGCACCAGGCGCCGGGGCGCGAGCGCCCGGCGTTCTACGCGCTCGGCGGCGGGCGCGTGGGCGACGCGGTGACGCTGCTGCACCCGCCGTACACGGCGTGGCATCTGAGCTATTTCGCGCTGGGCGCGGCGGTGGCGCCGACGCTGCACGTCAACCGGCTGCTGTGGGGCCTGGCGGCGTTCGCGCTCGCGGTGGGAGTGGCGGCGCATGCGTTCGACGAGCTGCACGAGCGGCCGCTGCGTACGAGCATCAGCGACCGCACGCTGGTGTTCGTGGGCGTGGCGGGCCTGCTGGGCGCGCTGGCGATCGGGGTGGCGGGCGTGTTGACGGTGACGTCGTGGCTGGCGCCGTTCGTGCTGGTGGGCGGGCTGCTGCTGCTGGCGTACAACCTCGAGCTGGCGGGCGGGCGCTTTCATGGCGACGCTTGGTTTGCGCTCGGCTGGGGCGCGTTCCCGGCGCTGACGGGGTACTTCGTGAATGCGGAGAAGCTGACGCTGACGGGCGTGCTGATCGCGGCCGGCTGCCTGGCGATGAGCGTCGCGCAGCGGCGGCTGAGCTCGGCGGCGCGCGAGCTGCGCAGGCGCACGCTGGCGCTGAGCGGCACGCGCACGCGCAGCGACGGCAGCAGCGAAGAGCTGTCGCTGGGCGGGTTGCTGGGACCGCTGGATGGCGCGCTTGCGGCGCTGTCGCTGGCGATCGTGGTGCTGGCGTGCGCGCTGGTGCTGGCGCGGCTGTAGCACTATGGTAATACGGAACGCCTGACGGCAGAGTTCTGCAGATCCCCCGTCACGACGAGCTCGGTATAGCCATGGTGTCACCGCGCGCGACGAGCTGCTCGATGTATGGCCCGAGCAGCGTGGCGACGGACGCGGCGCTCATGCTGGCGGGGCCTTTGGGCAGCGCGGCGTAGCTGATGGCAAGGCGCACGAGGCACTCGCTGAGCAGCTCGGCGTCGGCGTGCGGGACGAGCGGCCAGCTGGCGAGGATGACGGCGGTGAGGCGCTCGGCGGCGCGCTCGACGAGCGGCTTGCCGTGCGTGGTGAACAGCGCGAGCAGCTCCTCGGCGCCTTGTCCGTGGACGATCGCGCGCACGAGCGGGTTCTCGGCGGCGGCTCCCAGGAAGACGTCGAAGGCGGCGGCGAGCGCGCCGGCGGGGTCGTCGAGATTCCCGAGCAGTGCGCTTTCGACGGCGAGTAGGAAACGGTCGGTCTCGCGCATGACGAGCAGTTGGGCGAACTCGTCGCGCGAGCCGAACTCCTTGTAGAGGGTCTGGCGGCTGACGCCGGCGGCGAGCGCGATGTCGGCCATCGTGACGTCGGCCCAGCGACGGTCCTCGAGCTGGTGGCAGGCGGCGTCGAGCAGCGTGTTGCGAAGCAGCTCGCGCGCGGCGACGGAGTAGGGGAGGGTGGCGGTCATCGGTCGGGCTCGAAATCGACCTTGTCGCGCACTCCGCAGTCCGGGCAGGCCCAGTCGTCGGGCACATCGCTCCAGGGGGTGCCGGGCGGAAACCCCTCACGCGGGTGCCCGTGTTGCTCGTCGTAGACGTAGCCGCAGGCGGGGCAGCGGTAGCGGCTCATGCGATGCTCCGGAGGCGGCTCATGCTGCGACGCGGTAGCGTTCGAGCGCGCGGCGGCGCAGGCGCGGCTTGACGTTGGCGAGCTCGAGCTGGCCTTGGTAGTGGGCGAGCACGCGGTGGTCCATGACGCGCCGCCAGATCGGCGGGATGACGGCGAGCAGGATCATGCCGGCGTATCCGGTTGGCAGCTGTGGCGCGTCGTCGACGTGGCGCAGCGCCTGGTAGCGGCGGATCGGATTGGCGTGGTGGTCGGAGTGGCGCTGGAGGTGGTAGAGCAGCACGTTGGACGCGGCGCTGTTGCTGTTCCAGCTGTGCTCGGGGCGCGTGCGCTCGTAGCGTCCGTCGTCGGCTTTCTGGCGCAGCAGGCCGTAGTGCTCGAGGTAGTTGACGACCTCGAGCAGCGAGAAGCCGATGACCGCCTGGATCAGCAGGTAGGGCAGCACGACGAGCCCGAAGCCGGCGACGAGCGCGGCGAAGAGCACGACCGTCATGCCCCACGCGCCGAGGATGTCGTTGCGCGGGCTCCACGCGGAGGAGTCGAGACGGCGCAGGCGCACGCGCTCGAGCTCCCAGGCGGAGCGCAGGCTGCCGAGCACGGTGCGCGGCAGGAACGCGTAGAAGCTCTCGCCGAGGCGCGCGCTGGCTGGGTCCTCGGGGGTGGCGACGCGGACGTGGTGGCCGCGGTTGTGCTCGATGAAGAAGTGGCCGTAGCCGCTCTGCGCGAGCGCGACTCTGCTCAGCCAGCGCTCGATCGAGGCGCGCTTGTGCCCGAGCTCGTGAGCGGTGTTGATGGCGATGCCGCTGACCATCGCGACGGTGAGCGCGAGACCGATGCTGTCGATCGTGGAGAGGTGTCCGTACGCCCACAGCCAGCAGGCGAACACGAGCCCGGCGTACTGGATCGGCAGGTACAGGTAGGTGCACCAGCGGTAGTAGCGGTCCTGTTCGAGCCACTTGATGACGTCGTCGGGCGGGTTGCGCCGGTCCATGCCGAGCGCGAGGTCGAGCGGCGGGAACACGCCGAACACGAGCATCGGCCCGTAGAACCAGAACACCCCGAGGCCGGTGGCGTGCACGAGCCCCCAGGAGAGGAACGGGAGCGTGGGGATCAGCAGCCCCAGCAGCCAGGCGTAGCGCTTGGGGTCGCGCCAGGGTCGTGCGGTCGCGACGGTGGGGTCGACTGACATGCGTGCGGGCTCCTCGGTTGTCGTAGGGACCATCCTCTGCACGCGGACTTTACACGAGGGGCATAGAGTGTCAACTTAGGCGACACAAAGGCCAGATGCGTACGCGCGGTTGCGAGCGCGGCGCGCGCGGCAGTCCGCGCGTGCGGCCCGGCTGTGGAGCGATTTCTAAGGGGACCCCTTCCGGGGTCCGGCGTGCATCGCCGAGCGCCAAACGTCGGCGGGCGGGCTGTAGCTCAGGTGCTGGGCGGCCGCCGCGATTCCAGGTATTCCTGGTTCTGGCGGCGCTCGCCGCGTACCTGGACGGCGATGTAGACGATGATGATGTTGACGACGACGCCGATGCCACCGAAGGTGACCACGAGGCCGAAGGTTTTGACGAATGCTTCGCTGGCTGCGAGCGGCATGCGGGGAGCCTAGCAACGGAACGGGCGTCGGTGTCGTAGCCTTCCCTTTGCCGCCGCCGAGAACCGATCGGCGCACATGCACCCGGAGAGGTGCCGGAGCGGTTGAACGGGCGCGACTGGAAATCGCGTAACGGGGGCAACCTCGTTCGGGGGTTCGAATCCCCCCCTCTCCGTTGGCCTCAGTCCGCGTCGGCGGGAAGGATCGTGAACGCCCCGCCTTGAAGCGGCGTGACGGCGCGGAAGCGTCGTTCGTCGAAGCTGATGAAGCGTGTGGTGTCGTATCGGCGAGCGAGGATCACGAGTGCGCAGTCGGCGAGCCCTGAAGCTGCGCTGTGGTCCGCGTCCCAGCCGCCGTCCAAGCAGGTAGTCGACCTCCGCCGTGACCGGCGCGGGGATCACCAATGGGCCGGGTGAGCTGGCGTGGAAGCTCACCCGCCGGCGCCTGCGGGCGCGGCTGCGCGGCTTGACGTGAGACAGTCCGCGATAACGCCCCGATAACAAGTGGGACCGCGACAACCCTAGCCTGGTCTGATGGGGTTCCGGAGGCCATTCAGGTCAGCCCAGCGAGCGCCTAGGGTCGAAGGTGAGCCACGCGTTCAGGACGATCCTGTGACAAGGGACTACGACGCCGAGATCGCACGGACGATCGCGGAAGCCGAGACGCTCAAGGGGCAGATGTCCGAAGCGCTGATGGCATGGCTCGATGTGACTGCACAGTGGGCGGCGGGCTTCTGGGAAGGGTCGATCGACGAGAGCGTCCAGGAAGAGCCCGACGCCGTCATAGATCTCGGCGAGGACGTTCGCAAGGCCGTCAAGCAGGAAGCCATCGAGTTCATCGCGAACGTCCGTCCCCATCTCCAGCGTCGCCTCGTCGAGGATCGCAGCGAGGACTGGCCGCATCTCAAGCCCCAAACGGACTCGCATGATCCTGCATTCCGTCGCGAAGGGGCAAGGGGCCCCTTCGACGTTGGTAGGGACCGGGGCGAGATCTCAGCGCCGGAGCTGGTCGCGGGCCGCCTGAGCGGCGTCCTTGGCGACATCGCCTCGGTCTTCACTCATCATGGCTTCTCGCTCCGGGGTTTCGAGCACGGCGATCCCTTTGGCCACAGAGGCCGCTGGCATCCCGATCGCGAGCACAAGCCACGGTGGTCGCAGGAGATGGCCGAGGCGATGGCTGCCTATGCTGCGCTTCACGACCGATACGTCGCCGTGCTGGCCGCACAGGAGGACCTCAGGCGCGAGCAGCAGCGGTTTATGGCGAGCCGGCTGTGGGAGACGGCGTGAGCCTGTCGACGCGCCGCGGCGACGCGGCTCGAGCATCGTGCGACAGGAGCTGCGTCCCCTCAGCCCTGTCCTGGTGGCTCCACCTGGTCTGCCCGAGCGTCGCGCCACTCGCCTGACGCACAGCGCATCAGGCCGGCGAGCATCTCGCCTGTCGCGAGCGTGGCGGTACCGTGGCGGTACTCGACGGCGAGCGCGTCGGGGAGATCGTGCGGCCACTGTTCATACGAAGACAAGCGGTCGCTGCGCAGAGCCGCCTGCGGCAGCGAGGCGAGCTCGTGCGCGAGCTGGGTCGCCGCCGCCAGCGCCTGGCCGAGCGGCACGATGCGGTTCGCGAGGCCCATGCGCAGCGCCTCCGCGCCGGCGACGCCGCGACCGGTGAGGATCAGGTCGAGCGCGTTGCTGTGGCCGATCAGCCGCGGCAGGCGCACCGTGCCGCCGTCCATCAGCGGGATGCCCCAGCGGCGGCAGTAGACGCCAAAGCGCGCGTCCTCCGCGGCCACGCGCAGGTCGCACCACAGTGCGAGCTCGAGGCCGCCGGCGACCGCGTGGCTCTCGATCGCGGCGATCACCGGCTTGCCCAGCAGCATGCGCGTGGGGCCGACCGGGCCGTCGCCGTCAGGGCACACGCGCGTGACGCGCGAGGGGTCGCCACCCTGCATCGCCTTGAGGTCGGCGCCCGCCGAAAATTTCCCGTGTGCGCCGGTCAGGATCGCGACTGAGAGCGCGTCGTCGGTGTCGAAGCGAGAGAAAGCCGCGACGAGCGCATCTGCGGTGGGACGATCGATCGCGTTTGCGACGTCCGGCCGGTCGATCGTGATGACCACCACCGGGCCGTCGATGTCGTAGCGCACGCTCATCAGGGTGTCGGCTTCCTGGTCTCTGGTCCGATATGGACGGACGCGGCGACTTGACGCCAGAGCACCTCGACCACGTAGCTCTCCGGCGGCGGTGGCGTGCGGCTGAGCGCCTGCACCATCACTCGCTGCATCGCGCCGAACATCGCAGCGCCCGCGAGCTCCGCGTCGACGTCGGCCGGCAGCTCGCCGCGCGCCTGGCCGCGCCGGATGTTCGCGGCCGCCTGCTCGATCACGGCGGCGATGCGCCGCTCGTCGGTGTGCGCCGCCTCGGCTCCCCGCGCGAGCGTGCCGTACAGGACGACCGCGAAGGGGTCCGCGTAGTGGAAGCGCACGCCCTGCCCCAGGCGCAGTCGCTCGTGTGCCGCCCAGTCGCCGTGCGCGTCGAGGTTGACGTCCAGCACCTCGTCGTGCAGGCGGTCGAAGAAGTCTTCGATCAAGGCGCTCAGCAGCCCCGCCTTGGAGGTGAAGTAGCGGTAGATCACGCTCGGGACCACCCCTGCAGCCTTCGCAACGGCGGAGACCTCGAGCTCGCCGCCGGTCCTGATCGCCTCATCACGCGCGCACTCGAGCAGGCGTCGACGGGTCCCCTGGCCCTTCGCGGTCGGTGGTGCGACGACGGTGCTCATCCGCGGCAGCATATCAACAGAAGTGAACTCACTTCTTTTTATTGCTAGCCTCGACGTCACGACGCACGTCCCTCATCCGCGATCCAGGAGGAGCACGATGGCCACGCTCGAGCGCACCCACCCGACTGCAGAGGTCATCAACCAGCCGCCGCCACTGCCCGAGATGAACCTGTTCGAGAGCGATCTCGCCCTGCAGGAAGGACTTGTGCGCGAGGGCGGCGGCTGGGGCGCGGATCGCCTCCGCGCGATCGGCGAGCTGGCCGGGTCCGAGCAGGCGCGCGCGCACGTCGAGCGCGCCGAGCGCAACCTGCCGGTGCTGCATACGCATGACCGCAGCGGCAACCGCGTCGACGAAGTCCGCTGCGACCCTTCATGGCACTGGCTGCTCGGCGAAGCCGTCCGGCACGAGATTCCCTCGCTGACATGGCGCGAGAAGCGTCCCGGCGCGCAGGTCGTGCGCCTCGCGATGGGCTACGTCTGGGGGCAGCTGAACACGGGTGTGATGTGCCCGGTGATCATGACGTTCGCGGCCGCGTCGACGCTCAACGAGTACGGCGGGCCGGCCGCCGCGAGATGGCTCGAACGCCTCACGCTTCCCGACTACGAGCAGGGCGCGCTCGCCGGCCAGGCGTTCACCGAGAAGCAGGGTGGGTCGGACCTGCGCGCGACGACCACGTACGCCGAGCCGGAGGGCGATGGCACGTTCCGGCTGTGGGGGCACAAGTGGTTCTGCTCGGCGCCGATGTGCGACGTATTCCTGACCCTCGCACGCACCGACTCAGGCCTCTCCTGTTTCCTGATCGAGCGGGGCGAGGGCTTTCAGCTCGTGCGCCTGAAGGACAAGCTGGGCACCCGTTCGCTGCCGTCGGCTGAGGTCGAGTTTCGCGGCGTGTGCGGCTGGCTCGTCGGCGATGAGGGACGCGGCTTCGCCGCGCTTGTGCGCAACCTCAGCCACGCTCGCATGGGTCCCGCCGTCGGTCCCGAAATGCGAGCGGCGGTGGTCCACGCGATCCACTACAGCCGCCACCGCCGTGCGTTCGGTGCGCCACTCGCCGAGCAGCCCGCGATGCGCAACGTGCTCGCCGACCTCGCGATCGAGTCCGAGGCCGCCACCGTCGTCTCGCTCCGCCTCGCTGCAGCCTACGAAGACTACGACGCGCCCTTCCGGCGCCTCGCCACAACGGTCTCCGAGTACTGGGGCTGCGGGCACGTCACCGCACACATCGCCGAGGCGCTGCAGTGCCTCGGCGGCAACGGCTACAGCGAGCCGTTCGGCATGGCGCGGCTGTTGCGCGACAGCGCCGTGCACGCGATCTGGGAGGGGTCGGGCAACGTCATCGCACTCGACGTGCTGCGCGCCATCGCCAAGGAGCCGGCGAGCGTCGAAGCGTTTCTCGCCGAGTGTGAGCTCGCTCGCGGCGCCAACCAGCACCTCGACACGCACCTGGACCGGCTGGCGCACACGCTGCACGCGGTCGCGGCAAGCGATGACCCCCAGTTCCTCGCACGGGCGCTCGCCGAGAGTCTCGCCCTAGCTCTGAACGCCAGCCTGCTGGTGCGCCACTCGCCTGGTGCGGTCGCCGATGCCTACTGCGCCGGCAAACTCGGCCCCGACCGGGGGCACGCCTACGGCACGCTCCCAGCCGGGACCGACACCAAGGCGATCATCGATCGCGCGCTGCCGGAGTGTTAAGCCGCCAGGTGTGGCTCGAGCCGCGGTTTCGGCTCGCCTCTACGACTGCGGATGTGTCCGATCCCGAGTTCGTTACAACCCGAAATGATTACAAACCGAAATGATTACAACCCGGAATGATCTCGGCCGAGAACGATCCGGCCGAGAACGATCCGGCCGAGAACGATCCGGCCGAGAACGATCCGGCCGAGAACGATCCGGCCGAGAACGATCCGGCCGAGAACGGGCCGACCGAGACCCATTTCTATTCCGACCCGATGCAATCCTTCATGCCGTATTCGGCGGCAGCGGCGCTGTTTTCGGCGACCGAGCGCTTGAGGCCCTGCTCGGCCCCTTCGGCGAGGTTGTTTTCCTGGCTGACCGCGGCGTCGGCGATCTCAGACGCGTCTGCGACCTCTTCGGAGAAGCCCGTCAACAGCTGTTCGATCGCGTGAGCGTCGCCGGCGGGTCGCGGCAGCGCCCGCAGCTTGCCGTCGGCTGCCCGGGAGACGGTCACGACCTGGCGCGCAACCGAGACGAAGATCTTCTCGGCAGTGCTGTTGGGGAGCCCTTTGAGCGTTTCCTGACGAGCCTTGAGCGGCTGCTCCTGCGCGTTCAACTTGCGGCAGATCGCTTCGGCCTGCGCGACGAACTGGGCCTTCGTCGCGGACACGCCGGGCGTCGAGGACGGCGCGGTCGCTTGAACGGTCACGGTCCGCGTGCCGGAGCTGCCGCAGCCCGCGAGGAGCAGGGTGGCGAGGCCGGCGGCGAGACCTAGCGCTGCTCTGGGCCGGCCGGGCATCGCGTGCATGCTCCCACACGTGGGACTCGGCGGGTCGAACGATCAGTCCTCGAGGATCTGCAGCAGCCCTGGAGAGCGCTTGAAATCTGGAAGCATGGACCCACTCTTGAGGAACGTCCGCTCGCGCCAGCAACTATCTCTCCCGGTCGCGTTCGCCGCGGTCGCCGCGGCGATAGGCGTCGCGCTGTTCGCGTCGGCCACGCCGTCGCCGCTGTATGGCGTGTATCAGGCGCGCTGGCACTTCTCCACGCTGGTGCTGACGCTCGTCTACGGGGTGTATGCGATCGGCGTGCTCAGCTCGCTGGTGTTGGTCGGCGGCCTCTCCGACCAGACGGGTCGCCGGCCGGTCCTCGTCGGCGCGCTGCTCGCGCTGCTGGTGTCGATGGGCGTGTTCGTGGCGGCCGACTCGGTGGCGTGGCTGTTCGTCGCGCGCGCCATCCAGGGACTTGCCACCGGGGCGCTGCTGGGCGCGGCCGGCGCCGCGCTGATCGATCTGCACCCGCGGGGCGACACCCGCCAGGCGGCGCTGGTCAACGGCTTCGCGAGCACCGCCGGCATCGGCGGAGGGGCGCTCGTGTCCTCGGCGATGGTGCGCTTCCTACCCGCCCAGCGGGTGATCCCGTTCGTGCTCGTGGCGATGCTGATCGTCGCGCTGCTGTGGGCGCTGCGTGTGCTGCCCGAGCCGGTGGCGCGAACCACGCGCGTGCGCTTGCGCCCGCAGAGCCCGTCGGTGCCGGCGGCGACGCGCGGCGCATTCCTGCTGGCCGCGCTCGGCGTTCTCGCGTCGTGGTCGATCGGCGGTCTGTACCTGGCGCTCGGGCCGGCGCTCGCGGGAGCGCTGCTGCACACGCACTCCGAGCTCGCGGGCGGCGCGGCGGTGGCCGCGCTGTCGCTCCCCGCGGGGCTCGCGCAGCTGGCGGGACGCGGGCTCTCCAACCGCGCGCTGACCGCCGGCGGCGCGCTGCTGCTGGCGCTCGGCATGTCGCTCACCGCGGCTGCGCTGTCCGGCGGCTCGGCGCTGCTGTTCCTGCTCGCGACCGCCGTCGCCGGCGTCGGCTTCGGCCTCGCCTTCATGGGCGCGCTGCGTCACCTCACGAGCGCGATTCCCGACGGGCGCAGGGGAGGGGTGATGTCGGCGTTCTATGTCGTCGCCTACCTGGCGATCTCGCTGCCGGCGGTCGCCGCGGGATTGGCGGCGCCGGGCCTCGGGCTCGTCGACACGTTCCAGGTGTTCAGCCTCGGCGTGGTCGTGCTCGCGCTGCTCGTCGCCGCGGGAGGGCTGCGGATCGAGGCGAGCGTATCGTCTGCGGCCAGCGTCAGCCCGACGTAGTCCCGTCGAGAGACGCCCGCGGGGCGCCTCCGGGGCGATGCCGAGCGCATCGCCCCGGAGAACAACCAGCGTCTACCTGCGCGCGGGTGCTACTTGCGCGGGCACGGCGCCTTGTAGGTCTCGGTGACGGTCACCGGCTTTGATTCTTCGCCGTTTTCGGCGAAGATCACTTCTGTCTTGACCGGGAAGCCGCCTTTGGGGCACTTCTTCGGGAGTTTGCCGTAGTAGATGGCTTTCCCGTGTGACTTGCGTGCCGAGCCGGCCTTGACGGTGATCGACTTGACCGACGCGAACGGCGCGCCCGGCACGCTCGGAACGAGCGGCACGATCGTCTTGAGCTCGGGGCCGTAGCCGCCGGCGCCGTGGAGGTTGACGTATTTTCCCTTGGAGAGGATTTCGAGCGATACCGGTGAGTGGCCGTCGGTGAAGAACTCCAGGCCGCCGCCCGGCGAGTAGAACGAGGACAGTTCCGCTTCCTCTTCGACGCGTTCGCCGCCGAACGTGACGAAACCGATGACCTTGCCGATCGGCCCTGCCGCGGAGCCCTTCGGGCACTTGACCGGTCCGAACTGTTCGAGCGTCGCCGTGGCGCACGTGGGGAAGCCGCTCGTGTGCAGTTCGGTTCCCTTGGGCAGGTAGTAGTTGACGCCGATGACCGGCGGCGGCGAGCCCTGGTATTCGGTGCCCGTGATGCCGTATTCGGCCAGGTCGGCCGCGCCGGCGCCGAAGATGTTGCCCGTGCCCGGAAAGCCGGGGATCGGCACGGCGAGCGATTTGAACGTGACGGTCGGCGCGGCCGACGCGACACCGGGCATGGCCAGCAGGACCAGGCCAAGGGTGGCTATACAGGTGAATGCTCTGCGCATCGGGTTCCTCCTCGTTTGACGGACGGGTCGGGTGCGTGGCTTGCGAGCTACCCGCATCCAGCCGCGGCCAGTCCCTGCTCATGGAACACGCGCATCGCAGGCGAGTTGCGCAATCCCCGGGCGGCGAGCTGCGCGAGCTCCGCTTGACTTGAACCGCGGTTGAGCTCGTATGGTGGGCGGATGGCCGCGGGACAGGTTCAAAAGACGGATCGCGCCTCCGACGGGCTGTGGGCGCCGGCGCGCCGGGGACTGACGACCGGCCTCGTGCTGAGCACCACGTTCATCGCTGCTGAGGCGCTCGCGGTGATCACGATCATGCCGCGCGTGGCGCGCGACCTCGGCGGCTTGAACCTGTACGGGTGGGTGTTCAGCGCGTTCATGCTGGGCAGCGTCGTCGGCACGGTCGCCGCTGGCCGGGACGCCGACCGGTCAGGTCCAGCGCGGCCGTTCGTGGCTGGGCTGGTGCTGTTCGGCGCGGGGCTGGCGGTCGCGGGGCTCGCCCCGTCGATGCCGGTGCTGGTTCTCGGCCGCGTGCTGCAGGGTCTCGGCGCGGGCGCCGTCCCCGCCGTGGCCTACGTCGCGATCGGCCGTAGCCTGCTGCCGCGTCTGCGCGCACGGATGCTGGCGGTGCTCTCCAGCGCGTGGGTGCTGCCGGGTCTGCTCGGGCCATTGCTGAGCGCCGAGGTCACGCAGCTGTTCGGCTGGCGCTGGGTGTTCCTGGGCCTGATCCCGTTTGTCGGCGCGGCCGGGCTGCTGGCGCTGCCTGCGCTCGTCCGCCTGGGGCGCCCGTCGGCGCGGCCTGCTGCTGCCGAGCAGCGGCTGCTGGACGCCGTGCGCGCAGCGGCCGGCAGCGGGCTGCTGTTGGGCGGCTTGAGCTCGGACCACGCGCCTCTGGCCGCAGCGCTCATCCTCGGCGGCGTGGCGATCGGCGTGCCCGCCCTGAGGAGGCTGCTGCCCGCGGGCACGCTCACGGCGCGACGCGGACTGCCGGCCACGATCCTCAGCCGCGGTGCCTTGACGTTCGCGTTCTTCGGCGGCGACGCGTTCGTGACGTTCACGATCACGATCGTGCTGCACCACAGCACCGCCACGGCGGGCTTGGCGATCACCAGCTCGACGCTCGCGTGGACGCTTGGCTCATGGCTGCAGGTGCGCCTCAGCAGGAGCCGGCAGGCACGCGCCGTGATCCGCCTCGGTCTCGCTCTGCTGCTGCTCGGGATCACGGGAATGCTCATCGCGTTGCGGCCCGCGACGCCGATCGCCGCGGCGGTCGGCGCGTGGACGCTCGCCGGCCTGGGCATCGGGCTCGCGTACTCCCCGATCTCGCTGCTGACGCTGCGTGCCGCGCCTGAAGGACGCGATGGATGGGCGTCGGCGTCGCTGAATCTGGCGGACGTGCTCGGCACTGCGCTCGGCACGGGCGCGGCCGGCGCGGCAATAGTCCTCGGCGCCGATCACGGCTGGTCGACCACCACTGCCGTGACGGTCGCGTTTGCGCTCGCCGCTGCGGCGGCGCTGGCCGCGCTGGCGCTGACGCGGCGACTGCCGTTGCATGACCTCGACGGCGGCGGCGCGCGCGAGGCGGTCGCGGGCGTTGCCTGAGCGTTTGCGCATCCTGCTGGTGACGGGGAGCACCCGCGGCGGGTCGACCAACACCGCGGCCCTGCGGGCGGCACTCGACGCGTGCGACGAGCGGGCGACGGCGGTGCTCTACGAGCGGCTTGCCGAGCTGCCGGCGTTCAATCCCGATGACGACCAAGAGCCGCTGCCGCCGGTCGTGGCCGCGTTGCGCCGGCAGATCGCGGCGGCGGATGGCGTGCTGTTCTGCACTCCCGAGTACGCCGGCGCGCTCCCCGGGAGCTTCAAGAACCTGCTCGACTGGACGGTCGGCGGCGGCGAGATGTACGGCAAGCCGGCTGCCTGGATCAACGTTGCCGCCGAGGGTCGCGGCGAGAACGCACACGCCTCGCTCGCCACCGTGCTCGGCTACGTGGGCGCGAACGTCGTGCAGGCGGCGTGTGGACGCGTGTTCGTGCCTCGAGAGTCGGTGGGGGCAGACGGCGTCATCTTCGAGCCGGCCGTGCGTGCGGCGATCGCTGACGTCGTGCGCGGCTTCGTGGACGGCATCGTCGAGGACGGCACTTGACATGTGGCTGCAGCGCGAGCTGACGCTCGAGCCCCTGCCGCGCGGGTTCCACCTGGTCACGCGCGAGGTGCTGGGCGCGCTGCCGGAGATGCGCGACGTACAGGTCGGCCTGCTGCACCTGCTGATCCGTCACACCTCCGCGTCGCTGACGCTCAACGAGAACGCCAGCCCGGACGTGCGCCGCGACTTCGAGGCGTGGTTCAGCGACGCGGTGCCCGAGCGCAGCGCGCTGTGGACGCACACGCTGGAGGGCGCCGACGACATGCCCGCGCACATCAAGGCATCGCTGCTGGGACCGTCGCTGACGCTGCCGATCAGCAGCGGTCGGCTGGCGCTTGGGACTTGGCAGGGCATCTACGTGTGCGAGCACCGCGACCACGGCGGCCCGCGCTCGCTGGTGGCGACGCTCTGGGGGGAGGCGGCGGAGCGGCGGTAGACTACGACGCTCTGCGCCCGTAGCTCAGCTGGATAGAGCGTCGGTCTACGGAACCGAAGGTCGGGAGTTCGAATCTCTCCGGGCGCGTAGCAAGATTTCCCTGCAAATGAGCTAGTCTTAGCGCGCAGGCAGACACACTGGCCAGCCGGTCACGTGAGCGGAGTACCACTCCGAAGTACCAAACGAGCGCCGAAGTGCAAGGCTGGGGCAAGTGACTCAACCCCGCCGCGCCCTCTTCTACGGTCGTACTCATGGACATAACCGCACCGCTGACCGCTGCCGACGTGATGAACGCCGCCGAGGTTGCCGAGCTTATGAGCGTCCCGCGATCGACCGTCGAGCATTGGGCGCGGCAGGGCACGATCCCCTCGCGCAAGATCGGCCGGCGCCGCCTCTTCCTGCGTCCGAAGATCGAGGCGCTGCTGTTGGGCGATGTCGCCTAGGTGGCGCGCAGGTGCCCACCAACGCAGAAGCGACGCCCGACCTACAGGCGCCGCTCCCTCACTTCCCCTCAAGCTGAGGCTACTCAGCCCTTCCACAGCCGGCAGTTGCCACGAACCGCCTCACGCCGCCACCGCCAAGCAGCCGGGCAGGAGATCGCGCGGCAGTTCCTGCTTGAGCGCTCGTGGTGCCTGTCGCTGATCGCGGGCCAAGGTGATGCCGGTTCGTGCCATCTCGGCCGCGAGCAGGTGCGTCATCTCCAGCCGCGCACGCTCAACGACACGCGCGTCCCGCCACTCGGCGAGCATTCGATCGAAGGCGACCAGGTATGCCTTGAGCACGCCCGACAGGGGCGGTTCTCTCCTGCCGAGGGGCGTCGGCCGATGCCAGCCTTGGCGGACGCGTAGGATCGCCTCAGCCCTCGTGTTGACGCCCAGCCGGCGGCGCGCGCTGAGCACCTGTTGACGGACTGTCGAGGGTGTCTTGCCGCAGACCCGCGCCACTTGCTCGACCGTCCGTCCCATTGCCAGACCCGACATCACTTCCCACTCGCCAGGCGTAAGGTCGCAGGCCGCCGGCTTGTCGAACCGCCTCCACGCGTTCATGAGCAACCCCGCCGATGGCAGCGCCACGATGGAGGGCGCACCGGCACCGGCCGTCGGCACAGAGGGTGCCTGCGCCGCCCGTGAGGGATCGCGAGTGTTCGAGCGCGAGATCTCATCGCGCACCTCATGCGAATGTCTCCTGGCGCTCAAGGGCGCTTGCGATCTTCTGCCCAGCGAGTTGTAGATTCCCGCCCCCTGGCCAGCACTCAAGCTCTGACGGCGCGAAGCAATCCCGCACGAACTCCCCCGCACGCATCAGCGCTCGCGCCTGCATGACCGTTAGCTCGACGTGGATCGTCTGCTCGCCGCTCATCGCCGCGTCTCCCCGGTCGCTCGGTCGAAGCGCTTTGCGCCGATGCGATCCATTGCGTCCTGTACCGGCGTCGTCGTCCGACCTAGTCGTTCGTCGAGTAGGCGATCCTGCTCGGCCATGCGTGCCGCCCACTGTCGATCGACGATCTCTAGCCTGCGCCGACGTTCTTCGATCTGTGCTTGGCTAGGCATTCCGTGCCGCCAACTCCAGGCCGACGCTCTCGGCCCATATCTCGATTGTGCGTGCGCAGGCGTCGGCGCGCTCCCGCTGCTCCCTTGCCGCGTCGCCCGGTTCGGCCATCAGACCGTCCTCGGCGATCAGCCGATGCGTGAGCACCTGCTGCAGAACGCCATAGTGCGCCTGCACGTCGATCTCGTCTCGTGCGCCCCACTCGATCGAGTCGAGCACCGCTCGGATCGCCTCGAACTTGTCCACCTGCGCCCGGAACGCGCGAGGCTCCATGTCGAGCACGTCGAACTCGACGGCCGTCGTCATCAGCGAGTACAGCAGCGACTGCAGGAGGATCTCTCGCAGGTCTCCGATAGGGCTACCACCGGGCACATCCAAACCGGCCTCCCGCATGAATGCCTCGATCTGGCCGGCGTACTCGCTCGCGCGCTGGCCTCCCTTAGCGTCCGTGTCCTCTTTGGCACTGGCCTGCATGTCTCGCTCGGTCGCTAGACGATCAGCGAGCGCATCCCGTAGCGCCTCGCTGTGCTCACTCAGGTCGATGTCCCCGTGCTCACCCCACCCGGTAGCGTCGAGCAGCGCGCGAATGCGGTCAAGCCGCGCGAGCGCCTGCGGGTACGCGTCAACGTCGAAGCCGCAGTTCTCGACGGCTTCGGCTGATGAGCGCAGCCATTCGAGCAGGGACTCCAGAAGTAGAGGTAGGAAGTCGATCGATGCAACGATGATCCGGCTAGGCTTCGGCATGTCGTCACGGCTCCAGTCGTGTCGGCCACGCCCTCGGCCGCTTACCACGGCGCGAGGGCACTTTTCTGGCGTTGTCCGGCGAGCGTACCTCTTAGATGAGGTTTCGTCAATGCGGCAGGACGTAAGGCGTGGTGCCGATGACGCGTCCGTGAGAAGGTGCGCCCGTGCCGCGTGCTCCCGATCCAGACCGTGCTCTCGCGGCGGTGCTCAAACGCCTGCGCGATAAACGGACGCAGGAGGCCGTCGCCTGGCACGCCGGGATCGCCGTCGCCACACTCCAGAAGATCGAGCATGGGCAGACCGCGCCAAGCTGGGACTCAGTGTGCAGGATCATCGACGCGCTGGGTGTCTCGCTCAAGGATCTGGCCGAGGCCGTTGAAGCTGAGCGTCGTTCCCCGTCCTGAGAGCGCCCTGCGCCGCCGTCGGCCTGTCCCCGTACTGGCCCGTGACCTTCTCCCACACGAGCCGCAAGTTCTCGTCATCGTCCTTTAGCGACACCAGCTCCCTAGCGACCCTCTCGGAGCAAATACGACCCATGGGTCGTATTGCCTCCGCTACTTCAGCCGCCTTGATCTGCCGTTCGGAATGGCGAGCCGACATCCCCCACCGCTCCCGGCAGTAGTCCTCGAACGTGTCGTGACCGCCTCATTAGGAATCCGACCAATTGGTCGTACTGCCTTCGCTGCACCCCCTCATTGGGGAATGGGTACCTTGGTACCCACGACCGCAGCAATCTCCGCAGCGCCGATTTGCTTGTTGACGTAATTGTCACGGGTGAATGCCGGCCAGCTCGAAGTTTGGTGCACGGATGCCGTGGTAGATTCAGTGCAGTCGATCTGCGCCCTGAGCCGATTCGATGTCGGCCAGCTTCAAGTTGTTGCACGGATGCCGTGGTAGATTCAGTGCAGTCGATCTGCGCCCTGAGCCGATTGCGCCAACTCGCGGTTGCCAAATCGGTCCGCCCGGACCGTTTTGAGGGCATCACGACGCGCGATTCAATGTCGGCCAGCCCCTAAGTAGCTGCACGGATCGCGTGATAGTTTCAGTGCAGTCGATCTGCGCGCCCTGAGCCGTCCCGACTCCCGCCACCGGTGGTTGAGTCAGTCCTACGATCCTCCCGGGAGGTTGCCATGTCCCGAGTCAACTCGACCGCGACACAGCCCATAGGAACGCGCCTGCCGCCTCGCGAGTACACGCGCCTGCGGGAGGTCGCCAGCGCACAGGGAACCACCGTCAGCAGTCTTCTGGCACGCCTCGCGCGCCACGAGATGCGGACGTACCGCGCCGCGTAGGCGTTTCCCTTTTCCTTGCCCTGGCGGTCATCCGCCGTGACCATCCGCGGGACGTTGCCGCCGGCCGCTTCACGCGCGGCGATGGTCGCTTGCAGCACCGCCCCTTCCCATCGAGGGGCGTAAAGCATAGATGGTGGGACCTTCACTTTCATAAGGCCGTGGGTACGGCTGAAAACGACATCGGGCGCAAATCCTCCGCGCCAAGAGCCTTTAGGGGCGATCGACAGAGTCTGCGAACGGGCCACCAACGGGTGCCTCGGGGTCGCAAGGGGTCGGGTCACTGATGTGTGGAAGCTGGTCAATTCGTGGGATGGGTCCTTTAGGTAAAGCATTCCGTTTCGATGTTGGCACCGTCTACTAAGTAGACAGTGTCTACATAGGCTGGCCTCGGCATAGCGCCCTGAGCTTCAACGCACCTGGCGAGTGGGCAGCACACACATTCGCTAGCTGATCTCGAATCACCACGCAGCGTCGAACACCGTCAACTACCACGAGGGAGCCGACCCATGTCCAGACGAGAGCAGGAAACGAACGTCCGCGTCGTCAAGCGGGAACACGCCACGGGCCTGAACGAGCTTGTTCGAGCAGTCAACGTCGGCGAGCTTGAACGTCAGCTAACGCGATCGGGTGGACGTAGCGTCGTCTCCCGAGAGCGCTTCGCAGGGATCGAGGTCCCGGCATGATGCGGCAGGTGGTTCTCGGCGGGCTGGCAGGTGACCCTGAGCGGCCGTTGACGTGGGGGTACAAGTTTGAAGGTGCTGCCGTCGGGCGAACGCAGCGGGAAAGGTCACCAGTCCAGACGACCACCATCGCCCGCGACCCTGTCCCACTTGCGGCACTCCCCGAGCCGGTAGTCATATGAAGCGCGCCCGTATAGCTCGCCGATGGCTTCGCGCCCACCTGCGTCCGGTCGATGACCGCGGCCGGCTGATGGCCACCGTATGAGCGAACGCAAACCCCGAGTCCGCCACGGTCACGAGAGGCACCCTTACATCGTTTGGGTCTTGCCGTTTCCGCTCGGCCCGGATTCGCGCATCCGTGTGCTCGGCTACGACGCGAATACCCGTCATGCACGTGAGCACGTAGAAGCACTAGCCGCCGATCGACTAAAGGACTGACTGACAATGTCTACTGACACACAACCCACTGGCTAGATCCGCCTCAGCACGCCAGCAGACGCGGCTGACCATCCAACATCGTCAAGCACGGTGAGCTGATCGGGTGGCTGGAGCAATACGCAGGCGGAATGAGCGAGCGCACGAGTCAGGAATTGCGCCAACTCGCGGTAGCCAAATGCGCGAGCCCTCGCGGATTTGAGGGCATCACGACGGTTCACGAGGCACGCGAGATCGCCGCATCGATCCCCGTCCCGCCCGGCCTCAACGCCCGCCTAGAGACCCCCGAGCAGGTAACCAGTACGACCAATTGGTCGCAACCCTGACCGGAACAATTGTTCCCACGACCATCCAACCACCCCAACCCGACCAAGGACACGTTCAACGATGCCTACACTTTTCCGCATTCGCCGTAGTTACATGACGACCAAAGGCCGGCTACCGCTTCGCTTTGTCGGATTCTACCTGTGGTTGACTTCTTCACGCGTTCTCGAAGTTCGGTTCAGCCCGTGCCCGGCCCTCGAACTGCAGCGCATCACGTTTAGTCCACGTGCTCAGGCAGTGAGAGATTCAAGGAGCTGATCGAGAGGAGTTCGGTAGCGAGACACAGGCCGGGAATCTTGAAAAGCTCAAGGGAACGCTTGTCCCCGATAACTACATCCGCATAGCTCGCCTAGCGGCGCAGCCGGCTGCGGTGCTAGATCGCCTTGCGACCCACCCGGGTGGGTCGCAAGGAGACAGCCTCTCCCGCCACCCGCTCCCTAACTCCGACCAAGGACCACCGAACATGCCAACAGACTCACGGAGCGCCGGCTGGATCGCCTACAACAGGCTGCAAGCAGCGGTCGCTAAGCACCTAGCACGCTCTCAGCCGTCGCATCCCACGTACTGCTTCGCTGACGAGAATGACGATGAGCTTCACGCGGCCTATCGTCGAGTCCTTCGCGACATCGCGCCGCCGATCCCACGCCGTCCGCTCAAGCTCGACGCACTGGTCATTGTCAGGCGACCGGAACCGAGCGACGATGACCTAGAGCAGTGGTCGCGTCCTAGCTGACCACCTAGACACGGGTGTCTTCTCGCCGTACTCATTAGCTACTGCGCGAGTGACCTTTGGGAGGCCGCGGAGGGCGCTCTCGGCCTCCTTGATACCGGCTGGGCGCCCGCTTGAGCGGGCCTCCAGCTCTGCCCGGTAGGCGAACAGACGCCGGTACAAAGCACACGAGTCACGCAGACGCACAGCAGCCCCCTCTCGCCCCACGCGATAGGCGCAGGCAGCGCACCCTCCCACTGCTGGGCGATAGCGGCTCCCGCGTCGATCCGTGAGACGTGGCATCTGGCGGTCCAGGGACCTGGAGTGCTGGTGGTCCTTCGGCTGCCGTTGGGGGCATTGTCAGAGGGGTGGGGTACGTCTCGGTTATCTGGTTTGACTGACGCCTGGTGGACCTCAGATTTTTTATCGCGCGTCGCTTCAACCTCTCGAAAACGGGGCAGCATCTCCAAATCCCCCGTGTTTCCGGGCCATCCGCCCGCTTGTGACAAGCAGGAATGCCCTCGAATCGGGCGATCCACCGCGATTCGCCCCTCGTATCTGCCTAAACGCGCCTGAAACGGGGCCACCGACGGCTCTGCAGCACAAAGCTCCTGGCCAGAGACGGCCTCCTGACGACCAACCCCTGGAGGAACACATGAGTCCACCGAAGACCACGAAGGCACCGACGCACTTGAAGGCTGCCGGCCGGCGTTTCTTCAATGACATCGCGGCCGAATGGGAGCAGCGCTCCGATGAGTTGTCGCTGTTGATCGCGGCGTGCGAGCAACTCGACATCTCGGAAAGCTGCCGGAAGACGATCGCGGCGGAGGGCCTGACGATCACTACGGCCAAAGGCGCCGTGAAGGAGAACCCCGCCCTCGCGACATCGCGACAGGCTGTGCGCCTCTTTGCCGCGCTCTGCAAGCAGATGCACTTCGAGGACGAGACGCCCGATGCCGCCTACAAAGGCCGCGTCCGTCCGCATCGTCACCGGAGGTCGTGATGTCAAGAAAGCGAGCCGCGCCCGAGACCCAGGCGGCCGGCGCCACCATCACGAACACCACGGAGATCCCACCCGATCACCTCGACGGTGGCGATCCGCTGCTCCGCTGGCTGCGCGAGACCCATTCCGCGTTCCTGCCGAGCGCTGCCCAACTCGCCGCTGTCAATCTCAAGGGTGAAGACGCGATTGATCGCGATCGATTTCTGCAATACGCCTTCTGTGACGAAGACGCGAATCTGCTCGTAGAGAGCGTCGAGAATGTCCGCGCATACTTTCAGAAGGCCGACCCCTATGCAGTCCAGAGCGACGACGGCGCGCGTCTGAACGGTCTTTATCGTGAACTCGCCGAGCGCCACAATCTCCCGACCGCACGGTGGGGAATGGGCTCCTTTCTCGCCGAGCACATCAACACCTAGCCTGGCCAGCATCCCGTATCGACCAACAGCATCGAACACCACGGAGGAACCAATTGACCGACCTAACGACCCAACTCGCGAACGCGCGAGCGATTGAGGCTGCAGCCAATCTGAGGGCTGAACGTCTTGAGGCGACTGCGGCCCAGCCCCGAGACGAGGACGGGCGCTTCACGCCGCAGACACCCGCATCGCCAATTCTCACGGCCCTGAGCCGCCAGAAGCCGTCACACGCTTTCATCCTGGCCAAGGTCGCCCCGAGCAGCACGCCGACGCAGTAACCAAACCCGCAAGCAGGAGGAACTGAAAATGCCAGAGAGCATCGCCATATTGCCGAACGAGCCGGCCCGTCATATCGACTGGAGCGCTCCTGAGCCGTGGAGGCCGTGGGGAGGCGACCCGTGCAAGCTCGCAGGGGGATCTGAGCTAGTCCGTGGCGCCAACGCGCTCGCCGACGCATGGGTCGAGCGCAATCGACATCTTGAGGACGTGAAGGCCGAGCCTGAGCGCGCGCGACAGGCCCTGATGCTCCTTCACCAGGAGTACCTAGCAGAGCTTGAGCGGGCATCTCTAGCCGGGGAGATATCGACGCTGGCACCCGCCCTCGAAGCCAAGCGCGATAGTGCCGAAGCCGACACGAAGGCAACGCGCTTTCAAGACGCCGTCAACATCGCGGGTCAGCTAGTCGAGGACGCCCGGCTGACGTACGAGAACTATCTCGTGACCAACTCCACTGCGTTGCTGGCTGAGATCACTCCCGAAGCTGTGAAGGTGACAAGGGATATTGAGAGGCTGCGCGTCGAACTCGCCGCCAAGCTCGCGCCCCTTGAGACGCGCTGGTGTGAGATCCTCGTGAAGTCACAGAAGGCCGTCGGCTTTGTCACCGATGGCCCGCGCCGCTCCGACTTCCCGGCCGAGGGTGAATACGATCGCGCGCCGGTCCCGAGCGCTGAGTCGTTGGCGCGCTGACAATCTTGTCTGGCCGGGCATCCTCCCCCGGTTTCAGCAGGGACGCTCAATTGGCTCGATGGGCGTCAGATCAGCTAGAGCCATGCGGATGGCGTTCGCACGCTCCGCGCCCCGGCAATTCGGCACGCGATGTGTCGGCCGGGGCGCTAAGCGCTCCCCCCAACTTCGATAGCAAGGAATCAAAAATGTCACCAATACGAGACCTAAAAGCGGCCACGCCTGATTTCGCGCCGATCGATGAGGTACAGCAGCTAGCAGGAACGACATCGCTTCACGCAATCTGCGTGAAGCAGGCAATCCCAAGTAAAGCCCCGCTCGCAGCGAGTCAACCGACTGTGCTCCCGTTGAATGCGGCACTGGTTGAGATCGCGCAGAATCCGGTGTCTGAATAGTATGGCTATCACCACGAGCGCGGTTGAAGCCGCGAGTGAATATATCCACGGCACGAGTCGGCCCGATCGCTCTACATTCGCAGCCGGTGAACGTCGGGTACAGCCTGGCCAGGTGAATCGGTCACTCGACGCGATCGGCACTCCCACGCGGACCCGCACAGAGCCTGTCGGCAGCGAGCATTCCCACAGAAACCTCAGAAGAGTCGCGCGTGGCGAACACAAGACCCCGATCTTCCCCGATCTGACCCTCATCTAGGAGACAATACACAATGACAGACGAGCTAGCAGGCACGCCGAGCCGAGAGCTTGGCCCCGATTACATACTAGGTCCTGGCGCTTGTGGAACGAATCAGTGGCTTGGCAGTTTGACAAACCACCACGACGGCACGAGTACGCTTGGTCCCGATGGTAACAAGGTCATTGCGCGAAGCTTGCCGCTCACATCCGGGCCGCCTGTGGGTAAGCCGACGGCTGCTAATCCCTGTGGCAAGAATGCCGGCGAGGCATCATCCTCAGACTGACCGGACCCACTCAACACCGAACGGAGCAATCAATGACGGATATTGTCACAGACCCACGTCTCGCAGGACCCAACCCTGTTGTCGGCCTGCGCCCCGGCCCACATCCCGAGGCTAGGGATATTGCCCTTGCCACGGCCAAAGGTGAACACAAGCCGCTCGACGGCACACGCGAGCAGGCCAGCGCCCCCGGCAACGATCGCCCCTTGCTGGATGGCCCCGTCGAGTCCATCGAACCGTTCACCCCGTAGATGCCGTCATTCTTGTATGTCAGCCATGACGTGGGCCACCTGGCTAGCGGTCGTCCAATCTGTCACGGCGAAGTCGTTGAGGCTGACGACCTGGTCGACGCGGATCAGCGCTTGATCGAGCTTCGCCATCTGCTGCCGATCGAGCCGCCGGCACGTAAGCGCAGGGCCAAGGATCAGCAGCCCGCCTCAGCCCCGTGAAACGCCCCTCTCGCGCCCGGCGCCGGCTGGGACGATGGATCCGGTGTCGAGCGGGCTTAGGTGGCGCTGAGCGCCTGTCCAAGCTCAGCACCCTGCGTAGGCTCGAACGCGCGCGTGAAGATCGCCGCCTGCTCGGACGCCGGCTTGGCGTGGAGGTAGCGTCCGGTCGTGGCAAGCGCGCTGTGTCCCATCGCAGACTGGATCGTCACGAGATCGACGCCGTCGGCGGCAAGCAGCGAGCCGTACGTGTGCCGTAGGTCGTGGAAGCGGAGCGGGCGCAGGCCGGCCGCGTCACGCGCTCGCTTGAAGCGCCGACGCAGCGCCGAGCCGTCGAGAGGGCGCCCGAGCGCATTGCAGAACACCAACTCGCTCATTCCCGTGAAGTCCTGGCGCCGGCTCAGGCGATCGAGCGCCGCCGCCGCTTGGTCAGGCATCGGCACGCGCCGGACGTGACCGCTCTTGGTAGACGACTCGACGCCGGCCGACATGGCACGGCCGACCGTCAGCGCGTGACCCGAGAAGTCCACGTCTCGCCAGCGGAGTGCCAGTAGCTCCCCGAGACGCAGGCCGGTGTATGCAGCCACACGGACAAGCTCGGAATCCTGGCGATACTCAGTGGCCATGCTCGCACGCGTGCTGTCCTTGATCTCCCAGCCCTGCGCAGCGTCACGGGCGCGCCCCTGACCAGTAGCGAGCGCCCGAGCAAGCGCCTCAACCTCATCGGGCGCGTAGTAGACCAGAACGCCGCGACCCTGCTCCCGTCGCTTGTCCGTGGCACTGGCTGGGTTCACCGGTAGTCCGTAGGCCACCTCACGCATCCCGTAGCTGAACACTGCCGAAACCACAGCGCGGTACTTGTTCACGGTGCGGGCGCATGCTGTCTTCCCCACCTTGGCTAGCAGCGTCTCAATCTCACGCGACGTGATCTGCGCGGCGGGACGATCTCCAAGAGCGTGCATCACGTGTCCGTTGATCTTGCCGTCGCCGCGCTTGTATGTGGCGCCTGGCTCTGCAAGCACGCTCCGATGATCGCGCAGCGTCGCCGGCTTGGCGCCCTTCACGCCCTCAAGCCAAGTCAGATAGTCGCGGGCAACTTCGCGGAAGGACACGCCGGCTGTCTTGCGCTCGCGCTCGACCCGCTCGACTTCGGCGGCGTCGGTCACGTATTCAGCGACGACCCCTGCGGCCTTGACGTGTGCTCTGCGTTCGTCGAGGGCATCGGCGGGCACGCGGCCATGACGTGGGTGCCAGCCGTCGGCGTCTCGTTCGAGCCACGCCAGCCCTAGCCGGCGTTTGATCTGCTTGCCGGCGTGCCGAAACTTCGCCTCGTAATAGACGTTCCCGCGTTGCTCGACGACGACAATTGACCAGCTCGGAGTATTGGGCATGGCTGCGACTCTAGCACGAAGTACCAGCGGAGTACCAAGCCAGCGAAGTACCGTTTGGAGTACCACTCCAGCTAGATCACGAGTGGCAGAGCGCGATCTGAGGGCATCAGATCGGCCGAGTTTAGGCGCCTCGTTTACCTTCTGTCGGTCTACGGAACCGAAGGTCGGGAGTTCGAATCTCTCCGGGCGCGTCCGCAAATTACCGTGATTCACAGGGATTTTGCGCCTTTGGGCACGACGTGGCCGCGGGCTGATGCGCTGTGTGTGCCACAGATGGGTACCAATCGAACGGTTCGGGGTGCGCGAGTACATACCGCCGGGCGTCGCCGCCCGCCGTTGTAGCGCGCTGGGCTGCTGCACGCACCACGGATGGTGGTTGGCTCCGCGACCTCGATCGCGATAGCTTCTATCCGTGGCGTGCACACTCGGCAAGGCTGGGCGTCGCCGGTCAGAGCACGGAGCGTTGCCGGTGAGTAACCACCTGCTAGGCCAGGTTCGCGTTGGGCGGCTGCCTGCCTACCCGAGCGGCATGGTCGCGCTGATTGCAGGGCTGGGCCTCATCCTCACCGCCTGCGGTTCCTCCGCCGGGACGGCGACAGCCAGCGTGACGCGCCTGTCGTCATCCTGCATACCACCCGCATTCAGGCTCTTCGGGCCCCGGCCCGCGCCCGCCAAGGAGCTCTCGACCCCGTTGGAAGCCACGATCCTCTCCAGTTTCACCATCTTTCGCAGATCAGCGTTGCCGAGCGACGCGCTTTCGGAGGTGAAACCAGAGGGCGACGGACTCGACCGCGAACTCTCCAAGGTCTACGAGCTCTCGGGCTACTACCCCGCGTATGTACGTCAGCTGACTAGGCTCCCCGACGGCCGACGCTATTTCGTGATCCCGGCGTACGGGCGCTCCGAAGCGGTGCTCCCGGCCCACTGTCTGCCGGCCGGCGAGCGGGAGCGACGCGCACTCGTCGAGGAGCAGCACCGACGTCTGGTCGAGCCGGTCGACTGCATCATCGAGATGGGGGGCAGCGAAAACGCGCCTCCCCTCGGGTGTGAACCATTCGCTGCGGTCGACGAAGCTGGCCGGGTCTTCGAGCCGGACCTATACAAGGCACTGATCGTCGAACTTGTGCCCGATGGCGTCGCCTCGGTGCGCATCGCCTATCGGGAAACGACTCCAATCGTCGTGCCCGTCAGCGAAAACGCTTTCTGGTTCACGCCACCACCACCGACGCCTCGCGTCGCGGCTGAGCTGAAAAGGCTGGAGCCCGAGGTCTTCGCTACGCACCTCACTCGGGCCCAGCGTCGCCGCTTCACGTTGCAGTGGGACGAGGCCGTGCAGGAACCGAGCCAACGAAGATCGAATGGCTCGACAACGCCGACGGACTGGTGCGCGCAATCAGCCCCCCGACCGCCGGTAGCAGTTCCGAGACCTCGGTCGGCAACCTCCGCGCACCCATCGAAGGGTGACCAGGCTGTGCGCATTGATCCCTGAGGACGACGAGGAAGATCAGACGAGATAGCGGGGAGCTTTGGGATCGTCGGTCGCCGTCGGATCGTGCGCGCGGCTTTTGTTAGACCAAAGAGGAGTCGGTCCAACTAGCCGGCGATTCAGCGTCGTAGAATCGCCCCGTGAGCCGAGGCCGACGGAGCCACATATGGGCTTGAAAGCGCGCGTAGGCAAGGCGGTGCAGAAGCGCATCGAGGCGATGCCGTCCATTCAGGCCGAGAAGGTGAGATCGGAGCGGATTGCGCCTGTGCAGCGCGCTGCCCGGAAGGCGGCGTATAGCGCGCCCGACGATGAGAGCGCCAGAGTGGCGCTGCGGGATCGTCTGCAGGCCGGCCCCGACATTCTGACTGAGGCCACGATCGACCTCTCAAGACGCCGTGATGACTACATTCATGATCGCGCATATCGACTGCTGTCGGCTGCGGCAGCGGACACCGCGGTCCAGCCAATCGCGCCCGAGCGCCAAGTCCTATTCGCCGAAGAAGAGAGCATCGGGAGGATCCCAATCGAGCAAGCATTCCAGCGGCTGGCAGAGCTGCAGCCTCGCCTGCTAGACGTGAAGCGCGCCGCGGAGATCGGCGACCCCGGCGCGGACGCCGAGGAGCGTGGTCTTCCAAAGCACCTTCGTCAGATGCTTCACGGGCTTGTGGGCGCCGGCTCAAGTGGCGATCACGAGCTGATCCGCACGAACCTCGCCACGAGCATCGTGCACCAGTATTTGGAGCAGCTGATCGGTCGGCCGCGCGCGGGCGACCCGCAGACGGCGTACTTCGACAGCCCGACCAAGCAGATCGTCACCTCCGTCGCGTTTGGGCGCAACCGTCCTGGGACGTGACGGACCGCTGCGCGGCTCGTAGGTCTTGCCGGTCTAGCTTGCCCCAATCTACGCGGTTCGGCGTTGGTCGATCGGTCTGCGGAACCGAAGGTCGGAAGTTCGAATCTCTCCGGGCGCGCCAATCTGGTCACGGTCAAACTCCGGCCCCAAAAAACGGGGGTCGGAGTTTGCCCTCGTCCGGACCCATCGGCGTACCTGCATGGTGCTCGCGCACTTCGGGCGACGCGTCAAGCGGGGCGCAATGATGCGGGCATACGGCTTCGCAATGGTGGCCGTCTGGATTTCGCCGTCTTCTCCGACGCGGATCTCGCTGAAGAAAGCTTGATTGAGCAGCCGCTTTCCAAGGTCGCTTGCGGCTAGATAGGTCTCCAACGGGGTCTCCGTGAGCTTGAGTGCCTCGTCCAGGGCCTGGCGGATCTCCGCAAGCTCGAACTCTGAGCGGCTGAGAAGTTGCTGGAGGGTTCGTTCCTCGGTCTCAATGCGCTCGGTCTGCCTGCGCATCACGTTGTCCGAGACGCCCTTCTTGTAGTGGAGGTCTAGCAGCTTCTCTTGCTTGTCTTCAAGGGTCTGGAGGCGCCTGCGATGGCGCTTGGCGGACTTCTGAATGACGCCAGCGTGCTCCTTGGCCAGCGCCGTGACGGCCGCACGGATCTTCGCGATCTGTCCAGGTTGGAGCTTGAGGGACCAGTAGAGCGCGGCGACCTCGATCTCGATCTGGTCGACCGGATAGTGCCGAGTGGCGCACGTACCGCCGTTGCGGCCCTTGCGTCTGACACAGCTGAAGTACTCATAGATGCCGCCGACCCCGCGGTGCTTGCCGTAGATGAGGCGCGAGCCGCACTTGTCACACGTCAGGCTGCCCTTGAGGTAGTGGTGGTGCTTTCGGTGGCGGTCTCCGGCGGCGCGCTTGGCGTCGAGTCGTAGCTGCACGCGGTCGAACAACTCTTGGTCGATCAGCTTCGGGTGCCGTCCCTTGGCCCGCTTTCCCATGTAGACCACAATCCCGACGTAGTAGGGGTTGCGCAGCATCTTGCCGACGGCAGGCCGGGACAGTGGGCGTGAGGCGACCTTACGGGTCGGACGAGTTGTGAGTCCGTGGTCTTCCAATGTGTCGCGAAGACGGGTGACGCTGTAGTCGCCGGTGGCGTAGAGGTCGAAGGCGAGCTGCACAAGTGGGGCGCGCTCATCGTCGATGACGATGGAATTGATGAGCCGGCCCTCGAACTCGACTGGCGTGTGTTTGTAGCCGATCGGCGCCGTGAACGGTGTACCCCCAAGGCGGTGCTTCTCTATCTGACCCTTGCGGATCTCATTGGCCAGGTTCTCGTTCTCGTACTCTGAGAAGGCGGCGTGAATGCGATGGTTGAGCTTGCCGGCGGGCGTGGCGTCGATGTGCTCAAGGACCGAGGCGAGCTGTGCGCCAGCCTCGCTCAGACGGTAGTCGATCACGGCATCGTCCATTGCGTTGCGGGCGAAGCGGTTTAGCTTGTGCACGATGACGAAATCGATGTCACGCTCTCGCTCTATATCGGCGACCATCGCCATGAATCTCGGCCGGTTGCGAGTCTTGGCGGTCTTGGCGAGATCGACATACTCACGCACCACCACGGCACCAAGCTCAGCGGCCTTGCGTTGGCACGCCTCACGCTGAGCCGGAATTGAGTAGCCCTCATCGCCGTAGCCACGGTCTACCTGCTGATCGCTCGAGACACGGAGGTAGATTACCGCCCGCTTCATCGCCGGCGCACCTTGATTATCGTTTCTTGTTTTGTAGCTTGTGGCAATTGATCCTCCTTTCTTTGGTGAATTGGCTTAACCATTTTCCCGTTAAGTCGCCGGTTAAGCAACCTGTTATTTGGTAGGTGTGGGTCGGTCTGAACGATTGTCCAGACCGACCCGTTGGCTCAGTTCAGCGCCTCCAGACGTTCGGTGATGGCCTGCTTCCGGTCGGCAGCGCTCGCTTTGAGCGCTTCATACTCGGCCTTGGCCTCGTCGGCCCTGGTCTTGGCCGCTTCGACCTCCCGGTCGATTGATTGAATCGCCCGCTCAAGAGCGGCACGAGCGTCGGCCAGCGCATCTGCCGGCGACGTTTCCCGACGACGGGTCCGTGATGGTTTGGCGCCTGCCTCGCCGCCCTCGACCTTGCGCTTGTGGGTGTAGTAACTTCCTCGAATCGAGTCGACCGGCTGGCCGTAGGACTCGGCGAGTTGCTTGAAAGCGTCCGCCTTCGCGGTGCCCCCCTCGACCAAAGCGTTGATCTCGTCCCATATATGCTCGGCCTTGGTAGCCATGATGGTTCTCCTTCTCGTAGGTACTGAATGGCCATGTCGGCGGGCGTAAAGACCGAAGTCCTTACACCAGCCGTGAGGCCAGCCAGCCCTCACGTGCGCTCCCCGGCTGCCCAATGCGTCAGACGAGCACAAGCAATGTCGACGTACTTCGGCTCGCGTTCGATGCCGAGGAACAGCCGATCCTCCATGACGGCGGCGATCCCGGTTGTCCCGCTACCGGCAAACGGATCGAGCACCAGGCCGCCCGGTGGTGTGACCAGTGCCACCAGCCAACCCATGAGGCTCAGCGGCTTTACGCAGGGGTGAATATTGCGCCGCAAGCGCGGCACCGGACGGCTGTAAAGCAGATCCGATTCCAGCGGGAGCTCGTCGCAACCGGCCTCCCGCTCCCGCTTTGATGCCTTGGCACAGAAGAACAGGCGACTCGGGCGAAGATCAGGATGCGCGGTGTCGATCAGCCGGGCCGGGCAGTCGCTCGCGCATCGTGTTGCGGTACAGCCCGTAGCGTGGGAGAGTGCGACGTGCGCCGGCCAGTAACCGTTTACGCGGGACGCTTCGATGTTCAACGCTCCGGTTCCCCACGCCTCAAGATTGCGCGGCGTGGTGTTCGTCAGTGGCGCTCTGGCGAGCAGGATCGGCTCGTAGGCGGGCTTGAGCAGTGGCGCGAGTCCGCCGGGGAGCTTGTGGGCTTTGGGTGCTCCCTGCGCGTGGAGCCACAGCAGCACGTCGCGGATCTCGAGGCCCGCATCCTCGACCCCGGTTGTAAGGCGATGGAATGTGCGCGGGGCGCCGAACGCGATCAGGTGCCCGCCGGGGCGCAGCAGCCGCAAGCACTCGCTGGCCCACGCTTGTGTCCACCGCTCGAACGCTTCGACCGTGCCTGGCGCGTCCCAAGGCTCGTCGTGAAAGCCGATCCCGTACGGCGGGTCCGTGATGACGGAGTCCACCGAGTTGTCGGGGAGCTTCGTCAAAAGCGCCAGCGCGTCAGCCTCAATGAGCCCCCAGGCGCGGCCGGCATCGTGGTAGAGCGCGACCTTCGTGGTGGCACTCATGAGCTGACCTCCGTTGCGAGAAAGCGGGCGGCTTCATCGAACTGGCAGACCGTGAACAGACGTCGGTCATCGATGGGCAGCCGTCGCAGTACGTCCTCGATCTGGTTGGCACGGTGCTCATCGGGGACCACCCAGACCACCCTCGGGTAGACGCCGTGCTCGCGCTGCTCGCTGCCGGATCGGTAGTGGGCGAGATAGCGGCGGCACTTCGCGAGCAATGTGCCGGTGTGCTCGCTCGCCATGTCGATCTCGCAGAACCAGCGGTACTCGTAGGCGCTGCCGGGAACAGCGACCCGTAGGTAGAGGTCGGGCTTCAAGATGAGCCGAGCACCCATCGGGCCGAGGAAGGCTCGCCAGCACGCCGGCTCGGCCTGAATCTCGATGCACTCGACGAAGCCTGCCCGGTCGGCTTCGTAGAGTCGCACCGCCACCTCGCAGATCGTCAGCGTGTGAGCGATGTGCCGGTCGCTGGGTGCGCCGAGCCGCTTTTGCACGAGCCCTTTCCGGGCAAGCAGCTTCACGCCGGCGACCCCAACCGTGTAGATGAGCGTGTCGGAGCCACCGCGCACGCCGCCACGAGCACGGCCGGGGAGCGGGTCGAGCACTCGCCAGTCGACCAGGCGCTTCAAGGCCCGTCGGCCGACCCGCGCTCGCCGGTCACCGTCACCGGGGTCGCTCGGCCAGAAGCGCCTGACCAATTGCTTGCCCGAGGCCAGGCGATACTCGCTGACGAAGGCAAGCACTGCGAGGTCAAGCTCGCTGAGGTCAGCGGCTATGCGATCGAGCCGGCGGGCGGAGATGCGAGAGGGACGGAGCAGGGCAGAGTCTTTCCGTGTCCTTATTTCGGGATAACCCGGCCCTGAGCGGGACTTTCGTTGGTCTGAACTCTGCGCGATAGGTCGGGCGATCGGACGGCTCATTGCACCCTCCGAGCCCGGCCCAGCGGACCCTCCTCGTGGCGATCCCCGTCCTCGAATCCGTGGCGCAGTTCCGCCTCGACCTCGCGCGGGTCGCGGCCATAGCACGCAGCGCTCAGGCGGCGGATAACAGCTCCCTGGCCGGTCCTGGGCGGTGGTCCCTCGGTGCGTCCGGTGACGACCGTGACGGCATTGCCCAGTCCGCTGCTCAAACGAGCGGCAACCTCAAAGCGAGGCAAGCCCATGATGTCGGCGACCGTCAGAGGCGGGAGCTCTCGCGCCAGCCGATGCGCTTCATCGCTGCCGGCGCGGTAGGTGATCAACGTCCCAGCGTTCGCGAGCAAGCTGTTCTTGACGCTCTCGCTCAGTCTCGACAGTCCCTGGGTTGCTGCGACAACACCACAGCCGAGCCCGCGACTGCGCTCGAGGAAAACCTCAAGACCGACCGGCAGATGCAGCGAGGCCAGCTCGTCGCAGTAGAAGTAGACCGGCCGGCGACGCTCCGGTGGGAGCGCGACGCGCGCCTCGATCGCGGTCCAGACGAGATAGCCAACGATGGCCGACAGCAGATCGCTTGCAGCCTCACCAGCGGCTGGCGACAGCGCAACGAGCAACCACCGCCCTTCCGCGAGCAGCTCAGGCAGCTTAACCAACGGCCGGCGCTGATTGATGATGCCGCGCAAGGCCGGGCGGGCGAGCAAGCTCGTGATGCGAGAGAGTGCCGGGGCGATGAACTCCTGCTGTTGCCCTGGGCTGGATTCTTCATAGCTGCGCCACTGGCCCACCAGGATCGGATCACTCAGTTTCGCCACCGCCCGCCTGCGCAGGGCCGCGTCGCTGTAGAGGCGCATCCAGTCCGAGAGCACAGGGTTTGGCAGCTCGATGACGGTACGAAGCCCGAGCCGCAAGAAGCTGTCGATCCGAACACCCCAGGCGTCCTTGTAGATGCTTTTCAGGACAGCCAGAACGGTGTCGGCGCGCATGTCTGGATCGCCGTGGCCGAGCAGATCGAGGCCCGGCACCGGCCCCGTCTGAAACGGGTCAATCACCACGACCCGGTCGACCGCCTCGGCTGGCACCGAATCGATCAGGTCCGCAACGAGATCGTTCTTGGGATCGAGGACTATGCCGCCGCACCCTTGGGCGAGATCGGCCAGGATGCAGCGCATGAGGAGGGTCGACTTGCCGGCGCCGGTTGGCGCAACCACCGCCATGTGGTGGCGCGCGGCCTCGGCAGATAGCGCCACCGGCCGCTCGCCACGACTGTCACGCCCGATGAACAGCCGGCGACCCTCGCGGGGGACGTGCCGTGGCACGGGCAGCTCACGCGAAACACCGATCTCGACCCCTGGGATCAGTTCGTCGCCGAGTGGAAGTGCGAGGCAGGGGAGCAATTCGCTCGCATTGAGGAAGCCGCTCGTCCTGGTGGTGCGTGGCAACGAGGCCAGGCTTCGACCACCACGCTCGGAAGTGATGCGCGGGCCACCGACCGCTCCACGCCGTGAGCGAATGGAGCTTGCAACATGCTCAGCCAGCTCGCGAGCACGGGCAACGCGCTCGGTACGCACGAGTACGAGCGCTGCAACCTGGAAGCCGCCGCCAAGCTGAGTCTTCTGCTGCCACGCCTGCTGGATGACGCGGACCTTGCGATCCGGCCGCTCGCTGGTGTGCAGCTCGGGCGCGCGAGCTGGGCGGACGGCCCATCTCACAATCACCTGCTCGCCGGGGGCGAGAGCACTCAAGCCACTGAGCAGCGTTCGAGAAGCAGCCTCCGGGTTCTCGGTTACAAGAACGCTCGGGGTGGGGATGAACACCTTAAGCGACAGCGTCGCCCGCCGGGTCTGGACGGGAGCCTCGGTCACTCGTAGTCCCGGCATCGCCCCGCTAAGCACCGCTACGACCGACGCTCGCACTACCGCCGGCACCCACATGAAGAACTTGATGCCGTCACCATCGGCGGCGATCTCGAATAGCAGCTCGACTTCGTCCGGCAGACCGGAAAGCGCGTTGAGGGAGGTCTTGGCGACGACGGGTTCGACGTCGGCGGGGAACCGCAGGGCGAGACGCACTCTGCTCGCTCGCATCGCTTCGTCACGGCGGCGCTCGTAAACCCAAATACTTGTTATCAGTGCTGATCCGCCACCGGCCGCCGCTAGGGCGGGAACTAGGTCACTATTCATGTGCCCGTCCCTGGCGCTTTGTCTTCTCCTTGGCCTCACGTTCTCGGCGTTCGCGCAGAACCCGCTTTGCTTGCAGCCAATAAATTAGGGCGAGTTGCTCAGTGTCAATCTCGTCCCGCCTCACACCCTTCACTTTGATACGTCTAGTCTGTGTCATATATACACACCTCCTTTCGACTTAGTTGCTACATGGTTTGACCTCCTTGTTTGGTTGGTATCTCTAGTATCCCGAACAAAAAACGAACAGAATATGTCTAGTTCTCCAATTTCAAGCGGGATCGTTTTGTGATTTGCTGTCAGTCTTGACAGCCGAGTGCTAGACATCACCATCGGCGCGTGTAGAACCAGACCACGCGGAGCACCGCCGCCGCGATGGCGGTGACGAGGATCACGGGGACCAGTGCTCCCAGGATTTGAGCGATCCTGGGGCCGACAGCGCCGAGCGCCACCAGCCCCAGGACCACGATTGCGACTGTTGAGACGAGCTTGGTCATGCGCTGCGCCTGCTCAGCAGCTCGTCCATTGCTACACCGAGAAGGCCGTCCGTCACATCACGC
>JBEKWH010000022.1:0-67239 GCA_049513255.1 Solirubrobacteraceae bacterium
CGCCTCTGCGCCCGCTTCGCTGCACTCGCCGCAGCCGTCGCCCTCAACCACCAACTCGGCCGCCCCAGCCGCAGTCTCGCCAACTACACAGCCTGAAAACCGTGGCACTACTCATCTAGATCTCGCGGCTCTAGCAAAGCAAGCCGACGAAGAGCTGGGGATGTCCGCGCGCGCATTGCTTGAGGCGGACGACCACTATGAGGTTCACGCGCCGGCCCTTCAGGAGAACCTTCTGCGCCGCCTCCAGCAGTTCCATGGGTCCGAGTCACGCGATGCGCTTCAAATCCAGGAAGCGGCGTCGGCAATCGCGAGCGAGCTCCGGAGGTTCAGCTCGGTGCGCGCCAGCATGATGTCGCAGATCGCCATTCTTCGCGTGTCGCTGAATCAAGCAGCGACCCTCGCAGGGCTGAGCATGCTGGAGTCCATTGTCCACCCGATCACCACCGGTGAGGCCGGGCTGGCAGGGTTGCGCTCGACCCTTGAGGGCCTGGATGAGGCCGACCGGCGAAACGCCTACCTAGTCGCCGAGGCGGCCCACGTGGCCGGTGAGACGGCCAAGGCGAGCTTGGTCGCCGCGGCGGTCATCAAGGAACGTCAGGCCAAGCTCGAGCAGTACTGCGACGCGCTCCCTGCCGCAGAGCGCGCCGGTGTCCTGCGCGCCGCCCTGGATGCCTTCGCCGCCGAGGGCACCGTGACCCTTGCAGCGCACGCTCTGACTATTACTGTGCTGCTGGTGGCGGGTCCTGTAGGAGTGCCGGCGGCGGTGGTCACCGAGACGCTTATCGCGATTACCAACAGCGTGCGCGGAACAGGGGAGAAGTTGAAAGCATCGGAGACGCCCTACAGCCGCGGTGGAGTCACGGCGGTCTTTGAGCTCAAAGACCAGCTGGCTGCGGAAAACGAAGGAGTTGCGGCACTGAGCACACACTTCGGAGTGCTTTTCGACGCCCACCAGCGTCTCGGCAGCGGCAGTGAGCCCAGCGCCGGGTGATCGGTGATTGGAGAGGATCAGTCCTCGATGTCGGAGAGGAGAAAACGGATCCCGCCCGTGGCCGCCTGAGCCAGTCCGCCAGCCAGCTCGCCCGCCTCAGGTGACTCAAGCGCGGCGCACGCGGTCGCGTAGTCGGAGAAGTAGATGTCGATGGTCCGGTAGGCGGGGGTTGGCGAGCCGTCCTCCTTCGGGAAGACCTTGGCCGATTCGCTGGTGGCCAGCATGCCGACCATCGCCATCACGAGGTTGGATGTCCCGAAGACCGCGGCGCCTCCAGTCAACGCGACAATCGAGACGAAGAAGGCGTCCACCAATGCGCGACGCTCTGCGCCGAGCAGAGCGTGATCAGTAGCGTACCCCGCATGCGGGTTGCGACCTGGAACGTGAACTCAGTCAAGCAGCGGCTGCCGCGGCTGATGCCGTGGCTCGACGAGCGCCAGCCCGACGTCGTCTGCCTGCAGGAGACCAAGCTCGCCAATGAGGCGTTTGACCAGCTGCTCGGTGACCAATTCACGAGCCGTGGCTATGCCTACGCCAGGGACGGCGAGCCGCAGTGGAATGGCGTGGCGATCCTCTCGCGCGTGGGGCTGGACGACGTCGTGGCGGGGCTCGCCGGTGCGCCGGGCTTCCCGGACCCGGAGTCGCGCGCTGTGTCCGCGACATGTGGCGGCGTCCGAGTGCATTCGGTGTACGTGCCGAACGGGCGCGAGCCGGACTCCGACCATTATCGGTACAAGCTCGCCTGGCTGGCCGCCCTGCGGGCGGTCGTCGCCGGCGGCCCGCACGACGCGATGGTGTGTGGCGACATGAACATCGCGCCAGCAGACATCGACGTTTTCGATCCGGCCGCCTACGTCGGGCACACGCACGTCACGCCGCCGGAGCGTGACGCGCTCGCGCAGCTGCAGGAGCTGGGCCTGCGCGACGTCGTACGAGATCGCTGGCCAACCGAGCGCGTGTTCACCTATTGGGACTACCGCGCTGGAATGTTCCATCAAGACCTTGGCATGCGGATTGACCTCGTTCTGGCCAGTTCCACGGTCGCGAGCAGGGTGCGAGCAGCGTGGATCGACCGGCAGGCTCGCAAGGGAACCAAGCCGAGCGATCACGCCCCCGTGATCGTCGATCTCGACGAGGCGCCCGACGGTGACATCGGACCGGTCGTGCCGCCTCCCTCGGTGTCGGTCGCCGGACGCAGCTCGGCCAAACTGCCACAGTCAAGATGACCACACAGCGCACCGTTGCCGAAGCGCGCTGCGCCGGCCGGTGAGCCTCAGGTCACTCCGACTCGACGGAGATCCCGAGGGCGGCCGCCAGCGCCTGCACTGAACCGACGAGGTCAGGCCACGGCATCGTCAGTCCGCGCAGCGACTCGACACCGATCACAGCGTCGAGCGAGCTTCCGCGGATCACACACTCCTTCAGGCGGGCACCGCGGAAGTCGGCGCCGGTGAGATCGCAGCCATCGAAACGAACCGACGTCAGGCGCGCCTCGAGAAAGCTCGCTTCGCGCAAGTTGACATTCTCGAACGCCACACGACAGAGCGTGCAGTGTGCGAACGAGGAGAGCATCATCGTGCCTCCGAGGACGCGAACGTCCTCGACTGTTCCCTCGCTGATACCGAAGCCCACCAGCCGTGAGTCAGTCAGCTCCGCGCGCCTGATGGCACCGCCGCGAGCGCGAATGTTGGAGAGGTCGCAGCCCTTCAGGCGAGCGTCACGCAGCAGGAACTCCGACACGGCACCTTCGCTTACAGCCAATCCACGGAGCTCGGATTCCTGAACCCGGACGCGATGCGTCGTGATCGCGTCGCGGCCGTGGTGCTCGACCAGCGCCTCCTCGAGCACGAGCTCGTCCAGTGCACCGCCGTCTTGGAGCTCGCGTGGGGTCAGCTCTGGAAGGAACGGTGAGGCGACGGCCGCCAGCTCTGCCATGGCCGCGGAGCGTACCCGTCAGAGCTCGCGCTCGTAGAAGTGGCCGTCAAAGGCACCGGCTTCATCGTCGGCTGAGGCTCAAGAGCACACGCCGCTAGACGGGACTCCGCCCGTCTGGCGGCGTCGAGGCGACGGTCACCGCGGGCGGCGCGTCAGCTGAACTTGGTCTGCGGTCGTGGCTGCAGCTCGCCGTCGACCTCGATGTCGAGCTTCTCGCTGTAGAAGGCGATCAAGCCCGCGATCTTCTGGCTCTCGGGCAGCGGCGCCGGATAGGACCACGCCAGATCCTCGTGCAGGCCGTCCTCGAGACGCACGCTCCAGGTTCGAGCCTGGCCCTTGTACGGGCAGTGCGTGACCGTCTCGGAGGGCTCCAACAGGTCCATGCGCACATGCGTTCTCGGCAGGTAGTAGCGGACCGGCAGGCCCGTCTCGAACAGGAGCCGCGGACTGTGCGAGTCCGCGACCGTGACATCCCCCACATGCACGCGCACGTGCCGCGAGCTCGCCAGGACGTCAACGCGCGTGTAGGGGTCGCGCGGGTGCGTGTAGACCTCCTCGTCCTCCTCGAACCACGCTTCCATCGCCTCCCACGAGATCCGGATCGCCCCGCGCAGCTCCTCGATCGGCGACTCCTCGTAGCGCAGCGCTGCGCCCGTGGCGCGCTGGCCGCCCGCGCTGACCGTGAACGTCGTCGCATCGCCACGGCTGGGCGAGTGCGCGACCGTGCCCTGCTCCTCCAGCAGCTCTGCGCGCACGTCAGCGAGCGGGAAGTAGTACGTCGGGTAGTACGGGACCTCCCACACGAGCAGCGGGCTGATCGTGTCCGCCACAAGCTCACCGCCGAGATACGTGCGTATCCGCTTGGCCGCGTGCTCGACGCGCACGCGCCCGCGTGCGGCGCTCGCCCCGGGATCAGACATCGGCGAGCCCATCGAGCGCGTCAATGATCGCCGCCACCTCGGTACGGGCCGTGTAGTCCGCGTGCGTATCCGCAAATCTGACCGTGCGTTCGTTGTCGACGATCAGGACCGTCGGCATCGGCAGCTCGGCGGAGCCGGCGTCGTTGACCTGCTTCAGATCCAGGCCCAGCGCTCGCTGTGCCGCGAGCACCTCCTCAGCCGGCTGGAACGCGATGCCGACGTCGTGCGCCAGCCGCGACCCGGTGTCCGACAGCACCGTGAAGCTCAGCTCCGCCTTCTCGGCGGTGCTCAGCGACTGATCCGGGCTCTGCGGGCTAACGGCCACGAGGCGCGCGTTGTAGCGATCGAGCAGCGGCAGCAGCTCCCGCTGGTAGGTGCGAAGCGCGAGATTGCAATACGGACACCAGCCGCCACGGTAGAACACGATCACCGCCGGCCCGTCGGCCACCAGCTCGCCGAGCGTCACCGGTGCGCCGGCCGCGTCCGCGAGCGTGAACTCCTCGAGCCTGTCGCCCGCCCCGACGATCCCCGAGGGCTCGCCCCGCTCGCGCCAGCGCCGCTGCTCATCCGCGAACACCTGCGCGATCTCGGCCGGCAGATGCGTCGCGGATGCCGCCGAGATCTCTGCCGCCTGTTGGGTGATCGTGCTCATGCCCATCTCCTCAAGATTGGATTATACGGTCCACTAGGGCGCATCGCATCACAGCCAGATTGGATTGTCAAGTCCAATCACGTACGCTGTGGGCATGAGCAGCAGGGCACCGACCACGGAGAAGGGTCGGAGGACGCGCGAGCGCATCGTGCAAGCGGCAGCCGAGCTCGTCGCCGAACGCGGCGCCGCCGCAGTGAGTCTCGACGACGTCGGTGCGCGCGCACCGGCCAGCCGCAGCCAGCTCTATCACTACTTCGACGATCGAGCCGACCTGATTCGAGCCGTCGTGGACGCGACCTGCGACGCCGTCGTCGGCGGTCAGGACGAGCTGCTGGCCGACCTCGACAGCTGGTCGGGCATCGAACGTTGGATGGACGCGCTCGTCGCCCTGCAGGTCGATCGCCAGGCCTGCGGCGGCTGCCCGCTCGGGTCGCTCGCCGGCCAGCTGGCCGAGCGCGACCCGCAGGTGCGCGCTGCGCTGGCACGCGGGCTGGGACGCTGGGAGGCGCGCATCTGTGCCGGGCTCGAGCGTCTGCAGGCCAACGGCGCGCTGGTGAGCGACGTCGACCCAGCCGAGCTCGCCAAAGCGACGATGGCCCTCGTCCAGGGAGGGCTGTTGCTGACACAGCTCCGGCGCGACCCCCAGCAGCTGCGCTCGGCACTCGACGCCGCGCTGTCGCTGCTGCGCGCCGGCGCAGAGCCAGGACATACAACTCGGGCGCTCGCCCCAGCGAGCACTGCCGCTATTTCAGAGGACTGAGGTGATGCTGTGCCGATAGCAATTTCAGATGAGGTCCGAGCGCTGCTCGATGCGCCCAACTTCGTTCATCTCTCTACGCTGCGCGCCCGCGGCGCGCCGCGCAACTGGGTCGTGTGGGTAGGGCTCGAGGACGACCACGTGCTCGTCTGCACAGGCGACTCCACCTGGAAGGCCAAGGACATGCGTCGCGACCCGCGCGTTGCGCTGTCCGTCCTCGACAACGACAACCCGTACCGGATGGCAGCGCTGCAAGGTCGCGTGATCGAGGTCCGAGCTGACGAGGACTGTCGCTACATGGATCCGATCTCCATCAAGTACACCAGTGCCCCATTTCCAGTGCGCGGGTCCGGCCGCGTCTGCTTCGTGATCGAGATCGAGAAGGCCGTCCAGCGCACGCTCGGGTTCGTGCACAATCCCGGCTCGGTGTGACGCTTCGCTCAGTTGCGGTGAAGGCGGCGCGTCATCAGCGCTTCGTGTCCCTCGGACAGCATGGTCACCAGCTCGCCCGGGAGCAACCGATTGCTCACCAGCAGCGAGTCCGTCGCCTGCACGAGCTCCGCCGGCTCTCCGCCCCGTGCGATCTTGTCGAGCTCGCGGAGATGCTCACCAAGACCGAGCCCACGCACCACCGCCAGCCGCGCGATCTCAGATGGAACCAGCTCCAGCACGCCCCCACCGAAGCTGCGGCCCTCGAGCTCGACCGCCAGCAGCGTCAGCGAGCAGTGAAACGACGCGACAAGGTCGCCCGCCGACATCCCCTGCGCGGGGAGCACATCGCCGCGGTAGATCGTGTCGGTGGTGTGCACTCCTGCGCTGTTCATCAGCAGCCGCGGGTACAGATGCGAGCGCTTCGACAGCAGCAGCGAGGAGTGCCGGATCGACGGCACCCGGTACCACGGCTCTCTGATGCGGCACTTGTAGCGGTCGGCGAGACCGTGGCGCAAGCCGGCGTCCAGGTAGTCCTTCGCCCGCGGACGGTCCTCTGGATTCGGGGCGTCGAGGTCGAAGTCGAGCAGCCACGTGCGCGCGCCCCTCTCCCGAGCAGCGGCGCGGTCAGCGGCCTTCACCACGAGGCCTGGGGCATGCCGTGCGCGGGCCAGCAGTGGCTTTGCCCAAGGCTGCAGCTCATGGGCGCAGAGCGTTTGGTCATCGACGCAGAAGAAGTCGTTCGCGCCCGTCACTGTGCTTACTTCAAGCCGTGCCACTCGGTCCAACCGCGTCACGCTAGCGAGCGAGCACGCCACGTCCACCGCCTCGCGCTGGCACGGATCGAGCAGCGATCGCGTCCAGCCGCGATCCTCAGCGCGTGGCCGGTAGGACCACGATCTGCTGCTGCCGCGCCCGCTGTGCTCGACGATGCGGATGCTCTGCGCTTGCGTCTCCACGCGCGCCAGTCGCCGGCCGCTCAGCACCGTCACCTCCTGGATGACATCAGGGAAGGAGCCGGGCGCGAACAGGTCGAACGTGAGCTCGCCGACCTCGCGCGCCAGCCACTGACGGACTACCGCCGCCGAGCAGCCGGTGAAGCATTCAGCGGGCAGCACGAACGCCAGCACGCCGTGCGGCTGCAGCCGTGCCAGCGAGCCCAGGAGCACCGGGATCCAAAGGTTCGCCACGCCCGCGAATCTCAGCCCGAGCCGCGCTCCGAGTCGCTCGATCGCGACCTTCTCGTCCGCAGGCACGAACTGGTAGCGGACGAACGGCGGATTGCCAACGACGAGCCCGAATGACTCATCGGTGTCGGCCGCCCACGCCAACGCCGAACCACACACCACCCGCCCCGGAATGCCGATCGAGCGCAGCGACACCTCGGCCTTGGCCGCCTCCTCGGGGAGGAGCTCGATCGCGCAGATCTCGCGCACCCGCTCAGCGACGGCGCCAGCATCTCCGGCCAGCCCCCGAAGAAACGCTCCGTCGCCGGCGCTCGGCTCGAGCATGTGCACGTCCGTCTCCCCGGCGAGCAGATCTGCGGCGCGCTGCAGGCAGAGCCTCACGAGCGCCGGCGGCGTGTAGAAGCCGCCGCGCAGCTTCTCCGCGCTGATCTCTGCGCGGGCTCTCAACCGAACCGCCCGTCCAGCACACGCTGTTCCAGCATCCAGCGAGCGTATGCAGCCAGCCAGACCGATTCGCGGGAGGACTAGCGGGCGTTCGCTCGAATCTTGGAGCGATGATCTCCTCGGAGGTGCAGCGGACGCTGGTCAAGTCGCCGCCCGAGCTGTGGGCCGAGTTGAGCGATCCCGCCGCGCTGGCACGTCATCTCGGAGAGCTCGGCGAGATCCGCATCGTTCGCACCGAGCCCGAAAGCACCGTCGAGTGGGCAGCCGAGAACACGACCGGCATCGTCTCGATCAAGCCCTCCGGGTGGGGGACGAAGGTCACGCTGAGCGTCACCCGCACGCTCGTCGCGCAGGCGTCGCTGAAGGACACGCCGCCGGAGCCGGGTCCGGCTCAGGAGCCCCAGCTTGACGCGAGTCCCGAGTCAGCCCAGGAGAGCCCCGCGCCATACTCCGAGCCAGAGCCGGCGATCACGGCCGCCGAGTCGACGACGCATGCCGACGCGGAGTCGACCGTCGAAGTCGACGCAGAGCCGTCCGTGCCCGCGTCCCAGGCCGAGCCCGCAGTTGCATCGGAGCCCGCGGTCGAGCCCGAACAGCGGCGTGGGTTCTTCGCGCGGCTGTTCTCTCGCCGCCGAGCGCCGGTCGCGGCAGCAGAGCCAGCAGCGGCGGCAGAGCCAGCAGCGCCAGTGGCGGCAGCAGCGCCAGTGGCGGCTGCGGATCCGGCGCTGCCCGCCGAGCCGGTGGCGGCCGTCGAGCCGTCCCCCGCTGAGTCCGCCCCGGGCCAGCCAGTGCCCGGGCAGCCCGACGCATTCGCGGCGGTGAGACAGGCCCTGGCGCCCGAGACCATCGCTGCGGCACATCCGTTCGCCGCGTCTTCCAACGTCGCGCCTGGACCCGGCGATCTCTCCGCCGAGCTGATGGCCGCCGAGGAGGTCACGCCGGCGCAGGTGACCGCCGAGGAGGTCACAGCTGTGCTCACCGCCGTGCTCGACCGTCTCGGGGCCGCGCATCATCGGCCGTTCTCGCGCAGCTGAGCACGGCCGCTCGCAGCGCTCCTCCTCGCCGTCCTGATCGTGTCGTGGCGAGATCGTTCGCCGGTGTAATCATTCCGGGCTGTAATCGTTACAAGGTGTAACGATCTCCCAACGGCACCACCTCGCCGCGCTCCGCGGCTATCCCGCCGCCCGTGTCCCGAACGGCGCAGAGACAAGAGGTCGGCTGATGGCCGATTCGCCGACCAGTGGGCTCGCCGAGCTGATCTGCCACGAGAACGCCAGCATCGAGGAGGCCGTCAGGTCGATCGCCGGCTCGGTGTTGGTGAACGTCTGCACGTTGTCCTTGTAGTCGGCCGTCGCGCTGTTGAAGCGGCCGAACGCGTTCCCTCCTGCGGCTGGGCAGGGGCGCATGCCGGGTAGCTTGCCGGAGCTCGTTTCGCCGCTCGGGCCCTCCACCACTGCGCCCGCCAGCACCGGCGGCGAGCCGTTCAGCGAGCCCACGATGTTCGCCACCTGGTGCTGGAGGCAGTCGGGGAAGGTGCTGCCGTCGCCGACGATGAACGACGAGCCCCACGCGTTGGCGCCCAGCACATTGCCCAGCCAGCGCGCCGCGTACGCGCTGTAGGCTGGCTCGCCGACCAGGTAGTCATACTCGGAGGCCATCACCGACAGGCCGTCGCCGTGCGAGGCGGTGTCCGCTTCGCTCCAGGGGAAGCCGAAGCCGAACGGTTCGCTCTGCGACTGCTCGACCGCCGCTTCCAGTTTCTGCCCGAGGCCGGCGATCAGCTGCCCTTCGCCGAGCGCAAGGCCGGGCGGGTCCCCCTCCGGGGAGGATGCACCGTACGCGCGCAGCGCGCGCACGAGCTCGAAGTCGGCCAGGCCGCTCACGTCGTACAGGTTCAGCCCTTCGCCGCCTTCGCCGTTGTGCGCGAGGTATTCGCTCGCCCAGTGCGCAGCGTCTTCCAGGTAGTACAGCGACTGCGTGTGCGGCAGGCCCGCGGGCAGCCCAGCCCCTGAGGACAGCGCGTCAGCCAGCTCCGTCGCGCCGAGCTCGAGGTCATCGCGCCATTCGGTCTCCGGGTAGAAGCCGAACGGGATCGCCGTCAGCAGATTGCCGTGCGGGTCGGTGTCGGCCAGTTCGAAGATGTGCTCGGCCGAGAGCAGGCAGCGCGAGGCGAGTTCCGGGCGCGTCTGGTGAAACACCTGGAAGCACTCCGCGAACGCCGCCGCGTCGCGGCCCGCGAGGTTCGGGCTGACCGGGGAGGCAGGCCCACCCGCGCGGAACACCGGGCGGTGGCGAATGAACCGATACAGCGGGTTCTCGCCGCCGTAGGTGTCGTCTTCCTGAGGCAGGCGCCAGATGTCGTGATCGCCGATCGTGTTCGCGTTGCCCTCGCCGATGCCCACCTGGTAGTACAGCGTGCGAGTGTTGTCGTTCCACATGCGCAGCAGCCATTCCACGCCGAAGCGCGCCTCTTCGGTGAAGTTCGAGCGCCCGGCGGCGGCGCCCATCTCCCCGGGGAAGTCGCGCACGCCAAGCTCCATCAGGTCCACCGCGTAGCTGGTCGTCTGCACGAACTTCAGGTAGTCGCCCGCGTCCCACCAGCCGCCCGACGCGTTGATCGTTTCGCCGAGGCTTTCGAGTTCGCCCTTGAATTCGCCTTCGTCGTTGACCTGCGGCGTCAGGTAGGTCATCGCGCCCTCGTCGTTGAGGTGCGCCGGCGCCGTGCGCAGCACCGAGGTGATGTATTCCGGGCCGTCGCGCTCGTTCTCGTAGAACGACAGCGTGTTCGCCAACGGCCCTGCATACAGCGCCTGCGCCGAGGCGATCGAGAACGGCGGCGAGGACGCCGGCGCGCGCCCGCCGACTTCGAGCGTGTACGTGCCCGGCGTCTGCACGGCATCGAAGTCGAGCGCGTAGACGTTCTTGAAGCGCCCGCTCCACGCGCCCAGCGACGCACCCACTGTGCCGCTGAACACGACTGCTCCTTCCGTGGATCGCACCGAGAAGGTCGCCCCCGTCTCGTCGCGGCGTGACATCAGATAGCCGCGCTTGGGAGCAGTAGCCGGGTAGCCGACCTGGTTCACGCGGACGAACGCCGAGCCCGCCAAAGCCGCCGCTGAGCCCACAGGCGCCGCGGCCGCTGCTGAGCGCACAGGCGCCGCCGTCTCTGAGCCCGCGGGCGACGCTGCCGCGGTCTGCGTCGCAGCGCCCAAGAACGCCGCCAGCGCGCATGCGGCGAAGGCCCCCACCACGGGCGCGATACACCCTCCCCGATGCCGCATCCGTTCAACAGTAGCCCGGCGGCCGTCTGCTGCGCGGCGCTTGCTGCCTTGAAGAGCGCTGCCGTCGGTGCTACTTTGTTCATACTGCAAGTGAGGAATAGCCGGGAAGGCTGACGATGTTCTTTCGGCAGGTGCTCTATCGAGATCTCGGATGCGCCTCCTACGTCCTCGGTGACGGAGGAGAGGCGATCGTCGTCGACCCGCGCTTCGACATAGACGTGTACGTCGACATCGCACGCGAGCAGGGACTCCAGATCACGCATGTGCTGGACACGCACGAGCACGCCGACCACATCAGCGGTCGCGAGCGGCTCGCCGCGCTCACCGGTGCGCACGCGCATCGCCCGGCGCACCCCGACGATGGCAGCGGCGGTGACCTCGCGGACGGCACCGAGCTGCGGGTGGGGCGCGTGCTTCTACGCGCGATCGCCACGCCAGGGCACCGTCCCGAGCACCTGGCGTTCGTCATCAGCGACGCAGCGCGATCCACGGATCCGTGGATGCTCCTCAGCGGCGACTCGCTGCTGGTCGGCGATCTCGCGCGCCCGGACCTCGCCGTCGACGCCGAGCTCGGCGCGCACGATCTGCATGCGAGCCTGCGCACCCTGCTCGAGCTCGGAGATCATGTCGAGGTCTGGCCGGGGCACGTTGGCGGCTCCCTCTGCGGCGGCGAGAACCTGAGCCTCAAGACGTCCTCCACGATCGGCTACGAGCGCCGAAACAATCCGCTGCTCTCGCTCGCCGTCTCGACGTTCGTGCCGAGCGTCACCGGCAGCATCCCCGCGCGACCGCCGAACGTGGCGCAGATCGTGCAGGCGAACTGTCGCGCGCATGAGCATGTGCCGCCGTGGCCGCCGCTGCTCGACGCCGAGGGGCTGCTGCGCGCGCTCGACGACGACGTCACCGTGCTTGACGCGCGCGATCCCCGTGCCTTCGACGACGGCCACATCGCCGGTGCGCTCAACCTGCCGGTGTCGACCTCCGCGCTCGGCACGCGCGCCGGCTGGGCGCTGCGTCCGCACGATCCGATCGTGATCGTCGCCGACGAGCGGCTGCGCGCCGAGGCGATGACGCGCGCGCTGCACGCGGTCGGGCTATGGCGGATCGTGGGTATCGCGCTTGACTGGACCGGGCTCGCCGCGATCAGCGAGCGCGCGTGGAGCCTCGGGACGCTCGCCGCCGGGCTGCGCGAGCGATCCGTCGCGCTGGTTGACGTGCGCGAGCCCAGCGAGTGGCGCGCGGGTCACGTCGACGGCTCGATCCACCTGCCGCTCGGCCGGCTCGGCAACGGCCGCGACCTCGACGTGCCTGCGCCCAGCGCCACCGTCGCCGTCGCCTGCGCCGCCGGCGCTCGCGCGGCGTTCGCAGCGAGCCTGCTGCGCCGAGGCGGCTGGCAGGACGTCGTACGTATCGGCGGCGGCGGCATCAGCGGCCTGTCCGCGCACGGCATCGCACTGGTCGGCGGCGCCGCCTGACGCCATGGCAGGCCGGAGCGCCTGCCCGCCGGCGCCAGCGCTCAGCGCAAGCGCGCCAGCTCGGCCATGCCCTCGAACGCCGCGAGCGGGTTCATCGGCTCTTGATCGCCAGACAGCTCGGCGTAGATGTTGGCCACGTTGACGACCAGACGCTCGGCCTCGCCCCAGTGCGCCCAGCGATCCAGCGCGAGCGAGCGCGCCGCCTCGAGCGCGGTCATCCCCTCCGCGTAGCGCGTGCCAGCCTCCGCATACAGGTACTCGAAGTACGCCTGCAGCTCGCGCACCTCATGCAGCCCCGCCAGCGGCCCGTGCCCGGGCACGATCACGTCGACGTCCATCGCCACGATCCGCTCGCAGGCCGCGATCCAGTTGGACACCGGCCCCGCCCACGCGATCGGGTGGGCCGCCGAGAAGAGGATGTCCCCGGAGAACAGCACGCGCTCGGCCGGCAGGTGCACGAGCGTGTCGCCGCGTGTATGCGCCGGGCCGACCTCGATCAGCTGCAGCTCGCGCTCACCCACGCGCATGCTCAGCTCGCCGCTGAACGTCTCCTCGGGCAGCGCCAGCTCGATTCCCTTGAAGTCGAACGCCCCGAAGCACTCCAGGAGGAACGCGCCCAGCTCGCCCATCGCCGGCGCCTGCTCCAGCAGCGCCGCCATCGCCGCCGGCGGCAGCTCCGCCATCTCCGTAGCGGTCCGCTCGGAGGCGACGATCCGCGCGCCATCCACGAGCTGGTTGCCGTAGCAGTGATCGCCGTTGGCGTGCGTGTTGACGAGCGTGTCGATGCGCGCCGCCGCCGGCACCGCGCGGCGCATCGCCTGCAGCATCTGCTCAGTCAGCGCGAGGTCGTACAGCGTGTCCACGAGCAGCGTGCACTCGCCGTCGACGATCAGCCCCGCGTTGCTCCAACCCCAGCCCCCATCGGGCTGCAGGTACGCGTACAACCCATCGCCCACCTCCTGCAGGCCCTTGACGAAGCTCATCTCGCGGGCCTCACTCCTGCTGCTCCTCGCGCCAGCGGCGGTACAGGTCGGTGAACTCCTCGCGCATCGCCGGCGTCAGATCCTCTTCGCGCAGGTGGCCGGTCAGCCTGATCGTGGCACGCATCTGCTCCAGATACTCGGTGCAGTTCTCGCAGGCCGCCAGATGCGCCTCGAAGCGCCGGCGCTGCGAGCGCGACAGCGCGCCTTCCAGGTAGTCGGTGATCAGCTCGACCATCTCCCGGCACACCAGCTCGTCTCTCGACCAGAACATTCTCAAGCGCCCCCCAGCTCGCTTTCCAGCGCCTGGCGCAGCTGGCTGCGCCCGCGGTGCAGCAGCACCCGCTGGTTGGCCTCGCTGATATCGAGCACCTCGCACACCTCCAGGCCACTCAAGCCATCGACGTCACGCAGCATCACCACCTCGCGCTGGCGCGCCGGCAGCCCATCGAGGGCAGCCTGGATCTGGTGCGTCATGCCCTGCGCGAGCATGCGATCGTCGCTGTCCTCGATCCAGTGCGTCGGCGGCGACATCCACGCTCCCGACGCGTCGAAGCGCGCGCGGTCGACGACCGGCCCCGCATCTCCCACCGCCACGCTGCGACGCTCACGCATGCCGGTGCTCGTGGCGCGATTGACGAGGATCCGCAACAGCCACGTCCGAAACGACGAGCGCCCCTCGAACCCGTCGATCCCGCGCAGCACTCCCAGCCACGCGTCCTGGACGACCTCCTCGGCCACGGCCGTGCTCGGCACGAACGATCTGGCCAGGCGCAGCATCGCCGCGTGGTGACGCGAGACGAGCTGCACAAACGCCTGCTCGTCGCCCGCCCGCAGCCGCGCCACCAACTCGAGGTCCGCGTCGATCGCCGGCGCCTCGCTGTGCTTGCGACGCGGAGCGCCGAGTGCGGCGATCAGTCCCACGGGCGCCCTCGGGGATCGGATGCGAGATCAGAGACACAGTCCATGCCGTTCATTCGTCGCCGTGCAGGCTACGGTGCCCGTGCGGGCACCGCAACCTGCATAGCGTGGCTCCGCTAGCCCGCGACGATGCCCTCGCCGCCGATTGCGCCCGGGACGGTGACCGTGCCGATCTCGCTCAGCGCGCCCTGGGCCCCGATCGCGAACTCGTCCACGATCCCGGCTGCGCCGGTCTGCACGTAGATGAAGCGTGCATCGCCCGACACCGCGGCGTCAACCGTGCCGGCGTCGGTCGGGGTGTCGCCCAGCAGCGTCAGCGCTCCGTCGAAGCCGGACTGGAAGCCGCTGAGCGAGGCGCTGCCCGCGTTGGAGGCATAGAAGCGACTGCCAGCGGCGGCGACCCAGCACGTGGCGGCCTGATTCGTTTCGACCGCGTCGAGCAGTGTCACCGTCCCGTCCCGGTTCAGCCGGAAGCTCGCGAGGGCGCCCGCGGCCTCGGCCACGACCAGGTTGCCCTCCTGATCGAACGTCACCGCGAAGGGAACGGTGCCCGGCTCCGAGTTGACGACCGGCGTCTGGGAAAGCTGCCCGAATCCAAAGACGCGAAAGACGTCGATGTCGCTGCCGTTTGCCTTGGTCGTGACGATCAGCTTCGAGCCGTCCGGCGAGAACGCGAGCTGGCCAGGTGTGTTGGTGAACTGGGGGCTCGCGGTCGGGTTCAGGCCGAGCGCGCGCGCGGACCCGGGGATTGGGAGCAGGTGGCCGAACGCGGCCACGTAGCCCTGCACCGATCCGCCGTCCTCGGCGTTCAACACGTACACCACATCCCCGCGGACCGTGATGCTGACGGGGAACGAGCCGCCCGAGCTGAGCACCTGGCGCAGCGCGAGGTGATCGCCGAATACCGCAAACACGGAGATCGTGTTGCTGCCGGCGTTGACGGCGTACAGCAGGCCATCCGCCGCGTCATAAGCAAGCGAGCCCTGTGAGGCGAGGTGGTCGACAACCGATCCTTCGAGCGCTCCGCCGAGCCCGCCCGTGCTGTAGACGCCGGCTTGGGTGAGCGTGCCGTTCCCAGCCCGGTCGTAGGCGACCACCTGGTTGCCCGCCAGGTTGTCAGTCTGTACGAACACCGGTTGGCCCGCTTCGCCTCCGAACGGGAATCGGTGGGGTGGTCCTCCAAACGCGCTCGCGGATCCGCTGGCGCCGGCCAGCACGGCTGCGGCGGCGATCGTTGCCGCGCTCAGACGAGTGATTGTTCTCATTGCAGATTCTCCTAGGAGTTGGGGAGTTGACATGCAACGTTCAGTCCGCCGAACCGGCGATGCGTTACAGGCCACCGGCGTCGAGCCGGGCGCGCGCGGGCGGTCGAACCGGGCACGGGGGCGGTCGAACGGGGCGCGGGGCGCGGTATCGTCGTGTGCGTGGATGACAGAGACGACGCGTTCGCGACAATCGATCAGGTCGCGAACGTGGCCGTGATGGTCGTGCCGCTCGGGCTCGTGGCACTGGCCGCGTGGCGGGCCTGGGGCGGGGCTCTGCGCTGGCCCGACCTGGTCGCGCTCGCCGTCACCTACGTGCTCACCGGCCTCGGCATCACCGTCGGCTTTCACCGCCTGCTCACGCACCGCAGCTTCAAGACCAGCCCCGCGCTGCGAGCGCTGTTCGCGGCGCTCGGCTCGGCGGCGGTCGAGGGGCCGGTGATCGAGTGGGTCGCCAACCACCGCAAGCACCATCAGTTCTCCGACGAGCCAGGCGATCCGCACAGCCCCCACGTCGACCACGCGAGCGGCTGGCGCGGCGCGTTCGGCGGCCTGTTTCACGCGCACGTCGGCTGGATCCTCGGCGGCGACGCGCTCGCCAACGAGCAACGCTACGCAAAGGACCTGCTCGCCGACCCGGTGGTGCGCTTCGTCGACCGCACATTCGTGCTGTGGGTGGCGCTCGGGCTCGCGTTCCCGTTCGGCCTTGGCTACGCGCTCACCGGCTCGCTCGCCGGCGCGCTGACCGCGCTGTTGTGGGGCGGCGCGGTACGCATGTTCCTGCTGCACCACGCGACCTTCTCGATCAACTCGCTGTGTCACTTCTTCGGGCGGCGCAGCTACGTCACCGGCGATCAGTCGCGCAACCTGCTGTGGCTCGCGCTGCCGACGCTCGGCGAGGCATGGCACAACAACCACCACGCGTTCCCCACCTCCGCGCGTCACGGCCTGCGCTGGTGGCAGCTCGATCCGTCGGCGTGGTTGATCGCCGGGCTCGAGCGCGCCGGACTCGTGTGGGACGTTATCTACATCGCGCCCGAGCGCCAGCTCGCGAAGCTCGCCCGCGGCAACTGAGGGCGAGCAGCGGGCCCGGGCGTCTACCCTGCCGCGCGCGTGCGGGTGTGGCGGCCGGCCGCGAGGAGTATCGTGGGCGCGAAGGAGGGAGTGAATACATGTACGACTACCTGATTGTGGGAGCAGGATCGGCGGGTTGCGTGCTCGCCAACCGCCTCAGCGAGGACCCCGACGTGCAGGTGCTGCTGCTCGAGGCCGGGCCGCCGGACACAAACGAAAACATCCACGTACCGCTCGGCTACCTGAAACTCGGTGGCACCGAGGTCGACTGGGATTACCACTCCGCGCCCGAGCAGGAGTGCAACGGGCGGCGCATCACGCTGCCGCGCGGCAAGGTGCTCGGCGGATCCTCCTCCGTCAACGCGATGGTCTACATCCGCGGCAACCGGCTCGACTACGACGAATGGGGCGTGCCCGGCTGGTCCGCCGCGGACCTGATCCCCTACTTCATCAAGGCCGAGGACAACGAGCGCGGCGCCTCGCGCTGGCACGGGGCCGGCGGCCCGCTGGCGGTCAGCGAAGAGCGCTCCGGCAACCTGATCTCGCACGCGTTCGTCGACGCCGGCGCGCAGGCCGGCCTCGCACGCAACGACGACTTCAACGGCGAGCAGCAGGACGGCGTCGGCATGTACCAGGTGACCCAGCGCGGCGGCCTGCGCGCGAGCGCCGCCGTCGCCTACCTGCACCCGGCCGCCGAGCGGCCCAACCTCACCGTGATGCCGTACATGCTCGTCCAGCGCGTGCTGTTCGAGGGCACGCGCGCCGTCGGCGTGCAGGCCAGCCAGCTCGGGCAGGTCAAGGAGCTGCGCGCCGAGCGCGAGGTGATCCTCTGCGGTGGCGCCTACAACTCCCCGCAGCTGCTGATGCTCTCCGGCGTCGGACCCGCCGAACACCTGACGATGCGCGAGATCGAGGTGCTGCTCGACCAGCCCGCCGTCGGCGAGAACCTCTCGGACCACCCCGCCACGCAGCTCGTGTGGACCACCCCCGAGCCGCAGAGCCTGCTGCTCGCGCTCGAGCCGGCCGCGCTCGAGCAGTACGAAGCGACGCGGACCGGACCGTTCGCGTCCAACCTCGCCGAGGCCGGCGGCTTCGCGCGCGTTGGCGCCGGTGCGCCCGCACCCGACATCCAGTTCCACGTCGCGCCCGTGCACATCGTCGAGGAGGGCATGCGCGACCCCGAAGCCCACGGCGTGTGGGTCTCGCCGTGCCTGCTCACAGAGCACAGCCGGGGCTCGGTGCGCCTCGCCTCCAACGACCCCACCGCCAAGCCGATCGTGCACAACGCCTTCTACACGGCCGGCGATGACATGCAGCGCATGATCGCCGGCCTGCGCCTCGCACTGGACATCTGCGCGCAGCCCGCGATGCAGCCCTACTGCGCCGGGCCGTTCAACACGCCCGCCGGCGACAGCGACGAGGCGCTGCGCGCGCACGTCGCGCGCACGACCTTCGCCATCTACCACCCGGTCGGCACCTGCCGCATGGGCGAGGACTCAGGCGCTGTCGTCGACGCGCAGCTGCGCGTCAACGGCCTCGAGGGCCTGCGCGTCGTCGACGCGTCGGTGATGCCCGTCGTCCCGCGCGGAAACACCAACGCGCCGGTCATCGCCGTCGCCGAGCGCGCCGCCGACCTGATCCGCCACGGGCGCGCGCTCGAGCGGCCGGCCGAGTCCGCGGCGCATGCCGAGAACGGCACGGTCGCCTCCGCCAACGGCGTCGCGCCGCAGCACGCTTCGGCGTAGGCGAGCGCGTACGCTGACGGGCGGTGAACACCGCTCCACGCGCGATCCATCACCTCAGCTGCGGCACCATGTGCCCGCGCGGCGCGCGCATGCTCACCGGCGAGGGCGGCCTGCTCGCGCCCGCGCGGCTCGTCTGTCACTGCCTGCTGATCGAGGGCGCCGACGGCCTCGTGCTCGTGGACACGGGCTTCGGGCTCGACGACATCCGCAAGCCGCGCCAGCTCGGCCTGGTGTTCAACGCGGTCGTCCGGCCACGCGTAGACGCCGCCGACGCTGCCATCACCCAGATCCGTGAGCTGGGCTTCGATCCGCACGACGTACGCCACATCATCACTACTCATCTCGATCTCGATCACGCGGGCGGACTTCCTGACTTCCCGGACGCAGAGGTGCACCTGCTCGGCCGCGAGCTCCGCGCCGCCCTCGAGCCCAGTTGGCGCGATCGCCCGCGCTACGTCGCCGCGCACTGGGCGCACGGCCCTCGCTGGGTCGAGCACGACGCCGGCGGCGAGCAGTGGCACGGGTTCGACAGCGTGCGCATCCTGCCCGGCAGCGACGCCGAGATCCTGCTGATCCCGCTGCACGGCCACACGCACGGGCACACCGGCGTCGCCATCAGAGACGCAGACGGCTGGCTGCTGCACTGCGGCGACGCCTACTTCCACCACGGCGAGGTCTCAACGCCGCCGCACTGCCCGCCCGGGCTCGCCGTGTTTGCCGCCTTCGACCAGGTCGACGGCGCCGCCCGGCGCGGCAACGTCGAGCGGCTGCGCGAGCTGGCCGCGCGTCACGGCGCGGACGTGCGGCTGATCTGCTCGCACGACCCGCTGTATCTCGACGAGCGCTAGCTGCCCCGGGCCGCGCGGGCGTCGCGCACGAGGCGGCGCATACCCTTGATCCAGCGTTCCGGGTCGCTGCCCTTGCGCGCCATGAACTGCGCGACGTTCTCGTGCGGCAGGATCAGGAAGCGCTCCTCGTTGATCCCCGCCACGACCGCGTCCGCCACGTCCTCCGGTTCGATCAGCCCGCCCGCCGACAGCGCCGCCGCGGCCGCAGCCTCCTGCATGCCCTGTTCGAGCATCGGCGTGCGCACGCCCTGCGGGCAGATGCACGACACGCGCACGCCCTGGTCGGCGTATTCGATCGCCAGCCACTCCGCCAGCGACACCGCCGCGTGCTTGGTCACGCTGTACACCAGCGAGGACACCTGCGTCAGCAGACCGGCCGCCGAGGCGGTGTTGATCAGGTAGCCCTCGCCGCGCGCGAGCATCGCCGGCAGCAGCGCGCGCGAGGCCCACACGTGCGCCATCACGTTCACGCGCCACGCTTCGTCCCAGCACTCGTCCGGCACCTCCGGGCCGCCGCCCATGCCGCCGATGCCGGCATTCGACACGAACATGTCGATCGGTCCGTTGGCCTCGCTCGCCGTCGCGATCAGCTCGCGCACGCTGCTCTCGCGGCCCGCGTCGAAGCCCACCGCCAGCACGGCTGCGCCCAGCTCCTGCGCCAGCGCTTGCGCGCCCTCGAGCTCCCGGTCCGCGGCCACCACCGCGCGTGCGCCCTCCGCGGCGAAGCGCCGCACGAGCGCGCGGCCGATGCCGCCGGCCGCGCCCGTGACGACGATGTGCTTGTCGATTAGCTCCATCGGGCGTACTCTATGTCACTGATGTCACGAGGGACTTCGGAGGGGGACGTCGAGCCTGCATCCGTCGCGCCGGTTTGGCGAGAGCTCCGCTACAGCGGCGAGCTCGCGCGCCTGCTCGCCGACGGGGCGATGCGCAGCCCGCGCCGCCGCGAGGACGCGCCGCCCGTGCTGCTGATCCCGGGGTTCATGGCCGGCGACGCCTCGCTGAGCGTTCTGCGCCACTGGCTCCGGCGGCGCGGGCATCGCGTGGCGATGAGCGGAATGCTCGTCAACGTCGGCTGCGCCGAGCGCATCGTCACGCGCCTGGAGGCGCAGCTGGAGCGGCTGGCGGAGGACTGCGAGCGCCCGGTGGTCGTCATCGGCCAGAGCCGCGGCGGCACCTTCGCGCGCGCGCTCGCCGTGCGCCACCCGCAGCGCGTGCGCGGCCTGGCGATGCTCGGATCGCCCGTCCGCGACGGCCTCGCCGTCTCCTCGCAGGTGCTGCGAACCGTGCGCTGGGTGGCGATGCTCGGCGACCTCGGGCTGCCCGGGCTGTTCTCGAACGCCTGCCGCGACGGTGACTGCTGCGCCACGTTCAGGGACGATCTGCTCGCCCCGCTCCCCGGCGGCATCGACGCCGTCTCCGTGCACTCCCGCAGCGACGGGGTCGTCGACTGGCAGGCTTGCGTGGACCCATACGCCAAGGCCGTCGAGGTGGACTCCAGCCACTGCGGCATGTCCGTCCATCCAGAGGTCTACCGGGTGCTCGAGCGCGTGCTCGACGGTTCGACGGAGCCGCATGGCATGGATGAGTCCGATCGCCCCCGCCGCAGGCGCGCCAGGTCTCCCGCGCGTCTCGCCGGCTAGGGCATCGCCCACCGCCTCTCATACGATCACCTGGACATGCCCCACGCCGATCAGATGCTCAGCGTCGCGGCCTCGCGCGCGGACGAGCTCGCCGCGCCCGGGCTCAGCCCGCGCCCGCGCCGCAAGGTGGCCGTGCTCGCGTGCATGGACACGCGCATCGACCTGTTCCCGATGCTCGGCCTGCAGCGCGGCGACGCGCACATCATCCGCAACGCCGGCGGCCTCGCCACAGACGACGCGATCCGCTCGCTGAGCGCCTCCCAGCGGCTGCTCGGAACCGAGGAGGTCGTCGTCGTCATGCACGACGGCTGCGGCCTGTGCGGTGCCTCCGAGGACGACTTCGCGCAGGCGCTCGCCGCCGACGGCGCGCTGCCCCACTGGCGCCTCGGCGCGTTCGAGGACGTCGAGGACACCCTGCGCCACAGCCTCGCGCGGCTGCGCTCCAGCCCCGAGCTGCCCGCCCGCGAGCACATCCGCGGCTTCGTCTTCGATCCCGAGACCGGGGCGCTGCGCGAGGTGCAGGCGGCGGCGTCCGACGGCCCTGCGGCGAGGCCGGATCGGTAGGCTGGCGTCCGCCATGAGAGCCGTCACCTTCCAGGCCCCCGGCGTCGTCAGCGTCGAGGAGCGCCCACAGCCCGAGCTGATCGATCCCGAAGACGCGATCGTGCGGATCGAGGCGACCGGCATATGTGGCTCGGATCTGCACATCTTCCACGGTCGCGTGCAGATCGAACCGGGCTTCACGATCGGCCACGAGTACGTCGGCACCGTCGTCGCCGCAGGCGACGCGGTCACGCGCGTGGCCGTCGGAGACCGCGTGCTCGGCTGCTTTCAGACCGCCTGCGGAGGCTGCTTCTTCTGTCTGCAGGGCCTCTATCACCGCTGCGAGCACTCGCGCACGTTCGGCCACGGCGCCGCGCTCGGCTCGCTGCAGGGCACGCAGGCGGAGGCCGCGCTCGTGCCGCACGCCAATCTCGTGCTGCGCCGCGTGCCCGACGGCATGAGCAGCGACGTCGCGCTGTTCGCCGGCGACGTGATGGGCACCGGCTTCCACGCAGTGGACGCCAGCGGCATGCGCCCCGGCGACGTCGTCGCCGTGCTGGGGCTGGGGCCGGTGGGGCTGTGCGCAGTGCAGGCGGCCAAGGCATGCGGTGCTGCGCACGTGTTCGCGATCGACACCGTGCCCGAGCGCCTGGGCGTGGCCGAGGCCTTCGGCGCGGAGCCGCTGCACCTGGTCGAGCAGGATGCGCGCGCTGCCGTGCGCGGCGCCACCGAAGGCCGCGGCGTGGATGTGTCGATCGACGCCGTCGGCGACCCCAAGGTGCTCGAGAGCGCCATCCGCCTGACGCGCAACTGCGGGAGCATCCAGTGCATCGGCGTCTACGCCGAGCGCGCCGAGGTGCACATGGGCCTCCTGTGGCTGAAGGCGCTGACGCTGCGCGGCGGCCACGCGAACGTGATCGGCCACGTCGACCGCGTGCTCGCGATGCTGTCCGCCGGCGTGCTCGACCCCACCGCGCTCGTCACCCACCACATGAAGCTCGAAGACGCGCCCGAGGCCTACGCCGTGTACGACCGGCGTGAGGCGCTCAAGATCGTTCTCACGCCCTGATCGGCGCCGTTCGGCTTCGGCGCGGGCGCGCGCGACGTCTGCGTGCGGACTCGGTGTATGGTCGCCGGCGGTGCGCAGAACGCTGACAATGGTGGCGGTGATGGCGTTCCTGGCGATCGCCGCGGCGACGTCGGGCGCCGGGGTCGGTACCGGCGGCAGCACCGTGCCCCCGACGCCCACCACGCCGACCGCGCCGACTACGCCAACCGCGCCCACGACGCCAACCGCGCCGACCACCACGACGCCTGCTCCGCCCGTCAAACGGCCCACCACCCTCTACCGCATCACCGGCTGCCGCAGTCGCGGCACGCTCGCCTACACGCACGGCCCGGCCCGCAAAGAGGTCGCAATCGGCTTCGACGACGGCCCGGCGCCCGACACCGCCGCGTTCGTGACGATGCTCGAACGCAGCCACGCGCAGGCGACGTTCTTCATGATCGGCGAGCAGGTCAGCGCCGCCTACCGGGCGACGCTGCTGCGCGAGCTGCGAAACGGAGACGTCCTCGGCGATCACACGTTCACCCATCCCGACCTCGTGACCGCCGGCGGCGTGCGCGCGCAGCTGCAGCGGACGATCGCCGCGATCCGCGCGTTGACCGGCTACACGCCGTGCGTCTTTCGCCCGCCGTATGGCGACTACGATCAGTCGGTGATCCAGACCGCGCGCTCGCTCGGGCTCGCGACGGTGCTCTGGAACGTCGACCCCAGCGACTACACGCTGCCCGGGACCGCCACGATCGAGCAGCGCGTGCTGGCCGAGGTGCAGCCCGGATCGATCATCATCTCCCACGACGGCGGCGGTCCGCGCGGGCAGACGCTCGCCGCCTACCCCACGATCATCGCCGCGCTGCGCGCGCGCGGCTACCGGATCGTCACGATCCCGCAGCTGCTCGGCTTCCGCCCGACATACGTCCCCTGCATCAAGCTGTGCGAGGGCATCGGCGTCACGCGCGCGCGGCTGCCGGCCGACGCGATCGTGGAACGCGCGCCGTAGCGGCTGCCCGTCCCTTGTCGGCCACTTCGGGTGCGCTCGTGCGCGACGCGGATGCGGCGCGGGCGTGCTTAGAATAAGGTGCTCGTCGGTACGTCAAGTCGCATAGACATCCATAGCGCGCGCCCGTAGCTCAGTGGTCAACGGTTCTCTTCGGGGAGCCAAAGAGCAGCGGTCTTTCAAGCCGCAGGCCGCGGGTTCGATTCCCGCCGGGCGCACTTCTGATCCCTGGGCCGAAGTTCTCCGCCGCGCCGTTCTCCTCGTTCGTCCGGTCAGCGCCGCTAAAGCTCGAGTTTCGAGTGTTGAGGCGGGCCGGCCGCCTGGTGCGTGAATGTCTTCGACGACCATCTCGGCGTCGATTTTCCGCATGGCGCCGCCATATCTTGGGGCTTATGCGAGATCGTCGCCGGCGTATCGGCCATCGGTCCAATTGTCAATCGAACGGCTAAAGTTGACAAGCTGCGTAAAACCTGGTTTATATGTCCTCGACGGGGACGCTCCCGCCGACCGATGGAAGGGATTGGGACGATGGGCTTTGGGTCAAGCAGGAGGCGCGACCAATGGAGATGAGGCTGTTCCCGTGTCACGAGCACCGGATGCTGCGCGCGCTGCATGGGCGCTGGCCGTACCGGCGCTCGCACTGCCGGCACGACCTGCACTGGCTTGTGCGGGTGCAGTCGCAGGGCTGCTGGTGCCCAAGCGCACGCACGCACTCGGTGCTAGGGCTGCGTGCCTGCAGTCGTCGGCCGCAGGGACGCTGACCGGGGAGGCGAGGGCGCCGCTACCTACCGGCTCGCGACGGGGAGCGGGCCGGTAGGGGCAGGTGTCCGTTGGTGCTTTCGTCGGCGCGCAGCGCGAGCGCGGCGATCCCATCGATCAACTGCGGCCACACCGCGCGCGGTAGATCGTGGCCCATGCCCTCGATCAGCATCAGCTCGGCTCCGGGTATCGCGCGCGCGGTCGCGCGCCCGCCGGAGGGTGCGATCAGGGGGTCGGCGGTGCCGTGGACGACCAGCGTCGGCGCGGTGATCCGCGCGAGCTCCGAAGTGCGGTTACCGGCGGCGATGATCGCGGCGAGCTGGCGCCCCGGTCCCTCGGGATCGTGGTCGCGCTCGTAGCTCGTGGCCGCGATCGCGTGCAGATCCTCCGGATCGCGCGGCAGTCCGGGCGATCCGATCACGGTGAACAGGCGTTCGATGTGCGCGATCCGCGCCTCGCGGCCCGCCGGGGGCCGGCGCAGGAAGATCGGGTAGACGCGCAGTGACGGCTGCCCGCTGCGCCGGCTGCCGGTGCTGGACATGATCGAGACCAGCGAGCGCACCGCCTGCGGGTGGCGCGCAGCCAGGGTCTGGGCGATCATGCCGCCCATCGATGCGCCGATCACGTGGGCCGGCGCAAGCTCCAGCTCGGACAGCAGCCCGGCGGCGTCGTCGGCCATGTCGCCGATGGTGTAGCGGGCCGCGCGGCTCGAGCGCGTCAGCAGCTGGGCGATCGTTGGCGGACGCCCGCGCAGGTGCGTCGAGCGGCCGATGTCGCGGTTGTCGAAGCGCACCACGTGCAGGCCGCACGCGGCGAGCTCGCTGCAGAAGTCCTCCTGCCAGGCGATCATCTGCGTGCCCAGGCCCATGATCAGCAGGGCGGTCGGGTTCGACGGCTCGCCGAAGGTCTCGTAGCAGAGCGTGATGCCTCTGCCGACGTCGCAGAACTGCTCAGACATGATCCAGCGACTGTAGCGGCCCGGATCGGGATAGGATCGACTGCAATGTCAGCTTCACTCGAGTCGCTTTCGATCGACACCATCCGCGGCCTGTCGATGGACGGCGTGCAGAAGGCCAACGCCGGGCACCCCGGCACGGCGATGGCGCTCGCGCCGCTGGCCTACGTGATCTTCAGGCGCTTCCTGCGCGCCAACCCCACCGACGCGGGGTGGCCCGATCGCGACCGCTTCATCCTCAGCGCGGGGCACGCGTGCATGCTGCAGTACTCGCTGCTGCACCTGTGCGGGTACGACCTCGGCATCGAGGACCTCAAGCAGTTCCGCCAGTGGGGCTCGCGCACCCCGGGGCACCCCGAGCGCGGCCACACCGCCGGGATCGAGGTCACGACCGGGCCGCTCGGGCAGGGCTTCGCGAACGCGGTCGGCATGGCGATCGCCGAGCGCTTCCTCGCCGACCGCTTCAACCGCCCCGGCCACACGATCGTCGATCACCACGTCTACACGATCTGCTCGGACGGCGACATGATGGAGGGGATCAGCCAGGAAGCCGCGTCGATCGCCGGCAACTTCGCGCTGGGCAAGCTCGTCGTCTGCTACGACGACAACCACATCACGATCGACGGCTCGACCTCGATCTCCTTCGACGCCGAGAATCACACCGCGCGCCTGGAGGCCGACGGCTGGCATGTCCAGCGCGTCGAGGACTCCGAGGATGTCGCCGCGCTGCAGGCCGCAATCGCGGCCGCGCGCGATGAAACCGAGCGCCCGTCGTTCATCGCCGTGCGCTCGCACATCGCCTACCCGGCGCCGCACGCGGTCGACACCGCCAAGTCCCACGGCGCGCCGCTCGGCGAAGACGAGGTCAAGGCGACCAAGCGCGTGATGGGCTTCGATCCCGAGCGCACGTTCTGGGTCGACGAGCGCGTCTACGAGCACATGTCGCTGAAGCACAGCGGCGCCGCCGCGCAACAGGAGTGGGAGGAGCGCTACCGGCCGTGGCGCGAGGCCTTCCCCGAGATGGCGGCCGACTGGGATCTCGCGTGGGGCGGCAAGCTGCGCGACGGCTGGCGCGAGGCGCTGCCGACGTTCGCGACGGGCGAAGCGGTCGCGACACGATCCGCCGGCCAGAAGGTGATGGCGGCGTTCGCGGCGTTCGCTCCGACGATGATCGGCGGCGCCGCCGACCTGGTCGAGTCGACCAAGACGGTCTTCGAGGGCGCCGGCCAGTTCTCGCACGTCCACGCCGGGCGCAACATCCCGTTCGGGATCCGTGAGCACGCGATGGGCGCGATCGTCAACGGCGCCGCCGCGCACGGCGGGATCGTCAAGCCGTACGGCTCGACGTTCCTGATCTTCTCCGACTACATGCGCGGCGCGGTGCGGCTGTCGGCGCTGATGGAGCTGCCGGTGCTGTGGGTGTGGACGCACGACTCCGTCGCCGTCGGCGAGGACGGCCCGACGCATGAGCCGGTCGAGCACTTCGTGTCGCTGCGCGCGATCCCGCACCTGTGGGTGATTCGCCCCGGCGACCCGAACGAGACCGTCGAGGCGTGGCGCGTCGCGCTCGAACGCGAGGACGGGCCGGTGGCGCTGCTGCTCTCCCGCCAGAACGTCGAGGTGCTCGATCGCTCGGTGGTGGCGCCCGCGAAGCTGCTCGAGCGCGGCGGCTACGTGCTGTGGGACTCGAACGCCGCCGACGGCGAGCCGGAGATCATCCTGATCGCGACCGGCGCGGAGGTGCCGCCGACGCTGTCAGCCGGGCAGGCGCTCGCCGAGCAGGGCACGCGCGTGCGCGTCGTCTCGATGCCGTGCGTCGAGCTGTTCGAGGCGCAGACCCAGGAGTACCGCGACGAGGTGCTGCCGCGCTCGAGCACCGCGCGCCTCGCCGTCGAGCCCGGTGCGAGCATGGGCTGGTGGAAGTGGGTCGGCAGCGACGGCGACGTCCTGGGTCTGGACAGGTTCGGCGCGTCCGCGCCGGGTACTACGGTGCTCAAGGAGTTGGGCTTCAGCGCCGAGAACATACTCGTGCGCGCCCGCGCCGTGCTTGAACCGAAACACTGACGCGCTACCAACAGGAGACATCATGCCCTCCGACGCACCCCCGCCGCTCCAGCGCCTCTCGGCCCTCCGGCAGAGCGTCTGGGTCGACTACCTCTCGCGTGAATCGATCCGCGGCGGCCACCTGCAGGAGCTGATCGACGACGACTCCGTCGTCGGCGCCACGTCCAACCCGTCGATCTTCGAAAAGGCGATGAGCACGGGCGACGCCTACGACCCGCAGATCCACGAGCTGGTTGAGCAAGGCTGCGACGTCGAGCAGACCTTCTGGGCACTTGCCGAACAGGACATCAAGGACGCCTGCGATCTGTTTCGCCCGGTTTGGGAGGCTAGCCAGCGACGCGACGGCTACGTGTCGCTGGAGGTCGATCCGCGTCTGGCCTACGACACGCTCGAGACCTTCCGCGAGGCGATGCGCCTGCACAAGGCGCTTGAGAAGCCGAACCTGATGGTCAAGATCCCCGCCACGAAGCCGGGGCTGGCCGCGGTCGAGGACGTGATCGCCAAGGGGCATTCGATCAACGTCACGCTGATCTTCTCCCTGGGCCGCTACGCCGAGGTCGCGGAGTCCTACGTGCGCGGGCTCGAGCGGCTCATCGCCGAGGGCGGCGATCCGAGGAAGCTGGCGTCCGTCGCCAGCTTCTTCGTCTCGCGGATCGACACCGAGGCGGACAAACGCCTCGACGCATTGGATCCCGCCCATCGCAGGGACGAGCTGAAGGGCAAGCTCGCGATCGCCAACGCGAAGCTCGCCTACGCCCACTACCTGGAGGTGTTCTCAGGGCCGCGCTGGGAGTACCTGGCGGGCAAGGGCGCCACGCCCCAGCGAGTTCTGTGGGCGTCGACGTCGACCAAGAACCCCGCCTATTCGGACACGCTGTACGTCGAGGAGCTGATCGGGCCCGACACGGTCAACACGATGCCCGAGGAGACGATCCAGGCATACCAGGACCACGGCGACCCGCAGCCACGTCTGCAGAGCGGGCTGGCAGAGGCGCAGCAGGTGTTCGAGGATCTGAAGCAGGCGGGCATCGACTACGACGATCTCACCGACACGCTGGAGCGCGAGGGGGTCGAAAAATTCTCGGCCGCGTTCGAGGAGCTGCTGCAGACGCTGAGCGGCAAGCGCGAGTCGCTCGCGCCCGCCTGATCACGAGTAGGGGATCGGCACCAGCACGCGAATCGTCAGCGGCCCCGACGGGAACGCCTTGGCTTGGACCGTGAACACGCGAAAGCTGCGACCTTCGTAGGTGTAGGCGCCGCTGGCGGGGACCGCTGCGAGCGTCGGACCCGGCGCTGGGCCGAGACTGTCCTTGACGAGCTCGTCTTCGGGGTTCATGTACATCAGCACATCAAGACCCGCCAGGCGCCTGGTGAGTCGCAGGTAGCCTTCGTCGTCCTGGATCGAGAGCACGAAGCTGCCGATCGTGCGGCCGTGCAGGCGCAGCTGGGCGCTCACGGGCGCCAACACGTACGGCCCGCCGACGTCGGACAGCAGCTGCCCGGCGGCGCTCACCCGCAGGCGCACGATGTGCTCGTTGAGCAGCGCCTTGATCGCCGCTTCGGTGGCGGCCGGTTCGCGGTGGGCGACGGCTTCGAGCAGGGCCGTGTTGTGCTGGACTCGCTGCACCTGCTTCTGCGCGGCCTGCCCGAGCTCGCCCGTGTAGATGAGCTCGGCGACGTGGCGCAGCGTGTTGACGGCCGTGTCCTGCGGCGTGGGCCCGCACAGGGCGGCGGACGCGCTGGCCGGGATCAGCAGGTAGACGCGAAGCGCCCCTGACGGATACGCCTCTCCCGGGAACGACGTGTACTGGTAGGCGACGTGTTCGAGCATGAGCGCGCCTTCGTTGGCGAGCGCGCTCGAGCCGAGCGAGCGCGAGCCGCCGAGGCTGCGCCAACCCATCGAAGATCGGCCAGCACGCAGCACGACGACGCCCTGGGTGATGCCGCCGGCCTCGATCAGGAAGCCGTTGTCGGCCCACACGCTCGTGCGGTAGTTAGCGATCGGGGTTCCGTTCGCACTCGTGAGCGTCCCCTGCAGCGGAGCGAGGGCGGGCCCACCTATGTTGACCAGCGTCTGGCCGCCCCGCGTGATCGTCAGGTTTGTCATGTGCCCGGTCGCAAGCAGCGCATGCGCGGCGGCGCGCGCCGCCGGACGGTTGTCGCTTTCGACCGCCGTGCGCAGCGCTTGCGAGTGCGTGATCAGATACTCGGCGCTGCCGATCCTTTCGCCGTGCACCCCCTCGCGGTAGACGCGCTGGAGCACGCTCGAGAGGGTGGCGAGCACCGTCGCCGGGCAGCTGCCGGGAGCGGCTGGGCTCTGCGCGGCGACGGCGGCCGTCGGCGTGGCCTTGAGCGTCGAGCCGCAGCCGGCGATGACGGCGGTCGCGAGCACGCCGGCGGCGGCGAGCGCAGGTAGGGGCCTTTTCACGCGCGACACGATCGTCGCGAATCCTAAGGGTGCGCTAATCGCCGGATGAGGCCCATCACACGACGGCGTCGGGTAACGTCGTGTGCTTGCCGCTTGCACTGATCACCGGCGCGTCAACCGGCATCGGGCGCGCCGCCGCGCTGCGACTCGCGGCAGGCGGCTGGACGGTGCTCGCCGGCGTGCGCCAGGAGGCTGCTGGCGAGCGCTTGGTCGCGGACGCGGACGCGGCGGTGGCGACCGCCGCGGGGGCGGGCTCGCGCGGGCGGCTGATACCGCTGCAGCTCGAGGTCACCGACGCCGCGCAGATCGCGGCCGCGCGCGAGCGCGTCGATCAGGAGGCGGCGCGCGCCGGCTCCTCGTCACGCGGCGGGCTCGACGCGCTCGTCAACAACGCCGGCATCGGCATCGGCGGACCGCTGGAGCTGATCTCGGGCGAGGACCTGCGCAGGCAGTTCGACGTCAACGTGTTCGGGCAGGTGGCGGTCACGCAGGCGCTGCTGCCGGCGCTGCGCCGCGCCGGCGGGCGGATCGTGTTCGTGTCGTCGATCGGCGGGCGCGTGGCGATGGCCTTCACCGCCCCGTACGCGGCGTCCAAGCACGCGATCGAGGCGTTCGGCGACGCGCTGCGCGTGGAGTTGCGCAGCTCCGGCGTGAAGGTCGCGCTGGTCGAGCCGGGGTCGGTGGCGACGCCGATCTGGGACAAGAGTCGCGCCGAGGCCGACCGTCTGGCCATCCCCGCCGAGTTGCAGGACGTGTACGGGCGGATCCCGGCGGCGATGGACAAGGTGCTGCAGGACACCGCGCGGCGCGGCGTCCCGCCCGAGCAGGTCGCCGAGGCGATCGAGCGCGCGCTCACCTCGTCGCGCATGAAGGCGCGCTACGTCGTCGGCAGGGACGCCAGGGCAATGATGATCGTCAGGCGCCTGCTGCCCGACCTCGTGTTCGATCGCGTCGCGCGCCGTGCGCTCGGGGTGTGAGCGTCGCGGCGCCGTGCTCGTCGGTCACGACTGGGGCGCGCTCGAGGCGTATGTGGCGGCGGCGCTCGCGCCGGAGCGGGTCCGCGCGATCGCGACCTTCGCGATGCGCTGGGCGCCGGGCTGGTTGTGCCCGAGTTGGTCGAGTTCTTGCGGGGGTTCGCGGGGTAGCCCGAGTACTAAAGACGAATCTCTACCGCCGCAATGGTGCTGTGCATCTCAGTTGCAGCCTGTCGCCGCGCTCAGTGCCGCGCAGACAGCGGCGACATTCTCTGGCGCAAGCGTCGTGATGCGCTCGACCAGATAGCCCTTGGCGATCGTGTTGGCGTGATCGGCGTTCAAGACGCAGTCGCGGGGCATGCCGTCCTCTCGACCCAGTTCGACCTCAGTCGGAATCCCCCGAATGCGCGTGGTGGCGAATACCACGAAGACCTCGCTGAGGCTGTCGATCGCCTCCTCGCGTGTCATCGCCAGCGCGGGTCTACGGCCCCACTCCGGATGCTCCGCCCACCAGATCTCGCCGCGTCTTACCACGGCTCGTGCCCAGCCGCGCGCTCCTCCTTGGCGAGCCTCTGCATGGTCTCTCCGAACGCCACGTCATGTACGTTGGAGACGTTGCCCCACTCGTCTGTGTCGCTGCCAGCGTGCTCGCGCTGGACGGCTCGTAGGGCGACCTCTGCATCTTGCTCGCTCCAGCCAGGTGCTTCCTGTAGGAGCTGCTCCTTCGCGGTCATGGCACGGTCGATGATAGTCGGCGCAGACGGCGCAACTTGCGCGCTGCCCTCGCCCGGCTCAGCCCGCCGGCGGCGGATATACCGCCAGCCAAGCGAAAAGGCTGGTGGTCGCGGCCTGCGTCTGCAGCATCCCCGGTTCCGCATCGAAAGCGGGCAATGTTTCGCCGTTCCACGAGAGCAGATACAGGCCTTCGCCGTTGGCCGCGCGGGTTTGCGCGTCGCGCGCGTTGTCAGCGGCCAGCTGGTACAGCGTGCGGTCGCCGTCGAGCGCGTACAGCGCGAGCATCCACTGCAGGTAGATCGCGTCGTACTGCGGCGAGAAGTCGAGCAGGTAGCCGAAGCGGTCGAGCGCTGTGGTCTTGATCTGTTCTGCGCGCTGGCAGCCGCCGCTCGAGCCGGTCAGCTGGCAGAGCAGCGCCTGTGCGTAGATCAGCGGCGCCTCGACGTAGTCGACCGGGGTGGCGCTGAGGCTGCTGTCGGCGTACAGTCGTTCGGCGCTGCTGAAGCCGCCGCCGTTCGCCCAGGCGATGAACTTCTGGGCCTGGGCGAGCGCGAAAGCAGCGTGGTCCTGCTGGTAGATGAGCGTCGCCAGCAGCGTGTCTGCGGCGAGCGCGGGACCGGATTTGTACGGGTGCTCGGTGTTCCACCAGATGCCGCCGCCGCTGGGGTCCCAGCCAGCGGCCGCGATGTAGCGCAGCGCGCGTTCTGCATCCGCGAGGTAACGGTGCGCGCCGGTTGCGCGATAGGCCTCGAGGAACGCGATGCCCCACCAGCCGTTGTCGTCGAACCACGTCTCGGTGTTTGCTTCGCGGTCTCCCGGGTAGGGCGAGTAGCCGGGCAGCGGCCGCAGCCCGCGGTTCAGGTAGCGCTCGGCGCCCGCCGCAAAGCGGGTGAGCGCGCGCCGGTTGGCGGCGGTCGGCTCGGCGATGTCGATCGCGTCAAGCGACTCGAACAGCGGCACGATGTCCCAGATGGTGGCCAGCGGATAGCGTTCGTGGTCGTTCAGCCGCGCGTCATACCAGCCGCGCCGGGGATCGGCCCAGCGCTGCTGTGCGTGCGCGACGCCGGCCTGCGCGAGCGCCAGATAGCGCTGCTGGGCGGAGCTCAGAGCGGCCTGCGCCGGGCACGCGAGGAAGAGCGTGGCTGCGAGCGTTGACAGGAAGAGCGTTGGTGTGCGCATGTGAGCAGTAACCCGACACCTGCATGATCGGCGCGGCGCACGCGTAGGATGAGTTGTCGTGTCGTCGGAGAGCCACTTCGCTTCCCCGCCTTCGCCGCCCTCCGAACGCGGCGCGTGGCTGCTCGCCTGCACGATCGCGGCAGTCGGGCTGGCCGTGCTGATCGCGGCGCTCGGTGGCGTGTTCGGCCGTGCGAGCGCGTCCGTCGCGCCGCCGCCGGTGCTCGCGTCGGCCGCGACTCCGGCGCCGGCGTCAGCGTCTGTGGCCAGCGCCGCCGGCGCGAGCACGCACGCGGCGATCGTCGCGCAGCCGTCGCTCGCGCAGCAGCGCCTGCAGGCCACGAGCTTCGTCGACGCGACGCAGACGCACATCTCCAGGCGTTGGATGGAAGGCTTCTACCCGATCTATGCGGTCGCGCAGAGCACGTTCGGCGTCAACTGGCTGCTGCTGGCGTCGATCCACAGGCAGGAGAGCGCGTTCTCGACCGCGGCGGGCATCTACCACGGCCTGAACTTCGCCGGCTGCTGCGGTGGCCCGATGCAGTTCAACGTCACCAACGGAGGGGCGGGCGGGGGGGCGGGCGTCTCAACATGGGACCTCGTCGCCGACTCCTACGTCTACGGCAAGCGGCCCGCGCACTATGACCACATGACCGCCACGCACCCGTCGATCTACGACGACTTCGACGCGATCATGGCCGCCGCGCACCTGCTCTCGGCCGACGGCGCCGAATATACGCTCGGCGAATCGGCGTGGGACGCGGCGTACGACTACTACGGCCACGACGCCACCGGCGTCACCTACGCCGACCAGGTGCTCGCGCGCGCGATCAGCTGGTCACAGCATGGCTTCTGCATCAACTGCGGTGTCGAACCGGCGATGGTCGAAGCGGTGCAGGCCGCCTATGGCGCGCCGGTGCTCGCGGCGCTCGAAGCTGCAGCGCAGCCGAAGGCCGTGGCGGCTTCGCGTGGCAACCCCAGCTCGCCGAAGCGCACCCAGCGACCTGTGCGCTGACATCCACTCCGCGAGTCCCGTATAACCATCGTGATACAGGACCCACGAAGTGAGTTATTGTGCGCGTCCGCCTCAGGCCGCCTGTGCGATCAGCTCGCCGGCGACGCGGTCGGTCGCCTGGCCGGTGCCGCCGAGCAGACGCCTGGAGAGCTGCGCGCGGCGGAAGTACAGCGGCGCGTCGTGCTCCCACGTGGCGCCGATGCCGCCGTGCACGGAGATCATCGTGCGCGCGGCCTCGTCGAGCGCACGGCCGCCGACGGAGCGCGCGGCGCTGGCTGCGAGCGCAAACTCATTGGGAGCGCCGGTGCGCGCCCAGCCCGCGTAGTAGAGCAGCGAGCGGCCGTTCTCGAGCTGGCGCAGCACCTCTGTGAGCGCGTGCTTGATGGCCTGGTAGGAGCCGATCGCGCGACCGAACGTGAAGCGCTCCTTGGCGTAGGCGACGGACACGTCGAGCGCGGTTTCGACGCTGCCGAGCGACTCGGCGGCGATCAGCGCCTGCGCGAGGTACCAGGCGGCGGCGAGTGATGCCTCGGGCGCGTCGAGCACGACGGCGGGGGCGTCGGTGAGCGCGACGTGGCCGAGTGAGCGGGTCGCGTCGTAGCGGCTGACGGGCTCGATCGTGACGCCGGGCGCGTCGGCGAGGATCGCGATGCCGACGGGCCTGCCGTCGCTGAGCGCGACGCCGACGAGCGTGTCGGCGCCGGGCGCGTCGGGCACGAACGCAAAGCTGCCGGTGACCGGCACGCGGCCGTCCTCGCCTGGTGCTCCCGCCGTCGGCAGGGGCGGGCGCTTGAGGCCGCTCGCGGGGTCCGCGCTCCAGCGCTCGTCGAGCTCGCTGGGCGGCTGCGCGGGCAGGTAGGCGGCGCGGCGCTCGCCGGTGGCCAGGTCTGCCATGAGCTCGGCAGCGCTCGGCGCGTCGCTGAGGACGGCGGTCGCGGGCAGGTGGCCGAGCAGCGGGATGCCGGCGAGCACGCGGCCGCACTCGCCGAGCACGAGCATCGCGTCGAACGCGTCCAGCCCGGCGCCACCGTGGGCTTCGTCGATCAGCAGGCCGGGCCAGCCGGCCTCCCTGGCTGTGGGCCACAGGTCGGGTAGGGCGCTGGCGTTGCCGTCGAGCGCCTCGCGCGCGGCTTCGAGCGTCTTGAAGCGCGACAGCGCGCCGCGGGCGGCCTCGCGCAGGAACACCTGCTCATCTGAAAGTGCGAGATTCATACCGCTGCTCCTTCCTTGGAGCGCAGCTCCGAGAATGGGATGCCCTTGTCGAGACGCGGCTCGGGCGGCAGCCCGAGGACGCGCTCGCCGACGGTGTTCTTGAGGATCTCTTCGGTACCGCCGGCTGACTTGAGGCCCGGCAGGAACGAGATCATGTAGGCCCACTCGCTGTCTTCGGACAGCGCGTCGGGGCCGAGCACGTCGGCGATCAGGTCGCCGGCATTGATCGCCCCCTTGACGATCGTGACCTTCGCGAGGCCCGCCTCGGGGCCCGGGATCTGGCCTTTCTGCAGCGCCGTGAGCGTGCGGTAGCCGGTGAACCTGACGGCGAGCAGCTCGCTCGCGATCTCGCCGAGGCGGTGGCGCACCTCGGGGTCGCGGCGCGCGTGCGCGTCGGCGGCGATGGCGCCGGCGAAGCGCGTGGAGTTGTAGCCCATGCCCTCGCTGCCGAGGCCGATCGTGACGCGCTCGAACATCAGCGTCGTCAGGCCGGTGCCCCAGCCGTTGCCGACGCCGCCGACGACGGCGCCCTCGTCGAGCGCGACGTCGTCGAAGAAGACCTCGTTGAACTCGGCCTCGCCGGAGATCTGGCGCAGGCCGCGCACGGTGACGCCCTCGGCGTCGATCGGCACGACGAACATCGTCAGGCCCTTGTGCTTGGGCACGTCCGCGTCGGTGCGCGCGAGCAGCAGCCCGTAGGAGGCGAACTGGGCGTTGGTGGTCCACACCTTCTGGCCGGTCAGCCGCCAGCTGCCGTCATCCTGCTGACGCGCGCGCGTCTGCACGGCAGCGAGGTCAGAGCCGGCGGCGGGCTCGGAGAACAGCTGGCACCAGACCTCATCGCCGTGGAGCATGGCGCCGAGATAGCGCGACTTCTGCTCCTCCGAACCGTGGGCGATGATCGTGGGGCCGAGCATGCCGACGCCGATCGCGTCGAGGATGCCGGGGACTTTCGCGCGTGAGATCTCCTGGTTGCAGATCACCTGCTCGATCGGGCCGAGGCCCTGGCCGCCGTACTCCTTCGGCCAGGTCACGCCCGCGAGCCCGCCCTCGGCCAGCTTGCCCTGCCAGGCGCGGCGCGCGGCGACGATCTCGTCCTCGTCCTCGATCGCGCCCGGGCCCGCCAGGATCGGCGCCTCGGCCTTGTGCTCGTCGAGCCAGCTGCGCACCTGGGCGCGGTAGGCGGCCTGCTCCGGTGTGTCGTCCAGATCCACGTCGTCTCCTTTGGCTGACTGACCAGTCAATCTACGTCAGGGAAAGGTACCACTACGCGCGAGCGCGCTCAGACGCCTGGCGGGAACGGCTGCTCGGGCACGATCGGCTGGTGGTAGACGTCCTCGAAGCCGAGGTCGAGCAGCTGGCGGTCCTGGGTGCCGGGGTCTACGGAGTTGAGCACGATCGCGCCGAGGCGCACGCCGTGGCGTTCGGCGGTCGCCACCAGGCAGCGCCCGGCGGCTTCGGTCTGGCCGGTCTTCATGCCGGTGACGCCGGGGTACTTGTAGATCAGCAGCGGGTTGTTGTTGTCGAGGTAGAGCTTGCCGCCCTTGATCGGGAAGGGCAGGATCGCTTCGTAGGTACCCACGACCTTGGCGATGCGCGGCTGCTCCATGTCGACGTGCGCGAGCACCGCCAGGTCGGCGGCGCAGGAGAAGTTGCCGCCGTCGTAGAAGCCGGACGGCGAGGAGAAGCGGGTGCAGCCGAGCCCCAGCTTGGCGGCCTCTTCGTTCATGCGCACGACGAATTTGTTGACGGTGCCGGCGACGTGCTGGGCGAGCGCGACGGCGGCGTCGTTGCCGGACGGCAGCAGCAGGCCGTAGAGCAGGCTCTCCAGCCGCACGTGCCGGCCGAGCGGCAGCACGCCGACCTTCGAGCCGGGCATCTCGATCGCCTGCCTGGTGACGAGCACGGGCGCGTCGGGCGGTGCCGACTGCACGGTCAGCAGCGCGGTCATCATCTTGGTGAGGCTGGCGATCGGCAGGCGCGCGTAGGCGTTGCGCTGCCACAGGACCTGCCCGGTCGTGAGGTTGAACAGCAGTCCGGCGCGCGGCGGATCGCTGAAGCTGACCTGCACGGGGTCCTTCTGCGGCGTGGAGATCCCGGCGAGCGCGAGCGCGGGCTTGGCGAGCGGGAAGCCGTAGGGCGAGCGCGCGAGCGCCGCGGGCGGCCGCGCGCCGCGGGCGGCGTGCGCGCGAGTGGCGGCGTCGGCGGAGGCGCGCGAGCGTTCGCTCGATCCGCCGGCGAGGCCCAGCTCCACGAACAGGGCGGCGAGCACGGCGAGGCCGAGCACGGCAAGCGCGCCCACCCGGCGCCTGCGCCTGCGCCTGGCGGCGAGCGCCCGCCGCTTGCGGCTCGCGCCGGGGGTGAGGAACGGCGAGGAGCTCATCTCCGTGGAGGATTGCGCAGCGCGCCGACGATGCCAACCGCGAGCAGCACGAGGATGAAGACCGACAGCAGCGTCGCGAACGTGACGCCGTCCTTGAGGATGGCGGTGAAGGTGAGGAAGGCGAAGCCGGCGATGAACACGAGCACGGCGCCCAGCACGGCCAGGCGGGTCATGCGGGGGCTCTGGCGGGTGATGCCACGGGCACTAGTACACCGGCACCGGCGGCTGGGGCGTGCGGCGCCTGACGAACAGCCTGATCGCGAGCAGGCCGAAGGCGAAGCCGCCGATGTGCGCGAAGTAGGCGACGCCTTCTTCGCTGCCCGTGCCGGCGAGGCCGGCGGCGCCGAGGTAGAGCTGCTCGAGGAACCAGAACCCGAGCAGGAACACGGCGGGGACCTCGACGAGCGTGAAGAAGAACACGATGAACACGAGCGCGAGCACGCGCGCGCGTGGATACAACAGGATGTAGCCGCCGAGCACGGCGGCGATCGCGCCGGAGGCGCCGAGCGTGGGCCCGGTCGAGCCGGGGTCGGCGGCCACCTGGGCGCCGAGCGCGACGAGCCCGCCGAGAAGATAGAAGACGGGGAAGCGCACGCGCCCCATGGCGTCCTCGACGGTCGGGCCGAAGATCGCGAGGAAGATCATGTTGCCGAAGATGTGCAGGAAGCTGGCGTGCAGGAACATCGACGTGAACACGGTCTCCCATGTGGCGGGCTGCGGCGCTGGGGTGCCGGTGACCCCGGGCTGGCCTTGGCAGGCGATCGATTCGCCGACGCCGCTGGGCGTGCGCAGGGTGATCAGTTCGCAGTGCTTGCCGGGGTGGATGAGCTCGTAGGGGATCGCCCCGTAGTGAACCTCGACGCTGTTGGTGGGCCCGCCGAAGAAGCTGCCGCCGTGGCGGATCTCGAGCAGGTAGACGATCACGTTGATCGCGACGAGCGCGATGGTGACGATCGGCAGCCGCGCGAGCGGGATGTTGTCTTTGAGGGGGAACATCGCTGCGAGCCCGCGCCGAGCGAGGGCTGCTCAGAGCCTATCCCCCGCCGGACGGCTCGGCGCTGCGTCGGGTGCTATGCGCGTGCTGCCAGCGGTCCGACACCTGCGCGCGCCTGAGGGACGTGCTGGTCGGCGTGGTAGGAGGAGCGCACGAGCGGGCCGGCGGCGACGTGGTCGAAGCCGAGCTCGTAGGCGGCGCGCTCGAGCGCGGCGAACTCGTCGGGGTGCCAGTAGCGCACGACCGGGAGATGGCGCTCGGACGGGCGCAGGTACTGCCCGACGGTGAGCACCTGCACGCCGTTCGCGCGCAGCGCGGCGAACGCGTCAACGAGCTCGTCGTGCGTCTCGCCGAGCCCGACCATCAGCCCGGACTTGGTCACGAGGAGCCCCTCGCCGAGCTCGTGCGCGAGGCGCAGCACGCGGCACGAGCGCGTGAACTCGGAGCCGCGGCGGGCGATGGGGTACAGGCGCGGGACGACCTCGACGTTGTGGTTGAACACGTCGGGGCGCTCGGCGATGACCTTGGCGAGCGGCATCTCGTGCCCCTGGAAGTCGGGCGTGAGCACCTCGATCTGGCAGTCGGGCGCCTGGCGGCGGACCTGGCGGATGACGCCCACGAACGCGGAGGCGCCCTTGTCGGGCAGATCGTCGCGGTCGACGGACGTGACGACGGCGTGGCGCAGCCCCATGCGCGCGATCGAGCGCGCGACGCGCGCGGGCTCGAGCGGGTCGTTCCAGGTGGGCTTGCCGGTCTTGACGTTGCAGAAGCCGCAGCGGCGCGTGCAGGTGTCGCCGAGGATCATGAACGTGGCGGTGCCGCGCTCCCAGCACTCGCCGACGTTGGGGCAGGCGGCCTCCCGGCAGACGGTGTGCAGGTTCTCCGAGTGGATCAGCTCGGTCAGCTCGCGGTAGCGCTGCCCGCCCGGCGCGGGCACCTTGAACCACGGCGGCTTGCGCTCGCGCAGCGGCCGCACGTCGGGGCCCAGCACGCGCAGCACGTCCATCCCCCCGGGGTTCGATCGGGATCGAGTCCCGCCCACCCCGCTCACGCGGGCACCGGTTCCGCGTAGAGGGATGGGATCGTTTTTATGGGGGCTCGCTCGGTCGCTCGCCTGGCGGCGTTCGTGGTGTCGATGCCCAGACGCTGCGCTGACACGAGGCGCTGGCGCCTGCCGTGCGCCTGACAGAAGGCGTAGGCGGCGCGCCGCCTGAAGCAGCTCAGAGACCGATCGGAGATCGGCCGACACTCCCCAGCCGACTCGCGGGCGAGCGAGGTCATGCTCACGTCTGGCAGCCCGCAGGCGAGCACCCACGAGAACGGCTCGAGGTCGTTGTGCACGTTGACGGCGAAGCCGTGCGTGGTGACGCCGCGCGAGACGTGCACGCCGATCGAGGCGATCTTGCGATCGTGCACCCACACGCCGGTGTAGTCGATGCCCTCCGCATGGCGCGAGCGCGCGTGCACGCCGGCGCCGGCGAGCGCGGCGATGATCGCGTCTTCCATCGTGCGCAGGTGGCGGTGCACGTCGTCGATGCGCATGATCGGGTAGCCGACGAGCTGGCCGGGGCCGTGGTAGGTGAGCCGTCCGCCACGGTCGGTGCTGGCGACGTCGATGCCTTTGGCGCGGTAGAAGCCCTCGCCGAAAGGCAGGTCCTCGGCACCGGAGCGCCGCCCCCGCGTGTACACGGGCGGGTGCTCGAGCGTCAGCAGCGTGTCGGGCAGCTCGTCGGCTTGGCGGCGCGCACGAATCTGCTCCTGGATGGCGAGTGCGTCACGGTAGGGCACGGTGCCCAGGTGGCACACCCACAGCTCTTGCGGCGATCGATCGGCGATGTGCATCTGCATGTCTCAGCCTAGCGCTGGGCCGAAGCTAGAACTCTTCATTGGCTTTGGCGCAGGACGGACCCGTTGCAACGGTGTGGTAGGAGATGGGTACGCCCAGCAGGCGATCGAAAGCGATATCGGTGGCGTGCTCGACCACTTCGTCGGCTCTCCAACACTGCGACGTTCCGACCTCGTAGCCGGTGGCGTCGCTTGTCGGTCTGGTCGCGAGCTGGACGGTGAGCGAGTCCTCGCCGAGTATCTGCACCGTCTGGCTCTGGGCTCCGCTCGCGCCGCCGTCGCCGCTTTCCCAACTGAGGACCCACAGGTACTTGCCGTAGTCCGGCGGCCCCGGCCAGGGTGCGATCAGCTGCGGGCTGGTGGCCTGGGTGTAGGCGGCTTGCTTGGCCGCGAGCACCTGGGCGGGCGTGAGGTTGGGCTGCAGCGTGACCGTGAGGGTGCTCCTCGGCATACCGCTCATGGTGTACGTGCAGGAATCGCCGGAGGAGCTCTGCGTCCCCGCTCCGAGCACCGCTTGGGCTTCCGCTGCCGTGAACAGAGCGCAGGCGCCAGGCAGCGCAGCCACCGGATGCACGGCGCCCTTCTCCAGGGCGGCGCTGTCCAGTGCAGCCAGCTGCGGTCCAAGTGGCGCCGAGTAGCTCATGCTGCCGTCATCTGTCGTCCAGGAAAGCGTCGAGCCGGTGCTTTGCGAGAGATCGACCCCGTTCGCGTTTGACAGGCGCTGGTGGGTCGGCGTCAGCCCCAGTCCGCTATCCAGTTCGACCGTGCTGCCGTGGCCGCTCGTCGCCGTCAGGGAGCCGTTGGGGCTGTATTCGGCGACCCAGCCGTTTGACGCGAGCTGAAATCCCGCGAGGCTCGACACGCATGGGTTGTTGACGGGCCCACATCCGCCATGCAGGCCCAGATCGAGCACGGTGCTGCCGCTGAGCGCGTCGAACACGTCCAGATACGGCTCGCCGTCGGACGTGTAGGTGAAGCCGAGGTAGTGTCCTGCGGCGAGGAAGCCCTTGGCGCTCGCGTTGGCGTGCACGATGCGGTGTACCTCTCCGCTCGCGCGCACGCATGAGTACAGGCGCCCGCCGGACGTCGAGGAGACACTCAACTCGGAGCTGGCGAATACGACGCGCCCCCGTGGCGTACACCGGCCGTGAGCAGGCCTCGCTGAGGCGACACCGACATGTGCCCAAGGGAGCATGGTGAACGCCAACGCCACCGCGAGCGGGCGGCTGCGAGTGCGGTGCCGCCACTGGCGATCCATCGTTCGCAGGCTACTAGCCGTTCGCGCTCACGTCAGTGCAGAGCCTGCGCTCGGGCGTCGTCTCGGCGCTCGAAGATCGCCGTTCGATCGCGGCCGGCGCGCTTGGCGTTGTAGAGCGCGGAGTCGGAGCCCTGCAGCATCGCCTCGATGCTGCTCGGCGCAACAGTGGAGAGGATCCCGGCACTCACCGGTACGTTTGGCAGCTCCGGGGGGTGGTGGGCTGCAAGCTCGCCCCGGACGCGCTCCGCGAAGCGCTCGGCCTCGGAGCTGGTGGCGCCGGGCAGCAGCACGACGAACTCGTCGCCGCCGAAGCGCGCGGCCACGTCTATGTCCCTGGACTGCGCAGCCAGCAGCTCGCCTATGCGCGCGAGCACGCGATCGCCGATCTCGTGGCCGAACTCGTCGTTGATGCGCTTGAAGTAGTCGATGTCGAAGGTGACCACCGCCACCGGACGGCCCTCGCGCCGGGCGTGTGCAAGCTCGACCGCAGCGTGCTCGTCGAAGCCGCGCCGGTTGAGCAGCCCGGTGAGGGCATCCGTCCGCGCGTCGTCCGCCAGCTGCGTGAGCAGCAGATCGTTGCGGCGCACGAGCGTCAGGATGACCACCGCCACGACGGAGACGGAGACCATGACGTCGACCCAGCGGCCCGGGTAGCTGCTCGCGGCCGGGAGCGCCAGCAGCGTGACCGCGTGCGCGACGCCGACCCACGCGACGATCGCGATAGCTCCGCGGCGGCCGAAGAAGAACGTCGTCCACAGAACGGGCCACATGTACAGGACGGCGCCGTCGCCGGCGCCCGTGGTGGCGGCCAGCGCGTAGGCGATCATCGCGACGCCGAGCGGCCCGAGCGCCGCCAGCCCCCAGCGGGGCAGGCGCGGTCCGACGAGCACCAGCACGACGGTGGCCGCGATGGACACGAGCACGGGAGCGATCGCGAAGCTGGGGTCGCCGGGAAGCAGACCCTCGATCGACCCGTCGAAGCCCGCGCCCCCGTACATCGCGGCGGCCGTGTACGCCATCAGCTTTTTGTTCACGCGGAGCGTGTCCAGCGAGGGGCTCACGGCTTGAATATCGGCGTTTGGCCGGCCAAACGCGAGCTTCGAGGGCAGAAAGCTGCGCCCTTGGGAGGCCGCGCCGACAGCTCCGGGCGGCCTCGGCGGCCGATCCGCTCACAGCGTGAGCGCCGTGGGCGCCTCCAGCAGCTCGCGGATGCGCGCGAGGAACTGCGCGGCTTCGGCTCCATAGAGGATGCGGTGGTCACACGCGAGAATCAACGTCATCGTGTTGCGCGTGACGATCTGACCCTCGCGCACGACCGCACGTGGTGCCAGCGCGCCGACCGACAGGATGCCGGCCTGCGGCGGGTTGATGATCGCGGTGAAGCTCTCGATGCCGTACATCCCGAGATTGGAGACCGTGAACGTGCCGCCGCCGAGCTCCGGTGGCGTGATCGCGGCGGTGCGCACGCGCTCGACGAGCGTGTGCGTCTCACGCGCGATCTCGCCGAGCGACTTGGAGTCGGCGTCGAACACCGTCGGCACCACGAGCGCGTTCTCGGCGGCCACCGCCACGCCGACGTTGACGCGCGAATGCAACTGCAGGCGTCCGTCGCGATAGCTGCCGTTCGCGGTCGGGTGCTCGCGTAGCGCAAGCGCAGATGCCTTCACCACCATGTCGTTGTACGTGGGCGCCTTCAGCTGCTCCCGGCGCGGCGCGTCCGGCGCGCCGGGCTCGGGGCCGTTCTCGTGGTGCGAGAGCTGCTTGAGCTGCGCGCGCAGCTTCACGCACTCCTCCATGTCCACGTCGATCTGCAGCGTGAAGTCGGGGATCGTCGCCTTGGACTCGGCCATGCGACGCGCGATCGTCTGCTGCGTGCGCGACAGCTCGACCGTCGTCGTCTCGCCCTTGGCCGTCATCACCCCCTCGATGCCCGCCACCGGTGCGGCGCTGGATGTGGAGGCGGCGGCGGGGGCGAGCACATCCGCCTTGACGATCCGGCCGCCGGGGCCGCTGCCTGTCAGCGCACGCAGGTCGACGCCGCGCTCGCCGGCGATCCGCCTGGCCAGTGGCGAGGCCTTGACGCGCTCGCCCGCAGGCGCTCCTGATAGCGCCTCGCCCGCAGGCTCCGCCGAGGTCGCGGCCGCAGACGTTCCGCTCGCCGCCGCAGCGTCACGGTCCGATCTCTCGCTCGCCGGCCCCCCCGAGGCCGGCCCATCATCAGTCCTCGCCGCGGCTGCTCCCACGCGCGCGATCACCTCGCCGACGGGCAGCGTCGAGCCCTCGCCGGCGACGATCTCGAGTACGCCGGCCTGGTCTGACTCGTAGGTCATGGTCGCCTTGTCGGTCTCGATCTCGACGAGCTCCTCGCCGCGCGCCACGTCCTCGCCGTCGGCCTTCAGCCAGCGCAGGATCGTTCCCTCCTCCATCGTGTCCGACAGGCGCGGCATCACGATCTCCGCCATCAGGCGGCTCCGGCGGAGCGGCCCACAGTCGCGAGCACGGCCGCCACGATCTGCGGCTCGTGCGGGTAGGCGAGGTCCTCGAGCGGCTTGGAGTACGGCATCGGCACGTCCGCACCGGTGACGCGCTGGACGGGCGCGTCGAGGTCGTCGAAGGCCTGTTCGCCGATCAGCGCCGCGAGGTTCGCGCCGACGCCGCCGTGCGGCCAGCCCTCCTCGACGATCACGCAGCGGTTGGTCTTGCGCACCGACGCGAGGATCGTGTCGAGGTCCAGCGGGCGCAGCGTGCGCGGGTCGATCACCTCGGCGTGCACGTCGTGCTCGCTGGCGAGCGTCTGCGCCGCGCGCTCGGCCGTGAGCGCCATCCGCGAGATACCCACGACCGTCACGTCCGAGCCCGCGCGCGCCACGCGCGCCTGGCCGAAGTGCACCAGGTGATCGTCATCGTCGGGAACCTCGCCGCGCACTCCGTACAGCGACTCGTGCTCGATGAAGATCACCGGGTTCTCGTCGCGAATGGCCGTCTTGAGCAGGCCCTTCGCGTCCGCCGCGGTCGCTGGCACGGCCATGAGCAGGCCGGGGATGTGCAGGAACAGCGCCTCCAGGCAGTGGGAGTGCGTCGGCCCGAGCTGGTGTCCGGCGCCCTGCGGCATGCGCACCACCAGCGGCACCTTCGCCTGACCGCCGAACATGTAGTGGATGTGCGCCGCGTGGTTGACGATCTGGTCGAACGCGAGCAGCGCGAAGTTGATCGTCATCAGCTCGACGACCGGTCGCAGGCCGGTCATCGCCGCGCCGACGCCGACGCCGACGATCGTGTTCTCCGAGATCGGCGTGTCGCGCACGCGGCGCTCGCCGAACTGCTCGAGCAGACCGTCGGTGACCTTGAACGCGCCGCCGAACACGCCGATGTCCTCGCCCATCAGGATCACGCGCTCATCGCGCGCGAGCTCCTCGCGCAGGGCAGCGTTCAGCGCCTCGCGGTAGCGCAGCTCGGCCATCAGACCGGTCCCCCGGCGTTGGTAGGAGCGTCGGGGCGCTCGGCCCCCGGCGTTTCGCGGCCGTCCTCGCCGGCGGCCAGCGCGTCGGTCAGCTGCTGCGAGATCTCGTCGTTGGCCGACTGCGGCGCGCCGTTCGCAGGCGCGCCTTCGGCGGCGTCGGTCGTCTGCACCGAGTACCAGCCGCGCACCTCCTGGTCGAGCACGTACACGTCGTCGTACAGCGACTCCGGCGTCGGGAACGGCGAGGCCTCGGCGAACTCCACGGCCGCGTCCACGCGCGCGATTGCCTGCTCGTCGATCCGCTCACGGTCGGACTGCTCGATCACGCCCTCGCGCACCAGCAGCTCCGCGTACGCGGGCAGCGGGTCGCGCTCGCGCCAGCGCGCGACCTCCTCTTTCGTGCGGTACTGCTCCGGGTCGGCCATCGAGTGGCCGCGGAAGCGGTACGTGACCGCCTCCACGAGCACCGGCTGGCGGTCTTCGCGCACGCGTCGCACCGCCTCCGTGACTACCGCGTAGGTGTCGAGCACATCCATGCCGTCGCAGCGCATGCCCGGCACGCCCAGGCTCTCGCCCTTGCGCTGCAGGTCGGTGACCGCCGAGTGGCGGCGCAGCGCGGTGCCCATGCCGAACTGGTTGTTCGTGACCATGAACACCACCGGCAGCTTCCACAGCGCGGCGATGTTGAGCGTCTCGCCGAACGTGCCCTGGTTGGACGCGCCGTCGCCGAACGTGCACAGCGTGATCTCCTCGGTCTCCTTGTAGTCGCTCGCCAGCGCGATGCCCGCCGCGATCGGCAGGTTGCCGCCGACGATCCCGTAGCCACCCATGAAGCGCCGCGCCAGATCGAACATGTGCATCGAGCCGCCGCGTCCGCCCGAGCAGCCGTCGACGCGGCCGAACAGCTCCGCCATCACGTTCTCCGGCGGTGTGCCGCGCACGAGCGCGTGGCCGTGCGAGCGGTACGTGGAGATCAGGTAGTCATCCTCGCGCAGCGCCCGCGCGCTGCCAACGATTGTCGCCTCCTCGCCGATCGACAGGTGCAGGAAGCCGCCGACCTTCGCGCGCGCATACATCTCGCCAGCCCGTTCCTCGAAGCGGCGGATCAGCGTCATCGTCTGCAGCCACTCGCGCGCGTGCTCCGGCTCCGGCAGGCTCGACTCGGGCGGGCTTGGCGCGGGCGGGCTCGGCATCAGTGCTCCACGGTACTCCAGCGTGCGATGAACTCCTCCGCGTCCAGCTGCGCCAGCTGCTCGCGCAGTGTGCGCGCGAGCTTTGAGGCGGCCTGCGGCGAGCGGTCCCAGAACAGCACCACTTCGCCGCTGTCCACCTCCACCACCTCGACGTGGTCCACGCGCGTCGTGTCCGCAAGCAGGGCCGGTGTGAGACCGCCGCGCGTGAGGATCAGGCGGTATGCCTGGCCGGCCTTCATCTCGGGAGCGACCCCGCGCGCTTGCCCGCCAGCCCGGCAGCCGTGGCACTCGTGGGTTCGCCGCGCATGCGCCGGGCGGCGCGCTCGAGTGCGTCCTCGCCGAGAAACACGTCGCCCTCGACGACGATCGCGGGCACGCTCGTGACGCCCGCACGCGCGGCCGTCGCTGTGGCCGTCGCGAGCCGCTCGACCGTCGAGCGCAGCTCCGCCCCGCGCAGCACCGCCGTCGGGTGCATCTCGCACGCCGCGGCGGCGATCAGCACGAAGTCGGGGTTCTCCAGCGAGTGCCCGCCCGCGAACGCCTGGCGGAAGGCCGCCTGCGCGAACGGGACCGCGCGCCCGATCGATGCGGCATATGTCGCCACGCGCATCGCCAAGGAGCTGTCGAACGGGAACGGCTCGGGCCAGCGAATGGGCTGCAGGCCGAGCTCTCGCCCGCGGCGCTCGATCTCCGCGCGCGGCACGCTCTGATGCTCGGCGGCAAGAATCGGCCGCCACTCCGCCGGACCGGGGAGCTCGTGCAGGACACGCTCGGCCGCCAGATATGCGAGCGGGCTGGCGAGGTCGAAATAGAAGGCGGCCGGCGTGCAGGTCACCGTCCCAAGCGCAGCTCTAGCCGTGGATCAGCCAGCCGTCGGCGGCGCGTCCAGCTTCCATCACGGCCTCTGACAGCGTGGGGTGCCCGTGGATGATGCGCGCGAGCTCGGGAAAGCCGCCCTCGAGCGCGCGCACGTTGACGAGCTCCTGGATCAGCTCGGTGGCGCGCGAGCCGACGATGTGCCCGCCGAGCAGCTCGCCGTATTTGCTCTCGCCGACGACCTTCACAAGGCCCGTGCGGTCGCCGTAGACGGTGCCGCCGCCGACGGCGCCGTAGGGCACCTTGCCGACGACCACGTCGTAGCCCTGCTCGCGCGCCTGCTCCTCGGTCAGGCCGAACGAGCCGACGTTGGGCGTGCAGAACGTCGCGCGCGGGATGTCCGCGTAGGCGATCGGGTGCGTGTCGCGCCCGGCGATCGTCTCGGCGGCGATGATGCCCTCATCAGAGGCCTTGTGCGCGAGCGCCGGCCCGGGCACCAGGTCGCCGATCGCATACACGCCCGCGCGACTGGTGCGCAGCGCGCCGTCGACCTGCACGAGGCCGCGATCGTCGAGCGCGACACCCGCCTCCGCCAGGCCGAGGCCCTCCACGTCCGCGCCGCGCCCGGCGGCGATCACCATGTAGTCGACCTCGGCGGACTCCGAGCCGTGGGAGAACGTCACGCTGCTCTCGCCCGCGCTCACGTCTGCCGCGGGCGTGCTCGTGTGCACGCCGATGCCCTGGCGCTTCAGGCCGCGCTCGACCAGCCGCGAGATGTCCGCGTCCTCGGTCGGCAGCACGCGCTCGAGCGCCTCCAGCAGCAGCACCTCGCTGCCCAGGCGCGCGAACGCCGAGGCGATCTCCGCGCCGGACGCGCCCGCGCCGACTACCGCCAGGCGCGCCGGCACCTCCGGCAGCGCCCACGCCTCCTCGGTGCCGATCACGCGCCCGCCAAACTGCACTCCGGGGATCGGCCTCGGGATCGAGCCGGTGGCGAGGATCACGCTGCCGGCGGCGATCGCCTGTTGGCCGATCTTCGATCGGTCGGCGTCGAACATCTCTACCAGCACGTCGCCGTCGGCGGTCAGCTTCGCGCTGGCCATGATGACGTCGATGCCGCCTTTCTTGAACAGGCCACCAACGCCGGTGGTGAGCGTGTTCACGACCTTCTCGCGCCGCGCCTGCACGGCGGCGTAGTCAACCTCGACGCCGCTCACCCGCAGGCCGAACTCCTCCGCGTCGCGGATCTCCGACAGCAGATCAGCCGAGCGCAGCACCGCCTTGGCAGGGATGCACGCGTAGTTCAAGCAGCGTCCACCGAGCTTGTCACGCTCCACCACCGCTGTCTTCAGGCCGAGCTGCGCGGCGCGGATCGCGGCCACGTAGCCACCCGGCCCGGAGCCGATCACGATGCAGTCGTAGGAGCTCTCAGCCATCGGGGTGTGAGCCTATCGAACGTCCTGGTGTTCGCCCGCCTGGATGCGGCCCATAACCCGCACCAGCTTCCAGAACAGCCAGCCACCGAGGCCGATCGCGAGCAGGCATCCGCCGGCCGCGACCAGCGTCTCGGCGACGACCAGCGCGAGCGAGGTGACGATGATCTGAAAGGCGAGCAGCGCCTCGAAGCCGAGCACCGCCATGTAGCGGCGGCGATACATGCCGAGCGCGAGCAGCGCGAAGATCGCCGCCAGGAAGATCGCGCCCGGCAGCGAGCCGCCGTGGCTTGAAAGGTCGTGGATGGTCAGGCCGCCCACGAGCACGGCGGCCGCCAGCACGACGCACACGCCCACCGCGACCAGCAGCGCCGGCGGGCGCTCTCCCGGCGCCAGCGGCACGAGCGATGCGCGCGCCTGCTCCTCGCTCTCGCGGCGTCCGCCCGCCGGCCGGCCGGCGCCGTCGGCCACCGGCCTCACAGCTCCACGGTGCGCGGTCCGAGCCGCTCGCGAAGCGCGCGAGCAGCCGCCTCGGGATCGTCGGCGCCGGCGATCGCCCGCAGCACGCACACGCGCGTGGCGCCGGCGTCGAGTACCTGTGCGAGGTTGCCTGCGTCAAGGCCGCCGATCGCGAAGAACGGCACCTTCGCATGGGCTGCGGCATAGCGCACCAGCTCGGTGCCGACCGCCGGGCGGCCCGGCTTGGTGGGCGTCTCGTGGATTGGGCCCACGCCGATGTAGTCGACCACGCTCGCGTCGACCGCATCGATCTGCGCCGGCGAATGGGTCGAAAGGCCGATCAACAGCTCCGGGCCGACCAGCTCGCGAACCTCCGCCGGCGGGATGTCGTCCTGTCCCACGTGAATGCCGTCGGCGCGCGCTTCGCGCGCCACCCACGGGCGGTCGTTGACGATCAGCAGCGCCCCCAGCTCCTCGCACAGGATCCGCGCGGCATTCGCCACCGACGCGAGCTCCTCGTCGGGCATGTGCTTCTCGCGCAGCTGCACCACGTCGACGCCGCCCGCAATCGCCGCCCGCAGCAGCGTTGGCAGTTCGCGCCCGTCCGGATTTCCGCCGCACACCAGGTACAGGCGCGCCGCGGCCAGGCGGGCGGTGCGGTCGCCGCGGGGGTCTGCTGCGTCGGGATCTTGAGTTGACATGGCTCGGGAGTCTGGCACGAGCCGCCGCGAGCCACCGCCACGGCCCGAGTGCAAGCTCTGGACGAATGGTCGGTCATCTCCGAGCGGACGTGACGCCCTTGCTAGCGTCGTTTGGATGGTCGCGGTCTACATCGCACGGAGTTGTCGCGTCGCGTTGCTCGTCTCCGTGTTTTGCGCCAGCGGGCTGCTGTTGACGGCTGGGAACGCCGAGTCATCCACGCGGTCGGCGTCTGCGGCGAGCCTCTCATCGCAGGAAGCGGCTGAGCTGCGGCAATACGACCGCGGCGTCTACGTCGCGTTCTGTCCGCAGGGCGAAGAAGTCGCCAGCATCGCCTCCAACCGGCCGAAGCCCACCCCGCGGGCGAGCGTCGCAGAGGCGAGCCACGCAGGTTGGCCGGCCGACGAATGCCTGAAGATGGACAAGGGGCAACCGGGACTGAGCCACACGCTCGTCGGTCTCAAGCACGTGCACAACTGGCTGCTCGGCGGCTACGGCAACGACACGATCTTCGCGGGCGACGCGGGCGACGTGATCTGGGGGGACTATCACCCCGAAGGACAGCCCGAAAGTCAGAGCGACTACCTCCACGGGGGCGCCGGAAACGACTACATCTACTCCAGCCACGGGTATAACGAGATCTGGACCGGAGCCGGCAACGATCATCTACTGCTGGTCTACGGCCACGGCACCGTGTTCTGCAACGGCCCCGGTGTGAAGACTTTCGTGATGCGCTATCTGCCGCAGAATCGCCCCTGGACGCTGGTCGGCTGCTCACACAAAGTGCTCGTGCGCTACCGCGCCTGAGAAGCCGGTCGCGGCGCGCGCGACTCGCAGTGGCTGTGGCCGTCGCTGTGCGGCGGCGGCGGGCTAGCATCATCGTCATGTTCAGCGAGAGCCAGCGAGTCGACGTGGTTGTCGTCGGCGCTGGCATCATCGGCCTCGCGATCGCCTGGCGTGCGCGCCAGGCCGGGATGTCGGTGATGGTGCTCGAGCGCGACACCGCCGGGCGGGGGACCTCGCGCGTGGCCGCCGGCATGCTCGCGCCGGTCGCAGAGGTGGAGTTCGGTGAGGCAGGGGGGCGCGTGCTGGAGCTGGGGCTGCGCTCGGCGCAGATGTGGCCCGCGTTCGCAGCCGAGCTGGAGGCGGGCGCAGGTTCGTCCGTCGGCCTGATGCGCACCGGCACGTTGCTGGCGGCGCGCGACGATGACGACGCGCGCGAGCTCGAGCGCCAGCTCGACTTCCGCCGCTCGCTCGGGCTGGACGTGCGTCGCCTGCGCCCGAGCGAGGCGCGCGAGCTGGAGCCCGCCCTGGCGCCGACGGTGCGGCTCGCGCTGGAGGCGGCCGACGATCACTCGGTCGATCCTCGGCTGGTCCTCGCGGCGCTCACGATTGCGTGCGATGTGGCCGGCGTCAAGTTGCTGGAGCACGCGTCCGTGGCGCGCGTCGAGCTCGATCGCGCTCGCGCGGACCAAGCGGAGGCCGACAGCCGCAGCGCGCGTGTCACCGGTGTGATCCTCGCCGACGGCGAGCGGCTGGGAGCCGAGCAGGTCGTGCTGGCCGCCGGTCCGTGGAGTGAGCGCATCGACGGCCTGCCAGTGGGCGCGAGTGTGCCTGTGCGCCCGGTCAAGGGCCAGCTGCTGCGGCTGCGTGACCCAGCTGGACCGGGGCTGCTGCGGCGCGTGTTGCGCTTTCGCGACGGCTATCTCGTCCCGCGCGGCGACGGCCGCTACGTGCTGGGTGCGACCGTCGAGGAGCAGGGCTTCGGGCTGGCGCCGACCGCCGGCGGCGTTTACGAGCTGCTGCGCGCCGCCCGCGAGCTCGTGCCGGGTATCAGCGAGCTGGAGATAGAGGAGCTGTCCGTGGGCTTGCGCCCGGGCACACCCGACAATGCCCCCGCGATCGGCCGTGGGGCCGTCGCCGGCCTGATCTGGGCAACGGGTCACTACCGCAACGGCATTCTCCTGGCGCCGCTCACGGCCGAGCTCGTCGTCGGTCTGCTCGCCGGCGGGGGCGCGGGCGCGCAGGGGCACGACTCACTGCTTGCCGCGTGCGCGCCTGAGCGCTTCACTGCGAATGCGACGACCGAGGTGCTCGCGTGATCGTGCTCAACGGCGAGCGCTCCGACGTGCTCGCGGGCGAGACCGTCGCCGCGGTGCTCGTCCGTCTCGGCCTCGATGCGGACGCGCGTGGGGTCGCGGTGGCCGTCGACGGCGAGGTCGTGCCGCGCGCGGCGTGGCGGTCGTTCGCCGTCGGTGAGGACGCGCGCGTGGAGGTGCTCACCGCGATGCAGGGAGGATGATCGAGCTGTGCACGACACGGTGAGCACCGGTGTGGACGAGCTGACGATCGCGGGCAGGACGATGCGCTCGCGACTGCTGCTCGGCACGGGCGGCTTTCCGTCGCTGGAGCTGCTTGCCGAGGCGATCGCCGCCAGCGGCAGCGAGCTTGTCACGGTTGCGCTGCGCCGGGTGGATCCGAGCCCCACGCCGGCTCGGGGGTCGTCGCTGATCGACGTGCTCGCGGACGCTGGCGTGCAGCTGCTGCCCAACACCGCCGGCTGTCACACCGCGCGCGACGCCGTGCTCACCGCGCACATGGCGCGCGAGGCGTTCGCCACCGACTGGATCAAGCTCGAGGTGATCGGCGACGAGGACACGCTCCTGCCAGACGCGCCCGAGCTCCTGAGAGCGGCCGAGGAGCTGCTGGACGATGGCTTCGTCGTCCTCCCCTACACGACCGACGACCCCGTGCTCGCACGTCGCCTCGCCGACCTCGGCTGCGCCGCCGTGATGCCGCTCGGCTCGCCGATCGGAAGCGGCATGGGCATTCGCAACCCTTACAACATCGCGCTGATCCGCGAGGCCGTTGACGTGCCGGTGGTGCTCGACGCAGGCATCGGCACGGCCTCCGACGCGGCCTTGGCGATGGAGCTGGGCTGCGACGCCGTGATGGCTGCCTCCGCCATCGCCCGCGCCAAGGACCCGGTGGCGATGGCGCGCGCGATGCGCGCGGCCGTCGAGGCTGGTCGTCTGGCGCGCGGCGCCGGGCGCATCCCCCGGCGCCTGTACGCGACGCCGTCGACGCCGAACGCGGGCCTCCCCGACTTCGGCTGAGCTCGCGGCGGCGCGCGCCTCCGCCCCGTGCGCCTACGTCACGACTTCGATCGCGCCGTTCATCGTCACCGGGTAGAGCGTGCACTCGTAGTGGATCAAGCCGGGCTTCTCGACCTTGACTTCGAACGTGCCGCCTTCGCCGAAGTTCTTGGACGCGATCCTCTGCGGACCGCTCACGCTGGTGACGTTGGCCTGCACCGAGTCGTAGTTGGTCCACTTGATCGTGCTGCCTACCTTGACCCGGACGGTGTCGGGCTCGATCGCGATGTCGCGGTAGGCGATCTGCACGATCCCGCTCTGCACCGGTTCGGACTTCGACGGGGTGGCGAACTTGGGCGTCGTGTCGACTTTCACCTGCTCAGGGCTGGAGCTGGTCGTCGTTGCCTGCGCTCCGCTCGGAGTCGTGCCCTTGCTCGTGGCGGTGCCGGCGCTCGCGCTCGTGCCGGCGCTCGAGTTGCTCGACGATCCACAGCCCGCCAGGAGCGCCAGTGCGCAGCAGGCGACAGCGGAGGAGATGCCTGTTCTCATTCGTGCAGGTCCTTTCTCGACAAGTTCGTGCGGCCGCACGATCGCACACCGCGGGTCTCGCGGTCACCGGTCGTCCCTGACGAAACGAGAGTTTCGTCGCATTCGGTGCCTACGGTGTCAGATGTGGCCCGGTTCCCGTCTGTAAAGGCAAAGAAGCTCCTGCGTATCTTGAAGGCCAAACCCCTGGGCTATCGGATCGTTCGCCAAACGGGCTCCCATCGTGTAATGGAGGCGCCGAACCGACCGACCCTCGTCTTCTCCTTCCATGACAACCAGACCATCCGTCCCTCAACGGTCAGGGACATCCTCTGCAACCAAGTCGGTCTTTCCGAACAAGATGCCCTCGCGCTACTCTGAGAACGTGATGACCGTGCGTGTGCTCTATCGCCAGGATCAGGACACGTGGGTGGCCAGCTCGCCTGATATCCCGCGCTGGACTGTCGTTGCTGACAGCTACGCCGCCGCGCACGCGCTTGCTGAGGATGGGGTCCGCTTTGCGCTAGAGCGTCACGATCTGACAATCGAGCACTATGTGCCCGCGGGCGTTGCAGTAGCGGCGTAGGGCTCCACGTCACCGACAGCCCGAAAGCCGCTCGGCGTGGGCTGTTCGCAATCCTCTCCGGCGTTCAGCCTGGGACTTCTCCGCTTAGTCCCTACACTGGCCGATTCGATGACGCCACGCCATTTTCTCACCGGCGCGGAGCTGAGCTCCGCCGAGCTGGGCGCGCTGCTCGACCGTGCGCTGGAGCTGAAGCGCGCGCCGCTCTCATCCCAGGCGCTCGCCGATCGCAGCGTCGCGCTGATCTTCGAGAAGCCGTCAACGCGCACCCGCGTGTCGTTTGAGGTGGGGATCCAAGAGCTGGGTGGGCATGCCGTGGTGCTGCGCTCCGATGAGCTGCAGCTCTCGCGCGGCGAGGCGCCGCGTGACACGGCGCTCGTGCTCTCCCGGCATGTCGCCGCGGTCGGGCTGCGCACCGGAGCGGACGCGATCCTCGAGGAGCTCGCCGCGTACAGCAGGGTGCCGATCGTCAACATGCTCAGCGCGCGCCACCATCCGTGCCAGGCGCTCGCCGACCTGCTCACGTTGCGCGAGGCCTGCGGCTCACTCGAGGGTCTGCGCCTCGCCTACGTCGGCGACGGCAACAACATCGCTCGCTCGCTCGCGGTCCTGGGAGCGCTCGCGGGCATGCACGTCGCGTTCGCCGCGCCGGCCGGCTACGCGCTGGAGGACGACCTCGAGCTGCCGGCCGGCGCCACCGGTGTTGTGACGCATCACTTAGATCCGCATGAGGCGGTGCAGGGCGCGGCTGCCGTCTACACGGATGTGTGGGTCAGCATGGGCGATGAGGCCACCGCCGAGCAGCGCCGGCGCGATCTCGCCGACTACCGCGTCGATGACGCGCTGCTCGAGGCGGCGGCGCCAGGCGCGTTCGCGATGCACGACCTGCCTGCGCATCCCGGCGAGGAGATCTCCGCCGAGGTTCTGTACGGCGCGCGCGAGCACATCTGGGACCAGGCCGAGAACCGGCGGCACGCGCAGAAGGCGCTGCTCGAGCTGCTGGTGGCACCCGCGTGAACGTCGAGGCTCCCGCCCCGCCCGAGGGCTCTCCGCGCCCGCAGCGTGGCGACGAGCTGGAGCTGACGATCGAGTCGCTGGCGTTCGGCGGCGAGGGCGTGGCGAGGCTGGGCGACGGCGGCTACGTGGTGTTCGTCGCGGGCGCCATTCCCGGTGACCGCGTCCGTGCGGTCGTGCACAAGCGCAAGCGCAGCTACGCGCACGCGCGCACGCTGGAGGTGCTCGAGCCGAGCCCCGAGCGAATCGCGCCGGTCGCCCAGCACCCCGGCGTGCCGTGGCAGGTGATGCCGTACGAGCGCCAGCTCGAGATCAAGCGCGGCCAGGTCGACGATGCGCTGCGGCGGATCGGCCGGTTGGACGGCTTCGAGCTGCAGGAGATCGTGCCCGCGCTGCAGCAGTGGCGCTACCGCAACAAGCTCGAGTACTCGTTCGGCGAAGACGGCGATCCCGCGCACGCCGAGCTGGTGTGCGGCTTTCACGCTCCGGCCGGCGGCAACAGCGTGACGCCGATCGAGGACTGCCTGCTGGCGTCCGAGCGCGGAAACCTCGCGCGCGTCGCAGCGCTGGACTGGTGCCGCGCCGAGGGCCTGGCCGCCTGGGAGCGAAGTCGCGGCGCGCGCGGGCAGGCGCAGCCGCGCGCGCGTGACGAGCGCACGGCGCCCGCGCCCGATGGGCGTGCGCGCCTGCGCAATCTCGTCGTGCGCGAAGGCCGGCACACGGGCATGCTGCAGGTGCGGATCGTGACCACCGATGGCGAGCTCGACGCGGGCTCGCTGGCGGGTGCGCTCAGCGAGGCGCTCGGCGAGAGCCTCGCTGGCGTGCTGTGGACACGCTCGCGCAGCGTCGCCGAGACGACCCAGGGCGGCGAGACCGAGCTCGTTTGGGGCGAGGCCGAGCTGCCCGAGCGTCTGGGTGAGCTCGACCTGCGCATCTCCGCTGAGGCGTTCTTCCAGACGAACACCGAGATGGCAGAGCTGCTGTATGGCATCGCCGTCGAGTACGCCGCGCTCGAGGGCTGGGAGCGCGTGTATGACCTGTATGCGGGCATCGGCACGATCGCGCTCACGCTCGCGCCACGGGCGGGCGAGCTGTGGGGGATAGAGCTCGTCGAGCAGGCCGTCGCCGACGCGATCGCCGGCGCTCGACGCAACGGGATCACCAACGCGCACTTCTTTGCCGGCGACACGCGCACGGCCCTGCCGGAGCTGCTCGAGCGGGCCGGCCGTCCCGACGTCATCGTCGTCGACCCGCCCCGCGCCGGCCTGTCCAAGAAGGTCGTCCACCGCATCATCGACGCGTCCCCCAAGCGCATCGTCTACGTCTCCTGCAATCCCACCACGCTCGCCCCCAACGCCGCCGAACTCCTCGACGCCGGCTGGGTGCTGCGCAAGGTCCGCCCCGTCGACATGTTCCCGCAGACCCACCACATCGAGTGCGTGGCGCTGCTCGAGCGGGACGATGGCCGGCACAGCTCTGCGTCGGCGGCCGCTCGCGTGCAAAGCACGTCTTAGGCGGCTGCGAAGATCCGGGCACGGCTTGGGCGAGCTGCGCGAGCTGGAACGTCCCCGACCCGGAGGGAGCGATGGCCAAGGACTTCAAGGCGTTCCTGCTGAGGGGGAACGTCGTCGATCTCGCCGTCGGGATCGTCATCGGGGCTGCGTTCGGCGCGGTCGTCACGGCGCTCGTGCGCGATCTCCTAACGCCGATCGTCGCGGCGATCATCGGCAAGCCCGACTTCTCGACGCTGGACTTCACGATCAACCACAGCACGTTCGCCTACGGCGACTTCATCAACTCGCTGATCGCCTTCATCTCGATCGCGGCGGCGGTGTTCTTCTTCGTCGTCAAGCCCATCAACGCGCTGATCGCGCGCCGCAAGACCGGCGTGGACACGGAGTCTGAAACGAGGCCGTGCAGCGAGTGCCTCAGTGAGATCCCGCGACAGGCGCGGCGGTGCGCGTTCTGCACCTCGTCGCAGGAGGGCGTGGGCTAGCGCCCGCGCGCGATGCACGTTCGCTCCTACGCCCAGATACAGCCGTTCATCACGCTCGATGGCTCGGAGATCGGAGAGTGGGCGGGACGGGTGTCCGCGCCGGCGCAGAACCAGAGCCTCGCCGAGGCGACGATCCCGGTCGGCGCCGCGACGACCGCGCACCTGCACCACACCAGCGAGGAGCTGTACCTCGTCACCGACGGCACTGGCCGGTTGATCGTCGATGGGGAGGAGCGGATCGTCGAGCGCGGCGACTGTGCGCTGATCCCGCCCGGCGCCGCCCACAAGGTGCTCAACGTCGGCGAGGAGCCGCTGCGAATCGTGTGTGCGTGCTCGCCCGCCTACTCCGACGAGGACACGCTGCTGCTGGAGTGAGCGCGCGGATAGGCTTGGCGCATGCGTGCCGCCACCATCCGCGAGAAGGAGATCGTGATCGAGGAGCATCCCGACCCGGTCGCGCAGGCCGGCGAGGTGCTCGTCCGGGTACATGCCGCCGGTTTGAACGGCGCCGACATGATGCAGCGGCGCGGCCTGTACCCCGCGCCGCCCGGCTCGCCGCAGGACATTCCCGGCATGGAGCTCGCCGGCGAGGTCGTCGCCCTCGGTGCTGGAGCCGAGCGCTTCGCGCTCGGCGAGCGCGTGATGGCGATCGTCGGCGGCGGCGCGCAGGCGGAGCTCGCCACGGTGCACGAGCGCCAGCTGATGCCCGTGCCGTCCGCCTTGGATTGGGCGAGCGCGGGCGGTCTGCCGGAGGTGTTCATGACCGCGCACGACGCCCTGTTTACGCAGGCCGAGCTGCGCTCCGGCGAGCGCCTGCTCGTGCACGGCGGCGCCGGGGGTGTCGGCACCGCGGCGATCCAGCTCGGCAGGGCGGTCGGCGCTCGTGTGACCGCGACCGTGCGCAGCGAGGAGCTGCGCGAGCAGGTCGCGGCGCTGGGCGCCGAGACGATCGCGCCGGAGGGCTTCGCCGAGCACGGGCCGTTCGACGTGATCCTCGAGCTCGTCGGCGCGCCGAACTTGGCTGACAACCTCAACGCGCTGGGCACTCGCGGGCGTATCGTCGTCATCGGCGTCTCCGCCGGCGCCAAGGGCGAGCTGAACCTGCTGGCGCTGATGGGCAAGCGCGCGCGCATCTATGGCTCAACGCTGCGCGCGCGCCCCTCGGAGGAGAAAGCCCTGGGCGCGCGGCGGCTCGAGCACGAGGTGCTGCCGCTGTTCGAGTCCGGCGCGCTTCGCGTGCCGATCGCCGAGACCTTCCCGCTCGAGCAGGCGGCCGCAGCGTACGAGCGCTTCGCCGCCGGCGGCAAGCTCGGCAAGATCGTGCTCAGCCTGTAATTGGACACACGATGCGTAGATTGGACACATGAGCCTGCTCGAAGAGTTGGCCCGTGAAGTCGGGGTCCATGAGCGCACGCTGCGGCGAGCGGTGGGCGGTGGGCTGATCCACGCGCGCCGGCCGAGTTCGCACCGGCTCTTCCTGTCGGAACAGGAGGCAACGTGGATCCGCTCTTACTGGCCGCTCGTCGGTCAACTGCGCGCAGCACTCAGAACGGAGCCCAACGTCGAGCTTGGTGTTCTGTTCGGCTCCGTGGCGCGCGGGGAGAATGTCAAGGGCATCTCCGACATAGACCTGCTGGTCGAGTTGCGACAACCAGCTCCGGGTGCACTCGAGGCGCTGCGCCAGCGACTCGAGCGGCGGCTGGATACCAACGTCGAGCTCGTACCGCTCCAGGCTGCGTTGCGCGATTCGCGACTGCTGTCTGAGGTGCTGCGCGATGGCCGGCCGCTTGTCGATCGCGAAGGGATATGGCCCGGTCTGCAGGCACAGCGAGATCAGGTGCAGGTCCAGGCCGATATCGCGGGGCGTGAGCTGGGCCGCGAAGCACGCGCAGCGCTTGGCTACTTCCAGCAGTTGGCTGCCGAACGTGCACAGCCATCCGCCGATGGCGGGCGATGAGCGATTCCACTCGCCCGCCGACCGCCGAGGAGGCGCGTCGCAAGGGCGTCGAGCAAAGCCTGCAGCAGCTTGCGCGCAAGGCCTGATTGACCGCAGCGTCCGGGTTGCACAGGATCTCGGCGCGATCGCTGCCGATCGCAAGACTCCGGCGGCCCAGCAACTGCGTCGGCTCGGTCTCTTGCCGGAGGACGCGCAGCTTGTCATGCAAGAGGTGATCGACCTGCGCAACACAAGCCAACACGCATACTGGACACTGACGCCTGACGAGGTGCACGCCGCGGTCAACCGTCAGCGCCAGCACCTTCCCGCCTTCATCGCCGCCCTGGGCACGTGGGTGGAGGATCTGCCGAGGACCTGAATGCTCGACGTGGAGCCGGCGCTGCTCTCAGTACGGCGGCTGCGCCGCGTACCAGTCGCCGAGCACGCGAAACGCCGCCCAGAACGCGCGCTTGGCGTCGTGCTCGTCGAGCGAGTCGTCGATGCTGGGCACGTACAGCGCGTCGACCGTCGGTGTCAGCTGCTGGATCTCGCCGACGGTCTCGTGCAGCGGGCGCGCCAGCGGGATGTCCATGTCGCCTAGCGCGCTCAGTGCTTCGGCGCCCATCACCACCACGATCTTCGGCTGCACGATCGCGATCTCCTCGACCACCCGCGAGATGCACGCGAAGTCCGCGAGCGAGGCGTCGCTCAGCGGGCACTTCACGCAGAGCGTGCCGTAGACGGCCAGCGGGTCGATCGACAGCCGCTTGAGCGACTTCATCAACGCGCCGCCCGCGCGTCCGTAGAAGGCCACGCCCTCCTCGATCTCCGAGGGCAGCGCCGAGTACTTCAGCAGCATGATGTCCGCCTGCGGATGCCCCGACCCGAGCACCGGCATCAGGTTCCCGCGTGGGCAGTGCGGGCACGCCTGCAGCTCACGCGTCAGCGTGTTCAGCTCGCGGATTGCGCGCTCGAGATACTTCTCGCGGATCTCGTCATCGGTCACGGGCATCGACCCCGAGGGATTTGACGAGGCGTCGTCTTGTCCTTGAAGGTGCATCAGTACTTGCGGGGCGACCGATGGCACTTCGTGGGGCAGCGTCCTCGGTCGCTCGCGTACCGAAGCCGGTAGACACTCGCTTCGCTCGCATCCCCGGTTCGGCCAGCACGCCACGCTTCCTGCGTCCTCCCCCCACTCGACCCTCGATCGCCCCGTGGTTCTTCCATCCGCTCAGCCTTCCTTATCTGCGTCCCCCGCCGCCGTGGGTGCGGTTCAGCCGCTTCAGCCGTCGCGCCTTGCTTGCCCGCCGCGCCGAGCGCGGCGTGGCGCGCGTCTGCAGGAACTTCAGCGCCTGCACGTACAGCAGCGAGGACGGGCGCGTGAGGATCTCGGCGTCGCGCAGCGACTGCAGGAACTCCGTCGGCCCGTCGAACTCGCGCATGCGGATCCGCACCGAGCCGAGGCCCTGCGCGACGTGCGAGTCAGAGCCCGCGCCCGCCGGGATGCGGTACTTGGAGGCGAAGCGCGCAGCCTCTTCGTTGAAGCCGGCGATCGCCACGCGCGGGTTGAACACCTCGATCGCATCGACCTCGTCGAGGATCTCCAGCAGGTGCTCGTAGTCCGGCACCGAGTGCATGCGGTCAAACGGATGCGGAACGTAGACGACGCCGCCCTGACGCTTGATCTCGGCGACCGTCTCGCGGAGGCTCAGCCCGCGGGGGATCTTCTCCTTGATGAACAGCCCGATCACCTCGCCCTCGCCGGCCGTCTTGACCTCCTCGCCGACGATCACTTTCACGGGCGGGTGGGGACCGAGTCTGTCGGCCTGCGCGGCGGCCTCCAAAGCGCCTGAGATCTCGTTGTGGTCGGTCACCGCGATCGCCCCCAGGCCCTGCTCGCGCGCGCTTGCCAGCAGCACCTCGACAGGCGTCGCGCAGTCGTAGGAGTGGTCGGTGTGCATGTGCAGATCAACCTCGATCAGCGCTCGCGCCGACAGGCGCCGCGACAGCGCCGCGTCCCCATCGAGCGAGTGCCGCCGCGCGGCGAGCGAGCGATAGATCGCCTCGAGCTCATCCACCGCGCCTGCGTCGTCGCGCACCAGGCGGTAGTCGCCAGGGAAATGGCGAGCCATCAGCTCGGCTGTCGCCGGCAGGCTCGCCGTGCGTGCGTCCAGGCGACCGAAGAAGCTCTCCACGAAGCGGCGCGCCACGAGCGTCGACAGCAGGCGCTCGCTCGAGGAGTGGAACGAGCCGACGTTGAGCGCGCGCGAGTGGCGCAGCGCGGCGTTGGACGTGCTCGGCGCGAATGGCTCGTGCACGTGCACGAAGTCGAGCTCGACCGTGCTCAGCAGTTCCTCGACGGTCCTCGCCACGTCGATCGGCAGCGCCGCCGGGCGCCGGCGCGCGGCGGGTCCTGCCGGCACGCGCAGATCGAGCACCTCGCCGACCGCGATCACCCGCGGCGTTCCGCCGTCTGTTCCCTCGAGCAGTGACGAGATGCCGCCCGCCCCGCCGCGCGCGGCGCGCAGCGCCCTGCGTGAGGTTCGCACCCGCTCCTGCGAGCGCGACGGCGCGAGCACGAGCACGCGGTGACCGCGGCGCGAGAGCTCCGCCGCCACACGCGCGACGTGGGCGTTGACCTCGTTGCCCTCGGCCTCCCACGGATACGGCGTCACGTGGGCTATCGAGAACAAGTCGGCCATCTACTACACGATTATCCCGCTTGCGAGCAAGCTGGCGAGGATCCGGCGCCCAGGCTACTTCGCAGCCGGCGCTTTGACCGCCCGCGGCTTCGCTGCGCGAGCCGGCGCCTTCGCCGCGCCCGCCGCCCGTGTGCCGCCCGTTGCCCGCGCGCCACTCGCCTGCGTGCCGGCGCGGTTTGCATACTTCGCGATGAACGCCTCGGTGTCCGTTCGTGCCTGCTCGTCCGGGCGCTGATTGTGCGGCGACTTCATCAGGTAGGACGACGGTCCGTCGAGCTGGCCGCTGACGCCGTGGTTGAGCGCGAGCTTGCAGCAGCGCACCGCGTCGATCACGATGCCCGCGGAGTTGGGCGAGTCCCACACCTCGAGCTTCAGCTCCAGGTTCAGCGGCACGTCGCCAAACGCTTGGCCCTCGATGCGGATGTGCGCCCACTTGCGGTCGGTCAGCCACGGCACGTAGTCCGACGGCCCGACGTGGATGTCGCTGGCCGGCAGCTGGTGGTCCATGATCGAGGTCACGGCGTTGGTCTTGGAGATCTTCTTGGACTCCAGGCGCTCGCGCTCGAGCATGTTGTAGAAGTCCATGTTGCCGCCCACGTTCAGCTGCGAGGTGCGCTCGATCTCGACGCCGCGCTCGGCGAACAGCCGCGCGAGCGTGCGGTGCACGATCGTCGCTCCCACCTGGGACTTGATGTCATCGCCGACGATCGGCAGCCCCGCCTTTTTGAAGCGCTTGTCCCAGTAGTCCTCGCGGGCGATGAACACGGGGATGCAGTTGACCATGCCGCAACCGGCCTCGAGCACCTGCTCGACGTACCACTTGGTCGCCTGCTCGGATCCGACCGGCAGGTAGGAGACGACTACGTCGGTGTGCGTGTCCCTGAGGATCTTCACGATGTCCGCGGTCTCGCCGGGAGCCTTGGTGATCTTCTCTTTGAGGTACTTGCCGAGGCCGTCGTGGGTCATGCCGCGATACACGGGCACGCCCATCTTCCTGGGGACTGCGTGCGTGCCCTTGGCGAACTTGATCGTGTTGTTCTGCCCCGCCCAGATCGCCTGGCCCAGGTCCTTGCCGACCTTGGTCGAGTCGATGTCGAAGGCCGCCGTGAACTCGATGTCGCGCACGTGATAGCCGCCGAGGTCCACGTGCATCAGGCCGGGAACGCGCTGCTGCGGGTCGGCGTCGCGGTAGTAGTGGACGCCCTGCACGAACGATGAGGCGCAGTTGCCGACGCCCACGATCGCGACCCGCACCTTCTCAGACTGGTAGCTGGCCGGTTCGGGGATGCGAGCGAAGCGAGTGTCTTCCGGTTCGGCGGCGCCGTTGGTGGAGGCTGCGCCATTGTGCTGGGCGCGGCCGTTCTTGTTGTCGTTGGTCACGGCAAGAGACTACTCCGCCGGCTGGTGAAGGTCACACCGAGAGCTCGCGGCGCACGTGCCAGATGCGCTGCGCGACCGTGATCACGCTCAGCGCCGCCAGCACGTACACGGCTGGCTGCAGCAACTCGAAGTTGCCGAGTGAGGCGCCCCTGGCGAAGATCAGGCCGATCGCCAGGATCACGACGCGCACCGGGCGCGTGGCGATGCCCACCTTGCACTCGACGCCCAGCGCCTCGGCGCGCGCGCGGGTGTAGCTGACCATCAGCGACGCCAGTACCGCGACCACAACGGCGGCGGCCGCGGCGCGGTTGCCGTGCAGCGCGAAGTAGCCGGCGACGGCGGTCAGCACGATGCCCTCCTCGATGCGGTCGAGCGTCGAGTCCAGGAACGCCCCGAACGGCGTGCCCTTGCCCGACATGCGCGAGTAGCGCCCGTCGAGGGTGTCCATCACCGAGCCGAGGACGAACGCGATCCCGCCGAGGAAGAACAGCCGTTCCCACACGAGCACAGCGGCGATCACGTTGCCCACGAAGCCCGTCAGCGAGATCGCGTTGGGGGTCAGGCGCGACTCGATCAGCCGGTTGCGGACGAGCTCGCGTCGCTGCCCGGCGCCGATCGGGGCGCGCGCGTGCGGCCGGCCGGCGCGGTAGGCGGCACGCCGAGTGCGACGGGGTGGGGTACGTTGCCTGGGTGCCGGCATTCGCGGTCGAGCGCTCTAGGAGCTCGCGCTCAGCTGTGGGGCGGGGACCGCGGAGAAGCGCCACACCTGCGGCCGTGCGCGCGCCATCCAGGTCGCGGCGTACGCGGAGGCGCCCGCGGTGAGCGCGCCGAGGGCCGCGTCGATGATGAAGTGGTTGGCGGTGACCACGATCACGAACGCCATCAGGAACGGATACAGCACCCACAAGACGCGCACCGGCCGCCAGCGCACCAAGCGCGCGAGCGGCCAGCCGATCATCAGCGCGAACGCAACGTGCATCGAGGGCACCGCGGCGTACAGGTTGGTCAGCGCGCTCAGCGACGCCGAGTGCGCGTCCACGTGCACGCCGGTGAAGTCCGCGACGCTGTCGATGAAGCCCCACTCGGGCATGAAGCGCGGCGGTGCTGTGGGGAAGATCGCGTAGCCGACGAGCGCGATCGCCATCGCGACCATGAACATGTTGCGCACGAAGTAGAAGTTGCGGTTGTGGCGCAGGTACAGGTACACGAGCGCCGCGACGGTCACGGTCGTCTGCGCGTTGACATACATCCAGCTGGAGAGCACCATCAGGAAGTGGCTGCCCGACGCCCACGCCTGGATCGAGGGCTCGACGAACACGTGCAGCGTGCGCTCGAGCGAGATCAGGTCGCGCGCATGCGCGAACGCCGCGTTGGCGTCTCCCTCGACCAACCCCCGCACCAGGCGGTAGGCGAGGTAGGCGGCGCCAAACAGGGAGACCTGGCGCAGCACGTCCAGCCAACCGTGAGGCAGGACGCGCGCCTGCAGGACACGAGCGCGGGCGAGCATCAACCGCTAAAGCCTAGACCATGCTCAGCGGCAGCGAGCTCCGTGGCTGAACATGCGTGCGAGCGCGAAGCGGATCACCACGTGAAAGCGGCCGGCACGGCGCGCCTGCACCTCGGTCCAGCCCTGCGGCGTGCGCGCGACGCAGCCGCTGCCGCTCGCCAGCGCCCAGTACTGGGTGAAGCGCACACGCACCGTGTAGGTGCCAGCGCGCGGCGCGTACAGAGTCAGCGAGTCGCTGCTCACGCTGCGCAGGATGCCCGGCGGGCTGGCCAGCGGGCTGGCGCCGAGCACCGCGAACAGACGCCAGTGCGCCGAGCGCCAGACTTCACGCAGGTAGGACGCCTCGCCACCGCGCAGCAGCCGTGCCTCGGCCAGCGATGAGTAGTCCAGCGGGGCGTCCGGCAGCGCGACATAGGAGACCGCGTTCTGAGCGAGCCACGCGCGGTAGCGCGCGACGGTCAGCGGCTTGGATTCTTCGTAGAAGATGCCGTTGCGGTAGGTGTCCAGCTGGCGCTCCCAGCCGCGCGCGAGCATCACGTGCGGAGCCACCCAACGCGCCTCCCAGTGGTCGGCCGTGGCGACGACCTCGATGCGTGTTGGGCGTGCGCCGTAGCCGACGCCGAGCGCGTGCAGCTCGCCGAGCAGCGGCGCGTAGTAGGAGGCGTTCACCGACGGGTTGGACAGCGTCGAGGCGTAGTCCGCGACCGGAGCGTTCGCCTGCCAATACAGCAGGAACGGCGCGAGCACGATCAATGCTCGCCGGCGCCAGCGCGAGGCGCCCGCGAGCACGCACGCGGCGAGCGGTCCCGCCGCGAGCGCTCCCAGCCGATCGACGTTGCCGCCGACCGCAGTCGGGATCAGGTAGGAGCCGGTCAGTGCGATCGCGTACAGCAACGTGCCGATCCGCAACACGCGAGCAGCGCTCTGCGAGCCCTCCGATCCGATCAGCGCGGCGATGATCAGCACCCCCGTCAGGTCGGGGAAGTAGGCGGACGCAACGAATGGCTGCGTGCCGCCTTCGGGGAACGCCAGTGTCAGCAGCGCGATCGGCGCCAGGGCCGCGATCGTCAGCGCGATCGGCCAGCCACGCGCGGGTCCGGCAAGCGCCCACGCGAGGAACGCGAGCGCGAGGAACGCGCCGGCGACGGGGCTCGCAAACGCGCACAGCACCGCGAGCACGAGCGCGAGGCGCGGTCGTCCGCGCTGGGCCGCGAGTACGGCGCCGAGGCCGATCGCGAGGCCGAGGTCGAACGGGACACGGCTGGACAGCAGCGCGACGGACGCTCCCAGTGCGAAGAACACCGCGGCCACGCGCGTCGCGAGCGCCGGGAAGCGGCCCTTGATCACGCTGGCGAACAGCGCCGTCGCGATCACCATCGAGATCGCCGCCAGCGGCCGCGGCCCGATCAGCGCGCCCAGCACGGGGGCGAGCACCGAGTAGGCGAGCAGGTGGTGGCCGCCGTACCAGGAGTTGTCCCACAGCGTGAAGCCCGCCGTGGAGAACAGGTTGCTGCGGTAGCTGGCGGCGGCGAGATCGGGGCTTGCGGGCGCGAGGATCAGGTACACGACGCCGAGCGCCGCGGTGATCGTCCACGCCGGCGGCAGTTGCGCGCTGCTCGCCGCGGCCGGAGCTGGCGCTGCTCCGGCGCTCGAGGCCGGCCGCGCCGCGCCGGGTGCAGGAGCGGCCGTGCTCACCCGGCGCTCAGGAACTCCACCACGCGGTCGATCACGTCGGGGCGGTCGAGCCACGGCCAGTGCCCGGCATCGGGCAGCTCCAGCAGCTCGGCGTGGGGCAGCGCCTGCGCGTACTCGCGCCCGAAGCGCGCGGGGATGTATGGGTCGCGCTCGCCCCACACGACCAGCGCGGGCATCTCGAGCGCTCCCAGCCGCGCGCCGGCCGCTGCCAGCACGTCGGGCGGTGAGCTGCGGTACAGGCGCAGGATCGCGCGCTGCGTGCCCTGGTCGAAGTGCTCGAGCACGCTGTCCAGCCACTCCTCCGGCATCGGCCCGGGCGTCGCGTTCGACTCGCGCGAGGCGAGGCGCAGCGTAAAGCGGTTGGAGGTCCCCATCGCCAGCTCGCCCAACCCCGGCGTGCGCCACACGCGCGCGGTGCGGTGCCAGCGGTATCCCGCCAGGAACGGCACCGCGTTGATGATCACCAGGCGCTCGACGCGCTCGGGCAGGCGCTGCGCGAACGCGAGCCCGACGGCTCCCCAGTCGTGCACCACGAGCTGCACGCGCTCCACGCCCACCTCCCCCAGGAAACGCTCGATGAAGCGGTCGTACTCGTCGATCGTGTACTTCAGGGAGCCAGGCTTGCCCGAGCGCCCGAAGCCCGGCAGGTCGACCGCCAGCCCGCCGCCGCGGCGCAGGAAGTCCGTCCATTCGTCGCAGTTGCTCGGCACGCCATGCAGATACAGCGGCACCGCCGCGCCGTCGGCGGCGGTTGCCGAGGAGGCCTCGCGCCAGAACACAGGCAGCCCGTCGATCTCGCTGCTGCGGTCGCTCACCTCAGGCACCGGCCGAGGATATACGGGCGCTCGCCGCGGCGGGCCTCCTGCGCAGGCCGGCCGCAGCTACCGTTGGCCCGTGTCACCCGCCGCCGCCCCTCGCGCCTCCCGCCGCCCCGCAAAGACCTCTGCCTCCGCTTGGACGCCGCCCACGCGTGCGCGCGTCGTGCGCGTGCGCGAACGTCTGCGAGAGGTGTACGGCGTGCCGCTGATGCGCCCGCACGGCGACCCGATCGCCGAGCTCGTCTTGACCGTGCTCTCGCAGTCGACCAACGATCGCAACCGCGACGTCGCCTACCTGCGCCTGCGCGAGCGCTTTGCGTCATGGGAGCAGGTGCGCGACGCGCCGCTCGCAGAGGTCGAGGAGGCGATCCGCCCCGGCGGCATCTCGAAGGTCAAGTCCGTGCGCATCCGGGCGATCCTGCGGGCGATCTCAGACGCGCCCGGGCCACCCGGCGCGACCGGCTCGCAAGGCACGACGTCCGGCACTCCCGATCGGTCCGCCCCGGAGCTGTCGCTCAACTGGCTCCCCGACGTGCCTATCGAGCAGGCGCGCGACTATCTCGTGGCGCTGCCCGGCGTCGGGCGCAAGACCGCCGCGTGCGTGCTGCTGTTCGCATACGGCCTGCGCGACGTGCCGGTCGACACGCACGTCTCACGGGTGGGAACGCGCCTGGGGCTGCTGCAGGCGGGCGCGCCGTTCGAGCAGCTGCACGATCAGATGCTCGCGCTGACACCGCCCGGCCAGGAGCTCGAGCTGCACGTCAACCTGCTGCGCCACGGCCGGCGCACCTGCCACGCGCGCTCGCCCGCGTGCAGCGAGTGCGCGCTGGCGCGCATGTGCCCGAGCCGGGCCGACTTCGGCTAGATGAGTAGTGCGTGTGCCCACAGTTCGGAGGTGATGCATCGAGTGATCTGATCTGAACATAAGCTCGCATCGGCCGTGCCGGTGGAAGTCCGGTCCCGGTAGGCGCCAGGGCGCCGGG